>NZ_JQEI01000009.1 GCF_000743355.1 Serratia sp. Ag1
AATTAAGGGACACAGCCTAGCCACGGCGGTAATTTCCAGAACATCAGCGCTACCAGCGCCACCAGGGCCAACCCGAAATCTGGCGGCGCATGAATCGCACTCGTCCAAACCGGTTGGTAGAGGGCGGACAGCAACAGGCCAACCACGGCCGCATTGATGCCGGACAGTGCTGCTTGGGTACGAGTGTTACGGCGCAAATGTTCCCAAAACGGCAACGCCCCCACCACCAGCAAAAAAGACGGAGCAAAGATGGCTAACAGGCAGATCAGGCCACCAAGCCAGCCTGTGGGCACCTGGTTCATCGAAGCCCCGAGAAACGCCGCAAAAGTGAACAGAGGGCCGGGAACAGCTTGCGCAGCGCCGTAACCTGCCAGAAATGCATCATTGCTAACCCAACCGGAGGGCACCACATCGGCTTGTAACAGCGGCAGCACGACATGCCCGCCACCAAAGACCAGCGATCCGGCCCGGTAGAAAGCATCCACCATTGATAGCGTCTGATTCGGGAACATCGCCGTTAACAGTGGTAACCCTATCAGCAGCGCAAAGAACAGTGCCAGCCAGCACAAGCCAACCCGGTGCCGCATAACAATCGGCAAGGGATCCTGTGCTGCTTCCTGCTGAGGTTTGAACAGCAACAGACCAATGATCGCCGCCATGGCGATCACCCCCACCGGCCCCCAGGCAGACGGTACCAAAAGCACAAAACAGGTCGCTGCTGCCATGATGGTGATGCGCGGTGCGTCTGGGCAGAGATTGCGCGCCATCCCCCATACGGCTTGTGCCACCACCGCCACCGCCACCACTTTCAATCCATGCAGCACCCCAATCGGCATCGCATCACCGTAACTGGCGATGCCCAATGCCAACAGGATCAGCACTATGGCTGACGGCAATGTGAATCCCAGCCAGGCGGCCAATGCCCCGGCATAGCCAGCTCGGGACAACCCGAGCGCAATACCGACCTGGCTGCTGGCTGGCCCCGGCAGGAATTGGCACAGGGCGACCAGATCCGCATAGCTGCGTTCAGTCAACCACTGCCGCCGCGTCACAAACTCATCGCGAAAGTAGCCGAGGTGCGCAATCGGGCCACCGAAGGAAGTCAGGCCCAGTCGGAGAAAGATCAGAAAAACAGCCCATGGGCTATGGTCAGTCTTGGTGATATCGGTCATCGTTATATCTTGTTTTCTGGTTGTGTTAGACCACAATAATCGAACATCAACAACGAAACACGATAATGATATCAATGGGGTCTAGGAGATCGTCGGTGAACACCAGATTACTGAAAACATTCCTCGTCGTGGCTCAAACCCAAAACGTCACCCGAGCCGCCGAAGTGGTCCATCTCGCACAGTCGAGCGTCAGTGACCAACTCCAGGTGCTGGAAGCTGAATTAGGTTTCGAGTTATTTAGCCGAACGCGGCAAGGATTGCGTCTGACACCAGCAGGTGAAGCGTTGAAGTCGTATGCCGAAGACATTCTCGCGCTGGTGTCTGAAGCCCAGTCGGCAGTGGCATTGGCGGCGGATCGCCGCGAGCAGTCTTTAACTCTCGGAGCACTGGAAACTATTGGCTCGCTCTGGCTACCGGTGCCGCTGGCTGATTTGCAACGCCAACAGCCCGATCTTGGTCTACAGATGAAAATCACGGGCAGCGGGCAGTTATTACAAGGTGTCGCCGACGGCACGTTGGATGCAGCGTTCTGTTTCGACAAGGGGGAACTCGATGAACGCCTGAACAAACGGGTGATTTCGTCTGAACCGTTGGTGTTTATTGGGGCTCCCGAATCAGCAAAAGCGAGCTTGACCATCAGCCTTGAGTCCATCCCAGCACTGCGCTTTATCACCACAGAGCAGGGATGCATCTATCGACACCTGTTTACTCAAGTCTTTGCCACCGCCAAACTGCCACCACCAGTGATTGCTGCCGAAGTCGGCAGCATCACGGCAATTGGTCGCCTGGTCGCCGCCGGGGCTGGCTATGCGCTGGTTCCCAGAATAGCGGTGGCAGAAATGCTTGAGGCGGGTAAAGTCGTGGAGCTGCCCTGGCCAGGCCAAATAGGAACGGCACCGCTCGTCCTGATCTGGCGGCGGCGACGCGTTCAATCTCCAGCCCTGAAACGGCTGCTTGCAGCAGCGGAGCAATGGGCGAGTATCAGATAAGCCGATGCCCCCCTTCAACCTGCAGCACCGTCCCTGTCGTGAAGGTGTTGCTCATGAGAAACTCTATCGCCTCGGCGATATCAGTGGCACATCCAACTCTTCCTACCAGCAGGCGCTTTGCCATCGCGGCCAGTGTCTCGTCTTTCTTATCCCCCGCGACAAAATTCCATATTGGGGTATCAATCCATCCCGGTGAGACGGCATTAACCCTCAGCGGCGCAAGTTCGACCGCCAAGGCACGTACCAGCCCTTCCAAGGCGGCATTGATAGTTGCAACCACCGCCCCTCGCGGCAGAGGGCGATAGGCTGCAATCCCTGAGGTCAGTGTGATGGAGCCTTTGGGCATCAGCCTGGGCGCGCCGTATTTCGCCAGCAGCAGTGGTCCCAACACTTTGCTCTCAATCGCCCGTTGTACAGCCTGAATATCCAGTGAAGACAACAATTCGTAAGCGCCCTGAATGTCGGCAGCGGTACAGACGATATGGTTCAGTTCGCCAATCTGCTCAAATAGGGACACAACCTGGCTCTCGTCAGTAATATCCGCCTGAATTGTTTCCAAGCGTGGGGGCTCCAGCAGGCTCTTGCGCGCCAGATTTAACTTTTCCCGATTGCGCCCCACGATGATCACCCGAGCTCCCTCGTCTAAACAACGCTGCGCCAGCGCTAGCCCCATCCCCGAATTACCGCCAACGATAAGAATCTTCGAATTCTCGTGTGTCATATGCCTTCCCTTTTCCGTTTCGAATGTTGCACTACGAAAACGATTTTTTCAGTTATGTGATGCATTAGAAAACGGAAAGGAGCGATACCATTATCGGCAATACCGATGATCGTTAGCAAACGGCCTCAGGTTGATTGGCGGCAGCACATTCAGTAAAGGGTATCGCGAGCGCCTCTGTTCTATTTTGCTTTGCTCTTGTTGTGGCGGCTTGCCGTCGAAATCAGCCCTTGGAATGTCGGGCACTCAAGATGTGACGGCGCGGGGCAATCGGCCACATGACGCAAAGCATTCTGCAAGACCGTCAGATTACGAATCTGGCGTTCCAACTCATCCGCTTTAGCATGCAGTGCCGCGCGCGGCAGATCCGGTAGCCCGTCTTTGCCGAACATCCCTGAAATTTCAACCAGAGAAAAACCTGCGGACTTACCCAGAGCAATCAATGAAAGCCGTAACAGAACGTCCACCTTAAACTGCCGCCGCAAACCGTGCCGCCCAACGGAGGCAATCAACCCGATCTCTTCGTAATAGCGCAGTGTCGAAGGCGTTACGCCAGATTGTTGCGCCACTTCACCGATATCCAGAACTTTCATACTTGACCTCAAGTTGACTTGAATTCGTACCATGCAGCAACACACAAATTCTTGCAAGAGGAAAACAGAGCATGAAACAAGAGCGCATTCACCCAAAAACAGCCGTCTGGCGCGATCGGAGAGGCATCGCCCTGTTGATGGCGGCGAGTTTGACCGTTATGGCAAATGCCACCATCAGCCCGGCCCTGCCAGGGCTGGAAGCCACCTTTTCAGCTACCCCCAATGCGGGAATGCTGACACGTCTTCTGGTACCAGCCCCCTCTCTGAGCGTGATTTTCTGTGCCCCGCTGGCGGGCCTATTCGCCGATCGTTTTGGCAAGCGCGGGATGTTACTGATCGGCGTTATCCTGTTTATCCTCACAGGCAGCGCTGGCCTCTACCTGCCAAGCCTGCCTGCAATTTTTGCCAGCCGTTTGGCCCTGGGGGTCGCCGTCGCGCTGATCATGACATCGGCCACGGCTCTGATTGGTGATTACTTCACTGGCGAGCAGCGTAGCAATTTAGTCGCGCTACAGATATCGGCGCGGAATTTCGGTGGCTTTCTGTTTATCTCACTGGCGGGCTACGTTGCGGCAATCTCCCCCCGGTTGCCCTTCGCCATCTACGGCCTGGCAGCATTTTTCCTGCCACTGATGTGGGTAGCGATCACCGAACCAGGCAAACCAACCCCTCGCGTCACAATAGCCGCAAGCCAAGGGCACCCAACCTGGAAACCTCTCATTCTTATGCTGGCACTTTTGCAAATGATGACGAATATGATCTTCTTCGTCATGCCGACGCAACTGCCCTTCTTCTTTAATACACAAGGCTATGACAGCGCCACAATGACCGGTTCAGCACTGAGTGTTTTGATGCTGACCGGCGGCGGTGCCGCCTTGCTCTATGCCCGGCTCAAACGTGCAATCGGTTTTGTTGGCAGCTACGCCTTGGGTTATGCTCTGATGGCTGGCGGATTCATGTTGGTAGGGTCTGAGGCTAATACCTGGCTCGTTTTTATCGGCACAGCGGCAATCGGTGCAGGTTACGCAACGGTTTCACCGAACTTTATCGCCATTGCGCTTAACCTGGTGCCAGAACGGCACAGAGGCCTCAGTGGCGGAATTTTAACCACATCCATATTTCTTGGTCAGTTCCTTTCCCCTTTGCTCTGTACCCCATTGATTTCAGCATTCGGGTACGATGCAGCATTTTATCGCCTCGCATTGCTGCTTGGGGGGATGGCTGTCACCGCAGGTTGCGTTGGGGCAGCCAAACGACTGCGCCTATCAGTAATAAAGTGAAGCACACCGCTACCAGAACAGAGTGAGCGGTATGACGCCACGGGTGACAAAGCAATCTCTCAATCGACTATTTTTGCGGGGCTAAACGCATGCCCAGCAGCGTTATCACACAGATAATCGCTCCGGCATAGAATGTGGAGGCGGCTCCCCATGCCTCCCATAATAGCCCCGCCCCCAGGCTGGCCAGCAAAAGTGCTCCCCCACTCATCAGATTAAACATGCCGTAGGCGGTACCACGCAAATCTGCTGGTGCGGTCTTGGCGATCATGGCCGCCAGTAAACCTTGTGTCATGCCCATATGAATACCCCACAGCGCCACTCCAAGCAGAATACCAGCCCAATGATGGCTGACAGCCAACACAATATCTGCGGCAATCAATACGCCTAACCCCAATTGCAGCATACTGCTGTGATTCATGCGATCAGAGAGTTTCCCAAAAGGATAGGCTGATAACGCATACAATAAATTCATTGCAACCATCACGAGCGGGATCAGAGCCAAAGGGATAGCCATTTGCTGCGCCCGCAGCACGAGAAAAGCCTCGCTGAAACGGGCAAGTGTAAATACGGCGCCGAGCCCCACCACCCACCAATAGTCTTTACTCAGCCGCCGTAAATTCTCCCGCCGAATAGGGTTACTGCGTTTATGTTCAATGGGCGATTTGGGTTCCTGAAGACCACAAAAAAGCAGTACGACCGCCAACACTGCCGGGATCACCGCGACCCAGAAAATAGCGCGAAAATCATCGTGCCATAGCAGCATCAGCCCAACGGCCAGTAGCGGCCCCAAAAAAGCCCCCATAGTGTCGAGCGATTGGCGTAACCCAAAGGCAGCACCACGGATCTCTGGCGGTGTCACATCGGCGACCAAAGCATCACGCGGCGCTCCACGAATCCCCTTTCCCACGCGGTCTAACAGGCGTGCACCAAGGATAACCCCAGGCGAACCGGCAAGAGCAAACAGAGGCTTGCTCAACGCCCCCAATCCATAACCCAATAGGGCCAGTCCTTTGCGTTTGCCAAGGTAATCACTGAGTACCCCCGAAAATACTTTGATGATTAAAGCCGTCGCTTCAGCCAAACCTTCAATCAAACCGATAACAACAACGCTGGCTCCTAAGGTTGTCGCCATAAACAACGGCAGCAGGCTATGGATCATTTCAGAAGATACATCCATCAGCATGCTGACGCCCCCCAAAACCCAAACGCCTTTGGGGATACGGCCTAACGTTGAAAAGCGTGAAAACATGATTTTACTCCGGCAATCTGCGGCCATCGATCATTACATTAATCCATCTTATCTTTGATAACACCAAAAGAGAATAACTCTCGAAGCTGATGATAATCATGGAAAAAACACATTACATTCAGTATCCATTATTACCCTCAAGGATATCAAGGTTGATATTTTTATGCTTTTTAGACGTGATTATTTAGAAATGAAATCAATTAATTTAATAAAGCTCAGATTAGTATATTCCCATTCCGATTAATAACTTTTATATGTGATAAAAAAATGTTGTCTTTACCTTCCTGACTGACCTTGTAAACTAATCCCCATATTCTATACAAACCCTAAAAAGTAATTAGCCGGCTGGTCCAGAAAACAAAATTAAACATAGTTCAGACTATATAATTTTCTACAACTCACCCATTGAGAGTCTCAATCCAAAGTCGTTCAGGAAAAGTATCAAAAAAACGAGTAGCCGACAGGTAATGTAGGCCAGTTATCCCGTTGTGGCTAAGGTTCAATGTCACTCAGCCTGCTGGGGGTTAAAAAATTTTTATATGTGATAAAAAAACATTGCTACTCAATGTCAGCAATGAATGGTTAGAATAATCTTAATTTGATTGAGAGCTAAATCAAACTCAAAAGTCAGCAAGAAAGGGACATCTTGTGTTCACAAAAAATGATGTAATCGGCGAAGCAATAGGCAAACGTAGCTGTAATAGATGGCAAACGTTTTTTCATTACCCCTGACATAGATAAATCACCTCATCAACAATAAAAAATTAACTTTTCACGCTGGCTTTAAGCGAGTGCGTTAAGAATAGTCTTTTAACAGGGTTATTCTTATGTTGCTCATATAAGAGCACGAATACACATAGAGCTTTATTGAAATAAAGCGCTTCAATAGTAACAAAGGAATATTATTTAATGAAAAAGAATCTTCTCGCAATCGCAGTATTAGCTTCTTCATCAGTATTCAGCCTCCATGCAGCAGCCACTGATGGTGATGTGAAGTTTACCGGCGAAATTACTGATGTTACCTGCAAGGTCGATACAGGTTCTGCAACACCATTGGCAGTGACATTGGGTAAAGTTGCCAAAACATCCTTCCCTGACGCTGGCGCTAGAGCCTCTGCAACCAAGTTCACTCTGCAACTGAGTGCTTGCCCAGACACTATCACCTCAGCAAAAGTGAAGTTTGACGGTACTGCAATTCCTGGTACTAACGGCCTGTTGGCGCTCACCGATGAGGCTGGCGTTGCCACCGGTATCGGTATTGAACTGTCTGACGACAGCAATAGCGTATTGCCACTGTTCACCGCTTCCAAGGCATACACCCTGCAAAAAGACGTGGTCAACAATCTGGACTTCGTAGCAAGCTACATCTCTACTTCCAAAACAATTACCACAGGCCCGGCGAACGCAACTGCCAGCTTCACCATTAACTACAACTAATATCCAGCATCAACCTTATTTACTGGTTTGATACTGCCACTTTAGGCAGACGCAAAAAAGTCTGTGCCTGCCTATTCTCTCAACATTGGAATCAATATGAAAAAATTTCCTACTGTGCTTGTCGCGTCACTGATGGTGATTGCCAGCGCCACACAGGCAGGTGTCATTGTTGGCGGTACGCGCCTGATTTATGACGGAGCCAAAAAAGAATCATCATTAAGCGTCAACAACCCAGACAAAATGCCCTATCTGATTCAATCCTGGGTTGAAAGCACTACCGAAGGCGGCGAAAAAGCGCCTTTTATGATCACCCCGCCACTATTCCGTCTTAATAGTGGGCAGGAAAACGTGCTGCGCGTTGTTTATGCCGGTAATCATTTGCCCTCAGACAAAGAGTCGCTGTATTGGCTGAATATAAAGTCGATTCCAGCAACTCAAAAAGAGGAGAGTGAAAACAAAAACACATTACAGATCGCAATAAAAACGCGCATCAAGCTGATTTATCGCCCTGCCGGTTTAAAAGGCAGCCCTGAAGAAGCGACTGAAAAACTCAGTTGGCAGCGCAGTGGCAATAGTTTGAAAGTGACCAACCCGACGCCGTTTTATATGAATTTTCAGGAAGTAAAAGTCGCAGGCCAGGAAGTGGAAGATGCAACGTATGTCGCTCCGGGCGCAACGGCCAGCTTCGCTTTGCCAGCAGGGGCTAACAGCAACAACGTGAGCTGGAAAATTATCAACGACTACGGCGCGATGGGCAAAGAACACCGCAGCACATTGTAAAACGCTTTTCCCCGTGAAATACGTCCCGATGTTTGGTCGATGTGAGAATTCATGGAGATGAATTCTTCCGGTAAATAAAAAGGTAAGACAGGTGAGTAATTATAAAAATCAGATTGGAAGACTACCACGCATCAGCCAGTTATCTTATTTAATTACCGTGATGTTGGGTACCCTTTCTTTTGGTACCCAGGCGCGTGACTATTTTAATCCAGCCTTGTTGGAAATGGATAACCCCCATCAAGGCAGTACAGATCTTTCTGTGTTTGAAGAAGGCGATTTACAAGCTCCAGGAACGTATCGGGTCGACATTTATATTAACAACGAGGCGAAAGGGACGAGCAATGTCGAATTCAGCCTGTTGAAAGATGCCCAGGGTAAAGAGAATTTGCAACCCTGCTTAAGCGTTGCCCAGTTAAACGAAATGGGGGTTAAAACTCATCTGTTTCCGGGCATGGGCGATGCAGCGGCCAAGTGCGCCGATTTAAGCGTGATCCCGCAAGCCAGCGCAGAATTCCGCTTCAACTCTCAGCAGTTGCGGGTCAGTATTCCGCAGGCAGCGATGCAGCAGGATGCGCGTGGTTACGTGCCAGAAAGCCAGTGGGAAAACGGGATCTCTGCCTTATTGCTCAACTACAGCCTTAACGGCGCGACGGCTCAGGCTCGTGACGGCAGCTCGGCGCGCAGCAGCAGCACATTTGCCAATCTTCGCCCTGGATTAAATATCGGCCCATGGCGTTTACGCAATTATACCACCTGGAATCGCGATAACAGCGGGCAGGACCAATGGAATACCATTTACACCTATGTTCAACGCGATATCGTCACCTTAAAAAGTCAATTGACATTGGGTGATGGCTCATCACCCAGCGATGTGTTTGACAGCGTCCCCTTCCGCGGCGCGCAATTGGCTTCAGATGAAGACATGATACCGGATAGCCTGAAAGGCTATGCGCCGGTGATACGCGGTATCGCACGCACCAATGCACAGGTGACGATTCGCCAGAATGGTTATGTGATTTATCAGAATTACGTCACGCCCGGCGCATTCGAAATCAACGACATGTTCCCTACCGGTGGTAGCGGCGATCTACAGGTGACCATCAAAGAAGCCGATGGCAGCGAACAACGATTAGTGGTGCCCTTCGCCTCATTGCCGGTTCTACAACGTGAAGGAAGCCTGAAGTATGCCGTGAGCGGCGGGCAGTATCGCTCCTATGACAGTAACGTAGAGAAGAACACGTTTGCTCAGGGAACGGCAATCTACGGTTTGCCTTTAGGGTTCACTGGCTACGGCGGGGTACAGTTTGCTGAACACTACCAGGCGCTGGCGCTAGGCATGGGGAAAAACCTGGGTAATTTTGGGGCGCTCTCTACGGACCTCACCCATGCCGAATCCACACTGCAAAACGCGCCTAAAACGCAGGGACAATCCTGGCGCCTGCGTTACAGCAAAAATATCGTGCAAACCGGTACTAACTTTGCCATCGCAGGGTATCGATATTCCACCGACGGTTTTTACGGCATGCAAGAGGTGATGGATACTTACCGCATTCAGAATAGCGCGCCAGGTATCGAGCGCAGGCGTAACCGTGCCGAATTTACGCTGAGCCAAAACCTCTGGCAAGGTGCCGGCGCACTTTCACTTAGCGTGGTTGACGAAGACTATTGGAACAGTGAAAGAAACTTGCGTTCAATTGGCATGGGTTACAGCAACAGCTGGCAGGGGATCAGCTATTCACTGAACTACAGCTACAACATAAACGCATCAGCAGGCGGCACGGCAAACAACGAAATTTACGATAAGAACCATCTGGTTGCCTTCAACATCAGCGTGCCATTGGACCGTTGGTTGGGTAATAGCTACGCCAGCTACAGTATGAACAGCAGCCAGAAAGGCGGCGCAACCCACAGCGCGGGCCTGAGTGGTTCGGCGTTGGCAGAAAGGAACTTAAGCTGGGGTGTACGACAAGGCTACAACAGCCAAGACCGCAGCAACAGCGGTAACCTGAACGCCGACTACCGTGGCACTTATGGCCAGATCAACGCGGGTTACGGCTACGATCCGCAGAGCAAGCGCCTGAACTACGGCCTGCAAGGCGGCATTATTGCCCATGAGAATGGCGTGACCTTTGGGCAACCGTTGGGGGAAACCGTGGCGCTGGTCCGTGCGCCGGGTGCCGCAGGTGTTTCTGTCAACAACCAGATCGGCGTCAAAACAGACTGGCGCGGGTATGCGATTGTGCCTTATGGCACCCCATACCGTAAAAATCAGGTGCAATTGAATACCGAGACGCTACCGGATGACGTAGAACTGGCACAAACCTCGCAAAACCTGGTTCCCACTCGCGGGGCCGTGGTGCGCGCCAGTTTTGATACCCAGATTGGGCAGCGGGTAATGATGACCTTACTCAAAATGGACGGGGCACCGGTACCGTTCGGCGCAACGGTCAGCGATCCGGCGCAGAAAACCGCGCAGGGCTTTATCGTTGGCGACAGTGGGCAGGTCTATCTGACCGGGCTTGCTGAGCGTGGCTCGCTCACCGTGAAATGGGGCAATGAGGCGCATCAAACCTGCCAGGTGGCCTATTCTCTGCCTGCACAGAAGGCGGAAGATAGCGTTATAAAACAACTTGATGCAAGGTGCCAATAAAATGAATAACTCAGAGTTAACGATGCGTAAAATATATTTATTCGCGAACATTGGGTTAGCGTTAATTATGCTAATCATTTCTTCAGCGAGTTACTCAGCAACCTGCCAGGCGTTCTATACAGATGTTGCTATTGGCACTAGCGTAGAGGTAACCGTAATGAGAGACTTGCCGCTCAATACAAAGATTGGGCCAGGAGGGAGTGGACCTACTTATGTGTATGGGTCGTACGTGGCCTACCGCTGTTTTGGGGCTGCAGGAGAAGTGCTTAACATAGGTCTTTCTACCGACTTGCCTTTTTATGGCGTTATCAATGGCAGAAATGTTTACACCACAAATGTTCCCGGTTTAGGCATAGCGATCGCGGGATCGGCTATCAGTACTGAGATGAGCCTATCGGGTAATGAGACACTTCGCGAACCTGCCAATCCGCCGACAAGCTACATTGATGGCAGCAATCTCTTGTTTGGCCAAGCGAACAGTCGGCAAATTAACTCGTTTCAATTCACCAAAACATTGCCGCTAAACGGCGATCTTCGACGGATGTATACATTTAACCTCGCTGTTGAGTTTTATAAAATAGGCCCTATCACTTCGGGGATTTTTACCGGTAAATTTGCAGAGTTACAAATAGGAACCAATGGTCCAATAGCACCGGTCGGTGTAATGTCTTCATCTGGCGCTTTTAAGGTGAAAACCGTTAGCTGTTCTCTTAATACCCCGGCGATCCAGGTACCCTTAGCTGATATTAACGTTATTGAACTTTCTGGCGCCGGTCGTGCGTTCAAGCCTAAAGCTTTTTCCGTTGGCCTTAATTGCGAAGCCGGAACAAGAATTAGTGTGACGATGAATGGGACAAAAAATACCGACACTTCTGCTAATGGTGTGTTGCAATTAACCAATGCTGGTTCTCCAGATGTAGCAACTGGGGTCGGCATTCAGGTTCTTTATAATTCTACTCCGCTGGTTTTGGATAATATTCTGGCACTAAAAACCTCCGCAGGAGGGCAGGAGAACCTCACATTTACCGCGCAATATTATCAGACGGCCAGCAAGGTCACGGGTGGTGCGGCCAACAGCACTATGACATTGAATATCACTTATCAATAACATTAACAGACCCTTTTTCAACGGGGTCTCATTATTTAGAGCAGCGATGATGAAAAATTACGGACATAAATTTCTATTGCTTTCTTTGCTGTCAGGTTCTGGAGTTTATCAAGCTTCTGCCGACCCTGTTCAGGTCAATATCACAGGCAAGGTGATCGCCTCACCCTGCACGCTGGACACGGCAAACTCTACTCTCAGCGTTGACTTGGGTGATATTCAGGCCACCGCTTTGGGTACAGCAGGGACCTATGGTGGTTCAGAGAAATTTTTTAACCTGGTGCTAAATAATTGCCCGGCCACCACCAGCAAGGTGACGGCGACCTTCTCTGGTACGCCTTATGATGCTGATAATAACTTTTTTGCCAATAGCGGAACCGCGACAGGCGTAGGGATTAAAATCAAAACATTTGCTGAACCCTATACGGGGACGACGGTGCGGCCGACTTCGTCTACCTGGACAGTAGCGGTTAATGCGGCAACTAAATCTGCGACGTTGGCATTTGCCACCAAAGCGTATACCGCTACTGGCAATGCGACCCCAGGCTCGATAAATAGCGTTATGCAAGTGGCTTTCACCTACCAATAGTGATATGCCGAGCAACATCGATATTAATAATAATACACCTGCAATGATATTTAAAAATGATTAAAAAAATAGTATTTCCTAAAATAAGGTTAGTATTGGGCTTGTTGGCATTTTCCCAACTGAGTCATGCTGCCGTAACCTGCACTACTGAGGGGCCATCTGCATTTACTATTTCCAGTAGCACGATCACGGTCCAAAGAGATCAGCCCATAAACTCACCAATTTCGGATATTATCTATGGTAACAGTTATAACAATATATTCACCTGCCTAAATCCCGAACCCACTGACTGGTCGGTTCTGGGTATCGCTACAACCTTACCCTATAGCACAACAATAGATGGAAAGAGAATATACAGCACTAACATGCCTGGTGTGGGGATTGCTATAGGTACCAGTGGCAGTTACTGGATTTCTAATGGTTTATCTCTATGGGGGGATGTTAACGGCAGGATTATTTTTGGTGCCAGAGGCCCCGTTTTTTATAACTTTTCAGCTCACCCTAGTGTTCAGTTTTATAAAATCGGTCCCATCAGTTCAGGTACTATCAGTGAGCAACAGACTCATACATTGAAAGTAGGACAAGACGATGGAAGTTATATCGGGCCATCCATTCCAGTCAACCTGAGTGCAATCCAGGTGAATGTTATTGCTTGTTCTATTAATAACCCGGTGATTCAGGTGCCGTTAGATGATGTTAACATTAATGAGTTTTCTGGAGTCAATAGTACACTCAAGCCTAAAGATTTTTCCGTTGGCCTGAATTGTGATGCCGGCGCAAAAATTAATGTAACGATGACCGGTACAAAAAATACCGATACTACTGCGGATGGTGTATTGAAATTAACCAATGCGGGCACCCCAGCAGTAGCAACCGGGGTGGGTATTCAGATCCTCTATAATTCTGCTCCGTTGGTTCTGAATAATATGCTGGCGCTGAAAACCTCCGAGGGGGGACAGGAAACTTTCCCCTTTACCGCGCAATATTATCAGACCACCAGCAAGGTCACGGGCGGTGTGGCCAATAGCACTATGACATTGAATATCACGTATCAATAATATTAACCGGCCCCTTTCAACAAGGCCTCATGATTTAGAGCGGCAATGATGAAAAATTACAGATATAAGCCTCCATTTACAAGGTTATCAATGAAATACAATTTGATCGTCACCATATTGCTGAGCACAGTGTGCAGCACTATGGCTAACGCCGAAAATGTGGCGGTCAATGGTAGAATTGTGGCTAGCCCCTGCACCGTTGACGCCGCATCAGCCAGCCAGATTGTCGATTTTGGTCGTGTCAAGAAAAGAGATATGCAACAGGCTGGCAATGCAAGCGACTGGCGTCCTTTTCAGGTCAGCTTAATTAATTGCCCCCCAACAACCAGCCGTGTTACGGCGAGTTTTACCGGCATGCCTTTTCCCGGTGACGCAACACTTTATGCTTCTTCTGGTACGGCTTTGGGCGTAGCGGTTCAGGTGGCGCAGGATGCAGATAAAAGCCGTATTCAGAGGCTCGGCAGCAGTATGGTGGTAGACGTGGATCCAGTAAAACACACTGCCACCTATGCTTTATCTGCCAGATTGTTCAGCCCTAATGGTGATATTGCTGCGGGGGATGTGAATAGCCAACTGCTAATGAGTTTTACCTATCAATAGTGATCGGCAATAGCATCAGGCTGTAGCAATTTTTTGCCTCAGCCGCCTAGCGAAAATACAGTTTAAAACGCATCTACCATTCATACTGGCTAACACTCAACATAAGGGCTGCCAGCTTTAGCCGTTGTTAAGCCAAAGGTAAATCTTAAATGAACCAAACGATACCTAAACATCGTCAGAGACACAGTGACAAATCGCATTGATATTTTTCTATAAAAATCCCAGCCAGAATTTTTACTGGGCATAGTGTGTGCTGGGATTATATTATTTACCACTCTGCCATTATTATAACTACTTTTTAGTAGATTAGATTTTATTTACTCAAAAACCAACATATACATCCAATTCACCCCCAATCAGCCCTTATGATTAGTTTTATTTATCGCATATAAAAAAATGTTGCTTTTTATCAACAAATAAATGACTTAGAATTTTCTTAGTTTAGCTCTCAATAGTTTAAAAACCAGCGCTAAATGGATGGCTATTTCTGTTCACCTTGAGTTTTATAAAATTTCATAGTAAGCAACTTGCTGCGTGAGGAAGACAGGCATAAAAGCGCCTCTGATGCCATTCGCCATGGCCAATATTTAACCCGCGATACATTCAGGTTCATTATTTTCCACCAATAAATTTTATAACCAAAAAAATCGAGTTGCCTGTAAAAAGCAACAGAATAAAAAACCGGTCAAAGACCGAATAGGTAACGTTTCTTATATATAGCACGTAAGGTAAAAAAATGAAAAAAAACATCATAATAAAAAGCCCATGTAACTTCATTACCATTGGGGTTCAGAAGATATTAAATGATTTGGTTCAAGAGAAAAAAATCAATTCAAATATTGATATTAAAGTTTGTGAAAACAATAGAGCTTTTCCGAGCATAATTTCGGAGGATAGTTTTTTAATTATCACTCTGTTACGCAAGAACTATACGCAAGATTTTATTTTGAATCTGATGGAAAATTACGCCTCCAATGTGGCAACGGGTTGCAAAATAGTCATCCTTAGCGACTTTTCTTGTTCTGATGTATTAAAAAATTGCATATATAACTTATGCAACTCTTGCATCATCCTTGATATCTCAATGAATCTCAAGGAATTAAAAGATAAAGTAGCTCATTTTTTACTGAGCGAAACACTGATCTCTGATGATGATAGAAAAGCTAACAGGCCCACCCTTTCACAGCGAGAAATGAGTGTGTTATATCTTTTATTAAAAGGAAATAACTTGCAGTGCATCGCTAATCATCTAGGTATTAATTACAAAACTGCAAGTCATCACAAACGTGTAGGGTTGTATAAATTTGGTGTTCGCTCACTGAGTTCTTTTATGCTACCACATAATAGAATCAATACGCTGAGTCGATAATTGTTAACAAGCAAGGCAACCCCTCACCATTGAACATGCATTTTATAACAACACCGTTTTATTCAACTCAGGGATTAGTTGTTAATGAACACACTGCCTAAAATAAGTCATTTACAAGTATTTTTGGCTATTGTGAAGAATGGAGGCTTTCGCAAAGCAGCAAAATTACTTAATGTCACTCAACCTGCATTAACTCATTCAATGAATGAGCTAGAGAAAAGCTTGGGCACTTCCTTATTTATACGGAAAAAGCAAGGTATTCATCTTACTAAAGCAGGAAAAGTTCTTGATGAGCGCGCTCAGTTTTTAATTGACACTTACGAATCAGCCATTAATGACGTAAAGTGCCTCAGCGAAGATGAAATAGTACAAGAGCTATCTTTGGGGGTCTCCTCTTTCTCTTTGTTTTCAGAGCTATCGTCAAAAATCAGTGATTTTCAGATTGCTTCACCAGAAGTGAAAATTAAAATCGTTGAAGATGATTTATCTATATTATTGAGAATGCTACGTGCAGGAAAGCTTGACTTTATTATTCATCCTGATAGTGAAAAATTTATTAATGATGACCTGATTGATGAGGTTCTCTTCAACTCTAAAGTTTGCATTTTAACCAGCATAAAAAGCCCATTAAATAATACTAACTCAGTGGCTAATCTGAATAAAATAAAGTGGTTTTTACCAAAATCAAAAGTGGATTATTACAACCATATTAGTAACTTGCATAAAGATGCAATGAAAAGTAACAATCCCATTTTTTTACGGGGGGGGATAATGTCTTTGTTAATGACATTGAATTCTGACTTCATCACTCTGGCTCCAGAATTCATTATAAAAAACAATACATTGATGCATGGTTTTCATGAGGTAAAACTCAAAGAACCGCTTCCCGATATAATCTATAAAATTGTTTATTCACGTCATTTCCCATTAAAGAGTACGGCAAAAGACCTTCTTAATGAATTAATAAAGAAATGTCATTAGAAATTAAAAAAGGTTTCCTTAGTATGATTAAGTTACAACAAATGAAAATTTTTCAAATGGTTGCAGATTTGGGCAGCATAAGGGCTGCAGCCGCAGCGCTGCACCTTACACAGCCTGCGCTAACGCGCAGCCTTAAAGAACTCGAAGCATCACTAGATGTTAACTTAATTATCAGAGGCACAAACGGTATTACACTGACTGAGGCCGGGAAAGTATTTAAGTTACGCACAGAGCAGATACTTAAAGACATAGACTCAACAAAAAAAGAAGTTAAAGATATTGTGGCGTTTAAAAACCACGGTGTGTCATTTGGTTTTTCGTCATCCTTGGCCTATACCGTTTTACCTGAAACCATAAAGCATTTCCAAGAGGAGTTTCCCAAAACAAGCATTAACCTTTTAGAAGGGCAACTAACAGAACTGCTCCCTAAAGCACGTAGTGGCGAGTTGGATTTTTGTATTTCTATTATTGCCGATGACATACCTATCGATGATTTCGTTATTGATGCTTTCTTTAGCATGCCTTTCTATATTGTTGCACGTAAAGGGCACCCTTTAGAGAAAAGCACATCCATTGCAGATCTTAACAATGCTGATTGGTGCCTGCCGTCAAACTTATCTGGCTATCAAAAGGAGGTCGAATCCATAATAATTTCTGAAGGAAATGATAGAAACATACTTAGAGGGGAAACAGGTGAAATCAGGCTAAGCATGGCCTTGAGTACCGATTATTTAACGTTGGCACCTGCTGCTATTTTTAAAGAACCTCTATTTAAAGAAAGCCTGGTCAGTATCAAGGTAAGTGAACCAATACCTAATGCTTTATATTGCGTAATGCATCAACGCAACTTCCCTTTATCCCCTGCGGCTCGGTGGTTAATAGATAAGTTTAAAGCCAATATCGGCAAATACTGTGAGTTTTGGGAAACCGTTAATAACGCTGAAGAGTCACGCAGTATCTCGTAGATAAAAGCAAACAATAAATCTCACCCAGAAGCTCACGAAGCAGAAATTTGCTGATTTTATTCAAAGGGCAAGCTCTCATCTCCTGCCGACTCCCCTTTCGCAGCGCTTAAACAGATAACCGACCGAGTTGCCTCGGCCGATTTTGCCTATCAATCAGGCAGTTTATTGTAAGGATTATCAATTAAATAAACCCATTTGCCCTGTGCATTCTTGCGAAACACTTCACTGGCAAACCATTCTTCCTGCACTTTGCCATTCATATCAACCAACTGCCAACGGCCACTTCTTAAAATAATGTCGCCATTCTGTACCGTGTTTGAAGAACCAGGAACGCTTTGGACACGCATATTTTTATCCGCCAGTATCTCGCGAAATCCTTGCTTAATTTCGTCCCGACCTTTGGCAAGAGTGCCGTCCTGTTTGACCAGAATGCCTTTTTCATCAAAAAACTGCGCGATAGCTTCCACATCCCGCGCCGCCATAGCCTGACCAAAACCCGTGCGCGTGCTATTCAACTCATCGACAGCATGGGCGCTCCCCATAACTGTAAACAAGAGCGTAACAATGACTTTTTTGTAGCCTACTGTAAGCATGGTGTATACCTCATAATGGGAACAGGATAATGACTGAAGCCCGTAAGGTAACACCTTGTTAGAAATATAAAAACATTCGTGAGCTCTCGTTCCCCTCCCCTAGCCTTTAACCATGCCCGATAGACCTTTACCGGGCATTTTATTCAGACGGGTATTACCGGCTATTGTCTTACCGGAAAGTTTGCCGACTGCTGGTGCGTCCAACTCAGCATCTGGGCTGCCAGCCTGTCACTGGCCAAACCGAATGCCTGTACCACTTTATCCATTGACCTGCCGCTTATCGACTGCCGAACTTCGAAGCTGCGGCTCGTGATCACTCGGCGATCGGAAGTGCGTACCAGGCGTGCGTCAAAACGAATCACCACTTCCCCGCTGTCGCCGTTATACACACCTTGGAATGACAGCAGTTCACCGTTAAGTTCAACCTCAGCCTGCACGTTGTCTTCATCGCCACTCACTGAGAGGAAGCGGCCATCGGCACGGAACTCCTGAATCAAGCGGTTACGCAACAATAACGGAGCTGGATCGCTCCAACGTGAGCCGGAGAAAGAGGTAATCTCCGCCCCTTGAGGCTGAACGGCAATCCGCGAACTGTTCAGAAACTGGTTAGTGGTCGGTTGAACAATACGCAACGATTGACCAAACGACTGCCCGCTGCCATAACCGGCCACAGGCTGAGCAGGCAACAGATAGACCTGCAGCACCGGGCTTTCCGGCAAAATAGTGCAGGCCACCAACGGCATAAACAACATCAGGGCTAACAGCCGTAAGGCGTTACGGCGGTAGCGTGCATAGATAACGCGGAAGTCAGTCATTGTGGTGTAAACTCCTTGGTACGTTCGCGGCCTCTGAGCAAGGCGGACGGGTTTTCTTCCAGACGATTCATCGCACCGCGCAATGCCACCAGCGTTCTGCGCAATTCGTCAACCGCCGGGCCGAGTTCGTTGAATCCCTGCATCCCACTACTCAGCGAGCTTTGGTTTTCACTGATCAGTTTGTTAAGCAGCGCGCTGGTTTGTTCCAACGATGCCATGGTTTTGGCCGCGTTAGCGACCAACAGCTTACCTTGCCCATCGAGCAGACCATTAGCATTGCGAACCAGACGATTGGTTTGTGCCAACGTGTCATTACCCTGCTTGGTCAGCAGCGCCAACTGTTTTATTACCGTGCGGATGTCCTCACGCTCCCCAGCCACAGTACCGGTTATCTTTTCCAGATTATCCAGCGTGTTGACCAAACGCTGTTGGTTATCCGGCGTCAACACCTGGTTGAGACGCATCAGCACTTCATTGATATTGGTGACCAAATCTTCACCATTGGTGAGCAATTGGCTTAACGGTGATGGGGTCGCAATAATCACCGGAATTTCACCATTTTGCCCCTCCAGCAACGGGCTAGCCTCAGAACCGCTACTAAGCTGAATGTTGGACGTCCCAGTAATGCCCGCGACGGCCAGCCGAGCCTGAGTGTCCTTTCTGATCGGTGCCGAAGCGGCTACCCGGACACGGGCCCAGACTTTGCTTGGCACCTCTTTATCCAGCCGCAGCTGAACCACCTCCCCCACACGGATCCCGCTGTAGTTCACCGAACTGCCTTGTGAAAGACCACTGACAGCTTCGTTAAACACAATATCGTACAGTTTAAACTGACGATCGCTGCCAGCTTTGGTCAGCCATAGGCTGAACAGCAGCACAGCGCCGAAGATGATGAGAGTAAACAGACCAATCAGTACATGATGAGCACGGGTTTCCATTTCTTATTGCCTCTCTCGAATGTTCGTTACGGTCTGTTGCGCAGCCCGCCCTCGCGGGCCGTGGAAATACTCTTGGATCCAGGCATCATCGGTGGCGGCTACGACGTCCAGTGAATCAACCACCAATACCTTTTTCTGCGAAAGCACGGCAACCCGGTCACAAATCGTATAAAGCGTGTCCAGATCGTGGGTCACCAGGAACACGGTTAATCCCAACGCATCGCGCAGCGTGCGGATCAGGCTGTCAAAGGCCGCAGCACCGATAGGATCCAGCCCGGCGGTGGGTTCATCCAGAAACAGTATTTCCGGGTCCAGCGCCAGTGCCCTAGCCAGGGCGGCACGTTTCACCATGCCCCCAGAAAGTGATGCCGGATATTTGTTACCCGCATTGGCAGGCAAACCTGCCAGCGCCAGTTTTACCTGAGCCAACTGTTCCGCATCACTGCGTTGTAACCCGGCATATTCAATCAGGGGCAATGCCACATTCTCAGTGACGGTCAGCGAGCTGAACAGCGCCCCACGCTGAAACAACACGCCAAATCGCCTTTCCAGCGTGGAACGGCGTAAGCCGGAAAGCGTCATCAAATCTTCACCAAAAACATGGATCTGCCCCGCTGTCGGGCGGCGTAACCCAACGATGCTGCGCAACAGCACAGATTTACCGGTGCCAGAACCGCCAACCACGCCCAGAATTTCACCACGCCGAACATCAAGATCAAGATCCTCGTGAACACACTGTTTGCCAAAACAGTTGCGCAATTTACGAATGCGAATAATGGCCTCAGGGGTTGTTTGATTCACCATCCCATCTCCATGAAAAACAGTGCGGCGACGGCATCAAGCAAAATCACCACAAAGATTGAATGTACTACGCTGGACGTTGTGTGAGCCCCGACAGAAGCCGCGCTGCCGCTGACTTTGAATCCTTCCAGACAACCCACAATCGCAATCAGGAAGGCAAAGACCGGCGCTTTGCTCATCCCCACCAGAAAATGCTGCATGCCTCCGCTGCCCTGCATGATGGTCAGGAACATGGTGGGTGAAATATCCAGCGTCAGGACACACACCATTGCGCCACCAAAGATCCCGCTGATCATGCCGATAAAGGTCAGCATCGGCAGCGCAATCAGCAACGCCAGCACCCGTGGCAATACCAGCATTTCTACCGGATTCAGCCCCAGCGCCTGGATCGCATCAATCTCTTCGTTAGCTTTCATCAGGCCAATCTGAGCGGTGAAGGCGCTGGCAGTACGGCCTGCCATGAGTATCGCGGTGAGCAACACGGCAAATTCACGCAGGAAGGAAAACACCACCAGATGAACGGTAAAAATACCGGCACCGAAGGTAGCCAACACCGTGGAGCCGAGAAAAGCGATAACCGCACCCACCAGGAAGGTCAATAACATGATAATTGGTACAGCGTTGAGGCCGATCTGCTGAATATTGGCCACCAGCGATGTCAGCCGCCAGCGTGAAGGGCGCAGCAGGCTACCAAATAGAGCTTGCAGGGTGAGGCCGATGAAGCCTAAGAGATCGATAAAGTTTTGCCAGAAACTGGCCATGGATTGGCCAATGTTGGCAAGCAATTCAACCAGGATGTTTGGCGATTTTTCCGCTGCCGGTGGATCAAAACCCTGCAGAGAACGGCCAACGGTTTCCAGCAGAACACGGCGTTCTGCTGGCAGAGAAGGCGCGATCTGGCCAAGATTAAGGATCCGCTCGATACCAAGCAGATTGACCAGTAATGTGGCCCCAGCAGTATCAAGGCCCTGCAGTTGGCTCAGATCAAATACCGCATTACCGGGCAAGCGGGCCTGCAATTGCCTGACGCCCATCTCCAGCAAGCGGTAATGCGCCAGTACCCAATCGCCGCGAACCAATGCACGTGGGGGTTGAACAGTATCGTCCAGATTAAGTAACGCACTGAGCTGTTGTTCTGCCATAAAAAGAACCTGTTCCCCTTTACCGGGCTACGTCATCGCAACATAGCTAAAATAAATGACTCATCTATGAGTAACGTACCATTTTTATTATTCATAGCCTTACAAACAGAAGACGGACTAAGAGTTTATTGTTCAAAACAGCGGCAACATTGCTGACCTCACCGCACGACGTCAAAACAATCACCTGAAGGCTTGCTGCAAGACGATACTCTAAGCGTAGCGGGTCTAGGCTGATTTGCTACATCAGCGAAAAAAAATCAATGCGTAACCCCCTAATACAGCGTGGGTTTTGGAGCAGAAATGCAGGTGGTGTCGGGAGATCTGGCGGGGATAGGCAGGGCTGAAAAATGCCAGCCCTGCTGCTTGAAAATTTACTTCACTTCGCCCATGGCTTTCAGCTTTTTGGACAAATCACGGCGTTCTTTAGACAAATCAGCGTTCTTGATGATGTAATCGTCAACGCGATCTTCATAGTCGCTGCGCATATTGGCAATAATGCCCTGAATGTCTTCAATGCTCATGCCTGGCTTGATGTACTCACTCAGGTTATCGAGCAGCAGCACGCGCTTCTGGTTATCGCGAATCTTCTTTTCGTTGTCGGTAATTTCACGCTGCAGCTTGTTTTTACGGCGGAACATACGCACAAACTCCAGTACGTCCTGAAAACTCGGCTTATTTGCATTATCCATCTTTATACCCTTGCTTAAGTAATACACAGATTCATTTTGCCGACGGCAACAATCCACCCAAGATACAGGTTTGTGCCCGTCAGACACAACTCACATTGGCTTATCTTACCCACTTTAGCGCCAGAGCCAAAACCCGAAGCGCAGTCTTCATGATCTAACCCCTGATTCCTGTCGGCTGGCGGATAGCGGATTTCTGGTACTTTAAACTGGCACTGTAGTTTGTGGAGATCCCGTTGCTGGATATCGTGAAGGGTTTTCGTTGAGTATGGAACAGGGCATCGCTACCGATGCCCTGTGGGTTATTTAAAATCCACGACCATTTGTTGGGGGATCGACAGCCCATGGGTCGAACGCACGCAGCAGGCAATGTAGTCAGTAAAGCGCGGTGGCTTCGGCATCCCCAGTTTGAGGATTTTTTCATTGCTGAACCGCACGTTGAGCATGGCAAATGAGCCATACAGGCGCATCGCTTTCAGCATCAGGCGCTCATTGCATGGCCCGAAGATATCCTTAAGCTGTTTGCGCATTTGCAGCAAAGCTTCGTAGCTGACCTGAGCATAATGGTCGCCAACCGGGGGTTTCTCCAGCGCAGCAGCAATGGCATGATCGATATCCGCAAAGCTGACGCTGCTCTCTTCACCGGCAGAGATATGATAAACGTCGTTATCCAACCTGTCGCGATTCAGCAGCATCACCAGCGCCTCCGCACAGTAATCCACCGGAATCACGTCAATATGATCCTGCAATGAACACATGAACTTACGCAGCATCAGTGCCATGCTGAATACCCAGAAAATACTGCTGGAGGGTTGGCAACCTAAACGCGTATGGCCAACCACGATCGAAGGGCGTGCAATTACCAGAGGCAATTGCGGGCAAGACTGCCGCATCAGTTGTTCGATGGTCGACTTGGAACGGGTGTACTCTACCAGGTGCTCTGCGGTCTCCTCAAACTCGGCACTTTCTGCGACCAACGAACCCGGCTCAGGAGCACAGGACATCGCCGTGCCTACATGAAGAAAACGTTGTAATCCTTTAACCTGTGCCATTCTTTGCGCAAAAGCCAACGTTCCTTCAACATTAACCTTCCAAATAAGCGGATTATTCCCGAATGAGGCCACTGCGGCACAATTAACCACATGGGTAACATTGTTAATTCGAGGATCAGATAAAAAACAATCAGGCGCACTTAAATCACCCAATAAAATGTTTTCTTCATTGAGTTTACCCAATATATTTTTATCAATATTAAACTTTTCCATATTCATGCGAATACGGTTCAAACCCTGTTGCGCACTCTCGGCCCGCACCAGGAGAAGATAATTAACCCCTTTATTATCAAGCAATAACCTTTCGAGCACTGCACCACCAAGAAAACCCGTAGCGCCGGTTAATAAAAGCGTTTTCATACTTGATACCCATGTTGCTATTGAATTTTCTGGATTGTATGCCTGGGTGTATAAACGGAAATTAAATAAAGACCCAGTGTTGGTTTAGAATTTATTTTCAAAATGTAGCCTTGGTGAATACTTTGAAACATCCACCTGGTATTTAGTTACATCTCTGGTATTTAATTTCTTTAATTGGCATTAATCTTTCCTTTACCTCTGATGACTCTCGCCATGCTTAATAGGCCGCATTTCTACGCTTAAGCTAAACCATCACTTGGCATAGTCCACCACGCCGTTACAATAGCGCATATCATCTACGCGACTAAAGAGATGCAATTTTGAGCAGCAAGGCACCGGCTACATTTTATATTCACGACTATGAGACCTTCGGTAAAAGCCCCTCAATGGATCGCCCCGCGCAATTTGCTGGCGTGCGCACCGATATGGATTTCAACATCATCGAAGAACCATTGGTGATCTACTGCGCGCCAGCCGATGACTATTTGCCCGAACCAGAGGCGGTCATGATTACCGGCATTACCCCACAACAGGCGCTAGCAAAAGGGGTTAATGAAGCCGAGTTTGCTCGGCAAATCCATCAAGCGTTCAGCGTGCCCGGCACCTGCATTTTCGGCTACAACAATATTCGTTTTGATGATGAAGTCAGCCGCAATATCTTCTATCGCAACTTCTACGATCCCTACGCCTACAGTTGGCAAAACGGTAACTCACGCTGGGATCTGCTCGATGTGATGCGGGCCTGCTATGCATTACGCCCAGAAGGTATCAGTTGGCCAGAAAATGAAGAAGGATTTCCCAGCTTCCGCTTGGAACATCTGACACGCGCCAACGGTATTGAGCACGAGAATGCACACGACGCGATGGCCGATGTTTACGCCACCATTGCCATGGCCAAGTTGGTCAAACAAGCTCAGCCACGGCTGTTTGACTATCTGTTGCAACACCGCAACAAGCACAAATTGAACTCGCTTATCGACATTGCCGAAATGACCCCGCTGGTGCACGTTTCCGGCATGTTTGGCGCAACACGTGGCAATACCAGTTGGGTTTCTCCGCTGGCCTGGCATCCTGAGAATAAAAACGCGGTGATCATGTGTGACCTGGCCGGAGATATCACGCCATTATTAGAACTGAACGCCGATGAATTGCGTGAACGCCTCTATACCCGGCGCGATCGGCTAGCCCCCAACCAGGCACCGGTGCCAATCAAGCTGGTGCAGATCAACAAATGCCCGGTGCTGGCTCCCGCCAAAACGCTGCTGCCAGAAAATGCCGAGCGCTTGGGGATCGACCGCCAAGCTTGCCTGCAGAACCTGCAAGTGCTGCGCCAACACCCGGAAATCAGGGAAAAAGTGGTAGCGCTGTTTGCTGAGGCAGAACCTTTTACCTCCATTGACGATGTCGATGCCAAACTGTACGACGGCTTTTTCAGCGATGCCGACAGGGCCGCGATGAAAATTATCCAGCAGACCAAACCACAGAATCTGCCTGCGCTGGATTTGGCCTTTAATGATGGCCGGGTGAAAGATTTGCTGTTCCGTTACCGTGCGCGCAATTATCCGAACACGCTGGATGACGCAGAGCAGCGCCGCTGGCTGCAACATCGCCAGAACGTGCTCAATGCAGAGCGGGTGCAAAACTATCTATTACAGTTGGAAGCGTTGTATAACCTGCATGAAGGGGATCAGGAGAAAATGGCCCTGCTCAAAGCGTTGTTTGACTACGGCAAGCAGTTGGTGGGATAAGGCTGAGCTTCTGCTTTCGAGAAAAACTCAGGGTGAGGGACATATGTTAACCAAGCCCCTCACCCCGGCCCTCTCCACAAGGAGAGGGGAGGAAAAGCATTAAGCCACGTCTTCACTCGCCTGTGGCACCGGCAAACGGAAACTGCGGGTGACAAATGCCAGGTAGATCAGGCCAATCGCTGCCCAGACCAGGCCCAACGTCATTGAGCTGGATTCCAGGTTAATCCACAGAGCCCCGACGGTCAGCGCTCCCAACACCGGAAGAACCAGATAATTGATCTTATCTTTCAAGGTACGGTTCAACTTGTCACGGATGTAGAACTGCGAAATCACCGACAGGTTAACGAAGGTAAAGGCTACCAGCGCACCGAAGTTGATCAACGCAGTCGCGGTTACCAGGTCGAACGACACGGCAGACAGTGCGATCACACCAACCAGCAGCACGTTCAACGCTGGAGTACGCCATTTCGGGTGTACATAGCCGAAGAAACGCTCCGGGAATACACCGTCACGGCCCATCACGTACATCAGACGTGATACCCCTGCATGAGAAGCCATACCGGAAGCCAGCACAGTCACGCAAGAGAACACCAGGATCACTGACTGGAAGAACTTGCCAGCCACATACAGCATGATTTCAGGCTGTGAGGCATCAGGATCTTTGAAACGTGAGATGTCTGGGAAATACAGCTGCACGAAATAAGACACCACGATGAAGATAATGCCGCCGATCAGCGCCGTCAGGAAGATGGCTTTCGGGATCACATTCTCAGCATCTTTGGTTTCTTCCGACAGTGAACTGATGCCGTCAAAACCGAGGAACGAGAAGCACAGAATGGTCGCCCCGGTAATCATCGGCACCACATGGGCATTATCAGACCAGAATGGACGGCTGCTGACCAGCGTGCCTGCCCCTTCCCCGTTGGAAATACCGTGGATAACCAGGCCAAGGAACACCACCATGATCGCCACCTGCACCACGACAATAATCGAGTTCAGGTTGGCTACCAGCTTGATGCCACGCAGGTTGAAAGCCGTCATCAGTGCAACCAGCACCGCAACGAAGATCCATGAAGGCACGCCGGGGAAGATCGCTTCCAGATAAATTTTCGCTAACAGAATATTGATCATCGGCATGAACAGGTAGTCCAGCAATGATGACCAGCCCACCATAAAGCCAACGTGCGGGCTGATGGCTTTCTGAGCATAAGTATAAGCAGAGCCGGCAGACGGGAACTTGCGGACCAGTTTGCCGTAGCTCAACGCAGTAAACAGAATTGCCAACAGAGCAAAAGCGTAGGCAGTCGCGACGTGACCATCGGTCAGGCCGGAAACGATACCAAAGGTATCAAAGATAGTCATCGGCTGCAGATACGCCAAGCCCATCATGACTACCGGAACCAAAGTTAGGGTTTTGCGCAGTTGAGCGCGCTGGCCGGCTGGTGCGGCGCTGATGATGTTATCGGACATCGCGCAGCCCCCCCTTACCTTCAGCCTTGCGGATAAGAGACACGCTAAGACTTAAGGTTGCGGGGAAACTTCGCAACGTGCGACTGAATTCTAAAAGGGGGATGAGGGAAGCTGGATAACGAGTCTGGATCGCCTCGATTGCTCCATAGTCGCTGCGGCCACAGCGGAAACCGGCGGGAACCGGTGCTAAAGTGAAAAATTGCCCCATCTTTCTTATCCTCATGAGTCACGACCATAAAGTTTTGGTTGATCGCAACGAACCTATTTATCTATCCGGCTCGATGTCCGGCCTCGCTTGGTGTGTGAAATTCACAGTTTGTAGAACGTAAATGCAAAAAAATAACCGACGCGTTAAAACGTCGGCTATCTTCATTGGGGTATTTTGCCCTAGAAAGCCATCGGAAGACAAGATCCAGAAACTTTCTTACACAAATTCTTTTGCCGAGCGTACAGAAAACCCGCTTACCAACCAATGTGCCTGCCTAATTCAGGCATTTTTCAACATCCAGTCAATCTCGGTTTCAGTCACCAGGCGTTCAAACTGCATCAGCTCATCCATCTTGCAGGCGTGATAAACGCGCGAGAAGCGTTCACCAAGGTGACGAGTCAGTTCATGCTGATGCTCAAATTCGTACAACGCATCGCTCTGGCGGATCGGGAATGGTAAGCCCTCTTGCTCCAAACCATTGCCGGTCACCGGTTCAGGCAGCGGTAATTCGGTATCCACTCCGTAAAGTATGCCCGCCAGGATCGCGGCGACTACCAGATAAGGGTTGGCATCCGCCCCGGCCACCCGGTATTCCACGCGGTGGTTATCCACATCGCTACAGGGAATACGGAGCGCTACGGTACGATTATTATGCCCCCAAGAGGCTTGCACTGGCACATACATGCCCGGCTGGAAGCGGCGAAACGCATTAACATTCGGTGCCAGCAGCGCCATGGAAGCTGGCATCAGGGCAATCATCCCCGCCAATGCACGCTTCAGCAACGCCGAATCGGCACCGTCTGACTCGGCAAACAGGTTTCTACCTGCGCTGTCTATCATACTGATATGCACATGCATTCCACTACCGGCATAATCCTCATAGGGTTTGGCCATAAAGGTGGCATGCATATTGTGGTTTTCTGCCACCTGCCGCACCAGGCGCTTCAAAGCCAGCGCATGATCGCAAGCCTGCAAGACGTTATCGGTATGGTTCAGGTTCACTTCGAACTGGCCTGGCGATGCTTCCGCCACCGCGCCATCGGCTGGCAGCCCCTGCATCTGTGCCAGCCTGTCAATGTCGTTCAGCACCCCGGCAAAGTGGTTGAGATTATCCAGCGAATAAACCTGGCTCTGTACGTTACGCTCTTGCGTTCCAGGCGCACAAGGGGGTTGCAGATCACCTTCGGAATCCCGTTGTCGATCGATGAGATAAAACTCCAGCTCTACCGCTACCACCGGGAATAATCCACGCTGGCGCAACGCCTGCCATATTCGATTCAGGACATTGCGAGGTTCAACGTCAAAGGGAGTACCATCTTCATCCAGCATGGTCAGTAAGACCTGGCCAATATGTTCGGGATCTGCCGCTGATGGCGTGAGTGTTCCTGCTACCGGGATACAGACGCGATCAGGTTCCCCCAACTCCTGCCCCAAACCCGCTTCTTCCACCACGTTGCCAAGAATGTCCATAGCAAACACGGAGGCGGGGAAATAGCAGCCTTTTTCTATTTTTTTCAGCCCGGAGATAGGAATGCGTTTACCGCGGAAGGAACCATTCAAGTCATTGAGAAGGATATCGATATATTGTGTAGCAGGGTGGCGTTCCAAATAGTGAGCAACCTCACGTTGGAACGCGCTACTTCGCCTGTCTTCATTATGCTGTGCAAAATTTTCAACTGCTGCGCTATTGGTTTGCATACATCACCTGCCGTTGTGCTTTTGGAAAGGCTTACCGATCGATTCAACACATGGTCTGAATTCTCTGAAAAGTGAGCTGGAAATTGGTGCTCGAAATAACACCCATTGAATTAAACATAGCTTTAACAAAAATGCTTTGCAAATGTTACAATCACGTTTGATTATTCACCACGGACTGCTAAATTGATAAAATATTGACCGAAAAGGCGTTGTCTGCCATTTTTGTGTACATTATTTTCTCCGCCAGCATGGCGGTAAATGTGGGCAATATATTTTCCAATAACGGCCCAACTACCGATATCATGTGATGTCGATATCACTCAGACAGGAACCCGATTCCGGGTATTTCCTAAGCTTGTCGCCTTATCAAAAGGAACCACCGTTATGAGCGAAGCCAGCTTGGCACCAGGCAAGCGCCTATCGCAGATCCGCCAACATTTGGGTCTGTCGCAGCGCAGGGTCGCCGAACTGTCCGGATTAACCCACAGTGCTATCAGCACTATTGAACAAGACAAAGTCAGCCCGGCTATCAGTACGTTGCAGAAATTGCTAAAGGTCTATGGGCTGTCATTATCTGAATTTTTTGCTGAACCCGAACGCCAGGATGAACCCAAAGTGGTCATCGAACCGGAAGATCTGATCGAAATTGGCAGCCAAGGGGTCTCCATGAAGCTGGTGCATAACGGTAGCCCTACCCGCAACTTGGCCATGATGCTGGAAACCTATCAGCCCGGCACCACCACGGGTGAGAAGATCAAGCACCAGGGTGAAGAGATCGGTACCCTGCTTGAGGGCGAAATCATGCTGACGGTCAACGGGCAGAGCTACCTGCTGACGGCTGGCCAAAGTTATGCCATCAATACCGGGATGCCCCACAGTTTCAGCAATACGTCGACACGTGTGTGCCGAATCATTAGCGCCCACACGCCCACCACCTTCTGACACCACCAGACGGAGGAAGTATGACGGAGCATGTTGCCAGCTATTATGCCACCAGCGCTAACCCCCATGCTGCGTATCCGTCACTGAAAGAAGCCATCCGTTGCGATATCTGCATCGTCGGCGGTGGCTTTAGCGGCCTGTCTTCAACCCTGCATTTGGTTGAGGCCGGTTATGACGTGGTGTTGCTCGAAGCCGCTTGCATCGGTTGGGGAGCCAGTGGGCGCAACGGTGGCCAAGTAGTCAACTCTTATAGCCGTGACATTGATGTGATCGAGGCTCGTTACGATCGCAACACCGCCACCCTGCTTGGCAGCATGATGTTCGAAGGTGCGGAGATCATTCGTCAGCGCATCAAGCGATATGCCATTGCTTGTGATTATCGCCCAGGTGCCATTGCCGCCGCCCTCACAGCCAAACAGTTCAACGCGCTACGAGAAAAAGAGAAGCTTTGGCAGTGTTACGGCCATCAACAGCTGGAATTGCTCGGCAGCGAAAGTATCAAGCAAGCCATTGCCAGCGAGCGCTATGTGGGAGGGTTGTTGGATCGTAACGGTGGCCATCTCCACCCATTAAATTTGGCCTTAGGCGAGGCTGCCGCTATACAGCAGCACGGTGGACGGATATTTGAACAGTCTGCCGTGACGCATATTGACTACGCCGAACCAGCAACGGTACATACCGCGCAGGGTTCCGTTATTGCTAACGTGGTGATCGTCGCCGGTAATGCTTATTTGGGGGATAAGTTGGAGCCCCGTCTCAGCCGTTTGAGTATGCCTTGCGGATCACAAATTATTGCCACCGAACCGTTGCCACACGATGTCGCACGCGCACTGTTACCAGAGAATTACTGCGTTGAAGACTGCAATTATCTGCTGGATTACTTCCGCTTGACTGCGGATAACCGCCTATTATACGGCGGAGGGGTGATGTATGGCGCGCATGAACCAGCCGATATCGACGCTAAAATTCTGCCTAAGATGTTGAAAACCTTCCCACAACTCAAGAACGTGCGCATCGATTACCGCTGGAGCGGTAATTTCCTGCTGACGCTCTCCCGCATGCCACAGTTTGGTCGGCTAGAAAACAATGTTTACTACCTGCAGGGGGACAGCGGCCACGGTGTAACCCTGACACATCTGGCAGGCAGATTAATCGCTGAAGTGCTGCGCGGTGACGTAGAGCGTTTTGACGCCTTTGCCAAACTGCCACACCTGCCCTTCTTTGGTGGCCGCCATTTACGCATCCCCTTCACCGCCCTTGGCGCCGCTTACTATGCGCTGCGTGATCGGCTGGGATTCTGAGCGCAGTGACAACCTACCGGAGCAATATTTTCTCGCCCGCCTGACACAAAAAACGGCACCTTAAATAAAGGTGCCGTTTGATATTCTTTACAAGCAACAACGCTATGGGTGGTCAGAGACTAGCCATAGATATTGGCGCGATCGCGCAACTCTTTACCTGGTTTAAAGTGAGGGACATACTTGCCATCCAACTCAACTTTGTCACCCGTTTTAGGGTTACGCCCAACGCGCGGAGCACGGTAGTGAAGAGAAAAACTGCCGAATCCGCGGATCTCAATGCGTTCACCCTCGGCTAGCGTAGCTGCCATGTGTTCAAGCATCTCTTTCACGGCATCCTCAACGGCTTTCGCCGGAATATGAGATTGCTGGCCAGCAAGTCTTTCAATAAGTTCAGACTTGGTCATAGTACCTCCAAGCTTTGCAGCTAAACTACCGTATCGGGGCGGCCAAAGACCGCCCCCCGTCATTACTCGCCTTTAGCCGCTTTGAAAGCTTCAGCCATAGCATTAGAGAAGTTGCTTTCTTCAGGTTTGTTGTTAACCGTAGCAATTGCATCTTTCTCGTCAGCTTCGTCCTTCGCACGTACGGACAGGCTTACAACGCGGTTCTTACGATCAACACCGGTGAATTTAGCTTCAACTTCGTCACCAACGTTCAGAACCAGAGTTGCATCTTCAATGCGGTCGCGAGAGGCTTCAGATGCACGCAGGTAACCTTCTACACCGCCTGCTAATTCAACTGTAGCACCTTTGGCGTCAACTGCAGTGACTTTACCCGTAACAATAGTACCTTTCTTGTTCATAGACAGGTAGTTATTGAATGGATCTTCAGCCAGTTGCTTCACGCCCAGAGAGATACGCTCGCGCTCTGCGTCAACCTGCAGAACAACCGCTGCGATTTCGTCGCCTTTTTTGTATTCACGAACTGCTTCTTCGCCTGCAACGTTCCAGGAGATGTCAGACAGGTGAACCAGGCCGTCGATGCCGCCGTCCAGGCCGATGAAGATACCGAAGTCAGTGATAGACTTGATTTTACCTTCAACGCGGTCGCCCTTGTTGTGGGTTTCTGCGAACTGCTGCCATGGGTTGTTTTTGCACTGCTTCAGACCCAGGGAGATACGACGACGCTCTTCGTCAATGTCCAGAACCATCACTTCCACGACATCGCCCACGTTAACAACTTTGGACGGATGGATGTTTTTGTTGGTCCAATCCATTTCAGAAACGTGTACCAGACCTTCAACGCCTTCTTCGATTTCTACGAAGCAGCCGTAATCAGTCAGGTTGGTTACACGACCCGTCAGCTTGGTGCTTTCTGGGTAACGCTTAGCGATAGCAACCCATGGATCTTCGCCCAGTTGCTTCAGGCCCAGAGATACACGAGTACGCTCGCGGTCGAACTTCAGCACTTTAACAGTGATTTCGTCGCCAACATTGACGATTTCGCTTGGATGCTTAACGCGTTTCCAAGCCATGTCAGTGATGTGCAGCAGGCCATCAACACCGCCCAGATCAACGAATGCACCGTAGTCAGTGAGGTTCTTAACGATACCTTTAACTTCCATGCCTTCCTGCAGGTTTTCCAGCAGTTGATCGCGCTCTGCGCTGTTCTCGGACTCGATGACTGCACGACGAGAAACAACAACGTTGTTGCGCTTCTGATCCAGCTTGATGACTTTGAACTCAAGCTCTTTGCCTTCCAGATGCAGAGTGTCGCGAACTGGACGCACGTCAACCAGGGAACCTGGCAGGAACGCACGAATGCCGTTCAGCTCTACAGTGAAGCCACCCTTCACTTTGCCGTTGATGATACCAATGACAGTTTCAGCTTCTTCGTAAGCTTTTTCCAGCGTGATCCAAGCTTCGTGACGCTTAGCTTTCTCACGGGACAGCAGAGTTTCACCGAAGCCATCTTCAACAGCGTCCAGCGCAACATCAACTTCGTCACCAATCTGGATTTCCAGTTCGCCCTGTGCGTTTTTGAATTGCTCAGCCGGAATGGCAGATTCAGATTTCAGACCGGCGTCAACCAGTACGACATCTTTATCGATAGCAACTACAACGCCACGAACGATGGAACCCGGACGGGTTTCGATTGTTTTCAGGGATTCTTCAAAGAGTTGAGCGAAAGATTCAGTCATGTTGTTAATCTTCAGGGTTCTTTAGTTTAACGTCCATTTAGCATCCCGCCGAATGGGGTTGTTTCACATACCCCGCCATTGGCTCCATGCCGACAGGGTTTAGGTTACAGGGGTAAAACTTTACCCGATATATTACGATACTACCATGAAATACAATGGCAAATATGACAAAAGCCAGTAACGCCACCGTGCTTATTGCTGCGGCAACGCTAAAACTTCCTGTGCATATGTCAGTGCCCGCTGGATCACTTCATCAATCGACATGCAGGTAGAATCCAGCACGAGGGCATCTGAAGCAGGCACCAGCGGCGCAATAGCGCGATTACGGTCACGGTCATCCCGTTCCTTTATCTCGGCTAAAAGACGTTCAAAGTTAACATCAAAGCCCTTCTCCTGCAACTGCAGCATACGGCGATGCGCACGCTCTTCCGCGCTGGCGTCAAGGAAAATTTTTACCGGGGCATCAGGGAATACTACCGTACCCATATCCCGGCCATCGGCAATCAGCCCGGGCATCTCACGAAATGCCCGCTGACGGCGCAGCAAAGCCTCACGCACCCGAGGGAACGCGGCTGCCTGTGAAGCCGTATTGCCGACAGTCTCAGTCCGGATCTCATTGCTGACATCCTCACCTTCCAAAATAACCTGCAACTTGCCGTCCTGAGCAACAAAGCGGACATCGAGATGTGCGGCCAAAGGAACTAACGCCTCTTCAGAAGTAATATCCACCTGATGATGCAGCGCTGCCAAAGCCAACACACGATAAATCGCGCCAGAGTCCAGCAAACGCCAACCAAGGGATTCGGCTAACGCTTTGCACAGCGTGCCTTTACCTGCACCACTGGGTCCATCAACCGTTATCACCGGGGCTATAGCCGCCATTTTTCTCTCCTTCAGGTAGAAACCTCACAGGGATGAGCCTGCCATCTGCTCCAGTCGGAACAGATTCGGTGGCGTATTATACGCGTCCTTCTGACTGACTGTTACCCCGGAACCGTCTGGTTGTCGAAAATAAAGCCATTGAGACGGAGAAAATAACCCAATCCATATAGCGTGCGGCGTACTCCTTGAAGGGATAATCGGGCTTTTTTCCGATAAATTGCGGTGAAGCTTTATTTTTTTCTGCAGATGAATATTTGTTAGACTGATGCCAGCAATGAATCATTCCTTACCGAGGCTGTATGTTGGAGTTTGAAGGTCAGATAATTGAAACTGACGCCCTGGGTTACCTGAAAAACAGCGCCGACTGGCAAGAAGGTCTGGCACTATTACTGGCAGCACAAGAAGAAATCGAGCTGACTGAAGCTCACTGGGAGGTGGTACGTTTTGTCCGTGATTTCTATCAGGAATTTAATACTTCACCGGCTATCCGCATGCTGGTGAAAGCCATGGCACAAAAATACGGTGAAGAGAAAGGCAACAGCCGTTACCTTTATCGCCTGTTCCCAAAAGGCCCGGCAAAGCAGGCGACAAAAATCGCCGGTCTGCCAAAACCGGTGAAATGTATCTGACATTATTATTAGTAGCGGATGCCGAACCCTTGGTAATCCGCTACTCCTTGCGGTTCTACCAGCACGCGATCAATACGGGCTCCACGCGGGCCACCGCTTTTTAGCCATTCAACCAGTTCGTTAACCCGCTGCGGCTCACCACAGGCAATAACCTCAACGCTGCCATCATCCAAATTACGTGCATAACCGGTCAGCCCCAGCGTTGTCGCCTTAGATTGTGTGTTGTAGCGAAACCCAACCCCTTGCACCAGGCCATAGACATACGCGGCAAGACAAACTTGTGTCATAATTGGCTCCTTATCGATTTTTGTTTATGGCATTTTCTGTGTTGATGCACAGAAAGTGTGACTCTTTTATCTAGCTGGCAGCCTACTTAATTATGACCGTACGTCTGTTTCTCGCCAAGGGCCGTGAAAAGTCCTTACTTCGCCGTCATCCATGGGTTTTTTCTGGCGCGGTTCTGCGCATTGAAGGCAAAGCTCTCTCTGGTGAAACCATTGATATTCTCGACAGCCAGGGTAAATGGCTGGCACGCGGAGCTTATTCGCCAGAATCACAGATTCGTGCACGCGTTTGGACCTTCCAACAAGATGAAGAGATTGATATTGCATTCTTCATCCGCCGCCTGCAACAGGCACAAAGCTGGCGGGATTGGGTGGCAAAACGTGACGGTTTAGATAGCTATCGTCTGATTGCCGGTGAGTCTGACGGCATGCCAGGCATTACCATCGATCGCTTCCAGAACTTCCTGGTGCTGCAGTTGCTCTCCGCAGGGGCGGAATACCAGCGGGCAGCGCTGATTACCACCCTGCAGCACTGCTATCCAGAGTGTGCAATCTATGATCGCTCCGACGTCGCCGTGCGCAAAAAAGAGGGCTTACCTTTAGCACAAGGCCAAATTTTAGGCGATTTACCGCCCGCTCTGCTGCCTATTACCGAACATGGTATGAAACTGTTAGTGGATATTCAGCAGGGGCATAAAACCGGGTTTTACCTCGATCAACGCGATAGCCGCTTGGCAGCACGCAACTACTCCGCAGGCCGTCGCGTACTGAACTGCTTCTCCTATACCGGTGCCTTTGCGGTTTCAGCGCTGATGGGGGGGTGTTCACAGGTCATCAGCGTGGATACTTCACAGGCGGCGTTGGATATTGCAAAACAGAACGTTGAACTGAACCAACTGGATCTGAGCAAAGCAGAGTTTGTGCGTGATGATGTTTTCCAGTTGTTACGCAACTATCGCACACAAGGGGAAAAATTCGATCTGATCATCATGGATCCCCCCAAGTTTGTTGAAAACAAGAATCAACTGGCCAGCGCCTGCCGGGGTTACAAAGACATCAATATGCTCGCACTGCAGTTATTGAACCCAGGTGGTATTCTGCTCAGTTTCTCTTGTTCCGGCCTGATGCCAACCGATTTATTCCAGAAAATTTTAGCCGATGCCGCTGTAGATGCTGGTCGTGATGTACAATTTATAGAGCAGTTCCGACAAGCTGCTGACCACCCAGTGATCGCAACTTACCCTGAAGGGTTGTACTTGAAAGGGTTTGCGTGTCGGGTGATGTAACTTGAAATGCGCTGTTTTGCCCCCATTATAGCAGGCAAGGCATTGTTTCTCAGGAGGTCATCATGATTGCCAGCAAATTCGGTATCGGACAGCAGGTACGGCATAAGCTGTTGGGGTATTTGGGGGTTGTCATTGACATCGATCCCGAATATTCACTGGAGCAACCAAAAGCTGACGAGATTGCAGCCAACAATGAGTTGCGTTTCGCTCCGTGGTATCACGTAGTGATGGAAGACGAAGAGGGTCAACCGGTTCACACTTATCTGGCTGAAGTTCAGTTAGCCGGTGAAGAACAGGATGCTCACCCAGAACAACCATCGCTGGATGAGTTGGCAGAATCTATCCGCCGCCAGCTACAGGCCCCGCGCCTGCGCAACTAAGCGCCAAATCCTGAGTAACCCAAACAAGGGCTTAACACGTTAAGCCCTTGTTGTTTTTTATGATTCAGCGCTCAAGCCCCAAACGCGGAATCTCTATTTTCGGGCAGCGGTCCATAATCACTTTTAACCCCGCATCCACAGCTAACACCGCAGCCTGTTCATTGATTACGCCAATTTGTAACCACAACGCTTTCGCTCCGATAGCGATCGCTTCCTGCGCTACGCCGTAGGCCGCCTCTGGATTGCGGAAGACATCAACCATATCGATAGGATGAGGAATATCCTCCAGTTTGGCGTAAACTTTCTGGCCAAGCAGCGTTTGCCCGGCTAATTTTGGGCTAACTGGTGTTACCTGATATCCCTGCGTTTGCAGATAGGCCATCACACCGTAACTGGGCCGACCAGGATTATCACTGGCCCCCACTAGCGCGATTGTTTTTACCTGCTTCAATACGGCGGCAATGTCTTGATCTTGCATCTTCGGCTCCAGAGGTTGTGTTAGGAAATGCCTTTATCCAGTGTAACCGAAGGCTTTATTCCAGCGAGTATTTCTTCATAGAGCGCAGAATCCCTTTACTTCAAAATATTTATAAATGTGTTTAAATGTAAATAAAATATAGTATTGAAAAACTTTGACACAACTCACGCTGTATTCAACACTAATAGCCATGCTTTATGAAAAGGAAACAACGATGAAATTTGGTTTGGTGGCTGCGGCGTTATTCGGTCTCTCGCTGAGTGTATCGGCCACAGCGACAACCCTGAAACTTTCCCCAGACATCGATTTATTGGTCGTTGATGGCAAGAAAATAACGGGCTCATTATTAAAAGGCGCGGATAGTTTGGAGCTGGACGGTGGGCAACATCAATTACTGTTCACCGTCAACAAATCCCTACGCAAGACGGCTCGCACTCAAGTGCTGTACACCTCGCTGCCGCTGATTGTGGCTTTCAATAGCCAGAATGTCGATGCGGTCAGTATCCAACTGCCCCGAATCGAAAATGAACGTGAAAGCAGACACTTTGATGATGCGCTGAATTATAAAGTCGTTGATAAGAATGGCAAAGCACTGCCAGTGAAACGCGATGTCCTACCGATGCATACGCTTGCTGCCGATACCAATCTGGAAAAAGTGATCGCCGATTACAACAGTCATGCTCATCCCGCGTCTATCCCTGCTCTGGCACATCTGCGTGCCACTATCATCGAAGCGCCATTGAACACCACCAAGGCCAAAACAAACCAGAGAGTCATTACCATGAAAGGTGAAAACGTCTCTGAGCAAATGCTGCAACACTGGTTTTTGCTGGCCGACAAAGAAACCCAGAAGCAATTTATCCGTTGGGCTAACCAACGCGCTAATCATTGATGATTGACTCACGCCTTTCTTATCTATACCCAAATGATTCGAGCCCCTAGGAGCATAGCCCTCTCTGCGTCTGGGGCTAGGGTGCGTAGTATGAAGGGTATAAATCTAAAGGCGTGTTTACTCCCATTTTCCGGCGTTAACGCTAGGCAGTGAAAAGCAGTTTCAGTAATCTGTAACAAATCATCTGATTTGCCAAGGATATCAATATGGAACAAACCACACGCACCATCGCCGCCCGCAAGCACATCGCGCTGGTTGCGCACGATCATCGTAAACAAGCGCTGCTAAAATGGGTTGAGGATCACAAGGCGATCCTGACGCAACATCAGCTCTATGCTACGGGTACCACCGGCAACCTGATTCAGCGCGCCAGCGGCATCCCGGTTCAAAGTATGCTGAGCGGCCCGATGGGAGGAGACCAACAGGTCGGAGCCCTTATTTCCGAAGGCAAGATCGATATGCTGATCTTTTTCTGGGATCCGCTCAACGCCGTGCCACACGATCCCGATGTAAAAGCCCTGCTGCGCCTGGCGACCGTCTGGAATATCCCGGTGGCCACCAACCGTTCCACCGCCGATTTCCTCATCGATTCCCCTATGTTCAAGCGCGAAATCGAGATCGCCATTCCTGATTATCAAAAATACCTTGAGGCACGTCTGAAGTAACCACTCAGGCTCGGTGCTATCACCGGGCCTGTTTCACGGTTTTCTCTGTACCGGTACGCCAAGATCCTGTAATTGCTCAACAAACACCGATGGCCGCTCGCGATCCTGCAATAACCAAACCTGATGTTTGGCACGCGTGAGCGCCACATACAGCAAGCGGCGCTCCTCAGCGTCGGGGAAGTCTTCCGGCTGAGGTAATAACACCTCTTCGATCAACGATTCACGAGCGAGCGCCGGGAACCCATCATGGCCATCATGTAGCCCAACAATAATCACATACTCAGCTTGTTGCCCCTTGCTGGCATGTATCGTCATAAATTCAATATTCAGCTTCGGCCAGCGTGTTACTGCCTTGAGTAATACCTCGGGTTTCAGGTGGTGATAACGCGCCAGCACCAGGATGCGCTCGTCGGGTTTTGCATAACCGCTCATTTTGTCCAGCAAAGCTTCCAACTGTTCCTGCGGCAAAATAACAACCGACTTTTTATTACCCTTACTCAGGCTGTTAAGCGGTTTTTGCAACTGATGCGGATTCTGTTGAATAAAACTGTTGGCCACCTCACCGATACGATCGTTAAAACGATAAGTAGTGTCCAAAGCACATTGTGCCCCTTCACCAAAATTCGCAGCAAATGCGGTGGTCAGCGCAAGTTCTGCACCGCTGAAGCGGTAAATGGCCTGCCAATCATCGCCGACGGCAAACAAATTGGTCTGCTTATTCTGCCTGCGTAATGCCGCCAGTAATTGAGCCCGCTGCGGTGAGATATCCTGAAACTCATCCACTAAGATGTGTTTCCACGGGCTGATAAAGCGCCCTTTATCCAGAATATTGACCGCCTGATGGATTAGCCCGGCAAAATCCACCGCGCCCTCCTCTTTCAGCGCGGCTTTCCACGCTTTCAGTAACGGGGCCATCAAACGGACACGTTTAGTGAATAAATCACGGATCTCTTCATCAGCCAACGCGATCATCTCGGCCTGGCTGCCACCATAAGTACGCATCAACCCCAGCCAACGCTCAAGACGCCCAGCCAAGCGTTCAGCCAGACGTGAGTCATGCCAGAAATCCCCCTCGGGGAGCTCCCATTCCAACTCTTCCGTCAACCACTGGCGCCACCCCTTGGCCTGTGCTTTTTTCTCTGTGCATTGCTGTTGCCAGTTTTCGACCAACAACGCCCGGCGAGCTTTGCTGTCTGTCTCAAGTTTGCTGATCGCGGGTGTTTTGCGGCTCCCTTCCTTAATCACCTGTAACGCCAACGCATGAAAGGTTTTGGCCTGAATCGCCACCTCTCCCAGGCGCTCCTGTATGCGTTCATTCATTTCATCAGCAGCTTTACGGCCAAAAGCCAGCAGCAGGATTTGCCCCGGCTCGGCCTCCTGACGGCGCAACAGCCACCCCGCCCGAGCGACTAACACCGAGGTTTTACCACTACCCGCACCAGCCAGAACCAATACCGACTCTTCACCATTCACCACCGCCCGGCTTTGCGATACATTCAGTGGCAAAGTCTCTATGGTCTGGAAGAAATCATGGTGAGTTTCCAGCATATGCTCGGTCCACTGCTGGTTCCGTTGCACAACGCTGCGTTGACCGTGCTGCAACCATTGCAGACATAACCGGTAATCCTCCCGGCAATGGTCAAACTCCTCCAGCCGCGCAACTGGTATCGGTAATGCACCAAAAGCCTGACGAATTTGCTGCTGCAGTTTGCTTAACTCCGAGAGTTTGAACCATTTGTCCTGCTGTTCAACCACACGAATCTGCTTAACCTGTTCCTGCAACACGCCTGCGCTCACTTCACTCATTTCCGCGCTCCACTGTTGCCAGGATTGCTGCAGATAATGGTAGAAACGCTGTGTCTCCTGCCACTCGGTGCCATGCAGGCGAACCACTTTTTCATCAGGTAATTCGAACTCCAACTCGCCCCAAACGATGCCACGCTTGCAACGCACCTGGATTAACTGATTGAAAGGAATGAGATATTCGTGTTTCTCGCCGCTCACTTCAACGCCAGCATGTAACAACCGCACGCGATTGTAAGGATGCTGCGCCAGGTGTTTACCCAACGATGTCGCTTTAAGTTCCATATGCTTGCGCCATGACTCTATTGAGATTAGTCTCGCCAGTTTACCTGCGATAAGCAGTGGCACTCTAGCGTTAAAAAAAAGGTAGAATAAGCTGTACCTGTTTCCGCCCCTGCGGCCTATCCACCCTAAGAGCAGAACGTCGCCTATGCGTACCGTATTGAATATTCTTAATTTTGTATTAGGTGGTTTTTTCACAACCCTTGGTTGGTTGATTGCCACGTTCTTCAGCATAGTGCTGATTTTTACCCTGCCACTCACCCGCTCCTGCTGGGAAATTACTAAATTGTCGTTCCTACCATTCGGCAACGAAGCGATTCACGTAGATGAATTATACCCAGAGAAAAGCAACGCGTTACTGACCACCGGTGGCTCTTTACTGAATATTGTCTGGTTCGTGTTATTTGGCTGGTGGCTGTGCCTCTCGCACATCGCGGCAGGTATTGCACAATGTATTACCATTATCGGTATCCCGGTTGGTATTACCAATTTCAAGATCGCCGCTATCGCACTGTGGCCCGTTGGGCGACGCGTCGTTTCAGTTGAAATGGCCCAACTGGCACGCACGGAAAATGCACGGCGTCAATACCATAAACGTTAATTATTTCTCCGATTAAGGAGTTTTTGTGCTCTCTTTAGCACCCGCCATACGGCGTTATGCCTATAACAGCAATCTGCTTTACAACCTGCGGATCTTTATTGCTCTGGCTGGTGCTTCGGCGGTGCCCTGGTGGGTAGGGGTGCCGACGCTGACGATTCCATTAACTCTGGGCGTTGTGGCCGCCGCGTTAACCGATCTGGATGACCGCTTGGCGGGCAGATTGCGTAATCTGCTGATTACACTGGTCTGTTTTTTTCTTGCTTCAACATCGATTGAACTACTGTTTCCTTACCCCTGGTGGTTCGCTCTCGGGCTAATGACGTCAACCTGCAGCTTTATCTTACTGGGCGCGCTAGGACAACGTTATGCCACCATCGCTTTTGGCGCATTGCTGATCGCCGTTTACACCATGTTGGGTACCTCGATGTACAGCGCCTGGTATCAGCAACCGACGCTGTTGATCATCGGTGCTGTCTGGTACAACCTGCTGACATTAATTGGCCATCTGCTATTCCCGATCAAACCTTTGCAGGAGAATCTGGCTCACAGCTATGAACAGTTAGCGAATTATCTGGATGCCAAGGCCAACCTGTTCGATCCTGATGCCGAACACGACACAGATTTGCCTTGGATGGATGTGGCAATGGCTAACAGCACGCTAGTTGCCACACTCAACCAAACCAAAGCTTCTTTGCTCACCCGCCTAAAAGGCGATCGCGGCCAGCGCGGCACCCGCAGAACGCTGCATTACTACTTTGTCGCGCAAGATATTCACGAGCGGGCCAGTTCGTCGCACATGCAATATCAAGCACTAAGCCAACAATTCCGCCATAGCGATATCCTTTTTCGTTTCCAACGGTTGTTAACCATGCAGGCCCGCGCCTGCCAGCAGCTGGCACAGTCGATCCTGCTACGCCAGAAATACCTTCATAACCCTCGCTTTGAACCAGCTTTCCTTCGTATAGAAGAAGCGTTGGCGCAAATTGCCGTTACGCCAGAAAACCGTGAGTTGACCAGAGCGCTATCGCACCTGCTGAAAAATTTGCGGGCTATTGACGCACAACTGGCCAATATTGAGTCAGAACAGGCACTGGCCAACGGAAAGACGGAAGAAAACAGCCTGTCAGACGACAGGCTCACCGGTTGGAGCGATATTCGCCTGCGCATCAGCCGCCATTTGACGCCCCAATCGGCCCTACTACGCCACGCCGTCCGCATGTCGGTGGTTCTCTGCGTAGGCTACGCCTTTATCCAGATCACCCATATGCAACACGGTTACTGGATCCTGCTGACCAGCCTGTTTGTCTGCCAGCCAAACTACAATGCCACCCGCAGGCGTTTGGCATTACGCATCATCGGAACGCTGGCAGGCATTTTGCTCGGCCTGCCGATCTTGTACTTTGTTCCTTCACTTGAAGGGCAAATGATCCTGATCGTCATTTCTGGCGTGTTGTTTTTCGCGTTCCGTACCGTGCAGTATGCCCAGGCAACAATGTTTATCACTCTACTGGTTCTCTTGTGCTTCAACCTGCTGGGTGAAGGGTTCGAAGTAGCAGCCCCACGGGTTTTCGACACCCTATTAGGGTGTGCTATCGCTTGGGCTGCGGTGAGTTTCATCTGGCCAGACTGGAATTTCCGCCAATTATCGGTGGTCGTGAGTAAGACGCTCAATGCCAACTGCCGCTATCTGGATGCTATTATGGTGCAATATCATCAGGGAAAAGATAATGGCCTGTCTTATCGTATTGCCCGCCGGGATGCGCATAACAGCGATGCCGAACTGGCTTCGGTAATTTCTAACATGTCTGTAGATCCTAAAACGGACAAAACTATTCAGGATGCAGCTTTCCGGTTGTTGTGCCTCAACCACACACTGTTGAGCTATATTTCCGCACTCGGGGCGCACCGCAAACGCTTGAATAACCCCGTCGTGCTGGGTTTGCTAAACGACGCCGTATGCCATGTTGATGGCGCATTGCACCACGATGCACAAGACCATCAACGTATTATGCAAGCCCTGGAGACACTCTCAGAGCGGATTAAGCTCTTGACCCCAGAACCAGAAAGCGAAGAACAGCTGGTGTTGCAACAAATTGGATTAGTGCTTGAACTGCTGCCAGAACTCACTGCACTCAACGCACAAATCGGAAAAGCCAATTAATTATTAAGGAGCCAAATACCCGATTTTTTCTCCAAACGCGGCTGCAGATAAGGCCGAGCTCTAGTTTCTTCGAACCATTCGGTCAGCTCTTCCTGTTGCATTACAGGTAGCGCAGCGTAGTGATATCCCGCCAAGGCGCCGGCCAATGAGAGCAGAACCTTCAAGCCGAGACCTTGTTGTTGTTGCAACAATTTAAGATAACACTCCCTGGCACCCAATAAACGCAGCCCATAAATGCTTTGTATGCCAGCCCGCCACAATAAACGTTCCATCGCCGCATCAATGTTTGGTAAATCCTTCAGCCTGCCATTACTACGGGTTTTCATCGCCACTTCATTGCGGGTTTCACATACCGCTTGCCAGCCGAGCGTGAACAATTCCTGGCTTTCTTGCCACAAAGATTCATCAACCCAGTAATAACGCATGGTTACTGGTGCCCCACGCTTTAAATAAGTCATGCTTACCATCCCTCGCTCACGAAATATCGCTTCCAGACTCTCGGTAGCACGCAAGTACAACTCTCCCTCAGCAATAACGGCAAACATCGTGCCATCGGCCAGTAAACCGTATCCCCCAAATTGTGAGCGGGTAGTAATCTCCCCCAGTGCAGCAAAGCAGACTTTTGCCTGTGCGATCCTTCCTGCTGACCTGCCTTTCATTAAAACCTCCTTGAGTGAATGATGACGAATACACACGTATCTCAACGTGCAGGTGCATTGCGGCTTACCTGTCCCATGAAATCTGTTAGGCGTAACCATTCGTTAAATCAATGAAATAAACGTAACTGGAACAACTAATTAGGGAAAATACGCATTATCCCCGCTGGTGCCAATCACAAAGTTGAGGTGTATAAAAAAGAATCGCAAATATGCGAAGCGTCACGAAAATTTGAGTTGATCTTCTGCTTTGATCGCTATACTGTATATACATACAGTAACCATGCGGGCGGGATACATCATGCGTACTCAATCACTTTATCAACCCCATTTCAGCCAAACTTCTTTTGCAGCAACCCAAGCTGAAGAAACGTCTTCCGACGGTAGGGTCAATGGGCTCATCAGTGAACTTGTTTACAACGAGCATCAACCCGCTGTGGTCCAACTTCTGGTGCCATTGCTGCAACAACTGGGTAGGCAATCACGCTGGCTGTTGTGGCTGACCCCGCAGCAGAAACTCAGCAAACAGTGGCTGCGGCAAGCACGCCTGCCTGTCGATAAAGTGGTACAACTGAGTCAGATAAGCCCAACGGCTACCGTCGATGCCATGGAAAAAGCGTTGCTGAGCGGTAATTACAGCGTGGTTCTTGGATGGTTGCCGGAGCTGACTGAAGAAGACCGCCTAAAATTAAGCCAAGCGGCAGAGTTGGGTAACGCTTATGGATTCATAATGCGGCCACAACGAGACATCGATACCTCACACGGACACTGTTCTACGCTAAAAATTCACTCTTCTTTGTATCATTAGGTAAATTTAGGATTTTTCCCACCGCTTTTTGCCTCTAGTTAGGGATCCCCTGTAGGATCATGGACAAAACGAGAGTGGCTGGGGTTTGGCATCAAATTTTGTATAAAAATCAGACATGCATTTGACTGTAATATGTTAGCGAATATGTCTGATTCCATGTTTTTTTTTAGAGCTTTATCACATCACACTTGTAACTTTCGCGCCACGTTGTAGACTTTACATCGCCGAGGTTGCTCTATAAGGTCAGAAAAACTGGCAGAGTAACAAACGAAGGTAAAAACCTAGGCGAAGGAATTTAAACCAAGGGCTTAATACAGCTTTAAAGCTCATTGCCTATTTGGATGATAACGAGGCGCAAAATGAAAAAGACAGCTATCGCATTAGCAGTGGCACTGGCTGGTTTCGCTACCGTAGCGCAAGCCGCCCCAAAAGATAACACCTGGTACACTGGCGCAAAACTGGGCTGGTCCAAGTATTTCGACACTGGATTCGACGGTAATGGCTTTGACAGCACTATCGGCAATGGTCCAACCCACAGAACCCAATTGGGTACTGGTGCGTTTGTAGGTTATCAAGCGAATCAATACCTGGGCTTTGAAATGGGTTATGACTGGCTTGGTCGTATGCCTTACAAAGGCAGCGTAAACAACGGCGCATTCAAAGCTCAAGGCATCCAGATGGCTGCTAAGCTGAGCTACCCAGTCATGAACGATCTGGACGTTTATACTCGTCTGGGTGGTATGGTTTGGCGTGCAGATTCTACCGCTTATTACGGTGCTACTGGCGAGCGTATCAGCGATCATGATACCGGCGTTTCTCCTCTGGCAGCAGTGGGTGTTGAATACGCACTGACCCAGAACTGGGCTACCCGCCTGGATTATCAGTGGACCAACAACATCGGTGACAAAGGTACCGTTGGTGCTCGTCCAGACAACGCCCTGCTGAGCGTTGGTGTTTCTTATCGTTTCGGCCAGGATGAAGTTGCTGCTCCAGTAGTTGCTCCAGCTCCAGCTCCAGCACCTGTTGTTGAAACCAAGAAATTCACTCTGTCTTCTGGTGTTCTGTTCAACTTCGGCAAATCTACTCTGAAGCCAGAAGGTCAACACGCTCTGGATGAACTGTACACCCAGCTGAGTTCTCTGGATCCGAAAGACGGTTCAGTAGTAGTTGTTGGCTTTACCGACGCTGTAGGTTCTGCTGAATCTAACCTGCGTCTGTCTGAGCAACGTGCACGTAGCGTAGTGGATTACCTGGTTTCTAAAGGTATCCCAGCAGACAAGATCACCTCTCGTGGCATGGGTAAAGCTAACCCAGTTACCGGTGATACCTGTGGTTACCGCTCTGGCCGTGCTACCCCAGCACAGATCGCATGTCTGGCTCCAGATCGTCGCGTAGAGATCGAAGTTAAAGGCATCAAAGAAGTTGTATCTCAGCCTCAGGGCTAAGTTACCTCTCTCTTTAGTAGAAAACCCCGCATTGCGGGGTTTTTTTTCGCCATTTAACCTGATAAATAATTTATTGATCGTCGTCTTTACCAAGAATTGCTTTCAGATCCTGTTTCAACGACGACATCTGGCTGGCATATTTCTCTTTCCGCTCCGCATCTTCAATTAATTGAACCACGGTTTCCGACAGGGTCACCCCGCGCCTACGGGCTAAAGCGGCTAACCGTTGCCAAACCAAAAACTCCAGATCGATAGATTTCTTACGCGTATGCTGATGCTCTGCATTAAAATGACGTTTACGCCGGGCACGGATAGTTTGTTTCATCCGGTTATCCAGCTCCGGATTCATATGCATATCAATCCACGCCAGCACCTTTATCGGCTCATTCTCCAGCTTTAGCAGTTCATCAACAGCGCCCAGAGCAAGACTGGTTTCAATGTGGCGGGTAATTAATTCGCCTTCCCGGTGTTTTTTTACCAGATACTTCCATTTCCAGCCGCTTTCCAGATTTTCCAGTTGCTGATATTTCATCATGGACTCTTCTGTGACCGTGTAACTTTGTTAAGCATAACAGCTTTATGCTGATTTTCCTCGGCAATTAAAACCGCTTTAAGACTGTTTTTTGCACAATCTCCAGGTGATGTCAAATTACCCAGGCATCAACAACCACTCTGCATCTATCAAGCTGGCGTTATTCTTGTATAATCGCCGTTTCCCTTTTCAACGATTGCATCTAACACTTTGACCAATAACCGACTTGAATGGCAATCCCTGTTGCCCGTTGCCACGCCTTATCAGGCGATATTTGACTCCGCCGCTCAACTGGCACCCGCAACCTTTTCTGCCATCCAGCCACGTTTGGATAATGCGTTGACGCTGTTTCTGCATCCACTGGCGCAACCGCGTTTCATGTTGCTGAAAGCGCAAGAGACACGTGAGTATCTGGCGTTAGTCGCTCGAGCAGCAGAAAATTTGCAGCCACCAAAAACTGCCCAAGGCAGTCATTACGTGGTCGATGGCAGCCAAATTAGCGTGAAGCCTGCTACTCACGGTGATGAGCCCTTTGCGGCGGGTGGTGCCTGTGTCTATCAGGACTGGATCGAGCCTGAACAACTGTTTGGCTGTGTCAGAATACGCAACGGTGAAATCACCTTACAGCCCGGCCTTATCCATCAGGCCAATGGCGGCGTACTGATTCTGTCAGCGCGTTCATTGTTAGCGCAACCCCTGCTTTGGCTGCGGCTGAAGCAGATGATCATTCAACGCCAATTCCAATGGTTTGCTCCGGACGAAACTCGGCCATTGCCAGTTTCTATTCCCCCCATGCCGCTGGAATTACGCCTGATCGTCGTTGGCGATCGCCATGGTTTGGCGGATTTCCATGATATCGAGCCTGAACTGTGTGAACAGTCTCTCTACGGCGAGTATGAAGACGATCTTCAACTGACCGAAGCCGATGATATGGTTCAGTGGTGTAGCTATATCAACGCGGTTATTGCTGAACAGCAGTTACCTCCGTTAGCAGCCGATGCTTGGCAGCCTCTGATGGTTCAGGCAGTACGCTATACCGGCGATCAGGGCAACCTACCGCTGTCACCGGTATGGGTCAGTCAGCAACTCTCTGAGGCGGCCCTGTATGCAGAAGAAGAACAGATCACGGCAAAAGCCTTGGAAGCAGCTCTGAATGCTCGCGAATGGCGTGAGAGCTATCTGGCAGAACGCATGCAGGATGAAATCGAGCTTGGGCAGATCATGATCGAAACCGAAGGCGAGGTTATCGGTCAGATCAACGGCCTGTCAGTTCTGGATTATCCTGGCCATCCGCGTAGCTTCGGGGAACCTTCGCGCATCAGTTGCGTGGTGCACCTCGGCGATGGCGAGTTCGTCGACGTTGAACGCAAAGCCGAACTGGGCGGCAACATCCATGCCAAAGGCATGATGATCATGCAGGCTTTTCTAACTTCAGAACTGGACCTCGATCAGCAACAACCGTTCTCCGCCTCAATCGTCTTCGAGCAGTCCTATGGCGAAGTAGATGGTGACAGTGCTTCGCTGGCCGAGCTCTGCGCATTGGTGAGCGCCTTGTCACAGCAGCCAATCACTCAGCAGATTGCCGTAACCGGCTCTGTCGATCAATTTGGTAACGTGCAGCCGATCGGTGGAGTGAACGAAAAGATCGAAGGCTTCTTTGAAGTCTGTCTGCGTCGCGGCTTAACGGGTAAACAAGGCGTTATTCTGCCCACCAGCAATGTACGCAACCTTTGCCTGCGCCAAGATGTGATCGATGCCGTACATGAGGGACAATTTCACCTGTGGGCAGTGGACAGCGTCGCGGAAGCACTGCCATTATTAACCGGATACCCCTACGCCGATGAACAGCAGCCAAGTTTGTTGGCGGCCATTCAGGAACGGATTGCCCAGGTGAACCCACAAGAACGTCGCCAGTGGCCATGGCCATTACGTTGGCTCAACTGGTTTAACCACGGCTGATCGGACTTGTTCAGCGTACACGTGTTAGCTAATCTGCACCCTTCATTAAAATAAGGCTTACTGAGAACATGGTAGATAAACGCGAATCCTATACGAAAGAAGACCTGGAAGCATCTGGCCGCGGTGAACTGTTTGGTGTCGGTGGCCCGCCATTGCCAGCAGGTAACATGTTGATGATGGACCGCGTGGTCAAAATGACCGAAGACGGCGGTAGCTTTAATAAAGGCTATGTTGAAGCCGAACTCGATATCAATCCAGACCTGTGGTTCTTTGGTTGCCACTTTATCGGCGATCCTGTTATGCCGGGCTGTCTGGGGCTTGATGCCATGTGGCAACTGGTCGGTTTCTATCTCGGCTGGTTGGGTGGCGAAGGCAAGGGCCGTGCATTAGGCGTAGGCGAGGTGAAGTTCACTGGCCAGATCTTACCGACGGCCAAAAAAGTGACCTATCGGATCAACTTCAAGCGCGTTATCACCCGCAAACTGATCATGGGCGTTGCCGATGGTGAAGTGTTGGTGGACGGCGAAGTGATCTACACCGCCAGCGATCTGAAAGTGGGCCTGTTCAAGGACACCGCCGCATTCTAAGCTCGATCACGGCGGCCCTTCCTGGTCGCCGTCTATTTTCCCCGTGGTAACGTTATTTCATGCAATGAGACTGGTTCAGTTAACACTTAATTAGTAACTACAATAAATGTAGTCATTAAAAAGGAATATAATGAAAAAAGTCAGCTTTGAAGAAACTCCATGCCCAATCGCCCGCTCTTTAGGCCGCGTAGGGGAATGGTGGAGTATCCTGATACTACGGGATGCTTTTCATGGCCTATCCAAATTTGACGAATTTCAGCAAAGCCTGGGGTTATCCCCCACACTGCTTACCCGCAGGCTCAAATTTCTGGTCGAAAGCGGTATTTTGCATAAGCAACCTTACCAAACGCGCCCGGTACGTTATGAATATCTGTTGACCGAGCGCGGCAAAGATTTTTTCCCGGTATTGGTCACGTTGTTTCATTGGGGCAATACGCATCTGGCTGACGATGGTATCGCCGCAGAATTGGTGGATCGGCGCAGTGGCAAACCAATACGGCCACAATTGATCGATACCATGACTCAACAGCCGGTCACTTTGCAGCATGTGACGCTGGCCGCGGGTCCGGCAGCCGGAGAAGGCATTCGTTTACGCGCCCTACGGATGCAACAGCACTCCGCTTTACTCACTGAATCGTCCAAGGAGTCACTATGAGCAATCATCGTATCGTTATCACCGGGATGGGGGCTGTCTCTCCTCTGGGTTGCGGCGTAGAAACGATCTGGCGGCGTTTGCTGGCTGGCCAGTCAGGTATCAGCGCATTACCCGAGCAGATGGTGGCGGAGCTGCAGGTTAAAATTGGTGGTCAGGTTCCCGCTTTAGCACAAGATGCCGAGGCAGGTTTCAACCCCGATCTTTCCGTCGCCCCGAAAGATCAAAAGAAAATGGATCGCTTCATTCTGCTCGCCATGGCGGCTGCCGATGAAGCTATTCGTCAAGCTGGCTGGGTTGCCGATACTGCAGAGAAGCAGGAGCGCACCGCCACAGTAATCGCCTCCGGTATCGGCGGGTTCCCAGCCATCGCTCATGCGGTACGCACGACCGACAGCCGTGGCGCAAAACGCCTTTCGCCTTTTACTATTCCTTCATTTCTGGTCAATCTGGCAGCAGGGCATGTGTCCATCAAGCATCACTTCAAGGGGCCAATCGGCGCACCAGTCACTGCTTGTGCCGCTGGCGTGCAGGCCATTGGTGACGCGGTACGCTTGTTGCGTAACGGCGAAGCGGATATCGCGCTGTGCGGTGGAACCGAGGCCGCCATTGATACCGTCAGCCTGGGGGGATTTGCCGCCGCACGCGCCATGTCAACAGCGTCAGCCGAAGCGGCCACTCGTGCCTCACGGCCCTTCGACAGCGCCCGTGACGGCTTTGTGATGGGGGAAGGTGCCGGTATGTTAGTGATCGAAACGCTGTGGCACGCTCTGGCGCGCGGTGCTACGCCGCTGGCTGAAATTGTGGGTTACGGCACCAGTGCAGACGCTTATCACATGACCTCCGGTGCCGAAGATGGCGACGGTGCTTATCGGGCTATGAAGATCGCCTTAAAGCAGGCCAACGTCGCCCCCGAACAGGTGCAACATCTGAATGCTCACGCCACTTCTACACCGGTTGGCGATCTGGGTGAGATCAACGCTATCAAGCACCTGTTTGGCACTCATGGCAGTATTGCGATTACCTCCACCAAATCGGCTACGGGCCATTTGCTGGGAGCTGCCGGTGGGTTGGAAACCATCTTTACCGCTTTGGCATTGCGCGACCAAATCGCCCCAGCCACCTTGAATCTGGATAATCCTGATCCTGCCGCTGCTGGCCTGCATTTAGTGGCAAACCGGGCGGCACCCATGGCAATGACCTATGCATTGTCTAACGGCTTCGGTTTTGGTGGAGTGAATGCGAGTATCTTGCTGAAACGCTGGCAGGAGTAATTTTTTACCCAAAATAATTCGAATTGCAGGATTAAAACGAAAACCTCCGCCTTGGCGGAGGTTATTCCTTCTTCATAACAGGGAGCCGCTTAAGCGGTCACAGCCCTGTCCTCCATGGCTTGTCGCCACCCTCCCAGCCAGTTAGCCCGTGCATCTAAAGATTGGTAGGGGCAAAGCTCTCTTGAACGCCCCGCAATACCTGCTTGATAACCACGCGATTGAGCCCGCTCCAAACGATCTCGTTTCTGTCTCTTCATGCCTCGTTTCCCTCATGGTTGCTCAGGTGGAAAGAAAACAATGGCCACTTTTTGCGCAGCCACAATTAAGAAATAGCTCCAAAAGGCGTGAAGATCAATGTACCAATTTCACACCAATCTCATATTTGTGAGCTAGGCCCGGAGAATCCACTAAGTCACTGATAAAACGAGGCTACTGCTAATTACATGAAAAATAATAAAAAATCCCGGTAAGGTGTTTCATACGCCTTACCGGGATTGAGCTTAAATTATTTTAGCAAAAGTAGAGTTAAAAACGGGCAACCTGGGCAGCGATCACTTGAGCTTCCTGTAACCACCCCTGTGCCAGAGTGCGAATCAGCGCATCATAGCCATCTTCCCCTTGCTTCAGTTCCAGGCTGAATGGCCTTTTAATCAGTTGCCCCTGATGATTCAACACCCATTCACCACGGATAATTGCTTTACCATCATGACGGCCATGAAAGCCACTGATCGTCACATTCAGCACATCCTGCTCGCTGCTCATGGGCTGTGATGACACCACCCAACCTGGCAGGGCACTGCTGAGATTGGTCACCAGAGTTTGTTGCAACTGCTGATCCAGCGGGCTGGCCCACAGGTTGTTCTGTGCTATCACGTACTGCACGTCATTGGTTTGGTATACCACGCCGCTTTGTGCCAGAAAATCCGCCACGTCGACATGCTCCACCCAGAGTTGGCGTGCTGCCGAAGTTTCACTGATCTGAGCAGCTTCTCCCAAGGCAGGCAACTGGTAATACGTCTTGCTTGGTGTGCTGCTACAGGCGCTGAGCAACAGCGCCAGAGCTACCGGAATCCATTTCATCATTTTTTGGCCTTCTTCGGCTGAGGATCGTTACTACCCGCGGCTTCAAACACCAGGGCATTACTCTTTTCATTCAGGGTACGCAGTACCGGTTGCAGTTCACGCAGCACCTGATCGAGGCGCTGCATATCCCCTACCATCTTGTTGTAGGCTGGAGAACCAGGTTGCACCCCTTTCATGCTGCGATTGAGTTCCTGCAAGGTTTTTTGCATGTCCGCAGGCAGTGCTTTCATCTCTTTGCTCGAGATGATTTCATTCAGCGACTGCATGGTTTTTTGCGTTTCCTGCATGGTTTTCCGGCTTTCGGTCAACGTTTTAGTTGCCTCATTGATCATTGGATTCAACGGCATCGCATTGATCTTATCCAGGGTCTGCATCAGCTTTTGCTGGATCTGCGCCAAGCCAGCACTGGTGGTTGGCAACAACGGATAACCGAGCATCTCACGCGGGCCTTTCCACGGTTTTTCCTGCGGGTAGAAATCCAGATCGATATACAGGGCACCGGTCAACAGGTTGCCAGATTTGAGCGCAGCACGCATACCGCGACCTTCGGCATCATTCAGATGTTGCTGGATGTTAAAGTCCTTACCCAACAGCTGTTGGAAACGATCGGGCTCAATGCGGATCAGCACCGGAATACGGTAATCGCTATCCAGACGTTGCTCCATTCCCTCTTTATAGAACGGCACCTGTGCCACCGTACCCAGACGGATCCCACGGAATTCCACCGGAGCTCCAGCCTGCAGGCCACGAATCGAATCGGAGAAGAACATCAGATAATCGGTATGCTTGGTATACAGCGAATCCTGGATATTACGTTCGCTATCGAACAGTTGGAATTCCGACTTTTCTTTGATCACTTCGCCACGATCCCAACCTTCAGGTACGTCAAAGCTGACCCCACCGCTGAACAGTGTCGTCAGTGATCCCATCTCCACGCGCATCCCTTGCGCAGACATATCGAATGCCACACCGCTGTCTTTCCAGAAGCGGACATTACTGGTCACCAGTTGATCATAGGGAGCTGAGATAAACAGCTGATAACGCATCACACGTTCTTTGGCATCAAAATAGCTGGTTTCTACCGAGCCGACACGATAACCACGGAACAACACCGGATCGCCAGCATTTAACTGACCGGATTTTTCACTGTCCAGTAGCACGCGCAACCCTTTGGCATCAGGTGGTGCCAGCGGAGGAGCATCCAGCAGTTGGAATTCGTCTCGGCCTTCTTTGCCTTTCAGCCCAGGTTGCAGTTCGATATAAGCACCGGACAGCAACGTTCCTAACCCAGAAATCCCTTCACGGCCAATCTGCGGTTTCACTACCCAGAAGGCCGAGTCTTCACGCAGCAGCGTTTCCATACCGGAATTCAAACGCGCCTGAACCAGCACTTTGCTGAGATCTTCGCTTAACGTCACGGCTTCTACGACACCCACGTCAACGCTACGGCTCTTGATTTTGGTTTTACCCGCTTCCAGCCCTTCAGCGCTGGTGGTGGTCAACATCACCTCAGGCCCCTGGTGGCTGAAGTGGTAAAACAGGATCCATGCGCCGATCAACGCGGTAACGATAGGAATGATCCATACCGGTGACCAACGCTTGATCTTTTCAACGTCCGCGACGCTATGATTATTTTCCTTCACCTTGCGGCTCCTTGTTCATTGTTTCATTTACGCGATCCCAGGTCAGACGTGGATCAAACGCCATGGCTGCAAACATAGTGAGGATAACCACCCCAGCGAATAGCAACGCTCCCGTGGCAGGATAAATACTCATCAATTGTCCCATACGCACCAACGCCGACAATACGGCGATCACAAACACATCAATCATTGACCAGCGGCCAACAAACTCCACAATTTCATAAATAAAATGCATACGTTCACTGTCAGCCCGGTCTTTACCTTTGCCATTGGCATCCAGGCAGAGCCAGCCGATCGCCAGCATTTTAAGTGAAGGCACCATGACACTGGCGATGAAAATGACCAGTGCCACAGGATAGGATCCCTCCCCCCACAGCAGAATAACGCCAGCCATGACGGTTGAAGGCATTTTGTTGCCTAACGCCTCGGTGACCATAATCGGCATCGCCATTGAGGGGATATACAGTATCACCGACGTCACCAACAGCGACATCGTCCACTGCAGGCTATGGCGACGGCGCGCATGCCCATGGGTGTGGCAACGCGGGCAGCGCACCTGATCGGCTGGCAGGATTGCGGTACAGCACTGACAGGAGCGCAACCCTTGCCGCAAACCGGTACGGCCAACCTGTGCCGGATGCTCAAGCTGTGGAGCCGGTTCGATATCCTGCCACAGCCAGCGGCGATCCACGCACTGGAATGCCCGCACCTGTAACAGACAGAACAGGCAATAAGGAATAAAGCTGGTACCAATACCAATATCGCCATAAGCCATCAGTTTAACGAAGCTGACCAGCACTCCGGCGAGAAAAATCTCCACCATGCACCAGGTTTTTAACTGAAACAGTACCTTGGCCATCCAGACTTTCATCCCTTGCGGGATGCGGGCTCTGGCACACAACAGAATTATCGCCAGCATACAAAAGGCTGGGATAAACTGAACCAGCACCAGAAATAGCGTGGCCATACTGGCGTAATTTTCTGCCACCATCACCTGTGGGATCTGGAACAGTTTGATTTCGTTGGCAATACCCGCAACCCGCATATTGACAAACGGGAAGATATTCGCCAACACCAGCATAAATAATGCACTGATGGCATAACCGATGGGTTGCTTACGTGGCTCAGCCCAACGGGAACTGAGCGTGGTTTTACAACGAGGGCAAACCGCCTTGGAGCCATATGCCAACGGCGGTAACGCCACCAGCATGTCACATTGCGGGCACAGCATCAGGTCATCCTGCTGCCGCTCATCATGGGTTGCATGACTATGCTGCTTATGATTTTCGTGGGAACACACCATATTCATCCTTAACAACGTCGTTCACCGGAACTGCAATGCTGGCGCAGCAGCAGCCTATAGGCCAGCATTTATACCTGCCAGCGTTCAACGGCAGGAGCCTTGGCTGCCTGCACATTGAAATCGCATGGGTAAACCGATCAGCCGTTCTTCATCGCTTCCAGTTCTTCCCAACGGGCAAACGCCTCTTCCAAGGCCTGTTCTGCCGTAGCAAGTTCGATCAGCACCTGCTGCGTTTCGCTGTGTGGGCGGGAGAAAAATCCGCCATCACTCACCTGTGCCTGCAACGCTTCAATATCCGCTTCCAGCTGTTCGAGACGTTGCGGCAACTGTTCCAGTTCACGCGCCAGGTTATAACTCAGCTTGGTGCTCTGCTTCTTGGGTGGCTCAACCTTTTTTTCCACAACCGGCTTGGCCTGGGGGGCCGTTACCTGACGGATTGGCTGCGCCGTAGCCCGTTGGTGGTGAGCGTCATAATAGCCACCCACATAGGTGTCGATCACGCCGTTGCCTTCAAAAATCCAGCATTCGGTCACCGAGTTATCTACAAACTGACGATCGTGGCTCACCAGCAGCACCGTACCCTGGTAGCTGTCGATCAGCTCTTCCAGCAGTTCCAGCGTTTCTACATCCAGATCGTTGGTCGGTTCATCGAGGATCAGTAGATTGCTGGGTTTGAGGAATAACTTAGCCAGCAACAGACGATTACGCTCACCGCCTGACAACGCTTTCACTGGCGTCATCGCACGCTTGGGATGGAACAGGAAGTCCTGCAGATAACCGAGCACGTGGCGTGAACGGCCATTCACCATCACTTCCTGCTTACCTTCTGCCAGGTTGTCCATCACCGTGCGTTCTGGATCCAGCTCGGCACGGTGCTGGTCAAAATAAGCCACTTCCAGCTTGGTGCCGCAATGCACACGGCCACTATCGGCTTTCAGTTGACCGAGCATCAATTTCAGTAGCGTGGTTTTACCACAACCATTTGGGCCCACCAAAGCGATTTTATCGCCACGCTGCACCTGCGCGCTGAAGTTGCGCACCAGCACTTTGTCACCAATCTGATAATTAACGTCTTCCATCTCAAACACGATTTTGCCAGAGCGTACCGCTTCTTCGACCTGCATTTTAGCGGTACCCATGACCTCACGCCGTTGCGAACGCTCGTTACGCAGCGCTTTCAGCGCCCGCACGCGGCCTTCGTTACGGGTACGCCGAGCCTTGATGCCTTGGCGGATCCACACTTCTTCCTGCGCCAGTTTGCGGTCAAATTCGGCGTTCTGCAGCTCTTCTACCCGCAGCGCTTCTTCTTTGCTTTCCAGATACAGATCGTAATTACCCGGCCAGGACACCAGTTTGCCGCGATCGAGATCGACAATACGCGTTGCCATATTGCGGATAAATGAACGGTCGTGCGAAATAAACACGATGCTGCCCTGGAACTCTTTCAGGAAGCCTTCCAGCCAGTCGATGGTGGTGATATCCAGGTGGTTGGTCGGTTCATCGAGTAACAACACACGCGGTGAACTGACCAGCGCGCGGCCGAGCGCCGCTTTACGCAGCCAGCCGCCAGAAAGCGAAGACAGTTCCGCATCGCCATTCAGACCAAGCTGCAGCAACACTTCGCTGATACGGCTGTCGAGTTGCCACAAGCCCTGATGATCGAGGATCTCCATAATCTGCGCCATACGCGCCAGATTCTTCTCGCTGGGATCCAATTCAACCTGATGCGAAATCGCGTGATATGCCTTCAGGTGTTCTGCCTGCTCGGCCACGCCTTCGGCAACAAAATCAAACACCGTCCCACCGATGTTGCGCGGGGGATCCTGCTGCAAACGGGCGACGATCAAATCCTGCTCATAGATAATCCGGCCATCATCCAACGGGATCTCTTTGCCGAGGATCTTCAGCAACGTGGATTTGCCAGCGCCGTTGCGCCCAACCAGGCACACGCGTTCGTTGTCTTCAATATGAATTTCGGTGTTGTCTAATAAAGGTGCGTCGCTGAAAGACAGCCAGGCACCAGACATGCTAATTAACGACATAGTAATTATTTTCCTTCGCCAGCATGGTTCAGCAGCCAGCAGTTGTGAATCTGACGGTTACGGGCAAAGTCCTGTGACAACGTCTGGGCGGTAATTTCTTTCGCTTCCAGACCCAGTGCCTTCAGGCCAGCCAGATCCATCTGGAAACCGCGTTTGTTGTTAGAGAACATGATGGTCCCGTTACGACGCAGTAACCGTTTCAAATCCTTCATCAGGTCAAGGTGATCGCGCTGAACATCAAAAGTGTTCTCCATCCGTTTGGAGTTGGAGAAGGTCGGTGGATCGATAAAGATCACATCGAACTGTTCATCGGCATTCTGTAGCCACGACAGGCAGTCTGCCTGAATCAAGCGGTGCTGTTTGCCGGTCAGACCGTTAACCCGCAGGTTTTTCTCTGCCCACTCCAGGTAAGTGCGCGACATATCCACCGTCGTGGTGCTGCGCGCCCCACCCAGCCCGGCATGCACGCTGGCGGTGCCGGTATAGGCGAACAAGTTAAGGAAATCTTTGCCTTGGCTCATTTCGCCCAGCATCCGGCGCGCAATGCGGTGATCGAGAAACAGGCCCGTATCCAGATAATCCGTCAGGTTCACCCACAGCTTGGCGTTAAACTCTTCCACCAGCAAAAACTCGCCCTTCTGCGCCAGTTTTTCATACTGATTTTTGCCTTTTTGCCGTTCGCGAGTTTTCAGTACCAGCTGATTGGAAGGCAAATTCAGCACCGACAGCGTTGCATTAATCACGTCAAACAGGCGCTGACGCGCTTTCTGTGCGTCAATGGTTTTTGGTGGGGCATATTCTTGCACCACCACTTTGCTGCCGTAGCGATCCACCGCCACGTTATATTCCGGTAAATCAGCATCGTACAGGCGATAGCATTCGATCCCCTGCTGCTTCGCCCATTTCTCCAGCTTCTTCAAATTTTTACGCAGACGGTTAGCGAAATCTTCCGCCACCTGTACGCCAGCAGAACCCTGGGGGTTCTCTGCCAACTGATAGTTTTTCTGCACGCAATCCAACGGGCCGTTCTTTGCCTTGAACTGGCGTTCGGCACGCAATTGCAGGCAGCTCAGCAGTTCCGGCGAAGCACTGAATAACGAAAGCTGCCAGCCACCAAACGCGCTCTTCATGATACGGCCCAGCATATTGTGCAAGGCGATCAGCGCCGGTTCACTCTCAAGGCGTTCGCCATAAGGTGGATTGCTGATCACGGTGCCCACCGGGCCTTCCGGCAATGGGTTGGTCAGCTTGCTGACATCATTGACATTAAACGTGATCAGTTCCGCGACACCGGCACGGCGGGCGTTGCCGCGCGCCATCTCGATCACCCGGCGATCAATATCTGAGCCGAAGAAACGGGAGGTGGTTTCTTGCAAACCACGCCGCGCACGCACCTGCGCTTCGGCGATCACTTCACGCCACAGCTCGGCGTTATGGCCGTTCCAGGCGGTGAACCCCCAATGCTGGCGATGCAGGCCCGGCGCGCGATCGGACGCGATCATCGCCGCTTCAATCAACAGTGTGCCGGAACCACACATCGGATCGAGCAGCGGCGTGCCCAATTGCCAGCCAGAACGCTGGACAATAGCGGCAGCCAGGCTTTCTTTCAGCGGGGCCGAGCCGGTAAGATCGCGATAACCACGCTGGTGCAGGCCTTCACCACTCAGATCGAGCGCTACGCTGGCCATATCACGTTGCAAAAACACGTTAACGCGGATATCCGGCTGCTGTTTAGCCACGGTTGGCCGCTGGTCAATCTTGCGGGTGAAGCTATCAACAATCGCGTCTTTGACTTTTAACGCGCCATACTGGCTGTTACGGATCTCTTCGTTGACGCCGCTGAAGTGGACGGCAAAAGTTTTATCCACGCCGAAAATGTTCGGCCAGTCAATTGCCTGAACGCCAAGATACAGATCCAGATCGCTGTGCACGCGGAACTCGTTCAGCGGCAACAAAATGCGTGAAGCCAGGCGGCTCCACAGCAGGCTTTGGTACAGCAGACGATCGTCACCCTGAAAATGTACCCCACCTTGTACCACTTTACAGGCGTGAGCACCCAGCAGTTCCAGTTCGCTTTTTAACAGTTCTTCCAGTCCACGCGCCGTGCTGGCAAACAGAGAGTTCATATCGTGCTTATCACCAAAAAGAAAATTGTTGCGCATTATAGCTAATCCAAGCCGCTTGTCATAAAGTTGCTCCCTTCTATTTAATCCTCGTATGGAGGCAGCGGTGATCACGCTTGCGCGACTTTACGTTCATCCAGTCAAATCACTACGCGGTTTACAGCTTTCTCATGCACAGGTGGCAAGCCAGGGTCTGGCCTTTGATCGCAGTTTTATGATCACCGAACCGGATGGCACCTTTATTACAGCTCGCCAATATCCACAAATGGTGTTGTTTACCCCGGCATTGTTAGCTGATGGGCTGTTTCTGACTGCGCCGGATGGCGAAAGTGCCACCATTCGCTTCCAGGATTTTGCCACCGATGAACACCCGACCGAAGTGTGGGGCAACCATTTTACCGCGCTGATTGCGCCACAGGCGATCAACAGTTGGCTCAGCGGCTATTTTCAGCGCGACGTACAGCTACGCTGGGTTGGGCCACAGTTAACCCGCCGGGTGAAAAAACACCCGGAAATTCCTTTATCGTTCGCCGATGGTTATCCGTATCTGCTGGTCAACGAAGCCTCATTTCTGGATCTGCAACAGCGCTGCCCCGGCAGCATCAAGCTGGAGCAGTTCCGCCCGAACCTGGTGGTCACCGGAGCCAGCGCCTGGGCGGAAGACAGTTGGCAGGTGATTCGCGTCGGTGAAGTCATGTTCGATCTGGTGAAACCCTGCAGCCGCTGTGTTCTCACCACCGTCAGCACCGATCGTGGCCGCAAACACCCGAGCGGGGAACCACTGAGCACGCTGCAAACCTTCCGTACTGCCGAGAACGGCGATATCGATTTTGGCCAGAATATGATTGCCCGGAATAGCGGCATTATTCGCGTGGGGGATGCGGTTGAAGTGCTGTCCAACAAGCCACCACGGCCTTATGGCGCCGGGAGCGTTGTGGCAAGCCTGCAGGCACCGCAAGACAGCACGCACAGCGTGGCTATCGAATATGCAGGCAAAGTGTTCACGGGTAACAATCAGCAGATATTACTGGAACAGCTAGAACAGCAAGGGATCCGTATTCCCTACTCTTGCCGGGCGGGCATTTGCGGCAGTTGCCGGATCCAGTTGCTTGATGGGGAAGTCGCACCACTGAAGCAGAGCGCTATCGGCCACGATGGCACGGTTTTGTGCTGCAGTTGTATTCCCAAAAGCGATGTAAAACTGGCTTAATGCTAAACCGCTCTATCGTAAGCTGGAGCGGATAGATCATTCCAGATGCAAGGTTTCAGGCGATCGTGCATCACCTTGATGGCATCACCCAACACCATAGTACGGCCAGCTAACGCCAACTGGTTTTGTGCCAGCAGGCACAGGCTGGCGTTATCACCGGCCTCTACCACCAGCAGGTGAGCATCCTCGCCGCTATCCATCACTTTCACCGCCGCCAGCGTGCCGTTCTTCGGCTGTAGCGGATAATGCTGCTGAGCGAAATGCCAGCTCTTCGGCATCAACGGTTTCAGGAAGCGGAAAGCGACCAACGCATTCAATACCAGTTCGGCACGTTGTTCATGGCTGAGCTGCAGTTGTTTACAGGGTTCTTCGTAATCAAAATATAATGCGGCATCATCAACACAAAAAGCACATTCACTGAAGGCATCTGGAGTCAGCATTTTTGCCGGGAAGCGTGAACGGAAGAGAGTACCATTAGCCAGATCGAGCATCACTCGATCGTGTTCAGCATCGAAATACCAACGCCAATTGTCGTCAGGTTTTATCTTCATTATTGCTTATTCCTCTTGCCACATGCTACTTAACAACGCTGTACCCTAAAAGATGGTTTATCACTCCAACAGCCGCTAATTCTACGAACGATATTTAGACTGCCGAACAAAATATAGACGAGCCGGGAGCAGAAATAAACCCCCGGCTAAAAATGAAGAGAAAATATCAGATATGGGTAACGATATCTTTAATCAAACGCGGGCCATGGTAGATAAAACCGGAATAAATTTGCACCAGCGTTGCCCCTGCCTCCATTTTTTCTCGAGCCGCAGTCAGGGAATCAATTCCCCCGACACCAATAATTGGCAAACGCCCCTGTAGCTCCTGCGATAAACGGCGGATCACTTCAGTACTGCGTAGTTGCACCGGGCGGCCACTGAGCCCCCCGGTTTGCTCGCAATAATTTAATCCCTGGATCAGTTTACGATCAAGAGTCGTATTGGTGGCGATCACTCCATCAATATTATGTCGCACCAAACTGTCGGCAACCTGGATCAATTCTTCCTCAGAAAGATCCGGAGCGATCTTTACAGCCACTGGCACATATTTGTGATGCCTTGCGTGCAACTCGGCCTGCTTATTCTTAATTGCCGTTAAAAGATCGTCCAGTGCTTCACCATACTGCAGAGATCGTAACCCTGGCGTATTCGGTGAGGAAATATTAATCGCGATATAACCCGCATACGGATAAACCTTATCCATACAGATCAGATAATCGTCTTTGCCTTGTTCTACTGGCGTATCTTTATTCTTGCCAATATTAATCCCTAAAATGCCACCAAAATGGGATTTCTTAACGTTTTCAACCAGATTGTCCACGCCATGGTTATTAAACCCCATGCGGTTAATCAGCCCTTCAGCTTCGACAATGCGGAATAAGCGTGGTTTATCATTACCAGCTTGTGGACGTGGCGTAACGGTACCCACCTCAACAAAACCAAAACCCATCGCCCCAAAGGCGTCGATGCACTCACCGTCTTTATCCAGACCGGCAGCCAAACCGAGCGGATTTTTAAAGGAGAGCCCCATACAGTTTACCGGTTTAGTCGGCACAGACTGGCGGATAAGAAACTCTAACGGAGTGCCGGTGATCCGGCGGAGCTGACTGAAAGTCAATTCATGCGCGCGCTCGGGATCGAGCTGAAACAACGCTTTCCTGATGAGGGGGTAGTACATGTACTCTCCTGATTTCCCGGTTAATTGCAAGCCGGGGGCATATTCTCCGGTATCCGGCCATTAATTGGAATTGATTAAAGGCAAAAAAAGAGTTTTTAGCACAACCGTTCCTGAGTTCTCGCGCTTTTTCACATTTACGCATATCAAAATCAAAAATTGAGATTTAAAAACTCCCCCCCTTTACTGTTAGCTTTAAAACACTAAGTGAACATAATTCTAACATTGATAACTTTTGGCTATAAGGAGCGACAATGCGCATTATAACCCTGGCTGGCAGCCCACGAATTCCATCGCGTTCAGCAGCACTTCTCAATCAAAGCCAACACTGGCTGCAGCAACAGGGTGCGGAAGTGATCGCTTATACCTTGCACGACTTTAATGCGCAGGATTTGCTGTACGCCAACTTCGACAGCCCTGACATCAAACTCTTTGCGGCCCAGCTAGCACGAGCAGACGGCCTGCTGATCGCGACACCAGTCTATAAAGCCTCGTTTTCTGGCGCACTGAAAACGTTGCTCGATCTGCTGCCAGAACGCGCCTTGGAGCACAAAGTGGTGTTGCCGCTGGCAACCGGCGGTTCCATCGGCCACATGCTGGCGGTGGATTATGCCTTAAAGCCGGTGCTGGCGGCGTTGAAAGCCCAAGAAGTGTTGCACGGTGTTTTTGCCGATGACAGCCAGATCCAGCGTGACGGCGAACAGTTCACCCTATCTGACAGGGTTGCTTCTCGCTTGGAAGAGGCGCTGGAAAGCTTCTACTTGGCGCTGGGGCGTCACCACCCGACATTGCGTATCCCTTCCCCGCTATTAACCCAGCAAAGCGCCTGAAGATAAAAGGAAATAATAATGATGAAGCGATTCTCAATTCTCCGCCGCTGGTTTAATACGGCTGTGCTATCTGCCGTGTTTACCCTGGTGCCCGCCAGCCTCGCCATTGCACAAGAAAATGCCCCAGCCCAATTCCGTATTGGCTATCAGAAAGGTTCCGTCAGCCTGGTGTTGGCAAAAGCTCACCAATTGCTGGAGCAACGCTTCCCCGGCACCAACATCAGTTGGATCGAATTCCCGGCAGGCCCGCAGATGCTTGAAGCGCTGAATGTGGGCAGTATCGATCTGGGCAGCACTGGCGATATTCCACCGATTTTTGCCCAGGCCGCCGGGGCCGATCTGCTGTATGTCGGTGTAGAACCGCCAAAACCTAAAGCAGAAGTGATCCTGGTTGCAGAAAACAGCCCAATAAGCAGCGTCGCCGAATTAAAAGGGCGCAAAGTCGCCTTTCAAAAAGGATCCAGCTCGCACAACCTGCTGCTACGTGCCTTGCAAAAGGCGGGCCTGCAGTTTAGCGATATCCAGCCGGTCTACCTGACGCCTGCCGATGCGCGCGCGGCTTTCCAGCAAGGTAACGTCGATGCCTGGGCGATCTGGGATCCCTACTATTCCGCAGCCTTGCTGCAAGGTGGCGTTCGCGTGTTAACCGATGGCAGCCAGCTAAATCAAACCGGCTCGTTCTATCTGGCTGCCCGCCCCTACGCCGAAACCTATGGCCCCTTCATTCAGCAGGTGCTGGATACCTTGACGCAGGCCGATACGTTAACCCGCAGCGCTCGGGCACAAAGCATCACTTTGCTGGCAAATACCATCGGGTTACCGGAACCGGTGATCGCCTCCTATCTGGATCATCGGCCAGTCACCACGATCAAAGCGCTGGATGCAAAAACTATCACCGCCCAGCAGCAAACCGCCGATCTGTTCTTCGCCAATCGGCTGGTGCCGATCAAGGTGGATATTACTCAACGCGTTTGGCATCCAAACTCACAATAAGCAGGAGCACATGATTATGAGTATTAACGTATTCTGGTTTTTACCTACCCATGGAGATGGGCACTATCTGGGCAGTGCTGAAGGCGCACGCACGGTCGATCACAGTTACCTCCAGCAAATTGCGCAAGCAGCCGATCGGCTTGGGTTTGGCGGGGTGTTGATCCCCACCGGTCGCTCCTGTGAGGATTCCTGGCTGGTGGCCGCTTCGCTGATTCCGGTCACGCAGCGCCTGAAATTCCTGGTGGCGCTGCGCCCAGGTATCATTTCACCGACGTTGGCAGCCCGGCAGGCAGCCACGCTCGACCGGCTTTCCAATGGCCGCACGCTGTTTAATCTGGTGACCGGTGGCGACCCGGAAGAACTGGCCGCAGAAGGGTTACACCTCAATCACGCAGAACGTTACGAAGCCTCTGCCGAATTTACCTACGTGTGGCGCAAGGTGCTGGAAGGTGAATCGGTTGATTTCGCAGGTAAACATATCCAGGTGAAAGGAGCCAAGTTGCTATTTCCGCCGGTACAACAACCTCGTCCACCGCTTTACTTCGGTGGTTCTTCTGCAGCCGCACTGGATCTGGCTGCCGAGCAGGTCGAACTGTACCTGACCTGGGGTGAACCCCCAGCGCAGGTGAAAGAAAAAATCGAGGAAGTGCGTGCCAAAGCGGCAGCTAAAGGGCGCAAAGTGCGCTTTGGCATTCGTTTGCACGTGATCGTGCGTGAAACCACCGCAGAAGCCTGGCGTGCTGCCGAGCGTTTGATCTCTAATCTGGATGACCAAACCATCGCCGATGCACAAAAGGCTTTTGCACGCTTCGACTCGGTGGGGCAACAGCGCATGGCCGCGCTGCACGGCGGTAGAAAAGACCATCTGGAAATCAGCCCAAACCTGTGGGCAGGGGTCGGATTAGTGCGCGGTGGCGCAGGGACCGCGCTGGTAGGCGATGGCCCAACGGTGGCTGAACGTATACAGGAATATGCCGATCTGGGCATCGATACCTTTGTGCTCTCCGGTTATCCGCACCTCGAGGAAGCTTATCGCGTCGGTGAACTGTTGTTCCCACATCTGGACCTGGTGCAAAACGAACCTCCAGCGCAGTTGCGAGCCATTAAACCGCAGGGAGAAACGGCCGCCAATATTTATTCGCCACAAAAAGTGGCTCAAAGCTAAGGAGAATCATGATGGCGATCGGGACACACCCCTTCCTGCAACGGCTGGCTCCTTGGGTTTTACCGGTAGTGCTGGTCGTGGTCTGGCAGGCAGCCGTGGAGGCCGGTTGGCTGTCAAACCGCATCCTGCCAGCGCCCAGTGCGGTTTTCACCGCTTTTTGGGCGCTGACTAAAAGCGGTGAGCTCTGGCAGCACCTGACCATCAGCAGTTGGCGCGCGTTGATTGGGTTCAGTATTGGCGGCAGTCTTGGGCTGGTATTGGGTTTTATCACCGGGTTATCACGCTGGGGCGAACGCCTGCTCGACAGTTCGGTCCAGATGATCCGCAACATCCCCCATCTGGCGCTGATCCCGCTGGTGATCCTGTGGTTCGGCATCGACGAGTCGGCCAAAATCTTTTTGGTCGCCCTCGGCACGTTATTCCCGATCTATTTAAATACCTACCACGGTATCAAGAATTTCGATCGCGGCCTGTTAGAGATGGCCCGCAGTTATGGCCTGAGTGGTTTCCGCTTGTTCAGCCAAGTCGTGCTGCCTGGCGCGTTGCCTTCAATTATGGTTGGGGTACGCTTCGCGCTTGGCTTTATGTGGCTCACACTGATCGTTGCCGAAACCATTTCAGCCAACTCCGGCATCGGTTACTTGGCTATGAACGCGCGTGAGTTTCTGCAAACCGATGTGGTAGTCGTGGCAATTATTTTATATGCACTGCTGGGTAAACTGGCCGATGCCAGCGCACAAGGGCTTGAGCGCATCTGGCTGCGCTGGCACCCGGCCTATCAACTGAAATCTGGAGAAACGCGATGAACGCCCCCACTCGTATTCCGCAAGGCATTCCGCTTACCCTGGAGTCCATTACTAAACGCTACGCTGGCCGCACCGTGCTGGAAGATTTGCAACTACGGATCACTGCTGGCCAGTTTGTTGCCGTGGTTGGCCGTAGCGGCTGCGGCAAGAGCACCTTATTACGCCTGTTGGCCGGGTTGGAAACCACCAGCGGAGGCACACTGCTGGCTGGCAATGCCCCGCTCAGTAGTGCCAAGGAAGATACGCGTTTGATGTTCCAGGACGCTCGTTTGTTACCCTGGAAAAAGGTTATCGATAACGTCGGGCTTGGCCTGCGTGGTGATTGGCGCGATGACGCACTGCAAGCCTTAGCCACCGTCGGGCTGGCCGAGCGCGCAGATGACTGGCCTGCAGCCTTATCTGGCGGGCAAAAACAGCGGGTTGCTCTGGCTCGTGCGTTGATTCACCAGCCTCGCCTGTTGTTATTGGACGAACCTCTTGGCGCGCTGGATGCATTAACCCGCATCGAAATGCAGGGGCTGATTGAGCGTTTGTGGCAACAACTGGGGTTCACCGTGTTGCTGGTGACGCATGATGTCAGCGAAGCGGTTACACTGGCGGATCGCGTTTTACTGATTGAGGAAGGGCGGATCGGGCTGGATTTAACCATCGATTTGCCACGACCACGCCGTAAAGGTTCGGCAAGGTTAGCGGAGCTGGAAGCCGGTGTGCTGGAGAGAGTCTTGTCACCACCGCAGGCGCTGGAAACAACGCGTCGAGTGGCGATAAATTAATCATAGGGAGAGCCAGGTCGTAATGCATGCCAGCTAAAGCTGACCTGCATTACACCCAGGTGGCCTGGTTTACTCTCAACCGAAAATACCGCCAAACCATTGGCTCAGCTTCATCATCACAAAGTCCCACATGCGGCTTAAAATGTTCCCCTCTTTCACTTCCTGCATCACTACCAGCGGGTGTTGCTCGATGACTTTGCCGTCCAGCAGGAAATCGACCGTCCCGACCACCTGATTTTTAGTCAAAGGAGCCTCCAGCGTTGGCTGGCTGAGTTTATAGCTGGCTTTCAGATTCTTCATCTGCCCTTTCGGGATAGTTACCGCAGCATCTTTGACAACCCCCAGCGACACCTCCCCTACGTCACCAAACCAGACTTTCTGGGTGACAAAGGCTTTGTCCGCTTTGATAGGGATGGCGGTTTCATAAAAGCGGAACCCCCAGGTCAGCAGCTTCTCGCTCTCACTGAAACGAACGCGATCGCTCGGAGCCCCCAGCACCACCGAAATCAGGCGCATTGGGCCATCGGTGGCGGATGCCACCAGGTTATGCCCGGCACCGCTGGTGTAACCGGTCTTGATACCATCCACATTCAGATTAGTGCTCCATAACAAACGGTTACGGTTGATCTGGCGGATTTTGTTAAAGGTGAATTCTTTCTCTTTATGTAACGCATATTCATCAGGCACGTCGCGAATCAGCGCCTGGCTCAACAGTGCCATATCGCGTGCAGTGCTGTATTGCCCTTCAGCATCCAATCCGTGTACCGTCAGGAAGTGCGTATTCTGCAAACCAAGAGATTTAGCGTAGTTATTCATCAAGCCGACGAACGAATCCTGGCTGCCCGCCACAAAATTCGCTAGCGCAATGCTGGCATCATTGCCCGACTGAATCACAATACCTTTGTTCAGTTCCGACACCGGCACCTGATCGCCGGGTTTGATAAACATCAGCGAAGAACCACGCAGCGCCGGATTGCCAGTAGCCCAGGCATCTTTACCCACGGTGACCAGGTCATCCGGTTTGATTTTGCCCGCCTTCATCGCTTGACCAATCACATAACTGGACATGATTTTAGTCAGGCTAGCCGGATCCAGTCGGGTGTCAGGGTTGCCTTCTATCAGGATCTTGCCGCTGTTGTAATCCATCAGCACATAAGCTTTAGCATCTATTTGCGGCACGGCTGGCGCTTCTGCCGCCTGAGCGGCGGGGATAACCAGTAACATGACGCCCACGCCGAGAGTCAATGTTTTAACAGAGGTGGAAAAGTTTTTTTTCATCATGACGTCGCCAGAATGTCCATTCAACCTATTGAAATAGCGTTAACCTTTAAACATGTCTACGTTTTCGGCCAACCAGCGAGTGTGGCTCGGTACAGCACAACCCACCATAAACTCATGCGTCTCAGCGCTGTACCTGAAATGCCCCAGCAGTAAGTCTATTAGTTTTCTATTAATCTTGCAGGGATTAGCCTGATTTCGCTGCATTTTTTACATAACTGTACGCTTTTGCCGGTAAATTGGCTAAGAATTGTGCCATTTCTTGCACCATTCGCGGACTGGCTCAGGAAGAGATTCAGAAAATGATTGCCTAAGCTCATCGCTACTGATTTGCGCATCACTTAGCAAAAACTGCCTTTGAGTGTGACAAAAACCACTTTATCGCGTAGGTATTAAGGCATATTTCTCAAACAGATGAAGAGGCGATGTATGTTGACCATTTGGGGCCGTGCAAACTCGAATAACGTAAAGAAAGTGCTCTGGTGTGCCACTGAGCTGGGGCTACATTATACCCAGATCAATGCAGGTGGTGCTTACGGCCAAGTGAATGAACAACCTTACCGCTCACTCAACCCCAATGGGCTGGTGCCATTACTGCAAGATGATGACTTCGTGCTGTGGGAATCCAATACCATTGTGCGCTATCTGGCGGCCAAATATGGCCAAGCGCCTTTCTACCCACAAGACCTGCAAACACGCGCCGCCGCAGAGAAATGGATGGATTGGCTCACGTCCACCATCGCTGCCCCTTTCCGCACCCTTTTCTGGGGCATGGTTCGCACCCCCGCCGAGCAGCGCGATCATGCTGCTATTGCAGCGGCGATCGCCGAACTGGAGCAGCACTTCGATGTCGTCGAGCACACACTGGCGCAACAGCCTTATCTGTCCGGTGAGGCATTTGGCATCGGTGATATCCCTCTTGGCTGCTTTATCTATCCTTGGTTTGAGCTACCGATCCAACGCAAACCACGCCCGCATCTGGAACGTTGGTATCAACAACTCTGTGCCCGCCCGGCCTACCAAACTGCGGTGATGATCCCCCTCACCTGATACAACCTGCTTCAACGTTCAATCCGTTGAATTTAAAAAATTCGCCGCTAAAGTGGAGTAGTCAACAAGGAGGAACTATGAACATCACCGTAACAGATACCTTGCGCCCAGAAGACACCGAAGAAATCCGCAATCATTTGAAGGTCTATAATCGCCAGTTTGTCGGCGACATCCTGAACAAAAACATCGGAGTTTTTGTCTTGGATGCTCAAGGCAACAAAGTGGCAGGCCTGACAGGCAACACCGTGGGCCACTGGTTAAGCATCGATCTCCTCTGGGTATCCGAGACCCTGCGCGGCGAGGGCGTTGGCAGTAAGCTGATTAAAGCAGCAGAACAGCAGGCCATGGCTGACGGATGCAAGTTCGCACGGGTGGACACCTTCAGTTTTCAGGCTCGGCCTTTCTATGAAAAGCAGGGCTATCAGTTACAGATGATCTTGCATAACGCTCCGGTGGAGCATGAACGCTACTTTTTCACCAAGTCGCTTACGGAATAACCCGATGGAAACCCAAACCATGGTGGTAAACAGCGTCGCCTACAAAGCGGGTAAACGACTGGGTGACATCACTATTGAAGATATCAGTGAAGTGGTTAAAGAGCCGGACACTTTTGTCTGGCTCGGTTTATGGCAACCCGAAGATGCCTTCATGCGCAAGATTCAACAAGAGTTCGGCCTGCACGATCTGGCAATTGAAGATGCGCTTTGTGCTCATCAACGGCCAAAAATTGAAACCTATGGCGACTCGTTGTTTATCGTGGTGAAAACTGTCCAATGGGTTGATGACGATGTGGAATACGGTGAGACGCATTGCTTCGTGGGCAAAAACTTCCTGATCACGGTGCGCCACGGTGCTTCTTCCAGCTACGCACCGATCCGCGCCAAAGCTGAAGAAAACCCAAAACTACTGTGCCATGGACCGGGATTTGCCCTCTATTCCGTGCTGGATTTCATCGTTGATAATTACCGTCTTATCGTCGGCAAATTTGAAGCAATGATTGAAGACATCGAATCGAATATGTTTAAGTCAGAGTTTGACGAAACTGCGATTGAAAACGTCTACAGCCTGCGTCGCCATTTGCTCGGCCTGCGCAATGCGGCACTGCCGATGGATGAGATCTGCAATCAGCTGATTCACCTGCATGATGACGTGATCCCCAAAGAGTTGCGCGCCTATGTGCGGGACGTACAGGATCACGCCCGGCAGGTTGCTAACTCCCTGGATGACATGCGTGAAATGCTGACCAACGCTATGCATGTCAATCTGGCTCTGGTCACCGTTAAACAGAACGAAGTGGTCAAACGGCTGGCCGGTTGGGGGGCGATTTTAGCCATCCCAACGGTGATCTTCAGCCTGTACGGGATGAACTTTTCCGACATGCCAGAACTGAAGTTCCCCTGGGCCTATCATGCTACGCTGGGTCTAACCATCGTTGGCTGCATTTTTCTGTACCGGAAACTCAAACATTCAGGCTGGTTGTAGCTCAACATTTCAGTTCAACGACGCGGCTTAAAAATGCTTCCAAAGCCGCATTTTTGCCTATTTACCTCGCATCCAATACAGAACCACTTGAATTTATTACAAACCAGCAATCATTGATTAACAAATTCAACCTTGCCCGTATTTTGTAACAGGAAGTTTTCAAACAGCCGCTATGACTTAGCAGGCTCACCAGCCACGCTTTGAGATAAAGCCAGCATCGTATTGTAATTAAACACTTTTACCCTCTTCAAAAGCTTAAGCACTCTGCTTGAAGCGTTATTATAAAACAGTAACTCTCATCATAATTTCATATAAAGAAGGCCGTAAAAAAACTCGCAATCCCCCCTTGATTCCGGTACCCTCACCTGCGTTTGTGCTTGGTTTACACGGATTCAGTACCAAACATTCTAAATATGTGCGTTCATGCACATTTTCAGCGGTAACTGATTGTCCTGTCAGCTTGCGCCGATTAGTCTCGTTTCGTTTGGCATTTTTTCAGATAGCGACTTTTGTCGTTAAGGACTTCAAGGGAAAACAATTACAATGGTCAAGTCTCAACCGTTTATGAGATATTTTTTGCGGGTGCTCCCTGCAATTGCGGCAGCAGCTATGCTTTCCGCCTGTAGCTCAATCGACACTTCGAAGTTAGATAACTCACAAACTGAGATGCATGCAGTTAATGACAAAAACAGTCTTTTACTGCAAGCCTCTCAGGATGAATTCGAAGCTATGGTGCGTAATGTTGACATCAAGTCAAAGATTATGGACCAATACGCTAGCTGGAAAGGCGTGCGTTACCGTTTAGGCGGCGACACCAAGCGCGGCATTGATTGTTCAGGCTTCGTTCAGCGCACTTTCCGCGAACAGTTCGGTATGGATCTGCCGCGCTCGACTTATGAGCAAGAAGATATGGGCAGAAAAATCCAGCGTGCCAAACTGCGCCCGGGTGATTTAGTGCTGTTCCATGCGGGTTCAACAGGTCGCCATGTTGGTATCTACTTAGGCAACGATAAATTCGTTCACGCCTCCACCAGCAGCGGTGTCACTATTTCCAGCATGAATGAAGCTTATTGGGACAAGCGTTATCGCGAAGCCCGCCGCGTACTTGGCAGGAGCTGAGTACCTAGTATCTGAATCAGTCCTGAAAATCAAACGAATGAGACAAGACGCTGCCCCAGGCAGCGTTTTTTTTTGCTCAAAAGGTTAGCTTGTCTAAAGGAAACTGCACGCCAAAGGGAAAACTAGCCTATTATCGTCACAGGGTAAAAACAATGAAGGGTGCGTTATTTAGGTTGTGCTTAATCAGAAATGCGGCATATCAAGCCTGATGGATAATGATTCAAATAGCATCAATGAGATATACCCGTCACTATCATCACAGCTAAAGAACGTTACATCGCACTCAGGGGGCAAGTTATGGGCTTAAAGGGGGCATTCGCACGCCATGTTTCACAAAAACGACGTGGCTTGATCGCAAGTGGCCTTGTTGCCCTGATATTTTTTATTGTTGTCACCTCCGCCACGTTATTTCTGATTAGTCACCAACGTTTGCAATACCAGAATCAACTCAAAACCCGTACAGAAAAACTCACGCTGAATTACCTCGATCATTTAAAAAACATGATGCAAGAGATCATGCCCCTGACCAGTAAACCTTGCGCAGCCAATCTCTCGAACCTCACTTACCGCGCGGCTTTTACCAACGGCGTTCGTACTTTCCTGCTAGTAAAAGATGGTATTGCTTACTGCTCTTCTGCGACCGGCGATATGAGGTTGGCGGTGAATCATCTGTACCCGGAAATCGACTGGCAGAAGCCTCTGGATATGCAACTGCAACAGGGCACTCCCCTCGTGCCCGATAAGCCGGTTATTGCCCTGTGGCTGCGCCAGTCGGGCCAAACTCAAGAGACGAATACCGGTGTTTTGGCGACATTAGATCTCAGCCTGGCTCCCTACCTGCTAATGACCTCGCAAAATAATGATGCCCCTGGCTTAGCGATTGTGGTTGGCGGCAAGGCAGCAACCACCTTCAGCCAAAACCTGATCCCAAAAACTCAATTACCCAAAAACCATGCTCATGTCTTGGAAATCCCGCGATATCCCTTAGCGATTATTTTTTATAGCCAACATCTGACGGCTAATGATATCCGCTTGACCTTGCTCGGTAGCCTGGTGCTTTCATTGATGTTCGGCGTGCTGTGCTATTTCGCACTGATGCTGAGCCACAGCCCCGAACGGGCAATGATGCGCGGTATCAAACGTGGCGATTTTTTTGTTGAATACCAGCCTGTGTTCCATACCGATAATGCTTCACTGGCTGGCGTTGAAGCCCTACTCCGCTGGCAGCATCCAACGGAAGGGCGCATCTCCCCCGATCTGTTTATCCCTTACGCAGAAAACGAAGGCATGATCGTCCCGATTACCCGCCATCTGTTTAGCCTCATCGTGGCCGACCTCCCGCAACTGATGCAGGCATTGCCGCGTGGTTCTAAACTGGGCCTGAATCTTTCACCGTCTCACCTCAGTTCGCCCACATTTCATGATGACGTATCTCAGTTTTTGGCAAAACTGCCGGATAATTATTTCACTTTGGTGTTTGAAATCACCGAACGCGGCATGGTGGAAGAAGAGAATGCACAGGCTAAATTTGATTGGTTGCACCGCCAACACATTGAGATCGCAATAGATGACTTTGGCACCGGCCACAGCGCGTTGATCTACCTACAGCGTTTCCCCTTGGACTATCTCAAAATTGACCGGGGGTTTGTTAACACCATCGGTCAGGATACCGCAACAGTTCCTGTGCTTGATGCCATCATCACTCTGGCTAAAAAACTGAACATGCTCACCGTCGCCGAAGGCGTTGAAACGGCCGAACAAGTTAATTTCCTGCGGGAGCGCGACGTTAACCTTATGCAAGGCTACTATTTCAGTAAGCCGCTCTCCAGCACGGAACTGGTGGAGTTTTGTCGGACGAACACCGCAGTTGATCGCCAAACTTGATTTACTCACTGATATTTAAACTTCTTTACTCGGCAAACCGGCCTGAAATGCTATGCTAGCGGCCAGTTTAATTGACTTGATTGCAGGAGCTTATCGTAAAGATGTCTGTGCGCATTTTTGCTGCCCTGGTGCTTTCAGCACTCAGTTTCGGTTTGCAGGCTGAAACAATCAATGAGAGCTACGCTTTCGCCACGCTCGGTGAACCGAAATACGCCACCGACTTCAGCCACTTTGATTACGTCAACCCGGCAGCCCCAAAAGGGGGAGAAATACGGCTGGCAGCCATCGGCACCTATGACAACTTCAACCGTTTTGCCTCGCGCGGCGTTCCTGGGGAAAGAACCAGGGAACTTTACGATACGCTGTTTACCACCTCTGACGATGAACCTTCCAGCTATTATCCGCTGATTGCTGAATTAGCCCGCTTTCCAGCCGATATGCGCTGGATGGAGCTGGATATCAATCCACGCGCCCGTTTTCACGACGGTAGCCCGATTACCGCTGCTGATGTAGCCTTCACGTTCAATAAGTTTATGACCGAAGGGGTGCCACAATTTCGTACAGTTTATAAAGGCGTCACGGTAAAAGCTATTTCACGCCTGACAGTACGCATAGAGTTACCCACACCCGATAAAGACCAACTCCTCGGCTTATTCAGCCTGCCTATCCTGCCAGAAAGTTTCTGGAAAAATCACAAGTTTAATGAGCCCCTGAATACTCCACCGCTCGGCAGCGGCCCATATAAAGTCGGCAACTATCGTTTGGGCCAGTACATTACCTATGAGCGGGTGCGCGACTATTGGGCCGCCAATCTGCCAGTCAACCGTGGGCGCTACAACTTCGATACGCTGCGTTACGATTACTATCTGGACGATAAAGTGGCTTTGGAGGCTTTTAAAGCCGGGGCTTATGACTTCAGACCGGAAGGCTCACCAAAAAGCTGGGCCACGCAGTATCAAGGTGGCAACTTCACACGTAACTACATTATCAAGCAGGATGAAACCAATCAGGCGGCACAGAATGCACGCTGGCTGGCCTTTAATATTCAACGCCCGATCTTTGCCGATCGCCAGGTGCGGGAAGCCATTACGCTGGCGTTTGATTTCAATTGGATGAACAAAGCGCTGTATTACGATGCCTATCAACGTGCCAACAGCTACTTCCAGAACACAATATATACCGCCAGCGGCTACCCGGATGCGGCTGAATTAGCCTGGCTGGCACCGCTCAAAGGTAAAGTGCCAGAAGAGGTCTTTACCTCGATTTATCAGCCGCCGACCTCCGACGGCAGCGGTAACAATCGGGAAAATCTGCTGAAAGCCACGGAACTGCTGCAACAGGCCGGGTGGGAAGTAAAAAATCAGCAACTGGTGAACAGTAAAACCGGTAAGCCGTTTACGTTCGAACTGATGCTGCTTAGCGGCAGTAACTTCCAGTATGTGCTGCCGTTCCAACACAGCCTGAAACGACTGGGTATTGATATGCAGATCCGTGAAATTGATGCCAGCCAGTTCACACGGCGCCTGCGTAAACGTGATTTTGATATGATGCCAACGGTGTATCCTGCGATGCCATTTCCAAACTCTTCGCTGCAAACCCGCTGGGATTCAGATTATATCGATTCCAGTTGGAACACGCCCGGCGTTAGCGATCCCGCAGTCGATAGCCTGGTACGGCAAATCATGAAACACCAAGGGGATGAGAAAGCCCTACTGTCCCTTGGGCGAGCGCTGGATCGCGTGCTGACCTGGAATATGTATATGCTGCCCATGTGGTACTCCAATCACGATCGCTACGCTTATTGGGACAAATTCTCCTCACCTGCCATACGCCCAACCTATTCTATCGGGCTGGATAACTGGTGGTTTGACGTCAACAAAGCGGCACGCCTGCCCGCACAACGGCAATAAGGAGTCAGTCGTGGCCGCTTACCTGATACGCAGACTCTTGCTGGTGATCCCCACTCTGTGGGCCATTATCACGATCAACTTTTTTATTGTGCAAATCGCTCCGGGTGGGCCTGTCGATCAGGCGATTGCCGCCATTGAGCTTGGCCACACCAGCGGTTTTACCGGTGGTGGCGGGGGGGACGGTCTTGGGCATGCCAAAGCAGGTGCCGGCAACATCGGGGACGGCCAATATCGCGGGTCGCGCGGGCTAGACCCAGAAGTCATCGCAGAAATCACTAAACGCTACGGCTTCGATAAGCCGCTGCATGAGCGCTACTTTGCCATGCTGTGGAACTATATGCGCCTCGATTTCGGCGACAGTTTGTTCCGTGGAGCTTCAGTGATGCAGCTCATTGGTCAAAGTTTGCCTGTTTCCATTACCCTGGGGTTATGGAGCACGTTGATTATCTATCTGGTCTCAATACCGCTCGGGATCCGTAAAGCCATTCATAACGGCAGTGCCTTTGACATCTGGAGCAGCACGCTGATTATCGTGGGTTACGCCATTCCGGCTTTCCTGTTCGCCATCCTGCTGATTGTGCTGTTTGCTGGCGGCAGCTACCTCGATTGGTTCCCGCTGCGCGGTTTGGTCTCCAGCAACTTTGATACCCTCTCTTGGTACGGCAAAGCGATCGACTACCTGTGGCACATCACTCTGCCCGTGCTGGCAACGGTGATCGGCGGTTTTGCCACCCTGACTATGTTAACCAAGAACTCATTCCTCGATGAGATCCGCAAACAATATGTGGTGACCGCGCGCGCCAAAGGGTTGGACGAGAAAAAAATCCTCTATCGCCACGTGTTCCGTAACGCCATGCTGCTGGTGATCGCCGGTTTCCCGGCCACCTTTATCAGCATGTTTTTCACCGGTTCGTTACTGATTGAAGTCATGTTCTCCCTCAACGGCCTCGGTCTACTGGGCTATGAGGCTACGCTACAACGTGACTACCCGGTCATGTTCGGTACGCTGTATATATTCACCCTGATCGGCCTGTTGCTCAACATCGTCAGCGATATCACCTACACCCTGGTCGATCCGCGCATTGATTTCGAGGCACGTCAATGAGCCGCTTAAGCCCCATCAATCAGGCCCGCTGGGCTCGCTTTCGCAGTAATCGCCGGGGTTACTGGTCACTGTGGCTATTTCTGGTGGCATTCACCCTCAGCCTGGCCGCTAATCTGCTCGCCAACGACAAGCCTTTGCTGGTGCGTTATGAAGGGCGTCTGTACGTGCCGTTTCTGGTCAATTACAGTGAAACCACCTTCGGTGGCAAACTGAACACCACCACAGACTTTCAAGATCCGTTCGTATTGCAACAGATCGAACAGCATGGTTGGGCCGTCTGGGCCCCGATTCGCTTCAGCTATAACACCATTAACTTTGCCACCAAGGTTCCCTTCCCTTCACCGCCGTCAAGGCAGAACCTGCTTGGCACCGACGGCAATGGTAGCGACGTGTTGGCGCGAGTGCTGTACGGCTTCCGTATCTCGATGTTATTCGGGCTGGCGCTGACGCTGTTTTCCAGCGTGATCGGTATTTGCGTGGGCGCCACTCAGGGGTATTACGGCGGCAGATTCGATCTGTGGGGGCAACGCTTTATTGAGGTATGGTCCGGGATGCCAACGCTGTTCCTGATCATTTTGCTTTCCAGCATCGTGCAACCCAACTTCTGGTGGTTGTTGGCAATCACCATCCTATTTGGCTGGATGAGCCTGGTGGGCGTGGTGCGCGCTGAGTTCCTGCGCACCCGTAATTACGATTACATACGTGCCGCCAGAGCCATGGGCGTGCCGGATCGGGTCATTATGTATCGCCATATGCTGCCCAATGCCATGGTTGCCACGCTGACTTTCCTGCCATTTATTTTGTGCGGTTCGATCACCACCCTCACCTCGCTCGATTTTCTCGGCTTCGGCCTGCCCATTGGTTCACCGTCGTTGGGCGAACTGTTATTACAGGGTAAAAACAATCTGCAAGCCCCTTGGCTCGGTATTACCGCCTTTCTGGTGCTGGCAGTGTTGCTCTCATTATTGATTTTTATCGGCGAAGCGGTTCGTGACGCCTTCGACCCCAGCAAGGCGCACTGATATGACGACTCCTCTGCTTGCCATTCAAGATCTCAGCATCGCTTTCCGTCAGGGAGGAACATTGAATCAGGTGGTTAACGGCGTCTCGTTGCAGATTGAACAGGGTGAAACGCTAGCGCTGGTCGGTGAGTCTGGTTCGGGTAAAAGCATTACCGCCCTTTCCGTGCTGCGCCTATTGCCATCACCACCCGTGGTCTACCCCAGCGGCGATATCCTGTTTAACGGGAGCTCGCTGTTGCATGCGCCAGAGGCTGAATTGCGTAAAGTGCGCGGCAATCAGATCGCCATGATCTTCCAGGAACCTATGGTATCACTGAATCCGCTGCACACCATTGAGCAACAGTTGGCCGAAGTGTTGGTACTGCACCGGGGCATGCAGCGTGATGCGGCTCGTAGTGAGGTCGTTCAGTGTTTGGATCGGGTGGGCATCCGTAACGCCAAAGGGCGTTTAAAAGATTATCCGCATCAGCTTTCTGGTGGCGAACGCCAGCGTGTGATGATCGCTATGGCGATCCTGACGCAGCCAAAACTGCTGATTGCTGACGAACCCACTACCGCGCTGGATGTCACGATTCAGGCTCAGATCCTGGTGTTGTTGAAAGAGTTGAAACAGGAGTTGGGTATGGGGTTGCTGTTTATCACCCATAACCTGAATATTGTGCGCCGCCTGGCAGACAACGTGGCAGTGATGCGCCAGGGATTATGCGTGGAACATAACAGCAGCGAGCGCGTGTTTAGCGCCCCGCAGCATGCCTACACCCGCCAGTTGCTGGCCGCTGAGGACGTGGGGGAGCCGTTGCCGCTGCCGGTTAATCAGCAGTCAACCAACCCGCTGCTGAAAGTAGAGAATTTGCAGGTCAGTTTCCCGATCAAACGCGGTCTATTGCGGCGCGTTGTTGATCAGAACTATGCCTTAAAGAATTTGAGTTTCGAGTTGCAAGCAGGGGAAAGCGTGGGGCTGGTGGGTGAGTCTGGCTCCGGCAAAAGCACCACTGGCTTGGCGCTGTTGCGCTTGTTGAGCTCTCAAGGCGCAATCTGGTTTGACGGCCAACCGCTACACCAGTTCAATAATCAGCAGATGTTGCCTTATCGCAGCCGAATGCAGATTGTTTTTCAGGATCCCTACTCCGCGCTGAATCCACGTTTGAACGTGCAACAGATCATTGCTGAGGGGTTGGAGGTTCATCAGCAACTGACGGCGGAACAGCGGGAACAGCGGGTGATCGAAGCATTACAAGAGGTTGGGTTGGATCCGGCATTGCGCCATCGTTATCCGACCGAATTCTCCGGCGGGCAACGCCAGCGTATTGCGATTGCCCGGGCATTGATTCTGCAACCACAATTGCTGATTCTGGATGAACCGACCTCATCGTTAGATAAATCGGTTCAAGCACAAATTCTGATGTTGCTGAAATCATTACAACAACGCCACCGATTGGCTTACCTGTTTATCAGCCATGACCTGCAGGTGGTGCGTTCACTTTGCCATCAGGTGATTGTGCTACGCCAAGGTGAGGTCGTGGAGCAGGGGCACTGTCAGACTATTTTCAATGCACCCTCGGCAGCCTACACGCAGCAATTATTGCAGTTAATCGATTAATTAAGAGCGGGCTTCAGAAGGGGTATTGCGCACTGAGTTGTTCAGCGATCGCCGCGCCGACATTTTTTAACCGGCACATAGCGGCACTCTCATCACACTGATGAACGAACAGGCAAGGCTCCCCTTCCCATTCCACAATGGCACAATTAACCTGAATCTCTTGTAAAGACAGGTTAAGCTGCTGCATCACAAGCCAGGCATCATTCCCATCGTGGCTTAGCAGTTTCAGGCCGATCAGATTGTTATCTTCGTCTATGCCGCTAAGCGGTATGGGTTCAACTTTGACGCCAGTAAAACCCGATAGCCAACGATAACTTTGCGGCAAGCGATGCACTACCGAAAGCTGGAGAGTATCCACATGAAATCCCTAGTCTGAAAAGGTGAAACACTTTTTTACATCACAGGACTACTTTAGTTATAGCCGTAATCATCCGATTTTGCCGTGAGCAAGTGTTATTTAAACGTAAAAAAATTTACAAAAAATTAACCAATGTTTGTATTTGCCGATATCTCAAGGCTTTCTGACCTGCCGCAAGAGGTTATTTCTCAGCATTTTGCGACTCAGCTCGCATTTTTTGCGTTATATGTAACCCTTTCAGACGCTGAACTCAACATTTTTTTATTGCAATGCAGTTACTTTACAATCGCTATAATTTTACATTGCGTAAACACTCAACACGTATGCAATCTTCACATCTCCGCATAACGATATGATTAAAAATAGGAATAGTAAAAAAGAGGATGCAACCGCCACAAGAGGGTTAAAACTGTGTAGCCTGGTAAATAATCGCTTTTTTAACAAAAAACACACAGTCGGCGCGTTCACTGATGAGGCCACCAAAGGCTGCCAGTATGATTGATTACGCGTGAACTGGGAGCCCATGCACTGGGCTCCCGAGGTGACTTAACGTTTTACAGATTAACGCATCGGTATTTGCCCGCAATAACCTTCTAAAGATAAATCATAAATCTGGCCACTATTGTCAAAGAGCTCATCACTCAGCAAGGTACGATATTCTGAGAAATAGCAACCTTCACCAATTCCCTCCGGGGGGGCAATAGAACTGGACGCTCCGAGATAAAAATATTTATATCCCTGAACAATCCATTCGGGAAGAACGGCTAACGGATAAACGACTCCCGTGGGGATAGTCACGGAGACAACCGGCGCTTGTACAGCAAAGGACTGAAGCCAAGCTTGAGGCCCCACGGATATTTCACATCGTTCAATAGCGAAATACTTTTTAACTTCCTCATAGTTACTCGCCTGAGGATCGCAACGAACATAAACATACTGCTGACTAATTTCTTCTGGTAGTGCAGCAAATGTCATCACTAATTTATTTCCGCTCAGTGATACATTGCTATCCTGCGCAGTATATTTCCATATATCGCCGTTTGCTTGCGTCTCGTACTGAAGCGCACTCCAACTTATCAATTGCGGTGCCTGTTGCGTATAAATGACGGCCCCCTCAGCGGGTAAGATATATTCGTCAACTTCCGCGCTCCCATTGAACTCTATCTTCGCGCGACAAGCGATTGGCGTAAGATCAGGCAACTGGCATTGAGCCGTAAATTGATAAGGGGCAGATAAAGGAATAGATATCGAGGCAGGTATTAAAGCACCGGTTCCCGTTGTATCCAATGGGCTCGTAACTTTCCCCATCAGACGGTTATTTCCTCCTGATAAACCGACTGCTTCCCAGGTAATCTCCTTAACAAGATCGGGCATATTATAGACTGTCGCCCCTTCAGCACCAATACTAGTGCCTCTTACCAGCCTTTCTCCGCCAGTCAGCACCACAGAGGCGGTAACGCTACAGGCAATAGGTTTGGATTCAGGATCCAGACATTGCAAGAAGGTCGTGCCTGCAGGTGTATATTTAAAATCCCAGTTCCATGACGAGAAATGCGGCACAGTGGCTTCTACCATCAGCATTTTCTCGCCGTCGCGGGTCACGACGATCGCTTCACCTTTCACATCAGGCGTTTCTTCCCACAACCCCAGGCTCTCGTTGAAGTACCACATCGGGATTGTGCCACCCGCCGATAAATCATGGCCATCAATGTTGGAGAATGGCAGGCTCATCTGCAGAGTAGCAGTTTTACCTTCGGCTAAATTCAAAGCATGACCGGCTTCATCATAAAAAGCGACGGCCATCAACCCGGCACTGATCAGGTCAACTTCCTGGTTATCTGCGGTAATGGCACGCCCATTGGCCGGCATGGCTTTCAGGTCATCGCTGTCAATATTCCACGGCGTTAACTCCACCCGCGCTTTGCCCGTTGCAGGCGTTCCGTCCGCATAAACCAGCGCAGCCTCAGGCAGAATGACATGGGCATCCATGATCAGGCTGGAGATACCCTGCGCTTTTTCAATATTCTCAATGTATTTGGTTTCTGCTACCGGCATCAAATGAACGATCAGCGGTGGCATTTTTTCTTGCACCGCAACTTTAACGGCTTGCGTCACATAACCCGCTTTTTTCACTTTCACCACCCAGAAACCCTTCTCATCCGCAGGCAGAGAAGAGAGCTGCGCTACGCCGTTTTGGTCACTGGCTGATACCTTGACTTCATCAAAGAATATTTCAGCGTCAGCCAGGATAACGCCATCCTTGCCTTGCGTAATAATATCCAGCGTCGCAGTTTCTGGGGTCACAATCGGGGGTTCTGGCGGAGCAACTGGAGGTTCTGGTGGCACAACAGGAGGTGTTACAGGCGGAGTGACGGGAGGGCTAACGGGTGGAGTCACCGGCGGATTGTTATTTGAAGAGTCTCCCCCGCCAGAGTCGCACGCAGACAGTGTGGCGACAAATATTCCAATGCATAAAGAGCGTAATAAATGTATTCTTTTCACAGTATCTCCTTCCTAGAGTTATTGTTATACCTGTCATACTTCACGTTGTCTGGTTGTTGACTGCGCTCTGTCGCCTACCCGCAACTCGAATTATTTAGGGTATCGTACAACTGTTATATTTTTTTAATCTCTATATCCATAATACTTTTCAAAGCAGAGCCTATATCCCCTAATACTTCAAGTTACCTGGGTGTTAGCTGCACGTGTTTGCCGCCTACAAGTCACTCGAATTATTTGGGGTATAAATTGCACCGCGTCGTATTATGTATCTCACGCCGAAGCAAATGCAACATAAGTGTTAACAAGTCGCTCATTGACAGAAAATAAAAATGGAGCCTTTGCTCAATTCAGGGATTTATCTGATTGCATAGCGTGATTTAATTCACATTTAATTACAGCGAGAGAGAGGAATAATATTATGCCAGCAGCATGGATAACGGCATATCACTTAAGAATCCAAGAGGTAATAACACATTTTTATTCCCCTGCTCTTTCGAAAAGCAGGGGAATATATTATTTTTTTGGCACGCAGGCAAAGCGGTAAAACAACATCGCAATAATGCTGCACAACGCCATGGAAGACACCATCGGCCAAACGCTTTTACTGGGTGCCATCGCCAAGATCGTGCCGACCAGCGCACCAATACTGAAACGCAAAGTCCCTGCCAAAGAAGAAGCCGTTCCCGCCATATGAGGGAAATCATCCAGGATCACTGCCATCGCGTTAGAGGAGATCATGGCGATACAGCCGAGATAAACCGCCACGCCCAATACTAGCGCCCAGAACCCCATCCCGCTGGCACTCACCAACAGTAACCACACGCCCATCGTTAATTGCACCGACAGGCCAAAACGAAACATTTTGATAGCCCCAACGCGGCGCACATTGCGGCTATTAATCAGCGTGGTCAGGAACAGAAACACAATATTCAGCGCAAAGTAATATCCAAAATGCTGGGGTGAAACATGATTCAGTTCAATGTAAACAAAGGGCCCGGCACTGAGAAATGAAAACATTCCCGCGAACGAGAAAGCACTGGCCAACATGTAGCTCAGTACCCGTTTATGACGGAACAAGGAGCCAAAGTTCCTCAAGGTGGTCCGCAGATGGAATTTCTGCAGCCGTTCCTTGGGCAGGGTTTCCTTGATGAAAAACGCCACCAGCACCGAACCGAGCAACGCTGCCGCCGCCATGGTCCAGAAAATGGCATGCCAGTTAAACCACAGCAACAAAGCGCCACCAATCATCGGAGCCAGCAGCGGTGCAATGGTCATCACCAGAATCACGAACGACATCATGCGCGAGAATTCATCTTTGGTGAACATATCGCGCATCAGAGCATTGATCACCACGCTGGCCGCCGCAGCCGACAGCCCATGCAAGAAGCGCAGGTTAATCAACTGCTCGACGGACTGCGCCATGGCACAGGCTCCACCCGCGATGGCGAAAATCAACGTGCCCCATAAGATCACCGGCTTGCGGCCAATGCTGTCTGACATCGGCCCATAGAACAGTTGGCCCAAGGCAAAACCTAGCACGTAGGCGCTGAGCGTCATCTGTACACGGCCAGACTCCACGCCAAACTGCTGGGCGATAATCGGCATACTGGGCAAATACATGTCGATCGCCAGAGGCATCAGCATGGAAAGCAGGCCGAGAATAAAGATCAACCCCAAGTGAGAGGTCCGGTTCTGTTGCACGTTCAACGACTCCTTCATTGGCCGCAAATCAATCCTGCAAGTGCGGCGCACCTACGCTGGCGATCTCTGCTTCGGTCAGCGGACGATATTCACCCGGGGCCAAATCCTCATCCAGCGTAATCGCACCAATACGTTCACGATGGAGCTCAACCACCCGATTGCCGACGGCAGCGAACATCCGTTTCACCTGATGATAGCGCCCTTCACTGATGGTCAAGCGCACCAGTTTATCTTCAAGCTGTTCCAACTGTGCCGGTCTGGTCAGGTCTTTTTCATTGTGCAACTGCACACCCTGCTCAAACTGCTGTGCCGTATCTTCAGCCAGCGGGTGCTCCAGCGTCACCAGATAGGTTTTCTCACAATGATGTTTCGGGGACGTGATCCGGTGCGACCACTGGCCATCATCGGTCATCAATACCAAACCGGTGGTATCAATATCCAATCGCCCTGCTGCATGCAGTTTGTAAGCAACAGGTTCATCGAGAAAATACAGTACCGTGGGATGATCAGGATCTTCGGTGGAACAGACATAACCCTGCGGTTTGTTGAGCATGAAGTAGCGTAGCCCGCTCAGTTGTGACAACACATTGCCATCAAATGTCACTTCCTGTTCCGGAGCCAGTTTGATCGCCCCGCTCTTGACGAATTCGCCGTCCACGGTGACACGCTTCGCCCGCAGTTCACGTGCTACCAGTGTGCGGCTGATGCCTAATTGTTGAGATAAAAATTTGTCCAGTCGCATTAAATCTGCTTTGCCTGTCGTTGTTATGATCGTATGAATATGACGCCCCACCCTTACACCAGGTGCAAAAAGCAGGTTCGAAGAGGAGGAATCCGTAAAATCGCGTGAGGAAACAGCGATTGCTGTCACACAAGTATAGCGGCGGAAACGGTGCCATAACAGCAGCAATTTCCAAGCTTCTCGCACCACCGGCAAGATAAGGGCATAATAATCGAAATTTTCCCACCGTCAGGGGCCCTATGGCACATTGTCAGCAGAACCTCCCTTCAGTGGCCTATTTCAACACACGGCATTAACTCATGGCATTTACCCTGCGCCCCTATCAGTTGGAGGCGGTTGAAGCCACCATCCAGCATTTCCGTCAACACCCTGAGCCTGCGTTAATTGTGCTGCCAACCGGCGCAGGCAAAAGCCTGGTGATCGCCGAGCTGGCTAAACGTGCCCGTGGCCGGGTACTAGTGCTGGCACACGTCAAAGAATTGGTGGCGCAAAACCATGCCAAGTACTGTGCTTACGGGCTGGAAGCGGATATTTTTGCCGCTGGGCTGCAACAAAAAGAGAGCAGTGGCAAAGTGGTATTTGGCAGCGTGCAGTCGGTGGCCCGTAATCTGCCGCTGTTTGATGGTGCATTTTCACTGCTGATCATCGATGAATGCCACCGTATCAGTGACGATGATGACAGCCAGTATCAGCAAATTATTCAGCATCTGCAAAAATCCAACCCACAATTACGCCTGCTTGGCCTCACGGCCACGCCTTATCGGCTAGGCAAAGGCTGGATTTATCAGTTCCACTACCACGGGTTTACTCGCGACGACAGCAGCAGCCTATTCCGCGACTGTATTTATGAACTGCCGCTGCGTTACATGATCAAGCATGGCTACCTGGTTCCGCCCGAGCGTTTGGATATGCCGATCGTGCAATATGACTTCAGCCGACTCGAGGCCAGAAGCAACGGTTTGTTCAGCGAAGTGGATCTTAACCGTGAGCTGAAAAAACAGTACCGCATCACGCCGCATATTATCAGCCAGATTATTGAATATGCTGAAACGCGCAAAGGCGTGATGATATTTGCTTCAACGGTAGAGCACGCCCGCGAAATCCACGGCCTGTTGCCCACAGGCGCAGCGGCTCTGGTGAGCGCCGAAACGCCAGCAACCGAGCGCGATGCTCTGATCGCCGCCTTCAAGCAGCAACAACTGCGCTATCTGGTTAACGTGGCGGTACTGACTACCGGGTTCGACGCCCCGCATGTCGATCTGATCGCCATCCTGCGGCCAACGGAGTCCGTCAGCCTGTATCAGCAGATCGTCGGGCGTGGGTTACGATTATCCCCCGGCAAACAGGATTGTTTGATTCTTGATTATGCCGGTAACCCACACGATCTGTTCACCCCAGAAGTGGGGGGAAGCAGACCACATGCAGGCAGCCAACCGGTGCAGGTATTTTGCCCTGCCTGCGGCTTTGCCAACCTGTTCTGGGGCAAATGCACCGAAAGCGGTGACATCATCGAACACTATGGCCGACGTTGCCAGGGGTGGCTGGAAGACGACGCTGGCAATCGTGAACAATGTGATTACCGCTTCCGCTTCAAAAGTTGCCCACATTGTGGGGCAGAGAATGATATCGCCGCCCGCCGCTGCCACCAGTGCCAGGAAGTGCTGGTCGATCCCGATGATATGTTGAAAGCGGCGCTGAAACTGAAAGACGCACTGGTACTGCGCTGTGGCGGTATGGAGTTACAAAGCGGCCAGGATGACAAAGGGGAATGGCTCAAAGCCACTTATTATGATGAAGACGGCACCAGCACCAGCGAGCGTTTTCGCCTGCAAACGCCAGCTCAACGCAAAGCGTTTGAAATGCTGTTCCTGCGGCCACACCAGCGCGCCCCCGGTATCCCTCTCCAGTGGCAAAATGCGACCGATGTCTTAGCGCAGCAGGCGCTGTTACGCCATCCAGACTTTGTGGTGGCACGTAAGCGCGGCCAATTCTGGCAGATTCGCGAAAAGGTTTTTGATTATCAGGGCCGCTTCCGCCGCGCTAATCAACTGTATTAAAGGCAATAGCACGCACTTGCGGCAGGTTTTCGTTGCCCGCAGAACGGCTTTCCGTTAGAATGCCGCCCGCTTTGCCTGGGTTTACCCGGTGCAAAAGCAGGTTATCGAGCCTGTTACTGGGTCGCCTGTAGCAGGGTAAATTTTCTTTCGAGAGAAAAAACAATGTTCACTATCAACGTACAAGTACGCAAAGACCAGGGTAAGGGTGCGAGCCGCCGCCTGCGTGCAGCAAACAAATTCCCAGCTATCGTTTACGGTGGCAAGGAAGCTGCAGTTTCCATCGAATTAGACCATGACTCTGTAAAGAACATGGAAGCTAAACCAGAATTCTACAGCGAAGCAGTAACTCTGGTTATCGACGGTAAAGAAACCAAAGTTAAGGTTCAGGCTGTACAGCGTCACCCGTTCAAGCCAAAACTGGCTCACATCGACTTCGTTCGCGTTTAATCGCCACGTTATCGATCTTTCGGGACGCCGAAGTAGAAAACGCCGCAATTGCGGCGTTTTTTATTGGCTCTGATTCAGCTTATTTGCCACTGCCAGAGCGGCGTTGCAGCTGATCGCGCAGGTTTGGCGGCGTGCCACGGATGGTCAGCGTATCGGTGGCCGGATCCCAGAAAATGCGCTCACCGAGCAGCATCGCATCAAAATTCAGGCTAATACCGCCCCCGCTACCAGCAAACTTGGTCAGTTGACGCAACGTACCGCGATCTGCCGGGAAACTCTCTTCCAGTTGATAACCCTGTTCGCTGGAAAACTGCAGGAAATCTTTTTCCCCCACGGGAGCAAGCTCTTTTGATAACGCCTGCAGCTCAATTTCCTCCCCCGCCTGCAACTGCTCATTACAGTAACTGTAAACCTGCTGACGCACCGACTGGCGTTCGTTCTTCTCCAACTGCGCATCAGCACAGTAATCGTCAACCGCCTGCAATAAGCCACGGTTTTGCGCCTTGGTATCCAGACCCTCGGCTGCCCCGAGGAAGTCCATAAAGAAATCAGAAACTTTGCGGCCTACGCGGCCCCTGAGGAAGGTCAGGTAACGCATCGATTGCGGGTTAGTTTCCCATTCGGTCAAATCAATACGCGCCACAATATCCGCATGGTTAATATCCAGATAATGCGTCGTGCTGATATCCAGCTCTTCATTAACGCGCATACTGTTGCAACTATTCAGCACGGCAATCAGCAGATACTCCACGGCCAAGAAGCGGTACTGACCAAATAACACCACGCCGCCAGCAGCAAACGGGTATTTGGCCAGTTCGTCACGCAAGCGGCCAGTTGCGGCACGGCTAAACGCCAGGAAGTCTTCATCGCCCTTGCGGCAGGTACGCAACGCATCCGCCAGTTCACTCTCTTCGTTGAACAGGCCATAAGCCTTGCTCTTGGCGCTGTAAACGCGGTGCAGCTCTGCCATCATCTCTTCCACCGCCGCATTGGTGGGGAGAAGGGAATCGCGCAGCACCACATCCAACGTTTGTTCGTCGCGTTTTATTAATTGGTGCAACGCAATCTGGTCGATATCCAGACTCATGATAAATCCTCCTGTTCTTTGAGCGCGTATTCAAGCACTGAAGGCCTCGCCCTGCAACCAGTACCCAATGGATTTCAAGATGCCTGGAGCCTGTTCGCACAAATCAACTTTCCTGTCACTCTACGCGAGAAGGCTATATAAAATAGCGGAAAAACACAGCCCTATACGGTAAGATATTGGACTTTGTCAGGCCTTGAGCACAATCTTTATGCCACAATCATCGCGTTACAGTGACGAACACGTTGAACAATTGCTTTCTGAACTGGTCAATGTTCTCGAAAAACACCATACTCCCACCGATCTCTCTTTGATGGTATTGGGTAATATGGTCACCAACCTGATCAACACCAGTATTGCTCCCGCACAGCGGAAGACACTGGCGAGATCCTTTGCTGAAGCTCTGCAAGCTTCGGTCCGTGAAGACAAAGCGCATTAATAATTATTTATGGTGACAAACCGTCAGCGTTATCGTGAAAAAGTCTCCCAGATGATCAGTTGGGGGCACTGGTTCACCTTATTCAATATCCTGCTCAGTCTCGGGTTGGGCAGCCGCTACCTGTTTGTTGCCGACTGGCCGTCCTCACTGTTTGGGCGCATCTATGCGTTAGTCAGCCTGATTGGGCATTTCAGCTTTATTGTCTTTGCTGCCTACCTGCTGATTATCTTCCCCCTCACCTTTGTGGTGATGTCGCAGCGCCTGCTGCGATTTATTTCTGCCGCGCTGGCCACCGCCGGGCTTACCTTCCTGTTGGTCGACAGCGCAGTCTTTGCCCATTTCCACCTGCATCTTAACCCGGTGGTGTGGGAACTGGTGATCAACCCCGATCAGAGTGAATTGGCGCGCGACTGGCAATTGATGTTTATCTGCGTGCCAGTGATCTTCCTGATTCAAATGCTGTTTGCCACCTGGAGCTGGCAGAAACTGCGCAGCCTTAACCGGCGTAGCTTTGGCAAGCCGCTGGCCGCGTTGTTTATCTGCTCGTTTTTTGCTTCGCATCTGATCTACATTTGGGCAGATGCTAATTTCTATCGCCCAATCACCATGCAACGTGCCAACTTACCGCTCTCTTACCCAATGACTGCGCGTAAGTTCCTGGAAAAACACGGCTTGCTGAATCAGGAGGAGTACGAGCGCCGCCTGATGCAACAGGGTAGCCCTGAAGCCGCAGCCATAGAATATCCGCTCAGCCCGTTGAGCTACCGTGATAAAGGGAGCGGTTATAACCTGTTGATGATTGTGGTCAGCGGCATCCGTACGGCAGATATTGAGCAGGACATGCCCGCCCTGACCCATTTTGCGCAGGAAAATATCCGTTTCAGCAATCATTACAGCTCCGGTAACCAGGCTGACAGCGGCCTTTTTGGCCTGTTCTACGGTATTTCTCCTACCCATCTGGATAGCATTCTGGCTGGACGAAAACCTTCAGCCCTGATTAATGGACTGAGCGCTCAAGGTTATCAATTTGGTCTGTTTTCTTCAGATGGATTCGAGGCCGCGCTGTATCGCCAGGCGCTGTTGAGTGATTTCTCACTGCCTGCCCCTACAGTGCAAAACGATGCAGTCACCACCCAACAGTGGCAACGCTGGCTGGCCGAGCAAAATCATAGTACCCCTTGGTTCTCTTACATCAATTTCCGTGGGGCCGAACTGCAGAAGAATAGTGATAAACCAGATGCCTTTATCCAGCGGTATCGTGCTGGTGCGCAAGATGTCGATGCCCAGATCGCCCAAGTGCTGGCGACGTTGAAAGAAAGAGCGATGCTGGATAATACCGTTGTGGTGATAACAGCAGAGCACGGTGTGGAATTCAACGATACCGGCAACGGAGACTGGGGGGCTGGTACCCGTTTCAACCGCAACCAACTTCAGGTGCCGCTGATCGTTCACTGGCCTGGAACGCCCGCACAAACTATCGATAAACTGACCAGCCACAACGATGTAATGCGCACACTGATGCAGCGCCTGCTACACGTCAGCACCGCTGCGAACGATTACTCGCAAGGTGAAGACCTGTTTGCCGCCCGGCGGAAGAATAATTGGCTTGCTACCGGTAACCGGAGCCTGCTGGTGATCACTACCCCGGCACAAACGCTGACATTAGATAGCAACGGCAGTTATCACGCGTATGATCAGAACGATAAAGAGATAAAAGATGAAAAACCTCAGTTATCACTGTTATTACAGGTGCTGACCGACGTTAAACGCTTTATTGTCAACTAACTGCTTAAATCTAAAGCAATCGGCGATAAGTCATCTTGAATTCACAACGGGAAACGGTAGTATAGGTGCCACTGCGTCGGCATGTAGCGCAGCCTGGTAGCGCACCGTCATGGGGTGTCGGGGGTCGGAGGTTCGAATCCTCTCATGCCGACCAACTTTTTATAGAGAAACCAACCTGTTACGGTTGGTTTTTTTATGCCTGAATTTTTAACATGGTAAAATAATGGTAAAACTCTGGTAAAACTCCCGACGAAAATCACCGGGAGCGCGCTAAGGTTTACTCCCTGGTTTCGTCTGGCGCCAGCTTGCCACCACCTTCCCGTGCAACAACTTACCGTTCTGTCTCTGGTGCTGTCTGCTACGCAGTTTCGACTTCGAGATTTTCCTCATCTTTTACTTGCACAATCCCCTGGCTCTCGGTCAAAATAACTGTATACATAAACAGTTATTTTAAGGTTTTAACGATGTTCGTTGAATTAGTGTTTGATAAGCGCAACGTTACTGGCATTCCAAGAGCTGATGAAATCATTAAGGCCGAGTTGACAAAGCGCGTGCACCGTCTGTTTCCTGACGCCGAGGTGAAAGTAAAACCCATGCAGGCTAACGCTCTGAACTCAGACGCCAGCAAAAGTGACAGAGAGAAATTAAACCGTCTGTTAGAGGAGATGTTCGAGGAAGCCGATCAATGGTTGGCCAATGACATTTAACCTTGGCATTATCCTGCGCCGGTTCAACCAACCGGCGTAATCTGCACCCTCCGCTCTGTTGTTAACAATAATGAAGGGAAACATTTAAGTTTCAGGGTAAAGCCAATCACCAACAAAAAACCCAACAACCGGTAAGATTGTTGGGTTTAATGGACGCTATAAGCGTCTGTATATCTAATTATGGTGCCGGCTACCGGAATCGAACTGGTGACCTACTGATTACAAGTCAGTTGCTCTACCTACTGAGCTAAGCCGGCTAAATTTGGCGGAAGGACAGAGATTCGAACTCTGGGACAGTCGCCCGTCGACGGTTTTCAAGACCGTTGCCTTAAACCACTCGGCCATCCTTCCAATGGGCGCAGATATTAACGATACCGTTATGAAATGTCTACCGTTACTGTGCAAAAAAATACGGAGAAATGTTCACTTGCTTAAATTTCAGACCACTAGTGATTAAAAAATAAAACGCCGCGAGAAAGTGGGGTTCTTTTAAGCAACGCGTGGTGATGAAAAATGCTGATGATAAACACGTAAATCCTTTCGACCCCGATCGCAGATTGTGATAAAAACAGGGTCCATTTGAGCCACTTATGCAAAATCGACTCCGATACCCACATGACTTCCACTTTGTGCAGTGAACAACGCAAGCCTGGTGTCCCTGAGCAGGTCGCCACCCGTTTGGCATTTTTTATCGCTGGCCTTGGTATGGCCGCCTGGGCGCCTTTGGTGCCTTTTGCCAAAACGCGCATCAATATTGATGACGGTTCATTAGGCTTACTGTTGCTGTGCATTGGTGCCGGTTCAATGCTGGCGATGCCGCTGACGGGCCTGTTGACCGGCAAGTTCGGTTGTAGACCGGTGATCCTGCTGGCGGGTATTGTGCTTTGCATCGACTTACCGCTGCTCGTCATCATGGATTCAACCGCAGGAATGGCCTTGGCATTGTTACTGTTTGGTGCTGCAATCGGCATGATTGATGTGGCGATGAATATACAGGCAGTAATTGTTGAACGCGCCAGCGGGCGAGCCATGATGTCCGGTTTTCACGGGTTTTTCAGCGTCGGCGGTATTGTGGGAGCAGGCGGCGTCAGTGCGTTATTATGGATAGGGTTCGGCCCGCTTCAAGCCACGCTGATTGCCGTCGTGATGATTTTAGCGTTACTTGCAATCGCCAGTAAAAACCTGCTGCGAGAAAACGGCGGGGATGCCGATGGCCCGATGTTTGTACTGCCGCGTGGCTGGGTGATGTTCATTGGTGTACTGTGCTTTATTATGTTTCTGGCTGAAGGCTCGATGCTTGATTGGAGCGCGCTGTTCCTGAGCACATTACGTGGGATGGATCATAGCCAAGCGGGCTTGGGATATGCTCTGTTCTCCATCACTATGACGCTCGGCAGGCTGAATGGTGACCGGATAGTCAATGCGATGGGAAGATACAAAGTGCTGTTACTCGGCAGCCTGTGTGCAGCCCTCGGGTTAGCGCTGGCCATCGCCATCGACAACGTGATTACCGCGCTGTTTGGCTTTATGCTGGTCGGCATTGGTGCTTCCAACGTGGTCCCTATCTTGTTTACCGCAGCCGGGAACCAACAGGCCATGCCCGCCAATCTGGCGATCGCTTCGGTGACCACCGTCGGTTATGCCGGTATCCTCGCAGGGCCTGCGCTAATCGGCTTTATCGCCCAGCTTTCCAGCCTGACGTTTGCCCTGGCCTGCGTCGCCGCTTTGTTGCTGGTTGTTACTGCGAGCGCTAAAGCGGTCACTCGCTAATTCAGACATGGGCTGCCTAGATATCGGAAGTACTTAGCGTTGCAGGTAGGCAGCACGCACCGCTAACTCACTGCAGCCTCAAGGACAAAGGGTATAATGCAAAATAAACGACTGACTATCAGTTCCAGCTACATCACCCGCTGTTTCTGGCTATTCATCGTGCTGCTGGTTATAGCTCTTGGTCTGTATGGCTACAACTACACCAATGCTTATTTGACGGAAAAAAAGTATTCCGTCAACACCATCGCGAATACCCTGCAAAAGCGGATTGATAACTACCGGTATATCACTTACCAGATCTACGACAGATTCGGCAACACAGTAGCGCACCCCACCGAGAATCTGCAGGCAGTTCGTCTGCACCCAGACATTTACTACGTTGAAAAACCGCGCAAAAAAACCGACGCAGTGATTTTTGGCAACCACGATATCAACACGTTGGCAATGATCGTCAATATTTCTAGCTTTCTGGATATCCGCTGGGGCGCAAAGAACGAAATTTATACCATGTACTACCTGAACGGACAGGATAACAGCCTGAGCCTGGTAACAACCCAATCGCTGAAAGAACTGACTTCACGCCTGAAAGAGAGTTACCTAACCACGTTAGCCTCTGAGCGTCGGGCAGAAATGCTGCAGCAAGCCAATATGCTGGACGAGCGCGAAAGCTTTTCCGGCCTGCGCAAGCAACGTTTTCAAAATTCTTACTCATTTTCGATCCGCACGACCTTCAATCAACCGGGGCATCTGGCTACGGTAATCGCGTTTGATCTGCCGATTAGCGACATTATTCCTACCCATATGACTCGCTCCAACTTTCTGCTGTTACCTGATGATGGCGATATAGATGAAAGCGCAGTGACCAATGAAACAGTGACCAATGCCAACGCCATGTTGAAAGGCAGTTGGGTCGAATTCAGCGTTACCCTGCCTAACGCGCCACTAAAACTGGTTTACCGCGTTTCTGCCATCAATCTGGCCATTGACCTGCTACGCAACAACATCTGGTTGCTGGGGGTGAATCTACTGTTGATGGCGCTATCGATGATGGGCATTTATTTTATCCGCCAACAGTACATTCGGCCTAGCGAGAGTATGGCCGTTGAATTGGAAGAGGTGCGGGCCTTGAATCAGGAAATTGTCGCCCACCTCCCTTTAGGGTTGCTCGTGTATGACTTCTCCAGCAGCAGCATGATTGCCAGCAACAAAATCGCCGAGCACCTGCTGCCGCACCTCAGCCTGCAAAAAGTCGCGCATATGGCAGAGCAGCACCATGGGGTGATTCAGGTCACGGTGAATAACGAGGTGTATGAGATTCGGATTTTCCCCAGCCAATTGTCGCCAGAAACCTATCTGTTCCTGTTAAACGATCAGGACAAAGAAGTCATGGTGAACAAAAGGTTGCAGTTGGCCCGCCGCGAATACGACAAGAATGTCCAAGCACGCAAGCTGATGCTGCATAATCTGGGTATCGAACTCAATCAGCCCGTGCAACAGATACACGATCTGGCCGAACACCTGCAGACGCCAGCAGACCAAGAACAGCAGCAGCTACTGCTCAGCCAGCTCAGTCTGGCGTCGTCGTCAGTACTGAACCTGATCGAAAATATCACCTTGCTCACCCGGTTAGAAACTCAGGAATGGCAGCCTAACCCACAGCCCTTCAGCCCATTGGCCTTGATAGATGAGCTGTTGCAAAATGCCCTGCCAGCGCTCAATCATAAAGGATTGGCGTTGTTCAGCCATTTCCAGTTGGATGTCAACCAGCAATACATCGGCGATATCCAGGCTCTGCGCAAAATCATTTCGTTGCTGATGCACTACGCTATTATCACTACCGCCTGCGGCAAAATTACGCTGATTGCCCAACATGAGGCCGATCGCCCTGACCACCTGGTATTCCATATCAACGACACAGGTTCGGGGATTTCCAATGAAGAAATCAGCAATCTGACTTACCCTTTCCTCAGCCAGACGCTGTCCGATCGCTTCAACCAAGGTTCAGGATTGACCTTCTTCTTGTGCAATCAACTGTGTAAAAAGCTGAATGGTAAGTTGGATATTCACAGCAAAATCGACATCGGTACGCGTTATACCATCCGCGTCACCTTGAAGATGCAAGAGAATGAGCAGGCGGAAGAGGCCCAGGAAAAATTGCTGGATGGGGTAACGGCACTGTTAGATATCACCTCAGAAGAAGTTCGCAGCATTGTCACCCGCCTGCTGAATGCTTACGGTGCTGATTGCCTCATTGCCGAAGAACAGCAGAGCCAGCGTAATTATGATGTGCTGCTCACCGATAACCCGCAGCGTGCCGATAACTATACGTTGCTGCTAGCCAGTGATGAAACAGGCTGGCAACGGCTCGACAAACATTACATCCGGGTCAACTACAATCTTGGTAGCGCGATGATTGACGCTATACTGATGTTGATGGAACAGCAGATGGCCGAGCTGGATCCGGAGGAAAACCCGCTATCTTTGCGGAGCGCAGATATCCAACACTATGAAAAACAATTGAAATCAAGCGATTACTATAGTTTGTTTATCGATACAGTACCCGATGATGTCAAAAAACTGTATACTGAGGCGGACAGCAGTGATTTTGCTTCGTTAGCCCAAACCGCACACCGCCTGAAAGGCGTGTTTGCTATGTTAAATCTGCTTCCCGGCAAGCAATTGTGTGAATCGTTAGAACAGCACATCGCGGACGGTGATGCGCTTAAGATCGAGAATAACATCAGTCAGATTGATTTTTTCATCAGTAGACTGCTGCAGCAAGGTAGCCAACAACATGAATAACCTGAACGTAATTATTGCTGATGACCATCCTATCGTACTGTTTGGCATCCGGAAGTCACTTGAGCAAATTGAATGGGTGAATGTCGTTGGGGAGTTTGAAGACTCGACAGCACTGATTAACAATCTGTCCAAGCTGGATGCCAACGTCCTGATCACAGATCTCTCCATGCCTGGCGATAAATATGGCGACGGCATCACGCTAATTAAATATATCAAACGCCATTATCCGCAATTGTCGATCATTGTTCTGACCATGAACAATAACCCGGCAATTCTCAGTGCCGTGTTGGATTTAGACATCGAAGGTATCGTGCTGAAGCAAGGCGCGCCGACCGATCTGCCTAAGGCTCTGGCTGCATTGCAGAAAGGCAAGAAATTTACGCCAGAGAGCGTTTCCAAACTGCTGGAGAAAATTAACGCCAGTGGCTACGGTGACAAACGTCTTTCGCCAAAAGAGAGTGAAGTATTGCGGCTGTTTGCCGAAGGTTTCTTGGTGACCGAGATCGCCAAAAAGCTGAACCGCAGCATTAAAACCATCAGTAGCCAGAAGAAATCGGCGATGATGAAGCTGGGCGTTGATAATGACATTGCCCTGCTTAACTATCTCTCATCCGTCAGCATGACGCAGTTGGATAAAGACTAAGTTTCTTGAGAGTGAACGTTAAAGGGCGCATTGATAATCATGCGCCCTTTTGTTTTTTATGTTTCTTCTACTTCAAGCCTTTGCTGCCGCACCTGCTGGCTGTAGTAGGACAAGGTCTGATTAAGCGTTTCCAGCGTTACCGGCTTCGCCAGGCAGTCGTCCATTCCAGCTTCAATACAGCGCTGTTTCTCTTCGGCTAAAGCGTTAGCCGTCACACCAATCACTGGCGCAATAAAATACTGTTGCCGCAGGCGCTGGGTTAAACGATAACCATCCATATTTGGCATGTTTACATCCGTCAGCACGATATCAACCCTGTTGTGATTCAATACACCCAACGCATCGACCCCATCGTTAGCGGTAATCACCTGATAACCCAGCGAAGTCAACTGATCCGATAACAAACGACGGTTGATTGGATGATCGTCTACAACCAGTAACAGGATATCTCCGTTATCCACCTCACAGACTTTCGCGGATAATGACAGTGGCACCAAGGGTTTTGGGTATTCGATATCAACGCCAAACAGGCGATTCAACACCACAATGCTATCCCGCGACATCGAGGTGCTATGCATCCAGTATCCTGGGCGAGTTTCCAGTGGAGGCCCGATATGCGCGATAGAGAATTCAATTTGCGCCAGCAACGGCGTCGCTATTTGCAATGGATGGTCACTGAGCAGCACATCACCCGAAGCCGTATCTTGCCCTTCATAGCGCAAAATGCTGGCACCATATCCCTCAAGCATGCTCAGCAGATAACTTTCCAGCCGTTGGTTGCGGATCTGCAACCACAGGGTTTTCCCCAACCAGGTATCGCTAGCCTGCGGCTGCGGGAATTGCGCGCCAAACAAGGGAATACGGATGTTGAACATGCTGCCAAGCCCCGGCTCAGACTCTACGGCAATATCGCCGTCCATCAGGTTGACCAGCTTCTCACAAATCGCCAACCCCAACCCAGTGCCCTGGAAATGACGCTGCACTCCACTGCCAACCTGGAAAAAGGGATCAAACAGACGAGGGATTTCTTTCACTGGGATGCCCACCCCGGTATCCCGCACGCTGAACTCCAGGTAGTTGTTGCAGGTGCGAACCTGCAAAGTGATGCAACCGGTGTCGGTAAACTTGATCGCATTACTCAGCAGATTGGATAAAACCTGCTGCAAACGCACCGGATCACCATTAATGCGCTCAGGAACATTGCGTTCGATAAAACAGTACAGCCCGAGGTGTTTCTTCACCACCAGCGGTAAATAGTTACCTGCAATATGCGTGATCACTTCCAGGCAAGAGAATTCGCGCGGTTCAATTTTTAACTGCTCAGACTCAATCTTGGAGAAATCCAGGATGTCGCTGATGATCTTCAGCAACAGCCCCGATGAGTTGTTCATCGCATTCACCAAGCGCTCTACCCCAGATGGTAGCTCCTTGGTTTGTAGCAAATCCAGGTTACCGATAATGCCGTACAGCGGGGTGCGCAGTTCATGGCTGACGGTGGCCAGGAACATCGACTTGGACTGGCTGGCCTGCTCTGCCGCTGCCGCCATCTCCTGCAACGACTCCTCCATCTTCACGCGGGCACTCACATCCACCAGCACACAGATCGCCACGTCTTCGTTGCGATAGCGGGAATGCACAAAGCTGATTTGCAAGTTATTGTTATTACTGGTCATTACATCAACAAAATTAACCTGCTGCCCACAAATAATGCGCGTAATGCGTTCACGGTCTTCGTGGGTCAACAGGTTGATATAGTTGTGTGCCAGTTCATTACTCAGAATATTGCTGCCGTCGCTGATACGCAAAATACAGATCCCTACCGGAGCAGAGGCCACGATCTTGCGGTTGAACTGTTCATGCTCCTCCAAACGGAAAGCATTCTCCTCTGCGGGCAGGAACATTTTGCGCTCAAACAACCACGCCAGGCTGAACAACACAAATGCCGACAAAAGGTTTAGCAGCACAGCATTGAGGATCAATACTTTAAAACGCTCCGCGACGCTCTTCACTGGCAGTGAATACACAATACTGAGCGATGAAGGTGCCAATGCCTTTTTCATGATCAGATCGTGATAGCTATCAACATAGCCAAAATATGCATGAGCCTGTGGATACATCGCGAGTGAGGATGCATAACGCTCGCCATTGGTCAGGCGCAACACCGGTTCATTGTTATCGTCCAGCAACGTGACGCCAACCGGCAGGCTGCCAGAAGTGACAAAGTCTTCCAAACGAATAACTTGCTCAATCCCCAGCAACGCTTGCAGCTTGTTGCCAATATAGACCGGTGTCATTACATACAAATAGCCAACGTCAGGTCGTTGAGTGCTGGGGTTAATCCAGTAGAGATCGTTGCTCTTATCGGGGTTGCTGGCACTACGGTACTTCAGAATCTGCTCATGCAGAGATTTCAGGACATTTGGCCGATCAGCCATACTGCTACTGTTGCTACCAAATTCTGCCAAGCACAGGCTTTCACCGCCAATGAAAAAAACCCGGTTGAAATCATAGGCAGCAACAAAGTTTTCTTTCCAGTATTGGAGTTGGCTGTTCAGCGAGGAGAGAGACTCATGATCAACACTACTGAGCTCACAATTGGATTCGGGGTAAAGCGGTATAAACTTTAACGAGGCTTTTTTAGCATCAACCTCATCAATCAACACATCCCGGTTGCCAGCCGAAAGATTGAGATGGTTCTCCGCCATATATTTGATATCACGAATGATGTCAGAAGAATGGCGAAAATATCCCTGAGCCTGATCGAAGTTGAGGTTAAACTCCTGCCGAATATCCGACTCTTTCTCGTGCAAAATATCCAGAATATAGAACATAGTCAGCAGCGCACCCAACGACCACAGCATGAGCGCCAGTACCCGGAAAAGATAACGGGAAATCTTTAAAGTGGTGCGGAAAGAGGCTAAATATGTCAATCGGGTACCATATCAAGATGAGTGGTAACGCGCGTGTTCATCGCCAAAATGACTATACCCGTCATACTTCAAGGAAACACCGCTGGAATCATATATCGGCAATTAAACCATATAACTGAAAAAGGGCCTAGCATCGCTGCCAAGCCCTTTGTTTCACCATCGATAACGGGATCACCGCTATCTACGGCAAGCCTTATGCGTTTTCATCATCTACGTCATCAGGCGTGATGTCGTCACCGTCATCAAGCGGCGCACTCTCTTCTTCCGCTTCCGCCACGCCCGGCTCGAGGCTGTCCAACTCCTCATCCTCTACCGGTTCAGCGACACGCTGCAAGCCAACCACATTCTCGCCTTCAGCAGTACGGATCAGCGTTACGCCCTGAGTATTACGGCCAACCACGCTGACTTCCGCGACACGCGTGCGCACCAACGTACCGGCATCGGTGATCATCATGATCTGATCGGTAGTCTCTACCTGTACAGCACCTACCACCGGGCCATTACGCTCGCTCACTTTGATCGAGATAACGCCTTGAGTTGCACGTGACTTGGTCGGGTACTCAGTAACCGCAGTGCGTTTACCGTAACCGTTCTGGGTCACCGTCAGGATGTCACCTTCACCACGTGGAATAATCAGAGACACCACGCAGCTGCCTTCGGCCAGATTGATCCCACGAACACCGGTGGCTGTACGGCCCATTGAGCGCACCTGCTCCTCAGGGAAACGCACCACTTTACCGTTGGAAGAGAACAGCATGACTTCGTTGCTGCCATCGGTCAGATCCACACCGATCAGTTCGTCACCTTCGTTGAGGTTAACGGCGATAATCCCCGCACTGCGCGGACGGCTGAATTCGACCAGCGCGGTTTTCTTCACGGTGCCGCTGGCGGTGGCCATAAACACGTGGCGACCTTCTTCATACTCGCGTACTGGCAGAATAGCGGTAATACGCTCGTTAGCTTCCAGCGGCAACAGGTTGACGATTGGCCGACCACGCGCGCCACGGCTGGCTTCAGGCAATTGATACACCTTCATCCAGTACAAGCGACCACGGCTGGAGAAGCACAGGATGGTATCGTGGGTGTTGGCCACCAGCAGACGATCGATAAAGTCTTCTTCTTTAATCCGCGCGGCGGACTTGCCTTTACCACCACGGCGCTGTGCTTCATAGTCGGTCAGCGGCTGGTATTTCACGTAGCCCTGATGCGACAGCGTGACCACCACATCTTCCTGGTTGATCAGATCTTCAATATTGATATCAGACGTGTTGGCTGTGATTTCGGTGCGGCGATTATCACCGAACTGATCGCGAACCGCTTCCAGCTCTTCGCGAATCACTTCCATCAGACGATCCGGGTTTTCCAGAATAAAGATCAGCCCAGCGATCACGTTCAGCAGCTCTTTATATTCGTCCAGCAGCTTTTCATGTTCCAGGCCGGTCAGTTTCTGCAGGCGCAGATCCAGAATCGCCTGAGCCTGCTGCTCGGTCAGGTAGTATCTGCCATCACGGATACCGAACTCCGGCTCCAACCATTCCGGGCGCGCAGCATCGTCACCGGCACGCTCCAGCATGGCGGCCACGTTACCCAGTTCCCAAGGCTGCGCAATCAGCGCAACTTTTGCTTCGGCTGGGGTTGGCGCGCGGCGGATCAGCTCGATAATCGGATCAATGTTGGCCAACGCAATCGCCAACGCCTCAAGGATATGCGCACGATCGCGAGCCTTACGCAGTTCGAAAATGGTACGGCGGGTAACCACTTCGCGGCGATGGCGTACAAACGCCTTCAGAATATCTTTCAGGTTCAACAGTTTCGGCTGGCCCTGATGCAGCGCCACCATGTTGATACCAAAAGTCACCTGTAGCTGAGTCAGCGAATACAGGTTGTTCAGCACCACTTCGCCCACCGCGTCGCGTTTGACCTCAATCACGATGCGCATGCCGTCTTTGTCAGACTCGTCACGCAGCGCGCTAATGCCTTCAACGCGTTTTTCTTTCACCAGCTCGGCAATTTTCTCGATCAGGCGCGCTTTGTTCACCTGATACGGGATTTCATGCACGATGATGGTTTCGCGGCCAGTTTTGGCGTCGGCTTCCACTTCGGCCCGGGCGCGGATATACACTTTGCCACGGCCAGTACGATAAGCCTCTTCGATCCCACGGCGACCATTGATGATCGCCGCCGTCGGGAAGTCTGGGCCTGGAATGTGTTCCATCAGCCCTTCGATGCTGATGTTTTCATCATCGATATAGGCCAGGCAACCGCTGATAACCTCAGACAGGTTATGCGGTGGAATGTTGGTCGCCATACCTACAGCGATACCGGATGAACCGTTGACCAGCAGGTTTGGGATCTTGGTCGGCATCACCGCCGGGATCTGCTCGGTGCCGTCGTAGTTTGGCACGAAGTCGACGGTTTCTTTTTCCAGATCCGCCAGCAGTTCGTGGGCAATTTTCGACATGCGTACTTCGGTGTAACGCATTGCCGCGGCGGAGTCGCCATCGACAGAACCGAAGTTACCCTGGCCGTCTACCAACATGTAGCGCAGCGAAAACGGTTGGGCCATGCGGACAATGGTGTCATAAACCGCGCTGTCACCGTGCGGGTGGTATTTACCGATGACGTCCCCAACGACACGGGCCGATTTCTTGTAGGGTTTATTCCAGTCGTTACCCAATACATTCATCGCGTACAGAACGCGGCGGTGTACCGGCTTCAGTCCATCACGAACATCTGGCAGCGCACGCCCGACAATAACGGACATCGCATAATCCAGATACGAGCTTTTCAGCTCTTCTTCGATATTTACCGGTGTGATTTCTCTGGCAAGGTCGCTCATGGAGCTGCTATCCCTCATACTGAATGATTCATCTGCCCTGGCATAGTGCCAAAGGGGTGAAACTATATCACAAAGCGCGCTTTACGGGAAAATATACCCGGCAACTTAGCGTTATTGGGGCTACTGCACCGGAACATGTATAATCCGCACAATAGAAAACAAGGAGCTAATAACGCCCATGAATGCAGAATCATCCCGCCACGTGCAAAACGTTGATCACCAAGAGATCGCCAAGTTTGAGGCTGTAGCCTCGCGCTGGTGGGATTTGGAAGGTGAATTTAAACCGCTGCACCGAATTAATCCACTGCGGTTGAATTATATCATGCAACGCGCAAACGGCATTTTTGGTAAAACGGTGCTTGATGTCGGCTGTGGCGGCGGCATTCTGGCAGAAAGTATGGCGCGTGAAGGGGCTAATGTCACCGGCCTGGATATGGGCGCAGAACCGCTGCAGGTGGCGCGTCTGCATGCCCTGGAAAGCGGCATCAATGTAACCTACGTTCAGGAAACGGTAGAAAGCCATGCACAGGCTCATCCGCAGCAGTACGACATCGTCACCTGCATGGAACTGCTTGAGCACGTTCCCGACCCAGCTTCCGTCGTCCGCGCCTGTGCACATCTGGTCAAACCCGGCGGCCATGTATTCTTCTCCACCATTAACCGCAATACCAAAGCCTGGCTGATGGCGGTGATCGGGGCAGAGTACGTGCTCAAAATGGTGCCTCAGGGCACGCATGATCACAAAAAGTTTATCCGCCCTTCCGAGCTGATGGGTTGGGTGGATGACACCCCACTGCGTGAACAGCACATGATTGGCCTGCATTACAACCCGATTACCGACCATTTCAAACTGGGCCACAACGTTGATGTGAATTACATGGTTCATACTCAGCACGAAGGTTAACCGTTTACAGCATACCGGAGCTGGCGTTGCTGGCTCCGGTAACATCCCGGCTTAAGATAAATACCTAATTTATCGATTTCGTTCAAAAAATACGATGTAAAGGGTTTTTAAGAATATTAAGTCAGATCAATATGCCACTTTTTTCTAACGTTTAATAAAACGGCAAACGATCACAATTTCTGGATTCCAGTAAAATCTTATCCCGCTTATTGACAAGCTTGTCGGGCCAGTCACAGTGCGCGCTTGGAACAGGCAGTAACATTTCACCCCCAAGTTATCCACAAATTCGGGCGGTTTTGTTCACTTGCAAACGCCCTGTTTTCTCACTATCTTGTTACCCCATCGACACCCACCCCCTATATATAGTGTTTACATACTGAGCAAAGTGACTACACTTTCTGCTTAGGGGAATCATACGGACAGGTAAAAATGAACCAAAGTCTACTTGTAACTAAACGCGATGGCCGTAAAGAACGCATCAATCTCGACAAAATCCACCGGGTCATCGATTGGGCCGCAGAAGGTTTACACAACGTCTCGGTATCTCAAGTAGAGTTGCGTTCACATATTCAGTTCTACGACGGCATCAAAACCGCCGATATTCATGAAACTATTATCAAAGCGGCTGCCGATCTGATCTCCCGCGATGCGCCAGACTATCAGTATCTGGCCGCGCGCTTGGCGATCTTCCACCTGCGCAAAAAAGCTTACGGCCAGTTTGAGCCGCCGAAGCTGCACGCTCACGTGGTGCGCATGGTCGAGATGGGTAAATACGATAAGCATCTGCTGGAAGACTACACGGCTGAAGAGTTCGAGCAGATGGACGCCTTTATCGACCACTGGCGCGATATGAATTTCTCCTACGCGGCAGTCAAGCAGTTGGAAGGGAAATACCTGGTGCAGAACCGCGTCAGCGGTGAGATCTACGAGAGCGCCCAGTTCCTGTATATTCTGGTCGCCGCCTGCCTGTTCTCTGGCTATCCGCGCGCCACGCGTCTGGATTATGTAAAGCGTTTCTATGACGCCATTTCTACCTTCAAAATTTCTCTGCCTACGCCAATCATGTCTGGCGTGCGTACGCCAACCCGTCAGTTCAGCTCCTGTGTGCTGATCGAATGTGGTGATAGCCTGGATTCGATTAATGCCACCTCAAGCGCCATTGTGAAATACGTTTCCCAACGTGCGGGGATCGGCATCAACGCGGGCCGCATCCGTGCGTTGGGTAGCCCGATTCGCGGTGGAGAAGCTTTCCATACCGGCTGCATTCCGTTCTACAAGCATTTCCAGACCGCCGTAAAATCCTGCTCTCAGGGCGGCGTGCGTGGTGGTGCTGCCACGTTGTTCTACCCGATGTGGCATCTGGAAGTCGAAAGCCTGCTGGTGCTGAAAAACAACCGTGGTGTCGAAGGCAACCGCGTGCGCCATATGGATTATGGTGTGCAGCTTAACCGCCTGATGTACCAACGCCTGATCAAGAACGAAGACATCACCCTGTTCAGCCCATCTGACGTGCCGGGGCTATACGACGCGTTCTTCGCCGATCAGGACGAATTCGAACGCTTGTATACCCGTTACGAGAAAGACGACAGCATTCGCCAGCAGCGCGTGAAAGCGGTAGAGCTGTTCTCACTGATGATGCAAGAACGTGCTTCTACTGGCCGTATCTATATTCAGAACGTCGATCACTGCAATACCCACAGCCCGTTCGATCCGCAAGTCGCCCCGGTGCGCCAATCCAACCTGTGCCTGGAAATCGCTCTGCCGACCAAGCCGCTGGATGATGTGAACGACGAAAACGGTGAGATCGCGCTCTGTACGCTTTCCGCCTTCAACCTGGGCGCTATCGATAGCCTGGATGATTTGGAGGAGTTAGCCACTCTGGCCGTGCGCTCACTCGACGCGCTGCTGGATTACCAGGACTACCCGATCAAAGCCGCTCACCGTGGCGCGATGGGCCGTCGTACTCTGGGTATCGGCGTGATTAACTACGCTTACTATCTGGCGAAGAACGGCGTGCGTTATTCCGATGGCAGCGCCAACAACCTGACTCACAGAACCTTTGAAGCTATCCAGTACTACCTGTTGAAAGCGTCAAACCGTCTGGCACAGGAACAGGGCGTTTGCCCGTGGTTTAATGAAACCACCTACTCGAAGGGCATCCTGCCGATCGACACTTACAAGAAAGATCTGGATGCTATCTGCAGCGAACCGCTGCATTACGACTGGGAAACCCTGCGCCAAGAGATTAAAGAAACCGGCCTGCGCAACTCTACGTTGTCTGCCCTGATGCCGTCGGAAACCTCTTCGCAGATTTCCAACGCCACTAATGGTATTGAGCCACCACGCGGCCATATCAGTATCAAGGCCTCGAAAGACGGTATTCTGCGCCAGGTAGTACCTGAGTATGAGCGCTTGAAAAACGACTACGAACTGCTGTGGGAAATGCCGAATAACGATGGCTACCTGCAACTGGTTGGCCTGATGCAGAAGTTTATCGATCAGTCGATCTCTGCCAACACCAACTACGATCCGACCCGTTTCCCGGGCGGCAAAGTACCGATGAAGCAGTTGCTGAAAGACCTGCTTACGACCTACAAGTTTGGCGTGAAGACGCTGTATTATCAGAACACCCGTGATGGTGCAGATGATGTGCAGGAAGACCTGCAGCTCGCCCAAGGCAGTGATGACGACTGCGAAAGTGGCGCCTGCAAAATCTAACGTTTGACACAGCGGGCCAGGCTTCTTCTGGCCCCTTTAATTCAGCACGGCACTAATGGATTCAAGCTCATGGCTTACACCACATTTTCTCAGAAAAAAAACAACCAGCTGCTTGAGCCGATGTTCTTCGGCCAATCGGTCAACGTGGCACGTTTCGATCAGCAGAAGCACGAAATCTTTGAAAAGTTGATCGAAAAACAGCTCTCTTTCTTCTGGCGCCCAGAAGAAGTTGACGTCTCGCGCGATCGCATCGACTACCAGGCCCTGCCGGAACATGAAAAACACATCTTCATCAGCAACCTGAAATATCAAACGCTGTTGGACTCCATTCAGGGTCGTAGCCCGAATGTGGCACTTTTGCCGCTGATCTCAATCCCTGAGCTGGAAACCTGGGTAGAGACCTGGTCGTTCTCAGAAACCATTCACTCGCGTTCTTACACCCACATTATCCGTAACATCGTTAACGATCCGGCTCTGGTGTTCGACGATATCGTCACCAACGAAGAGATCAAGAAGCGTGCGAAAGACATTTCGGGCTATTACGACGATCTGATCGAGATGACCAGTTACTATCACCTGTTAGGTGAAGGTACACATCAGGTCAACGGTAAAACCGTTGTGGTTAACCTGCGCGCAATAAAAAGACAGCTTTACCTGTGCCTGATGAGCGTCAACGCACTGGAAGCTATTCGCTTCTACGTTAGCTTCGCCTGTTCATTTGCGTTTGCCGAGCGTGAATTGATGGAAGGTAACGCCAAAATCATCAAACTGATCGCCCGCGACGAAGCATTGCACTTGACCGGTACTCAGCACATGCTGAACCTGATGCGCTCTGGCGCTGACGATCCGGAAATGGCAGAAATCGCCGCCGAGTGCCAGCAAGAGTGTTATGACCTGTTTGTGCTGGCGGCACAGCAAGAGAAAGAGTGGGCCGAATACCTGTTCCGCGATGGTTCCATGATTGGCCTGAACAAAGACATTCTGTGCCAATATGTCGAATATATTACCAATATCCGCATGCAGGCGGTGGGCCTGAGTTTACCGTTCCAGACCCGCTCTAACCCCATTCCGTGGATCAATGCCTGGTTGGTTTCGGATAACGTTCAAGTGGCTCCACAAGAAGTGGAAGTCAGCTCCTATCTGGTGGGCCAGATTGACTCGGAAGTCAACGCTGACGACCTGAGCGACTTCGAGCTGTAAGTGGCTACGCCAACCGTGACGCTGCGTACCACCGGTACGCAGCTTTCCTGCCCTGAAGGCGAAAACTGCCTGCTTGATGTGCTGGAACTGCACGATGTTGCGGTGGAATACCAGTGCCGCTCGGGCTATTGCGGTGCCTGCCGCATGAAGTTGCTGAAAGGCAAAGTGGCCTATCGCCAACAGCCGCTGGCCTTTATCAATCAAGGTGAGATTCTGCCCTGCTGCTGCATACCGTTGATGGATATCGAGCTGGAGCTCTGACCTCCCGAATCATCTTTAATCACCAGATGACTCCCTATGACTTTCGAGTTGCCAGCATTCCGGCAACTCGAATTGTTTTAGGGTATCTCTACTCAATGATTTCCATCGTTTCCAGCCAACTGTTTTTGCCGCACACTTTTTCGCCATTCAACCAGCGGCGCAGCATATCCAGTGCCAGCATCGCCACCGACTCCTGGCGTAAACGCTGGCCATGGCGCATAGCGCGATACCCCACGGTCTGGCCAACGCCCCCTTTTGGCGTATGCAAAGCAACGCTGACTCGATCCCCTTCCATCGCGCTGACCGCCAGTGCCAAGGGTGAACCCGTAAGTTGGGCCAGAGATTTAGCCCGCGCCAGCACCGTTTCCAAGGTTTCGCAGCAGTGTGCTGGCAGCAATTCGCCCCCTGCCAAGGGTGCCGCCGCGTTCTGCAATTGCAGATTAATTAAACCTGCGGTGAATTGCTCGCTCAGAGCCAGTTTCAGCCCCTGTTGTTGTAAACGCTCTGCCAACGATGCGGGTAACCCCACCGTGCCTTCAAAAATCTTGTTATCCCCCGCCACTTCACGCACCCGCTCCCAAGCCTGCGCCATCGCGCTCTGCTGGGTATGTGGGCCTGTCAGCTTCAATTCAATAATCGGGCTGGAAGAACGATAGCCCAACGCTACGCCCGGGGGTAATGCCATACCATCCAACTCAGCAGCCAAATCGCTTTCTGAGGTGCCAAAAGTGGTTAAACGCAGGCATACCGGGGGCTCCGGTAGAGTTAGAGATTGGCGCAAACGCGGTAAAATCTGCTCTTCAACCATCACTTTAAATTCGGAAGGTACACCCGGCGTGAAGAACATCCGGCATTTATTGAGGGTCAGAGCAAAACCACAGGCCGTGCCCACAGGGTTATCCAGCATCTCAGCATTAGCCGGGATCTGCGCCTGTTTGCGATTAGACGCCGCCATCGGGCGGCCACGCTCGGCGAAGAATGCCTCCATACGCGCAATCCACTCCGGATGCTCAACCAGGCCAACACCGCAAGCATTAGCTGCAGCCAGCGCGCTGAGATCGTCACTGGTCGGCCCCAGGCCCCCGTTAACGATCAACACATCGGCGATATGGCTGCGTTCCTGCAATATCTCCACCAGAGAAGCCAGGCTATCCCCTACCGTTTCACGCCCGCTCATCGGTAAACCTTGCTGGAACAGGTAATCCGCCAGCCAGGCCGCGTTGGTATCTATAATTTGCCCATGCAGCACCTCATCACCGGTGCTGAGCATCTCCACCCTTAACATTGGTCTCTCCTGCATTTTGTTCCATCCCTTTTCATTACCGTTTCTCAGTCGCGATGATCACGCTGCTGTTTGCAAGATGAAGGGTATAGCGAAGCCTGTAAACCCCTTTTCACCGTAGGTTCTCCGATAATGTTTATCTGAGGCACTTTGACTACCACAACATAATCGTAAAGATAAATGTACGGATTGCGTAACGCCGATTTGACACAAAATCTGCAATCCACTATTCTGCCGCCCAAAATCATCAGTTAGTAGAGAAAAAAGTGAAGAATCGCACTCTGGGCAGTGTTTTTATCGTCGCAGGCACCACGATTGGTGCCGGAATGCTGGCCATGCCACTGGCAGCAGCTGGGGTCGGTTTTGGGGTTACTCTGGCCCTACTGGTTGGGCTATGGGTGCTGATGTGTTACACCGCTTTGCTGCTGGTTGAAGTTTATCAACATGAACAGGCAGACACAGGTTTGGGCACTCTGGCCAGGCGCTATCTGGGGAACAGCGGCCAATGGCTGACCAGTTTCAGCATGATGTTCCTGATGTATGCCCTGACAGCGGCCTATATCAGTGGGGCCGGTGAACTGCTGACGACCAGCATTAACCAATGGGCGTCGCAGGACTTCCCAACTTACCTCGGCGTGCTACTGTTCACCTTGGTGGCTGGTGGCATCGTCTGCATCGGCACTCATTCGGTCGATCTGTTCAACCGTATTTTGTTTAGCGCCAAAATCGTCTTCCTGCTCCTGATGCTTGGCCTGATGATGCCCTATATTCATCACACTAACCTGACGACGCTGCCACTGGAACAAGGTTTGGCGCTTTCGGCAATTCCGGTGATCTTCACTTCATTTGGTTTTCACGGCAGCGTGCCTAGCATCGTCAATTATATGGGCGGTAACGTTCGCAAATTGCGCTGGATCTTTATCATCGGCAGCGCTATCCCGCTCGTGGCTTACATTTTCTGGCAGTTGGCAACGTTGGGCAGCATCAGTTCTGCTACTTTCGTCGGGATTCTGGCGCAACAGGCAGGGTTAAACGGTTTATTGCAGGCTGTGCGCGACGTAGTTGCCTCCCCGCATGTCGAACTGGCGGTGCATCTGTTCGCCGATCTGGCGTTGGCAACTTCATTTCTCGGGGTTTCACTGGGGCTGTTTGACTTCCTGGCCGACCTGTTCAAACGCCAAGACAATGCGCGTGGTCGTCTGCAAACCGGCGTCATTACTTTCCTGCCGCCATTGGCGTTTGCGTTGTTCTATCCGCGCGGATTTGTGCTGGCCTTAGGGTTTGCGGCCATTGCGCTATCGATATTGGCACTGCTGCTGCCTGCGCTGTTAGCCTGGAAAACACGCCAGCAGCATCAGAGCGATTATCGTGTCCGGGGTGGAACACCGGCATTGGCGCTGGTGTTTATCTGCGGCATAACGGTGATTGCAATTCAGATTGGCATTGCCAGTGGTATGTTGCCTGCGATTGGGTAAAGAATTAATAGGGGGTAGATATGCCCCCATCATCTCCCGCCTCAGCAATTCACATCAGTAACTCGCTTATTTTCAATAAATTGCAAATAAATAAAAATCCATCCCCCGTATCGCAACGATAACCGGTACCTATTTGCCCCTGGTCGATAATAGGGCTACAACTAGTAGTGCCATTGATATAAGCCAGCAACCTAGGGCTTTTCATTAATCCCAATTATGTCCCCGAGTATGGGCACTCAACTTAACTGCAACACAGTAAGGAGCAATTAATGAGCAAGAAAGGATTAACTACCGCGGCTGGTGCACCCGTTGTCGACAACAATAATTCGATGACCGCCGGGAAACGTGGTCCACTTTTGATGCAAGACGTGTGGCTGTTGGAGAAACTGGCTCACTTTGATCGTGAAGTGATCCCAGAGCGCCGCATGCACGCCAAAGGTTCTGGCGCATACGGCACCTTCACCGTCACTCACGACATTACCCAATACACCCGCGCAAAAATATTCTCCTCAGTGGGTAAAAAGACCGAGTTGTTCGTTCGCTTCTCTACCGTGGCCGGTGAGCGTGGCGCAGCCGATGCCGAGCGCGACATCCGCGGTTTTGCGATCAAGTTTTATACCGAAGAAGGTAACTGGGATATGGTGGGCAACGACACGCCAGTGTTTTATCTGCGCGATCCGCTCAAATTCCCCGATCTCAACCACGTGGTAAAACGCGATCCGCACACCAACCTGCGCAATCCGATCTACAAATGGGATTTCTTCTCGCACCTGCCAGAAGCCCTGCACCAGTTGACCATCGACTTCAGCGATCGTGGCCTTCCCAAGTCTTACCGGCATATGCACGGTTTCGGCAGCCATACTTTCAGCTTTATCAATGCCAATAACGAGCGTTTCTGGGTGAAGTTCCACTTCCGCTGCGAGCAAGGCATCGAAAACCTGATGGACGATGCAGCAGAAGCGGTCATTGCCAAAGATCGTGAAAGCTCGCAACGCGATCTGTACGACGCGATCAAACGCGGCGACTTCCCGCGCTGGAAACTGCAAGTTCAGGTTATGCCAGAGCATGAAGCCTCACAAACTCCGTATAACCCGTTTGATCTGACCAAAGTCTGGCCGCACAGCGACTATCCGCTTATCGACGTCGGTTTCTTCGAACTGAACCGCAACCCGGACAACTACTTCTCAGAAGTGGAACAAGTGGCCATGAGCCCGGCCAACGTGGTGCCAGGCATCGGCTTCTCTCCAGACCGAATGCTGCAGGGCCGCTTATTCTCCTACGGCGATGCGCACCGTTACCGCCTGGGCGTCAACCATCACCAGATCCCGGTCAACGCGGCCAAATGTCCGTTCCACAACTACCACCGCGATGGCGCGATGCGTGTGGATGGTAACAGCGGTAACGGCGTCACTTATGAGCCAAACAGCTTTGGTATGTTCCAGGAGCAACCCGATTTCAGTGAACCACCACTGAGCATTGAAGGCGCGGCGGATCACTGGAACCACCGCGAAGATGAAGATTATTACAGCCAGCCACGGGCACTGTTCAATCTGCTGAGCGCTGAAGAGCATCAGCGTATGTTCACGCGCATTGCCGGTGAGCTGTCGCAGGTGCCAGAGCCGATCCAGCGCCGCCAGGTTGAATTGTTCACCAAGGTGCATGCAGATTACGGTGCCGGTGTCGCCAAGGCGTTGGGATTGAAATAATCAGCAAGCGCTAACGTTATAACCCCTCTTCCTGTGGGAGAGGGAGCTGGTTAGCATTACCCGCATTACACTTGCGCCGCCACCCACTGCCGTAACCGGCGGCGCGAAATCTTGATGCCGCCCGTTTTCAACGCATCAGGCAAAGCAAACAACGCGATGGGCCGCTGGAAATTCGCCAACTTGCCGTCCACCCACTCCAGCAACGCTTCCAGCGTTAACTCATCTTCATAGTCGATCACGGCCACTGGCCGCTGGCCAAACTCCGGATCATCGACGGGAACGATAAACACCTGCCGGATCTGTGGATGCGCAGCCAGCACACGTTCAACATCTTCCGGTTGCACCCCTTCACCACCATTGAAGAACAAATTATCCAACCGCCCGATAATCCGCAATTCGCCCTGTTCCATCACGCCACGATCGCGCGTATGGAACCACCCCTGATCGTCAGCTATCGGCAACAGCGCCCCGCGCTGCCAGTAGCCCAACGCCAGGCTTGTCGAACGGATCCACACTTCTTGTTCCACCAGCCGTATTTCGCGCCCAGGCAGCGTCAAACCGACGCCCGGCAGCTCATCAGCGCGTTTGGCACAGACTGTGGAAGCCAGTTCGGTCAGACCGTAGCCACACCAGCAGCGGATCCCCACCGCTTCGGCCTGTTGGGTGAGCGAAACCGGGATCATCGCCCCGCCGAGCAGCACTTCTTTCAACGCATGCTCGGTCATAGGTTCAGATAGCAGACGCCATAACTGGGTCGGCACCAGTGAAGCATGCGTGCATCCCGCCAACGCATCAGCCAACGGCTGCATATCACGCACCACCAACTGTGCGCCGACCGCCAGCCAGCGCCAGACAATGCCCTGCCCCGAAACGTGAAACAGCGGCAAAGAGAGCAACCAGCGATCCTGCGGCTGGAAGTCCATCAGGTGTAATACCCCTTCGGCACTGGCCAGGTGCGCTGCATAGCTGTGGGCCGCCGCTTTTGGTAAACCGCTGGAGCCGGACGTCAACGTCAGCGTTGCCAAACGTTGTGGTTGCCACGGCAGCTCTTGCAAAGGGTATTGCGCCCCTGCCGATGGCGATAAACCGATAATTTCAGACGATAGCTCGGGTAAACCATCGGGGATGAAGGCAAAATCGATATCCAGATCCGGCAGCAAAGTGGCCAGCATCGAGGTCGGTAATGCCGGGTTAAGCGGCAACAAACGCGCCCCACACTGTAACAAGGCCAGATAGCCCAACAGTAACGGATAGCTGTTTTTACCACACAACACCACACCACTCCCCGGCACAACCCCTTGCTGCTGGAAATCCGCCGCCATACCTGCAACTTGCCGTTGCAACTCCAGCCAAGTGACCGGCTGATGCCCCACCATCACGGCTGTCGCCTGCGGGCGTTGCGCGGCCCAATAACGCCACGGCCAGTCGTTTAGCTGCGCCATACGCACTCCAGCACATCCGCACTGAGCAACGGCAAGGTACTTTCTGGCCAACTGCGCATCAACTGCGCCTGCATCAGGTTCAAGGTATCCAGCCCCGGCACGGTATCCGGCGTCAACCAATGGGCGATGCGGGCCAACTGCGTCAAGCCCAGGCTGGACTCAATACTGGAGCTAATCACTGCCGTTAAGCCCGCCTGATGCGCTTGCTCAACCAACTCGCGGCAACGGTTCAGGCTGCCAACCAACGTCGGTTTGATCACAATAGCCGCAACGCCAGGCTCAGCCTGCACCACAAAATCCGCTTCGCGCACGCTTTCATCCCAGGCGATAGCGATACCGGTTGCCTGCGCAAAATCCCGCGATTCGTCACGGGTCTTGCAGGGTTCCTCCAAAAACGCGATGCGATCGCGCCATGCCGGGTTGACGTACTTGGCAAAACTATCGGCTTTAGCCCGCGTCCAACTGCGGTTGGCATCCAGCCGCAATTTAAGATCCGGTAACGCTTCCAAGAGCACATTAACCACCATGCCATCGCGCACCGCCTCGTACAGGCCCACTTTCACCTTGGCGACTTTCTCGCCCGGCAACGCATTCAGCACCGCAAACAACTCGTCAGGATCGCCGCTACAGAGCGGAGCTTTACGATAATCAGCCTGCAGCGGCAACAGCCCTGACAATTCAGCTAACGCGCAACTGGTGCCAAAATCCACCGAAGGCAGTGTGCCAGCCGCAATCACCTCACCCGCAATCCACGCCTGCAGCCAGCTCAGCGTAGCCTGTTGCGCCTGTTCAAGCGTTTCCTGACTGAATTCCGGCAGCGGCGCGATTTCGCCCCAGCCCTGCTGTTCCCCCTGTTGCAGGTGAATCAGCAAGCCATCGCGGGTTTTCAACCGCTGATGGCGCAGCACCACACCGGCCTCCATCGGCAGGCTATAACGGTAAAGAGTCGCTTTACGGATGAGCGCGGTCATTACGGATTACGCTTGAATTTGCTGAAGTCCGGTTGGCGCTTTTCATTGAATGCATTGCGCCCTTCCTGACCTTCGTCGGTCATATAGAACAACATGGTGGCGTTACCGGCCAACTCTTGCAAACCGGCCTGACCGTCACAGTCGGCATTGAGCGCCGCTTTCAGGCAGCGCAGCGCCATCGGGCTGTTTTGCAGCATCTCACGGCACCAGCGCACGGTTTCTTTTTCCAGATCCGCCAGTGGCACCACGGTATTGACCAAGCCCATATCCAACGCTTGTGCCGCATCGTACTGGCGGCACAGGAACCAGATTTCACGTGCTTTTTTCTGCCCGACGATGCGCGCCATATAAGAAGCGCCCCAGCCACCATCAAAGGAACCGACCTTCGGCCCGGTCTGGCCGAAGATGGCATTATCTGCCGCAATGGTCAGATCGCACATCATATGCAGCACGTGACCGCCACCAATCGAATACCCTGCCACCATTGCCACCACCGGCTTCGGGCAGGTGCGGATCTGGCGTTGGAAATCCAGCACGTTCAGGTGATGCACCCCGCTGTCGTCGCGGTAGCCGCCGTAGTCGCCCCGCACTTTCTGGTCGCCACCGGAACAGAAAGCTTTATCACCGGCACCGGTAAGAATAATGGTGCCGATCCCATCGTCATAACGTGCATTTGCCAGCGCTTCGATCATCTCTTTCACCGTATGCGGGCGGAAAGCGTTACGCACCTGCGGACGGTTAATGGTGATTTTAGCGATGCCGTCACTGGATTTGTGGTACAGGATATCTTCGAAATCACCGGAGCAATCCTGCCAGTCAATCGCGGCATACAGTTGTTCTTCATTCGGATACAGCATGTTCAGTTTCCTTATTATCAAGAAATTCATGTAACGCGGCGGCAAAATCCGCCGGGTTCGCTAGATGAGCGTTATGTCCGGCTAGCGGCACCGTGCGCAATGGCAAACCGGCATTCCGTGCCAACCCTTGAAATTTGTGATCATCAACGCCACACAGCACCTGGAGCGGTAAGGTTAAGCGTTGTAATGCGGGCACCAACCACGGCTGCCGCCCGAGTGAAGTGGCTTCCAGCATGTCGGCTACCGCCGGGCCCAGGTTTGCAGAACGCGCAGCGATCAGCGCTTCACGATGTACCGCGCTCAGATCGTCAAATATGGGTTGCTGATACCAGTCCAACAGCACTTGCTCGATCGGTTCAACGCGGAAACGGCTGGCCCAATGGGCATCATGGGCACGACGCTGGGCGCGCAGTTCTTCACTTTCCAGCCCCGGATTGCCCCCTTCGATCACCATCCCCTGCAGCCCCTGCGGCTCCCCATAACAAGCGTGGTACATGGCAATCCGGCCACCGAGCGAATAGCCCACCAACCAGTAACGTTCAATCTTGTGATGTTGCAGCGTCGCGGTGATTTGCTGGCTGATCTCAGCAAAATCCCGACAGGGCTGGTGAGCAGAATCGCCATGACCGGGCAGATCGATTGCCAGCGAAGGCCATTGTTCAAAGCGTGAAGCAATGACACGCCACTCATTATTATTACCCAGCAGGCCATGCAGCCAGACCAACCATGGGCGATGATTTTCGCCCTGTTGTAACACGCGTGAAGCCAGCATCAGTTCACCACCCGTTGTACCAGATGTTGTAACGTCTCTGCGCCATCGCTTGGTGGCACCCGTAATTCAATTAACGTCGTTCCAAGGTGACACCAACCTTGTTCTATCGCCTGCTGCAACTGTTGCCAATCTTCCGGGCAGGCATAATTAAGCTGGAACATCGCCGCTGCATGGCTGAAATTGACGTTTTGTGGCATGCAGTAAAAACGCTGACGCTCCAGTTCCGGCGTAGGTAACAGCGAGAAGATCTGGCCGCCGTTATTATTCACCACGATCAACACCATCGGGACCGAGCTTTGGCGCAGCAACGCCAGCGCATTCAGATCATAGAGTGCGGAAAGATCGCCGATCACCGCCAGCGTCGGTTTAGCCGTGGCGCGCTGCACCCCTGCTGCGGTGGAAACCAGCCCATCAATACCGCTGGCGCCACGATTGCTGAACACCGGATAGCCAGCCGGTAGCTGTGCCAGCGCGTCGATCAAGCGCACAATCAGGCTATTGCCAAGAAACAGTTGGCCCTGCTCTGGCAGCAGCTTCGGCAACCGATGAGCCAGTTGCGCTTCACCGAACCGGTTAGCTAAATAACCGGATGTCGCCTCAAACGCCTCCTTGGCCAATCCAGCCAACCCCTCAGCCCAGGGGGCAGCACAACGCAGTGCCGGATGTAAATCAAGCCACTCACCTACGTTGGCGCGAATACGGCGACCGCGATGGTGCGCAGGATCAAGCCGCCCTGGCAAAGAATCAATCAGCCAGTACTCTGCCGGTTGGCAACGTTCCTGCCATTGCAACAGGCGTTTACCCGTCAGGCTGCTGCCAAACTGCACCACCAACTGGGCATTTTCCAACAGTTCACACGCCTGCGGCTGTGCCAGCCAGAGATCGGCACAGGGCAACGGTTGGCCAGTTTGTGAAAGTACATCAGCAATCAACGGCCAACCCAGCGTTTCGGCCCATGCGGCCAAGCGCACACCGTCTTCAGCGCTCATGCGCCCGGCGAGCACCACCCCACGCTTTTGCCGCCAAGAGCACCAATCCGGCTGTGGTAACACCTGATGAGGATCCACTTCTTGCAGCCAAGGCCGGGTTCCTTGCCACCAATCCCCCAGCTCAGCCGACCACGCGGCATACTGCTGTTCATCGCCACCATACAAAGGTTCGGCAAAGGGGCAGTTGATATGCAGCGCACCGTGCGACAGGCGCGCCATAGCGCTATCCAGGGTAGAAACCAGCCAACGAGCAGGAATATCCGCACTGGGGCGTGGTAAATCAATATGTTGCACTGGATGGCTCGCATAGAGACCAGATTGGCGAATCGCCTGGTTGGCACCACAATCAATCAGCTCTGGCGGCCTATCCGCAGTGAGGAACACCAAGCGCTCACCGGTCAGCCCAGCTTCAATCAACGAAGGATAGAGATTGGCGGCGGCAGTGCCGGAGGTAACGATAACCGCGACCGGCTCGCGCGCCGCTTTTGCCAAGCCGAGCGCCAGGTGGCCGAGCCCACGCTCATCAAAATGGGTATGGCAGATAAAAGAGCCGTGTGCAGCAGCGGCCAGTGTCAACGGTGTCGATCGCGATCCCGGAGCAATACAGACATGCCGCACTCCATGACGAACCAGCGCTTCCAGTAGCAAAGCCGCCCATCGGCGATTAAAAACACTTGTCGACATAGTTTGCTCATAAGTCAGTAAACTGAGGTTATGCCCAGAGATAACTCATAAGAGTTATTATTCCGTAGCCATCGCTCTGAATTATATAAGTAATCATCTTTACAGCTTTTGCGCTGGCGCAAAAACGCCGTTACTCGCAATCGCAACTACAGCCACTACCGCTCAGGAGTTGAGCCTTAGGGCTGAAGAAGCGTCCGCAAACCGGCCACTTTATTTTCGATCTCCTGCCATTCCTCGGCGGGATTCGAACCGGCAACAATACCGGCTCCGGCGTAAAGTTGTACCTGTGCGCCATCGATTTGGGTGGAACGTAACGTGACGCAAAATTCGGCTTGCTCAATCGAAAGATAACCGGCTGATCCAGCGTACCAATGACGAGCAAAAGGCTCATGCTGGTGGATAAAATCACGCGCGGCCTGGCGTGGCAACCCGGCCACCGCAGCCGTCGGCTGGAGCCGTTGCAGGCAATCGGCATCGTCACCGCGCTTAAGTTGCCCCTCTATCCGCCGCCGCAGGTGTTGAACCTTACGCAAACGCACCACTTCAGGGGGCAAAACGTCCACTGCACTGGCTCCACCCTGCAGGCGCTGACAGATATCATCAACCACCAGCAGATTTTCCTGTTGATTCTTGGTGTCCTGCAGCAGCCAACGCGCTAACGCACGTGCCTGCTGCTCATCCGTGTGGCTGGCAACGGTGCCCGCCAAAGCTTCAGTCAATAAATGCTGACCTTCTCGCAGATATAACCTTTCCGGGCTGGAGCCAAGAAATGCCGAGTGCGCATCGAAACGCATCATAAAGTGGTAACAGCGGTGGTTGACTTTGCGGCTGGCAGCCATCAGCGCAGGGGCAAACAGCGGGCTTGCCAGCGTCAGCAACGTGCTGCGTGCCAGTACTACTTTTTCAAGCTGCTGATTCTCTATCGCCCGTAGTGCGTCGTACAGCATCGCATCCCAGGCTGAACGCTCGGGTTGATGCCGCACCGACTGCACCACAACCTGCAAATCTGCGATCGGTTTTGCCACCGCCAGTTCCTCAAGCCAACGACTTGCCGCAAGCGCGTCATCATACAGCGAGGATTCAGAACACAGGTTCAACGTCAGTTCACCTTTACCGCTGCGGCTCTGGATCTCCACACGCGGCAACAACAGCAATGTGCTGTCATCAAAAGCGGTCAATCCCCACAGGCGAGCTCGGGGATATGCAGACAAAAATGCCTGCGCCTGTAAAGGGGATGAAAACTGCCTGACCGCGCCGCATACCGCAGCTTCGTGCTGCGCTTCACGGTGGCGCCAATAAAACTGCGGGAATAGCGTCTGTGCCGCCAGCCATTCCAGCAACGTAGCAGCTAAACGGTCGGGAACCGGTATTGTTATCTGCCGAAATCCGGCTTCAGAGGGAAAAGACTGCCCAAGCTGCTGGCGTAACTGCCGCAGCAATCCCGATAGTTGTTCCACTACGACCTCATTAACCAAACTTATTGTGGGGAATTATACGGTAAATAAGAATGCTCTGGGGAGAAATGCCACCCGCATCTACAGATAAAATTACGTCGATGCCGCCTTGGAAGCCGCTTTTGCTGGTGCCCGACGACGCATGGCCAATGCCCCGGAAAGAATAATCAATGCCATACCTACAGCGGCAATTGAGGACAACTTCTCGTCAAAAATCAGGTAACCCAGCAGCGTAGAAAAAATGATGGTGCTATAAGAAAGGATGCCAACAATCACTGGGTTACCGCTGCCATAAGCACGCGTCATGGTGATTTGCCCCAGGCTGCCGAATACGCCAATCGCACAAACACCGAGCAAAGTGGCCACATCCAACGCCGAAAACCCGACAATCGTTGCCATCACGCTCCCAACCAACGTCCCCACCAAAGAGAAGTAAAACACGACGCGCAGCTCTGGTTCGCCAGTGCGTACCAGTTTGCCAACGTTAAAATAGGCGAGTGCGGTTAATAACCCAGACAGCAAACCGACCAACGTCGCAGTAAACTCACCGTGCGGCACATCTGGGCGCAGGAGAATAAGGATCCCAGCGAACCCCAATAACACCGAAAACAGCAGTTTTCCGGTCAATTGCCCTTTGGTGGTCACAAAAGCAATCGCCGACTGGAAAATAGGGTTGGTGTAACCAAGGGTGGTCGCCGTAGCGATAGGCAGGTGAATAAGCGAGTAAAAACCACAGTACATCGCCGCATTGCCGATAGCGGCGCGTTTCATATGCAGCCCAAGATGCCGGGTGCGGAAACCGATCTTCTTGATTTTAATCAGTACGGCCACTATCACTACGTTAACAAACGAGCGATAAAAGATGATGTCAAAAAAACCGACTTTCGCCGAAGCCAGTTTGATACAGGCCCCCATCAATGCGAAAAACGCACTGGCAACGACCATCCATAAAGCAATCATGGTTTCCCCGGAATGTAGCCAACCAGACGACAAAATAACATCTGCTCTCAACTGAAAAGGGCCGCTTTAGCGACCCTTAAGACTACTGACAAAGTCAGATATTAGGGAGAGCGTGCCGAAGGGGTCGTAGCGGCGTAAGCCGCCGGAGCGCCCCTCGGTGCGCTAGGCCCGGGTATCTCGGGCATCAAGACAACTTTGTCATCAACCTAAAGGGCCGCTTCAGCGACCCTTTTTACTACTTATCTGCTAATCAGAACATTGGCTGCGCCAACTGCACTAAACTGATGAGCGGTTGCGGGTAGATACCCAGCAACAGCACCAGCGCAGCGGAGATCAACACCACCACCCCGCCCGCAGTCAACGCCCAGTTGTTTGGCGTATCACGAGCCAACGTTTCCGGTGCACTGAGGAACAAACTGACCGTCACGCGCAGGTAGTAATACAAACCTATCGCACTCCCTACTACCACAGCACCGGTCAGCCACCACAGATGTGCACTCACACCCATCGCGATCACGAAGAACTTACCGATAAAGCCCAACGTCATCGGGATACCGGCCAGCGACAGCATCATCACCGTCATCACCGCCGACAGGATCGGCTTGTGCCAGAACAGGCCACGGTAGGAGAACAGTGAATCGGCATCCGGGCCACGATACGGGCTGGACATCAAGCTAATCACGCCAAAGGCACCCAGGCTGCTGAACAGATAGCCCGCCAGATAAACACCGGCAGTCTCCAACGACAATTGGTGGGTTTGCACCGCAATCAGCGCCACCAGCAGATAACCCAAGTGAGCGATAGAAGAGTAACCCAGCAGACGCTTGATATTGGTCTGACTGATCGCCATCAGGTTGCCGAACAGGATCGAACAGAAGGCAATGATCGATAACACCATACGCAGTGCTTCACTATCGGCAGCGGGTGCGTACAGGAACAAACGCATGACTACCGCGAAGATTGCAATCTTGCTGGCGGTTGCCAGGAAGGTTGAAACCGGTGCAGGTGCGCCCTGATACACATCTGGAGTCCACAGTTGGAATGGCACTAAAGACAGTTTAAAGCCCAAGCCCACCACCATCATGCCCATACCGGCCAGAATCAGCGGTTGGTACACTTTATGTTCCTGCAGGCTTTTACCCAGCCCTGCCAATGACAGATCGCCGGATTCTGCATACAGCAGCGCCATACCAAACAGCAGGAAGCTGGATGCCGCCGCAGAGAGCAGCATATATTTGATCGCGGCTTCCAGAGAGCGCTTCTGACGATACGCATAGCCCACCAATCCAAACAGCGGCAGTGAGATCAGTTCAATACCGAGGAACAGCGAAGCCAGGTGATTAGCGCTCGCCAGCAGAATGCCCCCCATGGCGGCAATCAGCACCAGCAGATAGAACTCTTCGCGGTTGTCCGGGTAGCCCCCTAGCCATGGATAGGCAAAGGTACAGGTCGCCAGGCTCGCCAGCAGCACCAACCCGGTATAGAACATCGAATATCCATCAACCCGCATCAGCGGAGTGACGTCCATTGGCCCAACCTGGCCGACAAAGTAGAGCGAAAGCAGCGCCAGATTAAGACCGACGACTGTCAGGGTGGCGTTGATAAAGTGGTCGCGTCGCCACGCAATGCACAGCATCACAACCACCACCGTCAATCCGACGATCAACAGCGGTAACAGTGCGATCAGTTGTTGAGGAGTTATTGTCATGGCGAATTACGGCCTTGTTGTTGAAATTGCTGAAACTGACGGACCAAACCAGTGTTGCACGTTGCTCATCGCCGCACTGGAAGTATCAAGGATCGGTTGAGGATAAACCCCCAACAAGACCAGCAGAACCACCAGCAACAGAATGATGAATAACTCACGCGCGGTCATGCCCGGTAACGGTTGATCGGACTTAGGCGCACCGTAGTAGGCACGCTGCATCATGATCAATGCGTAAACCGAAGCAAACACCAGACCGAAGGTAGAAATCACGGTGATCACCGGCACTACCTTGAAACTGCCGAGCAGAATCATGAATTCACCGACAAAGTTACCGGTACCCGGCATCCCTAGCGTTGCCACCGCGAAGAACAGCGACAGTGCAGGAATAAACTTGATCCGCCCCCACAGACCGCCCATCTGGCGCAGGTCACGGGTATGCAGGCGTTCGTACAACTGACCACAGATGATGAACATACCGGCGGCAGACAGGCCGTGTGCAATCATCTGGATAACCGCGCCCTGATAGGCCATCTGGCTGCCGGTGTAGATAGCAATCAGCACAAAACCCATGTGCGAAACCGAAGTGTAGGCAATCAGACGCTTGATATCGGTCTGCGCAAACGCCATCCAGGCACCGTAGAAAATACCTACTACACCCAACCACATGGCGATCGGGGCAAACTCGGCAGAGGCGTTCGGGAACAGCGGCAAGCTGAAACGCAGCAAACCGTAAGCGGCGGTTTTCAGCAAAATCCCCGCCAGGTCAACAGAACCTGCCGTTGGAGCCTGACTGTGCGCATCCGGCAACCAGCCGTGCAATGGCACCACCGGCATTTTCACCGCAAATGCAATGAAGAAGCCGAGCATCAACAGGTATTCAACATTGTGCGACATCGGGGTTTTCAGCAGATCCTGATAGCCGAAGGTCCAGACGCCGGTCGCGTTGTAGTGCACAAACACCAGCCCCAAAATCGCAATCAGCATCACCAGACCGCTGGCCTGGGTGTAGATGAAGAACTTGGTTGCCGCAGTGATACGGGTTTTACCGTCCGACGCCTTGTGACCCCACAGAGCGATCAGGAAGTACATCGGCACCAACATCATTTCCCAGAAAAAGAAGAACAGGAACATGTCGATGGCCAGGAACACGCCGATAACGCCGCCCAGGATCCACAGCAGGTTCAGGTGGAAAAAGCCCTGATACTTCTGAATTTCACGCCAGGAACAGAGGATCGCCAGCACGCCCAACAAGCCGGTCAATACCACCATCAGTAACGACAAGCCGTCCAGCGCCAAATGAATATTGATACCAAAACGTGGGATCCACGGCAGCAGGAATTCAGATTGCCACTGTGGGATGCCTAGCGGTTTGCTCAACGAGTAGCCGCCCTGCAACCACAGTTGCAGAGAAAGCGCCAATGTCAGCCCCATTGCGATCAAGGCGATCCAGCGCGGTGCCTTAGTACCGAAACGCTCGCACTGCCAGCACAGCAGACCGCCGATAAAGGGGAGAAGAATTAGCCAAGGTAATAGCATGGCGTTTTGTGTCCCTTATTCTACCCGTATCTTTCAAGCCGTGGCGTTGTTGGCTACCGCGTACTCATCCCAGTCACTTACTAGAGTAAGGCTCCTGGAATTCATACGCTTGCCGCCTAGCCACAACTTGAAATCTACAGGGTATAAAACATTGTACATAGCACAAGCGCTATGCCCGATAAATGCTTTAAATTATTGGTTAAACCAAAATCAACAGCGCCAATACGACCACTGCACCCACACCCATCGACGCGATATACCAGCGTATCTGGCCATTCTCACTGACCGTCAGGCCACGGTTACCCCAACGGGAGAAAATTGCTGGCAGGTTCATCAGCGAATTCAGCGGATCGCTTTGCAGTAGCTTGGCAACGCCCAGATACGGCTTGACGAACACTTTGTCGTACAGCCAATCAAAGCCCCAAGCATGGAACCACCAGGTTGAGAAGAAACGGCCCGGCGCGCTGTTCGCGATACTGTTCACCAGGCTACGTTTACCCAACCACAGAGCAGCGGCCAGCAGGATGCCGACAATAGCGACTACGCCAGAGGCGATTTCCAACTGCAACACGCTGCCATGAGCCATTTCGGTGGTTTCTGGCAGCACGCCCTGCAACGGTGGAGCGATCATCGCGCCAACGAAAGTAGACAGTACCAACAGAACCAACAGCGGCAGGTGATGCGTAATGCCTTTGCCTGCGTGAGCTTTGATCTTTTCTTCGCCGTGGAACACGATGAAGATCATGCGGAAAGTGTACAGCGAGGTCATGAACGCACCGACCAGACCGGCAATCATCAGATTGATGTGGCCGTTCGCCATTGCACCCGCCAGGATCTCATCCTTACTGAAGAAACCTGCAGTGACGATTGGCAGCGCCGACAGCGCCGCGCCCCCCACCAGGAAGCAGGCATACACCAGTGGAATGCTCTTACGCAAACCGCCCATTTTGAAGATATTCTGCTCATGGTGGCAGGCCAGGATCACCGAGCCAGATGCCAGGAACAGCAGTGCTTTGAAGAATGCGTGGGTCATCAGGTGGAAGATCGCCGCATCCCACGCCTGCACGCCCAACGCCAGGAACATGTAACCAATCTGGCTCATGGTGGAGTAAGCCAGCACGCGTTTGATGTCGGTTTGCACCAGCGCGGCAAAACCGGCCAGCAGCAAGGTGACTGCCCCGACGATGCCCACCAGGTTCAATACCTCCGGCGCCAGCAGAAACAGGCTGTGCGTACGGGCAATCAGGTAGACACCGGCAGTTACCATGGTCGCCGCGTGGATCAGTGCAGATACCGGCGTTGGGCCAGCCATCGCATCCGCCAGCCAGGTTTGCAGCGGCAACTGTGCCGATTTACCAACCGCACCACCCAAGAGCATCAAGGTTGCCCAAGTGATGGCGGTATCGCCAATCGCCAGTTTCTGCGGTGCCAGCACCATCAGTTCACGAATATTCAGCGTACCCAACTCGCGGTACAGAATGAACAGCGCGAAGGCCAGGAACACGTCACCAACACGGGTCACAATGAAAGCTTTCATCGCCGCTGCGCCGTTGGCCGGATCTTTGTAGTAGAAACCGATCAACAGGTAACTGCATAAGCCCACCCCTTCCCAACCCAGGTACATCAGCAACAGGTTGTCAGCCAGCACCAGGATCACCATGCTGGCGATAAACAGGTTGGTATAGGCGAAGAAGCGTGAATAGCCCTCTTCACCGCGCATATACCAAGAGGCAAACATGTGGATCAGGAAGCCGACGCCGGTTACCACCGACAGCATGGTCAGCGACAAACCGTCCAGCACCAGTGTCACACCGACATTGAAATCACCGACGGTCATCCAGTTCCACAGGCCCTGTTCGTACAGTTGCACGCCGGTCGCTTTCTGGCCGAGAAAATCGAACGCCACGTACAGCGTGACCAGTGCCGCCAAGCCAATAGAGCCGACACCCACGGTCGCAGCCGTGTTTTCAGACCAGCGACCACGGGAAAATGCCAACAGCAGGAACCCGATCAGCGGTAGCAGAATTGTTAAATATAATAGGTTCATCCGCGCATCTCACTGACAGTATCAATATTCAGGGTATGACGACGACGGTAGAGCTGCAGCAGCAACGCTAAGCCAACACTGGCCTCTGCCGCCGCCAGGCTGATCGCCAGAATATACATTACCTGCCCGTCCGCCTGTGCCCAATGGCTCCCAGCAACAATAAAGGCCAACGCCGCAGCATTGATCATCACTTCCAGGCTGATCAGCATAAACAGCAGGTTACGACGAATCAGCAACCCGGTCAGCCCCAAAACGAACAGAATCGCCGCTAGAATCAAACCATGTTGGAGAGGGATCATGCTTGCTCCTCCGATTTTCTTTTCGCCATTTCACTTGCCGGGGCATTGCTCAACACTTCACCCGGCTTATGCTCACGGCCAACGTGGAAGGCGACAACCAGGCCTGCCAACAGCAGCATTGAAGCCAACTCAACCGCCAGAACGTAAGGGCCAAACAGACTGATCCCTACCGCTTTGGCATCCACCATCTCACCGCTGATATTCTGATCGGACAAACTGCGGATTGCGATAACCAGCACCACCAACAAAACCAGCGACAACAGGCCCGGGCCGATCCATACCGATGGCTTCAGCCACTCGCGCTCCTGCTGCTGCACCGCACTGCCGAGGTTCAGCATCATCACTACGAATACGAACAGCACCATGATGGCACCGGCATACACGATGATTTCCAACGCACCGGCAAAGTAAGCACCCAGTGAGAAAAAGACTGCCGAGATCGCCAGTAATGACACGATCAGATACAGCAGCGCATGCACAGGATTGGTATGCGAAATAACGCGAATCGTCGCAACTATCGCAATCAAACCTGCCAGATAAAAGGCAATTTCCATGCTTGCTCCTACGGCAACAGACCTTTGACATCGATCGGTTTGGCTTCGTTTTCAGCTTCGCCTTTGGCTTTGCCGTCAATTGCCATACCGGCCATCCGGTAGAAGTTATATTCCGGATATTTACCCGGCCCCGAGATCAACAGATCTTCTTTTTCGTACACTAAATCCTGACGCTTGAACTCACCCATTTCGAAATCCGGCGTAAGCTGGATAGCCGTGGTTGGGCAAGCCTCTTCACACAGGCCACAAAAAATGCAGCGCGAAAAGTTGATGCGGAAAAACTCTGGATACCAGCGGCCATCTTTATGCTCGGCCTTCTGCAGTGAAATACAGCCAACCGGGCAAGCCACTGCGCACAGGTTGCAGGCTACGCAACGCTCTTCACCGTCGGGATCGCGCGTCAACACGATCCGGCCACGATAACGCGGCGGCAGGTATACCGGTTCTTCCGGATACATTTGGGTTTCGCGTTTGGCGAAGGCGTGTAAGCCAATCATCCAAAGGCTGCGCACCTGGGTGCCGAAACCAACCAATAACTCTTTCAATGTCATGGTTTATTCACCCCTTATTGAGCGTTGTACAAAATGACTGCGGCAGTTGCCAGCAGGTTCAGCAGCGTCAACGGCAGGCAAACTTTCCAGCCAAATGACATCATCTGGTCGTAGCGCGGACGCGGCAACGACGCACGGATCAGAATGAACATCACCATGAAGAAGGCCGTTTTCAGGGCAAACCAGATAAATGGCGGCAGGAACGGACCCTGCCAACCGCCGAAGAACAACGTCACAATCAGGGCAGACACGGTAACGATACCTATGTATTCCCCCACAAAGAACAGACCGAATTTCATGCCGGAATATTCAATGTGGTAACCGTCAGCCAGTTCCTGCTCGGCTTCCGGCTGGTCAAACGGATGGCGGTGACACACCGCAACCCCGGCAATGGCAAAGGTCAGAAAGCCGAAAAATTGCGGAATGATGTTCCAGACGTGAGCCTGTGACTCGACAATCGCCTGCATGTTGAACGAGCCAGCTTGTGCCACCACGCCCATCAGCGACAGGCCAAGGAACACTTCATAGCTCAGGGTCTGTGCAGAAGCACGCATCGCCCCCAACAGCGAGTATTTGTTGTTGCTCGACCAACCGGCGAACAGCACGGCATACACCGCCAAGCCAGCCATCATCAAGAAGAACAGAATACCGATGTTAAGATCGGACACCGCCCAGGTCGGGCTGACCGGGACGATAGCGAAAGCCAGCAACAGAGAAGTAAAGGCGATCATCGGTGCCAGAGTGAAGATCACCCGGTCAGAGAAGGTCGGAACCCAGTCTTCTTTGAAGAACATTTTGATCATGTCGGCGACCAACTGCAGCGAACCGCCCCAGCCGACACGGTTTGGCCCGTAACGGTTCTGGAACAGGCCCAGCAGACGGCGTTCGCCGAAGCTCATGAAAGCCCCGCAGGTCACGACCACCAGCAGGATCACCACCGCTTTCAGAATAGCGATCAGGATCTCGATCACTTCAGGCGTAAACCAGCTCATTGTGCTGCCTCCCGCAGATTTTCAACCGTTGCGCCCACCAACACCGGCGGGATCCCCGGCAAGCCAAGCGGTAACCCCACCTGGCCTGATGCCAACGTTTCGCTCAAGCGCACCGGTAAACGCAGCACTTGGCCAGCACAGGTAAACTCCAGCCAAGCACCGGCATTCACCCCAAGGCGAGCGGCATCGGCACGGTTAACCATGGCATAAGCCTGTGGCATACGCTGCTGGATCACATCGGCACGCTGTGACATTTCGTCACTGCCGAACAGGTGGTAGTAAGGCGCAACTCGCCAACCTTCAGCTTTAAATGCCGCAGGGATCGAGGTGAAGTAACCAAGGTTTCCCTCCCCCGCTTCGATCAGGCGGATACCCGGATCGCCATGGCGCAGGCTGCCGCCCACTTCATCCTGGAATTTGTTCCAGGCCTGCGGTGAGTTCCAACCGGGTGCCCAGGCAAATGGGATGTGCTGACGATCGGCCAGCGGGCTGTTGTTACCTTCCATTGAGAAGGCAAACATGGTGTCTTTATCCTGCGGCTGACGTGGTTCATGCACACTGATATCGGCACGCATCGCGGTACGGCCACTGTAACGGTGTGGTGAACGGGCCAGTTTCTGCCCACGGATGCGGAAGGTGGCTTCCGGTGCAGCATCGACAATGCCCTGCAGTTGCGGCAACGCAGCCACACAGGCGGCAATGACGTCGTCCAGCTGCGTCCAGTCAACCTGACGGCTGGTATAAGCGGAATGCAACGAGTGCATCCAACGCCAGCTTTCCAGCATCACGCTGTGGATATTTTGCTTAGCATCATCATAGTAAGCCGGGTCGTATACCTGGAAGAAACGCTGCGCGCGGCCCTCCTGGTTAATCAACGTGCCGTCGCTCTCAGCAAAACTGGCTGCAGACAGGATCAGGCCAGCTTTATCCATGATGGCGGTGCGCTGATGATCGGCAACGATCAGGTTGCTCACCTTAGCCAAAGCCGCTTCTACTTTCACTGCCGGAGCATGATGGTAGAGATCGTTCTCCATCACGATAGCGGTATCAGCACTGCCGCTTTCCAGTTGCACCAGGGCCTCATCCAAAGAACCACCACCGATCATTGCCAAACCCAAGCTGTTGGCAGCGGCGGCAACAAAGGTGATCCCAACATTGGCCCCACGCCCTTTCAGCGCTTTGGCGATGTTGGCTGCCGCTTCGATGATCGCATCGCTACCCGCATTGCTGCCGGTTATAATCAGCGGTTTTTGCGCACTGGCCAAAGCCTGCACGATCACATCGATTTTCTTGCTGAGGCCTTCAGCCAGATCGGTCACCGCCGGAGCAGACTCATCTAACGCATGGGCAATAGCGAAGCCCAGACGCGCTTGCTCATCAACGGGCGCACGGTAGTTCCAGGCAGCAATATCATCCAGACGGGTGTCATCAACGTTAGTGACAAACAGCGGGTGCTTAGCGTGTTGACCAATGTTTTGCACCGCAGCGATCTGCCAGTCGGCAACCCGCTGTGCCGCAGCCATGGCGCGGGCTTTACCTTTCACTGCCTGACGAACGGCCAGCGCAATACGTGCACCGGTCTGGGTAAGATCTTCACCCAGCACCAATACCGCGTCGTAGCTTTCGATTTCACGCAGATTAGGGGTCGTCACACCGCTGTTCTTCAGCACGTTGAGCATCAGGTTCAAACGCTGCTGCTCGGCTTGGCTGATACCGGTGTAGAAGTTTTCTGCTCCCACCAGTTCGCGCAGTGCAAAGTTACTTTCCAGGCTGGCGCGCGGAGAACCGATACCGATGGTTTTCTTTGCCTGACGCAGAATATCTGCCGCCCCCTGCATTGCCTGTTCGGCATTCAGGGTGATCCAGTCGTTACCGCGCAGTTGCTGCGGCTGGCGCGGACGATCCTGCAGGTTGACATAGCCATAACCGAAACGACCACGATCGCACAGGAAATAGTGGTTAACGCTGCCGTTATAACGGTTTTCGATACGACGCAGTTCGCCATAACGTTCGCCGGGGCTGGTGTTACAACCGACGCTGCACTGCTGGCAGATACTCGGTGCAAACTGCATATCCCACTTACGGTTATAGCGCTCGGAATGGGTTTTATCGGTGAAAACGCCGGTTGGGCACACTTCTACCAGGTTACCGGAAAACTCGCTTTCCAGCGTGCCGTTCTCTGGGCGACCGAAGTAGACGTTATCATGCGCACCGTAGACACCAAAATCGGTGCCGTCGGCATAATCTTTGTAGTAACGCACACAACGATAACAGGCAATGCAGCGGTTCATCTCATGAGAGATAAACGGTCCCAGTTCCTGGTTGTTGTGAGTACGTTTGGTGAAGCGGTATCTGCGGAAGCTGTGGCCGGTCATCACTGTCATATCCTGCAAATGACAGTTGCCGCCCTCTTCACATACCGGGCAATCGTGTGGGTGGTTGGTCATCAACCATTCAACCACGCTCTCACGGAACTGCTTGGCTTCGGCATCATCAATGGAGATGAAGGTGCCATCGGATGACGGTGTCATACAAGACATCACCAAACGGCCACGCGTATCGTCCGCGTTTTGGTATTGCTTTACCGCACATTGGCGGCAAGCGCCGACGCTTCCCAGCGCCGGATGCCAGCAAAAGTAAGGAATATCGAGGCCGAGAGAGAGACATGCCTGCAACAGGTTGTCGGCTCCATCTACTTCGTATTCTTTGCCGTCTACATGAATCGTAGCCATAGTCAGCATGCTTCCAAGTGGCCTACCCATCAGGTAGGCGTTAATCAAAAATTCTGGCCGTGTTTCGGGGCGCGCTCACCGCACCCGGGCAAAGCGGGATTACCAGCGTTGCTTCAACAAGTTGTTTGGCTGAATACCGCCGATTGCCTGAGTATTGCCAAAGTATTGGGTGGCAATGCCAGCTTCAAACTCGTCACGGAAATATTTAATCGCGCTTTGCAGCGGCTCTACGGCACCTGGCGCATGAGCACAGAAGGTCTTGCCCGGGCCGAGAGAGCGGCACAGATGCTCAAGAGTTTCGATATCACCCGGCTGACCTTGGCCATTCTCCAACGCACGCAGGATCTTCACGCTCCACGGCAGGCCATCGCGACACGGCGTACACCAACCGCAGGATTCACGGGCAAAGAACTCTTCCAGGTTACGCACCAGAGAAACCATGCCGATTTCGTGATCCACCGCCATCGCCAATGCCGTCCCCAAGCGGCTACCGGCTTTACCGATATTCTCGAAATCCATCGGCAGATCCAGATGATCCGCAGTTAAGAAGTCGGTCCCGGCCCCGCCTGGCTGCCAGGCTTTGAATTTCAGGCCATCGCGCATGCCACCGGCATAGTCTTCCAGAATCTCACGCGCGGTGGTACCAAACGGCAATTCCCAAACGCCTGGGTTTTTCACCCGGCCAGAAAAGCCCATCAGTTTGGTACCAGCGTCGTTACTCTTACCGGCAGAGATCCCTTTGTACCAGTCAACGCCGTGCTCAAGAATCGCAGGCACGTTACACAGGGTTTCGACGTTGTTTACACAGGTTGGTTTGCCCCACACGCCAGCAGACGCCGGGAAAGGCGGCTTGGAGCGCGGGTTGGCACGGCGGCCTTCCAGCGAGTTGATCAAGGCGGTTTCTTCACCGCAGATGTAACGACCAGCGCCAGTGTGAACGATCAGTTCAAAATCGAAACCGCTGCCCTGGATATTTTTACCCAGCCAGCCAGCTTCGGTGGCCTCGGCAATCGCACGACGCAGATGCACAGCCGCTTCGATATATTCACCGCGCAGGAAGATGTAGCCCCGGTAAGCTTTTAGCGCGAATGCGGAGATCAACATGCCTTCCACCAGCAGGTGCGGCAGTTGCTCCATCAGCAGGCGGTCTTTATACGTCCCCGGCTCCATTTCATCGGCGTTACACAATAGGTAACGGATGTTCATGGATTCGTCTTTCGGCATCAGGCTCCACTTCAAACCGGTGGAGAAGCCCGCGCCGCCACGGCCTTTCAGCCCGGAGTCTTTTACCAGATTGACGATTTCGTCAGGTGCCAAACCTTTAAGGGCTTTCTCTGCACCGACATAACCGTTTTTGCTACGGTATTCATCCAGCCAGACGGGCTGCTCGTCATCGCGCAGCCGCCAGGTGAGCGGGTGCATTTCGGCAGTACGTTTGATATCTATCATCATTTATACCGCTCCAATAATTCGACCGCATTTTCCGGCGTCAGATGAGCGTGAGTATCCTCATCGATCATCATGCTTGGGCCTTTATCACAGTTGCCCAGGCAGCAGGTCGGCAGCAGCGTAAAGCGGCCATCGAAAGTGGTCTGGCCCGGCTTGATATTGAGTTTCTTCTCCAGTGCCGCCTGGATGCCCTGATAGCCGTTGATGTGACACACTACGCTGTCACAGTAACGGATTATGTGGCGCCCAACTGGCTGACGGAAAATCTGGCTGTAGAACGTGGCCACGCCTTCTACGTCGCTGGCAGGAATGCCCAACACTTCAGCAATGGCATAAATCGCCCCATCCGGAACCCAACCACGCTGCTTCTGCACAATTTTCAGTGCTTCAATAGAGGCTGCGCGAGGATCCTCGTAATGGTGCTTTTCGTGCTCGATCGCATCACGCTCTTCCGCGCTCAGCACAAATGCATCGGTGCCATTTTGGGCAGCGGCTGCATTCATCGGCTCAAGTGCATCGTTATGATCATGCATAGTTAGCGGTCCACATCTGACATTACAAAATCGATACTACCCAGATAAACGATCAGGTCGGAGACCAAACTGCCACGGATCACCGCAGGAATTTGCTGCAAGTGAGCAAAGCTTGGCGTGCGTACCCGGGTGCGATAGCTCATGGTGCTGCCGTCGCTGGTCAGGTAGTAGCTGTTGATCCCTTTCGTGGCTTCAATCATCTGGAATGATTCATTGGCTGGCATCACCGGGCCCCAGGAAACCTGCAGGAAGTGGGTGATCAGCGTTTCAATATGCTGCAGCGTGCGCTCTTTCGGCGGCGGCGTGGTCAGTGGGTGATCGGCCTTGAACGGGCCTTCCGGCATGTTGTTCAGGCACTGCTCAAGAATACGCAGACTCTGGCGCAGTTCTTCCACTTTCAACATCACGCGGGTGTAACAGTCACTGTTACCGTCACCGACCGGAACGTCGAACTCGAAGTTTTCATAGCCGGAGTACGGGCGCCATTTACGCACGTCAAACTCAATACCGGTAGCACGCAGGCCCGCACCGGTTACGCCCCACTCCAGCGCTTCTTTAGCGTTGTAAGAGGCAACGCCGACAGAACGGCCTTTCAGGATGCTGTTTTTCAGCGCGGCTTTGACATAGGAATCAAGGCGCTTCGGCATCCAGTCAAGGAAATCACGCAGCAGGCGATCCCAGCCACGCGGCAGATCGTGTGCTACCCCGCCGATACGGAACCAGGCCGGATGCATGCGGAAACCGGTGATCGCTTCCACCAGATCGTACACTTTCTGGCGATCGGTAAAGGCGAAGAACACCGGGGTCATCGCGCCCACGTCCTGAATAAAGGTACTGATATACAGCAGGTGGCTATTGATGCGGAACAGTTCGGACAACATCACGCGGATAGTGTTGACACGATCCGGCACCACGATCCCGGCCAGCTTTTCAACCGCCAGCACGTAAGGCATTTCGTTCACGCAGCCGCCGAGATACTCAATCCGGTCAGTGTACGGAATGTAGCTGTGCCAGGACTGGCGCTCGCCCATCTTCTCGGCACCACGATGGTGGTAACCCACATCTGGCACACAGTCGACGATCTCTTCACCGTCCAACTGCAAGATAATACGGAATGCGCCGTGTGAAGACGGGTGGTTCGGGCCGAGGTTCAGGAACATGAAGTCTTCATTCTCGGTACCGCGCTTCATGCCCCAATCTTCCGGCTTGAATTTCAGCGACTCCATTTCCAGATCTTCTTTCTGTTTAGTCAACACAAAGGGATCGAATTCGGTAGCGCGCGCGGGATAATCTTTACGCAGCGGGTGACCTTCCCAGGTTTGCGGCATCATAATGCGCGTCAGGTGAGGATGGCCATCAAAGGTAATACCGAACATTTCCCAAGTTTCACGTTCATACCAGTTGGCATTCGGGAACACTTTGGTCGCTGTGGGCACGTGCAGGTCTTTTTCAGACAGCGCCACTTTCAGCATGATGTCACGGTTGCGTTCAATCGAGATCAGATGATAGAAAACGGAAAAATCTGCAGCAGGCAGGCCCTGGCGATGGGTGCGCAGACGTTCGTCAACACCGTGCAGATCAAACAGCATCACATAAGGCTTAGGCTGTTTTCTTAGGAAAGTCATCACTTCCAGTAACTGGCCAGGTTTAATCCATACCACGGGCATGCCAGTACGGGTGGGCTGAACAGTAAAAGCTTCCGGCCCAAAACGGTTGCGCAGTTCGCCAATCACCGGATCATCAAGATGGTCGCGGGTGTGCCAAGCTGGCATAGCGTCGGGCGTCGTTAAATCTGTCATAATTTTTTCACCACATTAAATGGTCATTTTTACCGCAAGCTTAACTGCTCTTTCGTTACCACACATATGCGGCGAGATTGACGCTGATATCAGCGCACTTAAATCTCGTCAGGCGTCCGCAGGTTGGTCACCGCGATACGCTCGGCGTGCTTACGCTCTTTTTCAGATTGCATATTGGCGCGGTAAACGCCCTGATCGCCAACGACCCACGACAGCGGGCGGCGTTCTTTACCAATAGATTCCTGCAGCAGCAACAGTGCCTGCATATAGGCCTCTGGGCGCGGTGGGCAACCTGGGATATACACATCAACCGGCAGGAATTTATCGACACCCTGCACCACGGAATAGATATCGTACATCCCGCCGGAGTTGGCACAGGCCCCCATAGAGATAACCCACTTAGGCTCCAGCATCTGGTCATACAGGCGCTGAATAACCGGGGCCATTTTGGTGAAACAGGTCCCTGCAACCACCATGAAATCCGCCTGACGGGGGGAGGCACGCAACACTTCCGCACCAAAGCGCGCCACGTCATGCACGGCGGTAAACGAAGTCACCATTTCCACATAACAGCACGAAAGGCCGAAGTTATACGGCCAAAGAGAGTTTTTACGCCCCCAGTTCACCATGTCATGCAACGCATGCTCGAGTTTACCCATGTAAACCGTACGGTGAACCTGCTGCTCCAGAGGATCGCCTACGATCTCCTGTTTTTGCAGGGGATAACGGTCATTCTCACCGTTCGGGTCTATGCGGGTGAGCGTATAGTCCATCTTAATGCCTCGCTGTTACTGCGGATGACTGTTGCTAGCGTTTTTGATTGTGCTTGGCTTGCTCTGGCGCTTGGAGCGCACCGGAGTCCAATCCAATGCGCCGATACGCACCAGATACACCAAACCAGCCAATAACACCAAAATGAAAATGGCGGCTTCGATGAAGCCTACCCAACCGCTCTCACGAACAGAGACCGACCAGGCATAAAGATATAAGGCTTCAACATCGAAAATAACGAAGAACATGGCGACGAGATAGAACTTGGCGGAAAGGCGCATCCGTGCAGAACCGACCGAGTCGATCCCGGACTCATAGGGGGTATTTTTAGCGCGAGCCCGGGCTCTCCCACCCAAGAAAAACGCGCCCAGCAGCATGAAGCCGCAAAGCCCGACAGCCATGACAAGAAATACGGCGAGCGCCCAGTGATGAGCGATAACTTCAGTGGTTGTTGACATACTCTATGCTTACTCATCAAAAGTGGCGTCAATCGCTCTGCTCTTGTTACTGGCAGTTAGTGCACCACATCGATTTAAGGGAAGGATAAACGACCACACAAACACACTGCTTTTACAGAGAGTTAGGCAGCATTTTTACTGTGGGCTTTTTACTCCTTTCTATAACCTTTTGTCAACTTCGACAAAAGAATCTACACATTAATTTACATACGCGCCATTTGATTAACATATGATGCGCTAGCTTAGGCTAAATCGTGTCAGTCAAACGCCGTATAGAAACCGATAATTATAAACCAACGTGCATATTTCAGTTTTACTATACCATTCTCTCAGGATTTCCCTGTTGTTCCACTCACTACCTAGGGGTATTTTTTTGATCCAAGACACGTTTTGGACAGAAAACCTCAAAAAAAGTGAGAGGCTTTAACAATTTTTTTCAATTTAAGCTAAAAAATGACCGCATTAAAGTATCAAAACGTTCCTGCTAACTCCAGAGTTTTACTGCTTGTTATTTCTGTATAAAAAACAAACAAAGAGTATTTATTGCCCCCCAAGCCGGATCTATCAACAAGGAATAGTCAGATAAATAACGCGTTCACTTAGTAAATGCGAGGAAGTGAACATAAATAACCATTTTACCCATTAACCGGTAAAAAAAACCTCCGCCGAAGCAGAGGTTTTTCATCATTTATCCCGATTATACTTACTCTTCTTCACCGTCAGCTAAACAAGACCCATCGGCGGTAACAAATTCATCGCTGAAACGGTAAGTTTCGTTACCGTTTTGCACCGCGCTGAAAATCGCCATGGCCAGCTCGTTTTCGCACTTAATATCTTTACACAGTGCATACTGGGTATCGGGCAGTGCTGGTAAACCCTCTATCTCCCCCAGAACCCGCAGATCGGGGCTCATCATCTCGATAGGCCGTGCGGTAATCCCCAATCCCGCTTTACATGCCGCACGCACGGCAGAAAGCGTTGAGGCCACATAGGCAATACGCCAAGGAATACCGGCCGCATCCAGGTGCTTGATCGCCATCGCCCGGAATGGGCTGGGCTCATCTAACAACACCAGCGGAATAGGTTCCCCGGCCTGGAAATGATAATCCGCCGAGCAATACCACAGCGTGGGCGATGTGCGCAGGACAATGTGAGGATAGCCTTCGGTATCAACAGTCGTGATCGCCAGATCTACTTCGCCGTTTTTCAGCATGTCGATCATGGACGTACTACGTTTGATCCGCACATCAATGGCCAGTTTTGGGTAAACCGACGTCACTCGATTAAGCAGGAAAGGCAGGATGGTATCCGCAGTATCATCAGAAGCCCCGATCGTCAGAGTCCCTTTGATATTGTTGTACATCAATGAGGTACAGGCTTCATCGTTAAAACGCAGGATTTTCCTGGCATAGCTGAGAAGCTGAATACCGTGTTCGGTCAATAATTTATTGCGTCCATGGCGAGCAAATAACTCTTTGCCTACCAGTTGCTCTAACCGCTGCATTTGTTGACTGACGGCTGATTGTGTACGGCAAACGGCGACTGCAGCCGCCGCAAAAGTATTCAAATCAGCAACAGCAACAAAGGTCCTTAGCAGATCGAGGTCGAGATTAAGTATCGGACGATTTGCATTTATCATAGTGTTTTCTTCACTTTTTAAATTCTAATTTACAAACTACCCTGGTGTATTTCTATGGCACTGCTAAAAAGGGCAAGCGCCAGACATGACAGTAACCCACTCATTAGAGGAGGGCAAAAAAATTACTTATATTTCGTTATCTCTATCGCTTTTTATCCATGATCTATCGCAATAGCTTATTGATACAAAGCAAAGTTACGACGAAAAGTGTTTAACTATAGAATAGCCGTGCACAAATCATCGCCTTTTCTCACCGTTCATGCGGAACTAGACAGGCCAGATCATACGTTCACATAGCTACTTTTTGCTCAATAGGTTCCTCCTTTTTGTGTATCATTAGGTACATTTAGTAGTGAATTTAATAAATTCAATCAGTAATATTTTTTATTATTAAATAATATACGATTTTACTTAAAAAGTCCTTAAGTGGATTACTGAAGTTTCTTTAATACAAATTTAACTGTACTACGAAGTGTCGTATTACCGCCAAAAACCGGCCATAAGATAATTCTTCCATTATCATTTTTTTACAATTTTAGTCATATTCTACGTTCTGCCAAGAATAGGCTGTAAAAGGAGTATGCAGTAGCGAACTTGACACCACCTCACCTGAAGCGAACTTAAATTCCATAAAAAACAATTTTAAAAGAATTAAATTCTGATTTATTTATTAGGAAAGACTCATCGTCGCTAAAATCACCAGTTTGGTCGTTCATTTGCACCAAAGGCATGCATAACCCTTCAAAATCAGCAACACCAGGAGTACATTGAGCAGGTTGTGGTGTTCCACGGTTGGATCATCTCCCATCCTAGCAAAAGGCTCAACTTTCTATGTCCCCCATTGAGAAATCCAGCAAACTGGACAACGTCTGCTATGACATTCGCGGCCCAGTGCTCAAAGAAGCTAAACGTCTTGAAGAAGAAGGCAACAAAGTCCTCAAACTGAACATCGGCAACCCTGCGCCTTTCGGCTTTGATGCCCCTGATGAAATTCTCGTCGATGTGATACGCAACCTCCCAACGGCACAGGGCTATTGCGATTCTAAAGGGCTTTTTTCAGCGCGTAAGGCGATCATGCAGCACTATCAGGCACGTAACATGCGTGATGTGACCGTTGAGGATATCTACATTGGTAATGGTGTTTCTGAACTGATCGTGCAGTCCATGCAGGCGTTGCTTAATATTGGCGACGAAATGCTGGTACCGGCCCCGGATTACCCATTGTGGACGGCGGCGGTCTCGCTCTCCAGCGGCAAAGCGGTGCACTATATCTGCGACGAAGAATCCGGCTGGTTCCCGGATCTGGATGACATCCGCAGCAAAATCACGCCACGCACCCGTGGTATTGTGATCATCAACCCCAATAACCCGACTGGTGCGGTCTACAGCAAAGAGTTGCTGGAGCAAATCGTCGAGATCGCTCGTCAGCACAACCTGATCATCTTTGCTGATGAGATTTACGACAAAATTCTTTACGACGACGCCGAACACCACTCGATTGCTGCGCTGGCACCAGACTTGTTGACCGTCACCTTCAACGGCTTGTCTAAAACCTATCGCGTGGCCGGTTTCCGCCAGGGCTGGATGGTGCTTAACGGGCCGAAAAAACACGCCAAGGGCTATATTGAAGGGTTGGAAATGCTGGCATCCATGCGCCTTTGTGCCAACGTGCCAATGCAACACGCGATCCAAACGGCGCTCGGCGGGTATCAAAGCATCAGCGAATTTATTCAACCCGGCGGTCGCTTGTATGAGCAACGTAACCGTACCTGGGAACTGCTGAATGATATCCCTGGCGTTTCCTGCGTGAAACCTCAGGGGGCGCTGTATATGTTCCCGCGTATTGATGCTAAACGCTTTAATATCCGCGACGACCAGAAAATGGTGCTGGACCTGCTGCTGCAAGAGAAAGTCCTGTTAGTGCAAGGCAGCGCCTTCAACTGGCCTTACCCTGACCACGTCCGTATCGTTACCTTGCCGCGGGTAGATGAACTGGAAATGGCCGTAGGCAAACTGGGGCGTTTCCTCGAAACCTACCATCAGTGATTTTTACGGGCACCGTGCGCCATTGCACCGTGCCCATATCGCACAACTGGGTTTGCATAACCCGGCGCTACTGCTCACAATAATGGCCTCACCTGCGGTTATCTAAAAGAGAGCATCATGATCCAGAGCCATTTCTTTGCCCACCTTTCTCGTTTAAAACTGATAAGTCGCTGGCCGCTGATGCGCAACGTGCGTACCGAAAACGTTTCGGAGCATAGCCTGCAAGTCGCGTTTGTTGCCCACGCTCTGGCAGTAATTAAGAACCGCAAATTTAACGGCAATCTCAACGCCGAGCGCGTAGCGTTGCTGGCGATGTATCACGATGCCAGTGAAGTATTGACCGGCGATATGCCTACACCCATCAAGTATTACAATCCGCAGATCGCCCACGAATACAAAAAAATCGAAAAGATCGCACAACAAAAATTACTTGAGATGATTCCTAAAGAATTACAGAACGACTTTCGTTCAATTCTGGATGAACACTATTACAGTGAGGATGAGAAAAATCTGGTAAAACAGGCTGATGCGCTATGCGCCTATCTTAAATGCCTGGAGGAGTTGTCTGCAGGAAATAACGAGTTTACCTCGGCAAAAGCACGCCTGGAGAAAACGTTACAACTGCGTAAAAGCCCGGAAATGGACTATTTTATGGAAGTCTTTATTCCCAGCTTCAGTCTGTCGTTAGATGAAATCAGTATTGATTCCCCGTTGTAATCCGCACAATCCGCTTCCCAAAATGACTTCAAGAGGCAGCCACTGAACGCCCCGAGGGCGAGCAACTGCATCTTGAAGTGTCACCCATAAAACTAAATCGCATATAACCACGGCACCACCAGCACACTGACGATCATCACCATCACCGTGAACGGCACACCGATACGAACAAAATCGCCAAACTTGTAATTCCCTGGCCCCAATACCAAAGTATTTACCGGTGATGATACAGGCGTCATAAAAGCCGCAGAGGCCGCAATAGCAATAATCATGGCAAACGGATAAGGCGAAACTCCCATTTTATGCGCCGCCGCAATGGCAATAGGGGCCATTAATACCGCTGTAGCGGTATTAGAGATAAACAGCCCAATCGTGGCACAGAGCACAAACAGGCACACCAGCATCACGCGTGGCCCAGCATCACCAGCGATATCCATCAGCCCTTGCACAATCAAATCCACACCGCCGGTTTTCTGCAGTGCCTGGGCAAAGGGCATCATCCCAACGATCAAAATAATACTTGGCCAATGAATGGCTTTATACGCGCTTTCCATATCAATACAGCGGAAACGCCCCATCAGCAGGCAGGCAATCAAAGCCGCAATCGGGTTCGGGATTTCATCGGTCAGCATCATCGCCACCATCAGGGCCAGGCAGAACAACGCATGCGGTGCCTGAGTGATGGCCGGTGCTACCTCATCCACTTCCGCAGGCAAATTCAGGACGATAAAATCATGGGTTTTGGCCTGTAACTGACGAATGGCTTTCCAGTCACCGATCACCAACAGGATATCCCCCAACGTCAGGGGTTCATCGACCAGTTTACCTGCCAGCGTTTTGCCGTTGCGGCGAATCCCCACAACGTTCAGATCGTAACGGCTGCGGAACGCCGCATCACGCACACATTTACCCAACAAGGCTGAATCAGGAATTAACGACACTTCCGCCATCCCCACGTTGCGTGCTTGTTCTGAGAAGTATTCACCGCGCAGAATCATCGGCTCCAAGAGTTGTTCACCACAAAACTGGCGTAAATCGATGTCGCAACCCGACATATCAATCAGCAACACATCCCCTTCACGCAGTTCCGTGCTGCCAAAAGCGCTGATCATCACACGCCGGAAGCGTTTCCAACGCTCGATGCCAATGACGTTGGCACCGTAGCGGGCACGCAGATGTAATTCATCCAGCGAGCGGCCAATCAGCGGTGAACCACTACGCACCGCCAGGCGACGGGCGCGCCCGGCTAACTTATAGTCACGGATCAGATCGCGAAACGTGCGGCGCTGCCAGGCGGACTTAACATTTTTGGCACTGCCGCTGTTGCCAAGCCAGCGACGGGCAATCAGCATATAAGCCACTCCCATCAACAGCACAATCAGGCCGATTGGCGTGACACCGAAGAAACCGAAACCCACCAGCCCCTCTCGTACCAATTCGCTATTGACTACCATGTTCGGCGGCGTGGCCACCAGCGTCATCATACCGCTGATAAGCCCGGCAAAGCTGAGCGGCATCATCAACCGCCCCGGTGAGATTTGCATGCGTACCGCCACGCTGAGCACAACCGGGATGAAGATCGCCACCACCCCGGTGGAGCTCATAAATGCCCCCAACCCAGCGACGGTGAACATTAACAGCGCCAACATTTTGGTTTCACTGCTGCCCGCCACTTTCACCAGCCAATCACCCACCTGATAAGCCACGCCGGTGCGTACCAGGCCCTCACCAATCACAAACAGAGCGGCGATCAAAATCACGTTAGGATCGCTAAAACCCGCAGTGGCCTCTTGCAGCGTCAGAGTACCACTCAGCACAAACGCGATAATCACCAATAAAGCCACCACATCCATGCGCAGCTTGTTGGTCGTAAACAGCACAATGGCTATCAACAGTAAAATTAAAACCCAGAGTAATTCGCTGTTCAAAACGGCCTCATCCTGCAGTGATCCAGGCCTTAAAAACTAGCATAAAAAAACCCCGTCAATGCGGGGTCTAATCAATTTGAGGTAAAAAATAGACTAGATAAGTTCGATACTTGCGCCTGACGATAACTTATCGACCCGAATCTGCGTCAGCGAAGAGAGCCTCAGATCCACCTGATCAAGTTTTGGTGTTTCCGCAGGAGCGTTAACGGCAATCACCTGGCAGCCAGCCGCCAAACCGGAAAGTATCCCGGCAGATGCATCTTCCACCACCACACAGGCCTGCGGAGCCAACCCCAAACGCTCCGCGCCTAACAGATAAGCGTCCGGCTGTGGTTTCCCCCGTTTCACCAGTTCTGCGGTGATAAATACGTCTGGCTGTGGTAAACCGCCAGCCTGACGCCGCGCGCTGGCTACCGGCATTGAACCCGAGGTGACTATCGCCCAGGGAATGCCCAACGCATTGAGCCGCTCCAACAGAGCCACCGCGCCCGGCAGCGCTTTCACGCCATCAGTATCCTGCGCCTCCCTCTGCTCCAGCAAGTCAAACTCCTGCTGGATCGCCGCCTCAGTCGCCCCGGGCATAAAATGGCGCAGCGACGTAATCGCCTGTTTACCATGAATAAAAGCCAACACTTCCTGCGGGCTGATACCATGACGCTTAGCCCAGTGAGTCCAGGCACGTTCCACTGCGGGCAATGAATCCACTAATGTTCCATCAAGGTCGAACAGAAAACCCTTACATTCCACAGAAAACCTCTTCTCTCTCCGGCATAGCCTGAATAATGCGAGTTGCCAATCATCATCAGGCATTAATGATTTGCGCAATCTCAACGGCGCTCAAATGGTATTGACGTGGGCATGACAGCCAAATTGCCAGCATACGCTGATACTTTTCCCACATTTTGGTTTGAGCATTGAAGCCATGGCTGCCGGAGTCAAAATGCGTATACCGCCCTTCTGTGCTGACCAGAAAGCGCACATAGCTCAGGTAGCGTGCTTCGGTGGCTGCATCAAAGCCGAGGAAGGCCAAGCGACGAACATCAAGCTCCTGCCGGTCTTTCAGGTTCTCCCAAGACACCTGCAGCGCATGATGCATTTCCATAATATTGATGATGGTACGACAGACTTCTTCACTCATCTCACCAAAATCACGATCGAGCTCACGCATCTGTAAACCAAAACCACGTTCGATAATAGTCTGCAATCGACGATAACGCTCTGCGTTATCCGGATCGAGCATCGTCATCATTTTGTACTGATTCGAGAGAATCAAACGTTGGGCATTAGTCATTTCCATTTCAGGTTCCTCAGTTCTGCCAATTGGCGAGAGCATCGCACGAGTCTATTGCGGCGTGGAACCACAACTCGCACCTTCTTTGATTTGAACCGGGGTTATCATGGAGATGGGCTTTAACCCACCGGGTTTCGGATGATGATCGCAACCCGGTAGCCTGATCAGAGATCGTCAAGGAAGGTTTTATCCAACTGCTTGAAAGCACGCTTTAACACATCCGCCAGAGCCTGATAGGTGGGAACCCCTTCTATTGGCGCTAACGCCTGCCCGGCCTCTGCCAGTTTATTGCGCACTTCATGGAACCACTGCAATAGGCTCGGCGGCAACGGCGTGACCGAACGGCGCCCCAGCCACCATAGCCCCTGCATCGGCATGCTGCAGGCAAACAGTGCGGTCGCAATGGCTGGGCCAAGCTGGCCACCAAGGGCAACCTGCCAGGCCAGAGTAAAGATCGCCAATGGCGGCATAAAGCGAATAGCAAAACGGGTGGCACGCACAGTGCGATTCTCAGGGAACATCGGTGCCAGCCGTTTTTCTGCAGGCCAGGTTTTCATGTAATGCTGCCCGCGTTGGAATATCTGGAACCAACTCACGGAACCGGATGGCTTGCTCGTCATTGCGTACCTCAACGTCACGTATCAAGAAATGAAATATTTTCACAAACACACCAACAAAAAAGTTGAAGCTTTAAATTTATTTTGTGTTTGCCACGGGCTGTCGGTATCCTAAGCCGGCCTTTTGGCCGGTAGAAGATGGCGCAAAATCTGTCAACTTTCTGCCCATTTAAAAGCAAATTTACTTAAACCGCAGAGAAATCATCGGTTTTTTTTATCATCATGTATTTTCTGTCACTGACATGATGCTAATCATAAATGTCAACGCCATTATGCGCTACGCTTGATGTTTGTTTGACGATTTATTCACCACGTGTTCTGGGTTCACAACAACACGAACTATAAGTAGGTACTTCCATGTCGAGTAAGCTAGTACTGGTTCTTAACTGCGGCAGTTCTTCCCTCAAATTCGCTATCATTGATGCAGCCAACGGTGAAGAATATCTCTCTGGCCTTGCCGAATGTTTCCACCTTCCAGAAGCCCGAATCAAATGGAAAATGGACGGTAGCAAACAAGAAGCGGCACTGGGTGCCGGTGCTGCGCACAGCGAAGCACTGAACTTCATTGTTAATACTATTCTGGCACAAAAACCAGAGCTTTCCGCCCAGTTGACCGCTATCGGCCACCGCATCGTGCATGGCGGCGAGAAGTTCACTGCTTCTGCCGTGATCAACGACGAAGTCCTGCAGGGTATCAAAGATTCCGTACCCTTTGCACCACTGCATAACCCAGCTCACCTGATCGGTATCGCTGAAGCCCTGAAATCCTTCCCGAATCTGGCTGATAAAAACGTGGCGGTATTCGACACGGCGTTCCATCAGACCATGCCGGAAGAGTCTTACCTGTACGCCCTGCCGTACAGCCTGTACCGTGACCACGGTGTGCGTCGCTATGGTGCCCACGGCACCAGCCACTTCTATGTCACACAGGAAGCCGCGAAGGTGCTGAACAAGCCAGTTGACGAAGTGAACGTGATTACCTGCCACTTGGGTAACGGCGGTTCCGTCAGTGCGGTACGCAACGGCAAATGTGTTGATACCTCCATGGGGTTGACCCCGCTGGAAGGCTTGGTGATGGGTACCCGCAGCGGTGACATCGATCCGGCCATCATCTTCCATCTGCATGATTCTCTGGGCATGAGCGTTGACCAGATCAACAAGATGCTGACCAAAGAGTCTGGCCTGCTGGGCCTGACCGAAGTCACCAGCGACTGCCGTTATGTCGAAGACAACTACGCCACCAAAGCCGATGCCAAGCGCGCGATGGACGTATTCTGCCACCGTCTGGCCAAATATATCGGGGCTTACAGCGCTTTGATGGAAGGCCGCCTGGATGCGGTGATCTTTACCGGCGGCATCGGTGAAAACGCTGCGCTGGTACGTGAGTTGACGCTGGATAAACTGGGCCTGCTGGGCTTTGAGATCGACCACGAACGTAACCTGGCCGCCCGTTTTGGCAAATCCGGTAACATCGCCAAAGACGGTAGCCGCCCGGCACTGGTGATCCCAACCAACGAAGAGTTAGTGATTGCCCAAGATGCGGCCCGCTTGACCGCTTAATCCCCCCAACACCGTCAGCCCAGGCTGGCGGTGTTGTTTCAGTGCCAAGATTTGCCTGCGCGTTTAACCGCAGACTGAAAAAACCGTGAGAGGACTATTCTGTGTCACGTACAATTATGTTGATCCCCACCGGCACCAGCGTTGGCCTGACCAGCGTCAGCTTGGGTGTCATCCGCTCCATGGAGCAAAAAGGCGTTCGTCTGAGCGTATTCAAGCCGATTGCTCAACCGCGTACCGGCGGTGATACTCTCGACCAGACCACCACCATCATCCGCAGCAACTCCACTATCCCTACCGCCGAACCCTTGCGCATGAGCTACGTGGAAGGCCTGTTGAGCTCCAACCAGCAGGATGTGCTGATGGAAGAGATCGTGGCGCGTTACCACGCCAACACCAAAGACGCGGAAGTGGTGCTGATCGAAGGCTTAGTGCCAACCCGTAAGCACCAGTTTGCCAGCGCGCTGAACTTCGAAATCGCTAAAACCCTGAATGCAGAAATCGTCTTTGTTCTGGCGCTGGGTAACGACTCTCCAGCCCAGTTGAAAGAACGTATCGAACTGGCCCGCAGCAGCTTCGGCGGCAGCAAGAACAAGAACATTACCGGCGTCATCATCAACAAGCTGAACGCACCGGTAGACGATCAGGGCCGCACCCGCCCGGATCTGTCAGAAATCTTTGATGACTCTACCAAGGCCAGCGTTGCCAACGTCGATCCTGCGCATCTGTTTGCCAACAGCCCACTCCCGGTCTTGGGCTGCGTACCATGGAGCTTCGATCTGATTGCAACCCGGGCTATTGATATGGCTCGCCACTTGAAAGCACGCGTGATCAACGAAGGCGACATCATGACCCGTCGGGTGAAATCCGTGACTTTCTGCGCGCGCAGCATTCCACATATGCTGGAACACTTCCGCCCGGGCTCATTGCTGGTGACCTCTGCCGATCGTCCTGACGTGTTGGTTTCTGCCTGTCTGGCGGCGATGAACGGTGTAGAAATCGGTGCTCTGTTGCTGACCGGCGGCTACGAAATCGATGGGTCGATCAAAAAGCTCTGTGAACGTGCCTTCCAAACCGGCCTGCCGGTATTTATGGTCGACACCAACACCTGGCAGACCTCACTGAGCCTGCAGAGCTTCAACCTTGAAGTCCCCGCAGATGACCACCAGCGCATTGAGCAAGTGCAAAACTACGTGGCAAGCCATATCAACGCCGAGTGGATCGAGTCATTGACCGCCACTTCTGAGCGTTCACGCCGTCTGTCACCACCAGCATTCCGCTATGAATTGACAGAACTGGCGCGTAAAGCAGGCAAGCGCATTGTGCTGCCAGAAGGCGATGAGCCACGTACCGTAAAAGCGGCAGCAATCTGTGCTGCACGCGGCATCGCAGAATGCGTGCTACTGGGCAATCCAGATGAGATCAAGCGCGTAGCGGCTGCGCAAGGCGTAGAGTTGGGCCAAGGGATTGAGATCGTCGATCCGGTTGCCGTACGTGAAAAATACGTGCCACGCCTGGTTGAATTGCGTAAGAGCAAAGGCATGACCGAAGTGGTAGCCCGTGAGCAACTGGAAGACAACGTGGTTCTCGGCACCCTGATGCTGGAAAAAGGCGAAGTTGACGGCCTGGTCTCCGGCGCAGTGCATACCACCGCCAATACTATCCGCCCACCGTTGCAGTTGATCAAAACTGCTCCGGGCAGCTCACTGGTTTCTTCGGTGTTCTTCATGCTGTTGCCGGATCAGGTCCTGGTTTACGGCGACTGTGCGATCAACCCAGACCCAACCGCTGAACAACTTGCTGAGATCGCTATCCAGTCTGCGGATTCTGCGGCTGCATTCGGTATCGAACCGCGCGTGGCGATGATCTCTTATTCCACCGGCAATTCAGGTGCAGGCAGCGACGTTGAGAAAGTGCGTGAAGCGACTCGCTTGGCACAGGAGAAGCGCCCAGACCTGATTATCGATGGTCCATTGCAATACGATGCAGCGATTATGGCGGATGTTGCGAAATCCAAAGCGCCTAACTCGCCAGTGGCGGGCAAAGCCACCGTGTTCATTTTCCCGGATCTGAACACCGGTAACACCACCTATAAAGCGGTACAGCGTTCTGCCGATCTGGTGTCTATCGGGCCAATGCTGCAAGGTATGCGCAAGCCGGTAAACGACCTGTCACGTGGCGCACTGGTGGATGACATCGTCTATACCGTAGCCTTGACGGCCATTCAGTCTGCTCAGGCTGATGCTCTGGCAGAGAAAGCCTAGCGGGACATCCCGATGGCCTCTTGATCTACAGACGGAAACACAAACGGCCCGTTTAATAACGGGCCGTTTGATTTAAACTTCAGAACACTATTAGTTATAAGTGATATCGAAAGTTGTTACCGCATTCGCTGAACCTGGAGTCACGGTGTCCGCGATTGCAACATAGCGAGCAACGAACTTCAGATCATTATCACCCGCACCCAACGCGTAGGCCTGTGAGCTCACACGCAAAGGCAACACATTGCTTGATGCATCAGAAATTTGCACAGCAACCCCAGTGGCTACATCAGCACCAGTGGTCAGAGCCAATGAACTGTTATCGCTGGTTGCTGAAGTGCCATCAAATTTTACGAAAGCATTGTTCACCGTTGGTGGGCAATCTTTCAGCGTCAAAACGAAGCTGGTAGCACTCGCCGTTGTACCAACCCCTTTAAAAGCGGTGTAACCCACTTTCCCGAGCTGTACTTCCGCTGGATTGCTCATATTGTTAACAACCTGACAAGCTTCGGTCGTGAGTTTCCCTTCAAACTTCACTTGACCATCTGCAGCAAATGCACTGGTAGACAGACCCAAACTTGCAGCAACCAAGGCTGTAACACAAAAAATTTTTTTCACTATTCGAAACTCCATATCCTATGGGTATAAATTGCCCTATATACAATTAATGCTATTTTACTTGCAGCATCAGACAAGTTGCATGAGACATCTTATTTCAGCGTTAGCCTAAGAATCTCAAGACACATATATTATTATTAGGAGGGAAACAGGTTTTAGAATGAGCAGATAGAACAATCTGGATACAGAAGCACCAGAATAAAACAATCACGCTGAACCAATGCCTGAAGAACTATGGCCTTTAATCTTAAAAACGCTGCTGCTGATCGTCATGAACCCATCAGTAATGCCTCAACTAATCTTACGAGCCACATTTTAGTTAAAAGCAGTTTAATGTAAAGGTTCAGCTAACTATTTGTAAGCGCTTATCCTCATCACAAATTGCTAATTATCTCTTAATTAAGTAAAACAAAAAAAATAACCTAATAAATTGTATTTTAAGTAATTAATTTTTTAAATAAGATTAAATAAAGAATTAAACGAGAAACATCCTGCATTAAAATCAAGAATAAGTCATATTTAACCCATTTTATTGCGTTAAAAACGTCCAATTCCCACATCGCAGTGGCACACTTTTCTGATCATTTTAAGATTATATCTCACCACTCTTTGCCAGCATCAAGGCGGTGGTATTCATTAGAGCGGACAATTTTGGCCGTTGACCTGAGTGAAACAGCAACAGAGAAGCAGTAACCCCTTGATCGGCCAGTAAGGCAACCAGTGCACATGCAATTTGAAGTATGATGGGTATAGCGTGGCAGGAATGGGGGTTCCCGGTGTTGTGCCAAAAGGACAACACCGGGAAAGTGCCTGATGCTTTTCAGCATCTATACCCATCATACTTCAAGTTGCTTGGGTGTTGGCTGCGCACCGTCGCCCCAGTCACATAGTACGCTATGCTCCTGGGGCCTCCGCTGCTGGCCGCCTACAAGCAACTCGAATTATTTTGGGTATAAGCAATAATAACGACCCTGATTAGAAACTGTAAGATACACCCATGCGATAACGAGTCTGACGGTTATCGTGCAGGCTGTCTTGCTTCACGTTACCGACTTCAATATAAGGCTTCCAGTTTTTATCCCACTTATAAGCCAGTTTTACGTTATGTTCGTAGTCGGTTTTACCATCATCGAAGATAACCTTGTTACTATTCTTATAGACATAGTTATATTCTGCCTGCCAGTCCTTGAGGAAGGTATAACCTAACCAAAAATCACCACGGTTGGTTTTCTCATCCGCATCAGAACCTTTTGAGGTAGTACGCTTATATTCATAACGATATCTGGCGGCAACATAAAGCTCTTTAGTCAGATTATATTGCGCACGCAAGAAGGGGCGGTAACCATTATTGTTACTGTTAGACTCCAGCGAGAAACCTGGCTGCAAAGAAAACTCATCCGTCAGGTTTTGCTGATAGCTGGCGACCACTTCAGTGCCGTTACTCACCTGCTCATGGTAAAGTTTATTCGGTGTGTCATCTGAAGGATCCTGACGCCATTTCGCTTCTAAAGATAAACCAAACCCATTCGCAAAGCGATGTGACATCAGTAAACGATCTTTATGATCGCCTTTACCGGTATCCATAAATTCATGTCGATAATCAATTGTTACCGCAGCGGCACTGAGGCTGATTACTGAAGTCATCACCAGAGTTAATAATTTTAATTTCATTACATTTCCCATCCTTTATAATTTAATTATACAAAAGTTCACACCCTAAAAAGCATCCCTTAGAGGTATTGAAAATTAAAGTGAGTGAATCATATAAGTATTTTATTAAACCTGTCTTACCTTTAACCTTCTGACTTATCCAAAAGGACAACTCATTGGTAATGTTCACTATTAAAAATAGAGAAACATTATTACTTCACCAAATAGACACAGAACCATAATAGAGGCCGGTTATAACCTCTATTACACTACACCATCATACTTCAATTTATTTTATAATAACCCACCCTATATAATGGCAGGTTATTATTAAGGTCTTATTATCTCATTGCCCGCTTCAGGATACGATCACCCTGAGATTGGAAATCAGCGGCAGTTTCTTTAACCGTTTTCTTACCATAGTCGATCGACTGAATGGCATCCTGGAATAACACCACAATCTGCGGGTCATCAAAGTAAGGTGACGCATTGATTGCGTGAGGTAAAGACAACGCCAGTTTCAACCCTGCAACCGCCGGATCGGTATCTTTAATCACACCACTTTCACGTAACTGATTCACCGCAGTCTTACTGAGTGGCACACCGCGCTCCAGCCCCAGTGCTTCAACACCCTCTTTGCTGTTCAACAGGAAGTTAATCAGCATGGCAGCCTCACGCGGATGCTTGCTGCTTTTACCAATTGAGAACATTTGGGCTGGTTTAAAGAACAAGCCCGCATCCGTCGCGCCTTCCAACATCGGGTAATTACCCAATTCCAGTTTTGCTGGCGGTTTCAGGTTATCTGAATATTTCTTGATGGTGGAGTTCCACATATAGGTTCCTGCAAACTCACCCGCAATCCAAGGTTTCATTTCATACATATTACTTTTGCCGAAAGAGGCAAAATATTTGGATGACGGCATCACATGGCTGTCCACCATGTCTTTATACATTTGGAAGAACTCGACCCACTGCTCTGGGGTATAGTTAAACTTCTTCTTCTCTTCGTTAACAATATCCACATTGTGCTTCTGTATCATATATGAGCGCAACAATGCGAAGGAGTCTTGATGCTCAAGTACCACTGGGTAATACTTCTCACCCAATACTTCCTGGAATTTCTTACCGGCAGCCAGTAATTCATCCCAAGTCTTAGGGTACTCTACGCCAGCATTCTTCCAGGTAACATCGTTAAGGTAGAAGACACGTGCAGTCACTGAAATCGGGATCCCGTTCAGTTTGCCATTAACCGTGGTAGTCTTCAGTTCCTTTGGATCAAACTGAGTCAGATCCAGATGCTCACTGACTTTATTCAAATCATAGAAACCGCTGCCATCCTTTGAAAAGATCGGCAACCAGTTCCAGTTAGTTTGCATAACGTCTGGTTCTGTTCCGCCAGCAATCTGGGTCGTCAAGCGAGAAAGGTGACCATCCCAACCCGTATATTCTGATTTAACCTTAATATCCGGATTCTGTTTCTGGAACTCTTCAATCGCCTTCAACGTCATCTGGTGGCGGCTATTCCCCCCCCACCAAGACATACGCAAATCGACCTGTTCAGCAGCAAATGACTGGTGCGCAAACATAGCAATAGAAGAAGCAACCAAAACTTGTAATAATCTTTTTTTCATTATCTAAAACTCCTGTTAAAGAGAAATATTTTTTTCTGTCTTTGCATCAAAGATATGGCATTTATTCATATCAAATTTAAAGTAAACAGGACGATGCAGCCCATTTTTGAGAATAGGTTTAACATCATCAGATGGGATACGACAGGTCAATTCAAAATCATTAACCTTAAGGTAAACAAAGAATTCGTGGCCCATGTTTTCAACGCGCACTAATTCCCCCTGAGAGTGATTCCCCTCAAAAGGTGACTCTGAAATAGTGATAAACTCAGGACGAACACCAAAGAACACCTCTTCACCCACATGCCCAGCCACTTTCGCCTGCTGATGCGGGGTCAATGTCAGCGTGTAATTACCCACGGTCAAACCGATCTTGCCATCTTGCTCTACCAGTTTACTCGGCTTGATATTCATTTCAGGCGCACCGATAAAACCGGCCACAAACATGTTTTTCGGGAAGTGATAAAGGTTATCTGGTGTATCAACCTGCATGATATGGCCAAGTTTCATCACACAGATACGGTCACCCATAGTCATTGCTTCTGTTTGGTCATGGGTAACATAAACTGTAGTCGCCGGTTTACCGCTCTTTTTCAATTGCTTGTGCAGATCGGAAATACGGATACGCATTGATGCACGTAATTTGGCATCCAGGTTGGACAATGGCTCATCAAACAAGAAAACATCCGGTTTCTTGACGATCGCACGGCCAACGGCCACACGCTGTGCCTGCCCACCAGAAAGTTGCCGTGGCAGGCGATCAAGCAGCTCTTCTAATTCCAGGATTTTTGCCGCTTCGGTTACCTGCGCCTCGATCTGCTCTTTAGGCAGTTTGCTCAGCTTCAAGCCAAACGCCAGGTTCTCTTTCACCGTCATGTGCGGATAAAGCGCATAGTTCTGGAACACCATGGCAATACCACGCGATTTAGGTGCCAGGTTGTTCACCACGCGCTCGCCGATACGGACTTCACCACCGCTGATGGTTTCCAACCCCGCCAGCATACGCAGCGTGGTTGACTTGGCGCAGCCGGACGGCCCGACGATGACCATGAACTCACCGTCAGCAATGGTTAAATTGATACCATGAACGGCTTTATAACCGTTGGTGTAAACTTTCTCTAAATTATTAAATACGACTTCAGCCATGATAAATCCTCAATTAACCTTTAATACCGCTGCTGGTAACACCCTGCACGAAATAGCGTTGGGCCAGGAAGAACACGATGATAGACGGCAGAATAGAGATACTTGCCATTGCCAGAATTTCATTCCACGGCGCACCTTCGGTAACGTCGATAGACATTTTCAGCGCCAGGGCAATAGGGTATTTATCTACGCTGTAAACATAAATCAGTGGCCCAATAAAGTCGTTCATCGACCACATGAATTGGAACAGAGCAACAGAAATAATCGCCGGTTTCAGAATCGGTACCACGACATACCACAGCACCTGGAAGGAGTTACAGCCATCAATTTGCGCGGCCTCTTCCATATCACGTGGTACACCACGCAAGAACTGGATCAACATAAAGACGAAGAAACCCTGCGTCGCAAATGCCAGCGGTAAATACAGCGGCAGATAGCTGTCCAGCATCCCCATCTCACGGAACATAATGTACTGAGGGATCAGTAACACTGTGCTCGGCAGCAACATGGTGGTGATCAGCGTTGCGAACCAGAACTTTTTCCATGGAATTTCAAAACGGGCAAAGCCGTAGGCCACGATCGTCGAAGAAATAATGGTCAGGATGACTTTAGGAATAACAAACTTAAACGTGTTAAGCATGTAGTGGCCAAAGTTATACTCTGTCCCGGTTTTCCAGCCATTAACGAAACCGTCAGAGGTTGGATGCGCGGGCCACAATCCTAGCGTCGTAAAGATTTCATGATTGGGCTTGAATGATGCAGAGAACATCCACACCAGTGGATAAAGCATCAGTAAACCAACAAACAGCAGGATGATATAACGAATAAATGCGCTAACTTTTTCTTTGCGTAATGTCCGCTGTACCTCTTGCTCAGCCGTTTTCTGAGCATCGCTCATGATTACGTTATCTTGATGCATATCAGCCATTTTTGCCTCCCTTATCCGCTGAGTAGAAGACCCAATACTTCGATGATTTAAAGGCGACTGAGGCAAACAAGGCCACAACCAGGAACAATATCCAGGCCAACGCAGCACCGTAACCCATATCAAAATATTTAAATGCAGTATCGTAAATATACAGTGAGAACAGGTAGGTATAGTGAGTTGGGCCACCACCCGTAATAACATACGGTGCCGTAAACTCTTGGAACGCCTGCGTTGTCTGCATAATGAAGTTGAAGAAGATAACCGGCGTAATCAACGGCACGGTCACTTTCATAAACATCTGCCATTTTGAAGCGCCATCAATCATTGCGGCTTCATATTGTGACTGTGGAACGTTCTGTAATGCCGCCAGGAAAATCACCATGGCAGAACCAAATTGCCACACACGCAGCAAAGTGACCGACATCAACGCCAGCGAAGGTTCACCCAGCCAGTTGATAGGGTCTGCGCCGAATACACCGATAAAGCTGTTTAACAGACCATCGATGGCAAACAGCGCACGCCACAATACGGCGATAGCAACGCTACTGCCCAGAATCGAAGGAATGTAGTATGCCGTCCGGAAAAATCCAATCCCACGTAGCTTAAAATTAAGAACAAAAGCAATACCGAGTGCAAATGCCAATTTTAGAGGAATGGTCAGAAACACATAGGCAAAAGTGACACCCATAGATTTCCAAAAGAGATGATCTTCCGTGAGCATATAACGGTAATTTTCGATCCCGTTAAACACTGGCGGATTCATCAGGTCATATTCTGTAAAGCTTAACAAGAATGATGACACAAAGGGAAATGCCGTAAATATTATCAGCCCTATAATATAAGGTGATATATAGGCTAACCCCAGCATTCTGTTTTCATTCATGGTTATTACCCATAGATATAGAAAAGTTAAATAAAGAAAATTTAATTAACGTTATATACTCTAAGCCATTCGAGTTGCACGAAGGCTGCAAACTCGAAGTCTGATGAGTATAAAGAGACCCGACGGCCATCAGATCCAACCCAAGGTAGAGTGTTTTAACCTCCGTTCTGATAACAACATGCCGCGCTGAAGCAGTAAAAAAATATCACTCTGCTTTTGCAGTTGCGTATCGCCAACAAAAGTGACACACAGCCGCGATCCATACGCTAAACAAATAAATAATAATTTTCGTATATAAAGTACTAAAGAATTTTTACCATGTGCTCCCAGTTCATGGTGTTGAGACAAACAATGGATAAATTGGAGAAACAAAATAAATCCGTTCCGTAAGGAAACCAATTGGGCTTGCCCACTCCTCATGGCTCGCTTGAGCAGCAGGCAAAAAGCTGATGGCAGATCCATCACGATACTGTCGTTCTTTTGAGTGCAGCACCTTAAGTCCATTTGCGATCTCCACACATCAGCTAGCAAACTGAAACACTATTTCAAATTATTATATCTAAATTTCTCTCAGCGTCATTGGGTGGATAGCAAAAGTGTGACCAAAGTAGGAACGTTGTTTTATTTTTTTTGACCTCACCACCCACCGATTAAAAACCCAGTTAAGTGACTGACTTAACAGATTGATTTACATCAAAAAAATAATTGATATTGATTGTGGTGTTAACGATCTTGATTTGTGGAAAATAGGTTAGCCAATTGTGTCACAGGCCAAAAGGCAGCATACCGATTGCTGGGGATATCGAGCCAAACTGGGCTGGGGAAAGTCGTTTAGGTGGGGTTAAGAAAGGCTGCGTTCTTACTCAACGGCAAAAAACACAGCCTGGAATCTGGTGTGATCAGTGGTTCTCTTCACCGGACTCGACTTTGCTCTCACGCTGCAATGGCTTACCGTAATCCTGATCGTTATTACGCGTCAGCCATAATGACAGTGCTTTTAACGAATCTGGGGTAAATTCGTCGCAGCGCGCGGTGATCTCTTCCGGCGTCATCCAACTGACTTCTGCCACCTCATCTTCCTGTAAGGCAAAAGGGCCGTGTGACACACAGCTGAACAGCGCCCCCCAAATGCGGCATTGGTTTTCTTCAAAATAGAACATGCCGTGCTCAGCAAAAGGTACCCCGGCAATTCCCAGTTCCTCTTCCGCTTCGCGACGAGCAGAATCAAGCATATTTTCACCGCTTTGCACCACTCCACCAGCGCAGGCATCCAGCCAGCCAGGGTAGAAGTCCTTGCTGTCTGTACGGCGCTGCACCAAAATCCGCCCCATTCCATTATGCACCACAATATAGGTAGCACGGTGACGCAGCCGTTGAGCACGCATCTGTTGACGACTGGATTGAGCAATCACTTCGTTTTGCTCATTGACGATATCCACCCATTCGGTATCTGCAGCCTGATCCTGTTCCGCCATCCTCTAAGACCTTCTATTTTGGCGCGATGAATGCCGCGCTCTGGTTAATTGATCAGTGTACTTCTAGTGATTTTTAATATGCGTACACTCTTCATCTTACAAGTGCAATTATTTTGGGTATATATAAATTAGTGTGCTAGTGCCAGCTCCGCAACAGCCTTGCCACCGTGCAAGCCGATCACACGCAAAATATTCTGATCCAGTATGCCATAACTGGCAGGAAAGCCCCCTTTTGGCATGCTGACCGAACCAGGGTTAAAGCAGTAAATGCCCCCCTGACATTCTGCCTGCGGCAAATGCGTGTGGCCATACACCAGCACATCACCCGGCGATAACGGCGGCAACACACCAGGATGATAAAGGTGACCATGAGTTAGAAACAGCCGTCTTTTGGGCAACAGGACTTGTTGAAAGGGAGCTGTGATAGGGAATGAAAGCAGCATCTGATCGACTTCGCTGTCACAATTGCCACGAACGGCAACGATCTTATCGCGATAAAGATTTAAATGCTCGGCAACCTGTGCGGGTTGATAGGTATCTGGCAACGCATTACGTGGCCCATGGTTGAGTAAATCACCTAAAAGAATCAACCAATCGGCACGACTTTGTACAAACAGTTCGAGAATTTTTTCAGTAGCGGAAAGTGAACCATGTAAGTCAGAGGCGAACATCAGCTTCATAAGCTTCCCTTGGTACGGAATATGAAACCCATTCTAACGCAGGAATACTAAACGATGAACAAGGTGGCCGACCAGCGGCCACCTGAAGAACAATCAAGCGCGGTTGATAATATCTTTTACGAATGCCACGATCTCAGCTTTCTTGCCCTGTGAGAACAGACATTCTTGGAAACGCGCACCGCTGACAGCAGTTTTCAGCAGTTCTGGGTCGATGGCACGCAGCGTATCAAGATAGTTATCTTTGCTCACTGCACGCTTAACCTGATTCAGAATACCGGCGTTGCGTACCTGAGGCTCCTTACGATCGACTGGATAACCTTCACCTCTACGGCCAGTAAACGCTTTCTCGAAGATGTAACGAATATTCAGTTCTGCACCCCAGCCAAAGCCTTTGGCAAATGGCAGAGCCAGGGCGTTACCGTTGTTAACCTGGGCAAACAGGAAGGCGTCCGCAGGCTCGATGCAGTAACCGCACACCACACCTGGGTGGGCGTTCAGTGACATCATCGCACCCTGGCCGGTGCCGCAACCGGTAATCACAAAATCCACCGCTTCTGCATTCAGCAGGATGCTGGCCATGATCCCCAGATGGATATAAGTCAGATGGTGGTCTTTCTCATCACTCATACCGACGTTGAACACCGCATCATGATTGTCAGCCGCTACGGCCTGCAGTTGTTCAAGAACCAGCGCATTTTTACCCGCCTGGCTGTTTTCCATCATCAGTGCAATATTCATCGTTTCCTCTCTGAAAATAAAATCAATGCGTTATACCGTTCACTGCAAGTTGCATTAGCGTGGGCTTGGTTGCAACTCGAATTATTGAGGGTATCTATTCAGACTTAGCGAGCTAACCAGCCGCCATCTACCGCCAGGGTATAGCCATTAACATAATCTGAAGCTGACGACGCCAAGAATACGGCTGGCCCCATCAAGTCTTCTGGCAGGCCCCAACGCCCGGCAGGAATACGCTCAAGAATGGCTTCACTGCGAGCCTGATCGTCGCGCAACTGACGGGTATTGTTAGTCGCCATATAGCCTGGAGCCAAAGCGTTAACGTTGATGCCATGGCTGGCCCATTCGTTGGCCAACAGACGGGTTACACCCATTACCGCGCTCTTTGACGCAGTGTAGGAAGGCACGCGAATACCCCCTTGGAAAGACAGCATAGAAGCGATGTTGATGATCTTGCCGCCTTTACCTTGCGCAATGAATTGGCGCGCTACGGCTTGAGACATGAAGAAGACCGTTTTAATGTTCAGGTTCATCACATCATCCCAATCTTTCTCGCTGAACTCCAGCGCGTCCTGACGGCGGATGATACCTGCGTTGTTCACCAGAATATCGATATGGCCAAACTCTGCCACGGCACGCTCAATCAAGGAAGGCAGCACGTCCAGGTTGCTCAGGTCAGCTTTCAGGCTCAGAAAACGGCGCCCCAGCTCTGCAACTTTCGCGATGGTTTCTGTTGGCTCAACAACGTTGATCCCAACAATGTCACACCCTGCCTGTGCCAAACCCAGTGCCATACCCTGGCCCAGACCTGTGTCACAACCCGTCACGACAGCAACTTTACCCTGCAACGAAAAATTATCGAGAATCATGCTCTTTTCCTTAGTACTCAGGGCATCACCAGCCCTTATCAAAAAAGTGGGGATAGCATTGCAATCCCGTCAGTATCCGCAGCTTGCTGCCGCACAGAGCAGGCAGCATTGCCTGTCCCTGTCATCATGATGCGGCAAGTCTAGCGCTTATCCCGATGGCAATCAATAAAATTGAAACAATGTTTTGATTTTTGTGAAAGGTATCTTTCATTTATTTGATGGCGATCGACCTAACCAAGAAAAACGTTCGCTATTTCCCTTCCCTGTTGACAAACCTTTCTGCCCAAAGAACAGAAAGGTTTCATCAATGTCTATTCAGGAGGTCAAGCCTGCGAAGTCGATTCACGCAAGGTGGTTTTCACTTCAGGAACAATATTCATTTTCTGGCAGATCTTGCTATTGCCCCAGCATTGTTCATAAGGCAGCCCCACCAGTTTTTCGATCACCAGACGGGCTTCTGGCTGAATGTCACCAAGCTTTCCACCGGCTTTGATCCGCGCCACCTCATCCAAAACTACGCGGTGGGTTTGGCGGTTTAACGTCATCTGGCTACTGAAGACGATGGCCACCAGCCCCAGCAGGATGACACCCGCAAAGAACACCCAGGAGATAGCCGTGATCGCGGTGTCCGGTTGTGTATGGGATTTGGACTGGAAGCCGTAATAGCTGAGGATTGCGCCCATCGTAAACACAATAATGGAGCGGACTATTTTGCCAGAGAAGGTCATAGCACCTGCGTAAATCCCCTCGCGGCGGCGACCGGTAAACACTTCATCAACATCGGCCAGGAAGGTGTATACCGTCCAGGGGATGTAATAAACCCCGCCGGTGCCCAAGCCAAAGACCACCGTAATCCCGATAATGGCCGCCGAGGCATAATGCGCAGGCAGGTTGAAGAAGCGCAGCAGGGAGTAACAGCAGACGGCGAAAATAACAACACCGAGCGCCCAACTATAGGGTTTGCTGAAGCCTTTTTTGACGCACAGGCCAATGAACAACGCCGTAGAGAATAGCTGCAGCATGGCATTCAAGCTGTTCAGCCCAGCCAGGATCGCCGGATCGTACTGCAGCACAAAAATCACGAAATAGGTAAAGACCGAGGCAAACAGCCATTCGGCACCAAAGCCAAACAGGTACATCCCCAGATGCTTGCGGAACACCCGCAGATAAAACGTCGATTGCATATCTCTGGCCAGAGATATCAACGTCCTCAGCAGCGATTGTTTCTGCTTCACGACCGCCGTCCCTGCATCTTTTCGTTCCCAAGAGAACAGATAAAGTACGCCGATAGCAATAAACAGAATGATCCCGTAGGTGATACCGGTATAAAGGAAGGGCTGCGCGGACTCTTTGCCGTAGATCAGGATGAATTGCCCAGGAATGAAGGCCGCCAGGAAGTTGGCCATTTTGCCAAAAATCGCTTTGTAGCCGGTAAGCTTGGAGCGCACAGCAAAGTCATCGGTCATTTCGGTCGCCAGTGTTTCATAAGGCACCATAACCGAGGTGTAGATCAGTTCAAAAATCACATAGGTAGCAAGGTAATACCAGAAGCCGAAACCTTCTACCCACAGCAGTGGGTAAAAAATCATCAGCGGTGCGCCAATCAGCACAAAGAAACGGCGCCGGCCAAAACGTTTGCCAAACCAGGTATTACCAAAGTTATCGGTTAAGTACCCCATCACCGGGTTACTGATCGCATCAATAACGCTGGCTACCGAGAAGATAAATGACGCTTCCAACAACGTCAGACCACAAAACGTGGTGTAAAAATAAAGTAACCAAGCGCCGCTGATTGCCAGAGCACCACTGCCTAACAGGTTGCCACCACCGTATGCCAACTGATGCCCCAGTGTGACTACCCGACCTTCTCCCAAAGGCTTAATGCTCGTTGTTCTCATCTCTACGTCTCATTTCGTCAATAAAATGAACTATTATTTCATTTTTTTAGGAATGATGTTTTATACTGGTTGGCAAGCGAGATTGATGTGATTAAAATCACAGAAAAAAAGTATGGGTATTTAATACGGACGTTTTAAGCGTGAGCCAAATCAAATTACAGCCCTCCTTGGGAGATGTTGGTTTTCCCAACCACTATGTGGCTTGCGCAGCTAGAGATGGCACAGAATGCAACTGTTATTCCCCGCTGACCATGACCAAAACGGGCATCTTGAATGAAACCAGAATGCGAGAAGTAATTTATGCGATACCGGTCGCATAAATCACCCGTATGGGTTGGCCTGCTGCGCCACTTTGATATCATTTTTCTAAATTTATGAAACATTGTTTTATTAATTCAGGAACTGTTCAGTTCAGGCGGTTCATCAACCAGTTTAAGGGAGGCCATTGTGGCTAAAGGTTCAATCCTCGAATTCAATTTTCACCGTTCAACCGATGCAGGTACTGGCGCACAAATCACCCGCTTGACGCCGCCAGACGTTCTGTGCCACCGGAATTATTTCTACCAGAAATGCTTCACCAATGATGGGAACAAGCTGTTATTCGCTGGGGAATTTGACGGCAACCGCAACTATTACCTGCTGGACCTGCAAAAACAGCAGGCAGTTCAACTGACCGAAGGCGCGGGCGACAATACTTTCGGGGGCTTTTTATCACCGGACGATCGCTTCCTTTACTATGTAAAAAATGAACGCGAACTGCGCCGGGTTGAGCTCAGCAACTGTAGCGAAAAAACGGTCTATCAGGTGCCAGAAGAGTGGGTAGGCTACGGTACTTGGGTCGCCAACAGCGAATGTACCAGCCTAGTGGGCATCGAGATCGATCGCAACGATTGGGAACCGCTGACCGATTGGAAAATCTTCCACTCCTTCTTCACCAAGAACCCTCGTTGCCGCCTGCTTCGCGTCGATCTCCATAGCGGTTCTTCACGCGTGATCTATCAGGACAACCTCTGGCTGGGCCACCCGATTTATCGTCCTTACCACGATAACTGCGTGGCTTTCTGCCATGAAGGCCCACACGATCTGGTTGACGCCCGCATGTGGATGATTAATGAAGACGGCACCAACATGCGTAAGGTGAAAAGCCACGCTGAAGGCGAGAGCTGCACCCACGAATTCTGGGTACCGGACGGTTCTGCCTTGATGTATGTCTCTTATATGAAAGGCCAGCAAGACCGCAACATCTGCCGTTTCGACCCGGAAACTGGCGTCAATGAAGTTGTCATGTCGATGCCAGCCTGTTCTCACCTGATGAGCAACCACGATGGCAGCTTGCTGGTGGGTGATGGCTCTGCATCTCCGGTCGATATCAAGGATTCTGCAGGCTATACCATCGAGAACGATCCTTGGCTTTATGTGTTTGATGCCAAGAACAAACGCACGGCGCGCCTGGCCGCACACAACAGTTCATGGCGCGTATTGAAGGGCGATCGTCAGGTAACGCACCCTCACCCTTCCTTCACGCCAGACAACCGTCAAGTGCTGTTTACTTCAGATTTTGAAGGGGAGCCCGCACTCTATCTGGCTAAATTGCCTGAAAATCTGTTTGCTTAAGGTTATTACTGAGGAAAAATCATGTTCATCTACAAACAAGAATGCGCGCTTGAGGATTTGGGGAACGGCATCACGCGGCGTATTCTCGCTCACGGCGGAACGATGATGGCAGTGGAAGTCAACTTCAGCAAAGACGCCGTCGGCACCTTGCACAGCCACCCGCACGAACAGCTGACTTATGTGCTTTCTGGCCGCTTCAGCTTCACCATTGACGGTGTCACCAAAGAAGTGAGTGCCGGAGATACGCTGTACAAGGAACCGAACGTGGTTCACGGTTGCGTCTGCTTGGAAGCCGGAACGCTGCTGGATACCTTTACACCGCAGCGTGCAGATTTCCTGAGCTAAACTCCCCCGCAATCCCTGGCACAGCCGTGCCGGGGATTTTTACTCTCCCCCAAGCAACTTGATATCCCCCACCGCCACGTCGCGTTGTTTAACCCTTAGGGTGCGTTATCATTTCTCGAGTTTCCGTGTATTCTGGGTACAAACATTCAGATCTCTGGAGGATCGCTGATGTCATCTCATCAACCCGATGCCGTTATTCGCATTAAAAACCTGCGCTTACGCACTTTCATCGGCATCAAAGAAGAAGAAATCAATAATCGTCAGGATATCCTGATCAACGTGACGATCCATTATCCTGCGGATAAAGCACGTAACAGTGAAAACATTGACGATGCGCTGAACTATCGCACTATTACCAAAGCCATCATCCACCACATTGAGAGTAACCGCTTCGCGTTGCTGGAAAAATTAACGCAGGATGTGCTCGATATCGTAAAACAACACCCGTGGGTAACCTATGCTGAAGTAGAGATAGATAAACTGCTGGCCCTGCGTTATGCCGACTCGGTTTCCATGACCATGAGCTATCGCCGCAACGCAGCATAGTACTCACATCGTTCAGGGGGGCGGATCATGCGGATCCTGATTACTGGCGCTACAGGGCTGATTGGCAGCAGCTTGACTCGGCAACTGCTGCATCTTTCCCATGAAGTTACCGTGCTGTCACGTAATGTAAAACGTGCGCAGGAAAAGTTTGGCCAGCAGGTCAGCTATTGGCCCTCACTGAGCGATCAACCGTCTCTGGACGGCTTTGATGCCGTCATCAATCTGGCGGGTGAGCCCATCGCGGATAAACGTTGGAGCCAAGCCCAGAAAGAGCGCCTGTGCCATAGCCGCTGGGATCTGACCGAACGTCTGGCAACGCTGATCAATGCCAGTGCGACGCCACCTGCGGTGCTGATTTCAGGATCTGCCGTCGGTTATTATGGCGATCAGGGGCAGGCTGTCGTCACCGAAGATGAAACCCCGCGCGATGAGTTTACCCATCAGCTCTGCCAACGGTGGGAGGCGCTGGCGCTGCAGGCACAAAGCAGCCGTACCCGCGTCTGCCTGTTGCGTACCGGTGTGGTGCTGGCCCGTCAAGGTGGTGCCCTGGCCAAAATGTTGCCGCCCTTCCGCATGGGGCTCGGCGGGCCAATCGGCAATGGGCGTCAATATCTGCCCTGGATCCATATCGATGATATGGTCAATGGCATTATCTATCTGCTGGATCATCCTCCCCTGCAAGGCCCATTCAATATGGTTGCGCCCTACCCGGTGCATAACGAGCAGTTTGCCGCCACCTTGGCCAGCGTGTTGGATCGCCCGGCGTTCCTGCGTGTTCCTGCGTGTGCTATGCGGCTGTTAATGGGCGAAGCGGCGGTGCTGGTGCTGGGTGGCCAACGCGCAGTACCCAGAAGGCTGGAAGAAGCGGGTTTCAGTTTCCGCTTCTTTGAACTGGAACAGGCGCTGGATGATGTAATCAACCAGCAAGCCTAGGTGATATGCGGTGCCCTTACTTAAGGGCACCCGAAAGGAATTGCTGCAAACGCGGGCTTTTCGGGTTACCGAAAACGTCGGCAGGTGGCCCCTGTTCTTCGATCAATCCTTGATGCAGGAAAATCACATGGTTCGACACATGGCGCGCAAACTCCATTTCATGCGTCACTACCACCATGGTTTTCCCCTCTTCGGCCAGTTTCTGCATAATGCGCAGCACTTCGCCCACCAATTCAGGATCCAGCGCTGAGGTCGGTTCGTCAAACAGCAACACTTCCGGTTCCATCGCCAATGCCCGGGCGATCGACACACGCTGCTGCTGCCCACCGGAAAGATGCACCGGATATTTGCCCCGTGCGCGTTCGTCAATGCCGACCTTGTCCAGATAGCGCACCGCACGATCGCGGGCTTCGGCCTTGCTCAACCCCAATACCTGCACTGGCGCTTCCATCACGTTTTCCAGCACCGTCATGTGGCTCCACAGGTTGAAATGCTGGAATACCATGGTCAAACGGGTACGCAACAATTGCAGTTGTTTCTTATCAAACACTTTCAACTGGCCGTCTTTATCGCGCACCATACGGATATCTTCATTATTCAGGCTGATCGAACCTTCACTGGGTTTCTCAAGGAAATTAATACAGCGCAGGAAGGTGCTTTTACCCGAACCGGAAGAACCGATAATACTGATCACATCCCCTGCATTGGCTGCCAGGGAAACCCCTTTCAACACTTCATGGTCGCCATAACGCTTGTGCAGTTCGGTGACGGCTAATTTATTTTCAGACATGTGTGTTATTCCCGCCATTCATCGATGAGTTACGTGTGCCATCCAGCGTTTCTCTGCCTTACGGAACAGGCTGATCAACGTGTAGGAGATAATCAGATACAACACCGCCGCGATACCAAACGCATAAAACGGCTGATAGGTTGCCGCATTGATATCGCGGGCTATCTTCAGCAGATCCGGCACGGTGGCGGTAAAAGCCAGCGCCGTCGAATGCAGCATCAGGATCACTTCGTTGCTGTATGCCGGTAGTGCGCTGCGCAGCGCCGAAGGCAAGATAATGCAACGATACATTTTAAAACGCGAAAAACCATAGGCATTGGCCGCTTCAATTTCCCCATGCGGCACCGCGCGAATGGCCCCGGCAAAAATTTCGGTGGTGTACGCGCAGGTATTCAGCGTCAGCGCCAGGATGGTGCAATTGAGCCCGCTACGGAAAAACGCATTCAGGAACTCGGTTCCTCGCACAATTTCCAGGCTGTACATGCCGGAATAAAACACCAGCAACTGCACATAAAGCGGAGTACCACGAAAAACATAGGTATAAAACCACACCGGAATACGCAGCCAGCGAATGGAAGACACCCGCGCCACTGCCATCGGGATCGCCAACAGCCCGCCCATCGCCACCGATGAAATCAGCAGCCACAGCGTCACCGCCACCCCGGTAAATCGATAGCCATCGCTCCACAACAACGATTGCCAATATTGATGCAGAATCTCGATCATAACTCGGCCCTTTTGACGCCCAGTGAATAACGCCGTTCAAGCCACAGCAGCACGCCATTGGAAACGGTAGTGAAAACCAGATACACGATCCCGGCAACCAGCGCATAGAAGAAGGGTTGATACGTCCCTTTGCCCGCCAACTGCGTGGCTTTCACCAGATCGTTCAGACCAAGAATCGACACCAGCGCCGTGGCTTTCAGAATCACCTGCCAGTTATTACCAATACCGGGTAACGCGAAACGCATCATCGCCGGGAACAGTATACGGCGGAAAATCTGCCCACTGGACAGCCCGAAAGCCGTTGCCGCCTCGACCTGACCACGCGGGACAGCCATATAGGCACCACGAAAGGTCTCGGTGAAATAAGCCCCATAGATAAAACCCAGAGTGATAATCCCCGCGCTCAGCGGATCAATATCGATCTGCGAAAACCCGATGAGTTCAGTGAGGTTGTTCAGAGCAATCTGCAGGCCGTAGAAGATCAGCAACATCAACACCAGATCGGGAACACCGCGAATCAAGGTGGTATATGCGCCAAATATCGTTGAGATAACGCGATTTTGTGAAAGTTTGCCACCAGCGCCGATCAAACCAATCATCACCGCCAGCAACACAGAACTGAGAGCCAACTCCAGCGTAACCAGAGCACCCTCGAATATCAATTGGGAATAGCCTTGCAGCATCTACTTCATCCTGTCGTTATTTGATCCCAAACCACCGCACACCGCTTGAACGGGCCCGGCAAAGCTGAGCCCGTAATAAAAGCAGGGTACAGGACGGGAATTAACCGCCGTAAACGTCAAAATCGAAGTATTTTTTCGCAAATTTGTCGTAAGTACCGTCTTTGCGCATTTCAGCCAGTGCTTTATCCAGCGCAGCTTTCAGCTCGGTTTCATCCTTGCGTAACCCCATACCGGTACCCACGCCGAAGAATTTATCGTCTTTCACCGATTCACCCGCAAAAGCGTAATTCTTGCCCGGAGGCTGTTTCAGGAAGCCATCGCTGCCCGCCACTTCATCCTGGAATGCCGCGTCGATACGCCCGGAGGCCAGATCGGCGTACACCAGATCCTGATTCTGATAAGGCACTACCGTGACCCCTTTCGGCTGCCACAGAGCATTCGCATAGGCTTCCTGCGTCGTTCCCTGCAATACCCCCACGCTCTTACCCTTCAAGGATTCAACCGTTGGCAACAGTGACGAACCTTTCGGCGCGATCAGGCGGGAGTTGGCAGCAAACAGTTTGTCGGTAAAGGCAATTTCCTGCTGGCGTTTCTCGGTAATGGAAAGAGAAGAGATAATGGCGTCAATTTTCTTCGCCTTGAGGGAAGGGATCAGCGCATCAAAGTCGCTTTCGACAAAAACACATTGGGTATTTATACGTTTGCATAACTCTTTGGCCAGATCGATGTCAAAACCGACCAGTTCCCCTTGAGCGTTTTTGGACTCGAATGGTGCATAGGTTGGATCAGTGCCCACTTTCAGCGTTGACGGTATGGCAGCAAATGCGCTGCCGATTGCACTTAAGGCCAAAACTAAAGGAAGAATGAGAACCCGCTTTTTCATATAGTACCCTCAAATTGATTTTCTGATGCCGCTACAGGCTTTAGACTGCGTTCCACCAAAATCAATTTGCAGTAATCGTGCCACATCGGTTGTTACAAGCCGGAGGGAACGACTCCGGCCTGTTGAAAACTGTTTCATGGAACGATAACCGCAAAAATTGATCGGCCAGGGAAGACTGCGTTATGAGTAACCCGCATAAACCTCCCCCTGAAACAGTGATCGTAGTCGAGCAGGATCATTATGGTGCATACTTCGCACTAAATCAGTGCTGAGTTGCACAAATGTATTAAATTAGAAGCAAAATTGTTAATTTCCGCCCTGCCAACGCGTAAATAAATCTTGTGGCAGCTCAATGCCAAACTGATCCACGACCCGGTTAACCGTTTGATCAATAATGTCTTCAACGCTCTGCGGATGGTGATAGAAAGCAGGCACTGGCGGCATAATCACCGCGCCCATTTCTGCCGCCTGCGTCATCAGGCGCAAATGCCCAAGGTGCAAGGGCGTTTCACGCACGCATAACACCAAAGGGCGACGTTCTTTTAATACCACATCGGCAGCTCGCGTCAGCAAACCATCACTGTAACTGTTGACAATACCGGATAAGGTTTTGATTGAGCAAGGTAAAATTACCATTCCCAGCGTTTTGAAAGAGCCGGAAGAGATCGTTGCGGCAATATCACGTACATCATGCACCACATCAGCCAACGCCTGCACATCGCGCAAGTTCAGCGAAGTTTCCAGCGCCAGTGTCTGCCGCGCGGCCTGACTCATCACCAGATGGCTTTCCACACCTTCGACGCCACGTAATACCTGTAACAAACGCACGCCGTAGATTGCGCCGCTGGCGCCGGAAATACCAACAATGAGTTTTTTCATGAAATGGGCCTCTGCGGGGTGTCTGGTTAGAATAGTCGAATCAGCGCAGACTTTGCAGCAACCATAGACGATTAGCAAGCTGAGGGAGTTAAGGTATGCACCGCAACGGACGCGGCGGTGCACCTTTTTGGCCAGGAACTCTGCGGGTAACCTTAGCCTTCGTTATGCATTTCCAGATTTTCTGCTTCCGTTTGCCCGCGCAACGCTTTGGCATCGTCATTGCGCAGCGCTTCCAGATATTCCAGATAGCTCTGGTCAACGTCTTTGGTCACGTAAATGCCGTTGAACACCGAGCATTCAAACTGGGTAATGTCCGGGTTCTCTTCACGTACCGCTTCGATCAGATCGTCCAGATTCTGGAAGATCAGGCCATCGGCACCAATCAGCTGACGGATTTCATCCACTTCACGCCCGTGGGCGATCAGCTCGGTGGCACTCGGCATATCAATACCGTAAACGTTCGGGAAGCGGATTTCTGGCGCGGCAGAAGCCAGATAAACACGTTTAGCCCCAGCATCACGCGCCATCTCAACGATCTGCTCCGAGGTGGTGCCACGCACAATGGAGTCATCCACCAGCAACACATTCTTGTCACGGAACTCGGCGCGGTTAGCATTCAGCTTGCGGCGCACCGACTGGCGACGCGCCTGCTGGCCCGGCATGATGAACGTGCGGCCAACATAGCGGTTTTTCACAAAACCCTGGCGGTACGGTTTATCCAGAATACGCGCAATTTCCAACGCGATATCGCAGGAAGTTTCCGGGATCGGAATCACCACGTCGATATCCAGATCTTCCCATTCGCGGGCAATCTTTTCACCCAGCTTCTGCCCCATGCGCACACGGGCGCTGTAGACGGAAATTTTATCCATAAAGGAGTCAGGACGGGCAAAGTAGACATACTCGAATAAGCATGGGTTGGTTTTTGGGTTCTCTGCACACTGGCGGGTGAACAGTTGGCCTTTTTCGGTGATATAAACGGCTTCACCCGGCGCAACGTCCCGCAAGAATTCAAAGCCCAGCGTATCCAGCGCAACGCTCTCAGATGCCACCATGTACTCACAGCGGTTGTCTTCCAGCTCACGCTTGCCGATCACCAACGGGCGAATGCCGTTCGGATCGCGGAACGCCACCAGACCATGGCCGATAATCATCGCCACACAGGCATAGGCACCGCGCAGTTGCTGATGCATCGCCGCCACTGCGGTGAAGATATTTTCGGGTTCCAGCGGATAGTGCTGGAAACGGTCAAGCTCAGTAGCCAGCACGTTCAGCAGAATCTCGGAATCAGACGTGGTGTTGACATGACGACGGCCACTTTCAAACAACTTCTGGCGCAGTTCATGGGCGTTGGTCAGGTTACCGTTGTGGGCCAACGTAATGCCAAACGGTGAGTTGACGTAGAAAGGTTGAGCCTCTGAAGCACTGGAGCTGCCTGCAGTCGGGTAACGCACGTGGCCGATCCCCATATTGCCCTGCAAGCGTTGCATATGCCGTGCTTCAAACACATCTTTCACCAACCCGTTAGCCTTACGCAAACGGAACCCGTTATGGGCATCAATGGTGACGATGCCTGCGGCATCTTGTCCACGGTGCTGAAGCACCGTCAACGCATCATAAATCGACTGGTTTACCGGCATAAAACCGGCGATACCGACAATACCGCACATGTTGTTTTTTCCTCTAAGCCGCTACTGCCCCGGTAAATGGGACGGTAAGAAACTCGACGTGCTCTGCAGGTAGTCAAAGAACCACCTGATGATATAGCTGAACTGGGGAATAAGCTGCGACTGTTTCCAGTCCGCACTTTGCGACAGGGTAGTAAAGGTATCCAGAAAAAACAGTATCGCCGCCACGATCAACACGCCGCGCAGTGCGCCAAAGCACACGCCCAGCACCCGATCGGTGCCCGACAACCCGGTTTTCTCTACCAGTGAACCAATCACATAGTTAACGATAGCGCCTACAATCAACGTTGCGATAAACAAAATGGCAATCGCAATGCCGTTCCGAACCAGCTCATCTTCAAAACGTGTGAAATAGGCTGCAAGGTAAGGATAGAAATGGCTGGCAACAAAGAACGCACATCCCCATGTCACCAGTGACAAAGCTTCACGCACAAAACCGCGGATCAGGCTCACCAGAGCCGAAAATCCAATCAACGCTAAAATGACGTAATCAATCCAGACCATGACCATTCCAATAATGAATCGCCCCTTGCACTCCCTTTACCTTCACGCTGCATCGGCGTTGAATGCCCTGATACAGCTCGAATGCTATCGGGTATGACCAATTCGCGGCGAATTCTAACAGAAAAAGAAAACGTTTGCGTAGAGGATTTCCCACCACGTAACAAATAAAAAACGGCGATAAAAAATTTCTTAATCGCCGCACCCACATAGCTTGTTTGGCCCTTGCAAGGCACACTTTCACTGACGTTTCTACCGCTCCTCCGCCAAAGAGGAAAGAGCGGGAATCTATCAACGCGCGCTATACGCTTTCACCTGCCCGCTCAAGCCACTGATGCCATTCAGTGCTGGCAGCGCCGCCTGCAGCTTCTGCTTCGACGCATCTGGCCCGACGAAGATCCGGGTAATCTCCCCTGGTACTGGCGTTGAAGGCACGGTGTAAGCCCGGTAACCCGACAAACGCAGCGATGCGACGATCTCATTAACCTTGGCGGCGTTTTTCAGTGCCCCCAGTTGCACCACATAGGCCTGCCCTACCGGCGCTTTTTCTTCAATTGCCGGTTTAGGCTCAACCTTGGGTGGCGGTTGGGGAACCGGTTTCGGCTTCACTTCTGCTGGTTTGGTTTCTACCGGTTTAACCTCTACCGGCTTCGGCTTGGGTGGCTGCACCGGCTTGGTTTCGAGCGGCCTGGTTTCGGTCGGTTTAACGTCGAGCGGTGGAGCCGTCTCCTGAACCGGTTGCGCTTGCTGCTGCCCTCTCTGATTCACCGCCTGTTGGGCTGCGGCCTCGGTCGCAGCCTGTTGCTCCACCAACGCACCCGCCCCTTCCGGCGGTTGCGCTGGCAACGGCTGACTCACTGGCGGTATCGCATCGGCTTCATGCGCATCACCCGGTTTCGGCACCAGAGGAATGGCTGCAAAGTCATCCTCATAATGCCTCTTCTTCCCGTCCAGCAAACCCGGCAAAATGATGACGCCCAGAGCAACCAGAATCACGGTGCCCACCAATCGGTTCTGAAATTTACTTGCCACTCACACTCCCCGCATCTCGTCTAACGTTGCCATCACCTGGGCAACGGTGTGGAACGAGCCGCAGACGATCACAATGTCCTGAATATCTGCATCCTGCATCGCCTGACGCCAGGCAATGTCGACATGGGTAAACAGCTGTGGTTCCGTTAAGTGCTGTGCCAACTGCTCAGCGCTGGCACCACGCGGGCCTTCAAGCGGTGCGCAATACCAGACATCGATCTGCTCACTCAGGCAAGCCAGCGTACCGGCAATATCTTTATCTGACAGCATCCCCACCACGGCCCGCACTTTGCCGCCGTTGCGCGGCAATTTCGCCAATTGCCCAGCCAGATAGGCTGCCGCATGCGGGTTATGCGCAACATCCAGAATCAACAACGGATCGCGCTGAACAACCTGGAAACGCCCTGGCAACATCGCCTGCTGCAAGCCAGCAAAAATCGCTTTCTCATCGATCTCAAGCGCAGAATAGTGTAATGCCGCCAACGCGGTGGCCGCATTGGCCAGAGGGACATGCGGCATCGGCAGATTGGTCAGTTTGGTGCCACACCCTTCCCATTGCCAGCGTTCACCCTGCTCGCTGAAGCTCCAGGCATCGTCACGGCGATACAACAGAGCCCCGAGATTGTCTGCCACTTGCTGAATGCTATGCGGCATATCTGGCTCACCGACGATCGCCGGTTTGCCACTGCGGAAAATCCCCGCCTTCTCACGGCCAATGCTCTCACGATCGTTACCCAACCAATCGGTATGATCCAACGCGATGCTGGTCACTACCGCTACGCTCGGGTTGACGATATTGGTTGCATCCAGGCGCCCGCCCAATCCGACTTCCAGAATCACCACATCAAGCTTGGCCTGTTTGAACAGTTGCAACGCTGACAGCGTGCCGAATTCGAAATAAGTGAGAGAGGTTTCACCGCGCCCGGCCTCAATAACAGCCAATGAACGGCTGTGCTCCGCTTCGCTCAGTTCTTCACCCTGCACGCGCACCCGTTCGGTATAGCGCACCAGATGCGGGGAACTGTAGACACCAACGCGCAATCCGGCGGCCAACAGAATGGCTTCCAACGTGCGGCAGGTGGTGCCTTTGCCGTTAGTACCGGCAACGGTAAATACCGTGGGAGCTGGGGTGAGCAAATCAAGATGTGTCGCAACGCGCTGCACGCGCTCCAGGCCGAGTTCGATCGCCTGGCTGTGCAAACGTTCCAGATAATAAAGCCACGAGCTCAATGGCGACGTGGCTTGGGGAATAGAGTGGTTTTGCATGGGTTCCATCGCTTCATATACCCGTAAGGCGACGCTTTGCGTTTTCAACCGCGCTTAGCCACAAGATGGCGATTGAAATACCGTACCGGCGGTTGCCAGTACGGTCGCTCATTTGCAGATCAGGCATCCGCCTGATTTTCTTGCACGGTAACCGGTGCTACATCATCGAACTGCGGCTGCGGCTGGTTGGTCAGCTTGGAAAGAATGCTTGCCAATGTCTGACGCATCACCGGGCGGCGCACGATCATATCGATAGCCCCTTTCTCGATCAGGAACTCACTGCGCTGGAAGCCCGGCGGCAGTTTTTCACGTACGGTCTGCTCGATAACCCGTGGGCCCGCAAAGCCGATCAACGCTTTCGGCTCGGCGATATTGATATCACCCAGCATCGCCAAACTGGCGGAAACACCACCCATGGTGGGATCGGTCAGTACAGAGATGTACGGCAGGCCGCGCTCCTGCAGTTTGGCCAATGCCGCGCTGGTTTTCGCCATCTGCATCAGCGACATCAACGCTTCCTGCATACGCGCGCCGCCGCTGGCAGAGAAGCAGACCAGCGGGCAGTTGTCTTCCAGCGCCTGCTCAACCGCACGCACAAAGCGCGCACCGACGACCGAAGACATCGAACCGCCAATAAAGGCAAACTCGAAGGAGGCGGCGACCACCGGCATCCCGTACAGCGTGCCTTTCATCACTACCAGCGCGTCTTTCTCGCCAGTTGCTTTCTGTGCAGCCACCAGGCGGTCTTTGTATTTCTTGGAGTCCTTGAACTTCAGAGCGTCTTTCGGCTCCAGATCGCTGCCCAACTCCACTTCACTGCCTTCATCCAGCAGGGTATGCAAACGCATACGCGCCGACATACGCATGTGGTGATCGCACTTAGGGCAAACTTCAAGATTGCGCTCCAGCTCGGCACGATAGAGAACCTGGCCGCAGCTGTCGCATTTGGTCCAAACCCCTTCGGGAATGCTCACCTTGCGGGTTTGTGTAATATTGCTCTTGTTAAGAATTCGTTCAATCCAGCTCATCGATGACCTTTCTGTTTGAACCTGGCAGATGCCAGTCCGCTGTTCATGCTGTAACAATCCCCCTGAAAACAGACCCAATGAAAAGCCCCCGAACAAGCACGTTCCACATGCTGCCGAGGCACTGATTTCAAGGTTGTTCGCAGGAACAGACCATAAATGTCGCTCATTAAACCATATCGGCCCGGTCCTGTGGATAAAAAACTGGTCGAACCGATAGGTTAAGCGCTGTTTTTACTGTTTTTGCTGGCGGGCAGCCGCACGCTTGTGACGCCAGATCTCAATAATGCCCGGCAGAATTGAAACAAAGATGATCCCAACGATCAACAATTTCAAGTTTTCCTGCACGATAGGCAGGTCGCCAAAAAGGTAACCAGCATAAGTGAACAGCAGCACCCAAAGTAGCGCCCCAATCACGTTATACGCTGCAAAATGACGATAGGACATATGCCCCATACCGGCAACGAACGGCGCGAATGTCCGCACGATCGGCACAAATCGCGCCAGAATAATGGTTTTACCCCCATGTTTTTCATAAAACTGATGGGTTCTATCCAGATAGCTGCGGCGGAAAATTTTTGAATCCGGGTTGCTGAACAGCTTCTCGCCAAACAACCGGCCAATCGTATAGTTGACGGCATCGCCGATCACTGCCGCGATCACCATCAGTGCAACCATAGTATGTACGTTAAGATCGTTAGACGGCAACGCGGCCAGCGCACCGGCAACAAACAGCAGGGAATCACCCGGCAGGAACGGCGTCACCACCAGCCCGGTTTCACAAAACAGGATCAGGAACAGAATGGCGTAAACCCACACACCATATTGCGCTACCAGCTCCGCCAAATGCACGTCAATATGCAGAATGAAATCAATGATAAACTTAATGATATCCATAAATTCTCTCGTCTAACCGAATGTCTCTAACGCTCGGTGCCTACATCAGTCAACAACGCATTAATCTGCCATCAGGCGGTTTAATCGTCAGCTAAAAACAGCGGCCCCATCGGAGGCCGGGGTAAAGCAAACTGCTCAGGATAGTCAACGGCTACCAGATATAGCCCCTCAGCCCGCGCCGTGGCCGCCGCCAGATTGCGATCTTTCAGCGCCAACAGTTCAGCCATCCAGTTCTCGTCCTGATTACCGCAGCCAATCTCCATCAGGCTGCCCACAATATTGCGCACCATATGGTGGACAAAGGCATTCGCTTTGATATCTACCACAATATATTCGCCGTAACGCGTTACTTTAACCTGTTTTACGTTACGCCACGGGGTACGCGATTGGCACTGCACGGCGCGGAACGAGGTAAAGTCGTTCTCACCCAGCAACGCCTGAGCCGCACGATGCATACGCTTGGCATCCAGCGGATGGTAAAAATGGGTAACGCCCTGCTGCAACACCGCTGGGCGATAACGATGGTTAAAAATGATGTAACGGTAACGGCGGGCAGTAGCGCTGAAACGCGCATGAAAATCGCTGCTGACCTCTTTGACCCAACGCACGGCGATATCCGGCGGCAGATGGCTGTTGACCCCCATGGTCCAGGCAGCCTCCTTACGGTGCGCAGCGGTTTCAAAATGCACCACCTGGCCGGTTGCATGCACCCCGGCATCGGTACGCCCGGCGCAGAACACACCGATCGGCGCATCCGCGACCTTGCTCAATGCCTTTTCCAGACAAGCCTGCACGCTAGCCACTTCCTGCTGACGTTGCCAGCCGTAATAACGGCTGCCGTCATACTCAATCCCCAACGCAATCTTCAGCATTGACGGAGTTGATGATTCCACTTCAAGCATCAGTACATCTGCTCCTGCAGCAGGCGTTCGGCGGTTTCGATCGCCATCAGCGCGCCACCAAAACGCACGTTATCAGCCACCGACCAGAACTGCAGCAGTTCAGGAATACCATAATCATTGCGCAGGCAACCGATACACAATACATCGCTGCCAGAAGCTTCCGTAACCTGCGTCGGATAATCATCCTCTTCGCTCAGTTGGATATCTTCGGCCTGTTCCAGTTCGCTACGCGCCTCTTCTGCGGCGATCGGGCGCAACGCCTCCAGATGCACCACCTGCGCGTGGCCGTAAAATACCGGTGACTGAACGCAGCTCACCGAGATCGGCAACCCTTCATCCTGCAATACTTTGCGTACCTGATCGACGATCAGGCGCTCTTCACGCACGCTGCCCTGCTCATCGGCCATCAAAGGCAACATGTTGAAGGCGAGTTGTTTGGCAAATACGCCTGGCTCGGCAGGAATGCCGTTCAGCAAACGCGCACTCTGGCCAGCCAAGTCGTCCACCGCCACTTTACCGCGTGCCGAAACCGACATCAGCGTAGTGACGTGCAAACGGGAAAGCCCCGCCTGTTCAATCAGCGGTTTAATCGCCGTCAGCAGTTGGCTCACCATGCTGTCGGCCACTGCGACGATATTGCGGTTGCGGTAATCCGCCAGCACCTGCGGGTTAACCCCAGGCACCACCAGCGGCACATCCGGCTCCAGAGCAAACAGGCCACTGCTGTCAATCACCAGGCAGCCCATGTTGCCCGCTTCATCGGCATAACGGGCCGCTGCTTCAGTACCCGCGACAAAAAACGCCAACTGCGCCTGAGACCAGTCAAACTCCTCTGCATTTTGCACCAACAGAGATTTGCCGTTGAAACGCACCGTGGCACCGGCACTACGCTCACTGGCCAAAGGATAGAGTTCACCCACCGGGAACTGGCGCTCCTGCAACAATTCCAGCAACGCTTCACCTACTGCGCCCGTCGCACCGAGCAGAGCGATATTCCAGCCGTCTGACATTGGGTTATCTCCAGAGTATTTCATTTGCAGACGGGCGGTGAAATTACCGCCCAAATATAGAAAATTGAATTAAAACAAACTTATTGCACGCTAAAACCCAGCTTGTGCAGCAGCTCCGTGCTGGCGCTGTCATCACAGAGCACCCGCAGGGAAGACCATTCACGACGTTCCTGATAATGCTTGCGCAGGCGATCAAACTCGCCCGGTAACCCGGCCACTTTGCGCAGTGGTGCATCATCGCGGCGCACATCATACACCAAGTGCATCAATCGTTTTAACTTGCCTTCATCCAGTGGCCCGTTGAGGCGAATTTCGCTGAACTCAGGTACGGGCAGCAGTGAAGCCAGAGCGATCTGCTGCGGCTGCCCCAAGTGTTGAGCAAAGGCTTCAAACACCTGGGTGGTGCCGCGTGCTTTGCCCTCCAGCGTGTAACCCGCGATATGAGCGGTGCCGATATCTACCCAATCCAGCAGCGGCAGAGAAAGCTCCGGTTCAGGCTCCCACACATCCAGCACCGTGCTGAGCCGCTTACCCTGCTCCAGCACCTTGAGCAACGCGGCGTTATGCACCACGGCACCACGGCAGGCGTTGATCAGGATACGGTCATCCGGTAACGCATCGAGCAGATCCGCATTAGCCAAGTGCAACGATTTATACGGGCCAGACTTATTCAGTGGGGTATGAAACGTCAACACGTCCGCTTCAGCCACCAGCTTTTCCAATGACCAAAACTCACCGGCATCCCCACGTTCTGCACGCGGCGGATCGCACAGCAAAGTACGCACACCCATCGCTTTCAGGCGAGCATCCAAGCGCGAGCCCACATTGCCCACGCCGACGATACCCACGGTTTTATCGCGCAGATAAAAACCATCCCGCTCAGCCAGCAGCATCAGGGCAGAAAAGACATATTCAACCACCGCAATAGCGTTACAACCGGGTGCAGCCGAAAAGCCAATGCCTGCCTGTTGCAGCCACGCTTCATCAACGTGATCGGTGCCTGCCGTGGCGGTACCGACAAAACCGATACCGCTGCCCGCCAGCAGTTCCTGGTTCACTTTCGTCACCGAGCGCACCATCAGTGCGTCAGCATCAGCCAGCGCCTCGCGTGGGATCGGGCGGCCAGGTACCGCCAACGCCTCACCTAAACGGCCAAACAGTTCCACCGCATAGGGCATATTTTCATCAACTAAAATCTTCACGTTATTCTCCGACAGGATTGGCGCTCAAGCTGCGAAATAGTGTGCCACCGATGGCGTATACCCAAAATAATTCGAGTTGCTTGTAGGCGGCAACTGAGAGAAGCCCCAGGAGCATAGATAACTATGTGACTGGGGTGAACGAAGGCAGCCAACACCCAAGCAACTTGAAGTATGAAGGGTATAAAACCCCAAACGTTGTTACAAGCGACGAAAACGCTCTGGCGTGGTACCAGCAATCTGCTGGAACATCACGATAAACGCGGAAGCCGAACTGTAGCCAACATCTAACGCCACCTCCTGCACGATTTTCCCCTGTTCAAGCAGCGAAAGGGCGTGCAAAAAACGCAGGCGCTGTCGCCATTCACTGAACGACATCCCCAACTCCTGCTGGCAACGGCGCGATAGGGTTCTTTCTGTGGTATACACCCGCCCGGCCCAGACCGCCAGCGAGGTATTGTCCGCCGGGCAACGCTCCAACGCCTGCAACACCGGGGCGAGGAATTTATCTTGCGAAGTCGGCAGATAGGTTTGCTGGATCGGTGAAATACGCAACTGATCGATCAACACCTGGCACAAGCGTAAATCCTCATCGGTTTGCGGCTCCAGCATCCGCCGCGTCAGGCAATCTTCGACAATCGCACTGAATACCGGTGACACATTCAGCAAACACGCCTGCTCCGGCAACCCTACGCACAGCGATTTGGCAATATTGATACTGCGGAACAACGCGGGTTTGCGGTTATAGCTGGAATGCTCCATCCCCGCCGGTAGCCAAACAGCAAATTCCGGCGGTGCCAGAAAGCGCTGCCCGGCGATATTCATCGCGATCACGCCAGTTTTTACGCAGATCAGTTGTCCCCAATCATGGCTATGCAGCACATACTCGGTATCCGCATTGGTTTCTTCACAATGAAAGAACAGGTTACGTGGCGCTGCTACTTGTGCGCTGGGGGAATGACGGATTTCGGCCATAGTAAAGTTGTCTTGATTTCGTGAAAGAGTGTCTGATTATCACTATATATAATAAATCGGACACGAGTAGACTAGCCAGTAGCTTATCAGTTGTTGAGAGTAATTATCATGAATATGCTTTTCCCGTTGCTGGCCGTCCTGATCTGGTCGATCAATGCCGTCGTCAGCAAAGTCTCCGCTACCGTCATCGAACCGGCAGCTATTTCCTTCTACCGCTGGCTGTTGGCTTTGATAGTGTTGACTCCATTCGCGCTACCGGGGGTGATCCGCCACTGGCCGACCGTGCGCGCCAACGGGTGGAAGCTGATGATCCTCGGCCTGCTGGGCATGGTGTTGTACCAGAGCCTGTCGTATTACGCCGCGCATAGCGTCAGCGCGCTGTTTATGGGCATTCTCAATTCTTTGATCCCGCTTTTGACCGTCCTGATCAGCCTGATCGTACTGCGTGTTGCCCCCACCATCGGTATCGCGCTGGGCGGTATATTATCGCTAGGCGGCCTGGTGTGGCTGGTCAGCGCAGGTCAACCGCTGCAATTGCTGGAGCATGGTATCGGCAAAGGCGAGCTGATGATGTTTGCCGCCGCAGCGTCTTATGCGCTCTACAGCGTGTTGACCAAACGTTGGGCGATTGCCTTGCCAAACTGGCAGTCTCTGTATATGCAGATCCTGTTCGGCGTGCTGCTGCTGCTGCCCAACTTCTTGCTGACGCCGGACGTTCAGCTTAACAGCCAGAACATCCCACTGGTGCTGTTCGCCGGTATTCCCGCATCAATTCTTGCGCCGTTCTTCTGGATTCTGGGCGTAATGCGCCTGGGCGCTAACACCACTTCGATCTTTATGAACCTAGCACCGGTATTCACCGCCATTATCGCCGTGCTGTTCCTGCACGAACATTTGCAGAGCTATCACCTGATTGGCGGGGGTATCACCTTATTGGGTGTGATCCTGTCGCAACGCCTGCGCACCCCGTTAGGGCGAAAGAAAACGGCTGAAATCACGCCAATTGCCTGTAAAGAGTGATGCTCAACCAAAAGGCAACAATGTAAAACGCACCCGCACTAACAGGCCACCCAGTTGGGCAGAAGCCAGCAGTTCCGGGCGGGTGCGGTGGTAATGGGTGATGTCTTTCACCAACGCCAAACCCAATCCCGCTCCCGGCTGAACGCCAACGTTGTCCAGCCGGTGGAACGGTTGCAGCGCCGCTTGAATATGCTCCGCAGCAATCCCCGGCCCGCTGTCTTCAATCTCCAGTACGCCCTGCAGCCCCTCAATCACCAGACGCGCAGTCACGATGCCCTGAGGCGGGGTATATTTCAGAGCGTTGTCGAGCAGGTTGGCGCAAAGTTCGGTGAGCAGCAACGTCTCCCCGGCGATCCGGCACTGTTCAACCCCTTCATAGCCTAGATCAATCTGTTTGCTGCGTGCCTGTGGCAAGCGCGAGAAACAGGCGTCGCGCAGTATCTGTGCCAGATCGACCGGCTGCAGTTGGCGCTCGGCATCGCGTTCATGCGCTTTCAGGCGTGAGAGATGCAGTAAGCGATCGGTCAACGCTACCGTGTTGTCCAACGTGGTGCTCATCCCCTCCAGGCTTTCGCGCCACTGCTCGGGACGATCGCTGGCCAGTGCAACACCCACCTGGGTTTTCAGCACCGCCAGCGGCGTTCTGAGCTGGTGAGAGGCATCGGCGCTAAAGCGCTCTTGACGCGCCACCATCACCCGCAACCGCTCAATGTAGCGGTTGAATGCCAGCAGCAATGGCCGCATTTCAGACCACGGCAACACCATCGGCAAAGGGGTCAGTTCCCCCGGATCGCGCCGCAGCATGATGCCAGAAAGCTTACGCATCGGCTTTAGCACCTTTTTCAGCAGCACATAGGCCAGGATCAGCGTCAAAAGCACCACCGTTCCCTGGCTCAGCAACGCCGCCAGCAGCATCTGCCGCGCCAGATAGCGCCGGGATTCCAGCGTTTCTGCCACCACGATAGTTGCCATCCCCATCACGCCGGATTCATTCACCGGCTGGAACAGCGCGGCCATGCGAATCGGCCTGCCACGGTAGTCGGCATCATAGAAATGCACCAACGCCGGATACAGGTTGGAGCGCGGAATATAGTCAGGCATCTTGGGCAGATCGCTGTAGCCAGAGATACTCTGGCCTTCCGGCGAGATCACCTGATAGTAAAGCTGGTCGTTCATATTGCGCTCAAAGCTGTCGAGCACCACGTAAGGCACATCCACTTCCAGCCGTTGATTGCGTACCACCAGCCGTTCCGCCACCGTGCGCGCCGAAGCCAGCAATGTGCGATCGTAAGCCAGCGTTGCGGCACTCATCGCGCTGAAGTAGTGGGTGTAGATCGAGATCCCTCCCAACATCAGCAGCGGTAAACCAAAAAACAGTAGTAACTGATTAAACAGCGAACGTGGCGCTTTAAGCCATTTCATCACACAGCTCCAGGCTGTAACCCAGGCCGCGCAAGGTCACTATCATCACATTACTGCCCTGCAGCTTTTTACGCACCCGGTGAACATACAGTTCAATGCTCTCTGGGTTGGCTTCATCGGCCAGAGTAAATACCTGTTCAAACAGTTGCTGTTTGGCCACTGGGCGGCCACGGCGATGCATCAAGGCGGTCAGTACAGCCAGTTCGCGCGGCGTCAGAGGCACAGGTTTTTCATCCAACAGGAAATAGCCTTCATCATGATAGGTCAGCGCGCCGTATTTCAGCGCCCGTTGCATGCTACCGACGCTACGGCGCAGCAGCGCCCGAATACGCGCTTCCAACTCATTCAGTTCAAAGGGTTTGGTGAGGTAATCGTCAGCCCCCAGATTCAACCCTTGCACCCGATCGGCCACGTCGGCCCGTGCCGTCAGCAACAGCACCGGCAAATCCTGCCCGCGCTTGCGCAACCGCGCCAGCAGATCCAGGCCATTCAGGCGCGGCAACGCGACATCCAGCACCACCAGCGCATAGCTTTCGTGCAATAACAGATGATCGGCGATCAACCCATCTTCGGCGATGTCTACCGCAAAACCCAGGCCGGTCAGGGCCTTTTGCAACCAATGAGATAACTCGGGGTGATCTTCTACTAACAAGAGACGCATATCACATCCTGTAAAATTTGCTGCCCGATGACAGGTAAATGAAAGGTTATTGTTTTAACAATTCAGCAACCCCGTGTCAGCGGGGACTCTCACAATCCAAAACAAAACTGATGGGAAAAGCAATGAAAACAATAATTACCCGCACGCTTACCGCAACCGCCCTGTTATTTGCCGCCAACCATGCGCTGGCAATTGAAGCGCCCAGCCGCACAGAATGTATCGCCCCGGCCAAACCCGGCGGCGGCTTCGATCTTACCTGTAAGCTGATCCAGGTTTCGTTACAGGAAACCAAAGCCATCGACAAGCCGATGCGCGTGACTTACATGCCCGGCGGTGTGGGGGCTGTAGCCTATAACGCCATCGTCGCCCAACGCCCGGCAGAATTCGGTACCGTGGTGGCCTTCTCTGGCGGTTCGCTGTTGAACCTGTCGCAAGGGAAATTTGGCCGCTACAACGTGGATGATGTGAAGTGGCTGGCCGCCGTGGGCACCGATTACGGCATGATCGCGGTGCGCGCCGATTCCCCTTACAAAACGCTGAAAGATCTGATGGAGGCGTTCAAAAAAGACCCGAACAGCGTGGTATTCGGTGCTGGAGCCTCCATCGGCAGCCAGGACTGGATGAAAACCGCGTTACTGGCGCGCGAAGTGGGTATCGATCCGCACAAGATGCGTTACGTGGCGTTTGAAGGCGGCGGCGAACCGGTTACTGCACTGTTGGGCAATCACATTCAGGCAGTTTCCGGCGATCTGAGCGAAATGGTGCCACACCTGCAAGGCGATAAAATCCGCGTACTGGCAGTGTATGCCGAAGATCGTCTGCCGGGAGAATTAGCAAGCGTTCCTACCGCCAAAGAACAGGGCTTCAATCTGGTCTGGCCGATCATCCGTGGTTTCTACGTTGGCCCGAAAGTCAGCGAAGAAGAATATCAATGGTGGATCGACACCTTCAAGAAAACCATGGCCACCGACGAATTCAAGAAGCAGCGCGATCTGCGCGGCCTGTTTGAGTTCAACATGACCGGTCAAGAACTGGATGCCTACGTGAAAAACCAGGTGGATCAGTACCGTGAGCAGGCAAAAGCGTTCGGTCTGGCCAAATAACCCCGAGGCATCCTATGAGCGATCGTATTTTTGCCTGTATCTGGCTGTTGCTATGTCTCAGCGGCCTATTTATCGGCTGGGGCATTCAAAGCGAATACAGCTATGAACCCCTGGGGCCACGCCCCTTCCCGCTGGCGATTCTGGGTTTGATGGCCCTGTGTGCCGTCTTACTGCTGCTACGCAGGCCACAACTTATCGAATGGCCGCATAAACAAGTGCTGCAACGCCTGCTGGTGCTGATTATCACGTTGGTGTTGTATGCCTGGGGATTCGAGTGGCTTGGTTTCCCGCTGGCGACCGCACTACTGACCTTCAGCATCGGTCTGCTGTTCCAGGCCACGGTAATGGCCGCGTTGATCTCTGGCGCAGTGATGGGCGTGTCGTTGTTTTTCGCCTTTGATTACTTACTCGATGTCACGCTGCCGCTTGGCGTGTGGCTGAGCTAACGGGGACGATGATGGAAACCTGGATGTATTTATCACAAGGGTTCGAGGTGGCGTTGATTCCACAGAACCTGATTATCGCGCTGATCGGTTGCTTCGTTGGCACCATCGTTGGCTTGTTGCCGGGCCTGGGGCCGATCAACGGCGTGGCGATCCTGCTACCGCTGGCGTTCGCGCTGAAATTACCCGCAGAATCCGCGCTGATCCTGCTGGCTACGGTGTATATCGGCTGTGAGTATGGTGGGCGTATTTCGTCGATTCTGCTCAATGTACCGGGCGATGCGGCGGCGATCATGACCGCCCTGGATGGTTACCCGATGGCGCAGCAAGGGCGTGCCGGTGTCGCGTTGTCGATCTCGGCGGTCAGCTCTTTTGTCGGCTCCTTGATTGCCATTATAGGGATTATCCTGTTCGCCCCCCTGCTGGCACGCTGGTCGCTGGCCTTTGGCCCGGCGGAATACTTCGCGCTAATGGTGTTTGCCATCGCCTGTCTTGGCAGCATGATGAGCGAAAACCCGCTGAAATCGCTGCTGGCAGCGTTGATTGGCTTAGGGCTTGCGACGGTGGGAGTGGATGCCAATACCGGCGTTTACCGCTTCACCTTCGACAGCGTACACCTTTCCGATGGCATTCAGTTTATCGTGGTGGTGATTGGTCTGTTCTCCGTCAGTGAGATCCTGCTGATGCTGGAAAGCACCAGTTCTGGCCAGAAGCTGATCCGCAAAACCGGTCGCCTGCTGTTCAACCGCAAAGAAGCGGGCGAATGCGTTGGCCCGACGCTGCGTTCCTCATTTATCGGTTTTTTCGTCGGTATTCTGCCGGGCGCCGGGGCCACCATCGCCAGTGCGCTGACCTATATGACCGAGAAGAGAATCAGCGGCAACAGCGATTCCTTTGGTAAAGGGGATATTCGTGGCGTGGCCGCGCCGGAAGCTGCCAACAACGCGTCGGCCTGCGGTTCGTTTATCCCGATGCTGACGCTGGGAGTGCCAGGTTCCGGCACCACGGCGGTAATGATGGGTGCCTTGACGCTGTATAACATCACCCCTGGCCCGGCGATGTTCACCGAGCAACCGGACATCGTCTGGGGGCTGATCGCCGCCCTGCTGATCGCCAACGTGATGCTGCTGATCATGAACATCCCGCTGATCGGTCTGTTCACCCGCATGCTGACCGTACCGCTGTGGTTCCTGGTGCCAGCCATTGCTGCCATTTCAGCCGTTGGGGTTTATGCCGTACACAGCACCACTTTCGATCTGCTGCTGATGGTCGGGCTTGGGGTGTTTGGCTACCTGTTGCGGAAGATGCACTTCCCGATGTCGCCGTTGATTCTGGGTTTTGTGCTGGGGGAAATGCTGGAGCAGAACCTGCGCCGTGCTCTGTCAATCAGCAACGGTGAATTCAGCATCCTGTGGAGCAGTACGATTGCACAATGCCTGTTGGTGCTGGCCGTTGCCGTACTGGCGCTGCCGCCGTTGCTGCGCAAATTGCGCAAGCGCCGCAGTATTACCGTCGAGGCTGCCAAGGTAGAGTAATGACTCAAAGGGGCCATCAGGGCCCCTTTCTCACCCTTCACGCTTTCTTAACATCAGTACCCCACCCATTACCAGCGCACTGCCGAGCAGTTGTAGCTGATTCATATTCTCGCCCAGCAGGAAATAAGCAATCACTGCGGTAAACACCAATTCCAACGACAGGATTAAATTGGCTATCGCCAGCGGCAGGGTTTTCAGGCTGATATTATACAGGCCGAATCCCAGCAACGTCGGCCCGGCGGCTAAGGTGAGCAACAACAGCCAACCGCTCCACTGAATGCCTTGTGCCCCCTGCGAAAGAAACCACAGATCGCCGCTCATCCCCTGCAATGCCGCCAGCGGGAAAAACACCAGCATGGTATTAAAAAGCCACTGATAAACCGCAGAGAAACCGAACACATACAGAATGGTGTTCCACACCGGGTAGCGCCGTTCGCTGGCAATGCGCCCGCCGAGGGTATACAGGGTATAACCGACACCGGACAGCATACCGACCACCAACCCCAGCAGATCAAAGCGGCTGTTGCCCATGCTGTCACCATTGCTCACCAGGAAACACCCACCCAAGCTGACCACGATCACCAGCAGTTCACGCGGGCTAAGACGCTCGCTGTACATCACCCAACCGAGAAACAGGGTAAAACCCACCGAGCAATAAGTCAGGATAGTGGCTACTGAAGCGCCGTTCAGGGCCACCGACAGCGTCCACAAACCGTTAAACAGCGCCAGCAGCAAGCCGTAACCGGCATAGAACCATACCTGCTCGCGGCGCAGACGCGCCCATTCTGGCCTGAACAGCAACAATAGCGGTAACAGCACCAAAGCCACCAGCGCCGCACGCCAAAAGGCCAGCACGAAGGTCGGCAGATGAAAATACTCCGTCAGCGCCCGGATAATAATCGCGGTAAATGCCAACAACATGGCACTGATAATGGCGATCGCATAACCCTGGCTTCTGCCTGCTAAAACGCGCCCGGCACCTAATTGCGATGCGGCGGAAATCCCCGTTGGTGATGACATAGCGCCCTCAAATCTTCGTCAGCTAACTCTCTGGCTCAAGATTCTAACGCGGCCATATTTTGCCACCATAGCCACTTTACCCCAATGTTATACAGGCCACTTTTTTCTGCTTAACGCCCGCTAATAATGGGATATATTAAAAATCACTTTCAGCGACCGGGCCAGTTTGCATGCATATTCCGTTAGATCGTCAGCAGGATATTCCGCTGTATCTGCAAATCGAGGAAGCGCTACGCCGCGCCATCTTGAGCGGCACCTTTGCCGCTGGCGACAAACTGCCTTCAACACGCAGCCTGGCCGCCAAACTGTCCGTCAGTCGCCTGACGGTGGAAAACGCCTACGCCGAACTGACAGCCAAAGGATTGTTGCAGCAATGGCGCGGCAGCGGGGCCTATGTTCATCATCTGCAACCCGTTGCCCTTCCGCAGCCGCCGCTGCTGCGTGAACCGTTCCCACTTGAGCGTTTCACCACCGCCACCTCCCGGCTGGATGGCTACCCGGATATCCCCTTACCAGAGCACATCATCAATTTTGCCGCCGGAGTGGGCAGTTCCAAAGTGTTCCCGCTGGAGGAGTTCCGCAAAATTCTGCTGTCGATCCTCAGCCGCCATGCGGAAGAAGCGTTCAGCTACGGTGATTACTGCGGTTACTATCCGCTGCGCGATACCTTGGGGCGCATTCTGACCACACAGGGCATTCCCACTCGCGCCGAACAGGTGTTGATCACCAACGGCTCACAGCACGCCATCAGCCTGATTTTCCAGACGCTGTTGCAGCCGGGCGACACGGTGATCGTCGAAGAACCCACCTATGCCGAAGCCCTGGGCCTGCTGCGCCTGCACCGCATCAACATTGTTTCCGTTCCCAGCGATCGGCACGGTATGTGCGTTGACCTGCTGCCTGCGCTGATCGAGCAACATCGCCCCAAAATGATCTACACCATTCCCAACTTCAATAACCCGACCGGTCGCTGCCTGAGTGAAGCACGCCGCCACCGTTTGCTGGCCTTGGCGCAGCAGGCAGGTTTGGTGATTCTGGAGGACGATTTTGTCGGCGATCTGCGTTATAACGGCAAAAGCTTGCCCTCGCTACGCGCCTTGGCTGCACCGGGTACGGTGATTTACGTCAGCACCTTTTCCAAAATGTTATTGCCCAGTATGCGTATCGGCTATCTGGTCGCCGACAGCGAGCATTACCTGCGCTTGTCAACGCTGAAACACGTTGACAGCTTCACCAGTTCCAACCTGATCCAACGGGCTCTGGATGCTTTTGTCACCGTTGGTCGCTATGAAAAACAGCTACGTCGGGCGGGAAGGGTTTATCGCCTGCACCGCGATACGATGGTGGCAGCATTACAACGGCACTTGCCTGCAGGCTGCCGGTTTGAGGTGCCGGAAGGAGGGCTGTTTATCTGGCTGCAACTGCCAGATTCTCTCACCACTGCGGCACTGATGCCCACCGCCTGGCAGCAGGGCGTCACCTTTGCACGCGGTGAATGCTTCCATGCCGATGAAGCGCGTGGAGCGCAGGGGTTGCGGCTGAATTTTGCCGCCAACACGCCGGAGCTGATCGAGGAAGGGATCGCCCGCTTAAGCCGGGCGATCATAGAGGTGCAAAAAAGTTAAAGCGCGGCCCACCAGAGCCGCAGCTTCATGCCCCAATAGCTGGTCCAGCCGGTGGTGCTCTGCACCACCCTGCCTTGTGAAATCACCACCAAGGTTGGCGTCACCCCGACCTGCCACTGCGCCGATAACGCCCCGAATGGATCGTTAACCACCGGCAGTTGTAGCTGCTTACGCGCCAAGAACTGCTCCACCTGCTGGTTATCACCAGAGCGCAGCGCCACGCTCAGTACATTGCCGCCGTTGGCCGCCAGTTTGGCAACGCTTGGCGTCGTAAAGCGGCAAATGGTGCACCAGCTTGCCCAGAAGTAAACCAGCAGCGGCTTGTGCTGGCTGAGCTCGGCCAACGATACCTGTTCGCCGTCGAGCGTTGCCAGCATCTGCTGATTGAACGCCAGCGGTGCCTGCGGCGCACGCAGCCAATCCATCACCAGCATGGTAGCCAACACTATCAGTGCCAAAACCAGCAGTTCACGTGCCCAACGCCTTAATCTAGCCATTTTTCGCCTTTGCCAACTGTTGTTTCACTATCGTCTCCAGCTCTGCATAAGATACCGCTCCCGGTAAGATCTGGTCGCCGATCACCGTGGCAGGCGTACCCTGCACTCCCAACTGTTCTGCCAATTGCATATTGGCACGTAGCGTAGTCAGGCTTTGCTCACTGGGCGTCACTGGCGCAACGCCGGTTTTCTGCTGAGCCGCCGCAATGCTGGCATTATCGTGCAAACCCTTTTTCGCCATCAGGCGTTGATGCAGCGCCCAGAATTGTTCCGGGTGCTGCTGCCAGGTGGTTAGCGCAACGCGGGCCGAGGCGATCGAACTTTCCCCCTTGAATGGCACCAGTTTCATCACCAACGCCACCTCGGGATATTGCTTGACGATCTTCTCCAGCAACGGATCAAACTGTTTGCAGTACGGGCAGTTATAGTCGGTAAAAACCACCAGCGTCAGCTTGGCATTTTTGGCCCCCAAGCGCGGGCTGGCTGGATCGTTAAACAGGTTTTCTTCCTGCTGTTTGAGCAACTGCTTGCTGGCCTGCTGCTGCCAGGCGTTAGCTGCCTCGGCCAGAATCTCTGGGTTAGCCACCAGCGTTTCGCGGATCAGCACCTTAAGCCGTGCCTCCTGCTCGGCAGTAAAAGGGGCTGCGGCCCAAGCTGGGGCGATCATCAACATCAGCAGGAGCAGTAATGTTTTCATGGTTCGGTTCCTTGGGCGGTGGAGAGGGCTTGCAACACGGCGTCACGGCTTAACAGCGGTGACATCACTTCACCGTTCGGGCTACCGGGGCCATAGATTTGGTTGAACGGGATCCCGGCGCTCCCACGCTGTTGCAAGAAAGCGGAGATCGCCGCGGATGGGCGGCTCCAGTCACCGCGCAGCGCCACCACATCGTCGGCACTCAGCGCTTTTTGCACGTCATCACGCATCAATACGTTGAGCTTGTTGACTTTACAGGTCACACACCAATCGGCGGTCACATCAATAAACACCCGCTTATGCTGCGTCAACGCCTGGGTGATGGCCTGTTCGGACAACGGTTGCCAGTTGATCTTGTCATGCAGAGGTTGCCGCCACAGGCCCGCGCTGAACGAGCCGATCAGCAGTGCCAACCCTACCAGCAGCATTACGCTGGTGGCGGTTCGCCACCCAAGCCGCCGCCAAATCGCCAGCAGCAGCCCCAACATCAACACCGCACCCGCAATCAGCGTGAGTTGCTTCCCGATATGGTTGCTCAGCAGGCTAAGTAACCACAGCGAAGACAACAACATCAGCAGGCCAAGCGCCAGGCGCATACCGTTCATCCAGCGGCCTGGGCGCGGTAAACGCAGCGCTAATGCAGGCCAGGCGGCGATAAACAGCCAGGGCAAACTCATGCCAATCCCCAGCGCGACAAACATGCCCCACAGCACCGGCAACGGAGCCGCCAAGGCAAACGCCACCGCCGTTCCCAGAAAAGGAGCGGAACATGGCGTCGCCAGCAGCGTAGCAAAAGCGCCCTGCCAGAAATGCCCGCTCAGACCATTGCCGTTATGGGTTGCCAGCCGGGTATTGAGTGCAGAAGAGAGTTGCAGGTGGAACAGGCCGAATAGGTTGGCGCTGAACAGCAACGTCACCAACACCATAAAACCGATAAACCACGGATTCTGGAACTGAATGCCCCAACCCAGTGCGTGATTACTTAGCCGCAACAGCGTCATCAGCAACGCCAAGGCCATAAACGACGCCACGATGCCGCCGGAAGAGGCCAGGAACTGCAGACGCACGCTGCGGCGATCGCGGTGCTCCACCTGCAAAATCGAACCCAGTTTCATTCCCAATACCGGCAACACACAGGGCATCAGGTTAAGGATAAAACCACCGGCCAGCGCCATCAGCACCGCCTGCCACAGTGGAAATCCGCTTACCGGCGATAAACCGAGCGGAGCACCGACGGTTAACGTGGCCTCCTGAGCCACTCCACCGTCACTGACCACCAGCCGCAGCGTTTTACCACGCAGGTCAGGGGCCGCCTCGCCCCAGCCGTCGCTGACCGGGATGCGTGCCTGTAGCTGCGCGCCATTGTGGCTCACCTTGGGGTGGCCCAGAGAGGCATCCTCTAGCGTGTCGAAGAACAGCTCCGGCTGTTGCCAACCCGCCGCACGTTCGGCGCTGATTTGCAATTCACCGTTCTGATAACCGGCCCGGACGCTGTCCACCATCCCGCTGGCGATCGGCACCTGCCCCATCGCCTGAGCAAAGTCGTGGTTGAACTGTGCATCATTGGGCGCGCTGAGATCCAGGCTGAACGGGTAATCGGTCAGCACACAGACGTTGCTACAGGTCGAGAGCGTCAGCGTGCCCGCAAGTTGGCGTGGTATCGGCCTTTTCAGCACTATCGGTAACGTCACGCGATCGTGATAGCCCTGAGTAGAAATACCGCCTACATCAAAACGTTGGGGAACCGGCCAGAACCAGGTGGCAACTGGGGGATCGCCCTGCCAGGCGATCTTGGGTGCAATACCGCCTTCCCCCGGCGAGCGCCAATAGGTTTTCCAGCCCTTTTCCAGTTCAACAGTCAGCAATACGCGTGTTTCAACGCCGTTGCTGGTATCGGCACGCAGCCTGACTTTAGCGTGCTGGTTTTGTGGACTTTGCAGCCAACCGCTGTCCGCCGCCTGTGACGCAGGCAACCACAGCCATAATAGGCAAGCCAACGCCAGCCTGATGATATTCAACATGTTTCTTCTCCATAAATTCATTAATCACCGAATAAAAACGCGGGATTAACTCATTCATGAAACACGCATAATCGAAGATGAACCCTGAGGGTGCTAGGGGAGATCGCTCGCAGAGGTGGGAAACGCAAACGTGGAGCAAGAATCGGGATCAACAGCACCAGCAGCAGGCCAAAGGCAAACAGCGCGGCTTCAAACATCACTGGCGGTGCCGCCAACAACGATTTGGCGCTCAGTTCACAGGGGGTGGCTGCAGTTTCAGCCTCATCCGCAGCAAGCGGCGATAAGCTGGTATTCGCGGCAGGAAGATTCAATTGCAACGCATGCAAACCCGCCATGCGCTGTGTGATGCAGGTCAGCATCACCAGACAAGCCAAGCATAAAAACCACTTTGCAATCCGCTGACGATTTATCATGGCGTTCCCAATTTCGTATCTGCGCTTATCTTAGCGGCGTAAACCAGATACGCAACGATTGGCCTGTAAAGAAATGTCTGGCGAGCGGTATTGGTGGCCGTGAATTACAGGTATCATAATTGATTAAACCTGCGCTTCTTGCCGGGTATGCCGATTCTCTTTGCCGCACAGGACGGGTGATATGCAACCTTTGAGCGGGCCTGGTGCCCCCAATTCTCTCGATCACCCGCCGAACCAGGGCAAGGACGAACACCTACTTTCTCCTGCACAACGCACCCAGCTCGAAAAACTGATCGTAAAAATCATGGCACTCAGCCCAGCTAAATCGGCTGAGATCTGGGCAACCCTGCGTCATGAGTTGGGGGCAGACAGCAACCATGAACTGTTGGCTCGCCATTTCCAACCGGCGGAACAACTGCTGCAGAATCGCTTGGCCGCCGCACAGCAAAGCCATGCCAGCCGCCAATTGCTACAACAATTGACCGATCTGTTGCCGCAGGGCAATAACCGCTTGGCGGTGAGCGATTTTATCCGCCAACAGTTTGGCCATACAGTATTGAGCCAGTTAAGCCCACCACAGTTGCAACAGGTGCTGAACCTGCTGCAAACCGGCGGTCTTGCCATTCCTTATCCACAACAAACCATCACCAGCGATCGCCCGTTGCTGCCTGCGGAACACCAGCATCTGCAACAACAGGTGACCAAGCTCAGCGCCGCCACCGGTGAAACACCGCTCAAAATATGGCAGGCACTGTTCGATCTGGTGGGGGTAAAAACCAACGATCCGCTGCCCGCACGCCATTTTCAGTTGCTCAGCCAATTCCTGCAGGTGAAAGTGGCGCTCAGCCCGCAAAGCGCCCCCACGTTGCACAACCTGCTGGCCGTCTTAAAACAGCCTGCCGACCCACAGGAACAGCAGCAGCTCAGCGATTATTGTCAGGCGCGGTTCAATAGCGGCCTGAATACGCCGCTGACCTATGCTCAGATCAATGAAGTGATCCAACAATTGTTCGCTCGCCGCCTGGAGCGAACCGGCTACAGTCAACCCTTACACAGTGAAAGCGTGCAGCCACAGCCATTATTCCATGCGCTGATTGCTGCACTGCCACCATCGCTCGGTAAACCCTGGGGGTGGATTGCCATCATCCTGGTGTTGGCCCTGTTGCTGATATGGGTGTTTTAACAGCCGCACTCCGCCGCCCGGCTTTTCCCTTGCATGGTTCCGCTTGTATTGCCGGTTGCCAACGGGTGGCCGTCCCGTTGCCAGAAATCCAGCCCGCCGATCAGCTCTTTCACCCGAAACCCAAGCTTTGCCAGTTTGTAAGCGCCTTTGGTGGAGCCATTGCAACCGATGCCATCACAATAGGTGACATACACCAGTTCCCGATCCAGTACGGCGGTGCTCTGTTCGTTCATCAAACGGTGCGGAAAGCTCATCGCCCCCGGAATATGCCCAGCGGCATATAACGCTTCAGCACGGGTATCGATCACCACTATGCCGCTGACGCCATTGCGTAAATCCTCTGCCACATCTGATGAGTCAGCGTAATAGCCAAGCTTTGCCGCCAGATAATTCAAACTCTGTTCAGCGCTGGCAGGCGGGAAAGCCAGAACGAGTGATGCAGTGGTCATAACTCAGGTTCCTCTACATAAAGACGAGTGACAATCATGCCCGATTTTGGTCTTATTACTGATACCCATTTAATCTCAATGATAAGACCGATTATGCCCCAGGTGTTGCTGACCCTGTTTCAACAACCGGGAAACGCCGCCGCCACGCTACGCGAGCGGGTGTGCAGTACCTTGCGCAGCGCGATTCACAGCGGCGCGTTAAGCGCAGGCCAGCGGCTGCCCTCTTCGCGCCTGCTAGCCGCAGACCTGCAGGTCTCACGCGTCACCACCGAAGCGGCGTATGCGCAATTGGAAACCGAAGGGTATCCGCAACGGCGCGTGGGCCAAGGCACCTTCGTTGCCATCCGTATCAACAAACCGGCAGCGGTGCGTAAAGTTGCAGGTCAGTTGCGGCTATCCCAACGTGGCAAAACCATTCTGCAAACCAGTGGCTGCCGTGATCCGCAGCAGCCGTTGCCATTTGCCGCCGGTTCGCCGGATCTGCGAGCCTTCCCGCTGAAACTATGGAAGCAACTTACCGCTCAACAGTTACGCGTAAACGGCGAAAAGCTGCTGCGCTATGGCGATCCACAGGGTTATCTGCCGCTGCGTGAAGCGATTGCCGGTTACGTCGGCCAAACGCGCGGAGTGAACTGTGATGCGCAACAGGTCATCGTGCTGACCAGCTCGCAGCAGGCATTGCAACTGATCGCCACCCTGCTGCTCGATCAGGGTGACAGGGTGTGGATGGAAGAGCCCGGTTATCTCGGTGCCAGAAATGCCTTTACCAGCGCCGGTGCCAAGCTGACCCCCGTTAATATCGATGAAGCAGGGTTGCGGCCCGATAGTTCATTGCCCGTTCCTCGTCTGGTTTATTTGACTCCCGCTCATCATTATCCCACCGGGGTGGCGCTCAGCCTGGAACGCCGCTTGGCTCTGCTGGAGATGGCACGGCGTGAGCAAAGCTGGATCATTGAAGACGATTACGACAGCGAGTTTCACTACGACGGCCAACCGATGCCCGCCATGCAAAGCCAGGATCGCCATGGCAACGTGCTGTATCTCGGCACCTTTTCCAAAACGCTGTTCCCTTCGCTACGCTTGGCCTATCTGATTGTGCCGCCAGAACTGGTTAGCGCATTCTCGACCGCCCGCACGCTGTACGACGGCCATAGCGCCCAATTGATGCAGGCAGTGACCGCAGAGTTTATCCAGCAGGGGCATTTCGCAGCGCATATCCGTTACATGCGTCAGCTCTATCGCAGCCGCCGCGATTGGCTGCTGACGCAGGTGGAACAACGGTTACCTGCCTTTGCCACAGCACAACCGGCCAACGGAGGGTTACAGCTTGCCGTTTGGCTACCGCATGGCCAAGAGGCCAACTTAACCCGGCAAGCGCAGCAATTGGGGGTGATTACACCCGGTTTGTCGGCACTGTTTATGACGCCGCAGGCACGGCGCGACGGTTGGCTGCTGGGCTTTTCCGCCCTCACGCCGGGGGAAATCAGCGCCGCCGTTGAGCGACTGAGTAAAATTGTCCGTGATTAGATTGGACAACCGACTAATTTGGCTTTAAAACCATTACTTTGCCTGTAATTCTACAAGGAATTTTGATGAATAACCCGATTGCCGAACAGCTTACCGAACGTTTTTTCCGCTATCTGGCGGTCACCAGCCAAAGCGATGCCGCAGCCACTACGCTGCCAACCACGGCGGGCCAGCATGATATAGCACAACTGTTGGCCGCCGAACTGCGCCAGCTTGGGTTGGAAGAGGTGTTGGTTGATGAACACGCCACCGTCACCGCCCGCAAGCCTGGCAATCAGCCCGGCGCGCCACGCATCGGTTTTATCACCCATATTGATACCGTTGATGTGGGTTTGGCCGCCGAGATCCACCCGCAGCGCCTGCGTTTTACCGGTGAAGATCTGTGCCTGAACGCCGAGCGTGATATCTGGCTGCGCACTGCTGAGCACCCGGAAATTCTGGCTTATCCCAACGAAGAGATTATTTTCAGCGACGGCACCAGCGTGCTCGGGGCCGACAATAAAGCGGCGGTGACCGTAGTGATGACGCTGCTGGCAAACCTGAGCGCGACCGATCGCCACGGCGATATCGTGGTGGCCTTTGTGCCGGACGAAGAAGTCGGCTTGCGCGGTGCCAAGGCGCTGGATCTGGCGCGCTTTGACGTTGATTTCGCCTATACCATCGACTGCTGCGAACTGGGCGAAGTGGTGTATGAAAACTTCAACGCCGCCGGGGCGGAAATCCACATTGAAGGCGTGACGGCGCACCCGATGTCGGCAAAAAACGTGCTGATTAACCCGATCCGCATCGCCACCGATATTATCAACCAGTTTGATATTCTGGATACACCAGAGCATACCGAAGGGCGCGAGGGCTATTTCTGGTTCAATGATATGGTGGCGAACTCCAATAACGCCACGCTGAAAGTCTCGATCCGCGATTTTGATCTGGCCGCTTTCAACCGCCGCAAAGCGCGTCTGCAAGAAGTGGTACAGCAGGTCGCCGCCAACTATCCACGCGCCAAGGTCAGTTGCACGGTGCAGGATATTTACAGCAACATCAGTAACTCCATCGGTGAAGACAAACGCGCCATCGAGCTGATTTTCGGGGCATTAGCCGCCCACGGCATTACGCCAAAAGTGACCCCGATGCGCGGCGGCACCGACGGCGCAGCGCTTTCCAGCCGTGGCCTGATTACGCCAAACTACTTCACCGGGGCGCATAACTTCCATTCGCGCTTCGAGTTCCTGCCAATCAGCTCCTTTGTGAAGTCTTATCAGGTTACCCGCAGCATCTGCCTGCTGGCCGCGCGCGGTTAACCCTCAGGCCGCAGGGCTCCCTGCGGCGTTACAACAGTAACCAGCCAACCAGCGCCGCCCACGCCAGAAACGGCAATGAATAGTAATGGAAACGCAGCCAGATGCGGCGATCCCCTGCCATCCGCAGCGCAATCAGGTTGGCCAAAGAACCGATCGCCAACCCAAAGCCCCCGGCATTCACCGCATAGGCCACCAACGCGCTGGAAGGCACGTAGTTGAGCAGCAAAATGGTGGCGGGGACATTACTGATGATCTGCGACAGGCCAATGCCCAAGCCATACACCGCCCCTTCTGGCAGCGCTGCAATGTGGCTGAACCACGGTTGCATCACCGGCAACCGGGTGAACAGCCCGACATCAATAAACATGGCGATAAACACAAAAATCAGGCTCCAGTCGATTTGCAGCAACACCCGCCGCGCCAACAGCAGGAAACCGGCAAACACCGCCAACAGCCCGTAGAGCGGCACGGCAAAATCCAGGCAGAACAGAAATACCCCATACAGCCCCACACAGCTTAACAGCAGGTGTTTTTGATACGGGTAACTTTGGGCTTGGCTTTTTTTAACGATCTCACGCGCCGGAAAGCTGAACCAGGTCACCGCCAGCAGGCTGAGCATCATCACCGCACCGAAAGGAGCCATCTGGCCGATAAATTCCATAAACGACAGAGAGGACTTGCTCCACAGTAAGATGTTTTGCGGATTACCGATCGGCGTCAGCAGCGAACCCGCATTCACCGCCAGCGCCTGGAAAATAATCAGCCGGTTAACCGGCAACGAAGAAAGCTTTTTCAGCGTGATGGTCAGGGGAATCACGATAAACAGCGCGACATCGTTGGTCAGAAAGGATGACAGCAGCGCGGCGGAAGACACCAGAAACAGCGCCAGCCAGCGCTCACTGCGCAGCCTGTTGACGATCTGGCGGCCAATAAAATCGAAATAACCACTCACCTCTACGCCCTTGGTCAACAACATCAACCCGAGCAGAGTGATAATGGTGCGCCAGTCGATAAACTGAGCCAGCGGCTGTGGCTCGATAGCAAACAGCAGCACGCCAATCAGCAGTAACGCGTGCAAAAAACGATCGTGAATAAATGGCCTCAACAGGCGGATTACAGCATTTGAACTCATATTTTTCGCTTACCAAAACAGCCAGAATGCGGGCCAAAGACGTTAACTGAAGCATACAAATTGCGCCACTTAAAAAGCTTTTCATTTGCCACGCTTTACTTTATACCAATCAACTTGGTTTATTTTTAAGGTTCTTCCTATGATTCATGCCCTTGCCAAGAAATTGCTGCTGACCGCAGCCCTGACTCTGCTGGTCGCCTGTGATGACAGCGCAACCCGCCCACAGATCGACATCGAAGGCAAAACCATGGGCACCTTCTACAGCGTGAAGATCAGCGGCGATATTGATGAGAATAAGCAGCAGTTGCAGCAAGAGATCGACGCTCTGTTGGAACAGGCCAACGACGATATCTCCACCTATCGCCCGAACTCGGTGTTATCCCGTTTCAACCAGAACCGCAGCAGCGAACCACAGCCCATTCCACGCGGCATGGCAGATATTATCCTGATGGCCCAACGCATTGGCCGCGATACCGCTGGGGCGATGGATATCACCGTCGGCCCGCTGGTGAACCTGTGGGGATTCGGCCCGGATAAGCGCGCGGTGAAAATCCCGCAGCAACAGCAAATCGATGCAGCCAAGCAAAATACCGGTTTGCAGCACCTGAAATTGCTCAGCGACCACCACGGCGAATGGTTACAGAAAGCGTTGCCGGAGATGTATGTCGATCTCTCTACGCTGGGGGAAGGTTATGGCGTGGATCAGTTGGTACGCCTGATGGCGCGTAAAGGTATCACCAACTATCTGGTGTCGGTGGGCGGCGCGGTATCAACACGCGGTGTCAACGGTCAGGGCAAGCCTTGGCGAGTGGCGATTCAAAAACCGACCGATCGTGAAAATGCGGTACAGGCCATGGTCGATCTCCAAGGCTATGGCATCAGCACCTCGGGCAGTTACCGGAACTATTTCGAGCAAGACGGGCAGCGTTATTCCCATGTGATCGATCCCACCACTGGCCGCCCGATTAACCACCGGTTGGTTTCCGCCACGGTGATCGCCCCCACGGCGCTGGAAGCCGATGGCTGGGATACCGGGCTGATGGTGCTCGGCACAGAAAAAGCGTTGAAGCTGGCAGAAGAAAAAGGGCTGGCGGTGTATCTGATCACCAAGACCGATGACGGTTTCAGCGCGGTGATGACACCACAGTTTAAGGCGTTTCTGGTGGAGTAATCTCAAAGTTGTAGAGTCACATCTTGCTGCCGCTTCTATACATTTCAAACCACTCAATCGGTGAGATGAACACGGGTGTTGATGTCATTGAAGGCGCCGAACGGAGAAACGACGCATAGGCGAAACCGCCAAGGATGGCGGTTTCAGGCGAGACAGGAAGGGACGCCTGTCGTAGCCGGCCGTAATGCGACGTGTCGTAGTGAGGGAAGTGGGCAAAGCCCACCGCCTGATATGGCAAGGGCCGGGGTGCAGGGGGCTGGCTCTTGAGCCCCTGCTCGGGCGCGTTAATCCTGTTTAAAATAAACACCAAATGTTTAGCGCACGAAAATAGACACCCGCCCCCCCTTACCGCTCCCTATGCAACAACAAATACACCGCCGGGATCACCAGCATCGACAGTAACGGCGCACTCACCATGCCGCCAATCATCGGGGCGGCGATCCGCTGCATCACCTCCGAACCCGCGCCGCCGCCCCACATGATCGGCAACAAACCGGCCATAATGGTGGCCACCGTCATCACTTTTGGCCGGACGCGTAACACTGCCCCTTCACTGATCGCCGCCATCAGTTGCTGCTGGCTTAACGGCTCATCAGATTGGCGATGTTTTGCCAACGCCTGGTTAAGGTACAACACCATAATCACACCAAACTCCGCCGCAACGCCCGCCAGAGCGATAAACCCTACCGCACCCGCCACCGACAGGTTGTAATCAAGCAGGAACAGCAGCCATACCCCGCCGATCAACGCAAACGGCAACGTTGCCATGATCAGCAACGCATCACGCACGCTGTTGAAGGTGATAAACAGCAGCACGAAGATAATCCCCAGCGTCACTGGCAGTACGATTTTCAACTGGGCGCTGGCGCGTTCCAAATACTCAAACTGCCCGGACCAACTGACAGAAACCCCGGCAGGCAATGTCACCTGCTGCGCCACCGCACGTTGCATCTCTTCTACCGCCGATTTCAGGTCACGCCCGCGCAGATCGACATAGATCCAGTCAGAAAGCCGGGCGTTTTCGCTTTTCAGCATCGGTGGACCTTCGGTAAGCCGGATATCCGCCAGTTCCGCCAGCGGCACCTGGCTGCCCGCCGCCGTCACTACCGGCAGCTCACGCAGGGCTTGCAGCGAATCACGGATCTCACGGGGGTAGCGCACGTTGATCGGGTATCGCGCGCGCCCTTCGATGGTTTCACCGATATTCTCACCGCCCACCAGCGTTGCCACCATCGATTGCAGTTCTTTGACCGAAACGCCATAACGCGCCGCACGCTGGCGATCGATATCAATATCCACATAACGCCCACCGGCAATACGCTCCGCCAGCGCCGAAGTGACCCCAGGCACCTGTTTCACCACCTGCTCGATCTGGTTAGAAGCGCGCTCGATATCGGCAATATTGCTACCGTTAACCTTGATGCCAACCGGGCTTTTGATACCAGTCGCCAGCATATCCAGCCGGTTGCGGATTGGCGGTACCCAGACGTTGGCAATGCCGGGCACTTTAACCACGCTGTCCAACTCCGCCACCAGCTTGTCCATGGTCATGCCAGGCCGCCATTGATCGCGTGGTTTAAAACGAATGGTGGTTTCCAGCATGGTCAACGGTGCCGGATCGGTGGCAGTTTCTGCCCGGCCTGCTTTGCCGAACACCGTATCCACTTCCGGTACGGTTTTTATCAAGCGATCGGTCAGTTGCAACAAACGCGCTGCTTCGCGGGCCGAAATCCCCGGCAAGGTGGATGGCATATACAACAGATCGCCTTCGTCCAGCGGCGGCATAAACTCACTACCCAAGCGGCTGAGCGGGTACAACGTCAGCACCAGCAGTGCGGCAGAAACCCCCAGTGTGGTTTTTGGCCGCGCCAGCACCGCCGACAACAACGGTTGATACAGGCGGATCAGCCAGCGGTTAAGCGGATTGGCATGTTCGTCTGGGATGCGGCCACGGATAAAGTACCCCATCAACACCGGCACCAGGGTGATCCCCAACCCGGCGGACACCGCCATGGCATAGGTTTTGGTGAATGCCAATGGTGCAAACATCCGCCCTTCCTGCGCCTGCAGCGAGAACACTGGGATAAACGACAGAGTAATGATCAGCAAACTGCAAAACAGCGCCGGGCCAACTTCCACCGCCGCCTGTTCAGAAATACGCCAGTAATCCTGCGGACTAGGTTGCTGCCCAGGATGGCGCTGTCGCCATTGTTCCAGCACTTTGTGCATGTTTTCGATCATTACAATCGCCGCATCCACCATCGCGCCAATGGCTATCGCAATCCCCCCCAGTGACATGATGTTGGCGTTAACGCCCTGATAGTGCATCACCACAAACGCCCCGAGGATCCCCAGCGGCAAAGTGACGATCGCCACCAGCGCCGAACGGAAATGCGACAGGAACAGCGTGCAAACCACCGCCACCACCAGGAACTCTTCCAGCAGTTTGAATGAAAGCGTGTCGATTGCGCGCTCAATCAGCTGCGAACGGTCATAAACCGGCACGATCTCCACACCCGGCGGCAACGTCTGTTGGATCTGGCTTAGCTTAACCTTCAATGCGTTGATAGTTTCCAGCGCATTCTTGCCGTAACGCATCACCACAATGCCACCGGCCACTTCGCCTTCACCGTTCAGTTCCGCGATGCCACGGCGCATTTCCGGCCCTTCACGCACCGTAGCCACCTGAGCCAGTAGAATCGGCACGCCGTCACGCGCGGTGATCACCACGTTCTTGAAGTCATCAAGCTTCTTCAGATAGCCGGAGGTGCGCACCATATATTCCGCTTCACCCATCTCCAGCAGCGCCCCACCACCTTCCTGATTGGCATCCTGAATCGCACCGACCACCTGCTGATGCGTAATGTTCAATGCCCGCATGCTCTCTGGGTTCAGCACCACCTGATACTGGCGCACCATGCCGCCGACGCTGGCCACTTCGGCCACATTAGGGACGGTTTTCAGTTCAAACTTCAGCGTCCAGTCCTGCAAGGCGCGCAGATCTGCCAGGCTGTGTTTGCCGCTTTTGTCTACCAGCGCATATTCATAGATCCAGCCAACGCCGGTCGCATCCGGTCCCAGCGCCACTTTCGCCTGTGCAGGCAATGCGGACTGCACCTGACTCAACGACTCCAGCACCCGCGAGCGCGCCCAGTAAGGATCGGTCCCGTCTGCAAACAGAATATAGATGTAAGCATCACCAAACATTGAGAAACCGCGCACCGTCGTGGCCCCCGGTACCGTCAGCATGGTGGTGGTCAGCGGGTAAGTCACCTGATCCTCAATCACCTGCGGCGCTTTCCCTGGGTAGGTGACACGCACAATCACCTGTACGTCGGAAAGATCGGGCAACGCATCCAGCGGTGCCTTCTGCAGTGCCCAAATCCCCCACCCCGCCAGCATGATCGACGCTAACAGCACCAACAGGCGATTGCGTATCGACCAACGAATCACTGAGGCAATCATGGGTGGCCTCCGTGTTCTGCCGCTTGCGGTAGGATTTGGCTGATGTGTGAACCATTTTCATCGACGCTGAAATGGATCATCACTTTACTGCCGAGGCCAATTCCCGCTGGGAGCCCCCCTTTCGGCAACGTGAAATCCATAGTCATCGCTGGCCATTGCAGCTCCGGCACCGGCTCGTGCGACAGCGTGATGCTTTCACCGTCCAACGCTGCAACCACCGCCTGCGCCTGATACTGTTGCACCGTTTGCTCACCAGCCAACTGCGGCAAGGCACTGCGCATACTGGCTTCTGAATCAATCAGGAACTGACCAGAAGTCACCACCTGTTGCCCAGCTTGCAGTCCCTGTTTGATTTCCACCCAGCCGTTTTGCGCCAACCCGGCCACCACCTCAACCGGGGTAAAGTGGCCATTGCCTGCCGCCACCAGCACCCGGTTACGATCGCCATTGCCGATCAGCGCTTCCTGTGGGATCGCCAGCACCGGTTTGGCTCCAGCGTTCGAGGCCAGATCCACCTGCAGATACATGCCTGGTTTCAGCCGCTGTTGCGGGTTTTGCAGCACAATGCGCGCTTTGAAGGTGCGCGTCAGCGGATCAACGTTCGGCAGCAGCTCACTCACCTCGCCGCTGAAACGCTCCCCCGGCCAACTGGCCGAGCTGGCCTGCACCGCATCCCCCACCCGCAACAAACCGGCCTGCGCCTGCGGATAATCAATCACCACCCACACCGGATCGAGGCTCGCCAGTTCAAACAACCCTTGCGTCGCCAGCACCTGTGCACCTTCACGCACATCCAGTTTGTTGATAAACCCGCTTTCCGGCGCAGTAACGGTCATGCGCGTTTGCGATTTGCCACTGCGTTCTACCTGGCGAATAATCGCTTCCGGCATAAATTGCAGCTCCAAACGCTGGCGAGCGGCAGCGGTCAGCGCACTGTCCCCCAGCGTGCGGATCGTGAGATATTCCTGCTGTGCAGCGCTCCAGTCGGGGATCCACAATTGCGCCAGCGCTTCACCCTTTTTCACCTGTTGCTGGCTGGCGCGCACGTAAAGCTTCTCTACCAGACCGCTGGCTCGGGCAGCGATCACCTGCACGCTGCGTTCGTCGGTTGCCACGCTGCCGTAGGCGCTAATCTGCACATTCAGTTCACGTAGCTGTGCCGCTGCGGTGCGTACCCCCAAATTTTGCTGCTGGCGCGCGCTGATAGTGACACCGCCGTCCTGTTGCTGCTCATCGGCATAGCGCGGCACCAGTTCCATGTCCATAAAGGGGGATTTGCCCGGTTTATCAAACCGCTGGCCGGGCACCATCGGATCGTACCAATACAACACCAGCCGTTCAGCGGCACCGCTGGTAGGTTTTGCCTCCGCAGTGGGCTGATTGGCAAACCAGTAACCAGCGACGCCGCCCACGACCAGCGCGGCTAATAACGCCAAGCTAACACGCATGTTCATTGTGCTGTCTCCTGCGGAGTAAGATAACGAATCGTGGCCCACAATTGCGCCAGTTCACGCGCCGCTTTACCGGCGTTCAGGCGGCTGTCGAGCAATGCCCGGCGCGCCTCCAGCACCGAAGAAAGATCGCTTTTGCCACTGCGGTATTGTGCCAATTGCAGGGCCACCCGCTGTTGTTGCAACGGAATGGCCTGTTGCTGTTGGCGCTGCCATTGGGTCTGCGCAGCCTGATACTGGGCCAGCAGCGTATCGAGCTGAGCCTGATGATCGCGGATCAGCAGCGTCAGTTGGTCATTGGCCTCCATGGAACGGGAAACATCGGCGGCATGATCTTTGTCTTGCCGCTGTGAGCGGAACACCGGTAGATCGACGGTGAACATCACGCCCGCCAAATCCTCATAGCCATCGGCCCGTTTGCCGTAATACACCTCAACCCCCACATCTGGGATCGCGGCGATCTCCGACTGGGCCGAACGGGCCTTAGCCACATCAGCTTCACGGCTGGCCTGCAGCACTTCCGGGTGCTGTTTGACCGCCTGCTGCAACTGATGGCTTGCAGCCGGTAAGCGTGCAAAATGTGGTAATGCGCCGCCGGTATTGGCGTCTGGCTGGCCGGTGAGTTGCGTCAGACGGGCCTGCGCAATAGCAACGTCACGCAGTGCTTCACTGAGCCGATCCTGCATCGCCAGCAAGGTCAAGCGCGCGTCGATCACGTTAGTCGCTGGTGAACTGCCGCTGGCAACGCCGGTATGCTGCGCGGCGATCTGGCGTTCACTTTCGTTGACCAGCGTTTGAGCATCCTTCAGCGTTTGCTGGCTTAACGCCAGTTCCAGCCACGCCTGCGCGGTTTGCTGTTGCAGACGAGCGCGGATAGTGGCGCTGCCCGCTGCGGTTTTACTCGCCTCGGCGCGCAGCGTATCCGCCTTGCGCTGGCGTTTACTGCTGCTGACGTAGTCCTGCATGAGGCCAATCCGCTCCATGGTCATGCCTTCGCGGGTCAAACGCCGGGCGTTGTTGCCTTGCACCGGCACGTTCTCAATCCCAACTTTTAACTTGGGATCGGGCAATTGCATCGCCGAATCAGCCATATTCTGCAGGGCATTAACCTGATGCTGATTGGCCGAAAGCTCAGCCGAATGGCGCTCTGCTGCGGCCAGCGATTGCTCCAGCGTCAGTTCGGCAGCCTGCGCACTCAGCGTATAACAGGCGAGCAGCAGCCAACCCACCCGTAATGGGTGAGAAAGTAATTTGGACATGATGCCCCCGTTATTGTTGGCTGGCGCGGATAGCCGTCAGTTGATAGCCACCGTCAACCTGACGGAAGCTGAAATCAACCTGAGCTCCTACTGCCAACGCGGGCAATGCCGGTTGGGGCTGAAGAAAGTTCATGGTCATCGGCGGCCAATTCAGGGCCGGGATCGCCGGATGAGCGAGCAGTACCTTGTTGTCACCCCAAGCTTTAACCACCCCGGTAGAGTGATAGACACTGGCCTCTGCGGGCGCGGCATGTTGATGATGTTGCATTTGCTCAGCAACGGCGGCAGAAGAGAAAAACAGAGAAATGAAAATTACAGTGATTAAACGCATAACGATAGCTCCGTAAGATAGTCAATAACCAACACAAGTCACCGTCTTGGACGGCAAAGCTGGATGGTTTGGCTATTCACGGAACCGGCAGAACACGATCTCTGCCGGTGGCCCTGCTATTGGAGGGGTTTGCCAAGCGGCACGGGAGAATTGCACTTGCTGGGCGGGTGCAACTACCCGCAATTCACTACTGGCAGGCAAGATCGCTGCCAAAGCTAAACTGCCATGATCCTGCTGCATCGGCTCAGGAATACAGTGTTGCTCACACAGTGGCCCTGCGGCCTGCATGTTGTCCATCACCGGATCGGTAGCCTGCATGTGCATCATATGCTGTTCTGCCGGTGTTTCAGCAGTGAATTGCAGATCGCAGCCGTGGTTGGCGATAGCCAATTGGCTGTTTAGCAACAGCCAGCAGACGGCCAATAGCCATGCGCCTGCCCGCTTCTTTGCGAAGCGTAGCCGATGCATAGATAAAGAGATGGACGCCAAAGCCGACATACCCTGATTCCGAGTAGATAAACTTCGCCGAGTATATCGGCAGGAAATCACCGCAGGAATAAAATTTACACCTGCTGACAAAGTCGACAGAGAATATTCCTGCAAGCTGTAAATACTTTGATTTCAGTCAAATATAACCGTAATACTTCAAGTTGCTTGGGTGTTGGCTGCGTTACTCGGCCCATACTGGGCCTCGCCCCTTCGGGGCCGCTGCAAGCAGCGTTCAAATCTGCCAAGCAGATTTGTCACTCACCCCAGTCACTTACTTGAGTAAGCTCCTGGGGATTCGTTCAGTTGCCGCCTACAAGCAACTCGAATTATTTTGGGTATAAGCAGATTGCAGACATAAAAAAATCGGGCCGTTTTCACGTACCCGATTTTTTAACGCTGATCAGCAGAACAACTTATTTCAGCAGTTTACGCATCACCAGCGTCGCGTTGGTACCACCAAAGCCGAAGCTGTTGGACATCACAGTAGTCAATTCACGCTGGGTTGGCTCGGTCACGATATTCATGCCCGCCGCCTTCTCATCGAGGTTTTCGATATTGATGCTTGGCGCAATAAAGCCGTGCTCTACCATCAGCAGGCTGTAGATAGCTTCCTGCACGCCAGCAGCACCCAGTGAGTGGCCGGTCATGGCTTTGGTTGAGGAGATCGCCGGGGTGTTGTCGCCGAACACTTCGCGGATAGCCCACAGTTCTTTCACATCGCCAACCGGCGTAGAAGTGCCGTGTACGTTCATGTAATCGATAGGGGTATCGACGCCATTCAGCGCCATTTTCATGCAGCGCACCGCACCTTCGCCTGATGGAGCGACCATGTCAGCGCCGTCGGAAGTCGCGCCGTAACCGATGATTTCTGCGTAGATATGCGCGCCACGTGCCAGCGCGTGCTCCAGCTCTTCAACCACGACCATACCGCCGCCGCCAGCGATGACGAAACCGTCACGCGCTGCGTCGTAAGTACGGGAAGCTTTTTCTGGCGTGTCGTTGTAGCTGGTAGACAATGCGCCCATAGCGTCGAACTCACAGGCCATTTCCCAGCACAGCTCTTCACCGCCACCAGCAAAGACCACATCCTGCTTGCCCAGTTGGATCAGTTCCATCGCGTGGCCGATACAGTGTGCAGAGGTTGCACAGGCAGAACTGATGGAATAGTTCACACCACGGATTTTGAATGGGGTAGCCAGGCAGGCTGAAACGCCGGACGCCATCGCTTTGGTGACCATGTAAGGGCCGACGCCGCGCAGGCCTTTGGCGCGCATGCCGTCGGAACCCGCCACCTGGTTACGTGGAGAACCGCCACCGGAACCCACCACCAGGCCGGTACGATCGTTGGAAACCTGGTCAGGTTCCAGACCGGAGTCTTTGATCGCCTGTTCCATGGAAAGATAGGCATAAACGGACGCATCGCTCATAAAGCGCATGACTTTACGATCGATCAAACCGGTGGTGTCCAGTTTAACATTGCCCCATACGTGACTACGCATGCCGGAATCTTTCAGCTCCTGAGAGAAGGTGATCCCAGAGCGTCCTTCCTGCAGGCTTGCCAGGACCTCCTGCTGGTTGTTACCAATGCTGGAGACGATTCCCAGGCCAGTAATCACTGCACGTTTCATTCAATACCTCTTCCACAATTTGCATTCGGGATTTTGCATCGCACTTTAGCGTACAGATGTAAGCCGAACAAGTCCGATCAGAATGATTTCCGTATTATACCTATCCGGTTTGCACCACAAGAGCCACGTCGTTAAAATCGTGCTACCCCTTGAGTGACGAGCCATACACCGTGAGCCATACCCCCATCCAAACCGCAGCGTTAAGCTGGAATGAACAGGGTACACCTGTTTCTGAACAGTTTGATGACGTCTATTTTTCTAATCAGGATGGGCTGGAGGAAACCCGCCATGTCTTTCTGAACGGCAACCGACTGCCGCAGCGCTTTAACCAACACTCGCGCCCGCTGTTTATTGTGGCGGAGACCGGCTTCGGCACTGGGCTGAACTTCCTCACTCTGTGGCAGGCTTTCGCCCGTTTTCACGCAGCCTCTCCTGATGCAGAGTTACAGCGGTTGCACTTTATCAGCTTCGAAAAATTCCCGTTGCGGTTAGCGGATCTGGCCGCCGCTCACGCACAGTGGCCGGAGTTGGCAACCTATGCCCACGAACTGCGGGCGCAATGGCCACTGCCATTGCCGGGCTGCCACCGCCTGTTGCTGGCCGCAGGGCGCATCACTCTCGATCTGTGGTTTGGCGATGTCAATGAGCTGTTGCCACACTTTGACGCCAGCATGAATAACCAAATCGACGCCTGGTTCCTTGATGGCTTCGCGCCGTCAAAAAACCCCGATATGTGGAGTGAAGCACTGTTTGCTGCCATGGCACGTTTTGCCCGCCCAGAAGGCAGCTTTGCTACTTTCACCGCCGCAGGCTTTGTGCGCCGTGGCTTACAGCAGGCTGGTTTTACCGTGGCTAAATGTAAAGGTTTCGGTCAGAAGCGCGAAATGCTGACAGGCACGTTACCCGCAGACACGCCACCGGCCAGCAACCCACAACCCTGGTTCCTGCGCCCTGCAGCCCAAAACAGCAACGATGTGGCGATTATCGGCGGTGGCATTGCCAGCGCCCTCACCGCGCTGGCGCTGTTACGGCGCGGTGCCCGCGTCACGCTGTATTGCGCCGATGCGCAACCGGCTGAAGGGGCTTCCGGCAACCGCCAAGGCGCACTTTATCCCCTACTGAATGGCCAAGGTGATGCGCTGGAAAACTTCTTCTGCGCCGCCTTCCTGTTTGCCCGCCGCCAGTACGATGCGCTGCTGCAGCAAGGTGCCCAATTCGATCATCAGTGGTGCGGCGTTAGCCAACTGGCTTATGACGAGAAAAGCGCCGGGAAGATTGCCAAAGTCCTGGCCGTTACCTGGCCATCTGTGCTGGTGCAAGCGGCCAACCGCCCTACCCTTAGCGCCTTATGCGGCGTTGACACCGGTTTTGGCGGTGTTAGTTACCCGATGGGCGGTTGGCTGTGCCCTGCCGATCTCACCCGCGCCGCTTTGGCCGTTGCTCAGCAACAGGGGTTGATTTGCCATTATCAGCATCAGCTTGTTGAGCTGCAGCACGTAGGCGAGCGTTGGCAATTACAGTTTGCCGCTGGGCAGACTGGCGAACATGCAACGGTGATCCTGGCGAACGGCCACCAGTTACCTGCGCTGACACAGAGCGCGGCATTGCCAATGGCGGCAGTACGCGGCCAGGTTTCACATATCCCAACCACGCCAGCGCTGAGTGCGCTGAAACAGGTGTTGTGTTACGACGGTTACCTGACGCCAATCAACCCGACCAACCAGCAGCACTGCATTGGCGCCAGCTATCAGCGTGGGGAGATCGATACACAATATAGTGAAGCGGAACAGCAGGAAAACCGCGCGCGGCTATTGCGTTGCCTGCCAGAGCAAACCTGGCCGCAGCAGGTAGATGTCAGTGGTCAGCAGGCGCGCTGTGGCGTGCGCAGTGCCACCCGCGACCATATGCCGATGGTGGGAGCGCTGCCGGATTATGCCGCCACGCTGGCGTTGTATGCGGATTTACAACAGCAACGTCTGCGCGGGGCAACCGTTGCTGATGCGCCGGTTTACCCGGGGCTGTTTATGATTGGCGCATTGGGGTCGCGCGGCCTGTGCTCCGCTCCGCTCGCGGCGGAAATTCTGGCTGCGCAGCTATTTGGCGAACCGTTACCGGGCGATGCCAAGCTGCTGGCAGCACTGAACCCGAATCGGTTATGGATCAGAAAGTTGCTGAAAGGACGGGCAGTTTAGCGCAGGGAATCGGGTTCAGCAGGCTGATCCCTGAGGATGACAAAGTCGCCTTCTAGCCCGAGATACCCAGGTCTAGCGCACCGAGGGGCACTCCGACGGCTTACGCCGTTACGACCCCTTCGGCACGCTCCCCCTAATAACTAGGCTGTGTCCCTTAATTTGACAATCGCTTTAAAAACAACCGAATGGCACCTAATTTAAGCATGCTCAGGTAATTTCTAGCTGTCTTTTCCGAGCGGGTAGCGATTCGGCGATGTTCTTTAAGCTTGGCGAAGCAACGTTCAACGACGTTACGTTTTTTGTACAATCGGGTATCGAGTTTCCGGCGTTTATCCTGGCTGGCTTTTTCATTCAATTTAAAAGGGATAACGGCTTTTATCCCTTTAATTCTCAGTTGATTACGCAATGCCTGACTTGAGTATCCCTTATCAGCCAGCACCGCTCTAGGCCGCGATTTCAGGTGCC
>NZ_JQEI01000010.1 GCF_000743355.1 Serratia sp. Ag1
TGGGGGTTTTCTGAATACAACAAAAAACCCCGGATAACCGGGGTTTTGCTATTTCAGACCGGGAAATCAGGCTTTTTTCGCTGCGGCAGCGGCTTTGACGATCACGGCGAAAGCGTCGGCTTTCAGTGATGCGCCACCCACCAGTGCGCCATCGATATCTGGCTGAGTAAACAGTTCTGCGGCATTTTTGTCGTTTACCGAACCACCGTACTGGATGATCACTTCAGCAGCGACAGCAGCATCCTGCTTGGCGATATGATCGCGGATAAATTTGTGTACGGCCTGTGCTTGCGCAGGGGTAGCAGATTTGCCGGTGCCAATAGCCCAGACAGGTTCATAAGCGATCACGGTGCCTTTGAAGGCCTCTGCACCTTGAGTTTTCAGCACGGCGTCGAGTTGGCGTGCACAAACTTCTTCGGTTTTACCTGCTTCGTTTTCTGCTTCGGTTTCACCGATGCACAGCACAGGGATCAGGCCAGCCGCTTTCAGCACGGCAAATTTCTCAGCGATCGCGGCATCGCTTTCTTTGTGATAAGTCCGGCGCTCAGAGTGGCCAATGATGATGTATTGCGCACCGACGTCCTTCAGCATGTCGGCAGAGACTTCGCCGGTGAAGGCACCAGACAGGTTAACGTCCACGTTTTGTGCGCCCAGTGCGATACGGCTACCGCCCAATGCGTGCTTGGCCTGATCCAGATACATGACCGGTGGGGCAATGGCTACGCCACAACCGTCAACGCTGCTCAGTTCTTTACGCAGGCCCGCGATCAGTTCATTGACCATATTGGTGCTGCCGTTAAGCTTCCAGTTACCCATAACTAATGGATGACGCATGTTTTTTCTCCAAAAAAGGGACACGAGGGTCGAAATAACCACTGCCAGACCGGCAATTTACCTGCCTGACAGTATAGAGATGAATAAGCACAAAGGCTTTGCTTTTTGTCATTGATTGCCGGGGTTCTCAGGGTTCCGCCAGCGCCAGCTTAATCGGTTCAACAGCGAAGGTGATCCCCTGATCGCCGTTGTCTGCGATCACATAACGTATCGCGCCGACCTGATGCTGATAAAAGCGCAGGCCTTTGCCTTTTTCCAGCAAATTGCTCACCTTGATGATGCTTTCTTCCACGGTCAATGCGGGTTCGAATTGGCGCATCAGGGCGGCCATGTAATTAACGGAGATCGCCCGGGCGGCTTTTTCTTCATTACCTTGCAAGGGCAAATGGGTGATTTGCAACGTTTTGATTTTACCTGTGCCTTTTTCCAACGCGGTAGATGCGTACAGATTTTCGTTAAGCTTGCTGGCGGCACGGGTCAACAGAGGGGAGTCGTCTTCCTTGGCGGCAATCGCGCGGAACTCACCGATCGGTAATTTCGGGTTGTCGCGGTTATATTTTTCGCGAAATCGCACTATCGTCAAATCAAATGTTGGCGCTCCGGCCAGCAGATAAGGTGCGTTTGGCGGGGCACCTGCAACGGCGTCCGGTGGGTCGGCCCAAACGTTGCCAATACCGAATAACAGGCAGGCAATAGCGATGATTTTTCTCAGCATGATAGACGGTATCGGTAACAAGGATGACTCCGATTAAAGCGATATACTCGTCATACTTCAAGTTGCATGTATGTCGGTCGGCTTTCTGCCTGGCAGAAATCTCAACCTGGTATGGTCTATGTTACACTGCGTCATAGAATATATACCCAAAATACGTGAAGTTGCAGTCAACAATGTTAGAGCTTCAAGTAAAGGGCATGGGCAGGCCGAGAGTGCATGAATCAATGACGTTACAACAGTGGTGTTTCTCGTTTAAGGGCCGCATCGGGCGGCGCGATTTCTGGATCTGGATCGGTCTCTGGCTGGTGCTGATGGCGGCTGCTTTCACGCTGGCTAACTACCATCTGGTGGCGATCCAGTCGATCGCTTTCTTTATTGTGGTTTTGCTGTGGCCAACGGCGGCGGTACTGGTTAAGCGCTTGCACGATCGTAACAAGAGCGGTTGGTGGGCGCTGTTACTGATCCTGGCCTGGATGTTGGCTGCAGGGAACTGGCAGATGCTGGCACCGATCTGGCAATGGGGCGTTGGCCGTTTTATTCCGTCGCTGATTATGGTGATGATGGCGCTCGATCTGGGGGCTTTTGTCGGGACTCCTGGTGATAACCGATTCGGCCCTGAGGCCGAACCCGTCAAGTTGCGTTAAATTACCAATAATGCTCGCTGGTGATATGCCCAGGTTTGCGGCGCAGGTGCTTACGCATCTGATGGCATTCTTTCAGCGTTTGTTGTGTATCACGCACCATCTGTGGGTTACCGCACAACATCACATGGCTGGTTTCGGCATTGAGGGTTAAACCTACGGCGGCTTCCAACTGCCCATCTTCGATCAGTGCAGGCACACGTCCGGTTAGCGATCCGGCGGCTTCTTCGCGGCTGACTACGGTCTGAATGCGTAACTTCCCCTGATAGCGTTGTTGCAGTTGCTGCATCAAGGGTAGATAGCTGAGGTCTCGTGCAAAGCGTGCCGCATGAACCAGCACCAGATGGTTGAATCGTTCCAGGTCTTGGCCTTGCTGCAGAATTGACAGGTAAGGGCCGATGGCTGTCCCTGTCGCCAGCATCCACAGCGTATCGCAGTCCGGCACTTCCTCCAGCACAAAGAAACCGGCGGCCTCTTTGGTGATCATCACTTCTGCGCCCGGTTGCAACTGGTTGAGTTTTGGGCTGAGTTTACCTTCCGGCACGGTAACCAGATAGAGTTCCAGATTGGGATCGTTGGGTGCGTTGACATACGAATAGGCGCGCTGAACACGTTCACCGTCGATCTCCAACGCCAGTTTGGCGAACTGCCCGGCGGTGAAGCTGTCGATTGGGGCATCGAGGGTGAGACTGAATAATGTTTCCGTCCAGTGTGTTATCTGCGTGACTTTGCCATTAACCCATTCAGCCATACTGTTTAAAGCTCCTCTGTTTGAATCAAATAAGCACAATGTCGTGAGCCGGAAATGGCATGCGCCGTGCGCTCTATCTGGTAATCCTGGCCAAGCAGACGATGGAACAGTTGCAGTTCTGAATTACACAATTTACTGCATGCACTGGCGGCTACGCCGATAGGGCAATGATTTTCCACCAGCAGTTTGCCCTGCGGATGGTCGAGTAACTCAGCCATGTAACCGTCGTGCTGGCGCAGGCGCACCAGGCGAGAGAGCTTCCCCAGTGGGTGCTCCTCTTGTGCCAGCTCATCGGCATAGCGGCGGAAGAGTTTTTCTTCCCGTGCGAGAATCAGTTTATCCAAACCTTCAGAACCAAACAGTTCGCCGACTGATTCCAGCAACGCTTGCGACAGCCTATCGTGGCTGTCGGCAAACTGGGCATGGCCTTGTTGGGTGAGTGACCAATAGCGCGTCGGTCGGCCTACTTTAGTGCGAGTTTCCTCGTAACAAACCAGCTCACGTTTCTCTAGGGCATGCAGATGCTGACGAATCCCCATCGGCGTGATCTCAAGCAGCTCGGCCAGCATTTTGGCTGAGTGGGGGCCTAAGGTTTTTAGCTGCAATAAAATCAGTTCTGGCGTTTTCATAAACCAAATCCCTATGGTGGTCATATTATTTTAAGTTGATGAAAATAGTTATCGATTAAATGCTACAGCTGAACTACAGCAATTCATTTGGTATTTTTAACCCTTTTTGATTATTCGTACAGTTTAATTTACGAAAATTAAAGTCAATATTGCCAGCATCGCTGTCGTTTATATAGGCCTGAAGCTCGCTAATATTCAGATTTTTTAGCTTATGTGGCACAAGGATAGCGCTTTGCGGTTTATCTTTGGCACTTTAGGTAAGAGTGAATGTAATGAGGAGTGAACACGTTAATGGCGGTAATAAGATAAATCTAATGATATAACAAGTACTGATAAATACTGAATTGGCAGTTTTGATGACGGTGAGATCCGCGTATTAAAGGGGGGTAACATGTTCATCGGAATTGGGCACCGCATGCGGTGCCCTTGAGGTTTACAGCAGGAATTCGTGCAATGCAGCGTCTTTGCGATCCAGATAATGGATTGAGCGGATGCGGCGAATAGTGCGTGATTTACCACGAATCAGCAGGGTTTCGGTGGTGGCGATGCTGCCTTTGCGGGTAATGCCTTCCAGCAGATCGCCCTTGGTGATGCCGGTGGCGGAAAAAATCACGTTATCATTGCGTGCCATTTCTTCCAGAATCAGCACTTTGCCAACGTCGATACCCATCTCTTTGCACCGTGCCAACTCCTGTTCACCGATGCGGCGATTTTCTGTGCTATCACCTTTCACCTGATGGCGGGGTAACAAGCGGGCTTGCATGTCACCATCCAACGCACGGATCACTGCGGCGGATATCACACCTTCTGGTGCACCACCGATACCGTACATCACATCCACTTCGCTGTCCGGCATGCAGGTCAAAATAGAGGCTGCTACGTCGCCGTCTGGAATGGCAAACACTTTTACGCCAAGCTGTTGCATCTGGGCGATTACGGCATCGTGGCGTGGTTTCGCCAAGGTGATTACCGTCAGTTCTGACAGCGGTTTGCCAAGACGAGCGGCGACATTGTGCAGGTTTTCTGCCAGCGGCAGATTGAGATCGATAACTCCGCGTGCCTCAGGGCCAACCACCAGTTTTTCCATATACATGTCTGGTGCATGCAGGAAGGTGCCCCGATCGCCAACGGCCAACACGGCCAGCGCGTTGGACTGGCCCATGGCGGTCATTCTGGTGCCTTCGATCGGATCGACGGCAATATCCACCGCATCGCCCTGACTGGTGCCGACCTGCTCACCGATGAACAACATTGGGGCCTCATCAATCTCGCCTTCACCGATCACAATACGGCCATCGATATCCACTTTATTGAGCATAATGCGCATCGCATTAACGGCGGCACCGTCAGCCGCATTTTTGTCGCCGCGACCCAACCATTTGTAACCCGCTAGAGCGGCGGCTTCGGTAACGCGGGAAAATTCGATGGCTAATTCACGTTTCATGGCAAACCTGTGATTAAGGAAAGGAAGAAAGATTTTAGAAGTTTATCACAGGGCGGCAGTAGCAAGGCGGGGTAAAAAAACGCTGCCCGTGGGCAGCGCATTATCAGGGCAAAACAGCCGGTAAACCTAGTCGTGATCTTCCCAGGCTTGCGCACGGGCCACGGCTTTTTTCCAGCCGCTGTAACGGAAATTACGCTCGGTGGTTTCGATACCGGGGCGGAATTCACGCTCAATGTTGGCTTTGCTCTTCACTTCATCCAGATCGTTCCAGTAGCCGATCGCCAAGCCTGCCAGGTAAGCTGCACCCAACGCCGTGACTTCACGCACTTCAGGGCGCTCAACACGGGTGCCGAGGATGTCAGACTGGAACTGCATCAGGAAGTTGTTGGCAACTGCGCCACCGTCCACACGCAGCGATTGCAGGCGGGTGTTGGCATCAGCCTGCATCGCATCCAGCACGTCGCGCGTCTGGTAGGCGATGGACTCCAGCGTGGCACGGATAATGTGATTGCTGTTCACACCGCGCGTCAGGCCAAAGATGGCGCCACGGGCATACGGATCCCAGTAAGGAGCACCCAGGCCAGTAAAGGCAGGCACCACGTACACCCCGTTGCTGTCTTTGACCTTGGTGGCAAAATACTCGGAGTCAGCGGCATCGCTGATCAACTTCAGCTCATCGCGCAGCCACTGGATCGAAGCACCACCGATAAACACCGCACCTTCCAGCGCATAGTTCACTTCACCGCGCGGGCCACAGGCGATGGTCGTCAACAGGCCATGATTGGAACGCACGGCTTCAGTGCCGGTATTCATCAGCAGGAAGCAGCCTGTGCCATAGGTATTTTTTGCCATGCCCGGTTGCACGCAGAGCTGGCCATACAGCGCCGCTTGCTGGTCACCGGCGATCCCGGCAATAGGGATACGCGTACCGCCTTTACCACCAATATTGGTTTGGCCATAGACTTCTGACGACGGGCGAACTTGCGGCAGCATGGCGCGTGGAATATCCAGCACTTCCAGCATGCGCTCATCCCAATCCAACTGATGGATGTTGAACATCATGGTGCGTGAGGCGTTGGTGAAATCGGTTACGTGCACCCGTCCTTGGGTCATTTTCCAGACCAGCCAGGTGTCAACGGTACCGAACAGCAGTTCGCCACGTTTGGCACGTTCACGAGCGCCTTCAACGTGATCGAGGATCCATTTGACTTTGGTGCCTGAGAAGTAGGGATCAACTACCAGCCCGGTGTTGTGACGGATGTATTCTTCCAGCCCTTCACGCTTGAGCTCTTCGCAGATTTCTGCGGTACGGCGGCACTGCCAGACGATGGCATTATAAATCGGCTTGCCGGTCTCTTTTTCCCAGACGATGGTGGTTTCGCGCTGGTTGGTAATACCGATACCGGCGATTTGGTCAGAGCTGATATCCGCTTTGGCCAGCACTTCCACCAGCGTAGAACTTTGTGAAGACCAGATTTCCATCGGATCGTGTTCCACCCAGCCAGGTTTCGGGTAGATTTGGGTGAACTCACGCTGCGATACCGCAACAATGTTGGCGTCGTGATCGAGCACTACGGCACGTGAACTGGTTGTTCCCTGATCGAGCGCGACAATGTATTTTTTTTCTGTTGTCATGAGTTTAATCCTTATGAATTGTGCCAATCACGCATTACGCTGCTCTGATTTGACCGTGGGTTGATCTTCTTCGACGCATATATCGCAAGGCAGATGGCGGCCAATCAGCGCACGATAACCGAAAGCCCCTAAACCTGCACCGACGATAGGGCCGAAAATTGGCACCAGGAAGTAAGGGATATCGCGTGCGCCAGTAAAGGCTACATTGCCCCAACCTGCCAGATAAGCGAACAGTTTCGGACCGAAATCACGCGCCGGGTTCATGGCGAAGCCGGTCAATGGTCCCATAGAGGCACCAAGAACGGCAATCAGAATACCGATGAGCAGCGGTGCCAGCGGGCCACGCGGAATACCGTTGCCGTCGTCGGTCAGTGCCAGAATCAGGCACATCAGGATGGCGGTGATCACCATTTCAACCAGGAAGGCCTGGCCGACAGAGATATGAGCATTAGGATAGGTAGAGAAAATACCGGCCAACGCCAGGCTTTCGTCACTGCCCCGCACCATCTGATGGGTGCTCTCAAAGTCGAAGAACAGGTTGTAATACAGGCCGTAGACCAGCGCAGCGGCACAGAAGGCACCGGCAATCTGTGACACGATGTAAGGGAGGACTTTGCGGCCATCAAAGCAAGCGAATAACCAAAGTGCCAGTGTGACGGCCGGGTTCAGGTGTGCCCCGGAGATCGCCGCTGTCAGATAGATGGCCATGGCAACGCCCAGGCCCCAAATGATACTGATTTCCCACTGGCCGAAGCTGGCACCGGCCAGTTTCAGTGCTGCAACGCAGCCTACGCCAAAAAAGATCAACAGGCCGGTACCGAGGAATTCCGCGATACACTGACCCTTTAAAGTCGGACTGGTGGTTTGGCTCATAATATTGTTGTCCTGCAGACGTTGTTTATAGGTTTGTATCCTGCTGGGTATACAGGCTTCGTGTATTTCTGCCTGTTGGTGCATCTCTTTTCTATAATCGTCCACTTTTTGATTGAGGACGCGATGTGAATTTATCGTTAACGAACATAAACGAGAAATAGCGAAATCAAAATGTGTGTACCGCGTCATAAAATTGAGCGAATTCGCGTTGTTTAGCGCTCTTTCTGTACACCTAAAAGTGTGGTCCGGCTATTGCGTTGCTCCCTTTTTGTTAACAACTCTGGAGGTAGCAAAAGCAATTTTCAGCTTTAACTGCTAGCAGTGGTTGGAAAATTGCAACAGACTGCGTGTTGGGCCGGTATGTTGCTAGACAGTGAGAGGCAGGCTACATACAATCGTTTTTATCGAAAGAAGCGTTTTCTTGAGGCTGGCGCGTTTGCCACACCAACGCCTGTCAATTTGGCGCGATGCATATTCGCAGTAGCTGCACCTGAAGTTGCGGCACTACCTAGAGATGCACGCCTTGCTATCATGAGGGGACTGAATAATGTCATTTGAAGTATTTGAAAAACTGGAAGCGAAAGTTCAGCAGGCGATTGATACCATCACGTTGTTGCAGATGGAAATTGAAGAACTGAAAGAAAAGAATAGTGCGTTAGCTCAGGAAGTTCAGAGCGCGGCAGGTAACCACGAAGCGCTGGCGCGTGAGAATCAGCAACTGAAAGAAGAGCAGCATCTGTGGCAGGATCGCCTGCGTGCGCTGCTGGGCAAAATGGAAGAGGTTTAATTCTTCTTCCGTGTTTTGCGATCGAAAAGGGCGCTTGGAGCGCCCTTTTTCACATTTAGCCGTTACTCGATATCCAGAGGATCTTCGGAAAGAATGATACCGGTATTGTCGGCGTATAAATGATCGCCGGAGAAGAAGGTCACACCACCGAAATTGACGCGGATATCACTTTCACCGATGCCTTCACTGGCTGCCCCCACCGGGATCGCCGCCATCGCCTGAATACCGATGTCCAACTCTTCCAGATCGTCCACCTGGCGTACTGCACCGTAAACCACGATGCCTTCCCATTCATTCTTGGTGGCCAAACGTGCCAGTTCGGCGTTGATCAGGGCGCGGCGTACAGAGCCGCCGCCATCAATCAGCAGCACACGGCCACGGCCATTTTCTTCGAGCAGTTCGAACAACAGGCCGTTATCCTCAAAGCATTTCACCGTGGTGATCTGCCCGCCAAATGAAGTACGCCCGCCAAAATTGGAGAATAGAGGCTCAACTACGTTGACCTCTTCCTGATAGATATCGCAGAGTTCGGAAGTATCGTATTTCATAGGATTTTACGTCTGTTTGCCGCTGGAATAGTCAGTATATCCCTTTATTCGCCCTGTTGGCAAAACCATCAGTTTTTAACTGAGTACGACACCAATCGCGAATAACAGGTTGGCCAATAATGCGGCTTTTACCATATGCTCCAACAGTGGGCGCATGCCAATGGCCGTCGGATCGCGCAGCACGCGCATAGCGTGGCGAAACAGCAGCGGTATGGCCAATACAAACAGCCAGCCCCACAGGCTGTGCAGGTTAAGCAGAGCAAACAGAGCAAAGCACGCTACGGCGGCGATCAACAGCACGGCGTGGTAGTAACGTGCTTTCTGTGGCCCAAGACGCACCGCCAGGGTATTTTTGCCGTTGACGCGATCGCTTTCGATATCGCGCAGGTTATTGATGTTGAGTACCGCCGCTGCCAACAGGCCACAGGCGGTCGCAGGTAGCATCACGATGCTGTCAAAGGTGTGCGTTTGCAGATAGTGTGAGCCCGCCACGCTGAGCCAGCCGAAAAATACCAGAACAGAAATATCACCCAACCCCAGATAGCCATAGGGTTTATTACCCACGGTATAGGTAATGGCGGCGGCGATCGCCAAGCCACCCAACACCAGAAAACCCACCACATCACCGGGTTTTTCACAGGCCACAGCAATCAGCCAGCAACCGGAAATGGCAATCAGGATCACCGTCAGTATCAACGCCCGTTTCATCTGGGCCTGAGTGATCATGCCTTTCTGCATGCCGCGTAGCGGGCCGATACGATCTTCCTTATCGCTGCCTTTTACTGCGTCGCCGTAATCGTTGGCCAGATTGGAGAGGATCTGTAACAGGCCTGCGGTCAACAAGGCCAACAGGGCTACGCCTGGTTTAAGGCTGCCTTGCCAGGCGGCGATGGCGGAACCTACCACGATGGAAGCAAATGCCAGCGGCAGAGTTCGGGGCCGTAAACTTTCCAGCCAGGCTTTAGCCGGAGTAGTGGGGGTTGATAAGCTCATGTTTCGCTTCAGTAAGTCAAAAGGCGGTGTCCATTCGAAATAAATGCGGGAGGCAATGCCTCCCACAACGATAACTGACAGGACAGTGATGGCGCGATTATAGGATAAAACGACTCAGATCTTCATCCGCTACCAGTTCATCCAGATGATTGCGCACGTAATCGGCGTCAATTGTAATGGATTGACCGTTAATTTCACTCGCGTCATAGGAAATATCTTCCATCAGGCGTTCCAGAACGGTGTGCAAGCGGCGTGCGCCGATATTTTCGGTGCTTTCGTTCACCTGCCAGGCGGCTTCAGCGATGCGGCGGATGCCCTCAGCAGTGAAATCGATCGTCACGCCTTCAGTACCCATCAGCGCTTTGTATTGCTCGGTCAGCGATGCACTAGGCTCGGTCAGGATGCGCTCGAAATCTTCGGTGGTGAGCGCCTGCAGTTCAACGCGGATTGGCAGGCGGCCCTGCAGTTCCGGGATCAGGTCGGAAGGGCTGGCAGTCTGGAAAGCGCCGGAAGCGATAAACAGGATGTGGTCGGTTTTTACCATCCCATGTTTGGTCGATACCGTGCAACCTTCCACCAGCGGCAGCAGATCGCGCTGTACGCCTTCACGGGAAACGTCCGGGCCGGACGTCTGGCCGCCACGCTTACAGATTTTGTCGATCTCATCGATAAACACGATGCCGTGCTGCTCAACGGCTTCCACCGCCTGCTCTTTCAGTTCCTCTGGGTTCACCAGCTTGGCGCCTTCTTCTTCCACCAGCAGTTTGAAAGCCTCTTTGATTTTCAGCTTGCGTGGTTTCTGTTTCTGCCCGCCCAGGTTTTGGAACATGGACTGCAACTGGTTGGTCATCTCTTCCATGCCCGGAGGGGCCATGATTTCGACGCCCACCGGGGCTGCGGCCAGATCAATTTCGATTTCTTTATCGTCCAACTGGCCTTCACGCAATTTCTTGCGGAATACCTGACGGGCGGCAGAAGGTTCTTGCTGTTCTTCGGGTTGGCCCCAGTTATTTTTGGCCGGTGGGATCAGCACGTCGAGAATACGTTCTTCGGCCATTTCTTCGGCACGGGTACGGTTTTTCTCAATCGACTGCAAGCGCACCATTTTCACGGCGGCATCAGTCAGATCGCGGATGATCGAGTCAACTTCTTTACCGACATAGCCCACCTCGGTGAACTTGGTGGCTTCCACTTTGATGAACGGGGCATTAGCCAGCTTGGCCAGGCGGCGGGCGATCTCGGTTTTACCGACGCCGGTCGGGCCGATCATCAGAATATTTTTTGGGGTCACTTCGTGACGCAGCGTCTCGTTGAGCTGCATCCGGCGCCAGCGGTTACGCAGGGCGATAGCGACAGCGCGTTTGGCCTTGTTCTGGCCAATGATATAGCTGTCCAGTTCGCTGACAATTTCGCGCGGAGTCATTTCAGACATGGTATTCGATCCTTACGCTTTGGAAGGCAATTCTTCAATGGTGTGGAAATGGTTGGTGTAAATACAGATGTCACCCGCGATGCTGAGGGATTTCTCAACGATTTCACGGGCGCTCAGCTCGGTATTTTCCAACAGCGCGCGGGCCGCCGACTGGGCATAAGGGCCGCCTGAGCCGATGGCGATCAAATCATTTTCTGGCTGCACCACGTCGCCGTTACCGGTGATGATCAGCGAGGCGTTTTCATCAGCTACCGCCAGCAGCGCTTCGAGTTTGCGCAGCATACGATCGGTACGCCAGTCTTTCGCCAGTTCCACGGCGGCTTTCACCAGATGGCCCTGGTGCATCTCCAGTTTGCGCTCGAACAGTTCGAACAGCGTGAAGGCGTCAGCAGTGCCACCAGCAAAACCGGCAATCACTTTGTCGTTATACAGGCGACGGACTTTTTTGACGTTGCCCTTCATGACCGTATTGCCCAGTGTGGCCTGGCCATCGCCACCGATCACTACCTGGCCGTTGCGGCGTACGCTTACAATTGTTGTCACGAGCAGATCCTCGTTGCAGACGGAAAGAAGACCCCGTTGTCTCTGCTGGCGCAGAAACAACGGGGCACATATTGAGAGTATAGTTGGGGGAGCAGTGACGCTTTTCAACCCCCAACGGCGAGGGGAATGCAACTTGCCATACCGGAGCTCTTCAGGCGGGCCAGGGCTTTGTCGGCTGCTGCTCGGGTGCTGTATGGGCCAAGCATCACGCGGTTCCAGCCGCCACCTGAGGTTATGCGGCTTTCGATGCCTTCAAATGCCAACTGCGCTCGTACGGATTCGGCCTGGTCGGTGGCACGGAACGAACCACATTGCACCATCCACTTCTGTTTCTGCTCGGGCTTGGTTTCCTGTTTGGCCGTTTCTGTTTTAACTTCAGGCTTCACTTCCGGTTTAGGCTTCGGTTCCGGCTGCCGGGTTGGTACCGGCGGTGTGACCGTTTGCGGCTTCGGCTGTTGCACCTGCTGTTGCTGTACCGGTGCCGCACCGTTGTTGAACGGATTGCGTGGCGAGTTCACCTGCTGCTGTTGTATTGGCTGCTGCTGCATCTGCGGCGTGATTTGCTGTTGCGGCATCTGTTGCTGTTGGCGGCCAGTGCTGCGATCGTTATAAGGCACTTCAGACAACTGCGTCGGGCGTTGTTGCATGTCGGCCTGCATCTGTTCCAGCAATTGGCGCTGTTCGTCGGTCAATTGGGTTTTGGAGTTAATCTCACCGCCAGCCGTAGGCTCGGTCGGTGATTGCACACCAATCTGACGGTTTTCCAACTCTTTGATATAGCGCCAACGCTCTTCCGGCTTCGGCGGCAGGCCGTTACCTGGACGATTACTGTGTGCAGGCAGTAGCGGCGCATCGCTTGGCTTGTTATGCGTGATGAAGTAGAGGCCGCCGATAAAGACAATCACCAGGGCGGCAGCGAGCGCCACCACGGTTTTGGATACCTTCGGAGAGCTGCGTTTACGGCTGGGGGTCTTGCGCCGCGCTGCCCCTGAGCGCCCGCGGCTTACATAGTCTCTCTGTGCCACTAGAATTCCGCTGTGTCCTGATGAGGTTAAAGCCTAGCTTCCAGGCTGTTTTATTGGCCATCCTTGCCGTTCGGCAGCAATGGCCACAACAATAATTACGCCTATTTGATAGGCTTTGGGTCCGCCATGTTACTTAACCCAAAAATGTTTGACTAGCGTTTCGGGGCCGCAGTGCTGTCGCGGATAATCAATTCGCTGTCCAAAAGCCGCGATCCGCTGTTCACCGTTTGCCCATGCAATTGCTCCAGCAGCAGTAACATCGCCTGTTGGCCGATCTGGAAGCGCGGTTGGGCCACCGTGGTTAACGGTGGATCACAATACTGTGCCAGTTTGATATCGTCAAAGCCGACGACCGAGAGATCTTGCGGTACCCGCAACCCCAGCTTTTTGGCCTGAAACAGCACGCCAATTGCCATAATGTCGTTGTGGCAAAAGATGGCGGTAGGTGGTTTTGGCAGCGCCATCAGTGATTTCAACGCCTGAGCACCGGATTCGTAGGTGAAATCGCCCCGGGTAATATAACTGCTTTCAACGTGAATGCCGTTGCGGCGCAGTGCTTGGATATAGCCCTGAAGCCGATAATGGCTCAGCGGCATGTGTTCCGGCCCAGCGATGCAGGCGATTTGTTTGTGGCCGAGCTGGTGCAGATAGTGTACGGCTTCGAAGGCGGCGGTCAGGTTATCGATATGAACCGTTGGCAGCTCCAGTTCGGGCGCAAATTCGTTGGCCATCACCATCGGTGGCAGGTTGCGTTGCTCTTCTTTGCTGGCGTCGAACGGCAGGTTGGAACCGAGCAGCAACATACCGTCGATTTGTTTGGTGATAATCAGGTTAACGAAAGTGCGTTCCTGCTGGTTCTGTTGCGCACAGTCGCCGATCAGCACCAGATAACCCTGTTGCGCTGCCGTTTGCTCGATCCCCTGGATCACATCGGCAAAAAATGGATCGCAGATATCAGGGACGATCACCAGGATGGTGCGGGATTCGTTGCGCTTGATATTACGTGTGAGGGCATGAGGGGAATAACCTACGGCCAGCACGGCCTGTTCTACTTTCTGGCGCGTTGGTGTTGATACCTTTTCCGGATTCATCAGCGCACGTGACACGGTGGCTGTTGAAACGCCGGCCATTTCAGCAACGTCCTTCATGGTGGCCATGGATAGTTCTTTCTTGTGTTCCAACGCCTTTCTCCTTGCGTTAGCCACATGCCAACGCGACAACTGGGTGTGCTCATATTCTGGCGTGCGGTGGTGTTATTATTGTTAGCGCCATCCACGTTTAACGTTTTTCTACATGCTGCTGGGGGGACAAAACGTCCGCACAGATATTCTAAACAGATTACGCCCGCCTTTTGTTACCTAAATTTCATAAAAAGTGTGAGTTAGGAGGGGTTTTTCGCGTTCGCTCGCAAATTCAAGGGTAAACGTTTGTTCTCCAGGCGCTGAATCAGATTGCTCCGGGTTCAACTGTCGATCGGATCGACGTCCAGCACCCATTTCACTTTACGGGCCTGTGGCAAGGTGCCGATCAGTGGCAAGGTGGTTTTCATCAGATGTTGCAGCAAACGTCGGGAAGGATGTTGCAACAGCAATTGCCAACGGAAACGGCCACCGCGCTTCGATTGTAATGCCGGAACCGGCCCCATGATCCATAACGAATCATCTTTTAACGGGCTGGCCTCCAGCAGATTGCGCAGTTGCTGCAAGAACAGCGGTGCCTGCTGATTATCGTGATCTTCAGAGCGCACAATGATGTGGCTGGTATACGGCGGCAGGAATACGCTGTTGCGCTCCGCCAGCGTCTGTTTGGCAAAGGCGTCATAGCCCTGTTGCAACAGGATCTGCAGCAGGGGGTGTTCAGGATGGTGGGTTTGCAGCAGCACTTCACCCTGTTTGCCCGCCCGCCCGGCTCGGCCAGAAACCTGAGTGTATAGCTGGGCGAAGCGCTCGGCAGAACGGAAGTCGGCGGAGAACAGAGCACCATCGACATCCAACAGTGCAACCAATGTCACATCAGGGAAGTGGTGGCCTTTTGCCAGCATTTGAGTGCCGATCAGAATACGCGGGCCACCGCGATGAATATCGGCCAGATGTTGTTCCAGCGAGCCTTTGCGGCTGGTGGTATCGCGATCGATACGGGTAATTGCTGTTTCTGGGAACAGCGGTGCCAGCTCATTCTCCAGTTGTTCGGTACCCACGCCGACCGAGACCAGATGTGTGGAACCGCACTGTGGGCACTGGTGCGGCACCGGGCGCTGGCTGTCGCAGTGGTGGCAGCGCAACTGGCGATGATTCTGGTGCAGGGTGTAGTAGTGATCACAGCGCTGGCACTCGGCGATCCAGCCGCATTCATGGCATAACAACGCAGGTGCATAACCACGGCGGTTGAGGAACAGCATCACTTGATTACCGTTTTTCAAGTGGTGTTGCATGCTTTTCAGCAACGGTTGCGACAGCCCCACTTTCAGTGGCAAGCCCTTCAAGTCGATCAGATGTTGATTCGCTGGTTTGGCATTACCTGCGCGCTGAGTCAGTTTAAGCTGGCGATACTTGCCCAACTGCACGTTATGCAGTGTTTCCAGGGCCGGGGTGGCAGATCCCATCACCATCGGGATGTCTTCGGCGTGAGCTCGGAACACCGCCAGATCGCGCGCATGATAGCGCCAACCTTCCTGTTGCTTATAGGAACTGTCGTGTTCTTCATCGATAATGATGACACCAAGACGCGAAAATGGGGTGAATAGCGCCGAACGGGTGCCGATCACAATGGCGGTTTCACCGCTGCGAGCACGCAGCCAAACAGCCAGCCGTTCACTGTCGTTCAAACCGGAATGCAGCACGTCCACCGGAGCGTTAAATCGTTCGCGGAAACGGGCGATGGTCTGTGGCGTCAGGCCGATTTCCGGCACCAGTACCAGTGCCTGCCTGCCTTTGGCCAGAATATTTTCCAGCACGCTGAGATAAACTTCGGTCTTGCCGGAACCGGTTACCCCAGCCAACAGCCAGGCAGCGAAATGCTCGTCTTCACTGCGGATGGCACCCACGGCAGTGGCCTGTTCGGTATTGAGGCGTAACCGCTCACCGAGGACTTCGAAGCCGGGTCGCCAATCCTGCGTTGCCAAAGCCTGGGCTCGGAGATCGGCCAACCCTTTAGCGCGCAATGCCTGTAGTGCGCTTTCGGTTAATTCCAGTTCGCTGACCTGATGGCGATAGACCGGGCGTTGCAACAGTGCCGCCAGTGCCTGCTGTTGTTTGGGGGCGCGTTTGAGGCTTTGCGGAGGCGTGGCCCGCCCTTGTTCAGTGGCAAACCATTGCCACAGCGGCGCGGCCTCTGCCGGTTTACCCTGGCGCAGCAAGACTGGCAGGGCGTGGAACAGCACTTCGCCTATCGGGTAATGGTAGTATTCAACGGCCCACAGCAGGATGCGCCACAGGCTGGGGGAGAACAGGGAACCGTTATCCAACAGGTTGTCGATGGGTTTGAGTTTTTCCAGCGGCAGTTCGCTGGTTTCGCTGCAACCGACCACAATTCCGATCGCCCGTTGCTTACCCCAGGGCACACCCACGCGTGCGCCAGTCACCGCCTGCACGCCTTCTGGCAGCAGATAATCAAAGGTGCGGGCAAGGGGGACCGGTAAAGCGACCTGTACAACGAGCATGTGGCGATCCAAGTAGAAAAAAGTGTGGGCTAGTTTACACCGCAGTCCGCTATCCCCTAAATAATTCGAGTTGCAGGAAGGTGAGCATAAATGTGCAGATCCGTTTGCGCGGTGCATTTAATCCTGTATAATTTGCCGCCTTTGATATAATTCCGTATCAAAATTTATCAATCACGTGTGGTGTCTGGCGAAACAGGGCTGGATAGCGACACGGCCTTAACAGAGGTTTCCCATGAAACAAGGTATCCACCCAAAATACGAAGAAGTTACTGCTAACTGCTCTTGCGGTAACGTGATCAAAATCCGCTCAACCGTGGGTCACGATCTGAACCTGGACGTTTGTGGCGCATGCCACCCGTTCTACACTGGCAAGCAGCGTGATGTTGCTACCGGTGGCCGCGTTGACCGCTTTAACAAGCGTTTCAGCGTGCCAGGCGTTAAGAAATAAGTTTTCTTACTGTCTGTCAGATGAAAAAGGCGCCGCTGGCGCCTTTTTCGTTTCTGTCATCTGCCAGCCGGGATCAGTAATCCCAGGTATCGGGATCCACACCCAATTCACGCATCAGCACTTTCGCGGCTTCAGGGATTTCATCGCTGCGTTCTTTGCGCAGATCGTCATCGTTCGGCAGCGGCTGGCCAGTAAAAGCGTGCAGGAATGCTTCGCACAGCAATTCGCTGTTGGTTGCGTGGCGCAGGTTGTTCACCTGGCGGCGGGTCCGTTCATCAGTGAGGATCTTCAGGACCTTCAGCGGAATGGACACCGTGATTTTCTTTACTTGCTCGCTTTTTTTACCGTGTTCAGCGTAAGGGCTGACATACTCGCCGTTCCACTCAGCCATGGGACACCTTAAAATTTGTCAGAAAAATTACTACATTCTAGAAACCGGCCAATTATGCCCGATCTTCACGGTTCTCACTAATAAATGTCAATTTTGCGCGATAAGATTCACCGAATTGCGACTCTTAGCAGACCTTATGCCAGCATTTTTGCATTAACATCTTATCGTCATAACAAACCGCTACAATTTTAGCGGGTATTGGTTCTTTGCTCAATCTATACGCAAAGAAGTTTAGATGTCCAGATGTATTGACGTCTATTTTTGCTGCGGGTAATCTTTAGGCTTCATTTACCCACTTTCCGAGAGCAGAGCCACCCTATGACGCGTAAACCAGCCACCATTGCCGTGCGTAGCGGTCTGAATAATGACGAACAGTACGGTTGTGTCGTCCCGCCAATCCACCTTTCGAGCACTTATAACTTCATCGACTTCAATCAGCCCCGCGCCCATGATTATTCCCGCCGTGGTAACCCGACACGTGATGTGGTGCAACGTGCGCTGGCGGAGCTTGAGGGCGGTGCTGGTGCAGTGATGACCAGCAGCGGGATGTCGGCGATCCATCTGGTGACCACCGTGCTGCTGAAGCCGGGCGACTTGTTAGTGGCTCCGCACGACTGTTATGGCGGCAGTTATCGCCTGTTCGACAGCCTGAGCAAGCGTGGTGCCTATCGCGTGCTGTTTGTCGATCAGGGGAATGAGGCCGCGCTGCAACAGGCGTTGGCGCAAAAACCGAAGCTGGTGCTGATCGAAAGCCCGAGCAATCCGCTATTGCGCGTGGTCGATATTGCGGCAATCTGCAATGCCGCGCACGAGGTGGGGGCGCTCACGGTGGTGGATAACACCTTCCTCAGCCCAGCCTTGCAACAGCCACTGGCGCTGGGTGCCGATCTGGTGGTGCATTCCTGCACCAAATACCTCAATGGCCATTCTGATGTGGTGGCCGGTACGGTGATCGCCAAGGATCCTGAGCTAGCGGTAGAACTGGCGTGGTGGGCGAATAACATTGGTGTCACCGGGGGAGCATTCGACAGCTATCTGCTGCTGCGCGGCATCCGTACCTTGTCACCGCGCATCAAGGCGGCACAGCACAACGCTGGTGCGATTGTCAGCTATTTACAGCAGCAACCCTTGGTCAAAAAGCTGTATCATCCTTCTCTGCCAGAAAACCCAGGCCATGAGATTGCATGCCGTCAGCAGCGCGGGTTTGGTGCCATGCTCAGCTTTGAACTGGACGGTGACGAAGCGCTGTTGCGGCGTTTCCTCTCGGCTTTGCAACTGTTTACGCTGGCGGAATCATTGGGTGGCGTAGAAAGCCTGATCTCGCATGCGGCGACCATGACTCACGCCGGTATGGCGCCAGAAGCTCGCACTGCAGCCGGGATTTCCGAAAGTCTGTTGCGTATTTCTGTGGGTATTGAAGACTGTGATGATTTGATTGCCGATCTGGAACAAGCCTTCCAGGCGGCGGCAACGAGGTAAGCATGAATGCAATTGCGGTAGCAGGGGCAGTAAACGGGCGTCAACTGCACAAATTTGGTGGTAGCAGCTTGGCTGATGTGAAGTGTTATCAGCGGGTGGCCGGGATCATGGCCGAGTACAGCCAGCCGGGTGACATGATGGTGGTTTCGGCGGCGGGGAGTACCACTAACCAACTGATTAGCTGGTTGAAGCTGAGCCAGAGCGATCGCCTTTCCGCATACCAGGTGCAGCAAACGCTGCGCCGTTATCACAGCGAATTGATTTCTGGCTTATTGCCACCGGAGACGGCTGAACCGCTGATTGCCGAATTCATTCACGATCTTGAGCGTTTGGCGGCCTTGCTGGACGGCAAAGTCGATGATGCAGTGTACGCCGAAGTGGTGGGCCACGGTGAAATCTGGTCGGCGCGCCTGATGGCTGCGGTACTGAACAAGCAGGATATGCAGGCCGCTTGGCTCGATGCGCGCGATTTCTTGCGTGCCGAACGGGTGGCACAACCCCAGGTGGACGAAGGCCGTTCCTATCCATTATTGCAGCAGTTGCTGGCGCAACATCCGGGCAAACGCTTGGTGGTGACCGGTTTTATTTCGCGCAACGATAGCGGTGAAACCGTACTGCTCGGGCGTAACGGCAGTGACTATTCCGCTACGCAGATTGGTGCCTTGGCGGGTGTGGCGCGTGTCACCATCTGGAGCGACGTGGCTGGGGTCTACAGTGCCGATCCGCGTAAGGTGAAAGATGCTTGTCTGCTGCCGCTGCTGCGCTTGGATGAAGCCAGTGAGCTGGCACGGCTGGCGGCACCGGTATTGCATACTCGCACATTGCAGCCGGTTTCCGGCAGTGACATCGATCTGCAACTGCGTTGCAGCTACCAACCGGAGCAGGGCTCGACGCGCATCGAACGCGTACTGGCTTCGGGTACCGGTGCCAAAATTGTGACCAGCCATGATGATGTTTGCCTAATTGAATTCAGCGTGGCGTCACGGCATGACTTCAAACTGGCGCAGAAAGAGCTGGAACTGGTGTTGAAGCGTGCACAGATTAAACCGCTGGCGGTGGGCGTTCATCCAGATCGTAACCTGATTCAACTGTGTTACACCTCCGAAGTGGTGAACAGCGTGTTGCGCATTCTGCAACAGGCCGTATTGCCGGGTGAACTGCAACTGCGCGAAGGGCTGGCGCTGGTGGCGCTGGTCGGTGCCGGTGTATGCAAGAATCCGTTGCACAGCCACCGTTTTTACCAGCAGTTGAACGATCAGCCGGTAGAGTTCATCTGGCAGGCAGAAGATGGCATCAGCCTGGTGGCGGTGTTGCGTCAGGGGCCGACTGGCCTGCTGATTCAGGGGCTGCACCAAACGTTATTCCGTGCAGAGAAACGCATCGGCCTAGTGCTGTTTGGCAAGGGCAACATTGGTTCACGCTGGCTGGAACTGTTTGCCCGTGAGCAGAAAAACCTCTCGGCACGTAGCGGTTTTGAATTCACCTTGGCCGGGGTGGTGGATAGCCGCCGCAGCCTGTTGAACTACGAGGGGCTCGATACCAGCCGTGCGCTGGCGTTTTTTGAAGAGGAAGCCCAGGAACTGGATGAAGAGTCGCTGTTCCTGTGGATGCGTGCTCATCCGTTTGACGATCTGGTGGTGCTCGACGTTACCGCCAGCGAAAACATGGCAGAACAGTATCTGGATTTTGCCAGCTACGGTTTCCACGTTATCAGCGCCAATAAGTTGGCGGGGGCATCAGGTAGTGGTAATTATCGCCAGATTCGTGACGCTTTTGCTAAAACCGGCAGCCACTGGCTGTATAACGCCACCGTTGGGGCTGGTTTGCCAGTGAACCACACCGTGCGCGATCTGCGCGACAGCGGCGACAGCATCCTGGCGATCAGCGGTATTTTCTCCGGGACGCTCTCCTGGCTGTTCCTGCAGTTTGACGGCACGGTGCCGTTCACTGAACTGGTGGATCAGGCGTGGCAGCAGGGTTTGACGGAGCCGGATCCGCGTGTCGATCTCTCCGGGCAAGACGTTATGCGCAAACTGGTGATTCTGGCGCGTGAAGCGGGTTACGACATCGAGCCGAATCAGGTGCGTGTGGAATCGCTGGTGCCTGCCGGGGCGGAGCAAGGTTCCATCGATCAGTTCTTCGAAAACGGCGATGCGCTGAACCAGCAAATGCTGCAGCGCTTTGAAGCCGCCAGCGAAATGGGATTGGTGCTGCGGCATGTGGCGCGTTTTGATGCTAATGGTAAAGCTCGGGTTGGCGTAGAAGCCGTGCGCCCAGAACATCCACTGGCTTCGCTGTTGCCGTGCGACAACGTCTTTGCCATTGAAAGCCGCTGGTATCGCGATAATCCGCTGGTGATTCGTGGGCCAGGGGCGGGGCGTGATGTGACCGCTGGGGCGATCCAGTCTGATCTTAACCGCCTGGCACAGCTGCTTTAATCCTCCGACGGGTGCTATGGAAGGTGCCCGGTTCCGATCCTCGTCGACACGATCATGAAGTTCTTTCATGTTGTGTGAGGATTCCTCATGGTATTACCCTCAGTTTCCTGTTGACTCTTGGGAGCACATACGGCATTTTCTATCTAGACGTCTAAACGTATAGACGCTTACGAAAATAAAATAGTGATCGATAAGAGGCGGACAGGGTATGAGTTTTTTTCACGCAAACCAGCGGGAAGCGCTGAATCAGAATCTGGCGGAGTTAACTGGCCAGATTAATGTATCGTTCGAGTTTTTCCCGCCGCGTACCAGCGAGATGGAAGATACCCTGTGGCAGTCGATCGATCGTCTGAGCAGCCTTAAACCTAAATTTGTCTCTGTGACCTATGGTGCTAATTCTGGTGAGCGCGATCGCACCCATAGCATCATCAAAGGTATTAAAGAACGTACCGGCCTGGATGCCGCACCGCACCTGACCTGTATCGACGCCACTCCGGCACAGTTGCGGGATATTGCGGCCGATTACTGGAACAGCGGTATTCGCCACATCGTTGCCCTGCGTGGCGATCTGCCTCCGGGCAGCGGCAAGCCGGAAATGTATGCCGCCGACCTGGTGACGTTGCTGAAAGACGTTGGTGATTTTGATATCTCTGTGGCGGCCTACCCGGAAGTACACCCAGAAGCCAAAAGCGCCCAGGCCGACTTGATCAACCTGAAGCGTAAAATCGATGCCGGTGCTAACCGTGCCATTACCCAGTTCTTCTTCGATGTGGAAAGTTACCTGCGCTTCCGCGATCGCTGTGTGGCGACCGGTATTGATGTAGAAATCGTGCCGGGGATCTTGCCGGTTTCCAATTTCAAACAGTTGCAACGTTTTGCCACCATGACTAATGTGCGGGTGCCAAGCTGGATGACCAACATGTTTGCCGGGCTGGACGACGATCCGGAAACCCGCAAAATGGTGGGGGCTAATATCGCCATGGATATGGTGAGGATCCTCAGCCGCGAAGGGGTGAAGGATTTCCATTTCTATACGCTGAATCGTGCGGAAATGAGCTATGCCATCTGCCATACGTTGGGGGTTCGCCCGGCAGTCGCCTGATCTCTTGGTGGTGTTGAAAAGAGCGCGGTGTAATCACTGCGCTTTTTTTGTATTCAGAAAACCCCCAGCTAGGCTGGGGGTTCCGTCAAGCTTCCAGCTTTGAGTCGGCTCTTTTAATGGCCAGTAACGCTTGTGGTCAGGTAGCAACAAAGCACCTCTGGAGATAGGTAAACCGCTAATAGTTGCTGAGAAAGGCTTAGCGCATACCCGATGAATGAGAGAAGTACCCACACGTTACTTATTCAGTGTCTTGGGGGGTAAGTACAAAGGAAACTGTCATATGCGCTAAGGAAGATATGTGTATAGAAAGATGTGGTGGTAACTACAGTCGCCCTTACATTGATGTAGCCCGTTTACGGGCAGTAAGTAACAGAAGTAATGCAAATGTGAGGTAGTCATGCGCCTGTTAGGGCGCGGCAGGTAAGAGAGCCTTACAGGCGCATATGAAAAACCTCCGGCTATGCCGGAGGATATTTATTGTGCTGCAAATAAAAAAGCACCGCAAATCGCAGTGCTTTCTATTTACCGAGGGCATAACTAGCCGGTATTACGCATCCCGGCGGCGACACCCGCAATGGTCACCATCAGCGCCTGTTCAACCCGTGCATCCGGTTGCTCTTGCTGGCGTAAGCGGTGTAGCAGTTCGGCTTGCAGAACGTTGAGCGGATCGGTGTAAACGTTACGCAACGCGATGGATTCGGCAATCCATGGCAGATCTGCCATCAGGTTATCGTCGTTGGCAATGGTCAGCACCACTTTGATATCGCTTTCCAACTGATCGCGAAGCTGTTTACCCAATGGCCACAGTGATTTATCCACTAGGCGCTGATCGTAGTATTCCGCCAGCCACAGATCGGTTTTGGAAAACACCATTTCCAGCATCGCGATACGGGTCGAGAAGAACGGCCAGTTGCGGCACATGGCTTCCAGCTGGTCTTGCTTACCCGCCTTCACCGCCTCCTGCAAGCCTGCACCGGCACCCAACCAGGCGGGCAGCATCAGGCGGTTCTGCGTCCAGGCGAAGATCCACGGGATGGCACGCAGGCTTTCTACACCGCCGTTCGGGCGACGCTTGGCCGGGCGTGAACCTAACGGCAGTTTAGCCAGTTCCTGCTCCGGCGTTGCGGCACGGAAATAGGGTACGAAGTCCGGGTTTTCACGCACGTAACCGCGATACATTTTGCACGAGGTTTCGGACAACTCATCCATCAGCGAACGCCACTCTTTTTTCGGCTCCGGCGGTGGCAACAGGTTGGCTTCCAGCACCGCACTGGTGTAGAGCGCCAGACTGCTGATGGTGACTTCTGGCAGGCCGAACTTGAAGCGGATCATCTCGCCCTGCTCGGTGACACGCAGGCCGCCTTTCAGGCTGCCCGGTGGTTGTGATAACAGAGCGGCCTGAGCTGGCGCACCACCACGGCCAATCGAACCGCCACGGCCATGGAACAGCGTCAGCGCCACCCCGGCTTTTTCACAGGTTTTGATCAGCGCGTCCTGCGCGCGGTATTGTGCCCAGGAGGCTGCCATCACGCCCGCGTCTTTCGCCGAGTCGGAATAGCCGATCATCACCATCTGCTTGCCCTGAATAAAGCCGCGATACCAGTCGATATTCAGCAACTGGGTCATCACATCATCGGCATTGTTCAGGTCGTCGAGGGTTTCGAACAATGGAGCTACCGGCAGCGCGAAGGGGCAACCGGCTTCTTTCAGCAGCAAATGCACCGCCAGCACGTCGGACGGCGTGCGTGCCATGGAGATCACATAGGCGGCAATCGAACCTTGTGGTGCTTCTGCGACTACGCGGCAGGTTTCCAGCACTTCCTGCGTTTCGGCACTGGGTTCCCACTTCAGCGGCACCAGCGGGCGCTTGGAGTTCAGTTCGCGGATCAGGAATGCCTGTTTGTCGGCCTCAGACCAGCTTTCATAATCCCCTAACCCGAGGTAGCGGGTCAGTTCAGCGATGGCTTCGGTATGGCGGGTGCTTTCCTGGCGCACGTCGATGCGCACCAGCGGCACGCCGAAGCAGCGCACCCGGCGCAGCGTATCCAGCAACTGGCCGTTGGCGATAATCCCCATGCCGCAGGCTACCAGCGATTGATAACAGGCGTACAGTGGTTCCCAAAGCTGCTCGTTGTTCACCAGCAGATCCTGTGGGCGCAGCACGCGTTCACCTTTCAGCCGCCCTTCCAGATAGGCCTGGGAGCTCATCAGTTGGCTGCGCAGGCGTTTCATCAACTCACGGTACGGCTCCTGTACGTCGGCCCCACCGGCCAGTTCACGCAGTTCCGGGGTACATTCAGTCATCGACAGTTCGGAAACCAGTACCTGAACGTCGCGGATGAACAGATCGCAGGCTTTCCAGCGGCTTAACAACAGCACGTGACGGGTGATTTCTGCCGTGACGTTTGGGTTGCCATCGCGATCGCCGCCCATCCAGGAGGTAAAGCGAATTGGCACGGCCTCTACCGGCAGGCGGTAATCGATGGAGTTTTCCAACTGCTCGTTAAATTCGCGCAGAAAGGCTGGCACACCTTCCCACAGGCTGTTTTCCACCACCGCAAAGCCCCATTTGGCTTCGTCGACCGGCGATGGGCGATTTTTGCGCATTTCGTCGGTATGCCAGGATTGCGCGACGAGTTGGCGCAAACGGCGCATGATTTTATTGCGCTCGTAGTCGGCCAGATCGTTATGGTCGAGCTGGCTGAGGCAGGTATTCACCTCAACCAGTTTATGGATCAGGGTGCGGCGAGTGATTTCCGTTGGGTGTGCGGTCAGTACCAGCTCAATAGAAAGCTCGTCCACCGCGTTTTGCAGCTCTTTAGTGCTGAGCTGTTTGTCTTTCAGGCGAGTGAACAACTGGGCCAAAGCTTCTGGATTGCTTGCGGCTTCGCCATGTGGCGAAATGCTGTGATACTGCTCGGCCACGTTGGTCAGATTAAGGAACTGGCTGAAGGCGCGCGCGACCGGCAGCAACTCGTCATTGGACAGGTTCTGCAACGTAGACAGCAGTTCTTGACGATGTGCTTCATTGCCAGCACGTGAAGATTTGGAAAGCTTACGGATAGTTTCAACGCGATCGAGAATATGCTCGCCCAGCGCTTCTTTGATGGTGTCGCCGAGCAATTTGCCGAGCATACTGACATTACTTCGCATTGCCGAATATTGTTCGTTCATATAACCCCTGGCCCAATTCTCTGTATACCCCTGGTTATCAAAGCTGCGGTGTTGTTAACCACAACTTGAAATCTGTGGGTACCTGATTTTCATCTTGTAAGTAAGTTTCACGTGTTAGGTAAAGACTACCGGTTTTATCTCACTACGTTGCTGCCCAATTGCTAATTGACACTATTTTTAGCAAAAAAACATCAAAATCGGCGCATTTTCTGAAATTTAATTACGGGCCGCTGGTTATCAGTCTGGCTTATCGGCTTAACTTTCTGCGCGTTAAAGCAGAGGGCGACAGCAACTGACCGCCCTTTGGCTTTATTAGCGGCAGAAGTGATCGACGAGTTGCCCCAGCAACTGGCGTGTGGGTTCGATAAACGCGGTGTCGAGATATTCATCCGGCTGGTGTGCCTGGTTGATCGAACCCGGCCCCAGCACCAGCGTTGGGCATACTTCCTGCACGAACGGTGCTTCGGTGCAGTAGTTGACCACTTCGGTACGTGAACCCAGCAGTTGCTCAATCACTGCCACCATATGGTGATCGGTTGGGCACTCGTAGCCGGGGATCGGCGGATGCAGCTCATCAATCGACAAACGCCCCGGCCAACGTTGGCTTACCGGTGCCAGCGCGTCGTGCAGCAGTTCGTTGATGTTATCCAACGTCATGCCCGGCAGCGGGCGGATATCCATATGCAACTCACAACAGGCACAAATACGGTTGGCGGCGTCGCCCCCGCTGATATGGCCGAAGTTCATGGTGGGATAAGGCACCGCAAACGCCGGGTTGTTGTAACGCTCTTGCAGCGTTTTGCGCAGCTCCATCAAATGCCCGATGGATTCATGCATCAGATCGATGGCGTTGACACCGCGTGCCGGATCGCTCGAGTGGCCTGATTGGCCAACGATGCGGATGGCGTTGGAGATATGGCCTTTGTGCGCACGTACCGGTTTCAGTGACGTTGGTTCACCGATAATGGCAAAGTCTGGGCGGATTTGGCTGGAAGCGGCGAAGTAACGTGCCCCAGCCATGGTCGTTTCTTCGTCTGCGGTAGCCAGGATGTACAGCGGTTTGGTCAGTTTGCTGGCGTCAATATCCCGTACCGTGTCCAGAATAAAGGCAAAGAAGCCTTTCATGTCGGCGGTACCCAGCCCGTACAGTTTGTTGTCGTGCTCGGTCAGGGTGAAAGGATCACGTGTCCAGCGGCCTTCATCGTAAGGCACGGTGTCGGTGTGGCCCGCCAGCAGCAGGCCACCACTGCCACTGCCGATGCTTGCCAGCAGGTTAAATTTATTGCGCGTGTCGGGCACCGGTTGGACGTCGACACGGAAGCCTAAATCGCTGAACCAGCTGGCCAGCAAGTTGATTAATGTTTCATTACTCTGATCGAGAGCACCATCGGTGGCGCTGATTGAATTTGTTGCGATCAACGCGCGGTACAGCTCAATAAATGGAGGTAATTTCATCTTCACTGTTGACAGCCTTTGGTTAGGATAGTATCAATATTCATGCATTTATTTTGAATAAAAATACATTAAGCTGGAGCGTAAGGGAACTCTGCCCCAGGATGTTGATAAAAACATCAACGCTCGACCACGTGGGTGAACGGCGCAACAACGCGACTACGCCCTGCAATCGGGGCACAAGTGCCTCTACTTTAAGCCAAAAAGGTGAAAGGCCACATGTTGAATACGCTGATTGTTGGAGCCAGCGGTTACGCCGGAGCGGAGCTCACGGCTTATCTGAATCGCCACCCACACATGAACATAACCGCTTTAGCGGTTTCAGCGCAAAGTGCAGATGCAGGAAAATTACTTTCCGAGCTGCATCCGCAGTTAAAAGGCATTGTCGATCTGCCGTTGCAGCCGTTGGTGAACGTGGCCGAAGCGGCAAAAGGGATCGACGTGGTGTTCCTTGCCACGGCACATGAAGTCAGCCACGACATCGCCCCAGAGTTTTTGGCGGCAGGTTGTGTGGTATTCGATCTTTCAGGTGCGTTTCGCGTACAGGATACCGATTTTTACCGCCAATATTATGGTTTTGAACATCAGCATGCCGACTGGTTGGATAAAGCGGTCTATGGGCTGGCCGAGTGGCAAAGTGAGAAAATTAAAGCAGCACAACTGATCGCCGTGCCGGGTTGTTACCCAACGGCGGCGCAGTTGACGTTAAAACCGCTGATCGACAAACAACTACTGAATCTGGATCAATGGCCAGTGATCAACGCCGTTAGCGGGGTGAGCGGTGCCGGGCGCAAAGCCAGCGTCACCACCAGTTTCTGCGAAGTCAGCCTGCAGCCTTATGGCCTGTTCAACCATCGCCATCATCCTGAAATCACCGCGCACTTGGGTATCCCGGTGATCTTTACGCCGCATTTGGGGAGCTTCCCGCGCGGTATTCTGGAAACTATCACCTGCCGCCTGAAAACGGGCGTCACCGCGCAGGATGTGGCTGCGGCCTATCATGCGGCTTACGACGATAAACCGCTGGTACGGCTGTACGATAAAGGTGTGCCAGCGCTGAAATCGGTGGTGGGCCTGCCGTTCTGCGATATCGGTTTTGCCGTGCAGGGCGAGCATCTGATCGCCGTAGCAGCGGAAGACAACTTGCTGAAAGGTGCGGCTGCGCAGGCAGTGCAGTGCCTGAATATCCGTTTTGGGTTCCCAGAAACCCAGTCATTAATTTAAATCGATCGTGAGTAAGCAGCGATGAACCCATTAATTATTAAACTCGGCGGTGTGTTACTGGACAGTGAAGAAGCGCTGGAGCGTTTGTTTAGTGCGCTGGATATTTATCGCCAGGAACATCAGCGCCCGCTGGTGATCGTCCACGGTGGTGGTTGCGTGGTCGATGAGCTGATGAAGCAGCTTTCTCTGCCGGTAGTGAAGAAGAACGGCTTGCGCGTAACGCCTGCCGATCAGATCGATATCATTACCGGTGCATTGGCCGGGACTGCCAACAAAACGCTGTTGGCGTGGGCGGTCAAACATAAAATCAGTGCGGTTGGGCTGAGCCTGGCCGATGGCGGCAGCGTTGCGGTGACGCAGCTCGACCCAGCGTTGGGCCACGTTGGCAATGCACAGCCGGGTTCGCCTGTGTTGCTCAATACGCTGCTGGCGGCGGGCTATCTGCCGGTGATCAGTTCTATCGGTATTACCGCTGAAGGCCAACTGATGAATGTGAACGCCGATCAGGCCGCCACGGCGCTGGCTGCTACCCTCGGTGCAGATTTGATCCTGCTGTCGGATGTCAGTGGCATTCTCGATGGTAAAGGGCAGCGCATCGCGGAAATGACGGCGCAAAAAGCAGAACAACTGATTGCTCAGGGCATCATTACTGATGGTATGGTAGTGAAGGTGAATGCGGCACTGGATGCGGCCCGTACTCTTGGCCGCCCGGTAGATATCGCCAGCTGGCGTAATGCCGAAAAGCTGCCTGCTCTGTTTAATGGTGTGTCGCTTGGCACCCGGATCCTCGCTTAAATTTAGAATTAAAAAGGAATAACACAATGCAAAACAAAGGCATCAAGAAAATCGTTCTGGCGTACTCTGGCGGCTTGGATACTTCGGCCATCATTCCATGGCTGAAAGAGAACTACGGTGGTTGCGAAGTGGTAGCCTTCGTGGCGGATATCGGCCAGGAGCGCAGCGATCTGGAAGGCGTTGAGCAGAAAGCTCTGCAATCCGGTGCCTCTGAGTGTCACGTGGTTGATCTGCGTGAAGAGTTCATTCGTGACTACGTTTACCCAGTGCTGCAGACCGGTGCGTTGTATGAGGGCAGTTACCTGCTGGGCACTTCTATGGCGCGCCCGATTATCGCTAAGGCCCAGGTTGAGCTGGCGCTGAAAGTGGGTGCAGACGCGCTGTGCCACGGTGCGACCGGTAAAGGCAACGATCAGGTACGTTTCGAAACCACCTATACCGCGTTGGCCCCGCATCTGAAAGTGGTTGCACCATGGCGTGAGTGGAACCTGCGTTCCCGTGAAGCGCTGCTGGATTACCTGAAAGAGCGTAAAATCCCGACGACTGCGTCGCTGGAAAAAATCTACAGCCGTGATGAAAACGCCTGGCATATCTCAACCGAAGGCGGCGTGCTGGAAAGCCCATGGAATGCTGCAAACAAAGACTGCTGGGTATGGACCGTAGACCCGCAGGAAGCACCGGATCAGCCTGAACATGTGACGGTAACCGTGGAAAAAGGTTGTGTAGTCGCGGTGAACGGCGCAGCGATGAGCCCGTATAAATGCCTGGAAACCTTGAACGTGCTGGGTGCCAAACATGGCGTTGGCCGTATCGATATCGTAGAAAACCGTCTGGTGGGGATTAAATCCCGCGGCTGCTACGAAACCCCAGGGGGCACCATCATGGTGGCTGCGTTGCGTGGTATTGAGCAACTGGTTCTGGATCGCGACAGCTTCAAATGGCGTGAGCAGCTGGGCCTGGAAATGTCTTACGTGGTGTACGATGGCCGCTGGTTCGCACCGCTGCGTCGTTCCATTCAGGCTTCGGCCCAAGCGCTGGCAGAAGAAGTTAACGGTGAAGTGGTACTGCAACTGTATAAAGGCCAGGTAACGGCGATTCAGAAAAAATCGGCCAACAGCCTGTATTCCGAAGAGTTTGCGACCTTCGGCGAAGACGAAGTTTACGATCACAACCATGCGGGCGGTTTTATCCGCTTGTTCTCGCTCTCTTCCCGTATTCGTGCGCTGAACGAGAAGAAAAAGTAACCTTGGGTCATTTAAGGGGCGCAGCATGCTGCGCCCTTTCGCATATTTATTCAGGAGCAAGATTATGGCACTTTGGGGCGGGCGCTTCAGTCAGGCGGCGGATCAGCGGTTCAAACAATTAAACGATTCTCTGCGCTTTGATTATCGCTTGGCGGAACAGGACATTGTTGGCTCTATCGCCTGGTCAAAAGCGCTGGTGACCGTCAATGTACTGACGGCGGCGGAGCAACAGCAGCTTGAGCAGGCATTGAACGCGTTGCTGGCAGAGGTTCAGGCCGATCCGCTGGCGATCGTCAAAAGCGACGCGGAAGATATTCACAGTTGGGTAGAGCAGAAGCTGATCGACAAAGTCGGCGATTTGGGCAAAAAGCTGCACACCGGTCGTAGCCGTAACGATCAGGTAGCAACCGATCTGAAACTGTGGTGCAAACACCAGGTCAGTGAACTGCATCAGGCGATTATCCAATTACAGCAGGCACTGGTAGAAACCGCCGAAGCCAATCAGGATGCGGTAATGCCGGGCTATACCCACTTGCAGCGTGCGCAGCCGGTCACTTTCGCCCACTGGTGTTTAGCTTATGTGGAGATGTTGGCGCGGGACGAAAGCCGTTTGCAGGATACGTTGAAGCGTTTGGATGTCAGCCCGCTTGGCAGCGGCGCGCTGGCAGGGACGGCTTATCCGATCGATCGTGAACAACTGGCTGGCTGGCTGGGTTTTGCATCTGCGACCCGTAACAGCCTGGATAGTGTTTCCGATCGCGACCATGTGCTGGAACTGCTGTCCAACGCGGCTATCAGCATGGTGCACCTGTCGCGCTTTGCTGAAGATCTGATCTTTTTCAACAGCGGCGAAGCGGCATTTGTTGAGCTTTCCGATCGCGTGACCTCAGGTTCATCCCTGATGCCGCAGAAGAAAAACCCAGATGCGCTGGAGCTGATCCGTGGTAAATGCGGGCGCGTACAGGGTGCGCTGACCGGCATGATGATGACCCTGAAAGGGTTGCCACTGGCGTACAACAAAGACATGCAGGAAGATAAAGAAGGGCTGTTTGATGCGCTCGACACCTGGATGGACTGCCTGCAGATGGCGGCGCTGGTGCTGGATGGTATTCAGGTGAAACGCCCACGTTGTCAGGAAGCGGCACAACAGGGCTATGCCAACTCTACCGAATTGGCCGACTATCTGGTGGCTAAAGGCGTGCCGTTCCGCGAAGCACACCACATTGTGGGTGAAGCGGTGGTTGAGGCGATTCGCCAAGGCAAGCCGCTGGAAGATCTGCCACTGGCCGACTTGCAGCAATTCAGCGCTGTGATTAGTGATGATGTCTATCCCGTTCTGGCTCTGCAATCCTGCCTGGACAAGCGTGCTGCTAAAGGTGGTGTTTCACCGCAGCAGGTCGCGAGTGCGATTAGTGACGCAAAGAAACGTTTGGCGTGATGATGTTTAACAGGGCCGAGCTTGCTCGGCCCTGACTGATGCCGTATGGCTATCCTGCCAGCCGGGCACACAGGTAGCGGTTCAGGCTGACACCTTCTTCTATAGCGTTGATCGCTAAACGCCGATGCTGTTCTGGTGTCAGACGCAATACCAACTTCCCACTGAAATTTTTCTCTGCCAACGCTTCCGGTGGGGTTTCGCCATTGGCGAGCATGTCTGTTACCACCTGTGCCACCAGTTGCTCAATACCATCCAGTGCCCCGGTGCGTGTTGATGCCAACCAGGACAACGAAGGGAATTCAGTACATAGCCCGACGTATTCACCGTCTTCTGCTGACCAAGTGATCCGGTAAGTGTAATGTTCATGTATTGCCATTTTCTTCCTCCAGTCTGCTCAAGGCGGCTATCACCTGTTTGACCTGATAAACCTTTGCCATACCGCTGTCCGCACGTTGGATGTTAACTCGCGGATCCCCCGGCCAGGGCATGCTGTAAACCTTGTGACTACCACTACTCATTCGTGGGGTTCCAAACCAACGGTTGCAGATTTTTACCAGTTCATGAAATTTGATATTGGTCTGCCGTTGGCGAAGACTGACTATGATGTCGCTAAGCTCTTTCATCCGTACGCTCTCAATATAGTATCATTAATAGTATCATTCAAGCTGTCTGCGGATAAAAATGACGGTAAAAGAAGGTTTCGGCAACCGGGGGATAGGCAATCTGGAATGTATTACGCATAAAACCGGGCGCAACGGCCCGGTTTGGTTTTTACTCGGATGCGGGGTTAATCACTTGGGCAACGCTGGCAGCGTTCCGCTATGGTTTCCCTAATAAGCGTATTTTCACACGGCACATTGTTGAGTGCCGTGTGAAACCCGTCCGGTATTTTTTCTTATTAGGCTGACAGGAAAGCTTCCAGATCGTCACTGCCACCAATGTGACGCCCACCGATAAACACCTGTGGCACGGTAGCGCGGCCACTGACAGCGCGCAGGCTGACGGTGGTAGCATCTTGGCCCAACACGATCTCTTCGTACGGCATGCCACGCTCTTGCAGCATTTGTTTGGCTTTCGTGCAGAATGGGCAGCCGGGTTTGGTGAACAGGGAAACGGATTCCTGCACTTTGAACGCTGGAGCCAAGTATTTCAGCATGGTATCGGCATCAGACACTTCAAACGGATCGCCCGGCTTGTTGGGTTCGATGAACATTTTTTCTACTACGCCGTTGCGTACCAGCATAGAGTAACGCCAGGAACGAGGGCCAAAACCCAGATCGGCTTTCTCAACCAGCATGTTCATCCCTTTGGTGAATTCACCGTTGCCGTCTGGCACAAAGGTAATGTTTTCAGCGTGCTGATCTGCTTTCCAGGCGTTCATTACGAAGGTGTCGTTGACCGAAACACACAGAATACTGTCAACGCCGTGCTGCTTGAACACGCTGAACAGTTCGTTATAGCGTGGCAGATGGCTGGAAGAACAGGTTGGAGTGAATGCTCCCGGCAGAGAAAACAGGATCACGGTTTTGTCTTTAAACAGGTCGTCGGTGGTGACGTCGATCCATTGGTCGCTTTGGCGGGTGTGGAAAGTAACCTGAGGGACTTTTTTGCCTTCTTGATTAGTAAACATGAATTAACCCTTTAATAATAAAAATATTTTTTTGAGTTTTGTGCAGTCTGACTCTGTTGGAAGACATTATTCATGCTTGGGCTTGATAGTTCTAATCACTCATTGCTATCTTATCTATCGCCATGAGCTATCATGGCTAGGAGGTAAACAATGAATATTCGTGATTTAGAGTATCTGATCGCTTTGGCCGAGCACCGTCATTTCCGGCGGGCTGCTGATTCGTGCCATGTCAGTCAGCCCACATTAAGCGGGCAGATCCGCAAGCTGGAAGATGAACTGGGTGTGATGCTGCTCGAACGCACCAGCCGTAAAGTGTTATTCACTCAGGCGGGTTTATTGCTGGTGGAGCAGGCCCGTACGGTGCTGCGTGAAGTCAAAGTCCTGAAGGAGATGGCCAGCCAGCAGGGCGAGGCCATGTCCGGGCCGCTGCACATCGGCCTGATCCCGACTGTAGGGCCTTATCTGTTACCGCAGATTATCCCAACGCTGCATAAAACTTTTCCCAAGCTGGAAATGTATCTGCATGAGGCGCAAACCCACCAACTGCTGGCGCAACTCGACAGCGGTAAGCTGGACTGTGCGATTCTGGCATTAGTGAAAGAAACCGAAGCCTTTATCGAAGTACCGTTATTTGACGAGTCGATGAAGCTGGCGGTGTATTCCGATCACCCTTGGGCGCAGCGCGATCGCGTGGCGATGCCGGATTTAGCCGGGGAAAAACTGCTGATGCTGGAAGATGGCCACTGCTTGCGCGATCAGGCGTTGGGCTTCTGCTTCCAGGCTGGTGCCGATGAAGATACCCACTTCCGTGCGACCAGTTTGGAAACACTGCGCAATATGGTGGCTGCGGGCAGCGGAATCACACTGTTGCCAGCCTTGGCGGTGCCCAATGAGCGGGAGCGTGATGGCGTGTGCTATCTGGATTGCTATAAGCCGGAACCGAAGCGCACCATTGCATTGGTGTATCGCCCCGGTTCCCCGCTGCGTGGCCGTTATGAGCAGTTGGCCGAAGCGATCCGCGAACATATGCAGGATTACCTCGGCAGCGCCTTAAAATAGACGGTTTAAACCGTTCAGCGCAGCAACCCGATAAGCTTCGGCCATGGTCGGATAGTTGAAGGTGGTATTCACGAAATACTCGATAGTATTGCCTTCACCTTTCTGCTCCATGATCGCCTGACCAATGTGAATGATCTCTGCCGCACGTTCACCGAAGCAGTGGATCCCCAGGATCTGCAGCGTGTCGCGGTGGAACAGGATCTTCAGGCTGCCGACGTTCATCCCGGCGATTTGCGCCCGAGCCAGGTGTTTGAACTGGGCGCGGCCTACCTCGTAAGGCACTTTCATCGCGGTCAGTTCCTGCTCGGTTTTACCGACAGAGCTGATTTCCGGTATGGTGTAAATGCCGGTCGGGATATCATCGATCAGGTGCCCGCCTGCTGAGCCAGAGGAAATGGCCTGTGCGGCGATACGGCCTTGATCGTAGGCGGCTGAAGCCAGGCTTGGGTAGCCAATCACGTCACCCACGGCGTAAATATGGGCCACTGCAGTCTGGTACATGCTGTTGACCTTCAGCAGGCCACGGCTGTCAGCCTCCAGGCCGACATTCTCCAGCCCCAGCGAATCGGTGTTGCCGGTGCGGCCATTGGCGTACAACAGGCAATCCGCCTTCACTTTTTTGCCGGATTTGAGGTGCACAATCACGCCATCTTCCGTGCCTTCAATCTTCTCGAACTCTTCGTTATGGCGAATCACCACGCCGCTATTCCAGAAGTGATAAGACAGTGAATCCGACATTTCCTGATCGAGAAACGCCAGCAGGCGATCACGGGTGTTGATTAAATCCACTTTGACGTTCAAACCACGGAAGATCGACGCATATTCGCAGCCAATGACCCCAGCACCGTAGATCAACACGTGACGGGGTTCATGGTTCAATTCGAGAATTGAGTCACTGTCATAAATACGCGGGTGTTTAAAATCAACGTTGGCCGGGCGATAAGGGCGCGAACCGCAGGCGATCACAATATTGTCCGCGCGGACTGTGTCCTGAGTACCGTCTTGATAGCGAACGCTGACGGTATTGGCGTCGATAAAGCGGGCATCACCGGCAAACAGTTTACATTGGTTGCGCTCATAAAAGCCTTGGCGCATGCGGGTTTGCTGGTTAATAACGTTGTCGGCGTGGCGTAAAATGTCAGGGAAAGTGGCACTGAGTGTGCGGGAGTTATTGTAAAGCGGGTTCTGGTTGAATTCGATGATGCGGCTGACCGCGTGGCGGAGGGCTTTTGAGGGGATGGTGCCCCAATGAGTGCAGCCGCCGCCCACGTTATTGTACCGTTCAATCACGGCGACGCGGGCACCTTGTTTCACCAGCCCCATGGCGGCACCTTCACCACCAGGGCCCGAGCCAATGACAATGGCGTCAAATTGATAGTGCTGTTGCATGTAGGAGAGACCTGTTCTTATACAAAATTACAACGGGATCTTAACATCAATAGCGCTGTACACCCAATCACCATTAGACTTTTTGAGGCAAAACACCGTTAGTGCGGCCCGAAACTGTGACAAAGCGCGTTTGTATAAATGCGGTTGCAATAAATTTGCTATATTGCCGATTCTACGGCGTTAGCTTGAGTGGATGGGATCGATCTGAATATGCATATAGGCGTCAGAGCACAACAAAAAGAACGGACTCGTCGTTCCCTCATTGAAGCGGCTTTCAGCCAGCTCAGTGCCGAACGTAGTTTTGCCAGCCTGAGCCTGCGCGAAGTCTCGCGGGAGGCGGGGATCGCCCCGACTTCGTTTTACCGCCATTTCCGCGACGTGGATGAGCTCGGGCTCACCATGGTTGACGAAAGTGGCCTGATGCTGCGCCAACTGATGCGTCAGGCACGCCAACGCATTGCCAAGGGCGGCAGCGTGATCCGCACGTCGGTATCCACATTTATGGAATTTATCGGTAACAACCCAAACGCGTTCCGGTTGCTGCTGCGCGAGCGCTCTGGGACTTCTGCGGCGTTTCGTGCGGCGGTAGCGCGTGAAATCCAACATTTTATTGCCGAACTGGCGGATTACCTTGAGTTGGAAAACCATATGCCGCGCAGCTTTACCGAAGCGCAGGCCGAAGCGATGGTGACCATTGTGTTCAGTGCAGGTGCGGAAGCGCTGGATATTGACATCGAACAGCGCCGGAAGCTGGAGGAACGCCTGGTATTACAATTGCGGATGATTTCCAAAGGGGCTTATTACTGGTATCGTCGCGAACAAGAAAAAGCATCTGTATCCCGCGTATAACAAGGTGAAAATAATGGAAAAATCCTGTCGTGAGAATGGTACTTTACTGCTGGCCCTGATCGCTGGCCTGTCGATAAACGGTTCCTTTGCCGCGTTGTTCAGCTCGGTGGTGCCGTTTTCGGTCTTCCCATTAATTGCGCTGGTGCTGGCAGTGTATTGCCTGCATCAACGTTACCTGGCTCGGCCAATGCCAGATGGCATGCCAAAGCTGGCTGCCGCCTGTTTCTTGTTGGGGATCCTGGGGTACAGCGCGATTGTCCGGGTAGAATACCCGCAGATTGGTTCTAACTTCCTGCCAGCGATTGTTTGTGTTGCGCTGGTATTCTGGATTGGGGTCCAATTGAAGAAACGTGACTCTGTTGAGCAATAAGCTTTATTTTCAATGAAATGGCGGGTATTGAGCCCGCCAGAACTCTTCTCAGCGACGTTCCAGTAACACACCGCATTCCATATGGTGGGTGTAAGGGAACTGATCGAACAGCGCCAGTCGGCTGATCTGGTGAGTGGCCTGCAGTGTTGCCAGATTGGCGCACAGCGTTTCCGGGTTGCAGGAAATGTACAGAATGCGTGGGTAAGCTTGCACCATTTTCAGGGTATCATCGTCCAGCCCGCTGCGCGGTGGATCGACAAAAATTGTCTCGCAATTATAGCTAGTTAAATCAATGCCTTTCAGCCGATTGAATTCACGCGCGCCGTTCATCGCCTGGGTGAAATCCTCTGCCGCCATGCGGATAATTTGTACGTTATCGATCTGGTTGGCCGCAATGTTGTACTGAGCTGCGGCAACGGAAGGCTTGGCAATCTCGGTGGCCAGTACGCGCTCGAAGTTGCGTGCCAATGCCAGCGAGAAGTTGCCGTTACCACAATACAGTTCCAGCAGATCACCCTGCGAATCCTTTGTGACATCCAGCGCCCACTCCAGCATCTGCACGTTCATTGCGGCGTTCGGCTGGGTAAAACTGTTTTCTACCTGGCGATAAATCATGTCGCGACCGGCGACCGGCAAGACTTCGTCGATATAATCCTGATCCAGCATGATTTTCATTTTCGACGCACGGCCAATCAGTTGCACATCAAAGCCCTGTTGACGCAGCGCATCACGCAATGCCGCCGCTTCCTGCTGCCATTGTTCATCCAGCTTGCGGTGATACAGCAACGAAGCAATGATTTTACCGCTCTGCGTGGAGAGATAATCAATCTGGAACAGTTTGTGGCGCAGTACCGGGTTAGGTTTGAGGGCGGCGATCAATTCGCGCATCAGCCGGTTAATCAGCTCGCTGGCGGCAGGGAAGCTATCGACGCGGATGCGTTGCTTGGTCTGCTGATCAAACATGATGTGGTACATCTCGTCTTCATCATGCCAGATACGGAATTCTGCGCGCATACGGTAGTGGCTGACTGGCGAGCGGAACACTTCCGGCTCAGGTGCCATGAACGGCGACATCATCGTTTTCAGGCGAGCAGTTTTCTCCGCCAGTTGGTCGTCATAGCGTTCAATGGGCAAAATCTCGGGCGTCATGGTTCTTCTCGTCAGGCAAATTGGATCTGCGGCGATTGTAGGGAATCAAACCGTGAAGTCCAGTTTTGTTGCGTTTGGCATTTATTGGCAGTCTAGACATCCATTTTTATTGATCGTAGCATGGCCGTCCGGTCTCAAGCAGCGAGTGAAAAGGGAATCCAGTGCAAATCTGGAGCTGACGCGCAGCGGTATGGGGAAGTCACGGCGATAGCATTTTTGATGCAGACACTGTCCACTGCTGGATGGGAAGTCATCGCCCGGTGCCGGTTGCCTGCGGCAATCTGCAAATCCCAAGCCCGAAAACCTGCCGGTGTACGTCGCAATAACCATGGCCGTCGCGAATTATCGGCTGTGATCCTGCGGCATCCGCCAATTAAGTTTGGATGCTTTTCTGAATGACAATGATAAAAAATACCCTGCTGGCGGTTTGCTCCGTGACGGCAGTTTCTGGATGGGCGCAAGACAGCACCACGGTTGATAACAGCGATACCCTAGTTGTAAGCGCTAACCGCTTTCCGCAGCCGGTTTCTTCGGTGCTGGCACCCACTTCCGTCGTCACGCGTAATGATATCGAGCGCTGGCAGGCTAAAAGTATGGTCGATGTGATGCGCCGGTTGCCGGGAGTGGATATCGCGCAGAATGGCGGCCTGGGGCAGAGCTCCTCGGTCTTTATACGTGGAACCGAAGCCAGGCATGTGCTGCTGCTGATTGATGGTGTGCGCCTGAATCAGGCGGGGATTACCGGCTCCTCTGATTTGAGCCAAATCCCGGTTTCGCTGGTGCAGAAAGTTGAATTTATCCGTGGGCCCCGTTCCGCCGTCTATGGTTCTGACGCTATTGGTGGGGTGATCAACATCATTACCACCCGTGATAAGAATGACACAACGCTGTCTGCCGGAGTGGGCTCCAATGGCTATCAAACCTATGATGGTGCAACGCAACAACCATTGGGTGAGAGTACTTTAGCGACGTTGGCTGGCAGCTATACCTATACCAGAGGCTATGATGTGGTGGCCAACCTGCCAGACGGCTTTGGTAATCCGGCACAGCCCGATCGCGACGGCTTTATGAGCAAGGCGCTGTATGGCCAACTGCAGCATCAGTTTAGCGAGTCGTTGAGCGGATTTATGCGCGGTTATGGTTACGACAATCGTACTGCTTACGATGGCAGTTACAGCTATCAGGATCCCCTGCATGCAGATGCTTTGCCCGATACCCGCCAGCTCTATAGCCAGTCGTGGGACGGTGGCCTGCGTTATCACCAAGGAATTTATGCTACGCAACTAACTGCCAGCTATAGCCATAGCAAGGATTATAATTACGACCCGAAATATGGCCGTTATTCTGCCTCATCAATTCTGGATGACTCCACACAATATAATGTGCAGTGGGGAAATCATTTCCGGGTTGCTCAGGGCAGCATCAGTAGCGGGGTCGATTGGCAAGAGCAGAAGCTCGAGCCTGGCACCGCTTATATCTCCGACAAGAAGAGCCAACGTAATACCGGGCTGTATCTGACTGCACAGCAACAGTTTGACGCGGTGACCCTGGAAGGTGCGGTGCGTGGTGACGAGAACTCACAATTCGGCTGGCACAATACCTGGCAAACCAGCGCTGCGTGGGAGTTTGTTGCAGGCTATCGTGCAATAGCTTCTTATGGCACTGCGTTCAAAGCGCCGACTTTGGGGCAACAATACGGCGACTTTGGTGGTAACCCGGGTCTTAAACCGGAAGAGAGTCGGCAATGGGAAGGGGGTTTTGAAGGCCTGACCGGTACGGTAGCCTGGCGTGTAACGGGGTATCGTAATGATATCGATAACCTGATTGGCTATTCCTCCAGTAATGTTGCGCCAGCCTATTACAATGTGGATCAGGCGACCATCAAAGGTATTGAAGCTACGGCCTCCTTTGATACCGGGCCATTGACCCATCAGATTAGCTATGACTATGTTGATCCACGTAATGCGAAGACGAATGAGGTGCTGGCTCGGCGCTCTAAGCAGCAGATCAAATATGAACTGGATTGGCAGATAGAGGACTTCGATTGGGCACTCACATACCAATATCTGGGTGAGCGCTATGATGCTGATTACAGCAACTATCCAGAGCAACGCCTGAAACTGGCGGGCGTCAGTTTGTGGGATCTCGCAGTTTCGTATCCGGTCACATCTCATCTGACAGTTCGTGGTAGAATTGCCAACCTGTTTGATAAAGATTACGAGACGGCTTATGGCTACGTTACTCCAGGAAGAGAATACTACCTCACTGGAAGCTATACCTTCTAAGGGCACTGAGGCCCCGCGCCCTACGGTGCTGATATTTGATTCCGGTGTCGGTGGGTTGTCAGTGTATCAGGAGGTTCGGCAATTACTGCCGGATCTCCACTATATATACGCTTTTGATAACGTCGCCTTTCCATACGGTGAAAAATCCGAAGAATTTATCGTTGAGCGAGTGCTGGAGATTGTCAGCGCGGTTCAGCAACGTCACCCTCTGGCGATTGTGATTATCGCCTGTAATACCGCCAGTACAGTTTCTTTGCCTGCGCTGCGTGAGCGCTTTGCTTTCCCGGTAGTCGGTGTGGTACCCGCGATCAAGCCTGCGGCCAAACTAACCGCCAATGGTATCGTTGGGTTGTTGGCAACGCGTGGTACCGTCCAGCGTTCTTATACCCATGAGTTGATTTCCCGTTTCGCAACCGACTGCAAAATCGAACTTCTGGGCTCTTCGGAACTGGTGGAGTTGGCTGAAGCTAAACTGCATGGCGAAGAAGTGCCACTGGCAACGCTCAGGAAAATTTTGCAACCGTGGCTGAACATGCGTGAACCACCGGATACGGTGGTATTGGGGTGTACCCATTTCCCTCTTTTATCTGAAGAACTGATGCAGGTTCTGCCAGAGGGGACGAGACTGGTGGATTCCGGTGCAGCCATTGCTCGCCGTGCAGCCTGGCTTATCTCAGCGCAAGAAGGGTTGAACTCAACTCAGGAAGATAATCTGGCTTATTGCATGGCATTGAACGAAGATACTGATGCTTTGTTGCCCGTATTGCAGAGTTATGGCTTTAAAGCGTTGAAAAAACTGCCACTTTGAGGGTGTTTTGATTAAACATTCAACGGTCAGGAAAAAAATTGAATTTAGGGGTTGCGGCCTGCGCGGAACTCCCTATAATGCGCCTCCACTGACCGGGAACAACGACCAACACGTCGCCCAGACAGGAAGAAGCAACCCGGTAAAGATACCGGCTCTCGCAAGAGAAAAAAGGTTGACTCTTCAGCGGGAAAGCGTATTATCTGCCTCCCGCGTTACCGAGAAACAATCCGGTAACCACGCTCTTTAACAATTTATCAGACAATCTGTGTGGGCACTCACAAGACGATATCCAGCTGCTTCGGCAGCACAAAAAATATCAAGTCTTGAAGAGTGACCAAGCAGTAATTCATTTGAATGAATTATTACGAACGTTGATTTTCGAGCATCGCTTAACGTGTTTAAGCACATCAAGCTTTTAATTG
>NZ_JQEI01000011.1 GCF_000743355.1 Serratia sp. Ag1
GGGGGTTTTCTGAATACAAACAGAAGAGGCGCCGAACGGCGCCTCTGTGCAGTGCAAAAACGGCTTTAGAAACGGTAACCAGCACCGAACATAAAGACGACCGGATTCAAACGCGTATTGATACTCTGGTGTTGATCGCCAGCATCAAAGCGCACGTCGGTTTCGATATTCATCCACCATACCGACATATTCAACATCCAGTTGTTATCCAAGTTGTAGTCCAGACCTGCCGCCCCAGCCACACCCCAAGAGTTTTTCAGGTCCAGATTGCTCAATCCTGCACTCTTGCCATAATCGTTGAATTTTTCATCAAAGAACATGGTGTAGTTAAGACCCAGGCCCAGGTAAGGACGCAGTTTGTCCTGCTTGTCACCAAAGTAGTATTGTGCCATCAGCGTAGGTGGCAAATGTTTCACGCTGGCGATATCACCACTTACGGCGCTGCCCTGCAATGATACCTTGTGTTTGAAAGGCGTTGCCGCCAGCAGTTCAACACCAATGTTGTCGGTGACCATATAGCCAACGGTCAGCCCCAACTGGGTATTATTGTTAACGCCAAACGATCCCTGACCAAGAACATTATCCGAGCCCGCATTTGGGCGCACGGTTGCGGTGCCGGCACGGAACAGGAAATCACCCTCCTGATGTGCACTTGCAAACAGTGGGGCCATCATAGCCGCCAATACCACCAGAGTTGTCTTTTTCATTATCCATTCCATTTGTGTGGTTTACAGTCTCGACGAATATACCTATTAACGGGTATTTATGATCCAATCGAGATCACATCTTATGTGTAAAAATTTAAATTCATACCAAAAACAAGGAAGTCTAAGCCATTAATAAATCGAGAATTGATCTACATCAAGAAAGCGCTTTTGTTGCAAAAATGCTGCGGATTCAAATTTCAGTTGCCAAATAAATAGCGGCTGCGTAATTTCGTCGTTCATGTTGGTTTTGGTTCCTGCCCGTAACAAGTCAGTGAGCAATCAAGATGAGCGAAATTCAAAATCCCTGTATCAGTTGCGGCGCATGCTGCGGTTATTTTCGAGTGTCATTCTATTGGGCCGAAGCGGAAGATGGCGGCGGCACCGTTCCTTTATCGCTTACCGAGCCATTGAGCCCTTTTCTGCGCTGTATGCAGGGCACCAACTGCCGTTCCCCACACTGTGCAGCGCTGGAAGGTGAGATCGGCAAGACTGTCTCCTGTGCTATTTATACCAATCGCCCAACCCCGTGCCGTGAGTTTGCACAATCCGGCGAGAATGGCGTTCATAACGAGGCCTGCGATCGTGCCCGCGCACGTTATAACCTGCCGCCGCTGCCTGTCCCGTTATCGGTGATCGCTGAAGAAATAGGCGCAGCGTAACGCACGGGGTGCCACCGCAGCCCGGAACAGGGTACAATTACCGACTGATTTGTCTTTGTTCTCGACGCCAAGGAGTCTCCATGCCTATCACGGCCAACACGTTGTACCGTGACAGTTTTAACTTTTTCCGTAATCAACTGGTCAGTATTCTGTTACTGGCGCTGCTGACCGGGCTCATTTCAGTGTTGCTCAATCAGGCTTTCAGCCCTGACCTTGAACAACTGAAACTTTTGAGCACCACGGAAAGTGATTTCACCTCAACCGCCGGTATGGGAATTCAGGAAATCATTCAGCAAATGACGCCAGAGCAACAAATGGTGTTGTTAAAAGTCTCTGCTGCCGCAACGTTTTCCGCTTTAGTCGGTAACGTGCTGCTGGTGGGGGGAATGTTGACGCTGATTCGCCTGATCTCGCAAGGCGAGCGTACTAGTGCTTTGCGCGCTATCGGTACTTCTGCACCGTTGCTGCCACGCTTGCTGTTGCTGTTGTTTGTCTGCACCTTGCTGATCCAGCTTGGCTTGACGCTGTTTATCGTGCCCGGTGTACTCTTGGCAATCTCATTCTCGCTGGCGCCGGTCATTGCGATTGCTGACAAGAAAGGCGTGCTTGCCTCAATGAAACTGAGTTGCAAGCTGGCTTTCGCTAACGCCCGCGTGATTGTGCCTGCCATGATGCTGTGGTTGGCTGCCAAACTGTTGGTGCTGCTTATGGTTAGCCATCTGTCTGTGCTGACACCAAACGTCGCCAGCGTGGTCTTGACCGCACTGAGTAACCTGGTTTCTGCGCTGCTACTGATTTATCTGTCCCGGCTGTATATGTTGCTGCGCGACTGATTGTTCGCTTGATAGGTAAAAAGGGCACGCTTCGGCATGCCCTTTTTTGTCACTGCGTCGTCTGCTCAGCCTGTTCCTTACTTTGGATCAGCTTCAGAGCCAAGTAGAGATCCGGCACCAGAATCAGATCCTGATCGCGGCCCACCTTATTGATGCGGAACCAACGCGTCAGCTCAGTACGTCGCCCCGCCAGCACCAATTTCACGTTACGCTGTAACAAGTCGCGTTTTAATTCATCAATGGCCGCCAACACGCTGATATCTGCGTGCGTAAAACTGGCGACCGCATCGATCACAACCCAACGTGGTTGAAACGGCGTACCGTCAACCAGATTGAGGATCCGGCGTTTAAAATAAGCCACGTTAAAATAGGTCAAAGGTGAATTGAAGCGATACATCATCACCCCGGCAACCGCCTTTACCCCATTGTTATTGCCCATCGAGTGAATCATGCCTTCATCGTTCACCCCCAGCAATTGCTCGGTTGGGCGGAAGACGGTGCGTAAAAATTGCATCAACCCAAGCAACACGGCCAGACCGATGCCACTGATTACCCCCACCAGCAGCACGCTGAGGAAAGTAAATGCTGCCAGACGAAACGCCTGCGCATTGCGGCGACGCAAAACCCAGATCCCACGAATATCAAGCAGCGACCAGGCGGCATACATCAACACCACACCCAACCCCGCCACCGGGATAAACTGCAGCGGTTCGGTCAGAAACAGCAACACAATCGCGATCATCACCGCCGCAATGATCGAAACCAACTGGCTCTTGCCGCCGTTAGCATCATTTACCGCCGTGCGCGAATCAGCACCGCTGATAGCAAAACCTTGCGACAATGCCGAAACAATGTTCACCAGACCGAGCGCGCGGAATTCAGCATCAGCATTCACCTCGTAACCATTTTTGGCTGCAAAACTCCGAGCGGTCAGCATCATGCTGACAAAGCTCACCACCGCCAAGTTCAGCGCCGGGATCACCATATCGCGCAGTAATCCTGGTTGAAAATCTGGCCACTGTACGATCGGCAGCGTGCCGCTGAAACCGCCGACGGTAATAATCCCATGCTGTTGCAGATTCCCGGCCCAGGTGATAAAGGTCGCCAGCATAATGGCGAACAACGGAGCTGGCCAGTTTGGCCGCAGCTTTTTAACGCTAAACAACATGAGCAGCGTCAGCAAAGAAACCCCGATCGTCAACCAATCACTGCGCAAAAGGTTACCGGGTAACGCATACATTCTCTCAATCAACTGCGCTGGCGGTGTGCTAAATCCCATCACTTTGCCGATTTGATCGACAATTATGGTCACTGCCACACCGTTCAACAGCCCACTGAGAATCGGCCTGGATAACAAATCCGCCAGTGCCCCTAGCCGGAAACGGCTGGCAAGCAAACACCACGCCCCCATCATGGCGGTCATCATGATAGTCAACTGCCAATGCAACTCCAGGCTCCCTGCGGCAAGCGGCGTCACCACCGCTGCGATCACCGCACAGGTGGCCGCATCCGGGCCGATAATCAATTGACGCGATGAGCCGAAAATCGCATAGGCAATCATCGGCAAAATACAGGAATACAGCCCCACTATCGCACTGACACCGGCCAACTCGGCATAAGCAATCGCCACCGGTAACGCCACTGCCGCCACCGACAGCCCTGCACGAATATCCGCTTTCAACCAACTGCGTTCATACCCTAACAAATGAGTCAAACCAGGCGTTAACGCCTGGAGAGATTTCCACCGCATAGCTATTTTCCAAGGTAAATTATCTGTTTATATATAACGTTTACTATGCGAAGTACCGCACACGCAAGGCAGTAACCATGACAAGAATCGTAAGGTTATGCAAATTCCCGCCTAACCAGCGGAAATAAGATGACCAAACACCGATAATCAGCCCTTTCCTGCAGTACACAGATCCTGCCGAATCCGGTATAGTCGGCTCATGAACTTTTGATGGATTGATTTATGAAGCAGTTTCTTGATTTCCTGCCACTTATTGTCTTTTTCACGTTTTATAAGCTTTATGATATTTACGTTGCCTCTGGTGCCTTGATCGCGGCTACCGCTTTGGCTTTGGTCTTTACCTGGATCAAATATCGCAAGGTCGAGAAGATGACGCTGATCACCTTCGTGATGGTGGCCGTCTTTGGTACCTTGACGCTGGTATTCCATAACGATTTGTTTATCAAATGGAAAGTCACTGTTATCTACACCCTGTTCGCACTGGCATTACTGATCAGCCAACTGATTCTGAAAAAGCCACTCATCCAGCGCATGTTGGGTAACGAACTGACCCTGCCGGATAAAGTGTGGAGCAACCTCAACCTTGCTTGGGCGGTGTTCTTCCTCGCCTGCGGTCTGGCCAATATCTATGTGGCCTTCTGGTTACCGCAAGACATCTGGGTTAACTTCAAAGTCTTCGGCCTGACCGCGTTGACGCTGATCTTTACTCTGTTGAGCGGTATTTATATTTATCGCCATATGCCAGCAGAACAGAAAAAATAGCCAAAATGCCCACGCTATTTGCCGTGGGCCGGGTTTAATTCCTTTTTGATAAAGCAGACTGTGATGACACAACAACCTTTATCTAGCGGAGAGCTAGTGCTGCGTACGCTGGCGATGCCTGCGGATACCAACGCCAACGGTGATATTTTCGGCGGCTGGCTGATGTCACAGATGGATATTGGTGGAGCGATCCAGGCAAAAGAAATTGCTGAAGGCCGCGTGGTGACCGTGCGCGTTGACGGAATAACCTTCCTGAAACCGGTCGCGGTTGGTGATGTAGTCTGCTGCTATGCCCGTTGCATCCGCACTGGTCACAGCTCGATTACTGTTAATATAGAAGTGTGGGTGAAGAAGGTTTCTTCAGCCCCGATTGGCCAGCGTTATCGCGCCACCGAAGCGGTATTTACCTATGTAGCGGTGGATGCTGCTGGCAGCCCCCGTGCCCTGCCAGAGGGTAAAACGAACTTCCGCGTTGACGCCGAAGAGTAAGCACCGAAAAGGGCTGCCAGGCAACAAGGCAGCCTTTTTTGTATTCAGAAAACCCCCAGCTAGGCTGGGGGTTCCGTAAAGCTTCCAGCTTTGAGTCGGCTCTTTTAATGGCCAGTAACGCTTGTGGTCAGGTAGCAACAAAGCACCTCTGGAGATAGATAAGCCGCTAATAGTTGATGAGAAAGGCTTAGCGCATACCCGATGAATGAGAGAAGTCCCCACACGTTACTTATTCAGTGTCTTGGGGGGTAAGTACAAAGGAAACTGTCATATGCGCTAAGGAAGATATGTGTATAGAAAGATGTGATGGTAACTACAGTCGCCCTTACATTGATGTAGCCCGTTTACGGGCAGTAAGTAACAGAAGTAATGCAAATGTGAGGTAGTCATGCGCCTGTTAGGGCGCGGCAGGTAAGAGAGCCTTACAGGCGCATATGAAAAACCTCCGGCTATGCCGGAGGATATTTATTAACGGTATCAGTTCAGATCGGTTGAACCATCAATTTTGAAGATAAAGCTTTTCGTCAGATTCTGCGCGGCTTTAGGCTCATAACGCCATTTACGCATTGCCTGTTTCGCTTCGCGTTCAAACATGTTGCGTGGCTCGGCAGACAGAATACGGATATTGGTCACGCGCCCATCACTATCAATGTCATACTGCACTTTTACCCTACCTTCAATTTGCAATGCCAAGGCCCGCGCTGGATATATAGGTTTAGTCAGGCTCAAGGCTTTTGGCCCCAACTCGCGTGAATTGCCTGGCGCGGGTGCGCTAGGAGCCTGTTTAACCGGGGCTTTATCGATGGGTTTAGCCTGTGAATCATTCTCAAAAGGCGAAGGCTCACGCGGTTCGGCTTTCTTCACTTCACGTTTCAGCGGTTTTTCAACCTTCGGTTTGGGCTTCGGTTTCGGGATCGCGACCGGCACCGGTATGGGCTCTGGAAGCGGTTCAGGCTCCACCTGGGGCTCCTGTTCTACCTGCGGTTCGGGTTCTGATGCAGGCGGTGGCTCAGCCAACGACGCCATATTGACCACCATGACACTCATGGGCGCATCTTCCTGCTTTGGTATTTTCATCACTTCTTTTACCGAAGCGTAGAGCAAGGCGGCCACCAAGGCGCTGTGCAAACCAACGGAAAGGGCAATAGGTACAGAAAAACGGCGTATAAGGAACATCTTTTTTAGCGGCATAATGATTCTTTTCCTCTTATCCGCTAAGTTTAAATGCAAATGGTTATCATATTCAATAAGAGACGACAAACTATCGCTTTAATCGTGATAAAACCAACAGCTTCTTGAGATATTAACCTTTACGCAGACCTTTCCTGGCATTTTTTGCGTCTATTTTTAATCTTTCCGGCATGTCCGTATGAAATTTTGCGGATTAGCGTTTCCTTGCCACCGGTTTTACGCTAATTTGATGTTGCCGTTCTATAACAATGATTTTAAAGGTGAAATATGCTTTATCTGATCTACTCACAAGACGTGCCCGGCTCACTGGAAAATCGCTTGGCAGCTCGCCCAGCACACTTGGCGCGCCTGCAGGCGCTGCGTGATGAAGGCAGGCTCGTCGTTGCTGGCCCTAACCCGGCGATCGACAGCAACGATCCCGGTAGCGCCGGTTTTACGGGATCTACCGTGATCGCAGAATTCGCGTCTCTGGAAGCCGCAAAAGTCTGGGCTCAACAAGACCCTTACGTCGCCGCTGGCGTGTATGCAGATGTCACAATAAAACCTTTCAAGCAGGTGTTTTAAGCAAAAAAAAGCCAGCACGGAGATGGCTGGCCAATTGGGTTCTTCGAGGGGATACTTGTTAGTAAATAGTTATGTGCTAACCATACTCCCTGAATGATGTGGTCGCCACCTATCGCTACGATAGGTTAATCATGGCGAACAACATCATTGAGAACCCATTTTTGCATATCGGCAAACATGTCTTCCCACTCCTGCTGGCCGATATCCATAAATCCAAAGTAACGCAGCATAAAAGCCCCTTCGGTCGCTAAAAACGCCAGCCGTGCCTTTTTCCCTTGTTCGGTGCTCAAATCCAAATCCTGGATACGGCCACGATACCACTCGCGGGTGCTGCTCAGATGTTCCGGCGTTTGGATTAACGTGGCCATCAACCCAGCCGCCTTGGCACTGGATGCCTGATCGGAACTGCGTGTCGCCTGCATATGCGCCTGCACGATGGTGAGCGGTGCCGGATCGCTGCCCGCAATGCTGTCAAAAACTGTGTCGTAGGCTTTGCCCCAACGTTCGAACATCGCATCAATCAAAGCATCTTTATTGCCAAAGCAGTATTGCACACCCCCTTTGGAAATCCCCATGGCTTTAGCGACTGAATCAATGGTTAACCCAGCGGCTCCCTGAGTCGCCACGATCTCCTCTGCTACATCCAGCACTTTGTCACGATCGATGCTTCGTTGACGGCCCATTAAGAAATTTCCTTTTCAATACGAACGTATGGATTTATATTATAAGCAGTATACCACTGCAGAAACGGGGTGGTTACCACAAGATGGCGCAGCCGCGCTGTCGATTCTTTAGGATACGATTATGCACGCCCAAAACCGTTGGTTGATCCTGGTCATGATCTCCAGCGCATTATTTTTAATCATTACCGATATGACGGTACTTTATACTGCCCTGCCACGGCTGACCGAGGCACTGAACGCTACCGCATCACAAAAACTCTGGATCGTGAATGCCTATCCACTAGTAGTCGCCGGATTGCTGCCAGGCGCTGGCATGCTAAGCGATCGCGTCGGCCACAAAAAAATGTTTATCGCTGGGCTACCCGTTTTTGCTCTGGCTTCGTTATGTGCCGCCTTTTCCCCTAGCGCTCAATGGCTGATTGCGGCACGAGCGTTTCTGGCCATCGGTGCCGCCATGATGATGCCTGCCACACTGTCTATCGTGCGTCATGTGTTTACCGATGAACGCGAGCGGGCACTGGCGATCGGCATCTGGGCAGCGGTTGCCTCTGGTGCTGCAGCACTTGGGCCAGTCGTCGGCGGAGCTTTGCTGGCCTATTTCTGGTGGGGAGCGGTGTTTTTGATTAACGTGCCGGTCGTAATGCTGGTATTACCTTTGGCAGGCTACTTTATCCCACAATGTGGCGGCGACAAAAAACGCCCCTGCGATGTGATGGGCTCGATACAAATCATGCTCGGCCTGGTTGCAGCCATCTATGCGTTGAAAGAATTAAGCAAACCCACCCTTTCATTACGCGATTTTGCGATTGCAGTCACCTTCGGCATCCTGTTTCTGACGCTATTTGTTCGCCGTCAGCGGCAAGCTCTGCACCCCATGATCGACTTCTCTCTGTTTCGCAACCGCATGTTTGCCAGCGGTGTCGGTGTGGCGATCATGTCGATGATCGCGCTGGTCGGGGTCGAACTGGTTCTGAGTCAACGTCTGCAACTGGTACTGGGGATGTCCCCCTTAGTGGCTGCGCTGTTTATTCTCCCGATTCCAGTAGCTTCCGCGCTGGCTGGGCCATTGGCCGGGATGTTGATGCCACGCTATGGTGAACGCAGTATGCTAATTGGTGGTTTTGCTCTCACCGCGCTGGGTATTCTTGGCGTTGTCCTCTGGTATCAAGGCAACGTAGTGATGCAGCTTATTTGTCTGTTTATTATCGGTTTTGGTCTTGGTGGCGCGATTACTGCCGCCTCTACCGCCATCATGCTGAATGCCCCCGAAGAGAAAGCCGGTATGGTGGCTTCTATTGAGGATGTTTCCTGGGAACTGGGCGGCGTATTAGGCATCACGCTGTTGGGTGGTTTAATGACGGCAGTTTATAGCCACAGCCTGGCATTGCCCGACAGCCTGCCGGTTGACGATCTGGCCTATGACAGTATTGATGAGGCACTGCGATTAGCAGCAAATATGGGGGCTGACAGTGCCGCCAGACTGGCCCACCTGGCTCGCGCAGCCTTCGATCAGGCATTTATCGCCGTCCTGGTTGCCGCAGCCATACTGGTTAGCCTGAGTGCTGGCGTATTAAAGTTCGCCCTGCGTCAGTAAAGGCTCTACTCTTTTAGTACTATCGGTTTAAACGATTATATTGATACCTGCTACCGTCTTTAACCTTGGGATTAATCCAGTTACCGTATTGATATTGAACGTTGGAACAGTCAATCAGGAGAAGATTATTATGGCAACGGCAAAGAAAACAGCAAAAACCCATATCGGCCTAGATATTAAACAATCCGTAAAACTCGCTGAAGCATTGAATGCCCTGTTGGCGAACTATCAGGTGCTGTATATGAACGTGCGCGGCTATCATTGGAATATTTCTGGTCCGCACTTCTTTGAACTGCACGTTAAATTTGAAGAAACCTATAACGATCTGCTGCTCAAAGTTGACGAACTGGCTGAACGTATCCTGACCTTGGGTTCCCAACCACGTCACGCTTTTAGTGACTATCTGAAAACGGCAGACATCAAAGAAGATACCAACGTGACTGACGATAAAGGCACGCTGCGCGGTCTGCTGAGCGGTTATGCCATTTTGCTGCAACAGCAGCGCGAATTGCTGGCACTGGCCGCAGACGCTGGCGATGAAGGTACCTCTTCGCTGATGAGTGATTACATTAAAGAGCAGGAAAAACAGGTGTGGATGTTGAACGCCTATCTGGGTAAATAATCCTTAGTACCAAACAAAACAGTCCCATCGGGGACTGTTTTGTTTTACCACTCGTAAGCCACTACGAACAACAATGCACGGCGGTGCTGATCGTCTAACCGGCTGCGCACACGAATAATATGCCGGTTGTTGCATGACTGACGTTCCAGCCAATGGTGCCTGCGCCGCTGGCGTAACCTGAGCATTCTCCAGCGTCCCACTTCGTTTCTACTGCGTCTCATCGTTGTATCACCCATCCAATGCCAGTCGCGCGCATTATAGTCTTTTCGGCCAGCGATCCAAGTTGCTCCTCACTTGTGCTGGCAATCGAACTGACTCATAAATGGTAAATCTGGGCATTTTCGCTCACGGCTTTGCGTCAACCTTTTTTATGTAACTTAAGTACAGGGAAAGGGTTTCACCTTTACCATTCTGTGCGTACACTCACTATTGACAGTTTGTGGATGGGATTTTTCGCCTTTATGACAACATTTTATACTGTAATCAGTTGGCTTCTCTTGTTCGGTTACTGGCTAATTATTGCCGGGGTAACATTGCGGATTCTGATGCGGCGGCGCACTGTTCCTTCCGCCATGGCCTGGCTGCTGGTGATCTATATTCTGCCGTTAGTGGGAATCGTCGCCTATCTCTCTTTTGGTGAATTGCACTTAGGTAAACGCCGTGCCGAACGCGCCAAAGCCATGTGGCCTTCAACCGCCCGTTGGCTGAATGAGCTGAAAGAAAGCCGCCGGATTTTCGCCACAGAATACAGTGAGGTTGCTCGCCCGCTGTTCCAGCTTTGCCATCACCGGCAAGGTATTGATGGTGTCAAAGGTAACCAGTTGCAGTTGCTCACCACCACCGACAATACGCTGAAAGCGTTGACTCGTGATATTGAACTGGCACAGCACAATATTGAGATGGTCTTTTACATCTGGCAACCAGGGGGATTGGTCGATCAGGTGGCTGAAGCGCTGATGGCCGCCGCACGTCGTGGGGTGCATTGCCGTTTGATGCTCGATTCCGCTGGCAGCGTGCAATTCTTCCGCAGCCCCTACCCTGGTATGATGCGCAACGCCGGGATTGAAGTGGTCGAAGCACTCAAAGTAAATCTGTTCCGCGTATTCCTGCGGCGCATGGATTTACGCCAGCACCGTAAGATCGTGCTGATCGATAATTACATCGCTTACACGGGCAGCATGAACATGGTTGACCCACGCTTCTTCAAGCAAGATGCGGGAGTCGGCCAGTGGGTCGATCTGATGGCCCGAACAGAAGGTCCGGTCGCCACCACCATGGGGATTGTTTATGCCTGTGACTGGGAGATCGAGACCGGCAAACGTATTCTGCCACCACCACCTGACGTCAATATCATGCCATTCGAGCAGGAAAGCGGCCACACTATTCAAGTTATTGCATCCGGCCCGGGTTTCCCTGAAGAGATGATCCACCAGGCGTTACTCACTGCGGTTTATTCCGCTCGTGAGCAACTGATTATGACCACGCCTTACTTCGTCCCCAGTGACGATCTGTTGCATGCCATTTGCACGGCAGCACTGCGCGGCGTTGAGGTCAGCATCATCGTTCCGCACGACAATGATTCGATGATGGTCCGTTGGGCCAGCCGCGCTTTCTTCTCCGAACTGTTGGAAGCCGGGGTGAAAATTTACCAGTTTAAAGGCGGGTTGCTGCACACCAAGAGCGTGCTGGTTGACGGCCAGCTCAGCCTGGTGGGCACAGTCAATCTGGACATGCGCAGCCTGTGGCTGAACTTTGAAGTCACCTTGGTGATTGACGATGCCGGTTTCGGCAGCGATTTGGCCTGTGTGCAAGATGATTACATCGCTCGCTCGCAATTACTGGATGGGCAAGAGTGGCTGAAACGCCCATTCTGGCACCGCATCGTTGAGCGTTTGTTCTACTTTTTCAGTCCGTTGCTGTAAAAGCCACGGCGGGCATGGTTTAATAATGCCAACTCATTTGTTATCGGGATTTTTTATGGATTTGAATAATCGCCTTACCGAAGATGAAACGCTGGAGCAGGCTTACGATATCTTCCTGGAATTGGCTGGCGACAACCTGGATCCGGCAGACATCATACTGTTTAACCTGCAATTTGAAGAGCGTGGTGGCGCAGAGCTGTACGATCCGGCTGAAGACTGGCAGGAGCACGTGGATTACGATCTTAACCCGGATTTTTTTGCTGAAGTGGTCATTGGTTTAGCTGACAACGAGGGCGAACCGATTAACGATGTATTTGCCCGCATCCTGATTTGCCGCGAGAAAGACCACAAGCTGTGCCATATCTTGTGGAAAGAGTAAGAGCCTCATTGAGATAAAAAACCTGCCATCGGCAGGTTTTTTATTGCTCACTCGTCAATCACAACGGATCGACTTTCAGGCAAGAGACCGCATGGCGGAAACTGCCTTCCAGCAACGGGCGGGTTTTGCCGCACTCCGGCCCAGCGATCGGGCAGCGCGTGCGGAACACACAGCCAGAAGGTGGGTTGATCGGTGATGGTAATTCCCCTTCCAGCAGTTGGATCTGCTTATCACGCTCTTTATCGGGATCAGGAATCGGTACTGCTGACATCAGCGCCTTGGTATAAGGGTGCTGCGGATTATGGTACACCTCATCATAGGTTCCCAACTCAACCGCATGGCCCAAATACATCACCAGCACACGATCGGAAATATGCTTCACCACCGCCAAATCGTGAGCGATAAAGATCAGCGAAAGCCCCATCTCACGCTGTAATTGCTGTAACAGATTCACGACCTGTGCCTGAATCGAAACATCCAGCGCCGAGACCGGTTCATCACAGATCACCAGTTTTGGCTCCAGGATCAAGGCACGGGCAATGCCGATACGTTGGCATTGCCCGCCAGAAAACTCGTGCGGATAGCGGTTGATCAGGTTTGGTAGCAGGCCAACCTTCATCATCATCGCTTTCACCTTGTCCTTCACTTCCTGGCGCGGCATTTTCGGGTGATAGGTTCGCAGCGGCTCAGCAATAATTTCACCAATGGTCATACGCGGATTAAGCGAAGCCAGTGGATCCTGGAAAATCATTTGAATGTCGCTACGCGTATTGCGCCAATCCGCATCACTCATTCCCAGCAGATCTTTACCCAACCAGGCAACTCGGCCACTGGTGGCTTTCACCAAGCCGATAATCGCGCGGGCGAAAGTGGATTTACCACAGCCAGACTCTCCCACCACACCCAAGGTTTCGCCTTCGAACAGCCGTAAGGTGACCCCATCTACCGCTTTCAGGGTTTTCGGTGCCTGCCAGAACCACTGTTTATCATCGTGAATGTCAAAATGAACTTTTAAATCGGCCACTTCGAGCAACACTTTTTTATCAGTTGCGGTCATACCAAGGCCTCCACAGGGTTGAAACAGGCACGCAGACGCCCTTCAGCAAACGGCTCCAACGGCGGAGCGTTCACGCACTGCTCCATGGCATACGGGCAACGCGGCTGGAACGGGCAACCTTTCGGCAAGCGCAACAGGTTTGGTGGATTCCCTGGAATGGTCAGCAACGCGCCATTCTCTGCATCTAAACGTGGTACCGCATTCAGTAACCCAATGGAGTAAGGGTGGCTTGGACGATAGAACACATCGCGCGCGCTGCCATATTCCATCGTTCGCCCAGCATACATCACCAATACTTTGTTACAGATCCCCGCCACCACGCCCAAATCGTGGGTAATCATAATGATTGCGGTATTAAATTCGCGCTTCAACTCGTTCAGCAGCGTCATGATTTGTGCCTGCACCGTCACATCCAGCGCAGTTGTCGGCTCATCGGCGATCAGCAATTTAGGCCGACATAGCAATGCCATAGCAATCATCACCCGTTGGCGCATACCGCCGGAAAACTCATGTGGATACATGCGCATGCGTTTACGCGCCTCTGGCATTTTGACCGCATCCAACAGTTGTACCGACTCTTCAAACGCTTCACTTTTACTCATCCCCTTATGCAACATCAGCACTTCCATCAGTTGCTCACCCACACGCATATAAGGGTTAAGTGAAGTCATCGGGTCTTGAAAGATCATTGAGATCTCTTCTGCCCGCAGCTTGTTAAGCTCATTTTCCGGCAGATTGAGGATTTCACGGCCATTAAACTTCGCCGATCCACCGATGCGACCATTGCTGGCCAGCAAGCCCATCAGCGCAAAAGCCGTCTGCGATTTGCCGGAACCAGACTCCCCGACGATCCCCAGCGTTTCGCCCGCGCGCAGATCGAAGTTCAGATCGTTAACCGCCGTGACCTCACCGTCCGGCGTAGCAAAGGTGACACGCAGATCGTTGACGTCCAGCAACAACGGATTTTCAATAATGTTCATGATGGCACTCCTTAACGATCTTTCGGATCGAGGGCATCACGCAGGCCATCGCCGATAAAGTTGAAACAAAACAGAGTGACAACCAGGAAACCGGCTGGGAACAGCAGCAACCACGGTGAAACTTCCATCGAGTTGGCACCATCGCTGAGCAATGCGCCCCAACTGCTTAACGGCTCCTGCGTGCCTAACCCCAGGAAACTGAGGAAGGATTCAAACAGGATCATGCTCGGCACCAGCAACGATGCATAAACCACCACCACTCCCAGTACGTTTGGCACAATGTGGCGCAACACGATATTGCGGGTCGAAACACCACACACCAGCGCCGCTTCGATGAACTCTTTACGCTTCAGGCTCAGGGTCTGGCCGCGCACAATACGTGCCATATCCAGCCACGACACCATACCGATCGCCACAAAAATCAATAGGATATTCTGGCCAAAGAACGTGACCAGCAGGATCACGAAGAACATAAACGGGAAAGAATTTAGGATCTCCAGTAGACGCATCATCACCGAGTCAATCTTGCCCCCCAGATAACCGGACGTCGCGCCATACAACGTGCCTACCACCACCGCCACCAGTGCGGCGGCGACACCGACCATCAGCGAAATACGCCCGCCAATCGCCACACGCACCAGCAGATCGCGACCGGAAGAATCCGTGCCAAAATAGTGAGCAGACTCAATGCTTGGTGCCGCCGACATCATTGCCCAGTCGGTATCGTCATAAGCAAATTGCGACAACATCGGGGCAAAGAATACAAATAGGGTGATCAACGCCAAGACAAACAGGCTGGTCACCGCCGCGCGGTTATGCACAAAGCGCCGACGCGCATCCTGCCATAGGCTACGCCCTTCAACCTCGAGCTTTTCGCTGAAGTTTTCCAGAGCTTCGCTGTTCTTTTTCGTCAACATAATGCGTGCTCCAGATTAATAGCGGATTTTCGGATCGATCACGGCGTACAGCACGTCAACGATCGCGTTGAACAGAATCGTCAAAGCACCCACCAGAATGGTCAGGCTCAGAACCAGCGAGTAATCACGGTTCAGCGCGCCGTTGACAAATAGCTGACCAATCCCCGGCAGACCATAGATAGTTTCAATCACCATGGAACCGGTGATAATGCCGACAAACGCAGGCCCCATATAAGACAACACGGGTAACAATGCAGGCTTCAACGCATGGCGGAAGATAATCCGACGCATCGGCAGGCCTTTGGCGCGTGCAGTGCGGATAAAGTTGGAGTGCAGCACTTCAATCATTGAACCACGCGTAATACGGGCGATGCTGGCGATGTAGGCCAGCGACAATGCCACCATCGGCAGGAGCATGAACTTCAGCGCCCCACCGTTCCAGCCGCCACCGGGCAACCATTTCAAGGTGATGGCAAAAATCAGTACCAGCAAGGGGGCGACCACAAAACTGGGGATCACCACCCCGGTCATGGCAAACCCCATTACCGTGTAGTCCCATTTGGTGTTCTGCTTCAGCGCAGCGATCACCCCGGCACTGACACCCAGCACCACCGCCAGCATAAAGGCAGCAAAACCGAGCTTGGCCGAAACCGGAAAGGAAGCCGCCACTAAATCGTTAACCGAATAGTCTTTATATTTAAACGACGGGCCGAAATCGCCTTTCGACAGTTGCACTAAATAATGCCCGTACTGTTTCCAGATCGGATCGTTCAGATGGTATTTGGCTTCAATATTGGCCATGACTTCTGGCGGTAACGCGCGCTCGCCGGTAAATGGGCTACCGGGTGCCAAACGCATCATAAAGAAAGAGATGGTGATAAGAATAAATAGTGTCGGGATCGCCTCTAACAGGCGACGAAAGATAAATTTAAGCATAGCCCTGCTCCAGCCTGATAACGGCTTATCGTCTGAAAATGGGCCTGCGGCTTGTGCCACCGGCCCTTACCGTATCAATGCTTGATAATGTACAGATTTTTGTCGTACACGTTATCAAGCGGGTCGGTCTCGGTGTAGCCACCAACATAAGGCTTCACCAAACGGGCATTCACGTAGTAGTAAACTGGCGCGATAACCGAGTCTTTATCCAACTGGGCCTCGGCTTTCTGATAGAGCGCAGCGCGTTCTTCTTTAGTTTTGGCTTGCAGTGTGTCAGCCACTAACTTATCGAACACCGGGTTTTTATAATGTGAGGTGTTGTTGCTGCTGTCAGACAGCATGGTATTCACAAAAGCACTAGGTTCATTGTAGTCAGCACACCAGGCAGCACGTGCCACGTCATAATTGCCCTGATGGCGGCTATCCAGGAAAGTTTTCCACTCCTGATTCACCAGCTTCACATCCACCCCCAGGTTTTTCTTCCAGATCGAGGCGGCAGCGATCGCCAGTTTTTTATGTAAATCGGAGGTGTTGTACAACAGCGAGAAGGCCAACGGTTTATCGGGGCCATACCCTGCCTCGGTCAACAGCTTTTTAGCTTCTTCGTTACGTTTGTCCTGCGTCCAGCCGAACCACTCTGGCGCGGTCATTTTTGCGCCATCAACGTAAGGAGGGGTATAACTGTAAGCTGGCAAATCACCCTGATTTTTGACTTTATTGACGATGATATCGCGGTCCAGCCCCAGTTTGAGCGCCTCACGCACACGGGCATCGTTAAACGGCGCTTTCTGGTTGTTCATTTCGTAATAGTAGGTACAGACATACGGCGCGATGCGAACTTCGTTCGGGATCTCTTTTTTCAGCTTCTGGAACAGTTCGATCGGCAAGTTATTATAGGTCATGTCGATCTCACCGGTACGATAGCGGTTTACATCGGTCACTTCCGATGAGATCGGCAGGAAGGTCACTTTATTGATCACAGTTTTAGCGTTATCCCAATATTCCGGGTTACGCTCCAGCACGATACGTTCGTTGACTACCCAGTCTTTCAGCTTATAAGCGCCATTACTAACGTAGTTTTGTGGCAGAGTCCATTTCTCGCCAAACTTCTCCACCGCCTCTTTATTGACCGGCTTCATGGCGTAGTGCTGGGTCATTTCCACCAGATAAGGCACCGGCTCGGTCAGCGTGACCTGGAAGGTGTGATCGTCAATCGCTTTCACGCCCAGGGTGGATTTGTCTTTTTTACCGGCAATGATGTCATCGACGTTCTCTACGTGGGCATATTGCAGGTAGCTGGCATAAGGGGATGCGGTTTTCGGATCGACGATACGCTGCCAGCTATAGACGAAATCCTGTGCCGTTACCGGTTGGCCATTCGACCACTTGGCATCTTTGCGCAGATGGAAGGTCCACACTTTAAAGTCTTTATTATCCCAGCTCTCTGCCACGCCCGGCACGATGGCACCTTTCGGGTCCGTGTTGGCTAGCCCTTCAAGCAGATCGCGGGTCACGTTGTTTTCTGGGACCCCTTCAATTTTGTGTGGATCGAGAGACTGCACTTCTGAACCATTGTTTTTAACGATTTCCTGCTTGTCTGCCAGTTGCACACCTGCTGGCACTTCTGCAGCGATAACGTTTCCCACTGCAGCAATACCTAACGCTGCGATAATGCCTGCCGCCAATAGCGATTTACTTGTGATGTTGTTCATTTCATTCACTCCCGTTTTTATTATCGCAGAGCCATCATAGACCCTGCGTTACCCGCTAATCGGGTATGGTTTTAGCCAACTACCGCAGAACGATACGGCACGGCCCTGCTCCCGTATTACCTGTTGCTACCAGTAATACCCCTCATTACTGCTTGATGATGTAAAAGCTTCAGAAGCCACTCGAATTATTTGGGATATATTTCGAAACATTGAGTAAAAATCCAAATAAAACGACAGTCACAAAATTCGCTCCTGACTTACAGGAAAACCTAAGAATTATCGGCAATAAAGTTGCTCGGAAATTAGCAGAAGCCAAAATCCTTAGCCAATAATTTTTGCAAATTTGTTAAGCATTTCGCTTTTATCCCTCAGAGGCTTGCCGAGTGCTGTCTCGATAAAAATCACTCCACCATTTTAATTACATGATTTTATTGAGCAAATGAAAGAGTACTCAGAAAACACTCCAGTTACTCAGAAATACGCCACTCTAAGAAACATTTAGTTAACAAACAAGCAGTTCAAAGAATAAACACCTACTTAGATGCGGTTAGTCACTAATAACATCTGGATGAAACGGAGACAAGCCCTACAGAATGATGTGACTAAATTAACAGCAAACGTGCTCTGGTATGGGGAAACAAGTTTATGAAAAGTCTCGGGAATAAAGTGTATACCCAAAATAATTCGAGTTGCTTGTAGGCGGCAACGGAGCGAAGCCCCAGGAGCTTACTCAGGTAAGTGACTGGGGTGAGTGAAGGCAGCCAACACCCAAGCAACTTGAAGTATGACGGGTATAGTCGCTTTATTAGGCAATAAAACAAAACGTGGCCTGCACTGTAACGAAATAGAATAGAAAGCAAACAGATACTGCCGTTTATTAAAGCAGAATAAGATCTAAGTTGAATGATTAAAAAATAATTTAAGTCAGTAATTAATCTATACCCAAAATAACTCGAGTTGCTTGTAGGCGGCAACTGAGCGAAGCCCCAGGAGCTTACTCAAGATCGTTCCTGGGGTAAGTGACAAATCTGCGAAAGCAGATTTGAACGCTGCTTGCAGCGGCCCCGAAGGGGCGAGGCCCAGTATGGGCCGAGTAACGCAGCCAACACCCAAGCAACTTGAAGTATGACGGGTATATACCCAAGCAACTGGGCATAGATAGCAACCTAATTTCTGAGGCTGCTGTGTAAATGTTGTGAGGGATATTCGCTGGCAGGCTCTAACTACAGCAACCCAGGGAATATCGCTTTGATCCCAGTGACGATAAATTCGATACCCAATGCCATTAGCAGCAGACCCATGATACGCGTTACGACGTTGATCCCGGTTTGCCCCAGCAAACGCACCAACAGTGGTGCGGCTCGGAACAGCAGCCAACAGCAGAAAGCAAACACCGCAACGGCCAGGCTAAAACCCAGCAGATTTTGCCAGCTGTGATAGCGCGAACTCCAGACAATCGTTGAACTGATCGCTCCAGGCCCCGCCATCAGCGGCAATGCCAACGGGACTACGCCAATACTTTCACGGATTGCGCTCTCTGACTTTTCTTGTTTGTTCTGTTTGTCTTCACCTAATTTGCCACTGATCATCGACATCGCAATACTGACTACCAGGATCCCGCCCGCAATGCGGAACGAGTCGATGGAAATGCCAAATATCCGCAGTATAGCCTCGCCTAAAAACAGCGACGTCCACAAAATAATGGCGACCGACAGGTTGGCAGTCAGGTTGGTTTTATTACGCCCGGCCTCCGCCTGATAGCTGGTCATACTGATGAAGACCGGTAAGATACCTACCGGGTTTACCAGTGCAAACAAGCCAACAAAAAACTTGATGTAGACGGAAAAATCCAACAGAGATTGGCCCACGAAAAACTCCGCATTGATAGCTGTAGAAAGAGACACTGCCGATGCGCGCTAATGTAATAGAATTGTGTCCGGTAATCCATCCACCAGGCGCAGCATTTTTCTCTATGGCTCCATCATGTTACAAACCAATTCCCTATTGTTAACCAAGTGTATAGCTATTGATCTTTGCAGTGTGAAAACAGCTCAGACATGCCTATTAATGAGAATAACTATCAACAAAACCATGCTGAAAGGTGTCAGCTTGCGATTTTTATGATGTAAATCACAAAACAACTACTCAAGAATAGTTAAGCTCTTAGCCATAGTCAGAAGGTAGAACAGGTTTCAAGAGTAAAATCGTTGTCTGTACCACCGCCTGAACTGCAAGCTCTTTAAGTTAATCAGCCATACGCAGCGCATAAAGATAGGAAAGCCGTAGTACCTTAACAGACGCCTTCCTTTCACAAGTCTATACTAGTTGCTCGAACGGCTTATTTACTGAAAGAGTTTAACATTATCAGGAGAGCATTATGGCTGTAACGAATGTCGCTGAACTGAACGAGCTTGTAGCACGTGTCAAAAAAGCCCAGCGCGAGTATGCCAACTTCACACAAGAACAAGTTGATAAGATTTTCCGCGCTGCTGCCCTCGCCGCTGCCGATGCCCGAATTCCTTTGGCTAAAATGGCCGTTGAAGAATCAGGCATGGGGATCATTGAAGACAAAGTTATCAAGAACCACTTTGCTTCCGAATATATCTACAACGCTTATAAAGATGAAAAAACCTGCGGTATCCTCTCTGAAGATGATACTTTCGGTACTATCACTATCGCTGAACCCATTGGCCTGATTTGCGGTATCGTACCGACCACCAACCCAACGTCTACTGCCATCTTCAAAGCGCTGATCAGCCTGAAGACCCGTAACGGTATTATTTTCTCTCCGCACCCACGTGCGAAAAATGCCACTAACAAAGCGGCTGATATTGTGTTGCAGGCCGCTATCGCTGCGGGTGCGCCAAAAGATATCGTCGGCTGGATCGATCAACCTACCGTTGACCTCTCTAACCAACTGATGCATCACCCGGACATCAACCTGATTCTGGCTACCGGTGGCCCTGGCATGGTGAAAGCAGCCTACAGCTCCGGCAAACCGGCTATCGGCGTAGGTGCTGGTAACACCCCGGTCGTGGTTGATGAAACCGCCGATATCAAACGCGTTGTTGCTTCTATCCTGATGTCGAAAACTTTCGACAGCGGCGTAATCTGTGCGTCTGAACAGTCGGTTATCGTGGTGGATTCTGTGTACGATGCCGTTCGCGAGCGTTTCGCCTCCCACGGTGGCTACCTACTGCAGGGTAAAGAGCTGAAAGCCGTTCAGGATATCATCCTGAAGAATGGTGGCCTGAATGCCGCCATCGTGGGGCAATCTGCACCGAAGATCGCTGAAATGGCCGGTCTTAAAGTCCCTGCCAATACCAAGATCCTGATCGGTGAAGTGAAACTGGTTGACGAATCCGAGCCGTTTGCCCACGAAAAACTGTCGCCGACTCTGGCGATGTACCGTGCCAAAGACTTCGAAGACGCAGTCAGCAAAGCCGAGAAACTGGTCGCCATGGGCGGTATCGGCCACACCTCTTGCCTGTACACCGATCAAGACAACCAGACTGCGCGCGTTGAATATTTTGGCGACAAGATGAAAACCGCACGTATTCTGATCAATACCCCGGCATCTCAGGGCGGTATCGGTGATCTGTACAACTTTAAACTCGCACCATCGCTGACGCTGGGCTGCGGTTCCTGGGGTGGTAACTCCATCTCTGAAAACGTCGGTCCAAAACACCTGATCAACAAGAAAACTGTAGCGAAGCGAGCAGAAAACATGTTGTGGCACAAACTTCCTAAATCAATCTACTTCCGCCGTGGCTCATTGCCTATCGCGCTGGAAGAAGTGGCTACCGATGGGGCAAAACGCGCCTTTATCGTAACCGACCGCTACCTGTTCAATAACGGCTATGCCGATCAGATCACCAAAGTTCTGAAATCGCACGGTATTGAAACCGAAGTGTTCTTTGAAGTTGAAGCTGACCCAACGTTGAGCATCGTGCGCAAAGGTGCCGAGCAGATGAACTCCTTCAAGCCAGACGTGATCATCGCGCTGGGTGGTGGTTCACCAATGGACGCAGCGAAAATCATGTGGGTGCTGTACGAACATCCTGAAACCCACTTCGAAGACCTGGCCCTACGCTTTATGGATATCCGTAAGCGTATCTATAAGTTCCCGAAAATGGGCGTGAAAGCGAAGATGATCGCTGTCACTACCACTTCAGGTACCGGTTCAGAAGTCACGCCGTTTGCGGTTGTAACCGACGACGCTACCGGCCAGAAATACCCGCTGGCAGACTATGCGCTGACCCCGGATATGGCGATTGTCGATGCCAACCTGGTGATGAACATGCCAAAATCCCTGTGCGCCTTCGGCGGCCTGGATGCGGTCACTCACGCCCTGGAAGCCTATGTTTCTGTACTGGCCAACGAATATTCAGACGGCCAGGCACTGCAAGCGCTGAAGCTGCTGAAGGAATATCTGCCAGTCAGCTATAAAGAAGGTGCGAAAAACCCGGTAGCACGTGAGCGTGTTCACAACGCTGCGACCATCGCCGGTATTGCATTTGCTAACGCCTTCCTGGGAGTATGCCACTCAATGGCCCACAAACTGGGTTCTGAGTTCCATATTCCACATGGTTTGGCCAACGCCATGTTGATCTCGAACGTTATCCGTTATAACGCTAACGATAACCCAACCAAGCAGACTGCATTCAGCCAGTACGACCGCCCACAGGCGCGTCGCCGTTACGCTGAGATCGCCGATCACCTCGGCCTGAGCGCTGCGGGCGACCGCACGGCTCAGAAGATCGAGAAACTGCTGAAATGGCTGGACGAGATCAAAGCGGAACTGGGCATCCCTGCTTCTATCCGGGAAGCTGGTGTGCAGGAAGCGGACTTCCTGGCGAAAGTTGACAAACTGTCTGAAGATGCGTTTGATGACCAATGTACTGGGGCTAACCCACGCTATCCGCTGATTGCCGAACTGAAGCAAATCATGCTGGATACCTTCTATGGCCGTGAATTCAGCGAAGCCACAGAAGAAGTTGCAGCTGCGGCGCCTGTTGCTGCCAAAGCCGAGAGAAAGTCCAAGAAATAAGCCATGTGCTTAACTGACAAAAAACCCGCCTTTTTGGCGGGTTTTTTATATCCATAGAGACAGCATCAAGTGCATTCTGCACGTTTAAATGGCAATCCGGACGTTTCTACCGATATCCTGTTAAAACCGCACAGAGGCCACCATAAGCCACTGTGATATCATTCCCGTGCCTTTATCGCTTCTTTGTAATGCTTGCGACATACGGATACATAGCTTTCATTACCACCGATAACCACCTGCTCGCCCGCATGCAGCGCCTGCCCGTTTTCGTCCAAACGCAACACCATATTGGCTTTGCGACCACAGTGGCAAATGGTTTTCAGCTCTACCAGTTTATCGGCCCAAGCCAATAAATAATGGCTGCCAATAAACAGTTCACCAAGAAAATCCGTTCGCAAACCGTAACACAATACCGGAATATCTAATTGATCAACCACCTCACACAGCTCCTCGACCTGCATTCTGGTCAGGAACTGGCTCTCATCCACCAGAACGCAATGTACGGGTTGTTGCTGATGTTCCTGGTTAATCATGGCATACAGTTGAGTACCGTTATTATAGAGTTGCGCTTGTGACGACAACCCAATTCGGGAACTGACTTTACCCACGCCAAAACGGTGATCTATTTCAGCCGTAAACACCAACGTCCGCATACCACGTTCTTGATAATTATATGAAGATTGTAATAACGCGGTAGATTTTCCCGCATTCATAGCAGAGTAATAGAAATAAAGCTGAGCCATGGCCCGCGACTCCAGTGGTATAAGAAATATTCAGTTAAAATGCACTTTCCAGTGTAGCATATCCGCTCGTCAGACTCAGCCTGACAAAGGGCCATTATCGGGACAAGTAATAGGCCCGTTTGTCAATGAAGCTTTTTGCCGCAAACCTTGCCCGTTTTTACATCTATTTACAGAATGAGCCCCCTAATCCATCACAATTTAATTATTACTAATCATTAACCAAACTCATTAATGATGACTCAATGGCCATGAGAAAGCTTACAAACTCCCTGCCAACAAGTCTGGTCCGATGCTATTAAAAGCCTTGCTACCTATTACTAGGGGGGATAATTACAATCCAGCAGGATATGATGTTGCTGACGTTATCTTTACCTACTACCCACTTTGTTCACGCCGCCTGCATCTTTTGTCAGTGATTAAGCCCACGGGGCTTACGCTCATATTGTCATTAGGTACAATTATAACTGCCCGACGAAATGCTTTTCCGCTTGATGAACATACCTTTCAGGCTAAGAATTTAGCTTAAAATCACGTAGCGTAATAGTTAGATTCTCAGGTGCTATTAGCAAGACAGTTCTCAATATTGGGTTTTTAAAAGATAAATTTAAGATCTCTTTCAATTTGGCTATTGCAGAAAGGAAAAGAGCACTCTATTATTATCCAAAGCCCCCCACCACTAATTTAATTTGAGACTAGAACAATGAGCGAAGCATTAAAGATTTTGAACAACATCCGTACTCTACGTGCACAGGCTAGAGAATGCAGCTTGGAAACACTGGAAGAGATGCTTGAGAAATTGGAAGTTGTTGTTAACGAGCGTCGTGATGAAGACAGCCAAGCTCAAGCAGAAATTGAAGAGCGTACTCGCAAACTGCAACAATATCGTGAAATGCTGATTGCTGATGGTATTGATCCAAACGAATTGCTGCAAACAATGGCTGCTACTAAAGCCGCTGGCAAAGCAAAACGTGCTGCGCGCCCAGCTAAATACCAATATAAAGATGAAAACGGCGAAATGAAAACCTGGACTGGCCAGGGCCGTACCCCAGCTGTGATTAAAAAAGCTCTCGAAGAGCAGGGAAAATCCTTAGACGATTTCCTGCTGTAATAGCTTTTCCAGCTAACTCAAAAAGCTCCCGATGGGGGCTTTTTGCTTTTCACCCCCACCTGTCTTTTTACTTAATGACTTAACATCCATATGAAAAAAGAGGCCATAGCCTCTTTTTTATCCTGTTCACTTACTGAACTTTATAAAACGTTTTATACCACTCAACAAAACGCTTAACGCCTTCTTCAACGCTGATTTCAGGTTTAAATCCAATAGCCTGGTAAAGTTCTTCAGTATCTGCGCTGGTATCCATAACGTCACCAGGCTGCATCGGCAGCATATTTTTGCGTGCAGTGATGCCTAATGCATTCTCCAACGCATGAATATACTCCATCAGCTTCACAGGGCTGCTATTGCCGATATTATAAACATGATATGGCGCAGAGCTGATTGCTGGAGAACCTTGCTCAACCGTCCAATTAGCATTAGGTTGCGGAACAATGGCCTGTAAACGCACCACGGCTTCGGTAATATCATCGATGTACGTGAAGTCACGATGCATCTCACCGTGGTTATATACATCAATGCTTTCACCTGCCAATATCGCTTTGGTGAATTTAAACAATGCCATATCCGGACGCCCCCAAGGGCCATACACGGTGAAAAAACGTAACCCAGTAGTCGGCAACCCATATAAGTGAGAATAACTATGGGACATCAATTCATTAGCTTTCTTGGTCGCTGCATACAGAGAGATTGGGTGATCAACCGAATCCTCAGTCGAAAATGGCAGCTTACGATTAAGGCCATATACCGAGCTGGATGAGGCGTACACTAAATGCCCTACTTTATTATGCCGACACCCCTCAAGAATGTTCAGATGACCAATCAAGTTTGAATCAGCATATGCCAGCGGATTCTCTAACGAATAACGCACCCCAGCCTGAGCACCCAGATGAATCACCCGTTCAAACTGATGCTCAACGAAAAGCCCGGCAATACCGCTGCGATCGGCCAAATCCAGCTTGATAAATTGGAATGCCGGCTTATCAGCCAGCATTCCAAGCCGCGCCAACTTCAGGCCGACATCATAATAATCATTCAGGTTGTCGATACCGACAACCTGATGCCCAGCGGCTAACAAACGCTCTATTACATGATACCCAATAAAACCTGCAGCGCCTGTAACCAGGAATTTCATACTCACCTCTTAAATAACGGGCTTAATCGACGCGCCGCGTCCAATACCATAATAAGTAAAACCGCGTGCCTGCAAACGGTCTGGATCAAACAAGTTACGTCCATCAAAAATCACTGGCTGCTTCAACGCCTTTTTCATAACGTCAAAATCTGGTGCCCGGAAATTCTGCCATTCAGTACAGATAATCAGCGCATCAGCATCCTGTAATGCCGCTTCCTTGGTGCCCATTAGCTTCAGATCGGCACGTTGGCCATAAATACGCTGCGCTTCGCTCATGGCTTCTGGATCATAGGCCTGCACAGACGCCCCTAATTCCCAGAGCGTTTCCATCAGCACGCGGCTGGATGCTTCGCGCATATCATCAGTATTAGGTTTAAAAGCCAAGCCCCACAGCGCAAAAGTTTTTCCTTTGACTTCATGACCGAAGTGACGCTTGATAAATTCCGTCAGTTTATATTTCTGCTGGGAGTTTACCTGCTCTACCGCTTGCAATATCTTTGGCTGATATCCGATCTGCTCTGCCGTGCGAATCAGCGCTTGAACATCTTTCGGGAAACAGGAACCGCCGTAACCACAGCCTGGATAAATGAAGTGATAACCGATACGAGAATCAGAGCCAATACCTTGGCGCACTTTCTCAATATCAGCACCCAACATTTCTGCCAGATTGGAAATTTCGTTCATAAAGCTGATTTTAGTCGCCAGCATACAGTTGGCCGCATACTTGGTCAGTTCCGCACTGCGGATATCCATCAGGATCATACGATCGTGATTGCGGTTGAACGGTTCATACAGTTCACGCAGAGGTTCGATAACCTCTTTGTTGTCAGTACCAAGAACAATACGTTCAGGACGCATGCAGTCAGCAACTGCAGCGCCTTCTTTAAGAAACTCAGGGTTGGAAACAACGTCGAACGTAATCGAGCTGCCGCGCTTGCGTAGCGTTTCGGTCATCACTTCACGCACTTTATCTGCGGTGCCGACCGGCACGGTAGATTTATCAATCACAACCTTAGGTTCAGTCATGTACTCAGCAATAGTGCGTGCTACTGCAGTGACATATTTGAGATCGGCAGAACCGTCTTCATCTGGCGGGGTGCCAACCGCGATAAACTGAATGGTGCCATGGGCCACACCCGCTTTAGCATCAGTGGTAAAATGCAGACGCCCGGCTTCATAATTCTGTTGTACCAATGGTGTCAGGCCCGGCTCAAAAATAGGAATATTCCCTTTCTTGAGGTTCTCGACCTTTTTTTCGTCCACATCAATACACATGACATCATGACCGACTTCAGCCAGTACAGCGGCCTGTACCAAGCCAACATAACCAATACCAAAAACCGTTACTTTCATTGGAAAATCCTAGTTTTTAAAAAATTAAGACAATAAGTTATGAAATTATTGCTGTGCGCCGTTTACTAAATGTTTCAGCCACAGTGAGAATTCTTGTCCTAGCTTGGCATCACGCAGACCATATTCAACGAAAGCCTGCATATAACCCAATTTGTTGCCACAATCGTGGCTCACGCCTTTCAAATGATAGGCTTCAACGCATTCCGTCTGCATCAGCATATCAATCGCGTCAGTGAGCTGAACTTCATCACCAGCACCCAGAGGCGTTTTTGCCAACAGTGGCCAGATCTCAGCCGAAAGCACATAACGCCCCACAATCGCCAGATTTGACGGAGCCTTATCGGGGGCTGGCTTCTCAACTACGCTAACCATCGGGGTACTTTCACCGGGTTGTAGCGTTGATCCTTGGCAATCGACAATGCCATAGTTTCCGACATCTTTATGTTGCACCGGTTCAACCATAATTTGGCTAATACCCGTTTGCTCAAAGCGCTGCAACATTTCATGCAGGTTGTCTTTATTCAGGTTGGCACTGTATTCATCAATGATAACGTCAGGTAACACTACGGCAACGGGCTCATCCCCCACCACCGGATAGGCGCACATGATCGCATGACCCAACCCTTTGGCAATCCCCTGGCGCACTTGCATGATCGTGACGCCTTTTGGGCAAATAGATTGAATCTCATCCAGCAGTTGGCGCTTGACTCGCTTTTCCAACATGGCTTCCAGCTCAAAACTGGTATCAAAGTGGTTTTCAATAGAATTCTTAGAGGAATGTGTCACCAAAACGATTTCATTGATCCCAGCAGCAATGCACTCATTCACCACATACTGAATCAATGGTTTATCAACCAGCGGCAGCATTTCTTTCGGAATAGCTTTAGTCGCTGGTAACATCCGCGTCCCTAAACCTGCTACCGGTATAACCGCTTTTCTAACTTTACGATCTAAAGCAGGCATTATTTCCTCTCCATAATACGAGCTCAAATTATGAACTGATGCAACTGAACAAAAAAACCTTCGAAGTATACCAGTTTAAACCCGCTAAGTATGGCACCAAAAACAAATAGCAAACATTTAAGACTATTACTTAGCAGTAAAACTCTGCGGCTACTAATATATAGGCATTTTGAATGGCAGAATGTAACAGAATGGCTGCTTTGTTGGTGTTTTATTCAGCACTCAACATCAAACGTAATCGGCCTCCGTTGCCCCATATCTGGCACTCCCAGGCCTCACAACGCTGGCTGACCTGATTCATATAGGGCGTGCCCAACGTACCAAGAGGAATACCAGTGCTTAACTGGATTTGATTATCGCCAGTATTCACCATGGCATGCAAACCTGCTGAAACAAGAATCAGATTTTTATATTCGGCGTGATAATAACCAACCAACAGTGGGAATTGCCCTTCAAGATTTCCTCGACGCAATAATTGATTAACTTGTTTTAACAGTGCTGACATTTGCGGCAAACGATGTTGTTGATTCGCTAAATGATCTTGTAGCAATTCATTGAATAATGCACGTAATAACAAAGCAGCCAATACGCCATTATCTCCAGCGCGAGTCACATCCAGACAATAAAAAGCTAAATCCTTCTCTGACAGTGCGGCAATATCCAACACCAATCCAGGGCTTTCAGCCGCCGTCAATTGGCGATAATTAATACGGCAACCCGCGATAGTCTGCTGGACAGGGGGCTGTAACTGCTTAAGCAACCTCACCGCTTCTGAGGGATTTTTGCTCAACGCATCCCAATCTTTGAATAATTCAACCTCCTCAATCGCGGGTGAGGTGAACATATTCGGATACAAACAAGCCAGGATGACCTCACGCAAGCGGTTGAGATCGGTCAGCGGCTTTAACAGCACATCCTGCACCCCCAACCGCAATACTTTGGCGATGTCCGTCATTTTATCGGTAGCCGATATCACCAGCACCGGAATTTGTATCCCCTGCAGGCGCAGGTGCTCAACAAACTCAATGCCATTCATCTCCGGCATCGCCAGATCGCACAGGATCAGATCGGGTTTCACTTCTTCAACCGCACTCAGCGCCAACAAGCCGTTGATAGCCTCACTGGTTTGCGCGCCCAACGATTTCAGATAGCTAACAAGCACCGAACGAAACACCTGTTCGTCCTCAACGATTAAGATGCGCTTATTTGTCAGTGGTAATACCATCGGCAGAGCCTCTTCCCTTTTCATGATGTAATAGTGGCTCAAAATGGTCACTTGTGCCTGCCGAAAGTCTCCCTGACAGCATCATTCCACCCTAAGAACCGGTAATTATTTATTTTTTATCAATGGAGCCAAGATATCCATTTGTTTTTCGACGGCCAACCTGCCAGCTTCAATCGCTTCACCAGCACGATGGAAATCCAGTGTAGATATCTGAGGGCAATACGGTTGTATCAGAACATCTGGGGGATCGCTGGCCATACGAGTCCGTTTCACGCGATTTTCCAACATTTGAATCGATGTACTCATGATCTCCATAGCAGTTGGCGTAAAGTTGGGTTTCTTCAGCATGACTTTATTGATGCGCTCACGTAAACGCCCGCGCCAATTGTCTATCACCCCATTATTCACGTCATCACTATTTGTGTCTTCGTTCGTTTTATGTACGGAGAACAAATCTTGCTGCATCAGATGGGCATCATGTTGTAAATCCACCGCAATAACAATATCGGCCCCCATCGCACGGGTCAGCGAAATCGGCACGGGGTTAACTAACCCCCCATCGACCAGCCAATACCCCTCAAACCATACAGGAGCCAGCAAGCCCGGTATACTGCAGGAAGCACGAATTGCCTGCTGGATGTCCCCTTTGGTCATCCAGAGTTCCCGTCCGGTGCTGAGATTGGTCGTGACTGCACCAAATTTGAGCGCACAATCGGCAAAATCTTCTATCTTCAACAACTGGCATGCGGTATTAAAAACGCGTTCACCGCGCAATAAACCACCACGTTGCCAAGTAAGATCCATCAACTTGATCACATCCCAGTAACTGAAGGAACGGACCCAATGTTCCATAGAAGGCAAACGATGGCAGGCAAACGCCGCACCGACTAACGCCCCAACCGAACAGCCAGCAACGATATCAATTTCAATCCCCTGTTTCCGTAATGCGTTGATCACGCCAATATGTGCCCACCCTTTCGCAGCCCCTGAGCCCAATGCCAGACCAATTTTGATTTTTCTCATTATTTGCCGTCCTGTGCTCGATGAATAAATTCAACCCTAAGCCTAGGGTACATTGTCACTGATGAATAATGTTAGGTAACATAGGCCTTAACTTTATTTTAGCTATGGCTCCCATTCACGCGAGCCAATCAGATTGAGACGTTATGGCGATTGAACTATGCCCCTGCGGCAGCGGGCTCGAGTACAGCCTTTGTTGTGAACCATATCTCAGTGGCAACCAGCACGCTTCGACACCAGGCGAACTGATGCGTTCGCGTTACAGTGCCTATGTAAAACATTGTGCAGATTATCTGGTGGCAACCTGGCACCCGGACTGCCAAGCAGAAGCGTCGCGAAACGCTATAATCAACAGCTTCAACGAGACGACATGGCTTGGGCTGACGGTAGTTGAAGAAAAGACCGGCAGCAACGCCGACGAAGGTTATGTCGAATTTGTTGCCCGTTTCAGCGACGGCACTGCTCAGCCCAGTGCAATACATGAGCGTTCACGCTTTCTTCGTCTTGGGCAACGCTGGTACTATATCGACGGAATCAAACCCCAACCGGGTCGAAATGCCACTTGCCCCTGCGGTTCAGGCAAAAAATATAAAAAGTGCTGCGGGCAATGAGCCTGCAAGTTGAAAGCCTATCTGATACAGATAGGCTCCGGTATCAGACAGGATCTACATACTTATGCCACACCACAATGTACAAAGAAAAATTCTGCGCACTATCTGCCCTGATGCAAAAGGGTTAATCGCCAAAATCACCAACATTTGCTACAAACATGAGCTGAATATCGTTCAGAATAATGAATTTGTCGATCATCTGACTGGCCGCTTCTTTATGCGTACGGAATTGGAAGGGATCTTCAACGATGCCACATTACTGGCAGATCTGGACAGTGCATTGCCGCAGGGTTCCGTGCGCGAACTGCATAACTCAGGCCGTCGCCGCATCGTGGTATTGGTGACCAAAGAAGCTCACTGCCTGGGCGATCTGCTGATGAAAAGTGCTTACGGTGGATTAGACGTTGAAATCGCTGCCGTTATTGGTAACCACGCTACATTGCAAACGCTGGTAGAACGTTTTGACATTCCTTTCCATCTGGTAAGCCACGAAGGCCTGACCCGTGAGCAGCACGATCAGAAAATGACGGCTCAGATCGATGAGTACCAACCAGACTATGTCGTGCTGGCCAAATACATGCGTGTACTGACACCAGAGTTTGTGCAGCACTACCCTAACCAAGTGATCAACATTCACCATTCGTTCCTGCCTGCATTTATCGGCGCACGCCCTTATCACCAGGCGTACGAGCGCGGGGTGAAGATTATCGGCGCCACTGCGCATTACGTGAACGACAATCTGGATGAAGGCCCAATCATCATGCAGGATGTCATTCATGTCGATCACACCTACTCAGCCGAGGATATGATGCGTGCTGGTCGTGATGTAGAGAAAAACGTTCTCAGCCGTGCGTTGTATCGAGTGCTGGCACAGCGGGTATTTGTGTATGGCAACCGCACAGTGATCCTGTAGTTGTACAAGAAAGCGGTGCCTTTCGTTCATCGAAACACCGCCAAGAATAAAAAAACGGCAAACGATTCATTTTCTGCATTTCAATGCTTTACACGAGCGCTTCATTTGATATGATGCGCCCCGCTTGCTAAGACAGATGTTTTACAAGCCAGGCCAGTGGTGGGGTTCCCGAGCGGCCAAAGGGAGCAGACTGTAAATCTGCCGTCACAGACTTCGAAGGTTCGAATCCTTCCCCCACCACCATCTTTCCTCTCTCAATAAGAGTGCCGCGAAAATCGGAATTTTATTGAATGCTGAGAGGGAAGTTAACGCGATTCAGCGTGATAGCTTTACATAGAAATTCAGCAGGCTTTTAATCAATACCCCTGGTGGGGTTCCCGAGCGGCCAAAGGGAGCAGACTGTAAATCTGCCGTCACAGACTTCGAAGGTTCGAATCCTTCCCCCACCACCATCCTGATGTCAATCTCCGAGTCCTACTCAAACATCTTTCTCCCTTATACCTGTTTGCTTCTTGCCATTAAGCACCTCAGTCATTCCCCCAACTAATCCATCACTTGAACTCACGCTCACAATTCGTTATACCACTGGCTTCTTTAATGCGGTCAGGAATGATGTATGCGTAATAATATCTGCGTTTTTTGTGGGGCCAGTGAGGGCATTAATCCGGCGTATGCTGAAAATGCACGCAATCTGGGGCGTGTGATTGCCGCTAAAGGCCGACGCTTGGTTTATGGCGGTGGTAAAAAAGGGTTGATGGGCATTGTCGCCGATGCCGTTCTCCAAGCCGGTGGAGAAGTCATCGGCGTGATACCTGAACGTTTAGTGGAAGCAGAAACTGCACATCGCGGTTTGACCAAGTTGGAAGTGGTTCCCGATATGCATACCCGCAAAGCGCGTATGGCGGAACTGGCAGACGGGTTTATTGCCCTGCCCGGCGGTATTGGCACCCTGGAAGAACTATTCGAAATCTGGACCTGGGGGCAGATCGGTTATCATAACAAGCCGGTCGGGTTGCTGAACGTGAACGATTTTTACCGCCCACTGAGCGGTTTTTTACAACAGGTCGCCGATCAGGGCTTTATGCGCCAAGATTATCTCGATACCCTGCACATCAGTGATTCCGCGCAGACACTGTTACAACAACTCGACGATTACCAAGCTAAAAATTACGATCGTTGGGCAAAATAGCCTTTCTCTACCAGCGGCCTGCCGCCGCTGGTCCGCGTTACTTTTCCTGCCAAACTCTGCTACTATCTGAACACATTTTTCTGATAAAAACGGCATCGCTCATGAAGTTTGTCTCTTTTAATATCAATGGACTGCGTGCACGTCCGCATCAATTGGCCGCCATTATTGAACAGCATCAACCTGATGTGATTGGTCTGCAGGAAACAAAAGTTCACGACGAGATGTTTCCGCTGGAAGAAGTGAGCCAGCACGGTTATCACGTTTTCTATCATGGGCAAAAAGGCCACTATGGTGTCGCTCTGCTGACCAAAGACAAACCGCTTGAGGTACGCCGGGGATTTCCTACTGACGAAGAGGATGCCCAACGCCGCATCATTATGGCCGACCTGGCGACGCCGCAGGGAACGTTAACCGTGATTAATGGCTATTTTCCGCAGGGAGAAAGCCGTGACCATCCGATCAAATTCCCGGCCAAAAACCGTTTCTATCAGGATCTGCAAAGTTATTTGGAACAACAGCTTTCGGCTGAATCGCCGGTCTTGATCATGGGTGATATGAATATCAGCCCAAGCGACCTTGATATTGGTATCGGTGAAGAGAGCCGCAAGCGCTGGCTACGCACTGGCAAGTGTTCCTTCCTGCCAGAAGAACGTGAATGGATGGGCCGCCTGTTAGACTGGGGCCTAGTGGACACCTATCGTCACGCCAATCCAGAGCGCAGCGATGAGTTCTCATGGTTTGATTACCGTTCGCGCGGCTTTGATGAAAACCGTGGGTTGCGTATCGATCTGTTACTGGCCAGCACTAAGCTCGCGGCACACTGCAAGGCGACGGGGATTGATTATCAGATCCGCGGCATGGAAAAGCCTTCCGACCATGCGCCGGTTTGGGCTGAATTTGCGCTGTAATTAACTTTTTCGCCCCGTTGTAACAACGGGGCTGGCTTGATAATCCGCATGAAAATCATTGATGTTGTTGCCGCTATTATTGAAAAAGACGGCAGGATTCTACTCGCTCAACGCGATAGCAGCAGCGATCAAGCCGGCCTGTGGGAGTTTCCCGGTGGTAAGGTTGAACTTAATGAAGATCAGCCACAAGCGCTTGCCCGCGAACTGCAGGAAGAGTTAGGTATCATCGCTAACGTGGGTCAGTACGTTGCCAGCACTCAGTGGCAGCAAAACGATAGAATGATTCGTTTACATGCCTGGCATGTCGCGACCTACCGTGGTGAATTGCAACAGCACTGTCATTCAGCTTTTGCCTGGGTCACGCCGCTGCAGGCGCGTAACTACCGTTTAGCCCCCGCAGATGTACCGCTGCTGGAAAGCTATATCGCCACCTTCCGACCTAATAAATAAAGGGGCGACCAAGCCCCTAGACAGAAGCGTCAATCACCTTTCACATGCGCTTTAGGCGCGCTCTTTTTGCGCTTCTTCGCCCCTGCTGCAGATGAAGGTGGTAAACCACGGAATGCCAAGCTGGATCGGTTTTGCTTGGCCTGATAAATCAGTTCTTGCAGAGTACCCTCCAACGGTTGCATAAAGTCCTGATAGCGGCAGGACTTCTCACTGATCTGCGTAAGACGTGCCTCCCATTGCGCCGTCATATCAGGCCGTGCCGCCAGATCCGGCAGAGAGTGAATCAACGCGCGACCTGTCTCGCTGGAGTGGATATAGCGCCCTTTCTTATAGAGAAATGCCCGCTTGAACAGTAACTCGATTATGCCTGCACGCGTCGCTTCCGTGCCTAAGCCATCGGTCGCACGCAAGATTTTCTTTAATTCTTTGTCCTGTACAAAACGCGCAATTCCGGTCATGGCAGAGAGCAAACTGGCATCGGTAAATGGCCGTGGCGGCTGAGTCTGGCGCTCAACCACTTCGCCACGTTCGCACAGCAACTCATCATCTTTAGCCACGACGGGCAATGGCGCACCTTCGTTTTCTTCATCACGCTCCTTACTCCCCAGCAGAGTGCGCCACCCGGCTTCCGCCAGGAAACGTGCCTTGGCGACAAACTTTCCACCTGCGATATCCAGCTCGATCACGCACTTACGGAACATCGCATCCGGGCAGAACTGCATCAGGTACTGGCGGGCAACCAGCCCATAAACTTTCTGTTCGTCATGGCTCAGGTTAACTTTGCTGGCTCGGGCGGTTGGAATAATCGCGTGGTGCGCATCCACTTTTTTATCGTCCCAACAACGATTGCGGCGCTCGCTGTCGATAACCGGTTGTGGATAGAGATCGGGCTGATGCACGCTAATCGCGTTCAACACCGCATGTCGCCCGGCGAAATGCTCCTCTGGCAGGTAACGGCAGTCGGAACGCGGGTAGGTAATCAGCTTATGGGTTTCGTACAAACGCTGGCAGATATCCAACACCTGCTGGGCACTGAGGTTAAAACGCTTGGCAGCTTCAATTTGCAGCGTAGAAAGGGAAAACGGCAACGGAGCCGTATCTGATTCCCGTTTATCATTATAGGAAGTGACCCGCGCGGGTTGGCCTTCAATACGCTTAACCACGTGCTCAGCCAGCGGACGATGCAGCAAGCGCCCTTCTTCATCCTGGTAAGGCTCACAGGAATCACTCGGCTGCCACAAAGCGACAAAACGCTCCTCTTTTGGCGTAACGATATGCGCTTTCACTTCAAAGAAATCTTTCGGCACGAAGTTTTCAATCTCTTCGTCACGCCGCACCACCAACCCTAAGACCGGTGTTTGTACTCGCCCGACCGAGAGCACCCCGTCATAACCCGCATTACGCCCTAAAAGCGTATAAGCGCGGGTCATATTGATGCCATACAGCCAGTCGGCGCGGGCACGTGCCAATGCAGAAACGCACAGCGGAATGAATTCGCGGTTATCACGTAACCGCTCAATAGCCCGTTCCACCGCCTGTGGGTTAAGATCGTTGATCAGACAACGGCGCACGCTGTGGCGTTTTTCTGGCGTCAACGCCAGATAATCCAGCACTTCATCGACCAGCAACTGCCCTTCGCGATCCGGGTCACCTGCGTGAACCACTTCATCCGCTTCCGTCAGCAGCCTTTTTATCGCATTTAACTGTTTACTGACCGATGGGCGCGGTTGCAACAACCATTTCTGGGGAATAATCGGCAGATCCGCCAGCGACCAGCGCGCATAGCGGCTGTCGTAAGCATCCGGCTGCGCCTGTTCCAATAGGTGGCCGACGCACCAGGTCACCACATCGTTACTGCCACAGGCAATAAACCCCTCTCCCCGACGGTGCGGTTTCGGCAAAACATCAGCAATGGCGCGCGCCAAACTCGGTTTTTCGGCAATAAACAGTCGCATTATTCACCGTTATTCTGGCTGTACGTCATCAGGAATTCTCTAACTTCGGCATAGTTACCACGGAAAATCACCCGCTGTGCTTTCTTCTCTAGCTGATAGCGATACATAGGATCGTAATAGTGCTGCAACAACGGCACCAGCCATAGCTGGTGCGCATCGCTGTTGCCGCTGGTTTGCTGCACCTGTAGTGCTGACTCAAGCCATTGTGTCAGTTGCTGAAAACGTTCTGATCCCAAGCGGCGGCGAATGCCAAACAGCCCCTGATGCAAATACTCCACGTATTTCGGCCAACCTTCCTGCGCGCCATAAGCCTGTTCAAAAGCAATACGCATCTGATCGATATATTCCGCCTGCAGACGAGCCAGACGCACCTCAAACGGATCGTCGATCACCACTAAAGGCGCTTGCTGCATCCCGTTGAACAGCGCCAATGGCAGGTTGTTGGAACCAATGATCCGGCTTTCATCCTCCAACACCCAATGATGGCAACCCGCATGCCGCTTTTTCAACATCCTCACGGCCAGGCTGTTTTCAAAATCAATCTGCGACTGCTGCTCCACCAACGTTCGGCCAAAGGAGGAGCCGCGATGATGAGCAATACCTTCGAGATCAATACCTGCTGCCAGTTCATTGATCAGCAATGTTTTGCCGCAACCGGTATTGCCCCCGACCACCACCATTGGCAGCGCGGAGCAAGCCTCAAGCGTCTCCAGCAAGAAGGTGCGCAGCGCTTTATAACCGCCAATGACGCGTGGATAATCCACGCCAGCGTCGCGTAACCATTGCTGCACCAACTGTGAACGCAGCCCACCACGGAAGCAGTAAATATACCCTTGAGGTTGTTGCGCACATTGCGCGATCCAGGCCTGGGTGCGTTGTTCACGCAGTTGACCACTGACCAAACGATGCCCAAGAGCAACCGCCGCTTGCTGGCCCTGCTGCTTGTAACAGGTGCCCACCGCCTGACGTTCACTGTCATTCATCAATGGCAGATTGATCGCACCGGGGAATGCCCCTTGCTGAAATTCTACGGGAGCACGCACATCAATCAGTGGCACATCGTGCAGAAAAATATGCCGATAATCATCCGTATCCTGCCGAGTCTGCATAGTTAACACTAGACAACCTCAATCAGCGGTTTACCCGGCTGTGCGGCCTGCAATTCACCAATCGCATCCAGCGTGATGCCATGGCGCGCAGCAATCGCCTGCACCTCAGCTTCGGCCTCCGGCAACACGGCCAGCAGTAAGCCACCAGAAGTCTGCGGATCGCACAGTAGCTGGCGTTGCAGGTCACTCATGGCACCAACCAGGTGACCATAGCTGTCGAAGTTACGGCCTGTTCCACCCGGCACACAGCCCTCGCTGATATAGCGTTCGATATCAGGGAGTTTCGGCACCCGATCAAACCACACCGTTGCCTGTAGCCCAGACCCCTGGCACATTTCGCTAAGGTGCCCCAATAGCCCAAAACCGGTTACGTCGGTCATCGCAGTGACACCCGCCACATCGGCAAAATCCGCGCCGGGCTTATTCAACTGACACATCACCTGCGTGGCCAGCCCTTGATGTTCCGGCAACAGTTTGCTTTTCTTCTCAGCCGTTGTCAGCACCCCAATACCCAATGGCTTGGTGAGGAATAATTTCGTTCCCGCCTGCGCTGCGCTGTTCTTCTTCACCCGCTCGGTACTGACAATGCCGGTCACAGCCAAACCGAAGATCGGCTCAGGCGCGTCGATCGAATGACCACCCGCCAAAGCGATACCCGCCTGCTGGCAAGCATAGCGCCCACCATCAATCACCTGCTGCGCCACTTCTGCAGGCAGCGTAGCGATCGGCCAGCCCAGAATGGCAATCGCCATAATCGGCTTACCGCCCATCGCATAGACATCGCTGATAGCATTGGTGGCGGCAATACGGCCAAAATCAAACGGGTTATCCACAATCGGCATGAAGAAATCCGTGGTGCTGATAATGCCAACGCCATTGCCAATGTCGTACACCGCCGCATCATCACGCGTTTCGTTGCCCACCAATAAACGCGGATCAACAAACTTTTCCTGCTCGCTGTGCAGTATCGTTTCGAGAACTTTCGGTGAGATCTTGCAGCCACAGCCAGCGCCATGGCTGTACTGGGTTAAACGGATAGCCGACGATGTCATAGCCCACTCCCTTTGAGTAATAAGCTTCAGAATATCACAATGAGGGATATACCCTTATTGCTCGAAGCTGCTGGGGTGGTGACGAGGTTAATTCACCGGCAAGCTCCAAGTAATGTGGCTATAGGGTAACGCTTGCCGAGGGGATTGATAAGAGCAGGCTGGCATTATGCGTAGAGCCTGCTCATAAACAGTACAAAACTGCGGGATATTGCGCATTTTCTGCCAACATCCGGCGGGTTGGATCAAAAATAGCTGACGAAAGAACTACTGTCTGGGGGCACAACTTTAGCGGCTGCTTTCAACTGCGGGGTACCAAGATAGAGGAAGCCCACAATCTCGTCCTGCTCGCGGCAAGCGAAAGCCTCACGCACCAGTGGGTGTTCCGTCCAGGCACCTGTACGCCAGATACCATTGAACCCTTGTGCCAATGCCGCCATCTGCATCGCCTGCACGGCACAGCCCGCAGAGATCACCTGCTCCCAGCGCGGAACCTTAGGATTGTCGCTGCAATGCGCCACCACGGTGATAATCAGCGGTGCGCGGAACGGTGCCTGTTTGGCTTTCTCAACGGCGGCATCATCAAGCTCATCATGTCTTGCAGCGGCCTGGAGCAACGTACTGAAACGCTCTAGCCCCTGATTCTCAATCAGCACAAAACGCCATGGCTGCAATGCGCCATGATCGGGAGCTCGTAACCCGGCGTTGATAATATTCTGGCGCACTTCACCCGTTGGCGCGGGAGCCACCAACCGTGACGCCGAGCGGCGATTCAGTAAAAGATCCAGCGCATCCATTATAAACTCCTGATAACAATTTTCATTTGGAGCACGTTAACATAGCTCTACGGGGAGTGACAGCTCTGCAATACTGTAGATGACTCACGATTTAAAGCTGACATTTCGTTGGCCGCTCATTAGGATAGCGGGACATTCTCGACTTTCGTTGGAGAGCACATGCGCACATTGTGGCGATTCGTTACCGGCTTGTTCAGGTGGACATGGCGTCTGCTAAATTTCATCAGGGAATTTATCCTGAATTTGTTCTTGATTATGCTGATCCTGATTGGGGCCGGTATCTATCTTTCTCTCCAGGGCAGCCCACCGGCAACAACGCCACGTGGGGCGTTACTGGTGAATCTCAGCGGTGTCGTGGTTGATCAACCCTCAGTGAACAGCCGCTTTCGTCAGTGGGGCCGCGAACTGCTGGGTGCTTCCAGCAATCGTCTGCAGGAAAATTCGCTCTTTGATCTGGTCGACTCCATCCGCAAGGCCAAAGACGATCAGAACATTACGGGTATGGTGTTGCAGTTGAATGACTTCGCTGGCGCCGATCAACCTTCATTGCAATATATTGGCAAGGCGCTACGCGAATTCCGTGACAGCGGTAAACCGATCTTTGCCGTTGGCGATAGCTACAACCAGACGCAGTATTATCTGGCTAGCTACGCGAATAAAATCTATCTGTCACCACAAGGCGTGGTCGATCTTCACGGCTTTGCGACCAACAATCTGTACTACAAATCCTTGTTGGACATGTTGAAGGTGACGACAAACATTTTCCGGGTTGGGACGTATAAATCCGCCGTGGAACCCCTGATCCGCGACGATATGTCCCCAGAAGCCCGCGATGCCGACAAACTCTGGGTAGGTGGATTGTGGCAAAACTACCTGAATACCGTGGCAGCCAACCGCCAACTGACACCAGAGCAACTGTTCCCAGGAGCAGCGGCGATCCTCAGTGGCCTGCAAGCTACAGGGGGCGATACGGCCAGGTTCGCACTGGACAGCAAGCAAGTTGATGAGTTGGCCTCTCGCACCGTGATTGAGGAACAATTAGTCAAGACCTTCGGCTGGGACAAGCAGACCAATAATTTCAATGCGATCAGCATCTACGATTATCAACCCAAACCAACGCTGGAACAGGGCGGTGAGATCGCCGTCATCTTCGCCAACGGCGCGATCATGGATGGCCAACAAACCCCAGGCAGCGTGGGTGGCGATAGCGTTGCCGAACAACTGCGGCAGGCGCGTCTGGATCCTAAAGTCAAAGCGCTGGTCTTTCGTGTGAACAGCCCAGGTGGCAGCGTAAGCGCATCTGAAGTGATCCGCTCCGAGCTGGCCGCAGTAAGAGCAGCCGGGAAACCGGTGGTCGTCTCCATGGGGGGGATGGCCGCTTCAGGTGGCTACTGGGTTTCGACACCAGCCGATTACATTATTGCCAGCCCGAGCACCCTCACTGGTTCCATCGGCATCTTTGGTATCATCAACACTTTTGAGAACACGCTTGAGAGCATTGGTGTGCATACTGACGGGGTCGCCACTTCTCCACTGGCCGATCTCACCGTCACCAAAGCTTTGCCTGCAGAATTCTCGCAAATGATGCAATTGAACGTCGAGAACGGCTACAAGAACTTTATCAATCTGGTGGCGAAAGCACGCAAAATGACGCCAGAACAGGTTGATCAGATTGCTCAAGGCCGCGTCTGGATTGGCAATGACGCCAAGAAAAATGGTTTGGTTGATCAACTGGGTGATTTTGATGATGCGGTGAAGAAAGCAGCCGAACTCGCCAAATTGTCTCAGTGGCAACTTAACTGGTTCGTGGATAGCCCAAGCCTGACGGATCTGCTGCTCAGCCAGTTTGGCGTCTCCATCCATGCGATGTTGCCCGCTGCTATCCAATCAATGCTGCCAGCGCCGCTCACCTCCTTCGCTTTAGCGGTGAAAGAGCAACCTGGGATGTTCAGTAATCTGAACGATCCGCAGCACCGCTATGCTATCTGCCTGAGCTGCGGCGAAGTGCGTTAACTTATTAATTTCCAGCCCGGTATCAGCCGGGCTTTTTCCCCCTATAATTCAGCTCATCTGAAATCGATTAAGATTCACGCTATGCACAAGAAATCCATTTATGTCGCCTATACCGGTGGGACTATCGGGATGCAGCGCTCCGAGCACGGTTATATCCCGGTTTCTGGCCATCTGCAGCGCCAACTGTCACAAATGCCCGAATTTCATCGCCCGGAAATGCCGGACTTCACCATTCATGAATATGTCCCGCTGATCGACTCTTCTGATATGACGCCAGAAGACTGGCAACATATTGCCGATGATATTAAACAGAATTACGACCGGTACGACGGCTTTGTCATCCTGCATGGCACTGATACCATGGCTTTCACTGCCTCTGCGCTGTCGTTCATGCTGGAGAATCTGGATAAACCGGTTATTGTGACAGGGTCACAGATTCCTTTGGCAGAATTACGCTCTGACGGCCAAACCAACCTGCTGAATGCGCTGTATCTGGCGGCTCATCACCCAGTCAATGAAGTCAGTCTGTTTTTCAACAACAAACTGTTTCGTGGTAATCGCACAACCAAGGCCCACGCCGACGGTTTTGACGCTTTTGCCTCACCAAATCTGCCCCCGCTGTTGGAGGCCGGGATCCATATCCGCCGCCAAACCGGTATTGCTTCACCGGTCTGTAATGGCGATCTGTTAGTACATAACATCACGCCGCAACCGATCGGCGTGGTGACCATCTACCCTGGGATTTCCGGTGCAGTGGTGCGTAACTTCTTGCTACAACCGGTAAAAGCGCTGATTTTGCGATCTTATGGGGTTGGCAACGCGCCGCAAAAAGCGGAGTTGGTGGATGAATTGCGCGATGCTTCGGCTCGTGGCATCGTAGTGGTCAACCTGACCCAGTGTATCTCAGGCCGTGTCAACATGGGGGGATATGCCACCGGCAATGCTCTGGCCCATGCTGGCGTTATCAGTGGCTTTGATATGACGGTAGAGGCAGCTTTAACCAAACTGCATTACCTGTTGAGCCAACCCTTAACACCAGAAGAAATCCGCGACCAGATGCAGCAGGATCTGCGCGGCGAATTGAGCCCTGCGGGCTAGCCCAACTCGGAGCTGAAATGAAAACTGCCCTGCTCTTGATTGATTTGCAAAACGACTTTTGCCCCGGCGGCGCGCTGCCGGTTACCGAAGGCGATCAGACGATTGCTATTGCCAATCAGGCGATCGACGCCTGCCTGGCCCGGCATGAAATGGTGATTGCCAGCCAGGATTGGCACCCAGCCGATCATCGCAGCTTTGCGGTGAATTCTCACGCGCAGCCCGGCACAATCGGGGAACTAGAAGGATTAACGCAGGTCTGGTGGCCGGTACACTGCGTTCAAGGCACCTCTGGAGCCGCATTTCATCCACAGCTGAACCAACAAGCTCTCACGGCGGTGTTCCGTAAAGGTGAAAACCCCAGCATCGACAGTTACAGCGCGTTCTTTGATAATGGCCGCCGCACACAGACCGCTCTCGATAATTGGCTAAAATCCCAGGGGATTACGCATCTCGCGCTGATGGGGCTGGCAACGGATTATTGCGTGAAATTCAGCGTGCTGGACGCCCTGCATCTCGGTTATCAGACGATGGTGATCACGGAAGGATGCAGAGGCGTTAACCTGCAGCCAGAAGATAGTCAGCAGGCATTACTAGAAATGCAACAGGCAGGCGCACAGTTGGTTACACTGTCACAGTTCATTAACCGCTGAGTTACTGCGGTTTCAGCCTCGCCAAAGGCTCGGCAACAAATTGCTGTTTTAATTCCTGCTTGCTTTTCATCACAATCTGCCCATCCGTACCAATACTCATATGTTGCGGATCGGCATTGTGCATTGACTGCCATAACATGACGGCCTGCAAGCTATGCTCTTTCTGTTGCGGCGTCAGCGCAACGCCATCTGGCCATTTACCCAACTCCACCGCCTGCACCAGCCGCTGATAAATTTCTGGCGTCATGGCAGCAATCAAATCTTTTACTTCCATCAATGCGTTTCCTCACTCAAAGATGAATAATTAGCTGAATCGATTTTGTTGATCAACTTACAACTTAACCCGCCGTTTTCTCGCCACTCTCACCGTCAGTGAAACTCAATGAGGCCGAGTTAACGCAGTAGCGTTCTCCCGTTGGCTGCGGGCCGTCTGGAAACACATGCCCCAGATGCGCATCGCAGTGGCCGCAGCGAATCTCGACTCGCTGCATATTATGAGAGTTATCATCAAGATAAAGAATGGCATCATCAGTAACCGGCTGGTAAAAACTGGGCCATCCGCAACCAGAATCATACTTGCTGTCGGAGTAAAACAGCGGTGCATTGCAGCACAAACAGTGGTATACCCCTTCACGTTTATTGTGCAGCAACTTGCCTGAATACGGCGCTTCTGTGCCACGCTCCTGCGTCACATAGCGTTGGATTTCATTCAGTTCCGTGGCTGGTTGATTTGAGGTTGTCTCTTTAGCCATTTGTGCGATTCCCGGAATGTCGATAATGTCAACGAAAACAATGGCTAATAATAACAAAAAATTAACAACACTGCAGGGGTTTTTGACCTAAACTTTACGCCACAGAGGTTAAACCGCCGCCATGTGTGATCAATGTCGCATATATCGCACGTGCAGACTTTATACTAAACCGTTTGCCCCCATATATCATAAGGGCAAATGTACATGGAATGTGCAATAAGCGTGCAAAACCGGGCCTCGGGTTTGACTTGCCGCAAGAATTGACACGATTCCGCTTGACGCTCGGTAAGGTTTTTGTAATTTTACAATCAACCTTTTATTCACTAACAAATAGCTGGTGGAATATATGACTATCAAAGTAGGTATCAACGGTTTTGGCCGTATCGGTCGCATTGTTTTCCGTGCTGCTCAAGAGCGTTCTGACATTGAAATCGTTGCAATCAACGATCTGTTAGACGCAGAGTACATGGCTTACATGCTCAAGTACGACTCAACCCATGGCCGTTTCAACGGTACTGTGGAAGTTAAAGACGGCCATCTGGTTGTTAACGGCAAAACCATCCGTTGTACCTCAGAAAGAGATCCGGCTAACCTGAAGTGGAACGAAGTCAACGTTGACGTTGTTGCCGAAGCAACGGGTCTGTTCCTGACCGACGAAACTGCGCGTAAACACATCACTGCAGGTGCCAAGAAAGTTGTTCTGACTGGCCCATCCAAAGATGACACCCCGATGTTCGTTATGGGTGTAAACCACAAGTCTTACGCTGGCCAAGAGATCGTTTCTAACGCTTCTTGCACCACCAACTGCCTGGCACCACTGGCAAAAGTGATCAACGACAAGTTCGGTATCGTTGAAGCGCTGATGACCACGGTTCACGCAACAACTGCAACTCAGAAAACCGTTGATGGCCCGTCTCACAAAGATTGGCGCGGCGGCCGTGGCGCAGCACAGAACATCATCCCTTCTTCTACCGGTGCAGCTAAAGCTGTAGGTAAAGTTATCCCAGAACTGAACGGCAAACTGACTGGTATGGCGTTCCGCGTTCCTACTCCGAACGTTTCTGTGGTTGACCTGACCGCCCGTCTGGCAAAACCAGCTTCTTACAAAGAAATCTGTGCTGCCATTAAAGCCGCTTCTGAAGGCGAGCTGAAAGGAGTACTGGGCTACACCGAAGACGAAGTGGTTTCTACCGATTTCAACGGCGAAAAACTGACTTCTGTATTCGATGCTAAAGCCGGTATCGCTCTGAGCGACACTTTTGTGAAACTGGTTTCTTGGTACGATAACGAAACAGGTTACTCTAACAAAGTACTGGACCTGATCTCTCACATCTCCAAATAATTTGGTGTAATGTGTAGTTGATTACGAGGGCGACATTATTGTCGCCCTTTTTACTGGTTTCTTGCGGCGAAAAAAGGCAATTTACGTGTACGATAAAATCTTTACCCTACCCGTTACCGAGCAAATCACCTCCGTTATCAGCCAAAGGCAGTTAGATGAATTGCCAGTCGTGGTAGTTAGCCACCCTAAAGTACGTGCAGCCATTACCTTGCAGGGAGCACATTTGCTGGCCTGGCAACCCACTGGCGATGAACCCGTGCTCTGGTTGAGCGATAATACCCCCTTCAAAGAAGGCGTCGCGATCCGTGGTGGCATTCCAATTTGTTGGCCCTGGTTTGGCACCGCTGGCACGCCATCCCATGGTTTCGCCCGCAATCAGCCTTGGGCTCTGACCGCTCATGATGAAGATGAAAATGGAGTGATCCTGACTTTCACGCTGCAGGATAGCGAAAAAACGCATGCCCTCTGGCCGCATGCCTTTACGCTAATCGCCCGTTTCAAGCTGGGTGAAAAATGTGAAATCGAGCTGGAGTCACATGGCGATTATCAAGCCACCGCCGCATTGCACACTTATTTCAATATTGGCGACATCACTCGCATCAGCGTGGCTGGCCTGGGTGAGCACTATATTGATAAGGTGGCACATATCGCTGACGCTCGTCAGGTGGGAGACTTGGTCTTTGTCGGCCAGACCGATCGGGTCTATACCCAACCAGCCACCCGCAGCGTGATTAACGATCCGGCCTTACAGCGTACAATCGAAGTTAATCACCAGCATATGAGCGATGTGATCGCCTGGAACCCAGGAGCAGAACTCTCTGCCAAAATGGTAGATATGCCAGACGAGGGTTACAAAACCATGGTCTGCGTAGAGACAGGGCGTGTAACCACGCCATTGGTTGCGGCAGCTGAGCAACCTGCCCGCTTGGCAGTGACGCTGCGTACCCGCAAAAACGGTTAAAACTCCTTGCGGCATCTAATGCACCACAGAAGAGCAAAAGGGGCGATAACGCCCCTTTTTAGTGCACATCATGCACAACTATCGTGCACACAGGCTTAAAACTTGTAACTGACCCCGGTAAGCAAAATAGCCGTATACGAGTTATCAACCATCGGACTATCTTTAACTTCGTTAGACAGGCTGATATAACGCCCCGTCATAAATGCGCTCCAACTTGGAGTGAACCGGTAATTCGCAGTCAATTCCACATAAGGCGCAAAACTGTTACCTGCCGTATAGCTGTCCAGCCCACTGCGGCGAGATTCATTATCACTAACGCCATAGTAATAATCTGTTTGATTCTTGCTGCTCCAGGTTATACCGATACCTGGCACCAGCGTCCAGCTATCCAGCATGAAACGATGGAGGTATGTCACATCAGCCAGTACGCCATTACTATTATTCAGCGTATCTGCGGATAATACCGTACGGATAGTCCCCCACTCGGCATTATGTGAATACGTCAGCCCAGCCATCAGCGTGCTACGGCGTTTGTCCAAGAGTTTCATGCGCTCGTCGTCGCTGTCGCCAGGTTTGAAATGCTGAGGCAGGTAGTACGCCATAATACTCAATTGGTTCTGCCGATCATTCCACAGGTAATAACCCGCAGTCAGGCTGCGAAAATAGAAATTATCATCCTCATAATTAATGATAGGCACCGGATAAACGCGTGTCTGATAGCCACGATAAGGCTCTGGCGTAATCAACGCGCCTGCGCCAAGAGACCAGTTTCCGGCTTGAGCATTTTGCGCACAAACCATTGCAGCAGCAATAATGGAGAGCGTTTTGAAATGAGATATCTTCACTGGTTCTTTTCCATAAATGACAAAGTAGATGATTGAATCTAGTTTATGTGAAAATGTAACCATCTGTCGAATTTTTACAATATAAAATGACCAAAATCGAATAACTTAGAACAAAAATAAGAATTTTTAACCGTATAGCCGTAGGTGATTTTGCTACAACCCGCGCCAGATAAGGCATTTGGGCTGATGGCAATAACTGAGTCATTGAAATGACTTAAAAAAGCTTTTTTCAGGCAGGAAATTTTTCAGTATGCAACTACGCTTAAATCAGAAGGTGAATTTATACTGAGCTCAGTGGCATACAAGCGCAACTCGCGATAATAAGCGCACCAAGTTGGCATACGAGTTGCTGTACTCAGATATAACTTCTCTCTTTCGGGAGCCAGAATATAAACACCAGCGCTCCCTTTAACCTGTGCTAATAACGAAAGGACGGGCATCGCCATGAACATATTTGACCACTATCGCCAGCGCTACGAAGCTGCCAAGGACGAAGAGTTCACACTGCAGGAATTTCTTACCATCTGCCGGCAAGATCGCAGTGCATATGCCAATGCAGCGGAACGTCTGCTCATGGCTATCGGTGAACCAGTCATGGTGGACACCGCGCTTGAATCTCGCATGTCACGCCTGTTCTCTAACAGAGTGATCGCTCGCTATCCGGCATTTGAGGAATTCTACGGTATGGAAGAAGCTATCGAACAGATAGTTTCCTACCTGAAACACGCCGCTCAAGGCCTCGAAGAGAAAAAACAGATCCTTTACCTGTTGGGCCCAGTGGGTGGTGGTAAATCGTCATTGGCAGAGCGTTTGAAAGCGCTGATGCAACGTGTGCCTATTTACACCCTGAGCGCCAACGGTGAACGCAGCCCGGTCAACGATCATCCGTTGTGCCTGTTTAACCCGCAGGAGGATGCCAATATTCTGGAGAAAGAATACAACATCCCAACGCGTTATCTCGGCACCATCATGTCGCCGTGGGCGGCGAAACGTCTGCATGAGTTCGGTGGTGACATCACCAAGTTCAAAGTTGTGAAGGTGCGCCCTTCCATACTGGAACAGATCGCCATCGCCAAAACCGAGCCGGGCGATGAAAACAACCAGGATATTTCTGCACTGGTAGGTAAAGTGGATATCCGCAAACTGGAAAACCACGCGCAGAACGACCCCGATGCCTATGGTTACTCCGGTGCTCTGTGCCGAGCCAACCAGGGGATCATGGAGTTCGTCGAGATGTTTAAAGCACCGATTAAAGTGCTGCATCCTCTGCTGACTGCCACCCAGGAAGGTAACTACAACGGTACCGAGGGGATCTCTGCCCTGCCGTTCAGCGGCATTATCCTCGCGCACTCGAATGAATCGGAATGGGTAACCTTCCGTAACAACAAAAACAACGAGGCTTTCCTCGACCGTGTTTACATCGTCAAGGTGCCTTACTGCCTGCGAGTTTCGGAAGAGATCAAAATCTACGACAAACTGCTGGATCACAGTGAGCTGACCCACGCTCCGTGCGCCCCTGGCACACTGGAAACGCTGGCTCGCTTTACCGTGCTCTCACGGCTGAAAGAACCAGAAAACTCGAGTATTTACTCGAAGATGCGGGTCTATGACGGCGAAAGCCTGAAAGATACCGATCCGAAGGCCAAGTCGTATCAGGAGTATCGCGACTATGCCGGGGTGGATGAAGGGATGAACGGTCTTTCAACCCGTTTCGCCTTCAAAATTCTGTCTCGGGTGTTCAACTTCGATCATGCTGAAGTGGCCGCGAACCCGGTTCATCTGTTCTACGTGTTGGAGCAGCAGATCGAGCGCGAGCAGTTCCCGCAAGATCAGGCTGAAAAATACCTGGAGCACCTGAAAGGTTACCTGATTCCAAAATACGCCGAATTTATCGGCAAGGAGATCCAGACCGCTTACCTGGAGTCTTACTCCGAATACGGCCAGAATATTTTTGATCGCTACGTGACCTATGCAGACTTCTGGATCCAGGATCAGGAGTACCGTGACCCAGATACCGGTCAGTTGTTCGACCGTGAATCATTGAACGCAGAACTGGAGAAAATCGAAAAACCGGCGGGCATCAGCAACCCGAAAGATTTCCGTAACGAGATCGTTAACTTTGTTCTGCGTGCCCGTGCCAATAACAGTGGCCGGAACCCGAACTGGACCAGTTACGAGAAGCTGCGGACGGTTATCGAGAAGAAAATGTTCTCGAATACCGAAGAGTTGCTGCCCGTTATTTCCTTCAATGCTAAAACCTCAACGGATGAGCAAAAGAAACACGACGACTTCGTCGACCGTATGATGGAGAAAGGCTATACCCGCAAACAGGTTCGCCTGCTGTGCGAATGGTACCTGCGGGTAAGAAAATCCTCATAACGTCTAATACAGATTTAGCGTTATCGGCCCGAGGCAGTTCGAGCTGCAGGAAAGCAGCAAGCCAGTGCCCCCAGTCATCTATGGATGAATGACTGGGGTTAATGCACAGGCTCGCGGTACTGCGACGAGAAAAGGCAGGGTACGAAAGTTGGCAACGTCGTTTGGGGGAACTATGGCCTATTTCATTGACCGACGGCTGAATGGCAAAAACAAGAGCATGGTGAATCGCCAGCGTTTCTTGCGCCGTTATAAGTCGCAAATCAAACAGTCGATCGCCGAAGCCATCAATAAACGTTCGGTCACCGACGTAGACAGCGGAGAATCCGTTTCGATTCCCTCTGGTGATATCAACGAACCGATGTTTCATCAGGGGCGCGGCGGAACACATCATCGTGTTCATCCAGGCAACGATCACTTTGTGCAAAATGACCGCATTGAGCGCCCTCAAGGTGGCGGTGGCGGCGGTGGTAGCGGCCAAGGTAACGCCAGCCAGGATGGTGACGGTGAAGACGAATTTGTTTTCCAGATTTCTAAAGACGAGTATCTCGATCTGTTATTTGAAGATTTGGCCCTGCCAAACCTGAAAAAGAATCAATATAAGCAGTTAACCGAATACAAAACTCATCGCGCCGGTTACACCGCAAACGGTGTGCCTGCCAATATCAGCGTTGTGCGTTCGCTGCAGAACTCACTGGCGCGGCGAACCGCCATGACCGCCGGTAAACGTCGGGCATTGCATGAGCTTGAGGATACCCTCGCCCAGTTGGAAAACACTGAGCCGGTACAACTGCTGGAAGAGGAACGCCTGCGTAAAGAAATTGCCGAATTGCGCAAAAAGATCTCCAGCGTACCTTTTATCGACACTTTCGATCTGCGTTACAAAAATTATGAGCGACGCCCAGAACCTTCCAGCCAGGCGGTGATGTTCTGCCTGATGGACGTTTCTGGTTCCATGGATCAGGCCACAAAAGATATGGCCAAACGCTTCTATATTCTGCTCTATCTGTTCCTGAGCCGGACTTATAAAAACGTCGAGGTGGTTTACATCCGCCACCATACGCAGGCCAAAGAAGTGGATGAGCAGGAATTTTTCTACTCGCAGGAAACCGGCGGCACCATTGTTTCCAGCGCGTTGAAACTGATGGCGGAAGTGGTTGAGGAGCGCTACGATCCCGCCCAGTGGAATATCTATGCGGCGCAGGCTTCGGATGGGGACAACTGGGCGGACGATTCCCCTCTGTGCCACGAACTGTTGGCAAACAAAATCCTGCCCATGGTACGTTATTACAGCTACATTGAAATCACCCGCCGCGCCCATCAAACGCTGTGGCGCGAATATGAAAACCTGCAGGCAACGTTTGAAAACTTCGCCATGCAGCACATCCGCGAGCAAGAGGATATTTATCCGGTATTCCGGGAGCTATTCCGTAAGCAGACAGCGTAAAACCAATCTTGATCTTAATCAGCCAGATAACTTCGGTTTCTGGCTGATTTCATTTTTGCGAGGGTTGCTTGAGTAAAATCGCCTTCACAGGATCTGCACGACAAACCGTTGCTTGTCGCGGTCTACGCCCCTAGAATACGCGGCTGAAAAAACAACTGGGATCGGTTTCATGTCATCGCTGTGGGTAGCAACGCAATACTTTTATTTGATTGGCCTGTTAATTTCTATGGTTTTTACCTATCTGGTCAGCAAGGATAGCATTAAAATTCGGTGCATAAGCGCTGTAACCATCGGCCTGACGTGGCCATTGAGCCTGCCTGTCGTACTGCTATTTGCTCTATTTTAACAATATCAAACCCGCCTTCCGCGTTATTTTTACTTTTGAATATGAGGTTCCGAGATGTCTACCATGCGGCAGATCTTGCTGAAGTTGCTGGATTTCTCGCAGACTTTGTCGAAGACAAAAACGCCAAGGTAACCGAGTACCAGCAAATAACCGACCATGCATAGAATAAAGATAAATGTTCTCAATGCTAGCTACCAACACAACGTAAGGACAATAAATATCATACTCTGCCTCAGTGGTTTTCGCCTATTTCAAAGTAAACACCACACCGGCCAATTTACACTCCCTGACCAGGTTTGGTGTACCATTAGGGTACCTATACCACGGCGGGAGCCCCCCAATGCATCACCTGATGTTAGACATTGAAACGCTTGACGTAACACCCAGTGCAGTGATTTTGGTCGTTGCGGCAGTCTTTTTTGATCCTAAAACCGGTAAGTTGGGCGCTGAATTTGAAGCCACGGTCAACAGCCAGCAAGAACAACCGGGGCGCACGTTCAACCTTGCTACCATTGCCTGGTGGGCAAAACAGTCTGACGAGGCACGCAAATTGGCCTTCGGTGGAACAGACAGCCTCAAGCGCGTCTTGACCAACCTAAAGCACTTTATTCATATGCACAGCACCGATAAGGTGAAGGTATGGGGCAACGGTAAAGAGTTCGACTGTACGATCCTGGAGCACGCCTTCAACCAGTTCGACATACCCTGCCCCTGGAATTTCTGGGATACGCAGGATGTACGAACTATCGTTACGTTGGCAGAATTACACGGCTTCAATCCGAAGAAAGCGCGCCCCTTCGAAGGCACGCCCCATCGCGCATTAGATGATGCAAAACATCAGGCTCGTTACGTTGCTGACGCGATCTCCGCACTCTATTACCGCAAAACACCGTCGGCTTGAGGCTGCCAAATGTCTTTCAAACCGCGTTAATAGTGACCCGCGCCGCCAACCCGGTCAGTAACTCATAACCCAACGTGCCAGCGACGCTTGCAACATCGTCCACCGGCAGATTCCGCCCCCACAATTCCACTGGCGTACCGATTGTCGCCAGCGGGCAAGGTGTCAGATCCACCATCATCATATCCATCGAAACGCTACCCAATGTGCCCGTCAGTACCCCATCGACCCACACTGGCGTAGCGTTGGGTGCATGGCGTGGATAACCATCGGCATAACCACAGGCCACAATACCAATGCGCTGCGGCCCAGTCGCAGTATAACGGCCACTATAACCCACCCGGTCACCCTGCTTTAAGTTTTGAATACCGATGATTTCACTGCTGAGCGTCATCGCCGGTTGCAGGCCGATATCAGCAACGTCGTGCCATTGCCCTGTTGGCGAGGCACCATAAAGAATAATGCCTGGTCTGACCCAAGAGCCATGAGTCGTTGGGTGCCACAAAGTGGCTGCCGAGTTCGCCAGGCACCGTGGTAACGAGATAGCCGCAGTCGCACGCTCGATTGTGGCCATCTGTTGCACAACCCCCTCGTCGCTGTCGGCAGTGGCAAAGTGGCTCATCAGCGTCAGCGAAGCAATATTGCGCAGTTCCTGCGCTTTCAGCCAAACGCTGTGAAAACGTTCTGGAGCAAACCCCAAACGATTCATACCACTATTCAGTTTTAGGTAAACATCTAAAGGCGCTTGCAGACGAGCTTCAACAATTGCCTGAAGTTGCCAGTCGCTGTTCACGGCAGTCACCAAGCGATAGCGATCAATCAACTGTAAATCTTCTGGCTGGAAAAAACCTTCCAACAGCAGAATCGGGCCATTCCAGCCTGATTCACGTAACAGCACAGCTTCAGCCAGATCAAGCAAGGCAAAGCCATCCGTTTGTGCCATGCTGCGCCAGACATTTTTCAGGCCATGCCCATAGGCATTAGCTTTAACAACCGACCAGACTTTTGCTCCGGGGGCATAACGGCGGGCCACCTGTAAATTGTTTGTAAAAGCGTCTAAATGCAGCGTAGCGATAATCGGGCGGGGCATGGGGTTTTCCTTTTGGCCTCATGGCGGCGGCCACAGGTAGTCACCTGCGGCACTCATCACATATTATTAGCGTGCCGGGTGCACGTCTTTCAGAGGAATAGCTGTCCTCTGGCGAAAATCGGCGCTATAACGCGCAACCCCCAAATCGTCTGATGGTATTGCTGGCGTTGTGCCAGAAATCAGATTGGCAATCAACTGCCCGGAACCACAGGCCATTGTCCAGCCGAGCGTGCCATGCCCCGTGTTCAGATAGAGATTTTTCAGCGCAGTACGGCCAACAATCGGTGTGCCATCCGGCGTCATCGGGCGCAGGCCGGTCCAGAAGGAGGCATCCTCAATCCTGCCACCATTGGGATAGAGATCGCGAACCACCATCTCCAGGGTTTCGCGGCGTTTCTGTTCAAGTTCGGTATTGAAGCCAACAATCTCAGCCATACCGCCAACACGGATCCGCTGGTCAAAACGAGTAATAGCGATTTTATAGGTTTCATCCAACACGGTAGAGAAAGGAGCGGCAGCCTCATCAGCGATCGGGATCGTCAACGAATAACCTTTTAACGGATAAACCGGAATGGAAACCAGATCGCCTAACAATGCCGTAGAGTAAGCCCCAAACGCGACCACATAGCTGTCCGCCTGAATCACTTCACCGTCGCATTGCACTCCGCTGATTTTATCGCCCTCAACCAACAGGCGTTCGACGCTGCGATTAAACAGGAAGTTGACACCCACCTGTTGCGCCAGTTGCGCCAACTGTTGGGTAAAAAGTTGGCAATCCCCGGTTTCATCATTAGGAAGTTGCAAACCACCGGTCAGTTTGTGCGCGACCTGTACCAGAGCGGGTTCAACCGTGGCTAGCTGGCTGGCCGCCAACAGTTGATAAGGCACCCCAGCATCTTCCAGCACCGCGATGTCCTTAGCCGCGTTCTCAAACTGCTGTGGCGTTCGGAACAGTTGCAACGTCCCCCCCTGACGGCCTTCATATTGAATACCCGTTTCCTGACGCAACGCTTTTATACAGTCACGGCTGTACTCAGCCAAACGCACCATACGACCTTTATTCGTCATATAATGGGCAGTATCGCAGTTTCTCAACATCTGCCACATCCAGCGTAACTGGAAGCTGCTACCGTCAAGGCGTATCGCCAATGGTGCATGGCGTTGGAACATCCATTTAATCGCCTTCAGCGGCACGCCCGGAGCAGCCCAAGGTGCGGCATAACCCGGTGAAATCTGCCCCGCATTGGCCGCACTGGTCTCCATCGCTGGGCCCGGTTGACGGTCGATAACTGTGACCTCATGACCGGCTTTTGCCAAGTACCAAGCACTGGCAACGCCTACCACTCCACTCCCCAAAATCACCACACGCATCACTGACTCCAGCTCGAATTCGTGAAAAGCACAATCATCTGATTACATGAAATTAACTTAGTGAAAAAAACCAAACAACATATTGCTCATTAATCGTGACAATATTCACATTTAATTTATCGTTCAAATGGAGATCTTTTTCAATAGACGCCTGTAAATAGCGATAAGATGTTGTAAAAGTGGCCATAAAGAAATAAATAGCTCCTCAAGTGCTGTCATTGATTGCACTGAAGGCAGTGCAGGAGCCTTCAATGACAATACTCCATTAATGGTATATAAATGGAATGCACAGCATTTAAACAGAGTATTATATTTATAATAACGCATTATTTTAGAATATTATGTCTTAACAGTCCCGCACTTGCGCAGCAGAAAAAACTCACACAGACAGTAACGTGAGCCACCAGCAAACTTTCTTAAACATAAAAAAACCCACCAAAAGAGGTGGGTGAGTTGCCGATCATTACTGCTTGGCCGATTAGAAACGGTAACCCGCTCCCAGAGTCCAGGTGCCTATTTTAAAGTCACCCAGCTTGGAGTATTCGTAATGCGCATCAATGGCGATATTTGGTGTGACATTCAACTGCAAACCCGCACCATATGCGACGCTGGTTTTACTGTCATCGACGCTGATTGAAGAGCCACCATATGACGCACTGCCACTGTCTGTTCCGTGAGCCAGACCCAGTACCCCATATGCGCTGATGTATTCGTTAAAGCGATAAGCAGGGCCAGCAACAAGAGAATAATATTTCAAATCCTCACTGCCTATTTTCGTCGAGCCATAATAGTAGTCATAGGATTGCTGAGTATAGGTAAATGAAGCAATAACGCCTAAATTATCATCAAGTTCATAACGATACTTTAAGTTAAAGCCCTTAGGATTTTCATCCAGAGTATTGCCATCCACTTTTACATGACTTTGCGCATAGCCTAGAGAAACCGTGCTTTCACCCGCCGCCTGAGCGCCAAAAGCCAGAGCCATAGTACCTGCCAGAAGTAATGATAAATGCGTTTTTTTCATTTTAGTCCCTTGTTAGAAGTCAAAACCCATCAGCGACAGATATCTGCCATTTCGCTGGTAGGACGAGCCAATAATTTAATCATTATGTTTTATAAAAGTCACCTCAAAATTGATTTAATCATATATTTTTCATGAAGATACAAAATATTTATGGTTCAGGATGAACAAATAAATATAAAGCAGAGCGATCGGTGATAACCCGTTTGAGCCATAAGTTGCACCCCCTTTCGAGCGGACTATACTCGAAGAGAGAAAAGGTGATTAGCCCATGCCTTCTCGACCAGAAATCAGCATATACCCAAGCAACTTGAAGTATGACGGGTATAAACAGCCGCAAGAGATCAGGACGATCGCGGTAATCAGTAAGTTGAAAGCGAGCCAATGATGAATGAAGAGTAAGAGGTTAATTTTACTTTACTGATATATAACGGTTTATTTCAACCTGGACTATGATTGATACAGGGCCTGTCAAAATGAGCAGAGTCCGTTAATAACGAGGGTGCGCTGATGACTACTTCGACACATAAAAAGGTTAAGGAAGATAAACGTCTGAGCGATGGACCAGACTGGACGTTCGACCTGCTGCAAGTCTATCTGGAGCAGGTTGACCGGGTGGCCAAGCATTACCGGCTCGACACCTATCCACATCAAATCGAGGTTATTACCTCTGAACAGATGATGGATGCCTACTCCAGCGTCGGGATGCCGATTAACTATACCCACTGGTCGTTCGGCAAAAAATTCATTGAGACCGAACAGCGCTATAAACAAGGCCAGCAAGGCTTGGCCTATGAAATCGTGATCAACTCCAACCCGTGCATCGCCTATCTGATGGAAGAAAACACCATCACCATGCAGGCGTTGGTCATGGCGCATGCCTGCTATGGGCACAACTCGTTTTTCAAAAACAATTATCTGTTCCGCAGTTGGACCGATGCCAGCTCCATTGTGGATTATCTGCTGTTTGCCCGTCACTACATCAGCCAATGTGAAGAACGCTATGGCGTCGAGGAAGTGGAAAAGCTGCTCGACTCTTGCCATGCGTTGATGAATTACGGCGTTGATCGCTACAAAAGGCCGCAAAAAATTTCGCTGCTGGAAGAGAAAGCACGGCAGAAAAGCCGTGAGGAATATCTGCAAAGCCAGGTTAACTCGCTGTGGAAAACCTTGCCACGCGTAGACCGTGAAGCGCTGCCAGAGCAGGCGTTACGCTACCCGCGCGAACCACAGGAGAATATTCTCTATTTTATGGAGAAAAACGCCCCGCTGTTGGAATCATGGCAGCGAGAAGTGTTACGCATCGTGCGTAAGGTGAGTCAGTATTTCTATCCGCAAAAACAGACCCAGGTGATGAACGAAGGCTGGGCTACGTTCTGGCATTACACCATCCTGAATCATCTTTATGATGAAGGGCGTGTGACGGATCGCTTTATGATGGAGTTCTTGCACAGCCATACCAATGTGGTATTCCAACCGCCCTACAACAGCCCGTATTACAACGGCATTAACCCGTATGCGCTCGGTTTTGCCATGTTCCAGGACATTAAACGCATCTGCCAATCCCCCACTGACGAGGATCGTTACTGGTTCCCGGACATTGCCGGTAAAGACTGGCTGGATACGCTGCATTTTGCCATGCGGGATTTCAAAGACGAGAGCTTTATCAGCCAGTTCCTGTCGCCGAAAGTCATGCGTGACTTCCGCCTGTTCACCGTGCTGGATGACGATCGCAACAATTACCTGGAGATCTCGGCAATCCACAATGAAGAGGGGTATCGCGCAATACGCCAGGAGTTATCAGCCCAATACAACCTGAGTAATAATGAACCCAACATTCAGATCTGGAATGTCGATCTGCGTGGCGATCGCTCGCTGACACTGCGCTACGTTCCGCAAGATCGCGCTCCGCTGGATAAAAGCCGCAGAGAGGTCATGAAACACCTGCACCGCCTATGGGGCTTCGACATCATTCTGGAGCAGAAAAACGAAGATGGCAGTATCGAACTGCTCGATCGTTGCCCACCAAGGCCGACAACGCTGTAAACCATCAATGACAAAGGGCGCAATCTGCGCCCTTTGACTGGCTAAGAAACCGACTAGCGACGAGCTTCGGTCAGATCGCTTGGCATTGCGCCCTGCATACTATGCCAGATGGCTCCACTCTCTTTACCGTAACTGCGTACGCAATCCATCACCTGATCGTACATCCTTTCATGGCACAGGGTAGAAAGCTTGTTATAAAAGCTGAGAGCCAGCTTACGTGCATCCGGGTTAGAAAAATAATAACGGCCAACGCGCGTATAGAGCCCTTTCAAGCCATTAAGAATCAGACCATAAATCGGGTTGCCAGAAGCAAAAGCCAGACCACGGAAGATTTCGTAATCGAGATGATTGAATGCATCTGCTTTATCTTCAACCTGCGTGGCTTTCGCCAGCACTTCCTGCGCCTGCTCCGGGTGGTTACGCACCGCAGCCCGGATAAAAATAGAAGCAATATTGGTACGCACGGCAAGTAGGTTATCGATCAGTTGTGGGACACTGTTATGATCGAGACGGGCTAAAGTTTCCAGAATATTAAGGCCAGACGTTTCCCAAAAATTGTTTACTTTGGTCGGTTTGCCATGCTGGATGGTCAACCAACCATCACGAGCCAATCGCTGTAAAACCTCACGCAATGTGGTGCGTGTCACACCAATCAGTTCTGAGAGTTCACGTTCCGCGGGCAAAATAGAGCCAGGGGGGAAGCGATTATTCCAAATACTTTCAATAATATATTCTTCCGCGAAACCGGCAGGACTCTGCGCCTTTATAACCATGTGTTTGACGTTCCGTAGCGACAATAAGCTGTAATAGTAATTGGCAGATCATACCAGATCACCGAGGCATCACATAGCAGGAGAAAAAAACATTAAACGAAAGTGTGCATAAGCTGGCAAAAAATATGCGATAACACCGCACTGCAGAAATTTCTGCCATAAAACACACCTTGGATTGCATCCTACCCGCAGCGATTGCTAGGGTATATGCCTGTCATACTTCAAGTTGCTTGAGAGTTGGCTGCACAACTGTCACCTACAAGCAACTCGAATTATTTTGGGTATAACGCGTTAACTCTCTTGAAGGTTTTGCGAAAACAGCATGGATATGACAATACGCTCAGCATTAGTAAAAAATTTCCTCGGCTCTTCCCCCGATTGGTACAAGCTGGTCATCATCAGTTTTCTGGTGATTAATCCACTAGTGTTCTTCCTGATCAGCCCGTTTGTTGCGGGTTGGCTATTAGTGATCGAATTTATCTTCACGTTGGCCATGGCCCTGAAATGCTACCCATTACAGCCTGGTGGTCTGTTAGCCATTGAAGCTGTTGTGATAGGTATGACGAGCCCCGAGCACGTCAGCCAAGAGATTGGCAACAATCTGGAAGTCCTGCTGCTGTTGGTGTTTATGGTGGCTGGCATCTATTTCATGAAGCAGTTGTTACTGTTTGTGTTTACCAAGCTGTTGCTCAATATCCGTTCTAAAATGTTGCTGTCGTTGGCATTCTGCGTCGCTGCCGCCTTGCTTTCCGCCTTCCTTGATGCACTGACGGTGGTTGCCGTCGTGATCAGCGTTGGCACTGGATTTTATTCTATCTACCATAATGTAGTCTCCAAAGGTGCCGACAATAATCTTGACGTCAGCGACGATAGCGCCATTGACAGCCCTGACCACAAACAGACGCTGGAGCAGTTTCGGGCCTTTTTGCGCAGCCTGTTGATGCACGCTGGTGTCGGCACCGCGCTCGGTGGCGTTATGACCATGGTGGGTGAGCCCCAGAACCTGATTATCGCCAAAAGTGCTGGATGGAGCTTTGGCGAGTTCTTCCTGCGGATGGCACCGGTTACCCTGCCGGTATTTATCTGCGGGCTACTGGTTTGCCTGTTAGTGGAACGTTTTGCCGTATTTGGTTATGGCACAAAGTTACCAGAGCGCGTGCGGGACGTGCTGAAAGAGTTCGATCAGAAAGCTACAGCCAAACGCAGCCGCCAGGAAAAAATGAAACTGGTAGTGCAAGCCTTGATTGGCATCTGGTTGGTGATTGCGCTGGCTTTCCATCTGGCAGAAGTCGGCTTGATTGGTCTCTCGGTGATCATTCTGGCCACCGCTCTGTGCGGCATCACCGATGAGCACGCCATTGGCAAAGCATTCCAAGAAGCCCTGCCCTTTACGGCCTTACTGACGGTGTTCTTTACCGTCGTAGCGGTGATCATTGAACAACGGCTGTTTACCCCAGTGATCGAGTTTGTTTTGCAAGCAGAGCCTTCCGCGCAGCTTTCTCTGTTCTACCTGTTTAACGGCCTGCTCTCTTCAGTATCTGACAACGTTTTTGTTGGTACGGTCTATATTAATGAAGCCCGTGCGGCGCTGGAAAACGGGACACTTTCAGCCAAACAGTTTGAAATGCTGGCGGTGGCCATCAATACCGGCACCAATCTACCTTCGGTGGCCACACCAAACGGCCAAGCCGCGTTCCTGTTTTTGCTGACTTCAGCGTTAGCACCTCTGGTACGCCTGTCTTATGGCCGCATGGTGTGGATGGCACTGCCTTATACGCTGGTCCTGACGTTGGTCGGCCTGCTCTGCGTGCAGCATACGCTGGCTCCAGCCACTGATTTACTGGCGCAATGGCACTGGCTGACTCAGCCATCGCTTGACGCACTGGCAGCGCCCACGGCACATTAACCGCCATCATCCCCTGCGGCCAGTGACTATTTTTCACTGAATGACGTTCAGATAGCTGGCAGCGGGGATGAATTGGTTTACACTGCCGGTTCAATTGCTTACTGCATGGAAGAACAAATATATGTTGCAATTCTTTAACCGTTGCTCACAGGGGCGCGGTGCTTGGCTGCTGATGGCCCTGACTGCTTTGGTGCTGGAGTTGGCTGCTCTCTATTTTCAGCACGTAATGCTGCTGCAGCCTTGTGTGATGTGTATCTATGAACGCGTCGCGTTGTTCGGGATTTTCGGAGCCGCGCTGCTGGGTGCAATCGCCCCCAAGACGCCGTTGCTGCGCTATGCGGCTATTTTGCTGTGGATATACAGTGCCTGGGCTGGCTTACAGTTGGCCTGGAAGCACACCATGATCCAGTTACACCCCTCACCGTTCAATACCTGTGATTTCTTCGTCAGCTTCCCGTCCTGGTTGCCGCTCGATAAATGGGTGCCAACCGTATTCCACGCTTCAGGCGATTGTTCTGTGCGCCAATGGCAGTTCCTGTCTCTGGAAATGCCGCAGTGGTTAGTGGGGATCTTTGCTGCCTATCTGTTGGTTGGCGTGTTGGTACTGCTCAGCCAATTTGTTCGCCAGCGTCGCCGGGATCTATTTGGCCGCTAAAAACGCCCTTCAGCAAAAATGGTGCCTTTTTAGGCACCATTTTTATTTACACGCCTATGATTGCCAAACCGCTTCACATCAGGTGTGAGTGAAAAAATAAACGAGCACAATCAGCACTCCGGCTACGGCAAACAGACGTACCATCTTCATCATTGAATTCTCATTACTGAACGGGACTAGCCGACAAACTACCTAACATTGTAGCCAAAAAGAAGCTTACGTCGGGATTTGTAGCGTAATTTACATAACATTAAGTTGTGTTTTCCCCAATCCCAGTCAAGCGGCAAAAAACGAGCTTCGATGAACCTGCTCAGCCATCCTCGCCTACAAGCAACTCGAATTATTTGGGGTATATAAGTTGGTAGGAAATATGTTTCTGAAATGTATTTTTTTAATATTCACTGATATAAAAGAACCACTTTTATTCATTGCATATATGTGTTTCTCAAGCCGATTAAGATTAAACTTAATAAGTACGACTAATAAACCGCTCTAAAACTAACCTTAAGCTATTTATTTATAGCATTATTTACTCTTTGTTTAATTTCGTCTAACAGTTATGTTTATAAACCGCGTATCATGTAGATAAATACCAGACTGTTTTTCACCACATCGAGCCCTATCTCTTAGACAGATGGCCCCTGTGAGAAAGGCGTGTACTTTCGTGAGGGAAAAATGCCAGAAAATGAGATTAATCGGGAATCCGCCATCGTAACGCTTCCTTATCAGGATTGGAGTGCAACGTCACCTTCATCTATAGACGCCGTTGCCGCACTTGAGCAGGGTAAGGTGCTGTTTTTCCCTCATTTGGCCTTTAATCTGACCGAAGCTGAGAAAACGTTGCTAACCCCCGAGTTAGTTGATCCTAAACGTAAAAATATCAGCTATCAGCCAGAGCAACAAAAATTGACCGGTGTCGCCATTGAAGGCAAGCACGAAGCCGTGCAGAAGTTGCTGGCTCGCCATCATAGGGCCTGCCAGGCATTAGTGCTCTCGATCTTGCCTGAATATCGCCATACGCTGCATACACCAACCAATAGCCTGCGTCTGCACCCTATTTCCGCATGGAAGGCCAGCAACTCATGGCGCAAGGATGACACCCGCCTGCATGTCGATGCTTTCCCTTCACGCCCTAATTACGGTGAGCGTATTCTGCGGATTTTCACCAATATCAATCCCGCAGGTGAAAATCGCCACTGGCGTGTCGGTGAGCCGTTCCCAGAATTGGCACAACGCTTTCTGCCACGCCTCGGGCGCTACTCCCCTTTCATCAGTTGGTTGCAGGATAAAGTCGGCATTACCAAAACCCGTCGCAGCCATTACGATCATCTGATGTTACAGATGCATGACGCGATGAAAGCCGATCTGGAATACCAGAAGAATGGGCCACAGCAGGCTATTGAATTCCCGCCGGGCAGCAGTTGGATTTGCTTTTCCGATCAGACACCGCACGCCGCCATGTCTGGGCAGTTTATGCTGGAGCAGACGTTCCTGCTCCCAGTGGCTGCGATGAAAACACCGCAAAATTCACCACTGAAAGTGTTGGAAGCGCTGCTGCACAAACCGTTGATTTAGCTTGTGCCATGATGACTGTTCAGAGAAACGCGAACCTGTCAGTGGTTACTTGGCCCAGCTAGGTTTGTTCAAAATGTGATCCTGCCAATCCACAACTTCGCTTTCGTGTACGGCGATATGACGCACGGTAATACGTTCACCGTGCATCGCCGACTTTGAGCCGCTGATCAGTGGGTGCCACGGATAAAGGGGCTTGCCCTCGCCAATCAAACGGTAAGCACAGGTGAGTGGCAACCACTCGAACGTCGTCATGTTTTCACGCGTCAGCTTGATGCAGTCCTCTTCCAGTTCAAACCGGCGCTCATAGTTACGGCATTGGCAAGATTTGATATTGAGCTGATCGCAGGCAACGTTGGTGAAATAGATCTCATCGGTATCTTCGTCGATCAGTTTATTCATGCAGCATTGGCCACAACCGTCGCACAGCGATTCCCACTCTGCTTCAGACATTTCTTCCAGCGTTTTCTGCTGCCAAAAAGGGAGTTGTGACATATCTACATCCAAAATAGGTAAATGAATATACCCTTCATACTTCAAGTTGCTTGGGTATAGAACACCTGCAAACAGGTTTAGGCGGGCACTATATAGGCACTCACAGCAAAAGGCCACTTTGATAACCAACGCGTTATCCGTTGTTGTAATGATTCTGCCTGCAACAATGCATGTTGCAGGCGGCAAGGAATCAAATCACCCGGGTACTGAGTGCTTTGCCATTAAGAGAAATCTTGAGCATATCGCCAGAAACCATCGGCCCGACGCCCTGCGGTGTACCCGTGAGAATAATGTCACCTGCCCGCAGGGTGAAAAAGCGGCTCATATAAGCAATCAGCGGCAAAATAGGCGTAATCATATCACGGGTATTACCCTGCTGACGCAATTGGTCATTGACGCTCAGCGACAGCTCAGCATTTTGCGGATCGCCAAACTCCGCTACCGGAATAAAACCAGAGATCGGGCAAGAACCATCGAATCCCTTGGCCTTCTCCCACGGTTGGCCTGCCTTTTTGAACCCGGCCTGTAGCTCACGCAAGGTCAAATCCAATGCCACACCGTATCCGGCGATGGCCCGCGCCACGCGATCTTCATTAGCCTGCTTCAGCGGAGTACCGATCAGAACCGCCAACTCAACCTCGTGATGTACCGAGCCCAAACCTTTCGGGATCGCTACCGGTTGGCGAATATCACACAGCGCCGTTTCAGGCTTGATAAATACGACCGGTTCAGGCGATGCCACACTGCCCATTTCCTTAACATGATCAGCATAGTTGCTTCCGACACAGACCACTTTATTTGCCGGAAAATCGAGCAACGAACCTTGCCAGTCTCTATGTTGATACATACACCTCTCCCAACCACAGTGTCATGGCCTGGCGTCTAAGCCCGCCTCGAACGGCGAACCACCCCAGGCCTCCTTTATGGCATCAGGCATTATCCCAACACCAATCGCGAAGTAATACGAGCATGTACTCACCTGCCACTATCCTATACTAAAAATCTGTTGAGGCTTATTTCTTCGTCTCAGACAAATGCAGGTTTAATAAATTTTCTACCGGTGGAGGAAACTGCAGATAAAACCCATCCTGTTTCAACGCTTCTTTCACCGCTTCAATATCTGCCGAGGCTAATCTCTTGCGTTCATCGAGGGAAAGCATCATCGCAAACTGAGGCGTCCCAAAACTTTTCATCAAATCTTCCGGCACGCGAGAGAAATCGTCTTTTTTTTCGACATAAAGATAAGTTTGATCACGTTTTGGGCTTCTATAGATCACACAAAGCATTTTTTTAACTCTATTTAATTGAGGCAGCGTCTTGCCTGGATATAACTCTGACTATAACATGCTTATAGTACTTCGGAATATCGCACCCCGAGTGGTATTCCGGGGATTTAAAGTTGCTGAGACTGAGTCAGGATAGATGTCACAATCGCCAATTGAGCTAAAAGGCAGCAGTTTTACCTTATCGGTTGTTCATTTGTATAATTCAGAACCCGAGGTAATACGTCAGGCACTGCAAGAAAAGGTGGAGCAAGCTCCCGCTTTTCTTAAAAATGCCCCTGTTGTAGTCAATGTTGCTACGCTGAACGGCGATGCAAACTGGAAAGCACTTCAACAGGCTGTCACGGCTGCCGGTTTGCGCGTGGTCGGTATCAGTGGTTGCAAAGATGAACGGCAAAAACGGGCTATCGCCCGTGCTGGATTGCCATTACTGAATGAAGGCCGAGGGCAAAAAATAGCCCCTGCCGCCGCAGCACCATTGCCAGACAATACCCCCGCCAAAACGCGTATCATCAGTGCTCCTGTCCGTTCCGGCCAACAGATTTATGCCCGCAACAGTGATTTGATCGTTACCAGTAGCGTTAGTGCTGGTGCCGAATTGATTGCCGATGGCAACATTCACATTTACGGCACCATGCGTGGCCGTGCACTGGCTGGCGCTTCTGGCGATGCTCAGTGCCAGATTTTTTGTACGCACCTGGGTGCAGAACTCGTCTCTATCGCAGGGCAATACTGGTTGAGCGATCAAATCCCGCCCGAATTTTTCGGGCAGGCAGCGCGGCTCAGCCTGTTGGATAATGCTTTAACCATACAACCTTTAAATTAAGCCCTTTTGACAAGGAATCCATTTCATGGCACGCATTATTGTTGTTACATCGGGTAAAGGGGGCGTTGGCAAGACCACATCAAGCGCGGCGATTGCTACCGGCTTAGCCCAGAATGGCAAGAAAACCGTAGTGATCGACTTCGATATCGGTCTGCGCAACCTTGATCTGATCATGGGCTGTGAACGCCGGGTAGTTTATGATTTTGTTAACGTTATTCAGGGTGATGCCACGCTGAATCAGGCGTTAATCAAAGATAAGCGCACCGAAAACCTCTACATCCTGCCCGCTTCACAAACGCGTGATAAAGATGCACTGACCCACGAAGGGGTTGAGAAAATTCTCAACGAACTCGACGAGATGGGATTTGAATTTGTCGTGTGTGATTCTCCGGCAGGTATTGAAACTGGCGCGCTGATGGCGCTTTATTTTGCCGACGAAGCCATCATCACCACTAACCCGGAAGTGTCTTCAGTACGTGACTCTGACCGTATCCTTGGCATTCTGGCTTCCAAATCACGCCGTGCCGAAAAGGGGGAGTCGCCCATCAAGGAACACTTACTGTTAACCCGTTACAACCCTGGCCGTGTCAGCCGTGGCGACATGCTGAGTATGGAAGATGTGCTAGAAATCCTGCGTATTCCGCTGGTTGGCGTCATTCCAGAAGATCAGTCTGTATTACGCGCCTCTAACCAGGGTGAGCCTGTTATTCTTGATAATGAGTCAGACGCTGGTAAAGCTTATGACGATACCGTTCACCGCCTGTTAGGAGAAGAACGCCCATTCCGCTTCATCGAAGAAGAGAAGAAGGGCTTCCTGAAACGCCTTTTTGGGGGATAAACCATGGCTTTGTTAGACTTCTTTCTGTCCCGCAAAAAATCAACAGCCAGTGTAGCCAAGGAGCGGCTGCAAATTATCGTCGCAGAGCGTCGTCGTGGGGACAGCGAACCCCACTATCTGCCTGATTTAAAACGCGACATTCTTGCGGTAATTTGTAAATACGTTCAGATCGACCCTGAAATGTTGCATGTACAGTTTGAACAGAAAGGGGATGATATTTCGGTACTTGAATTAAACGTAACACTACCGGAATCGGAAGAAACACCTAAATGATCGCAGCGCATTAATTACCCCCTGTCTATTTCCGCAGGGGGTAACTGTATATATATACATGCGTGAAGTTGGCAATTAGAATAACGGTTTATCTCCTGCAAGGCCCGTTATCCCATAATCTGAAGAGATTATTTGAAGCAGTTTTACACGTCCTACTTCCTTATTCCCAAGAATGGGAGCAGACCAGAAACGCGCCTGCCCTCATGTTCCGGTTAACGATTAGTAATTCTTTAGAATATCCTGCAAAGGTGCAGCCAATAAGCTACCACGCCAGCCACTGATTAACTCCGACTGACTCTCGCTGCCTTTCAGTTTCCAGTGCCAGTTCAGTAATTGGTTAATCTGGCGACGTGAAGCCAATAATTCGCTGCTTAAACCGCTCTTTTCACTGACTTCAGTGATGGCTGCTTTGATCTCCTTGAATACCTTCTTATAACCCGGCTGATCGATCAGGTTAGCGATAGGCTCAGGCAAGGCAGACTCATCAAGCGCGTTAGCTTCGGCTACCAATGCCAGCAGCGTTTTGCCATGGTAACGAATCTCTGGCCCGCTCAGCCCCAGTGAGTCAAGTTCCCCTAGCGACGTTGGCATATAGCGGGCAACGGCCCACAGGTTCTCTTCACGCACCACAAAGTTCACCGCCAGATCACGCTCACGAGCCTGGCGCAGACGCCATTCAGCCAGTTTCTGCAAGCAGGCTAACTGACGCGGTCGTAATTGCCAGGCATTGGTGATTTCGCGGTAGGCCAATTCAGGGGCCAAACTTTCACTGCGGCGCTGGCATAACAGTAGACATTCATCATGCGCAGCCGCCGTGCAGCCCGCTTGTTCCGTCTCTTGTACTAATTGCTTGGCCATGGGCAACAGATAGAACACATCGGCTGCAGCATAAATGCACTGCCGCTCCGTCAATGGGCGCGCCAACCAATCAGTGCGAGATTCGCTTTTATCCAGATCAACCTGCATATACTCCGCCACCAGCTTGGCAAAGCCGCAAGACAGTGCATGGCCACTAAACGCGGCCAAAATCTGGGTATCAATCATGGGCGTCGGCAACGTTTTAAAGGCGTTGAGAAACACCTCCAAATCTTCGCTGCCAGCATGCAGGAACTTCACCACGCGGTTATCGGCCAATAGATCGATAAATGGCTGCCATTGTTTGATAGGGAGTGGATCGATCAGAGAGAGTTGTTCACCGTCGTATAACTGGATCAGGCCTAACTGCGGATAGTAGGTACGCGTTCTTACAAACTCAGTGTCCAGCGCAATCTGGTCATGGTTTCTCGCCTGCTCGCAGACCTGCTGCAAGCCAGTATCGGTAGTGATCAACTGATAATTCAAAACGTCATTCTCTTTATCGTTTACCCACGAACCTGCATGAAGGAAATGGGTATTTCATGAATCATACACAACAACGCCGGTATTAACCGGCGCTGTTGATCAGGAGTTGTAACGACATCACCTAGGCAGCATCAACCGCTGCTGGTTTTTTTTGTTCGTCACGCAGTTCTCGACGCAAGATTTTACCGACATTCGATTTCGGTAGCTCGTCTCGGAACTCAACAATTTTTGGCACTTTATACCCGGTAAGATGACGGCGGCAGTGAGTCAACAACTCCTCACTGGTAAGCGAAGCGTCTTTCTTCACTACGCAAATTTTCACCGCTTCACCAGATGCCCCGCTCGGCACACCAATCGCCGCACACTCAAGGACTTTCGGATGCTGGCTCACGACATCTTCGATTTCATTCGGATAAACGTTGAAACCAGAAACCAGAATCATATCTTTCTTACGGTCAACGATGCGAATAAAACCCTCATCATCCACCGTCACGACATCGCCAGTGGCAAGCCAACCCTCTTTCAACACCTCATCGGTTGCATCCGGCCTCTGCCAATAGCCTAACATAACTTGTGGTCCCTTGACCCAAAGTTCACCGGCTTTACCAGCAGGAACATCTTTACCCTCATCATCCACTAAACGAATATCTGTAGAAGGCACCGGCAGGCCAATACTACCACTATAGTGCTTCAGATTGTGTGGATTCCCTGACACCAGCGGTGAACATTCGGTCAAGCCATATCCTTCCAGCAAATGCTTGCCCGTCAGTTTCTCCCACCGTTCGGCCACCGCTTTCTGCACCGACATCCCACCACCGACTGACAGCCGTAACGAAGAAAAATCGAGTTTCTGAAAATCCTCATTATTCAGCAACGCATTGAACAGGGTATTTACCCCGGTCATGGCCGTAAACGGATATTTGGCTAACTCTTTCACCATTCCAGGGATGTCGCGTGGGTTAGTAATCAGCAAGCTGCGCCCACCCAACTCCACAAACAGCAAACAGTTCACCGTTAAAGCAAAGATGTGATACAGCGGCAGCGCCGTCACCACCAGTTCTTGCCCATCACGCAGCAAAGGTGCATAGGCCGCCTTGGCCTGCGCCAGATTGGCCTGCATATTGCGATGGGTCAGCATCGCGCCTTTGGCTACGCCCGTGGTCCCACCGGTATATTGCAAAAAGGCCAGATCGGTGTTGACGACATCCGGCTTGACGTATTGCAAGCGGCGGCCTCGCTGTAATGCGCTCCGAAAGGAGATCGCGTCTGGCAGATGGTATTTGGGCACCAAACGCTTGATATATTTCACCACAAAGTTCACCAGCGTGCCTTTGGCGGCTGAGAGCTGATCGCCCATACGCGTCAAAATAACGTGTTTCACCTGCGTTTTGAACACCACTTTTTCCAGCGTATGGGCAAAGTTGGATACGATCACAATGGCGCTGGCACCGCTATCGTTCAACTGATGTTCCAGTTCACGCGGGGTATAGAGCGGGTTGACGTTCACCACCACCATCCCGGCACGCAGAATACCAAACAGAGCGATCGGATATTGCAGCAGATTTGGCATCATCAGGGCGACACGATCACCCTTCTGCAGCCCCAGCTCATTTTGCAGATAGGCAGCAAACGCCCGGCTACGCTCCTCCAATTTGCGAAAGGTCATCACCTCCCCCATATTGATGAACGCGGGTTGATCTGCATAACGTGTCGCTGCATTTTCAAATACTTCAATCAGTGATGTGTAGTGATCGGCATCAATCTCTGCCGGAACATCCGCTGGGTAACGTTTTAACCAGACCTTATCCAAGCTATTACTCCTGAAATTTTTGCTAATTATTATTGCAGCCCCCGAGTTACGGCCGGGCTTTAACAATATTTTAACTCAGCGTACCAGTTTGAGTTTTAAACAATACTCAGGTTGCGATATAGGTCACTAATTGCTAATTCCCGCTTGCGCAGAAAACATAAGGCGGCTTGCAAGCCGCCTATCAGAATGACCAAATTTAGGGTACAACCAAGGTTTGTATCCGGGCTGGCCCTGGATTGTACCAGCCGGGGCCACCACCCCAGCCCGGGCCCCAAGGATCATGACGTGGGCCCCAAGGCCCCCATGGCCCCATCGGTTGCGGAGGCATAACAACCTGTTGAGCGATACGCCAACGTTTGAAACCCGTCGCATTCATCGTGACAAACCGGTATGGGGTCATGCCAATTTTGCCTTCCTGAACGCCGGTAATCGGCCCCACCACCGTGATCAACTGCCGATTGAAATCAACCGGATCAAGGAAGCCGTTAACCGAAGCCAGCAACCGACCTTGCGAAGGTTCCCCTAAAATAGGGCGCGCACCGCTATCCAGCGGCACGGCAGCGATCTCCAGTACCGTCCGACCACGCTCATTGGTCATGGCAACGACCGTACCGCCAAAGCGAGCTTCAGCACCGATAAACAGTTTTGGCGCATTCTGCACGGTAGAGAGTTGATCCACCGGCGTTGCACTCGTTCCCTGAATAGCGTCTGGAATGGTGATACAGCCGGAGAGTGCCAACACACTACTAGCAATCGCCAGAGTTAATAGTTTTTTACTCAAAGTGCGGGTCAGCATCGTCGTAATCTCCTGAATTGGCGGTAACTTCTAATGGCATTCCTTAGCGCAAGCTGCAGGTGGATATATTTCCGACATCAGCGACAACACTATAATAATAGTACAATTATTCGCGTCCAGGCAGTTTCTTCCAGGTCACTTCATTGCGCAGATAAGTTGGCTCGGCATTTTCAACGCTCACTGCCAGGCCCTGCTGCCAGGCTTGCAACGCCAACGGCAACATATCTTCAGCCTGTGGCAACAGCATCTGCCCGTCCGCCAGGTTGATGGCTGCGCCTGCGACCAGATCAGGATAAGTTTGCCAACCGGTGCCGACATGAGCCCAATTGCCCTGCAAACCTTGCGCACGTGCTAATGCCTGTGGCGGTGACAACACCGCTTCGCCTTCGCTCTCTGACCAGCGGCCATCCTGCTGACGCTCGAATTGCCCCCAGTAAACCTCTCCCATTCGCGCATCGATCGCCGACAGCACGCGCTGCGCGCCGGTCATCCGCCAAGCACCTTGAGCCATGGTTTGCAAAGTAGAGATCCCGAGCATCGGAAGATCGGCTCCCAACGCCAAACCCTGAGCAATACCAATACCGATACGCACACCGGTAAAGCTGCCCGGCCCACGGCCAAAGGCCAGAGCATCGAGTTGCGCCAGGGTTAAGCCGGATTCAGCCAATATCTGCTGCACCAAAGGTAAAATGCGTTGGGTGTGTTCGCGTGGACACAGTTCGAACAGAGCGTGAATTTCGCCCTGATTCCAGATAGCGACAGAACATGCTTCCGTCGCCGTATCGATCGCTAAAATTCGCGTGGACATGCCAAACCTCAGGCGGGAAAATTCAGTGGTTTCATACAGGGCGCGCATTGTAGCACAGCCCCGAAGTCACGCCTATCGGCTAGCACTCCGCCTTGAGGAAGGCAATCGCCTGCGCCAGATCGCGGGTACGCGGTGTCGGCGGCAAACTGTTGAGGAACACTTCACCATAAGGGCGCATCACCAACCGATTGTCACAAATCACCAGCACACCACGATCGTCGGTATCACGAATCAGGCGGCCTACGCCCTGTTTCAAGGTGATCACGGCATCTGGTAGCTGCACATCGTTGAACGGATCGCCCCCACGTAAACGGCAATCTTCAATGCGTGCTTTCAGCAACGGATCATCCGGCGAGGTAAACGGCAACTTGTCGATAATGACACAGGAAAGCGTATCGCCCCTGACATCCACCCCTTCCCAGAAGCTGCTGGTAGCCACCAGTAACGCATTACCCGCTTCAACAAACTGCGCCAGTAACTGGCCTTTGCTGGTTTCTCCTTGTAACAGTACTGGCAGGGTCAGCGTGGCGCGGAACTCTTCTGCCAGTTCGCGCATCATTTGGTGTGAAGTGCAAAGAAAGAAGCAGCGCCCCTGATTGGCTTCGATCAACGGCCGCAACATGCGCGCCAACTGCCGGGCACCACCGGGTTGATTCGGCGAAGGCAAAAAACGTGGCACACACAGCAGTGCCTGATTGGCGTAGTCAAACGGGCTAGGTAATAGCAACGTCTTGGCTTTATTCAGCCCCAGACGTTCGGTAAAGTGCCCCATCTGCTCGTTAACCGACAGCGTCGCCGAGGTAAAGATCCAACTGCCCGGCTTCTCGTCAAGCATCTCACGAAAACGCTCGGCAACCGTCAACGGAGTCAGCGCCAGCACAAAGTGACGCGAGTTACATTCATACCAGTAGCTGAACCCCGGTTCATTGACCTCTTTCAGCCGTTTGAGACGGGTTCGATATTGCGTCGCACGTTCAAACGCGGCATCCAGCAACGCCGAACGACCGAGGGAAAGTTTGACTACGTCGTAACACAGTTCCAGCGCGTCATCGAGCAGCACCAGCGCCCGCTGAACGTTTGGTTGCGCCAGCACTTCACGCAAGTTGCCGCGAAAGCCTGGATCTCCCAACGCTAAACGGAAATCCTGCGTGCTTTGGCTGAGGCGATCGGCGCTTTTTTGCAACTGCGCCATGTCGCGCACTTCGGTGCGGTAAGCAATAGTGATATCTTTCGCCAAATCGAGCAGTTGGCGGCTGGTGAGTTGCTTGCCAAAATACTGGCTGGCAATATCCGGGATCTGATGCGCTTCGTCGAAAATCATCACATCGGCTTCCGGAATCAGTTCGGCAAACCCACCCTCTTTGACCACCATATCCGCCAGGAACAGATGGTGGTTCACCACCACGACATCAGCATCCATCGCACGGCGACGCGCCTTGACCACAAAACACTCTTTATACAGTGGGCAGTCGCTGCCAAGACAATTGTCGTTGGTGCTGGTCACCAACGGCCAGACAAAGCTGTCTTCCGCCACATCGCCGCAGGAACTGATATCCCCTTCTTCCGTTTGTGACGACCAGCTACGCAAGCGCACCAGATCAACCAGCGTTTGCCCCGCCAGTTCACCGCCAGCCATCGATTGCTGTTCGAGACGCTCCAAGCACAGGTAGTTGGAGCGCCCTTTCAGCAGCGCCAGTTTACCTTTATATTTTAATGCCTTAGCGACGGTAGGGAGATCGCGCGCATAAAGCTGGTCCTGCAACGCTTTAGAGCCCGTAGAAATAATCACCTTGCGTTTGGAACGCAGCGCCGGGGCCAGATAGGCATAGGTTTTGCCGGTACCGGTACCCGCTTCAACCACCAGTTCTTGTTTAAAATTGATCGCTTCCGTTACCGCTTCTGCCATCATGCGTTGCGGTTCACGGGGTTTGAAACCTTTAATTGCCTGCGCCAATGCGCCTTCTGGTGCGAAATCGTCAGCCACGCTATCTCTCGTTCAGGATTATTCAGGGCTGATTATGCCAAGCCTGCCATGTCGCTACCATCGACTTTATCAACGCACACATTTTACAGTGGCTGTGTTACCCTCGTGCGATTGCTGATAGGGAGATAATTAAATGAATATCGAACGTATTGATCCGGCACATCGCTGGTCCGAAGCCGTCATCCACAATGACACCATTTATTACACCAGCGTACCGGAAAACCTTGATGAGGATGCCATGGCGCAAACCGCCAATGCGCTGGCCGCTATCGATATTTTGCTGACTCGTGTGGGATCGGACAAAAGCCGGGTGTTGGATGCCACCATTTTCCTGGCTGATAGCGATGATTTTGCTGCTATGAATGCCGCCTGGGATGCCTGGGTGGTTGCAGGCAGTGCGCCAGTGCGCTGCACCGTGCAGGCTAAACTGATGAACCCGAAATTCAAAGTCGAAATCAAAATTATCGCGGCGCTGTAACGAAAAGCCGCAGGCGTTAAACCTGCAGCTCAGATCACTGACAAAGCCCGTTATTAGGGGAACGTGCCGAAGGGGTCGTAACGGCCCCTCGGTGCGCTAGACCCGAGTATCTCGGGCTTGAAGACGACGTTGTCATCAAACCTGCGGCATTCACTCTTAGGCCAGTTTGATCATCACCATACCCACCAGCAGCAACGCCAATCCAACCCAGCCTTTGGCATTTAAACGTTGCCCGAACAGAATCCAACCTGCCGCGATAGTGGCGGCGATCCCAAAACCACCCCACAGCGCATAGGCGACCGACAGATCGATCCCCTTAACCGCCTGTGCCAACGCGCTGAACGCCCCAAGCACCGAAAGCAGAGACAGCAACCCCAGCCAAACTCGGCGAAAACCATCCGACATTTTCAGAAAAATGTTAGCAACAATCTCAAGTACGATCGCCAGCGCCAAAAACCCTATGTGATACCATTCAAGCTGTTGCATGGTGATCACCTCGAGGGCTGACCTGTTTTCGTGCTTTGCGGGTACCGGATTTCACCAACAGAATCCCAGCAATCAAGGTCACTAACCCCAGCACTTTCAACGCAGAAATCGGCTCATCAAATAACATCACGCTGAACAGCGTAATAAACAGAATACCAATCCCCTCCCACAGGGCATAAGCCACGCCCAGCGCCACGCGTTTTACCGCTAATGACAGCATCACATAGGAACCGGTAATCATCACGTACATCACAATATGCCCGCTCATGCCCCCACTGACGCTGGCATATTTCATAGATAAGGTGCCGATAATTTCAGCAACGATGGCAAAGCCTAAAAATATCCAATAAATCATCATTTTTCTCCCAAACGGCGAATAGCGCACGCTAAGGCGTATTTACCCCGATGTATCTCGCTAAACAGGCGCACAGCGGCGCTTGAGGCGCAGAGATCCCTGGGGATAAACCTACCCTAATGCTGTAAAAACATTTGCCCGGTTACGCCAGGTAAACAGGGATAAAACCTGTCATCAGCACCGGTTAAGGGGAAAAGACGCTATAGCTCGCTGCACCAGTGATGTTCACTGGCAAGGATCGCTGAAAGGAAAAGTTGGCAAGTAGATGTTCTGAGGGTGGTTCCGTTAAATTTCATCATAATTATTCTCTATCTTCAGCCGCACACCGTGCGATTTGCCCAATATCCTCATCAATGCAGTATTTTAAACTGAGTTATTTTTACCATAGTGAAAATGATAAAGCAAACCGCCATTTTCACAACAATCAGCAAAAAATGGGTTAAAAATAAGAATGTTAATGGGTTAAAAAATGAGAGAAAGCGCGCTGTCTGTTCCCCGGCAGGCTAGCGTTTCAGCGGCCTGTGCTAGCAGAGAAACCTGATTCGCTGGCTGCTAAAAACAGGCAGCACAGCATTTTTGAGCACCCAGCGCGTTAAGGCAATAAAACGTTACTGGAGGAGACTTATCCGGCGTTTTTGAGGCTCAGCACCTCGCTTCTCAAATCAATAAAGTTTTCATAGACTTGATCCGTAGAGAGGTTATTGACATGATTGTCCATCGCTTCCAGCACGCGCGATGGCACTTGCCAAGGCCCCCAGTGGTAGCCCTCATTAGTACCAAACAAAGCAATCACCGGCTTACCAACCCCTGCGGCGATATGCAGTGCCCCGCCGTCGCTGGTCACGATCTGGTCGCATAACGCCATCCCCGCCATCAGTTCACGTATATTGTTGGTTCGGTACGGAACAAGATCGATATCACTGCAACTTCTGACAACCAAATCGGCTTTTTCATCATCACCAGGGTGCAAAGGGTTATCGCTCGAACCCGGTGACCAGAAAAGAATGATTTTGCAACGTTCGCGTTTAGATAGGCGATGCGCGAGTTCAATAAAGTGCTCCACCGGCCATCTCTGATTGGCTTTCCTCGAACTGATTTGCAGGCCATACACTGGCAACCCATTCTGATTACCGATTCTTTTAGCCGCCTCTGCAATTTCCACCGGGTTAAGATACAGCTCAAGCTTGCCGGGTTGCGATTCACAATTCAGGGGTTTCGCTAACTGGACCAACTCCTCAACAAGATGCATTTGCTGACGGATATAGGGGAGCCGATCGGTAACAATGGCAGGAGCATCCTCACCGATCGTGATAATGCGTTTTGCTCTGGAAATCCGGGCCCAGCTTAGGGCTCTCTTGTTCCAGTTCCCGGCGATAATGGCAACGTCATAGCCTGCTCGCCAAATCTGAAAGGTGGTTTTCAAACGGTGCACAAGCGCGCCAATTTTGGCTTTTAGTGACGCTTCATGATGCGACTTCGTGTAATGATAGATGTTGCTAACACGCGGATTTCCATCCAGCACAGGCATGTTATACGAGTTGACCAGCACGTCGACTTGATATTCTTTGGCCAACATGGCAATCAAGGGGGTCGTCAGAATCAGATCGCCAATATTTTCTCGCCGAATTAGTAAGACTTTCATCAATCATCCCTTTAGTAAGCAAACTGCGTTTATCAGGCCTAATCAAACAAGCCACAATTAAAATTACCATCGCCGAGAGTGCCTGTAATTATATTCATGCTTGATGTGCTATTCGGCGGGTAAAAAAATGCCAATCACGCTGGATTGGCATCGACAAGACAAAACTCGGTTTACGCGCTAGCGCCTTTGACCGCTTCACGTGCCAATTCGGTAATACGTGCGTAATCACCTTTTTCCAAGGCGTCTGCTGGCACCAACCAGGAACCACCGATACACAGCACGCTTTTCAGGGCCAGATAATCGCGGTAGTTATTTGGCGTGATGCCGCCGGTCGGGCAGAAACGGATCTGCGGGAATGGGCCGCCGATTGCTTGCAGTGCTTTAACCCCGCCGTTGGCTTCTGCCGGGAAGAATTTGAACTCACGCAGGCCATGATCCATGCCCAGCATCAGTTCAGAAACCGTGCTGATACCTGGGATCAACGGGATGCTGCCAGCGGTCGCCGCCTTCAACAGGCTATCGGTCAAACCAGGGCTGATAGCGAACTGTGCACCGGCTTCGGTGACTTCATGCAACTGCTGGGTATTAATCACTGTCCCCGCGCCAATAATGGCATCCGGCACTTCTTTGGCGATTGCGCGGATTGCATCCATCGCGCAGGCAGTACGCAGCGTAACTTCCAGTACGCGTACGCCACCCGCAACCAGCGCTTTAGCCAACGGCACCGCATGTTCCAGTTTATTGATCACAATAACCGGAACGACTGGGCCTGCCGTCAGGATCTGTTCTGCGCTGGTTTTCCAGTTTTTCATCGTCATTCTCTCCACTACTTTCGGTTTGTGTATGGCACGCCCCTGCCACAGGGCTCCGCATCAGTGCGGATTCCGACCGTACCGCTAGCCCGCCTGAAGCGGGGGTAAAAAAACCGGCAGACAGGCTGCCGGTAGATACTTTATTCGAACTCGTTCCAGGAACGGCCATCGCGGGTGATCATCGCGACAGAAGCCACTGGGCCCCAAGTCCCAGATTGATAAGGTTTTGGTGCTTCGTTATCGGCTTTCCATGCATCCATAATGGAGTCCACCCATTTCCAGGCTTCTTCTACTTCGTCACGGCGCACAAACAGTGCCTGGATACCGCGCATGGTCTCCAGCAGCAAGCGCTCGTAGGCATCCGCTACGTGCGCCTGATTAAAGGTTTCCGAGAAGCTCAGATCCAGCTTGGTGGTTTGCAGACGGTGCTTGTGATCCAAACCTGGCACTTTATTCAGTACCTGGATTTCAATCCCTTCGTCCGGTTGCAGGCGGATCGTCAGTTTGTTCTGCGGCAACTGCTGGTATGAATCACTGAACAGGTTCAGCGGTGGATTTTTGAAATACACGACCACTTCCGAGCATTTGGTTGGCAAACGCTTCCCGGTGCGCAAATAGAACGGCACACCCGCCCATTGCCAGTTGTCGATATCCACACGGATGGAAACAAAAGTTTCGGTATTGCTGCTCTTGTTAGCGCCTTCCTCTTCCAGGTAACCCGGCACCTTTTTGCCCATCACAAAGCCTGCGGTGTATTGACCGCGCACGGTCGTTTCACGAACATTGCTCTGGTTGATACGGCGCAGCGAGCGCAGCACTTTCACCTTCTCGTCACGAATACGGTCAGTGGTCAAATCAGCCGGCGGTGACATGGCAATCATGGTCAGGATCTGCAACAGGTGGTTCTGGATCATGTCGCGCATTTGCCCAGCCTGATCGAAATAGCCCCAGCGCCCTTCAATCCCCACTTCTTCCGCCACCGTAATCTGCACATGATCGATGGTGCGGTTATCCCAGTTTGAGGCAAACAGCGAGTTGGCAAAACGCAGAGCCAGCAGATTCAGTACCGTTTCTTTCCCCAGATAATGGTCGATACGATACACCTGACATTCGTTAAAATATTCCGCCACCTGATCGTTGATCACGCGGGAAGAGGCCAGATCGGTACCGAGCGGCTTCTCCATCACCACGCGCGCAGGCTCTTTATTCAGCTTGGCTTCGCCTAGCCCTTTGCAGATCGCGCCAAAAGTGCTTGGCGGCATGGCAAAATAGTTAATGGTGGTACGATGTTTCTGGTCCAACATTTTACCCAGGTTGGCAAAATGCTTACTGTCATTCACGTCCAGATTGCAAAAATCCAGGCGTGCACTCAGCGTGGCCCACAACTCTTCGTTCAATTCTTCTTTTAAGAAGGTGCCAAGCGCTTCTTTGACCACCTTGGTGTAGGCTTCTTTATCCCACTCGGCACGGCCTACCCCGATAATACGGGTATCCGGGTGGATGTGACCGGCTTTCTCTAATTGGTACAGGGAAGGCAGCAGTTTACGACGCGCCAAATCGCCTTTCGCGCCGAAAATAACCAGGTCGCATGCCTGGGCTGTAGAGGTTACCGCCATGTTCATCTCCTCGTTGCAGGATATTTGTAATTTTCTTACATTACTAATGTACTCTCTTTGACTACGGCCAGTAAACCCGGATAAAAAACAGAAAAAACCCCTATAAACTGCGTTGATAACACCGGCATGGCGCGAAGGCTGCCAGTAACAGAAGGATCTGTAATTTTCTGTCTTTTTTGACGATCTTTTACCATTATGAAAGTTAGACACAGGTCATGTTCTGATGAAAAAAACCAGCTTCTCCCTGGTCGACACTGCCAACACTTACCGGCACGTAGTATATTTTCACCAAATCTGACATTGATTTCTCCTTTGAATGAAATCGACAAACCCTATGAGTGACTCTCGTTATATGAATACGCTGGAAAAAATCCAGAGCCATCTGGAACTCCTGAGCAAATCTGAAAGGAAAGTCGCCGAGGTGATTCTAGCCTCTCCACAAACCGCCATTCACTCAAGCATCGCCCGGCTGGCCAAGATGGCCGATGTCAGTGAACCTACGGTTAACCGGTTTTGTCGCCGCCTTGATACCAAGGGTTTCCCGGATTTTAAACTGCATCTGGCTCAAAGTCTGGCTAACGGCACCCCCTATGTAAACCGCAACGTAGAAGAAAATGACAGCGTCGATGCCTATACCAGTAAAATCTTTGAATCTGTGATGGCCAGCCTGGATATGGTAAAGACCCATCTCGACATCGCCGCGATCAACCGTGCGGTTGACCTGCTGACCCAGGCAAAAAAAATCTCTTTCTTCGGTCTAGGTGCTTCGGCTGCAGTAGCGCACGACGCAATGAATAAGTTTTTCCGCTTCAATATTCCAGTGGTGTACTTTGACGACATCGTGATGCAACGCATGAGTTGCATGAACTCGGCGGAAGGTGACGTTGTTGTTTTGATCTCACACACCGGGCGTACCAAGAATCTGGTTGAGATGGCCCATCTGGCGCGTGAAAACGATGCCACGGTCATTGCGATTACTTCTCGTGATACTCCGCTGGCTAAAGAAGCTACCCTGGCGTTACTACTCGATGTGCCGGAAGATACCGACGTGTATATGCCAATGGTGTCACGAATTGCTCAATTAACGCTCATCGACGTGCTGGCAACCGGATTTACTTTGCGTCGAGGCGCTAAATTCAGAGATAACTTGAAGCGTGTCAAAGAAGCTTTAAAAGAATCACGCTTTGATAAAGACATCGTCATTAGTAACAGTTTTGATTCATAACGGATTTGAAAACCGCAGTTAAGGGCAAGATTTTAAACGGCGGAATTTAAAGTTGTACCGTGCTTTTACACTCATAAGGATAGCCTGAGTGAAACATCTGCCCGCTAAAGTAGCTGTTCTCATCCAGTTTCGTTATCCTAACGTTTAGCAACACCAATATTGGCTTTACCAGTCAACGGAGTAATACATGTCCAGACGGCTCAGAAGAACCAAAATCGTTACCACACTGGGTCCGGCTACTGACCGCGACAATAATCTGGAAAAGATCATTGCCGCTGGTGCCAACGTAGTTCGGCTTAACTTTTCCCACGGCAGCGCAGAAGATCATCAGATTCGTGCCAATAAAGTGCGCGAGATTGCTGCCAAACTGGGGCGTCATGTCGCTATCTTAGGCGATCTTCAAGGGCCAAAAATTCGCGTTTCCACCTTTAAGGAAGGCAAAATATTCCTTAACGTCGGTGATAAATTCCTGCTTGACGCTAATCTGTCAATCGGTGAAGGCGATAAGGAAAAAGTGGGTATCGACTATAAAGGTCTGCCTGCCGATGTGGTGCCAGGTGACGTCCTGCTGTTGGATGATGGCCGCGTACAGTTGAAAGTGCTCGAAGTGCAGGGCATGAAAGTGTTCACCGAAGTGACCGTCGGCGGCCCGTTGTCGAATAACAAGGGCATCAACAAACTGGGCGGTGGTCTCTCGGCGGAAGCCCTGACCGAGAAAGACAAGGCCGATATTATTACCGCTGCCAAAATTGGCGTCGATTATCTGGCGGTGTCTTTCCCACGTACCGGCGAAGATCTGAACTATGCCCGCCGTCTGGCACGCGACGCTGGCTGTAATGCCAAAATCGTTTCCAAAGTCGAACGTGCTGAAGCGGTAGCCACCGACGAAGCGATGGATGACATTATTCTGGCTTCCGACGTGGTGATGGTTGCGCGTGGCGATCTGGGTGTAGAAATCGGCGATCCTGAACTGGTCGGTATCCAGAAGAAACTGATCCGCCGCGCCCGTACCCTGAACCGTGCCGTGATCACCGCCACCCAGATGATGGAATCGATGATCACCAACCCGATGCCAACCCGCGCCGAAGTCATGGACGTGGCGAACGCCGTTCTGGATGGTACCGATGCGGTGATGTTGTCTGCCGAAACGGCGGCTGGGCAATATCCTGCCGAAACCGTCGCGGCAATGGCACGTGTCTGCCTGGGTGCGGAAAAAATCCCAAGCATCAACGTTTCCAAGCACCGTCTGGATGTGCAGTTCGACAATATCGAAGAAGCGATCGCCATGTCGACCATGTATGCGGCCAACCACCTGAAAGGGGTAACCGCCATCATCGCCATGACCGAATCGGGGCGTACCGCGCTGATGATGTCACGTATCAGCTCCGGCTTGCCGATCTTCGCCATGTCTCGCCATGAACATACGCTGAACCTGACCGCTCTGTACCGTGGCGTTACGCCGGTCTATTTCGGCAGCCACAGCGACGGCGTGGTTGCCGCCAATGATGCCATTGCTCGCTTACGCGACAAGGGTTTCCTGGTTTCCGGCGATTTGGTACTGGTCACCCAAGGTGACGTGATGGGTACCGTTGGCACCACCAATACCACCCGAATTCTGCGCGTAGAATAATTACGCCAGCGCTTCCAAGGCCAGTCGGCTAAACCTGACTGGCCTTTTGTTTTCCCATTTTTTACGCCAAAACCCCCTATCGCCTCTGGAGTGCTTTTCATGCTGCATCAACATCACCTGCAACAACGGTCAGAACCCCCCGAAGTGCTGGAGCTGGATGGCCAACAGTTGGAAAACCTTGACGGAGTGGATCTCTCAGGAACTGCCCTGCAAAAGATCAGCTTATATAACAACAGCCTGACAACCTTTCCAGCGCAAATCGTTAAGCATCGTCATCTGAAGGTGCTGAATATTTCCTGCAATAAGATCACCTCGCTGCCAGCGGAGATTGGGTTATTAACGCAATTGGAGATGTTTGATTTCGGCCATAACCAAGCGAGGAGCGTTCCTGAAGAGATAGGTGCGCTATGCAGATTACACTATCTGTACCTGAGCGATAATATGTTCAGCGATCTGCCCGATTCAATCAGGCAGTTACAGGCGCTACGCTACCTGAACCTGACCGACAATCAACTGACCACCATACCGGCCAGCATATTCTCACTGCATGCCTTGCAAGAGTTACGTCTTTACAACAATCAAATTACTGCCATCCCGCCAGAGATCGGCCTGTTGTGCCAACTGCGTGAATTGCATCTGATGAATAACCGCATCGAAACGCTGCCCGCCGCAGTGGCGCAACTCCACAGCCTTACGGCGCTCGATCTGGAAAACAATGCTGTCTCTCATCTACCAGATGAGTTTTGCCAACTGCCAAACCTAACCACGCTGAATCTACGGTTTAACCAACTGACGCAACTACCTGATGACTTTGGTGCTCTGGACTCGCTGGTCTCGTTGGATCTGCGTGCTAATCATTTAAGCTCGCTGCCACAGAGCATGGTGAAAATGAAAAATCTGCGTCGGCTGGATTTGCGTTGGAATAACTTTAGTCACTATCCCGACGTGCTCGAGCGCCTGATTCAACAAGGCTGTATGATTCATTTATAAATTGCAGAAAGCAAAAAGCCGAATGGCGAACCTTCGGCTTTCAGCAAATAGGTCTATACCCGTCATACTGCCAGTTGCCTGGGTGTTGGCAGGTCCTTAGCGATATAAATCGTCGCGCGTGTAAGGCTCAATCTCCCCTTCTTTACGCGTTTTCAGCAACTTCAGGATCCAGGTGTATTGCTCTGGATTCGGGCCAACCAGATTCTCAACTTCTTCATTCATCCGGCGCGCGATGCGTTTGTCATCGGCTTCGGCCAGATCGTCCATCGGTTCACGGATATAAATATCCAGCATGCTGGTTTTACCATCATACACCGGGAACAATGGCACAATCGCCGCCCGGCATACCTTCATCAAACGCCCCACGGCTGGTAAGGTCGCTTTATAGGTGGCAAAAAAGTCAACAAACTCACTGTGTTCAGCACCGTGGTCCTGATCCGGTAAATAGTAGCCCCAGTACCCTTGACGCACCGAACTGATAAAAGGCTTGATGCCATCATTGCGCGCATGCATGCGGCCACCAAATTTACGGCGGACGGCATTCCACAGATAATCCACCAGCGGATTGCTCTGATTATGGAACATCGCAGCCATCGGTTGACCACGGGCAGCCATCAGCATGGCGGGCACATCTACCGCCCAACCGTGTGGCACCAAAAAGATGACATTGCGGCCTTCCTGGCGAATCTTATCCAGCACCTCTTCACCATGCCAACGTACTCGCTTAAGCACTTTTTCCGGCTTGGTGCACGCCAGTTCAGCCATCAGAATCATCGACTGCGGAGCGGTCGCGAACATTTCATCAATAATATGTTCACGCTGGCTTTCCGGCACTTCCGGCAGACAATAAAACAGGTTGATACGCGCACGGCGGCGGGCACTTTTAGCCACTTTCCCAACCAGTTTACCGATGGCACCTAAAACCGGATCGCGCATACGCGCAGGGATCAGAGAACACCCCGCCATCAGCCCAGTCCCCAGCCATACTCCCCAGTAACGCGGGTGGAAAAAGGCTTTCTGGAATTGTGGAATAAACTCTACGTTCGATTTTTTTTCGTTTTGCATGTGGTAACTCTTAACTCAACGCTCTCAGCATAGCCATAATTGCAGGCAATTATTTTGCAAGCTACACCGAACGGGCGCCAATATAAAAAAGTATCGGCCCAAAATCAGGCCGATGACTGTTCAAATCAAAAATGGCTGGAAATCCTAGTCCAGTTGCAACTGTGGCACCACTTCTTTCACTTGCGCCAGATAGTCGCTGCGATCTTTGCCGCTCAAACCCTCGGAACGCGGCAGCTTTGCCGTAACCGGGTTCACCGCCTGCTGGTTGGTCCACAGTTCATAATGCAAGTGCGGGCCAGTAGAACGGCCTGTATTACCAGAAAGCCCGATACGGTCGCCACGCTTAATTTTTTGCCCCGGCTTAACCAGCGCCTTCTTGAGGTGCATGTAACGGGTGGTGTATTGGCGACCATGGCGAATAGCTACATAGTTACCGGTGTCACTACCGTATTTGGCAGCAACCACTTCACCGTCCCCCACTGCCAACACCGGAGTGCCGACCGGCATGGAGAAATCGACACCTCTATGCGGTGCCACACGCCCAGTGACCGGATTCAACCGGCGCGGGTTGAAGTTGGAGGAAATACGGAACTGTTTCATGGTCGGGAAGCGCATAAAACCACGCGCCAAACCAGAGCCCTGACGATCATAGAATTTGCCATCCTCGGCGCGGATCGCATAGTAATCTTTGCCACCGCTGCGCATACGCACGCCCAACAGTTGGCTTTGTTCGCTTTTGCCATCAAATTCTTCACGCGACATCAAGACGGCAAACTGGTCACCCTTGCGCAGCTTGCGGAAATCGAGCTGCCACTGTAGCGCTTTGGTCACGGCATTAATTTCTGCCCGGTTGAGGCCTGCCGCAGAAGCGCTACTGACAAAGCTGCCATTGAGCTGGCCGCTCAGCACGCTGTTACGCCATTCCCCTTTCAGGGTTTCCTTGGATTCTTTAAAGCCATTGCCTACACGCTCATAAGTGCGCGTCTCACGGCGGGAAATCTCCCAAGTCAAACGCTGCAGATCGCCAGCATCATTCAATGTCCATGACAGTTGCTGGCCTATCTTCAGGTTACGCAGATCGCGGTTTTGCGAAGAGAGCAAGGTGATGTCCGACATTTCGATACCATACTGGGTCAAAATGCTGCTTAGCGTATCACCGGTAGAAACCACGTACTCGTGCACACCTTCTTCACCGGCGACCTTCTGGTCCAGCTCATCCTGCGGGATGTCATCATCGGGGGTAGGCTGTTCGACATCTATGGGTTCGCTGGCCTCTGGTGCCAGAGAGCGTACCTGGTTAGATTCTAACTCAACATTTTTAGCAATAGGGGTATGTTCTGGGTGATAAACCGAAGGCCGCCAAACGGCGACGGCCAAGGTAACGACTGTCAACGACCCCAGCATAACGCGGTGGGGTCGAGGCAGATTGTTATACGCCAGAGCGATAGTTCGGACTATCTTCTGCACTCAATAATATCCTTATGATCTTTACTTCAGGCAGCTCACGTACTGGTTAGACAGGGCTGTCAGGAAATCTCCATAGCTGTCTTTCCCCAGTGCGATGCCGCTACCTAACGGGTCCAGCGTTCCAGAACGCACTTTGGTACCCTTGGCAACGGCATTGATTACGGCTGGCCTGAATTGTGGCTCAGCAAAAACACAGACTGCTTTCTGCTCAACCAACTGTGTTCGAATTTGATGTAAGCGCTGCGCTCCAGGCTGAATTTCGGGGTTGACGGTAAAATGGCCCAACGGGCTCAAGCCAAAGTGTTTTTCAAAGTAGCCGTAAGCATCATGAAAAACAAAATATCCCCTACCTTGCACAGGCGTAAGCATCTTAACAAGATTTTTGTCGGTTTGCGCTAGCTGATCCTCGAACTGGCGCAAGTTTGCGTCTAATTTGTCCTTCTTTTGCGGCATAAGTTCCAACAATCTGTCGTGAATCGCGATCGCAGTCACTTTTGCCACCTCCGGCGACAGCCAGACATGCATATTATATTCACCATGATGATGGTCATGACCACTTTCATTCGCACTGTGTTCATGTTCATCATCGTCGTCACCTTTCATCAGCAACGGCTGTACGCTGGCCAGTTCAGCAATCGATAACTGCTTGTTGGCAGCAACCTGCGTCAACGGTTTAGCCAGAAACGCCTCCAGATCCGGGCCAACCCATACCACCAGTTCGGCTTCGCGCAGGCGTTGAATATCCGACGGGCGCAGAGCGAAGTCATGGGGCGAGGCACCATCTGGCAACAGCACTTCCGTTGACGTTACCCCATCAGCAATTGCTGAGGCGATAAAGCCCAGTGGACGAATTGAAGTCACTACCGCCGCCGACGCGTGACCGGCCATCATCAACACACTGGTAAGCAGTGCACGCTGTAACCATTTATTTTTCTGCATCATCATGAGTAATCCCATCGTTTTCAAACAAGGAGCGTGATATTATAACATTCGGTTAGTTCTGCAAAATGTAATCACAACATGTCCACATTGACGACGCTTAACAACATTTCAGTCACTTTTGATACCCGACGCGTTCTGTCGAATATCTCGCTCAAGCTGCAACCAGGCCGCATTCTGACGTTGCTCGGGCCCAACGGGGCGGGCAAATCCACGCTGGTGCGCGTGGTGCTTGGCCTGATCTCGCCCACAGAGGGGTCGATTGAGCATCAGCCCAATCTGCGCATCGGCTATGTGCCGCAAAAGCTGCATCTTGATGCCACGCTGCCTCTGACCGTCAGCCGCTTTATGCGCCTCAAACCCGGCGTCAAACAGGCCGATATTCTACCAGCATTGAAACGCGTTCATGCCGCTCACCTGCTCGAACAGCCGATGCAAAAACTTTCGGGGGGCGAAAATCAGCGCGTTTTGCTGGCGCGCGCACTCTTGAACAGCCCACAATTGCTGGTGCTGGATGAACCGACTCAAGGGGTTGACGTCAACGGACAACTGGCGCTGTACGATCTGATCGATCAGTTGCGCCAGGAATTAGGATGCGCTGTGCTGATGGTTTCCCATGACTTGCATTTGGTGATGGCAAAAACCGACGAAGTGCTGTGCTTGAACCAGCATATCTGCTGCTCAGGTACGCCCGAAGTGGTCTCCATGCACCCGGAATTTATTGCCATGTTTGGCAACCGTGGAGCGGAACAACTGGCCATTTATCGCCATCACCATAATCACCGTCACGATCTGCAAGGCAGAATTGTACTGAAAAAATCCGGGGGCCGTGGGGCATGATCGAATTGTTATTACCCGGTTGGCTGGCAGGGGTGCTGTTGGCTGCCGCTGCTGGCCCGTTGGGATCTTTTGTGGTCTGGCGCAAGATGTCTTACTTTGGCGATACCTTGGCACATGCTTCGTTGCTTGGTGTGGCTTTCGGTTTGCTACTGGACGTGAACCCGTTTTATGCCGTCATCGCCGTCACGCTGTTGCTGGCGCTGGTGTTAGTGTGGCTGGAACGTCGCCCTCAGCTTTCCATCGATACCCTGCTCGGGATTATGGCACACAGCGCGCTGTCGCTCGGGCTGGTCGTCGTTGCACTTATGTCAAACGTGCGAGTCGATCTGATGGCTTATCTGTTCGGGGATTTGCTGTCGGTCACCATGAATGATATCTGGATGATTGGCATTGGCGTGCTAGCGGTATTACTGGTGCTGTGGTGGCAATGGCGTGACCTGCTGTCGATGACCATCAGCCCGGAAATGGCCCACGTTGACGGCGTCAATCTGGCGCGCGCGCGCACGATTCTGATGTTGGTGACCGCCTTGACCATCGGTTTGGCGATGAAGTTTGTCGGCGCACTGATCATTACTTCGTTATTGATCATCCCTGCCGCCACTGCTCGCCGTTTTGCCCGCACGCCAGAGCAAATGGCGGGTTACGCGGTCTTAGTGGGGATTATTGCTGTCACTGGTGGCCTGACGTTCTCAGCCCTTTATGATACACCAGCCGGGCCTTCGGTGGTGTTAAGCGCTGCGGTGCTGTTTGTCCTGAGCCTGTCAAAAAAACAACGGGCATAAGATCGAATGCAGGGCGCATTATTGCGCCCTGAACGCTTTCCTAATTCTCTTCCCGCGCAATGCCAAAGTGCTTATACGCATGATTAGTCGCCATACGGCCACGCGGCGTACGTTGAATAAACCCCTGCTGGATCAGGAAAGGTTCGATAACGTCTTCAATCGTTTCGCGCTCTTCACCAATGGCTGCCGCCAGGTTATCTAGCCCCACCGGGCCACCGTTGAACTTGTCGATAATCGCCAGCAACAGTTTACGGTCCATGTAGTCAAAACCTTCAGCATCGACGTTCAGCATATCCAGAGCCTGCATCGCCACGGCACCATTGATGACACCGTTAGCGCGCACCTCAGCAAAGTCACGCACCCGGCGTAATAGGCGGTTGGCGATACGCGGTGTTCCACGTGCGCGACGTGCAATTTCATGCGAACCATCCGCAGACAGATCTAACCCAAGGCAACTGGCACTGCGCGATACGATATGCTCCAGATCGGCCACCTGATAAAACTCCAGGCGCTGCACGATACCAAAACGATCGCGCAATGGTGACGTCAGCGAACCGGCACGGGTGGTGGCACCGACCAGGGTGAACGGTGGCAGATCGAGCTTAATTGAGCGCGCCGCCGGGCCCTCACCAATCATGATATCCAGTTGGTAATCTTCCATCGCTGGATACAGCACTTCTTCCACTACCGGTGAAAGACGGTGAATTTCATCAATAAACAGCACGTCGTGCGGTTCAAGGTTCGTCAGCATCGCCGCCAAATCGCCAGCTTTTTCCAGCACCGGGCCTGAAGTAGTGCGCAAATTAACGCCCATCTCGTTGGCGACAATATTGGCCAACGTCGTTTTGCCAAGCCCTGGCGGGCCGAAGATCAAGAGATGATCCAAGGCATCGCCGCGCTGCTTTGCCGCCTGAATAAAAATTTCCATCTGTTCACGCACATGCGGCTGACCAACGTATTCCGTCAGCAGCTTGGGACGGATTGCACGATCCAGAACCTCTTCTTCACTGATCGGCTCGGCAGAAATCAGGCGGTCTGCTTCAATCATTTTCTACTCCTTGCCTTAGAGTGCCGCCCGCAAGGCGTCGCGGATCAAGGTTTCGCAATCTGCGCCCGGTTTGGCGACTTTACCAATCATACGGCTGGCTTCCTGTGGTTTATACCCAAGAGCGACCAGCGCAGAAGCCGCTTCGGCTTCCACATCGATTTCTGCGGCTTTGGCTGCGGTGGCGGGCAGGCTGATTTCACTGTTGCTGTTGAACAGATCGCCGTTCAATCCTTTAAAGCGGTCTTTCATTTCGACCACCAAGCGCTCGGCGGTTTTCTTGCCCACGCCCGGCAACTTCACTAATGCGGTGATTTCTTCACGCTCTACCGCGCTGACAAATTGCTGCGCAGACATGCCGGAAAGGATCGCCAAGGCCAGTTTTGGCCCCACACCGTTCACTTTGATCAATTCGCGGAACAGCGCACGTTCCTGTTTATCATTGAACCCATACAGCAATTGCGCGTCTTCACGCACCACGAAGTGGGTAAACACGATCGCCTGTTGCCCCAGTTCCGGCAGCTCATAGAAGCAGGTCATCGGCATATGCACTTCATAACCGACGCCATTGGCTTCCAGCAACACCAGCGGCGGTTGCTTTTCCAGAATAATTCCTCTGAGACGACCTATCATTACCCCTCCTGAATGGATCCTGTGCTGGTAGTGTTTGGCCACTACACAATGTGGTAAAGCTTATACCATAAAAAAGGCTGGATGAATATCCAGCCCGAGCTTCACATATAACGCTATTATTTCAACCGACCACGCGCCAGATCCAACCGCCCTGCACTCACCCGCAGCACGTTCTGGCTGAGATGACAGTGAGTAATGGCAATCGCCAGCGCATCGGCGGCATCAGCCTGCGGGTTGGCGGGCAGTTTCAGCAAGGCACGCACCATATGCTGCACCTGAGCCTTTTCTGCCGCACCGGTGCCGACCACCGTCTGCTTCACCTGGCGCGCCGCATACTCAAACACTTCCAGGTTCTGGTTCACCGCAGCCACAATCGCCACACCGCGTGCCTGCCCCAGTTTGAGCGCAGAATCCGGGTTTTTGGCCATAAATACCTGCTCAATGGCGAAAAAGTCCGGGCGGAACTGGGTGATAATCTCACTGACACCGGCATAAATCAGCTTTAACCGCGTCGGCATATCGTCAACCACGGTGCGGATACAGCCACTGGCAACGTAGGTCAGTTGGCGGCCCTGCTGGCGGATCAGGCCATAACCAGTAACGCGCGAACCGGGGTCGATACCCAGTATGATCGCCATTGTTACCACCACCCTGCGTTTAATCTTACCTGGCGCTGCCAAAAGACAGCGCCATCAGTCACCGGCATTACAGCGTAGCGGCGATCTCGTCAGAGATCTCACCGTTATGGTAAACCTCCTGCACGTCGTCGCAATCTTCCAGCATATCGATCAGACGCAGCAGTTTAGGCGCAGTTTCTGCATCCATATCGGCCTTGGTCGATGGGATCATAGAAACTTCCGCCGCTTCCGCGTTGAACCCGGCAGCGGTCAGGGCGTCTTTCACTTCACCCAGATTTTCCCAGGCAGTGTAGACGTCGATCGCGCCATCGTCGTAGGTCACGATATCTTCGGCACCGGCTTCCAACGCCGCTTCCATTACCGTATCTTCATCCAGACCCGGTGCGAAAGTAATCACGCCTTTTTTAGTGAACAGGTAAGCAACGGAACCGTCAGTACCCAGATTACCGCCGCACTTGGTGAACGCATGACGCACTTCTGCCACGGTACGGTTACGGTTATCACTCAGGCACTCGATCATCACCGCCGTGCCGCCAGGGCCGTAACCTTCGTAAATGATGGTTTCCATATTGGTATCATCATCACCACCGACACCACGCGCAATCGCACGGTTCAGCGTATCGCGCGTCATGTTGTTGGACAGCGCTTTATCGATGGCCGCACGCAGACGTGGGTTAGAACCCGGATCGCCGCCGCCGAGCTTGGCGGCAGTGACCAACTCACGAATAATTTTGGTGAAAATCTTACCGCGCTTGGAATCTTGTGCTGCTTTGCGGTGTTTGGTATTGGCCCATTTACTATGACCTGCCATACAAATATCTCCAAAAAGAACTACTGGTTACACCCGCCATCTTCCAAGTTGCAGGCGTATTAGCTTGCCTGCAACTCGAATGATTCAGGGTATAGAATGGATCACAAACTCTTCAATCGCCTGCTGATTGCTCCACGACTTGGTCAGTTTGGCGGCGTCCGCCACTTCAAGCCATTGGTAGGCATGGTGTTCGGTTAATACCGGATCGCGTTCTTCGGGCAGAGCCAAACAGAACCAGTGCTCTTTATTACGCGTGGTTCCGGGCGCATAGCGATGCCGCAAATGAACGAAGAGTTCAAACTCCACACAGCGCTGGCAATCAAGCAGCGGCAAACCCTCTGCGCCGACGTCGATGCCAATTTCTTCGCTGACTTCACGCTGTGCAGCATGCAGCGGTGACTCACCTTCTTCCAGGCTGCCGGTCACCGACTGCCAGAAATCAGTATCATCACGCCGCTGTAACATCAGCACCCGGCCACTGGATTGCGCATAAATCACCACCAGAATCGACTCGGGCCGCTTATAATTCATCACTCGCTCTCTTGCTCGCTCGACGCTTTCTTCACTACGCTGATCGCCAGCTCCTGCAAAGATGCCGGGTTGGCAAAGCTTGGAGCATCGGTCATCAGGCAAGCTGCCGCCGTAGTTTTCGGGAAGGCGATCACGTCACGGATGTTTTCCGTGCCAGTCAGCAGCATCACCAGACGATCCAGACCGAAAGCCAAACCCGCGTGCGGTGGTGTGCCGTACTTCAATGCATCCAGCAGGAAACCAAACTTCTCGCGTTGCTCATGCTCGTTGATACCGAGGATGCCAAACACCGTCTGCTGCATTTCACTGCGGTGAATACGCACCGAACCACCACCCACTTCGTAGCCGTTCAATACCATATCGTAGGCGTTGGCAATGGCGGAAACCGGGTCTTTAGCCAACTCTTCCGGGCTCATATCGCGTGGCGCAGTGAACGGATGGTGCATCGCCGCCAGACCGCCTTCGCCATCCTCTTCGAACATCGGGAAATCCACCACCCACAGCGGTGCCCAACTGTCGAGCTTGGTCAGCCCCAGATCGCGGCCCAGCTTCAGACGCAGCGCGCCCATTGCATCGGTCACAATCTTGATGCTGTCAGCACCGAAGAACAGGATGTCGCCGGTTTGCGCATTAGCGCGTGTCAGCACCGCTTCCAGCACTTCTGCACTGAGGAATTTGGCGATTGGGCTTTGTACACCTTCCATACCCGCCGCACGATCGTTAACCTTCAGCCATGCCAACCCTTTGGCGCCGTAGATGTTAACAAAAGCACCGTATTCATCGATCTGTTTGCGGGTCAACTGCGCACCGCCCGGTACACAAATCACCGCCACGCGGCCTTTGGCATCGTTCGCTGGGCCGGAGAACACTTTAAACTCAACCTCTTTCACCAGATCGGCGACGTCCACCAGTTCCAGCGGGTTACGCAGGTCAGGTTTGTCGGAGCCGTAACGGCGCATGGCCTCTGCAAAGGTCATGATCGGGAATTTACCCAGATCCACGCCCTTCACGTCCAGCCACAGTTCATGCACCAGTTGCTCCATCACTTCACGCACCTGATCGGCGGTCATGAAGGAGGTTTCCACGTCGATCTGGGTGAATTCAGGCTGACGATCGGCACGCAGATCTTCGTCACGGAAGCATTTGACGATCTGATAGTAACGATCAAAACCGGACATCATCAGCAGTTGTTTGAACAACTGTGGAGACTGCGGCAACGCGTAGAATTTGCCTTTATGCACCCGGCTAGGCACCAGATAGTCACGCGCCCCTTCTGGCGTGGCTTTGGTCAGCATCGGGGTTTCGATATCAAGGAAACCGTGGTTGTCCATAAAGCGGCGCACGAAGCTGGTGATTTTGGCACGGGTTTTCAGGCGGTCGGCCATTTCCGGGCGACGCAGATCCAGATAACGGTATTTCAGGCGCGCTTCTTCGGTATTGACCTGGTTGGAGTCCAGCGGCAACGGTTCGGAACGGTTGATGATCTCCAGGCCGTGCGCGAACACTTCAACTTCACCGGTCGCCATATCTTGATTGATCTGGCTGTCTGGGCGGGCGCGGACGGTGCCGACGATCTGGATGCAAAACTCGTTACGCAGCTCGAAAGCCTTATCGAACGCCGTTTTCTGATCGGGATCGAAAAACACCTGCACGATGCCTTCGCGGTCACGCATATCGATGAAGATCAGGCCGCCCAGATCGCGACGACGGTTGACCCAACCACATAAAGTGACTTCCTGGCCGACATGGGCCAGATTCAACTGCCCGCAATATTCAGTACGCATACGCTATCCTTTTGACACTTAAGCCGACTCCGCCGGAGTATTGCATGATTGCTGTTGTCCGCACGGCTGTTATCTATACCCGCCGCAGCATGATCGCCCGTGCACAACCAGCACTTGCCCTCTGGCTGAAACGTGAAATCCCTTGGTATAGGTCGTTGGATTAAAGATCGATGAAAAAAGGCGGTCATTATAAAGGAAATTCATGCGCCAGATAAGTGCGAACACCGCATTGTTGCAACGCTATACTTTTCAGCATTGGAGTTGTAGGGTGTCTTTGTTCGCAATAACACATTAGTTAACAAATCTCCCATTAACTTAACGCCACTTTTTCGCGTAGCCTCACACTCGCATTGCTGCCCGGCCATGAGCTCATGCGCCTGCCAGCATCAATTGCATTAACTATGAGACGGACCCCAATGTTGAAACTTGACCCTCAATCCACCGCGTTAGTACTTATTGATCTGCAAGATGGCATTCTGCCCTTCGCCGTAGGCCCACACAGCGCCCATCAGGTCGTCACCCACGCCGCTCACCTGGCAGGCCGTTTCCGTGCTTTAGGCGCACCGGTATTTCTGGTACGTGTCGGTTGGTCAGACTCGTTTGCCGAAGCACTGAAACAACCTGTCGATAAACCCTCTCCTACTCCGGTCGGCGGCCTGCCAGATTCGTGGTGGCAATTCCCACAAGAATTGGCGGTCAGTGACAGCGATATCCTGATCACCAAACGCCAGTGGGGCGCGTTCTATGGCACCGATCTCGATCTGCAATTGCGCCGTCGTGGGATCAAGTCGATCGTGCTGGGCGGTATTGCCACCAACATCGGTGTGGAATCCACCGCGCGTAACGCCTGGGAACACGGCTATGAACTGGTAATTGCCGAAGATATGTGCAGCACCTACAGCACCGAGATGCATCAGTTTGCCTTCGACAACATCTTCCCGCGTATTGCCCGGGTACGCAGCACCAGCGAGATCCTGACGGCGCTGTAACCTAGTGTAAAATCTGCTAGATTGTGACTTGGCAAAAAACAGGGAAGACAACAGATTGATATATATCGGATTGCCTCAGTGGCAACACTCAGCCTGGAACCGTATCGGGCTGCGCGATCTGGCAGATTACAGCCGTTATTTTAACTGCGTGGAAGGCAATACCACTTTCTACGCATTACCGAAGTTGGAGATAGTCCATCGCTGGCGCGATATGACTAACGATGATTTCCGTTTTTGTTTCAAATTCCCGGCAGATATCAGCCATAAAGCCGCGTTGCGCCACTGTACTGATGAGATTCAGGCATTCTATGATTGTCTGAACCCAATCCATTCACGCATCGGCCAGCTTTGGCTGCAACTGCCTGCCGCTTTCAGCCCTGAGCACTTGCCCATTCTGTGGCAGTTTTTCGACACCCTGCCAAAAGCCTTTACTTACGGGGTAGAAGTGCGCCATACGGCGTTTTTCGCGAAGGGTGAGGACGAGCTGGCACTCAATCAAGGGCTGCATCAGCGCGGGATCAATCGGGTGATTCTGGATAGCCGCCCGGTACACAATGCCAAACCAAACACCGCAGCCGTCCGTGATGCACAACAGAAAAAGCCCAAATTGCCGGTACACGCGATCGTCACTGCCGATAATCCGCTGGTACGTTTTATCGGCGGAGATGTGCTGGACGACAATCTGCGCTGGTTTGCTCCCTGGCAACAGAAACTCCCGCTCTGGCAGCAACAGCATCAGCCTTATCTGTTCATTCACACGCCAGATAACGGTGATTCACCGCAACAGGCGCAAAAAATCTGGCAACAGCTATACCAGACTATTCCGAATTTACCCGCTCCACCGGACTGGCCTGAACAGAATGCCCTGTTTTAGCCAATAACATTGGTTTTTTCATCGCGACAGTCCCCATAATGGCGGTTATCATACTCGTGGCCTGATTTAGTTAGGAAATGGAGTTAAAAATGGTAAGCGCACTCTACGTTGTGCTTGGCGCATTGTTGTTGATCAAACTCTCCTTTGACGTAGTCAGATTAAGGATGCAGTACCGTGTCGCTAATGGTGACGGTGGCTTTTACGAACTGCAAACCGCGATCCGTGTCCATGGCAATGCGGTAGAATACATCCCTATTGCTACCGTTCTGCTGGTGATTATGGAGATGAACGGTGCCGAGGTGTGGATGATCCATATTTGTGGGCTATTACTGATGGCTGGCAGACTGGTGCACTTCTATGGTTTGCGCAACCATGAAGTCAGTTGGCGCCGTTCGGGAATGGCGGCCACCTATACTTCGTTAATTCTGATGGTCATCGCAAATATTGCCTATCTGCCTTGGGAACTGGTGTTCAGCGTACATTAACCCTGAGTTCCGATGCGGCGTTTGAAAGACGACGGGTATGGATTATTTCCCGTCTTTTTCTGGTAGTATACGCGCCTTCGAATTCTGACCTGATTTGCCGTTATGCCAAACCGCGATACTCTTTTCTCCGCACCGATCGCCAAACTGGGCGACTGGACCTTCGACGAACGCGTTGCCGAAGTTTTCCCTGACATGATCCAGCGTTCTGTGCCCGGTTATTCCAATATCATCTCGATGATTGGCATGCTGGCCGAACGCTTTGTCCAACCGGGCAGCCAAGTGTATGACCTGGGTTGTTCGCTCGGTGCTGCAACGCTGTCGATGCGGCGAAATATCAACGTGGCGGGCTGCAAAATTATTGCCGTCGATAACTCACCGGCGATGGTGGAACGCTGCCGCCGACACCTTGATGCCTTCCGCGCCGAGACGCCGGTTGAGGTGGTTGAAGCGGATATTCTGAACATCAATATCGAAAATGCCTCGATGGTGGTGCTGAACTTTACTCTGCAATTCCTTGAGCCCGCCGATCGCCTGCGCCTGTTGCAACAAGTGTACCTTGGGCTGCGGCCCGGCGGCGCGCTGGTACTGTCGGAAAAATTCAGCTTTGAAGATAACGACGTAGGTGAACTGCTGTTTAATATGCACCATGATTTCAAACGTGCTAACGGCTACAGCGAGCTGGAAATCAGCCAAAAGCGCAGCATGTTGGAAAACGTGATGCTGACCGATTCCGTAGAAACCCATAAGGCGCGGCTGCAACAGGCAGGGTTTGAACATGCCGAAGTCTGGTTCCAGTGCTTTAACTTTGGTTCGTTGATCGCCCTGAAATCAGGAGAAGCCGCATGATTGAGTTTGGTGATTTTTATCAGCGTATTGCTAAAGGGCCACTCAGCCATTGGCTGGATACCCTGCCCGCCCAAATCAGCGCCTGGCAACGTGAATCGCTGCATGGCAAGTTCAAGCAGTGGTTCAACTCGGTAGAACACTTGCCTGAACTGAACCCGACGCACCTCGATCTGCTGCATGGCGTACGGGCAGATATGGAGCAACCGCTGTCGCCTGGCCAGCTCGAGGGGATAGAGAAAATGCTGCGCACCCTGATGCCGTGGCGCAAAGGGCCATTCTCTCTGTATGGTATTGATATCGATACCGAATGGCATTCCGACTGGAAGTGGGATCGCGTGTTGCCGCATATTTCTCCGCTGGCTGGCCGCACCATTCTCGATGTCGGTTGCGGTAGCGGTTACCACTTGTGGCGCATGGTGGGTGAAGGGGCCCATCTGGCCGTGGGTATTGACCCGATGCAACTATTCCTCTGCCAGTTTGAAGCCGTGCGGAAACTGTTAGGCGGCGATCAACGGGCTCACGTACTGCCGCTCGGTATTGAACAACTGCCGGAACTGGCGGCGTTCGACACTGTATTCTCCATGGGCGTGCTGTATCACCGTCGTTCACCACTGGATCATCTGTATCAGTTGAAAAACCAGCTGGTCGCCGAAGGGGAATTGGTGCTGGAAACGCTGGTAGTGGAAGGCGATCGTCATCAGGTGCTGGTACCGGGTGATCGCTACGCGCAGATGCGTAACGTTTACTTTATCCCTTCAGCAGAAGCGCTGAAATGCTGGCTGGAAAAATGCGGCTTTGTTGACGTCAAAATTGCGGATATGTGCCTCACCAGCACCGAAGAGCAGCGCCGCACCGGTTGGATGACCAGCGAATCCCTGGCTGAATTCCTTGATCCAAACGATCATAGCAAGACCATCGAGGGTTACCCAGCGCCACTGCGCGCGGTATTAACCGCGCGAAAACCCTGAATCAAACCCAGCACAGACATAACGTCTGTGCTGCCTGCCTTAAGCTGCCGATGACTGCTGCACCCTCTCTTGCTTAGCCGTTAACGGTTGCCGGTGATATCCCCATATTCCTTTGGCGAAAATAGTGCAGGCGGTAATCACCGCCGGAATCGCAATAATGGCAAATACTTGCGTGAACTCCCATCCCCAGGCCAGCATTTGTGCTCCGGCAAAAGCGCTCAGAATGGCACCAGTACGGCCAATACCGTGCATCCAACTGGAACCGGTAGCGCGTGCTTCGGTGGGATAATAACCCGCAGAAAGCGCATTCATGCCGGTATTAGCACCGTTCAGGCAAAAACCGCAACCGAACGCCAGCAACCCCAGCAAGATCTCACTGTGAGCCGCCAAGCCGATCGACAGAGTAAAAGCCGCCCCTACCAGATAAATACACCCCAGCGCCCGATGCGGGTTGACTCTGTCCATCATCCAACCGGCAAACAGGGAACCAAAAGTCCCCCCAGCTTGGTACAGCGCAGTGATCACCGCCGCCTGTGCCACGCTGAGGCCGATCTCTTTTACCAGCGTTGGCAACCAACTGCCCAACAGATAGACCAGAAACAACGCCATAAAGTAACCTATCCACAACATTACGCTGCCAAACCGGTAATCACGCGAGACAACCACCCGTACCGCCCCTTTGCCTACCAGCGGCGGTAACGTAAAGCGGGTTTCTGGATGGGTGCTGCCCGGTGCCAGCTTTTCGACGATCTTGCTGATACGTTGGGTGCTGGCGCGCTTGGTCACCAAAAATCGCACCGATTCCGGCAATTTCAGCAGCAATAGCGGCACGCTTAGTAATGGCAAAACGCCCCCTAGCAACAGCAGAGAATGCCAGCCAAAACGTGGAATCAACCATGAAGCGGCAAACCCACCGATCGCCGCCCCAAAGGTAAAGCCACAAAACACCACGGTAATCAGGAACGATCGCTTTTTCTCTGGCGCATATTCAGAGATCAGCGTGCCAACATTGGGCATCGCCGCCCCCATGCCCAACCCGGTCATAAAGCGGAAAAAGGTCATCTGGTCGATATTCTGCGAAAAGGCCGTGATGATGGTCCAAAAGCCAAAGAAAAATACGCTATTGATGATAATCACCCGGCGGCCTAAGCGATCGGCCAGCGGGCCGGAGAACAAGGCCCCGAGCGTTAACCCGACCAGCGCGGCGCTGATCACCCATCCCAATTGGTGGTTAGCCACTCCCCACTGTGCTTTCAACTCCGGCGCGATAAAGCCCATCAGGGTGATGTCGAAACCATCCAGCGCTATCACAATAAATCCCAAGCAGATAATCAGCCGCTGAAACCGCCCTAACGGGCGCTGGTTGATCAACTCCCTTACATCTATCTCGTTTGCAGCCACAATATTTTCCTCCGTACTTTCGGCTATGCCGCAGACGTTGCTCATCATGAACAGGGTAGAATCCTTCTCCACGCCGTTGAGTCATGCGCCAGCGAACGATGATAACAGCAGCAATCAAATGGGCGATTATCGCCCCCTGATGCGCTTATCGTACCTAGAATGTAAGAACTCACACGGATGCTAGCAATGGGAGAATACGATAATTCGGGCGGTTATCGAACTATTTGGTACATTTTAATTGTGTGAAATTAGCACAATAAATAGTTAATTCATTCCTTAATGTATTGAAATAATTAAATTTAAAATACCATTTCGACTATACTTAACACCCAAAATTCAAGTAAAAATATTGTTGCAAATATGTGAATCTCATCATATCCAGTGGGTTACAGCTCTACTCGCCTCTTGGTTTTACCTTTGATAGTCGTCACAAATCCCATACCTGACGTTTACATAAAGAACCATATGGTTCATTTTATGATAACAATGATTATCTGGCTAACCCTTAAGACCATTGGAGCTCACCATGAATGCGAACACCCATTTGGCCACATCGCGCCCACCGCTTTATCTGCTGGCACTGTTAGGCAGAGATATCCAAGGCTCTCTTTCTCCTCAACTGTACGAACTTGAAGCGCGCCGCCAAGGCTTGCGTTGCAGCTACCAGTTACTGGACTTTACCCAACGCGGTTGGGGGGCTGAAGCGCTGCCGGATGTCTTGCGCAGCCTGGAAACCCTCGGTTTTACCGGTTGTAACGTCACTCACCCATTCAAGCAGCAAATCATCCCTTATCTGGATCAACTCTCACCTCAGGCTAGCGCGATTGGCGCGGTCAATACCGTCCTGTTTCGCCACGGCCAGCGCATCGGTCACAATACTGACTGCCCCGGTTTTATCAGCCATTTCCGCCGTCACTTGGCTGATGTGAATATTGAACGCGTGCTGCAAGTCGGCGCTGGCGGTGCTGGCAGCGCCAGCGCCTATGGCCTGTTGGAATACGGCGTCAAGCATCTGGCACTGTACGATCGCGATACGGCACGCAGCGAAGCGCTGTACCAACAGTTGCTGCTGCATTTCGGCCCCGAACGAATCAGCATCACCGACAACCCGCAGCAGGCATTGGCTGACAGCAGCGGTCTGGTGCAGGCAACGCCGATCGGCATGAGCGGCCACCCCGGTGTGCCCATCAATCTTGACTGGTTAACGCCGCACCATTGGGTCGCCGATGTGATTTACGTTCCAAGAGAAACCGAACTGGTGCTGCGCGCACGCGAAAAAGGCTGTCGGGCGATTGGCGGCGACGGCATGGTGGTATTCCAGGCCGCTCAGGCATTTGAGCTTTACACCGGTTTGCCACCAGACCGCGAACATATGCTGGAAATTTTTCAACAGGTTTGCGTTAGCAATGCCTGAACCGCAGCTACCCCTGGCGCATCGCCGCCAGGCGTGCTGCGCCGTTGACCACACCGTACTGGCTATAGCCACCACGTCTTTCCAACAGTTCAAAAAAGAAACACCCGCCAGTGAAAGGTTGGGTGTAAACATGCAACAACTCCCCCCCTGCCGGATCGCGGTCGTAAAGAATATGGTGCTGCCGCAATTGAGCAACAAACTCCACGTCCAGACTGAAGCGGGTTGCCAGATCGTCATAGTAGTTATCGGAAATACTCAGCAGTGCAACGCCATTTTGCCTGGCGGCAGCCACTGCCTGAAAAATGTTGGCCGTGGAGAAAGCCACATGCTGCAACCCGCTACCGCGATAGGCTTCTACAGTGCGCGCGCTGAGCGTATCCAGGCTTTGCGACGCATTCAGCGGTAAGCGGATACCGTTACACTGGGTGTGCAACGCCTTGCTGCGCACCAGCCCGTAAGGATCGGGCAGCAACTGTTCGACATCCGCCTGCATCCCCAGAACGCTGCGCAGGAACATCACCCAGTTGTCCAGTGCGCTGGCGGGCATCGCCAAGGCCAGATGGTCGACCCCTTCCAGGCGTGGCTCAGGTGCGGCAAGCTGGGGGCGCAGGCGAAAATCATCCTGGTAAACGTCGCTGGTCTGCTCACTAAACAGGTAGATCAAGCTGCCATCTGGCATACAGAGCGCAGGGATCTCATGCTCATTAGGGCCAACCTGCCCTTGATAAGACGGATAGGTAAAATCTTTGGCGCGCTGCAACAGCGCCTGTGGGCGCTCGCTACGGCAAGCCACCGCGCATAACGAAGCGCCGTGCTGCTCATGGTAACCCGCAGCAAAAGAATCGGGTTGCTGGTTAAGCACCACTCGAACACCACCATTCTGGTAAAGCGCCACACGCTTGGAACGATGGTCGCCACAATGGTTAAAGCCCAGTTGCCCCAGCCAGCGCGCCAATTCATCCGCCTCTGCCGCGTTAACCGCAAACTCCAGAAACTCGATCGCCTGACGCTGTGGTAACGGCGCACTGCTGAATATACCGGGCTCGATCCGCCCCAACGCCGCCTGTGCTTGCTCTTCCAGCAGTAATAGCGAGCGCAGACCATCCTGTGCCGTTGCGCTGCTGGGAGCCGCGCGGAAACCGTCATTAAATACTTCTAACGACCACGGGCCATCGTAGCCTTTGCGCAACAGCGCTGCGGCAAAATCCACCAGCGGTAACGCACCTTGGCCGGGGAAACAGCGGAAATGGCGGCTCCATTCGATGACATCCATGTTCAGCCACGGAGCGTCTGCCAGTTGTAGAAAGGCGATCTTTTCCTGCGGAATATCGTCCAACCGATCAAGAGTGTCGCCTAAAGCCAGAATATGGAAACTGTCCAACGCCAGACCCAAAGCCGGGCTGTCAACCGCCTTCACCCGTTCCCACGCCTGCCGATAACGCTTGACGTGCTGGCCCCAGGCCAAGGCTTCATAGGCCACCACGATCTCCTGCTGTTGCGCCAAATCAGCCAACTGCGCCAAATCCTCCACCTGCTGCTCGAATTGACCGGAACTGGTTGGCGAAACGTTGCTGCACAGCAGCATGCGATCGCATCCCAGTTCGTGCATCAGCGCAAACTTGCGCCGCGCGCGCTCCAGGTTGCTTGCCATCAATGAACGTGGAGCCCCTTCAAAGTCGCGAAATGGCTGGTACAACGTAATCACCAGCCCCAGATCTTGCGCACGCTGGCGTATTTCTGCTGGCTTGCCCGGAAAGTAGAGCAGATCGTTTTCAAAAATTTCTACGCCGTCGAAACCCGCAGCAGCGATCGCTGCCAACTTCTCCGGTAACGTACCGGCAATCGATACCGTTGCTATTGAACGCAGCATAAGATTCTCCGTTGTGACCCAAGTACCATCTGATATCGAAAATGTACCAAAAGGTTCACAAAGTCAAACTGGTTAAAAATGACGTTAACAACCCCTTAACAGAGATCACAAAATAACCAGGGCGAAGGTTGTATTAGCACGAGACGGCGGTTACTCTTAGCGGGTGTTCCCTCAACTGCCAACCTCTTGATGTTAAAAACAATCGACTCACCAAGCGGCAAACGCAAAAACGATCCCCAAGGTTTGAAACTGCGCATCTTTACTGGAGCATTGCTGGAATTCGCTGAATTCGGCCTGAAAGGCGCACGTCTGGAGAATATTGCCCAACAGGCAGAAACCACTAAACGCATGGTGGTTTATCACTTCAAGAACAAAGAAACGCTGTATCTGGCGGTACTGGAGCACGTTTATCAGCACATCCGCGATCATGAATCCGGGCTGGCGTTACATACTTTGCCACCGGCAGAAGCCATCGTGAAACTGGTGGAAGAAAGCTTTAATTACCACGTCACACACCCAGATTTTATTCGGCTGATTTGTATGGAAAACATGATGCGCGGTAAATACATCAGCCAATCTCCGCATATCCGCGAGCTCAACCAGAGTGCTCTCACGCTGTTGGAAGATATTCTGGCGCGTGGTAAAGCCAAACAGCTATTTAATGATGAAGTCACCGCCCACGACGTTCACCGCCTGATCAGTAGCCTGTGTTTCCACCATGTCTCTAACCAATATACTTTCAATACGCTTTTTGAAAGTAACCAGTCAACCGAAGAACAGATTGCTCATCATCGGAAAATGGCTGTGGTCGCCACAACCCGTTATCTATCGCGATAAATTGAGTCATTGCCGGTGCTAATGCAGCTATATTGCATTACCTTAGGTTATGTAAACGGTTTGTAAAATTCACTTTAATGTAACAACTCCTCGCTTATACACTGCCAAGGTTCAGCCCATTATGGGCTTACCTTTCACCCTAAGCATAAGGAGTGCCTATGAGCAGTAGCGAACTGTATCAACGTAATCGCGATCGCCATCCGCCAGCCTACTCGCCCGAATACAAAAGCAGCGTTTTGCGTTCGCCGCGCAATGCCCCGATCTCACTGCAAAATTCGCTTTCCGAGATCACTGGCCCGGTGTTTACCAGCAACGAGCTCGGGCCGTTAGATAACGATCTGATCCTGAATTACGCCAAGCAAGGCATGCCGATTGGCGAACGGATCATCGTGCACGGTTATGTGCGTGACGAAAACGGCCAGCCGATGCGCAATACGCTGGTTGAGGTGTGGCAGGCCAATGCCGGTGGCCGTTATCGCCACAAAAAAGATCAGTATCTCGCGCCGATCGATCCCAATTTTGGCGGCTGCGGGCGCATGCTCACCGACGATAAGGGTTACTACGTTTTCCGCACCATCAAACCCGGCCCCTATCCCTGGCGTAACCGTGTCAACGACTGGCGTCCGGCGCATATCCACTTCTCTCTCTCCGGTGATGCCTTTGCACAGCGGTTGATCACGCAGATGTATTTTGAAGGCGACCCGCTGCTCGCTCAGTGCCCTATCGTGCGCTCAATCAATGACGATGATGCCGTGCGCTCACTGATTTCAGTGCTCGATAAATCCGCCTCTGTGCAGCTCGATAGCCTGGCTTATCGTTTTGACCTGGTGCTGCGCGGGCACCGCGCAACGCTGTTTGAAAACCGCTTACAGGGGAAAGCCTGATGTTGAAAGATACCTATTTGCTGGAAACAGCGTCACAAACCGCTGGCCCTTATGTGCATATCGGCCTGGCTCCTCACGCCGCCGGTTTCGACATTTTCGAGAACAACTTCGGCCCGGTGCTGACCAACGCCGAAACCCAAGGCGAACGTATCCGTATTGAGGGCCGCGTGTTCGACGGCAGCGGTACGCCGCTGCGCGATGTGTTGCTGGAAATTTGGCAGGCCAATGCCGCCGGGCGTTATCAACACCCGCAAGATCATCAGCACGAAAAAAGTCTGGATAATCACTTCCGTGGCTGGGGGCGCGCCTGTTCTGATTTCACCAGCGGGGTTTATGCCTTTGACACCATCAAACCCGGCCCGGTCACTGGCCGCGACGGCAGGTTGATGGCACCGCATGTTAATCTGTGGATCGTGGCGCGCGGCATCAATCTGGGGCTACATACGCGCATGTATTTTTCGGATGAAGAAGCGGCGAATCTGGCCGATCCGGTACTCAACCTGGTCGAGCAGGAAATACGGCGCAATACGCTTATCGGGCATAGAAAAACGACAGCAGAAGGTACGCTTTACCAGTTCGACATTGTGCTGCAAGGGGAAAATGAAACGGTATTTTTCGATGTGTAAACCGCAGATCGGTCAAGCCCGTTCATAACGGCAGAAAGATGAGTTACTCTGCCGTAACCTTGATGACGGAGTGGCGGCGTGATAGACAACAACAGCATTTTTACCCAGCGTATTCGTCTGCGCCATATCCACTGCTTTATCGCCGTCGCCCGGGAAGGTTTCCTGCACCGGGCGGCGGAATGCCTGAACCTGAGTCAACCCGCGCTCTCAAAAACGCTCAGCGAGTTGGAAACCCTGACCGGCGTCACCCTGTTTGATCGTGGCCGCCACGGCGCACGGTTGACGGCGCAGGGCGAAGTGTTTCTGGCTCATGCCCAGCGTATTATGGCGGCGCTGGCCGACGCTGGCGATGTGCTGGCGCAACAGGCACAAGCCTTGCCGCCGCCGCTGCGCGTAGGCGCACTGCCCACCGCCGCGTTAGGCGTGCTGCCGCCGGTCATCGCCCATTTTCAGCAGGCTCATCCTCATTTACGCATTCAGGTCACCACGACGCACAATGCTGCGCTGCTGGCACAGTTACAAAACGGCGAGCTGGATCTGGCGATTGGCCGCATGGCCGACCCACACCTGATGAGCGGCTTGCTGTTCGAACTGCTGTTTTTGGAAGAGTTGCAGATCGTTGTGCACCCCAAGCACCCGCTGCTGAGTGCAACCTTGACGCTGGAAAATGCTCTGCGCTACCCGCTGGTTGTTGCCCCTAAAGGCACCGTTCCACGCCAGAATGCCGAAGCCCTGCTGGCCGCCAGCGGCCTTTCCCTACCCGCCCAGCGGGTGGAAACCTTGTCACCTTCGCTGGCGCGGCGGCTGACTCTGCAATACGACTACCTGTGGTTTGTGCCTTCCGGCGCAGTACAGGACGATCTGGCTGCTGGCAGATTGCTGCCGTTGCCGTTCAGCGGGCCCGGCATCTCAGAACCGGTAGGGATCATCCTGCGTAATCAGGATCATGCGAGCGGCGCGTTGCCAGAGTTTATCACTGCGGTGCGCCGCGAAGCGTTGGGCAAACCATCCTAACTGTTTAACCCGCCGTGCTATCCATTTCGGCAAACACGGCTTCTGCCAAATGAAACGCTGCGTTGGCAGCGGGTAAACCACAGTACAGCGCACTTTGCATCAATACCTCTTTTATCTCTTCGCGGGTGACGCCGTTGTTGAACGCCGCCCGCAGGTGCATACGCAACTCGGCCTCGCGGTTGAGAGCAATCAGCATCGCGATGGTGATCAGGCTGCGGGTATGGCGCGCCAAACCGGGGCGAGTCCAGATCTCCCCCCAAGCGTAACGGCTGATAAAATTCTGAAACTCCTGGTTGAGCGGCGTCAAATTGCTCAACGTGCGGTCAACGTGGGCATCCCCCAGCACTTCGCGGCGCACCGCGATCCCCTGCTGGTAACGCTGTTCATCGTTCATGATTGCTCCTTGGTGGTGAGAATTGATTGATGCTGTTCCTGGGCTCGTGCCAAAACCTGCTGGATAAATACGGTGGCGCTGCCTAGCGCATTGACCGGATCGAGCAACTCGGCCAGTTGTTTACCCTCGAGCCGCTTAAGCACCTGTTCATCCCGCTCCAGTACCGCCAGCAGCGACAGATTTTCTGCCTGCGCACGCTGGCAGGCCTGTTCGATATGCCGATGAGCATTCAAACGCCCCATCGATTCGCCCAGCGCCATAGTGACCGCCTCCGCCAGAATTAACCCACCGGTCAGCGCCAGATTATCCGCCATACGCTCAGGGAACACCTGCAGGCCGTCGATCAGCGGCACGCTGGCCGCCAGTGCCCCGGCACTGAGCATGATCAGTTCCGGTAGGCTTTCCCATTCAGCATGCCAGCCCCCCAGGCCGCGCTCGTGCTCCTGCAGCATCGCCTGATACAGACCACTGACCAACGCCGGAGCGCGCATCGCCGCTGCTAGAATCACCGTGCAGGACACCGGATTACGCTTGTGCGGCATGGTGGAAGACCCCCCGCGCCCTGCACTCTGCGGTTCGGCAACCTCAGCAATTTCGGTCTGGCACAGCAACGAAATATCACGCGCCATCTTGCCCAACGTTCCCGCCAGCCCGGCATACCAGCCCGCCACTTCCAGCAGGCGATCGCGCTGGCTGTGCCAAGGGGTGTCAGCCTCCGTCAGTTGCAAGCGTTGCGCCAACAACGTCGATACCGCTTTGCCCTTCGCCCCTAGCGAATTCAGCGTCCCGGCGGCACCGCCAAATTGCAGCACCAGCACACGTGGCAGCATCTGCGCCAACCGCTGGCGATAACGCAGTAATGCGTCGAGCGTGCCTGCCAGCTTTAGCCCTAACGTCGTGGGCAACGCCTGCTGCATCCAGGTCCGCCCCACCATCAGCGTTTTACGGTGCACACTAATCTGGCGCACCAGAACTGCAATCAACTGTGACAATTGGCCATCGGTCTGCGCTAACGCGTTACGCAGTTGCAGCACCAACCCGGTATCAATCGCATCCTGGCTGGTTGCCCCCCAATGAACAAAGCGCGCCGCCTGCGGATCCTGCTCAGCGACCAGCGCGGTCAGTTGCCGCACCAAAGGGATCGCCAAATTGCCCGCCTGTGCCGCCGCCGTGGCCAGCGCGCCAGCATCCAACAACGCACTTTGGCAACGGCGAGTGATGATTTCTGCCGCTGAATAGGGAATCACACCGGCTGCTGCCTGTGCCTGAGCTAATGCCGCCTCGAAATCCAGCATCCCTTGTAAAACCGCCGCATCACTGAAACAGCTATTGATCGCGGAAGGCCGTAGCAACGGTGTCAATAATTCCATCCTCTCTCCTTTTTTATCCATTCAGGGCAAGGCATTAACGTTAGCCTTGCCCGGCAAACAGCGTCAAGGGCGATTATCGCTATAGCGTGCGTATATCGCACAAAGTGTGCGATTCAATTGATTTACCATCATATTCTGTGATCAAAACAGGATTTTCACGCGCTAACCTGCGCTCAACAAACCGTAATGGGCGATTATCGGATACACTGTGCGAAATCAGCAAAAACCAGAAGGGACTGACCATGACTCGCCCGCCATTTACCGATGCCCCGTCCGAAGACCACCGCTTTGTGGCTGGTAGCAGTAACGATCCGTTCAAAGGCGATCCGAACTTTATGACCTCGCTGGCGCGCGGGCTGGAGGTGATCCAGGCATTTACTCCGCAACGGCGCTTGATGTCGATCTCGCAAATCAGCCAGAAAACCGGCATCCCGCGCGCTGCAGTGCGCCGTTGCCTGTATACGCTCAATAAATTAGGCTTTGTCTACGCGCAGGACGGCAAAAACTTTGAGTTGCGCCCACGCATCCTGACGCTTGGTCATCCTTATCTGGCCTCGACCCCGCTGGCTAAAGCCACTCAGCCAGTGCTGAAACACATCAGCCAGATGCTCAACGAATCCTGCTCAATCGCTACGCTGGACGGTGACGATATTCTGTACATTGCCCGCGCCTCCAGCTCACGCATTATGAGCATCGATCTGGATATCGGTAGCCGATTACCTGCCTTTGCCACATCAATGGGCCGGGTACTCCTCGCCCATCTGCCACCAGAAGAACTGAACAGTTACCTCCGGCGCGTCAATCTGGTGCGCTACACGCAGCACACCCTTACCAACGTTAGCCACCTGAAAGAAGAGTTGAAAAAAGTCCGTACCCAAGGCTACGCCATCAACGATCAGGAGTTGGAGATTGGCCTGCGCTCGATTGCCGTGCCACTGATGGCGACTAACGGCAGTGTGAGTGCCGCCTTGAACGTTGGTGTGCAGGCTGGTTTAGTGCCGATCAGCGAGCTGACGGAGCGTGTCTTGCCGGTGCTGCGCGACGCCGCGCAAGAGCTTTCGCTGCTGTTATCCTGAGCCATCTCGCAGCCCACATCAGCGGCGAGATGGCCGTAACCGATTAAAAAGGCAGGCCGACATAGTTTTCTGCCAGCATGGTCATGGCACTGCGCGATTTGACCATGTATTGCAACTCAGAAAGTTGCAGCCGCTGCTGGAATGAACTGCTCTCGCGCTGGGTATGCAGCATATTCGTCATCCACCAGGAGAAGTGTTCGGCACGCCATACCCGTTGCAGAGCCTGCTCACTGTAAGCATCAAGATGCGCCCAGTTGCGTTGGCGATACAGGCTTTCCAGCGCTTGGGCCAGCAAGCGCACATCGGCCAATGCCAGGTTTAGCCCTTTCGCTCCGGTTGGCGGCACAATGTGCGCTGCATCACCGGCCAGCAACAGGCGCTTATAGCGCATGGGCTCGGTCACAAAACTGCGCATCCCGACCACGTTCTTTTGGAAGATCTTTCCTTGCTTTAATGACCAACCGTCATGGTTTTCCAGCCGGGTTTCCAGTTCGTGCCAAATCCGGTCATCAGACCAATCCTCAACCTTTTCCTGCGGATCGCACTGAAAATACATGCGCTGTACCTGCGCAGAGCGCGTGCTGATCAGGGCAAAACCGCGCTCATGGCGGGCATAAATCAATTCGTCACAAGAAGGAGGAGCCTCCACCAAAATACCAAACCAGCCAAAGGGATAGACGCGGGTATAATCCTTACGCAGACCGCCCGGCATCGCGGCCCGGCAGATGCCATGAAAACCGTCACAACCAATAACAAAATCGCAGCTAATAATATGGTCTTCATCAAGGTGTCGGTAATGGATCTGCGGGCGAGCACTCTCCAATTGCTGCAGCGATACCTGTTCCACGTCAAACAGCAACTGCCCTTGCGCTGCCTGCCGCGCCGCAATCAGATCTTTCAAGACTTCGTGCTGGGCATAAACGGTGATTTCTCTGTCGGTCAGTTCGGTTAAATCAATACGATGCTGAACCCCCTCGAATGCCAGCCGGATCCCTTGATGCCTGGCCCCCTCACGCGCCAAACGCGCTCCCAACCCTGTCTGGTTGAGCAAGTCGACTGTCCCTTGTTCCAGCACGCCAGCACGAATGGTTGACTCCACGGCGTGTTGACTGCGAGCCTCCAGCACCACAGATTCGATCCCCTGCAGGTGCAACAAATGAGAAAGCATCAAGCCAGCAGGCCCGGCCCCCACAATCCCTACTTGTGTTTGTCTATGCACAATATTCTCCTTATTGAGCCTTGTTCAAAGAGCCAAGCAGTGCAGGTTCTCTGAGCGAAAAATGTTTAACCATCAACGCCAGCGCGGCGACCAATGCCGGGATCGCCAGCAGGGTAAAAATCACGCTGAACGACAATTGCAGTTGCATCAGTAATCCCCCGCTCATCGCGCCAAGAATGCCACCAAAACGGCCAATACCCAGCATCCAGGCGACCCCGGTGGCACGGCCATGGGTCGGATAAAAACCGGCTGCCAGAGCAGGCATCGATGACTGCGCCCCGTTCATGCAGACGCCAGCGACAAACACCACGAACGCCATCAGCAGCGGATTGGTATTGACCAAACCAATGGCAAAGACGAACAAAGCGGTGAGGAGATAACCAACTGCCACCACCTTATGTGGATTGATGCGATCCATCAGCCAACCCATAACCAGCACCCCAATCCCACCCCCCAGAGGAAACAGCGCGGTAATCAGAGAGGCCTGACGGATCGAAGCCCCCGTTTCACGGATCAGCAGCGGCAGCCAACTGGTCAACAGGTAAAAAATCAGTAACCCCATAAAATAGGTGAGGCACAGCATCAGAGTGCCGCGCAGGTAATGCGGAGAAAAAATCACCCTCAGCGCAGATTGTTTCGTTTTTCCGCCCTGTTCATTCAGCGTAAAACGCAGTGGAGCCACCCACTGCTGCGGTGAGATACGGTTCAGCACCGCCGTAATACGCTCCGCCGCATAGCCATGCAGCACCATAAAGCGCACGGATTCAGGCAATGCGACCATTAATACCAGAGCCAGCAACAGTGGGGCCACGCCCCCCAGCACCAACACGCTTTGCCAGCCAAAGTGCGGGATCAACCAGGCAGAAACAAAACCGCCGAGCGAAGCCCCCAAAGGAAAGCCGCAGAACATCAGGTTCACCATCAGGGCTCGGCGGCGTTCGGGAGCATATTCAGACATCAGGGTCGCAGCATTGGGCATCGCGGCACCCAGCCCCAATCCGGTCAAAAAACGTAGCGGAGTCAGTATCGACAAGTTGGTTGCGAACGCCGTTAACAGGCTAAAACCACCAAATACCAATAGCGAGAGGATCAGTACCTTGCGGCGGCCAATACGATCCGCCAGCGGCCCGGCGGTTAAGGCCCCCACGGCCAGACCAACCAGTGCCGCACTCATCACCGGGCCCAGCGAGGTTTTTTCAATCCCCCACTCCTGCACCAGCGAAGCCGCAATATAACCGACGATCGCCGTGTCAAAGCCATCCAGGGCAACCGTTAAAAAGCACATCACCAAAATTAACCATTGGTAGGGTGAGAACCGGCTGTTATCGATCAGTGCCTGAACATCAATAGTGTTTTCATGTGGCATAGAGCGCTTCCTATGTGGGTTGAGCGACTGTGACCATTAGGGAACGCGAGGTCAGAACCTGAGAATCCCTTCTTTCATGTGCGATAATCGAACCACAGTTCGTCAATCGCCTTTAAAGAAAAACACTGACGCCAATAAGTTTCAATATTGTTAAATAAATTACTGTGCGAACACCGAACGGAAGCGTGGGGATTTATCTCTATTTTATTTAAAATCAAAATGTTGAAATTTATTTCTCAACCTGGGTGAATCAGGCTTATGTGACGTAATTAACATTACATTAATAATCCACACGCTTAATATGAGGGCAATTAATTTTTTAGCCAAAGATAGGATTAGGGGATGGGCAATCACCTCAGAATTAAGTGACATTGTCACTATTAATTACCGTTCTGCAATTAAAAGTTACATTAATGCAACCTGCAAATCATAAGCAACTGAGGATTATTAACTAAAATAAAAGTGTTGGTATCGCGCCAACACCAGTGAATGTTTGATAACTTAGCCCTGAGCACCTCTACCCTGTTCAGGGCTTTTTTTGCCTGCCAGCAAACCAATCAAGCCATTGTTATAAAAAGCAAGTTATCAACCGACGGTTGCCGCTCTACAGCCGATCAATAGCAAGCCCCCTCTCGAAACAACGGTCCGGCGGCCCGATTAGCTCGCGCCGTTATTTTAAGAGCATTCCTAACCAAAGAGACCAGCAAGATGCACGTTTCTAAACTATGCTCTGGTTGTAGGTAATATCAGACAAAATAATAAATAAATTTTTTAACGCCTCGCCCTGGACGATCATCCCTAAACAGGGCTTTTTTTTGTCTACTCGTCGTGATTATCATTTATTGAAGCTTATTGACTGCAATAAAAAGAAAGCCCCAACAACTTATTGGGGCCAGATAATTGCAGTTACACAACACGCTCAAGCCGTTGGGCTAACCAAAGCCAGCGCGTTCTTCATCGCTTCTACCATTTCGCCGTCCACACAGTAATGGCTGAACTCATCAAACTCGCTGTCGGAACACATGGTCACCCCTGCTTTACGGTAACGCATGGTGGATGGTACCCAGTGCCCGGAAGAGCTGTGCAACTCCTGAATACCGATATCAACAAACTTGTGCAGGTTGCTTAACCGCACACCGGCACCGGCCATGATCACCGGCCCTTGGCTGGCCTGCAGCAGATTGCGTAACAGTGGCAGCCCCAGCTCCGCATTTTGCTGTTGCCCTGAGGTAAGAATGCGAGCTACCCCGAGTTGCGTTAACTGCTCCAACGCCACCAGCGGACTTTGGCACATATCAAACGCACGGTGGAAAGTCACCGCCATCCCTTCGCTCAGTTTCATTACTTCACGCATACGCGGCAGATCGATATGCCCTTCGCTATCCAGCATGCCGACCACTACCCCTGCAAATCCCAGATCGCGGATACCAGCAATGTCATTCTTCATGATCTCGAAATCGACCGTGCTATAGCAAAAATCCCCACCTCGCGGGCGAACTATCGGATGAACAGGGATCTTTACCCGTTCCCGCACCTGCAGCAGTGAACCATAACTCGGCGTCAGTCCCCCTTCGCTCTGGCTGGCGCATAGTTCGATACGATCGGCACCTGCTTGTTCCGCCGTTATCGCACAATCGACGCTATAGCAACAAACTTCTAATTTCATTATTGTCACCCCAAAAAAACGGCTAAAAACGCTACAGCAGTTGATAGACAAGTCGCTATAGTGACAGGATTTATCACACAGGTTCAAGGCAGTAACTATGACATTCAATTTTGATCAATGGATAGACCGCAGTCACAGTGACAGCGTTAAGTGGGGCAAATATCGCGATCGCGACATTATTCCACTTTGGGTTGCCGATACGGACTTTCTTTCTCCGCCTTGTGTGATCAACGCCTTGCAGCAGCGCGTTGCACATGGTGTTTTCGGCTATGGTCACCCATCCCCGGAACTGGGTCACGTTTTTATCCAGCACGTGGCAGAACGCTACGGCTGGCATATTTTGCCTGAATGGCTGGTTTTCTTGCCTGGATTGGTTTGCGGGCTGAACTTATGCGTGCGGGCTTTCACCACAGAAGGCCAAGGAACTCTCGCCCCGTCACCGATTTATCCGCCTTTCCGCCAAGCAGCAAAACTCGCGGGCCGCTCGCAGTTGCCAATCCCGCTGCGGCTCGATCATCAGCGTTGGGTTATGGATCTCAACAGCGCAGAGGCGCAACTTACGGGCCAGGAGCGCTTGTTGATGCTCTGCAACCCGCAAAACCCCGGCGGCACCCTGTATCGCCGCGAAGAACTGCTGGAGCAGCATGAGTTTGCCCGTCGTCACGATCTGATCGTCTGTTCGGACGAAATTCATTGCGATCTGCTGTTAGAGCCCGGCTTGCAGCATATTCCGTTTGCCAGCCTGAATGATGATGCGGCGCAGCGCAGTATCACGCTGATGTCACCGTCAAAAACCTTCAACATCGCTGGATTAGGGGCATCAATAGCGATCATCCCTAACGATAACCTGCGCTTACAGCTATGCCGGGCACGCAGCGGCATTGTGCCAGGAGTAGACGTACTGGCGCTGGTTGCCGCGCAGGCGGCGTATGGTGGTGGGCAAACCTGGTTGGATGAACAGTTGGATTATTTACGGGCCAACCGTGATGTCGTGTTTGAGCGCATTAACAAGATGCCCGGTTTACGCTTGCACCCGGTAGAAGCCACCTATCTTGCCTGGATCGACTGTAGCGGATTGCCCGTAGACAACCCACATGCTTTCTTCGAACAGGCCGGAGTGGGTTTAAGCCCTGGGCTGGATTTTGGCGATCGCCGTTTTGTGCGCCTCAACTTCGGCTGCCGACGTGAACTGTTGACCACAGCACTGGATCGCATGGGGCAGGCGGTCAGCCACCTCAGCACAGACTAAGCCCGTTCGCTGGCCACAATGTCACGGATAGAGTACGGGTGGAATTTGATGGTGATATTGCCATCCGTCAGCGCCAACGTTGGGTTCGGCAAACGCTCACCCTCGCCTTTTGGGGCACTCTGCTTCAGCTTGATCCCCGGTAGCAGCAGTGCCTCATCCGCGAGACAGTCTAACGCCCGCGCATACAGGGTAGCCGGATCGCCACCCAGTACCAGTTCGACATGTTCCCATCCTTCATGCGGATAGCGCTTTTCACCGGGATAAGGCAGCTCAACACAGTCAATGAGCCACGGGCCCATCTTCAATGGTTCGGCAAGATCGAACAGGCAGATAGTGCGGCCATTGATTGATGCTTCTGACAGCAAAGCACCGCACCGCAATAACCCCTGACGCCAGCGATCTGCCGTGCTGTTCTGATGGCAGCGCAGCGAAATATGGTCGGCACTGAAAGCTGACAAATCGAGGTGCAGCTTTTCCGCCAGTTGTGTCAGCGCCTGTTCAAAGCGCGGTAAATCCTGCACCAAATCGTTAAGTTCGGTCATCGACAGCAAAGAGCTCATAGGTTGCTTAACTTCTCCAAATATAAATAACGGGCACGACAATTTAAACAGAACCAAGAATTTACGAGATTAATCTTGAAATTCATAAACTTAATTGCCAGTGCCAATTTATTACGATAGTGTGAATCCATATTTAACTCTGGTAGATAAATATGATCCTTCTGTGCATCGCCATTGTTCTGATCATTATTGCAGTTTATGCAATATACCGTCATTACAAAATACAGCGCTATGGCACGTCGCGTTCCAGCCGCCGCCATAAAAAACGTTAGCCCCTAGCCTGTTCCCTGCGCCGCTTTTCATCACCTTTCGTCGCCCAGCCCTCAGCAACTGCTGACGCGCTGCCTCTGATCAGATACAATTACAGGCTGTTTTGTGGTTAGCCGCCCCCACTGGCGCGGTGTAAAGGCCACCATTGAATCTGGAGGGGCGTGCCATGCGGCCCTCGTTTGCATTTAAGGTAACCCGGTGAATATTCAGGCTCTTCTATCAGATAAAGTCAGCCAGGCGTTGATTGCTGCAGGTGCACCTGCAGATTGCGAAGCACAAGTTCGTCAGTCAGCGAAAGCGCAGTTTGGTGATTATCAGGCTAACGGCGTTATGTCCGTGGCAAAAAAACTCGGTATGCAACCACGACAACTGGCAGAAAAAGTGGTGCAACTGCTGGAACTGGGTGATATCGCCAACAAAGTGGAGATCGCAGGCCCTGGTTTTATCAATATCTTCCTCAACAGTGCTTGGGTTGCCCGCCAGACCGATCGCGTTCTGAGCGCCCCTAAACTCGGCATTGCCCCCGTTGAGCAGCAAACCATTGTTATCGACTACTCGGCACCCAACGTGGCGAAAGAGATGCACGTTGGCCACTTACGCTCCACCATCATCGGTGATGCTGCTGCGCGTACCCAGGAGTTCCTCGGCCATAAAGTGATCCGTGCCAACCATGTCGGTGACTGGGGCACCCAGTTCGGCATGCTGATCGCCTACCTGGAAAAAATGCAGAATGAACACGCCAGCGAAATGGGCCTGTCAGATCTCGAGCAGTTTTATCGTGAAGCGAAGAAAAATTACGACGAAGACGAAGAGTTTGCCCTGCGCGCCCGTGGCTATGTGGTGAAACTGCAAGGCGGTGACGACTACTGCCTGAAGATGTGGCGTAAGCTGGTAGACATCACCATGGCGCAAAATCAGCTCACCTATAACCGACTGAATGTCACCCTGACCGAAGATGATGTGATGGGTGAAAGCCTGTACAACGCCATGCTGCCGGGCATCGTTGCCGATCTCAAAGCCAAAGGGTTGGCGGTAGAAAGCGAAGGCGCGACCGTGGTCTTCCTCGACGAATACAAGAATAAAGATGGCGATCCGATGGGCGTCATTATCCAGAAAAAAGATGGCGGTTACCTGTATACCACTACCGATATCGCCTGCGCCAAATACCGCTATGAAACGCTGGGGGCCGATCGCGTCCTGTATTACATCGATTCGCGCCAGCATCAGCATTTGATGCAAGCCTGGACTATTGTGCGTAAAGCCGGTTACGTGCCAGACGCGGTCACGCTGGAGCACCACATGTTTGGCATGATGTTGGGTAAGGACGGCAAGCCGTTCAAAACCCGTGCCGGTGGCACCATCCGGTTGTCGGATCTGCTGGATGAAGCCATCGAGCGCGCCAGCAAATTGATCGCTGAAAAAAATCCAGACATGCCTGCAGAAGAAATGCAAAACGTGGCTAAGGTCGTTGGTATCGGTGCGGTGAAATACGCCGATCTGTCGAAAAGCCGTACTACCGACTACATCTTCGATTGGGACAGCATGTTGGCCTTCGAGGGCAACACCGCCCCTTATATGCAATATGCTTACACCCGCGTCGCTTCGGTATTCAAACGTGCAGGCGTTGATGAAAGTGATCTGACCCTGCCGCTGGTGATGACCGAAGAGCGTGAAATTGCGCTGGCCACCCGTCTGCTGCAGTTCGAAGAAACCCTCACCGTAGTGGCTCGTGAAGGGACTCCACATGTGATGTGTACTTACCTGTACGATTTGGCCGGGTTATTCTCCGGTTTCTACGAACATTGCCAGATCCTGAACGCCGAGAGCGAAGAAACCCGTCAGAGCCGCCTGAAGCTGGCGTTGCTGACCGCCAAAACGCTGAAAACTGGCCTGGAAACCTTGGGGATCGACACCCTCGAGCGCATGTAAGCCAGAAGAGGAATACAAAAAAGGTCGCTGTTCGGTAGCGACCTTTTTTATTTACGGCGCAAATAGCAGAATTACGCGACCCGACGGGCAAAATCTCGTGGCCGAAAACCCAATATCCCCAGCACTGCGAAGTAGGCCACCACGCCTGCTACCACCACCACTGCCAAGCGCAGCAAGCGCGCCAACATAGTGCCCTGATCCCAGGCGGGCATCAGCCACATAGCACCGATTAGAACTGCGGCCATCGCCACCACCGCCGCCACCAGCTTGATCAGGAATATCGCCCACCCTGGCTGTGGCTGGAAGATTTTCTGTTTGCGCAATTGCCAATACAGCAATGAAGCATTCAAACAGGCCGCCAGACCAATCGACAATGAAAGCCCGGCATGCTTGAGCGGCCCAATAAACATCAGGTTCATGACCTGCGTCATGATCAGAGTAATAATGGCAATCTTCACCGGGGTTTTGATGTCCTGACGGGAATAAAAGCCCGGTGCCAGCACCTTCACCACAATCAGCCCCATCAGCCCAACGGAATAGGCAACCAACGCTCGTTGAGTCATTGCGGCGTCAAACGCACTAAATTTACCGTATTGGAACAAGGAAACAACCAATGGCTCGGCCAGGATCCCTAACGCAATCGCGCTCGGCAGCGCCAGTACAAAGCACAGACGCAACCCCCAATCCATCAAGCGGTTATATTCCTCCTGATTGCCGCTGGAGAAACTTTTCGCCAGTGAAGGCAGCAGAATAGTCCCCAACGCGACACCCAACACACCAGAAGGGAACTCCATCAGGCGGTCGGCGTAATACATCCAGGACACCGAACCGGACACCAAAAACGACGCAAAAATGGTGTTGATAATCAGCGAGATCTGACTGACCGATACCCCAAGGATCGCAGGCCCCATCTGGCGCATCACTCGCCATACCCCTGCATCCCGCAGTTTCAAACGCGGCAGCACCAGCATGCCGATCCTCTTGAGATGCGGTAACTGATAACCCAGTTGCAACACGCCGCCCACGACCACGGCCCAGGCCAGCGCCAGCACAGGCGGATGGAAATAAGGCGCGGCAAACAGCGCAAAACCGATCATGCTGACGTTCAGCAACGTCGGCGCAAAAGCCGGAATAGAGAAACGGTTCCAGGTATTAAGGATCGCCCCCACCAGCGAAGCCAGTGAAATCAGCAGGATATAGGGAAAAGTAATACGCAGTAGCGCCGAAGTCAGGGCAAATTTATCCGGCGTATCGGTAAAACCCGGGGCGGTAATGTAGATCACCCACGGAGCCGCCAGCATCCCCAGTACCGTGACAATTGCCAACACCAGCGTCAGTAAGCCAGAAACGTAGGCCACAAAGGTACGGGTCGCCTCTTCCCCCTGCTGGCTTTTGTACTCCGCCAGAATAGGCACGAACGCCTGAGAAAACGCCCCTTCGGCAAAAATGCGTCGCAGCAGGTTCGGCAATTTGAACGCCACAAAGAAGGCATCGGTGGCCATCCCGGCCCCAAAAACACGCGCAACAATGGCATCACGTACAAAGCCCAGCACCCGCGAGAACATCGTCATAGAACTAACGGCGGCCAGTGATTTTAGTAGATTCATGTGGTTTTTCTGATGAGTACAACGTGTAAATATTAACGCCTGCAGCAGCAGGCGTCAGTTGAATAGCGCATCCCTTTATGACTTGAAGTTGCCGGTAAGCAACAGCTCCAAGCACTGTAGGCATAGTCTACGGTGCCACCGGAGTAATAGCCAGCAGCCTATGTTACATGGCGTTACGCAGCATTTTCTCGATCAGCCGCTGCGCGTAGATCGCCTGTTCACCCGCCGTTTCCGGGGTGGTCTGATTGCTGACCGACTGGATAAAGTGCTGCACGGCACCGGTAAAACCACGCTGGGCCAGCGTGGTTTGCCAACCTGCCGCCGGTTGCTCAACCACGCCTTGAGGATCTTCCCGCAGCCACTGACGCATATCATTCACCTGGTAAACAGCCCCGTCGCTCACCGCATAGACGCTTTCGCGCTGGCTGCCTGCCCGGCGATGCATACTGGTAGTGACCAGCCTCTCCCCACAGGCAAAATGATGTTCAGCGTAAACCATTTCACCCGCTTCGTTGGCACGCAGGCTGCCGCTCAGCAAGTTCCCGGTACCGCCCCCCAACCACAACGCGGTATCCACCACGTGCAGGTAGTCGTCCAACAACGTGAAGCGCAGATCCCGTGGCCCGACGCTGTCTGCACGGTGTTTATCCATGCGGATCGAGGCAGGTTGGTGCATTTGCTGTTTCAGTTGGCGGTATAACGGCGCAAAACGCCGGTTGAAGCCGACCATCAGCATTTTGCCGCGTTTGTCCGCCAACGCGAGCAACTGTTCCGCCTGCTCCAACGTTTCTGCCAAGGGTTTGTCCACGTAAACGTGTACACCGAGTTCAAGCAACTCGCTCACCACGGCAAAATGGCTGGCGGTGCTACTGTGTACAAACACCGCATCACATTGCTGCGCCAGGCTATCGAGCCGCGAAAAGCAAACCATGCGGTAACTGTCGCAAACCTGTTGCGCCTTTTGCTGGTTCGGAGAGAAACCCCCAACCAGTTGCCAGTCCAGCGCGTGGCTGAGGATCGGCAGGTAGGCTTTTTGCGCGATCCCACCAAGGCCAACCACACCGATGCGTAATTTACTCATCTTGCCCCCGTGCCAGCAGCTGTGCCAATTGCTGTTTCAGCGCTGCCACTTCCGCTTCCAACAGAGCGACTCGCTCACTGAGCTCACCGTCAACGACGGGTTCAACCTCATCAGGAGCCTCTTCGATCTGGCCGCTGAATAAGTGCATAAATCGGCTTTCCCGTTTGCCAGGCTCACGCGGCAAGCGCACCACAAACGGGCCATCTTCGCGCGTAGTTAGTTGCTGTAAGACATCTTCAACTTCACTGACATCGTTGAACTCGTGCATCCGGTTGGTGCGGGTGCGCAGTTCACCCGGCGTCTGCGCCCCACGCAGTAACAGCGTGGCAATCACAGCCAACTCAGCCGGTGCAAGTTTCAACTGGCCGAACTCAGAATTACAGAAGCGGTGTTCATATTTCACCACTCGATTACCAAAACCGCTTAGCGTGCGAATAAAATGCTTTCTCAACAGCAAATCCAGAGTCTGCTGGACTTCACTTTCCGACAGTTCCATGACCGGTTCACGGTTGGTTTTTTGGTTGCAAGCCAAGGTGATGGCGTTTAACGAAAGCGGATATTGATCGGGCGTAGTAACCTGTTTCTCTAGCAGGCAGCCTATCACTCGGGCTTCTTTAGCACTCAGTTCATATTTCATCTACGGCCTCAGCGTGGCGAGGGTTGCCATTCTTTATTGGTTAATGCGGTGAGAACGTGATCCTGCCACCGCCCGTCAATCAGCAGATAATCTTTCGCATAACCTTCACGTTCAAAACCCAGCCGGGTGAGCAAAGCTCCGCTGCGTTGGTTATGCGGCATATAATTGGCCATGATGCGGTGCATCCGCTGCTGCCGCTGCATATAACGGATAGCGGATTGCAACGCTTCATACATCAGCCCCTGCCCTTGCCATTTTTCCCCGAGGGAATATCCCAAAAAACAGGCATGGAACGAGCCGCGCAACACGTTGCTGAAATTGGCAACGCCACGAACTTCATTCTCATCAGGATCCAGCAGGATAAAATAGTAGGCATTGCCTTGCTTTTGCAGCTCGGTAATCATGCCTAACCGCGCCTGCCAGCCTGAAGGGTAGCAATGGCTTTCGTCCCGTAACGGCTCCCAAGGTTTGAGGAACGCCCGGTTGGCAGCATAATACTCAGCCAGCCGATAGGCATCACGCTCATGAACGAGGCGGACGACCAGCCGGTCAGTGGTAAGGCGTACTTTTGGTGATGCAGAGCGATAGCCAAACATCATTTCTCCCGCGATCAGGACGGTTCGATAAGAAGTATTGATTGGGTGAGCCTGTGAATTATTACCGTTGGTGCTTTCACCGCCCCGGTTGCTCATGTTCAACAGCCGACGCAGAACCGCACTTGCCCTTGTTCACTATAACCGTAGCCGACCCGGCAGGTAAAACCCCTGTCGTTCAGTAAATAAGCAATCAATCGTTTTGTCCGTTTTTTTGGCTGGTTTTGCCACTCACGTAACGTATTGACGATGAAAAAATATTATCTACGTCCCCCTATCAGTATGGAGACATTGGGGGGAGAATATACGGGTTGTGGTTTTCTCCTCCTCTTCTTATTGCTCGTGGTGAAACATGTCGTTGGTAGCGCAAGCTCGGAGCTTGGGTAAGTATTTTTTATTGTTTGATAATCTGTTAGTGGTTTTAGGCTTTTTCGTGGTCTTTCCACTGATTTCCATCCGTTTTGTCGATCAACTTGGCTGGGCTGCCCTGGTGGTCGGCATTGCGCTGGGCCTGCGCCAACTGGTTCAACAAGGGCTGGGGATTTTTGGCGGTGCTATTGCCGATCGTTTTGGTGCCAAACCGATGATTGTCACTGGCATGTTGCTTCGCGCGGCAGGTTTTGCCACCATGGCAATGGCCGATCAGCCTTGGTTATTGTGGTTTTCTTGTGCGCTTTCAGCCATTGGCGGCACGCTGTTCGATCCCCCACGTACCGCGTTGGTGATCAAATTAACCCGCCCGCATGAGCGTGGCCGGTTCTTTTCTTTGCTGATGATGCAAGACAGCGCCGGAGCAGTGATTGGGGCCCTGATCGGCAGTTGGTTGCTGCAATATGACTTCCACTTTGTCTGCTGGGCAGGCGCAGGGATTTTTGTGATGGCTGCGGGCTGGAACGCCTGGCTGTTGCCAGCCTATCGCATCTCCACCGTTCGTGTGCCGATGAAAGAAGGCATGATGCGCGTATTGCGTGACCGCCGTTTCCTCATCTATGTGCTGACCTTAACCGGTTATTACATGCTGTCGGTTCAGGTCATGCTGATGCTGCCGATCATCGTGAATGAAATTGCCGGTTCACCGGCAGCGGTGAAATGGATGTACGCTATTGAAGCGGCCCTGTCGCTGTCATTGCTTTATCCACTGGCGCGCTGGAGTGAAAAGCACTTCCGGCTGGAACAACGCCTGATGGCCGGTTTGCTGCTGATGACGCTCAGCCTGATACCGGTCGGGCTGGCGACCAGCCTGCAGGCCGTCTTTACCCTGATTTGCTGTTTTTATTTGGGTTCAATTATTGCAGAACCCGCACGTGAAACCCTGAGCGCCTCGCTTGCCGATCCACGGGCGCGTGGCAGCTATATGGGTTTCAGTCGTTTAGGTCTGGCTTTGGGGGGTGCGCTGGGTTATACCGGCGGTGGCTGGATGTATGACACTGGGCGAGCGTTAGGCAGGCCGGAATTACCCTGGTTCCTGCTCGGGCTGGTAGGGTTCATCACGCTATTTGCCTTGTATTGGCAGTTCAACCCACGCGCCGTTGCCCCAACGCCCAGCGTAAACGAGAGCTGACACCAAAAGCCTGATAAATCATCATGATGGCTATAATAACCTGACAACAGGAGCAAACATGAAACTGTTTATTTATGATCATTGCCCATTCTGCGTAAAGGCCCGCATGATTTTCGGCCTGAAAAACCTGCCAGTACGTTTGGTGACGCTGCTTAACGATGACGAAGCGACGCCCATCAGTATGATCGGCCAGAAAATGGCACCGATCCTGCAAAAAGACGATGGAAGCTACATGCCTGAGAGCATGGACATCGTACATTACATCGACAACCTTGACGGCAAGCCTCTGCTGACCGGCGCGACCAACCCGGCCATCGCCGAGTGGTTGCAGCACGTCAGCCGCTATACCCTCAAGCTGTTGTTGCCGCGTTTTGCCAATGCCGATTTCGAAGAGTTCGCCACTGACAATGCGCGCCGTTATTTCAGCGATAAAAAACAGGCAGCGATCGGCGACTTTGCTACCCATCTGGCAGACAGTGCGGACCTGATTGCGCTGCTGGATAGCGATCTGGTCAACCTTGCAGCGCTGATCCAATCCCCAGAAGCGGTTAACGGCACTCTTTCTACCGATGATATCAACCTGTTCCCGCTGTTACGTTCACTGTCGATCGTCGCTGGCGTTACGCTGCCAGACAACGTGGAAGCCTACCGTAACCGAATGGCACAACGCAGCGATATCCCGTTACTGCTCGATATGGAGCAGTGATTGTTCTGTACCCAAAATAATTCGAATTATTTTGGGTATTAGGGTATATAGCATTTCCGTTAGCAGTTTTACGAGGCACGAATGAAGAAGATCCTGATGGGCGCTGCTGCCCTGATATTTGCTGGTGTGCTTACCGGTTGCAATCAACTGGCGCAATACAGCGTCAGTGAACAAGAAGTGAATGACTACCTGCAGAAGCACAACAATTATCAAAAACAGCTCGGTGTACCTGGGTTAGTCGATGCCAATATCGTTTTGACACAGTTACAAAGCCAGATTGGCCGCAGCGAGCCGGGTAAAGTGGTGCTTTCTGGCAATGCCAAAGTCAACATCACGTCGATTCTTGGCCCACAGGAAGCAGAATTGCAGTTATCGCTAAAAGCGCAGCCGGTTTACGATCGCGAAAAAGGCGCTATCTTCCTGCGGGAAATGGAGTTGGTGGACTACAAGGTTCAACCAGAGAAAATAGATACGGTGATGAAAGCGCTCACGCCTTACCTGAGCCAGTCACTGAAAGCCTATTTCGATCAACAACCGGTTTATGTCCTCAACCCGGATAACAGTAAAACAGAAGCGCTGGCGCGCAAATTGGCCAAAGGGTTGGAAGTGAAACCGGGCCAATTGGTGATCCCGTTCACTGACTAACCTTAATAAGGCGCAGTATTCAACATTTACTGCGCCTTTAAACATCACTCTTCTTCGTCTGAACCTGCGTCTGCCTGCTCATAGTCCGCTAACTCGTCGCGCATCGCCGCAATCGCATCACGGGTAATCAATGCCAAAGTGCGATAGAAACCGCTGGTGGCATGCGCTTCCACCTTGCCCAGAAAACGCCCACACCACGGCAGCAGAAACTCATCAAACAGCGTGATTTGCGCCTGCGCTTCGTCTTCTTGCGATTGATCTTCCAGCCAAGAAGCTGCCAGCAAAAGTGAACCGAAATGATCGGCAGGGGCTTCACCCAACGGCATGCCACGCTGTTGCAGGAAAACGCGCACTTCGGCTTCGTTGCACCCTTCAACATAGGCAGAACGGAATGGCGGCACACTACACTCACTGCCAACAAACATCGCATTGAAATCAGCGGCCAACTGAGGAGCCTCACACTGCTGCTGCAGGCGTACCAACAGTTCGTCCTGCTCCAGTGGCCAATGCTGCTGAAGTTTACCTTCTTTGATCAGGGTAAACAGCGGTAACAGCAACGGATCCTGCGGTTGGCGATAAAACAGCGACCCCAGCACCCGGCAGACAACGGAAAACTCATTCATAATCAAGCCCTATTCAATACGGAAAATTTGCCGTGACGATGTCACAGATCCGCCAGTTCCGCAATCGCTGGCTTGCCACGCTGCTCAAGAAAATTCAGCAAACGACGCGGTGACACATTCAAGACACGCCCCTGCGGGAAATTCACCTCTTGAATAATACGTTCACAGTGTTCAAATTGCCCCAGTGAGAAAGCCACATGTGAATCAGAACCCAGCGCCAGCCAGCCCCCAGCATCACGCACCGCTGCGGCCACGGCCCGGCAATTGGCTTCGCTACCTTTGCGCGAATGCGTAAATGAAGAATTATTCAGTTCCAACGCCACCTGATACTTCGCAGCCGCCGCAGCAACCGCAGCAATATCAATGGGATACTTAGGGTTACCCGGATGGCTGATGATATGCACATCTCCCTGCGCCATAGCGGCAATCATGGCTTCGGTATTGGCCGCCTTACCTTGCGGCGCAAAAACCGGCTCATGGAACCCGGCAATAATCAGATCGATTTCATTCAGCATCGGGCCGGTGCAGTCGATATCACCTGCCAGATTCTTGATGTTGGCTTCGATACCACGCAGGATCCCGACGCCATCCACCAAACGCGGCCAGACTCGCATATTCATAAAGTGCCAATAATGGGGCGCATCGGCCATGTCCGGCCCGTGGTCGGTGATGGCAAACAGCGTGATGCCTTTTTGCTTCGCCTCTGCAATATAGTCATGCAAAGTGCTGTAAGCATGGGTACTGGCGACGGTATGCATATGTAAATCAACGGGGTACATTATTTTTCCTTGTTATGTGCTTACCTATATTTATAGGGTTGCCAGGCACGGTGGGCCGGTCTGTTTCATCATAGCAGTTAACGCTGTCATCAGCAGCGCGAGCGGGAAGCTATCAGTAGCCAAGCTGAAGATCAACCAGACCCGTAGGTGCTTTGCCCGCCTCAAGCGCCAGGATATTAGCCGCAATTTGGTCCATTGCCTGCTCGGGTAAGGTAATGGCAGAAATATGCGGGGTGATAGTGACTCGCGGATGATGCCAAAACGGATGTGCTTGCGATAGCGGTTCGTTAACGAACACATCGAGCGTTGCCGCAGCGACTTGCCCCTGTTCAAGCGCCCGCAACAGATCGTTTTCCACCAGATGCGCCCCTCGCGCCAGGTTGAGCAAATAAGCCCCTGGTATTAGTTGCGCGAACAGTGAGCGATTAAGGATCCCCACCGTTTCCGGCGTATTAGGCAACAGGTTGATCAGCAAGCGCGTGCCAGCAAGAAATGCCGTTAACTGTTCCTTGCCAACAAAGCTCTGTACCCCATGAAGTTGTTTGGCGCTACGGCTCCAACAACGCACCTGAAAGCCAAACTCCACTAACTTTTGTGCCACGCTTTTGCCCAACACGCCCGCACCGAGAATACCGATGGTGAAATCACACTGCTGATAAGGCTCCAGCGGTACCCAGCGTTGTTGCTGTTGCTGCATGAGATACTCATCAAAACGACGGAAATAGCGCAAGACGCAGGCCAGCGCATACTCCTGCATCTGCTGAGCCATACCGCTGTCCTCCAGGCGCATTAATGGCACACCGTCAGGCAGAGTACCGGGGTGTTGACGCTCCTGCGCAAGAATGGCATCAACCCCCGCACCCAAAGCAAATACCCCTTTCAGATCGCGGCGGTTGGCCAGCATCTCATACGGTTGCCGCCATACCAGCGCATAATCTGCCGGATCTTTATCTCCTGCTCGCCACTGCCGCACATTAGCCTGCGGTAGGCGCTGTGTCATGCCCGCCAACCACTCCTGAGCTGCAAAGAAGGGATGATAAAAGATGATATTCATTGCCTGGTTCCTTGGTTAGTGCTTGTTCCCTCAATTAACGCAGAGCTTGCCCCTGCCGAGGATTAAATTACAGATGATCGTGCGTCAAATCAGCAGATTGCTGCAAGTTTAGCTAAACGCGCTCCGCGATGTAAGAAGAGTATTGACGCTTGGAAAAGATTCTCCTACATTAGCGCCCATCGACAGCGTAATCGTTGCCGATGACAATATGGTGAGGTGTCTGAGTGGCTGAAGGAGCACGCCTGGAAAGTGTGTATACGCGAAAGTGTATCGAGGGTTCGAACCCCTCCCTCACCGCCATATTCGAAGAGAAAGCCTGAATTCACGTTCAGGCTTTTTTGCTTTTATATTCCCCGTACTGGGAGGGGTGAGAACCCTCGACAGGGTTCGACAAAATGGCACCGCCATTTTGGACGGCCAAATGCCGCCCGCAGGGTGAGCGCAGCGAATCAAGCCCGACCTCACCGCCATATTCAAAGAGAAAGCCTGAATTCGCGTTCAGGCTTTTTTGCTTTTATATTCCCCAAAAGAGAGGGGCGAGAATCCTCGACAGGGTTCGACAAAATGGCACCGCCATTTTGGACGGCCAAAGGCCGCCCGCAGGGTGAGCGCAGCGAATCAAGCCCGACCTCACCGCCATATTCAAAGAGAAAGCCTGAATTCACGTTCAGGCTTTTTTGCTTTTATCTTCCCCGTACTGGGAGGGGTGAGAATCTAAACCACAGCAGCCTGACAGCTTTCACGCAGTATGCGCAGAATACTGTCTGCACCGCTGCGATTGGGGTTGATCCTGATCATGCGCTGTTCCAGGCTGGGATCGGCCTGGCGGAAAGTGCCGGAAACCCGATAAAACAGAGGTGGGATCTCATACTTGGACTCAGCGCCAACAGGGTAAGGCAATGCCCCCAGTTGCTGCGCGTGCAGCAACACAGCCTCGGCGATCGGTTGATGAAACTCCACCAGCAACACTTTAGATTGCGCATTTGCCAGCAACGCCTGTTTTATCTGTGGTATTTCGCCCTGATTCAAGCGGTGCACCAATTCTTCATTCACCCGTGCCTGAACCGCATGCATAACCGGGGCGAACGTCAGCCCGCGCAACACCGCCATCGCCTGAAACCCTTGGATCTGGCTACCGCCAGAATACATGTTGTTGCGAATGGCGCTGATGGCCTGCTGCTGCCCCACCACTACACCAACCCCCTCAGGGCCAAACAGCTTAAAGCTGGAGAAGGTCGATAACGTTGCCCCTTGTTCGCAACCAATCTTCGCCACTTTCATCACCGCGTAGTTATCATCAACCACCGATGGGATCGCCAGTTGGTTCAACTGATGGATAACCGCCCCCAAATCATAGCTATCATCAATTTTCTGACGGGTATGTTGCACCAACGCGGCCACCGGGCGGTGCTCACGCACCGCTTGGGCAATCTGCTCCGGCTGATTGAAATCAGCCCGGATCAAGCGTAACCCCATTTGCTCAATAATCACCTGGCTGGTGGGGTAAATGGGCGCATCGTGGATCAACAGGCTGTCACCGCATTTAAGCAACGCTGCCAGCCCACAGCGGATCGCGCCAGTACCGGCACCACTCACCAGCACTGCGGCTTCGGCAGCAAAAAACTGGGCGATAACCGCTTCAACCTGCCGAGTTATTCTGGGCTGATTAAGCCCAGGCGCGAGCCCCAAATCCCCTTGGGTCAAAAACTCGGCCCCGGGGAAATGACGGCAGATGGTATCCACCAGCCGGAATTGGGCCTGCTGAGCCTGCTCCATATCCATGCTGGTGAGTGGAAAAGTCCTGATCATGCTTCACCTCATGCGGCAATCAGCCAATGCCGACAATCTGAATAATGTTGGCCAGAATGCCCACGATGATCGTGGCAATCGGCCCGATAGCCATCTCGACCAGTGGCCGCTTCGACGTGCGGTTCAGCAGATAAAGCCCTGCCACCACCATAAAGCCCATGCCCGGCAGGATAGCGTTTGAGGCAATCATCCCCCCAACCAGCAACGACACTTCCAGCATCTTGGTGATCGCGGTACGGATATGGTCACCACAGGCTTTGACGCCAGGGTATTTATCCAGCCCGATCGCGATTTTGGTCAGTAACTGGATCTCCATCAGCATAATGACGCAGCCCGCAATAAAGGCTATCCACGGGTTATTGGTCGCCAGACCAGCAACGAAGACAAACTTCATCCCATCGGGGCTGTAAACGCCTGTCGCAATGGCGGTCATGCCCACCAAGGGGACAAAACTGATGGCACGTGCCAGCGCCACCAACATCGCACTGGTTTGCTCACCATGGGCCATCAATTGCAGTGATACCGGCCCTTCTGCCAGCAGGCTGAAGGACATGGTTGCCGCCACCGCCGTCAGCCCGCCGCTCAGCACCAGCAGCCATTTATTCTTCTGAATACGTTCGATACGGCTGGAAAACAGCCCCACCAGCATTTCATTCGCCCCTGGTTGTTGGCTGTCGGTCGGCTGTGCCGGGCGTTCTTTCATGGCAAAGTAGAACATGGCGATCATGGAAAGCAGCAGCGCGCTGCCATTGGGATCAAGCTTGACAGGGTTGGCAATCAAACCACCAAAGCTGAGGTTGCCGACAGCCTGTGTGGCAAGATACCCCACTAGCGTTGCCAGCAGCACCCAGATCCCTTTGCGGTAACCATATTGATAACCCACCACAATAGCCGGGAACAGGGCGAAACAGGCCACAATAGGATCGCCCACTTTGCCCAGATTACTCATAAAGTTTACCGGCATATGGCTGAAGAGCTCGACCACCGAACGTAACCCGGTCAGCAAAGCAATCGCGTACAGCGCGCCAATCACGCCAGACAACACCAACCCTTTGCGGCTGTCGGCACTCCAAACGCCGATAACATCAGTCCCGAGCAGCAGGCTATGCACCAGAATAATCGGTGCAGTGAGAGAAAACGGCAGCCCGAAGCCGATAATCAGCCCAAAGCTCAACGCAAAACTGGTGGCCGCCAGTGCCTTGCGGCTCATGCGCCCTTCCAGATATTCAGGCATCAGCGGGCGCAAACCATCATGAAATACTGCAATCCCCCGGTTAGCCATCATGGCGGAAATCGCCCCGATCAGCGCCAATAGCCCTGCTTTAGTCGGGTCGATCTCAAGCAGTCGCATTAAAAATGAGTGTTCCATGGCAACAGCCTCACAAAGAGAACAGCGTGTTAATGATCACCGGCACCACCGCATCAATGTCTTGCCCCGTAAAGCCGAAAGCAATCTTGCCCGCTTTAATGCAGGCGGCGATCTCCTCGTCGGACAGGATCTTGCCTGGCATGCCCACAGTGGCGCATTTATCCATGCCGATAATGGCGATCGCCATCGCCAGCGCGCCGCCACCTCCGGTATTGCAGGCACCCAGATAGATATCGGCCTGCCCGCTTTTGATGCTCATTGCAGCTTCGATATCGTTCATAATGCTGATAGACGTTGCTTTCTCACCAGCAAAACGGCGTACGGTATCGGCAATTTTTTCTTTTTCGATCTGGCCACCAATTACAAATTTCATCTATTTTTCCTTTTTATTCAGTTAACTAGCGGTATCCTAACAATGCCCGTTACAGCTTGAATGACGATGGGCAGCTATCAGTTAAAAAATCGAGCCGGGTTATCACGCAACATCAGGTCGACATCACGTTGCGACAGACCGGCTTCAAGCAACATCGGCACAAAGGTGTGCAACAGATAGGCGAAGCCGATCCCACCGTTGCCCTTTAAATGGGAACGCCGGGTAATATCCATTGAGAGCATCACCTGTCCCAGTTGGCCGCGCTCAGCAATCGCTTTCAGCATCGCCACCCGTTTGCTGTCGGGGTAATAGTTGTTTTTGCCGATGGTATCGAACTGCACCCAGGCACCTTGGTCCAAAATCGGCAGAATGATGTCCAGGTTGTCGGTAAGATCGCAGTGCCCGATCACAATGTGTTCGGCAGGCACACCAAAGCGTTGCAGCAGTTGTAACTGCTCATAGCCCATGGTGCTGAGGGTGGTATGGGTCGATATTGGCCTGCCCGTCCGTTGATGGGCCTGAGCGGCAGCAGCAAACACTCGCCGCTCGTCATCAGTAATTCTCCCTCGGCTGGAGCCAATTTCTGCGATCACTCCGGCTTTCATCGCCGTGCCATCAATGCCATGTTCAATCTCGCTGCACATTTCCGCCGCAATTTGCGCTTCGCTGAGTTGTGCCAGGTGTGCAGGATAGAATGCCTGCTGGTAATAACCGGTAGAGGCGATAATGTTCATCCCGCTGTCCCGCATCAATGCCTGTAAAAAATCGGCATTACGCCCCATGTAACGGTTGGTCATTTCCACAATGTTGCGCACCCCGAGTGCGAACAGTTCACGCATTTCCTGGCAGATCAGATCATATTGACCCAACTTACAGTCGAGATCGTTTTTGCCACCGGAGAGATCAATATGCAGATGTTCATGCACATAGGTGTAACCGGTGTCATCGATCCAGCGTTTCGCGTTTGTCATAGCGTGCTCCAGTGCCGATCGTGCGGCCTGATGAGTGGCAGGAATGAGCGGCCATTCTGCGGGGCGGGAGCATGGAAGAAATCACAGACGGTGGCACCAATATCCGACAGCGTGCTGCGTAACCCCAATTCCCCGGCAGACGCACCTTGGCGATAAACCAGCAGTGGCACCTTTTCCCGCGTGTGTTTACTGTGGCCAATCGTTGGGTCATTGCCGTGATCGGCTGTGACGATCAGGCAATCCTCTGCGGCTAAACTCAGTAATATCTTCTCCAGATAACCATCCACCAGTTGCAGGCGATCGAGGTAACGCTCCACGCTCTGGGCATGGCCAGCAAGATCGGTCTCCTGAATATTGGTGCAGATAAAACGGTCCCCCGGTTTCTGCAATTCAGCGAGCGTGATGTCCAAGATAGTCTGGCTATCCACCAAATCCTGATAGCTGGTGCCATGCGGGTTATCTACGATATCGGCGACCTTGCCGATCAGTACCGTGCTGATGCCTACCTGGTGCAATTTCTGCGGCACCTGTACAGCAGCATCGACGCCATACCCCATGTGCTGCACCTGAAACCCCTGCTCATAGGCACCCGACGCGGGGGCATTAATGCCGATGTACTGGTCTTGCCGACTCTCTGCCGCCCGGTGGATGCGTTGGTTGTCGCCAATCAGCCCGCCAAAGGCAATCACCCGGGCCACCTTGACCTGCTCGCGCACCATGCGGCCAATTTTCTTGACCTCGTCGAACGGGATCTGCGTCAGATTGGCGGTCACATTAAATACCAGGCCTGGATCGGCCTCGATATTGTCCCCCACCGCTACCGCCTCATTCACCCACAGGTATTGCAACCGCTCACCGATACGCATTACTGAGTAGCCTGCCTGTTGCAAAGCCGCTTCGACCGAATCGATTACCGATGAAAAAGGAATACACAACGGAGCTTGTGGTTGGGTACCCATGATTTCCTGGTGCCCCATAAAGGTATCGCCCCCTTCATGCTGAAGATTGGCGGTGCCAAACAGCGCGCTGGCGCAAGGCTGCATGATATTGGCTTGAAAACCCAGAGCATTAATCAATCCCAGCCGTTCCAGCGTTGGCAAACGGATCTCAGGATAGGCCTGCAAAATATGGCCACAGGTATTGGCACCCATGTCCTGAGGCCGTTCCTGCGCAACATCTTCCATGGCACCAACGCCGAAGCTGTCAATCACCAGAACCAGAAACTTAGCCATTACAGCCCCCTTTTTTCACCCGTCCCTGGCTGTCGTAAACGCCTTCCAGTTTCGGTTTATCTGTAGCAATGCCAGAGACCAGTGCCACATCGCTTCGAGTGACAAAAATCTGGGTGCGAAAGCACATGAAAACCGGGCTGCCGATGGGATATATTCCTTGCAGACCAATGTGATAATCGATGCTTGACTCATTCTGCGGCTGCACGTTTGCAGCCAACAGTGAACCGCCTGGCTCTGAGCCGACCAAGGCATGAAGCACGTGGCCCCGGCGATAATAACCACCGCCATAGCAATAACTGTTACCGGCAAAATGGTGAGAAACCTCGGTGAGATAAAGCATGGCGATCTGCTCTGGCTGATCGCCTTTGCTATTGGCTGGCATGGTGCCGGTCAGCGCGTGGCCAGGCTCAGTATGGGTCGCGCCATGCTGTGCCAGCAGCGGCAGCGTGGTGCAACTGGCTGCAGAAGGGGCGTTGATCTGCCGAATCTCAAAGCCACATTGCCGTAGCTGTTGGCTGGCCTGCAGCAGGGTTTGCAGGTTAGGCGTCGGTAAGGTCTGCTGTTGTTGTGGATCCCACAGCAAGCACGGAAAATGGGTTACCCCTTGTAACCGTAGCCCCGGCATAGCGGCAATTTTCGCCGCCACCTCTGGCAGTTGCTCCAGCACAAAACCGGCCTCTTGCCCGGGATAAAGGAGATCGCCCTGCGCAAACACTTTCAGCATAACCGGTTGCACATAGTCCAGCCGCTGAGCCTGCTCAGCAATTTTCGCCGCTTTCTCCAGCGAGAAAACGGTGATCACCTCAGGCCGCTGTGCCAAGATCTGCGGGATCAGTTTATCGGGGATCTGGACCAGATGCCCCACGTGGCACAGCGGGACCCCGGCGGCGGACAGGTTCTGCGCCTCGCGAAAATCCACCGCCACTACGCCACGATAACCCAGTGCCACCAAACGCTCAGCCAACCAAGGGTTACGGCCAATCTGTTTGGTCATAAGGTAGAGTTCAATGCCGCATGCCTGAGCCACCTGCAACAGTTGGCGGGCATTGGCAAGTACCCTATCAACATCAATCACATAGGTATCGGGCAAGATAAGCCCCTGAGCCCATAATTCCCTGGCTACACCAATCATCTTGGGGTTTTGCTTTTGCAGTGCGTTAATAAACATATTTTCTCTTCTGCAGCCCTGACGATAATGATCGTTTTATATCTTCATTATTATGAATATTTAACCCATAAAATAAGATCTCAGTGCGGGTTGTGCGCCTGTAGCAAACTATAGAGATTCGCCAACAGATACCCTTCTTCATTGGGATGGGGTTGATGGCCCGACACCTGCAACAGATCCTGATGAATGAGCAAAACTTGCGGATAGATTTCTGCCTCGCAAATCTCACGTTGCAGCTCTTCATCCAAAGCCTGAATAACAATATTCTGCTTTGAACGCATCAGGGCACTGGCCATATGGGTCAACGCCATCACCCCCTGCTCATTACGCACCGGAATAGACCAACGGTTGTCCAATGCGTCAAGCACCCTCAACATGCCATCGCGTACTTCGCTATCAATCACGCCGCCTTGGCAAAGCAGCTGGAATCGTTGTTCCATATTCATCCCTCAGTAAACAGGCCTTATCTCACCCGCAACGACGCGTTGCTGGTGGAACAACAGGCTTTGTAGATCCACCATGGTGTATAACAACTGCTGCGTTTGCACATCCTGATAGCGGGTCAGGATCACCGCCTCTGATGCGCTGGTAAAGCTCTCATCGCCGCTGAGGGGTTCGGTCATCAACCCCAGGCGGGTTAACTCTTCATCGTCGTTCACGTTCCAGATCGCGGCATCAATATCACCGCAGATAATCTGTTTCAGGCATTCATGGTAAGAGATATCAACCAAGGTAATCGCCTGCCCAACAAAGAATACGTCGGTCATGATCTTCTGATCCGCAGAGGCATTGTCTATCCCGACCCTGCGTATACCATCCCGTTCGCCAAGGCGATAAATCAGCCGGTGCTGCTCCGTGTAACTGTGTTCCCCCAACGACAACGCAATCTGCACCTGCTGTTGCTGCACATAACTTTCTGCGGCCAGTTTTGAGGTCACCGCCAGATCGTAAAGCCCGTTCAGCAGGCACTCAATGCGGATATCCGATCCCCGCATATGGGCAAAATAAAAAGGAATCTCTGCAAACTGGGCTTTTAACCCGCTGGCTAATCCTTCATAGATCCGGGTATAAGGCAGTGGCATGGCACAAACAACGTTGCCGATATTCGCATGCTTGAGCAGTGCCTTATGATCGGCGGCGATAATAAAACTGCCATTGCGCCCACGGCGTTCAACGGCTATCGCCCCAGCTTGTTCAAGGCTTTTTAACGCCCCTTGCATCAGGCCCACGGATAAACCACTTTCTTTAGCCAGGGCATCAATAGTTTTCAGCCTGCAACCGATCTGCTCAGTCAGCAGATAGCGGGCCAAGAACGCTTGGGCAATCCCCTCTTTTTTAATAAATTTATGGTTCATTTTGCACTTTGCCGTTTGATTAGTTTTATATTCATAAAAATGAATATAAAGGTCAACGCGAGAAAACTAAAAACCGGAGAGGTGTCACATTAGGGCCGCGTTCACGCCTTTTTAGCCCAAGGGCAATAAAACAAGTTAGCGCGCCAGCATTTTTGCCATATTAATCGCCTCGATAAGCTGCTGGCGATTGACTCGCGGTGAATTACCGTCTAAAAGACGCTGCCACAAGCCAATTGCCCGTTGATAATCTGCCTGCATGAAAGCGTCCGCAGCCAACAGCATCAAAGCTGATACTTCGTCTTTGTCTATCTTGAGGGCTTTTTCGATATAGCTGGCCGCCTGCGGCGTGAGATGTTGCCCGGCCTGGTAATAAAGCACCGTCGCCAGCGCGGAATACAGCTCAGGGTTGCTGCCCCGCAACGCCAATGCCTGCTGATAAGCTTTGAGTGCCGAGTCAAAATTATCCGTGTAGAGATAATATTCACCCAATTGCGCCCATAGCACACTGTCTTGCGGAGTTTGGCGGAGTTTTTGCTGGAGCTGAATCAGTTGCTTCTCAGTCTGCTGTGGTGGGGTGAGGCTCTGCACCTGCTGCTGAGCCAAGAGGTTTGCCGGGCGACCGCTGGCAAGATACAGGCTAACCGCGATCATCAACACCAAACCGATACACAGCAGTTGAAAACGGTGCGGTTTCATCGCTTGCTCCTGCTGCGCCACAGTACCAGCACGATCGTCAACAGCATCAGCGGCGGTAATCCCCACAGGATCAGCGTTGAGGCTTCTAACGCCGGTTGATAGCGCACAAAATTACCGTAGCGCGCGGTCATAAAACCCATGATCTCGCTTGCCGTTTTACCCTGCTCTGCCATGGCAAAAACCTCATGACGCATGGCAACCGCCGCTGGTGCATTCGACTCCAACAGGTTCTGATTCTGGCACTGCGGGCAACGTATTTTAGCCGCCACCGACAAAGCCCGATCTTGCACGACTGGCGAGGAGAATGCCCAGGTATCAACCACCTGCGCCCATAACGGCCATGCTAAACCGCACAGCAACAGTAAAGTGGCTAATCTGCGCATGGCTTCCTCCTCTGCCAACTTGCGGCCAACACGCCGATGATCATCAGTGCGCCGCCCCACCAGATCCAACGGATACCGGTCTGCACATAAAACCGCATGGCGTAGCGATTCTCTCCGCTCTTTTCCCCCATCACCACGTACCAGTCGTGTAACAGGCCCCAATCAATGCCCGGTTCAAACATCTGCTGTCGACGCGCGGTGTAAAAACGCCGTTCAGGCCGGAGTTGGCTCACTGCGTTCCCTTGCTGTGAAACCTCAATCACCGCCTGCTCACTGGTAAAGTTGCCGTGCGCCTGCAGTTCGATCGAGCGAAACGCGAATTCATAACCCGCCAGCGTCACCGTTTCCCCTACCGCCACATTCTGGCTGATCTCATGCTTTTGCAACGTGGAGCACAGGATCCCCAAAGCCACCAACAGCACGCCACTGTGTGCAATCCACTGCGGGAGTTGGCGGCGGAAGCCACTCAAACACATCAAGATCAGCGCGAGTAAACCAAAAGGCAGCAGAACCAGATTGAAGTAAGGCGCACCAACGGAAATCTGCCCCCAGCCGAATAGCCGGTATAGCATCGGGTAGAGCGTGCCAATCAGGACGATCAGTGCGGCTGAACTGAACAGTAACAAAGCTGCCAACAGCACAGAGGGAGCTGGTGGCACAGGCCGCTCACCACGGTGAGCACGCAAGGCGTAGATCAGGAAAGAGGCTCCACTCAGGAACACAAACAGCACAAACAACGGTAACGCCCGCTGTTCATCCAGTGCAAAAGCATGCACCGAGAGCAGGACGCCGGAGCGCACAATCAAGGTTCCCAACAGGCTGAGCACAAAAGTCGCGAGCGTGAGCAGCAGCGACCAATGCCGCAACCCGCCAGTGCGCTGGCTGACGGCCAAACTGTGCAGCAGCGCCGTTGCCGTCAACCAAGGCAGTAAAGACGCGTTCTCTACCGGATCCCAGAACCACCAGCCGCCCCAGCCCAGTTCACTGTAGGCCCACCAGGAACCCAGGATGATCCCGGCAGTGAGAAAGCACCAGGCAGGATTGGCCCAACGCTGGCATTGCCCGGCAATCTGGGCGCTAAACTCACCGTTGAGTAAAGCCGCCAACATCAATGCGCTACAGACGGCAAACCCGGCATAGCCGAGATACAACAAGGGTGGATGCAGGATCAGCCCGATGTGTTGCAGCATCGGGTTCAAATCGCGCCCTTCAACGGCTGGGGGGAAAATGCGGACGAAAGGATCGGAAAACAACAGTATGAATACCAGAAAACAGCCGATAATCAGCGCCAGAATAGCCAACGTCCTACCCGCCAGCGGATCCTGCGGTTTACTGCCCAGAGCAAAGCTGGCAGCCCATCCGCTTAGGCACAGTAACCAAAGCAGCAATGAGCCTTCGTGGCCGCCCCACAACGCCGCAGTTTTAAGCCAGCCAGACAGTTGCCGGTGCCCATGCTGGGCCACATACATCACAGAAAAATCATCGCGTAAAAACAGCAGCAGCAGAATAGCGAATGCCAACGCCACCAGCGTAAATATCGCCAGGATCCAGCCGCGCACCGGCAATCGCACTCTACGCGCAAACAGCGTCACGCCAGACATCAGCAATGACGCTACACAAGCCAGCAACAAAGCACCAAAACCCAACTCGGGTAACCACAACAGCACGCTTACCGCCTTATTTCGCTGCCAACGTTATTCAAGCGACCGTCATTTGCCCGGCATACAAGATGAAATAGCGCAGCAGCAGCACACCACACAGGCTGCTGCCGCTGATCAGCAGGATGTGAGATTGTGCCTTGCCCCAGCCTAACGCTTTCAACAACAGCGGAAACAGGAGCCCGATGCCCACCACGCCCAACCAGAACCACCAGGCCCAGAACCCGCCGCCCAGCGCTGCCGACAGCGCACGTAACTTGCCGTCATCCCCCAACCCCAGGCCGATAAAGAAAGCGGCCATCAGGAAAATTTCCAGCCAGACCACCGGGGTTTCTACCCGGTGCAGGAAACTCACTTCCTTGCCGTGTAAATCCGCCTTCGGGCCAAAGACAAAGGCTAACAGCGCCACCGCGATCCCGGATGAAACCCCCGAGAGCAAAAACAGTGCCGGTAACAACGGATTATTAAGCATCGGGTAGGATTTCAACGCGGAAAGCAGGAACCCGGTATACGCCCCCAGCAACACGGCCAGCACTATCAGCAGTGTTTCAAGCGGGCGCAAGAATGGCAGCAAGCGCGCCAACAGGTTGGGGATCAGCGTCAACTTCGGTAACCAGCGCTGCTGCAGCGCAGCCACTTCGTCACGGAAGATCAGCGCCAGCCAGATCACCAGCACCAGCGTATACACCTGAAACAACATGACGCCCATCGACATCACCGAGGTGAAGCTGTAATGAAACATCAGTTTCCAGAAGGTCCACGGGCGCGTCAGATGGAAAATCAGGATCACCAACCCCAGTACGATCGAACTGGGGGCAATCCACAAGGTTGTACGCATGATACGGCTGCGAGAAGTGCCCTCGCGCGGATGGTAACGGCGCAGCAGAATGCTCAAGGTCACCAGGCCAGCAGAAATCCCAATCAGAAACAGGTAAATCGCGATCGGCCAGTCCCAGACTAGAGAGTCAAAATGAAACGCAGAGGTCATTGACTTATCTCCCCATATTTAAAAGGCACGCGATACACTTTTGGCCGGGTACCCAGCGCAATTTTGTAGCGGTAAGTCGTGGTCTGCCCCAACAGACGCGAGATCTCACTGTTGGGATCGTCGAGATTACCAAAGGTCAATGCCTGGGTCGGGCAAGACAGCACGCAGGCCGGTTGTTTGCCCTGGCGCAAATTGGTTTTGCGGCAAAAATCGCATTTATCCGCCGTTTTGCTGACCGGGTGAATAAATCGCACCCGATACGGGCAGGCAGCAATGCAATATTGGCAACCAACGCAAAGATCGGGGTTAACATCGACAATCCCACTGGCCGCATCGCGGAATGACGCCCCGGTTGGGCAGACATCTACGCAGGGTGCGTCGTCGCAATGCTGGCAGGAGTGGCGGAAAAATCGGTACTTAACGTCAGGAAAGTTGCCGATCGGATCGCTGCGGATAATCGTCAGGCGCGAAACACCCTCTGGCACCAAGTTGACCTCCCGGCAGGCATCCATACAGGCAGTGCAGCCGATGCAGCGTGACTCGTCATGCACCATGCCGTAGCGCACACCATTCACGTTCATCGTGCGCGCCAGCACTTTTTCCGCAGCAACCGACGTCACCGCCAAAGCACCTATACCGGCAATAAAACGGCGTCGTGAGCAGCTCATGGCTGCTCCTTACCCAGCCGCACGGCTGCTGGATTAAATGCCGGATCATCCTGTTGCTGACGGTGGCAATCCACGCAGATCTGTATCCGCCCTTTATCACTCAAGCTCTGCATTTTATCCTGCTGTGGATGTAGCTGATGGCAACTGGCGCAGGTGACTTTAGCCAGGTGAACATCATGCGGCCAAAACGCTTTTTGCAGCGCCTCGGGCAAATGGCAAGACATGCAGACGCTATTTTGCGTTTCCACACCATACATCGGCTCATTGAAGCGCATCACATCTTTCACCCCTTCACGGTGCAGCGGTGAAGGATTGCCGTGGCAGTTAGTGCAAGTTACCGGCAGCTGGTTATTCGGGTTGATAGCATCAGCATGCTTGCCATGCATGGCACTTTGCTGCGGCTTGTGGCAACGCAAACAGGCATCATCGGGGTTACGTTGTAACGTTACCTCGGCACTTTTCGGTTGCACCACTGGGCTATCCGTCTGGGCTGATACCGGTAATACTGTCAGCCAAAGGCTGCAAGCCAGCACCCCGGTAGTTAATAACGAACGCAGTACGTTCATATTCACTCCATCTCTTTACGCCCCGCGCACGGGGCGGTAGGGTTATTGGCTGAGTCGCCCGGCTTTACGCGCCTGCTCATCCCACTGCGGTACCACCGTCTTGAGGAATTCCTGCTTTTCAGCATTGAGCTGCGGCATATCCATACCCAAGGCCAACTGTGCTTTTTGCTTGGTAGAAATATCCGGCAACGGGATTTCGTGGCTGATGCCTTTGGTCGCCAGCAAACGAGCCAGTTTGGTGCGGGCCTGAGCAGCCTGATCGAGTGCGGTGCCCAACACCCGCAGCGCAACGTCCGGGGCGTGCATCTGGATACCGTGTGACGCAATGGCATAATCCCAGCGCCATTGCGCATGGCGGATATCCAGCAGGATCGGTTTCATCTCAGCTTCGGTTGCACCCGCATCCCACGCGGCTTTCGCTTCAAAGTGTGCATGCACCAGTTGATCTTCAACCTTCAGCTTGATCTCAGTGATGTCTTTTTTGCGCTTGGCCACAATCCCTTGCAGGCTGGCTTTATCCTGGGTATGGCAGGTGGCACAGGTTTTCTCAAAGTTATCGAATGGGTTGCCGATTTTATGATCGGTATAGATTTTGCCTTGTGCGTTTTGCACTTTCGGCATGTGGCAGTCGATACAGGTCACATTGTTCTGGCCATGAATGCCCACCCGCCAGGTTTCATATTCTGGATGCTGGGCTTTGATCATAGGCGCTTTGGACAACGGATTGGTCCAGTCTGAAAACGCGATATTGTCGTAATAGGCTTCCATATCATCGACGGTCGTGCCTTTATCCCAAGGGAACTTCACCGCTTTATCTTTGCCATCAAAATAGTATTCAACGTGGCACTGCCCACACACCATGGCTTGCTGATCGAGACGCCCCGCTTTATCAAACGGCTTGCCGATTGCCTCCATCGCCCGGGCAGCGTAGGGGCGAGAAAGCGTCAACGCCGGTTTGCCCTCGGCAAATTCTGCTGAGGCGGTATTATGGCAATCCGCACAACCGAGGTTGTTGACAATTTCCGGGCCGCCGCGAGCCCATTTGCCATGGAAATACCCCTCTTCACCCTGCTCGTTGATCATTCTGGCTACGTCAGGGCTTTTACAGCTCCAGCAAGCCATCGGCAGTGGCCCATCTTCGGCGGTTTTCGGCGCACCCGTGCGCAGCGTCTCACGCACATCGGTCAGCGCATAGGAGTGACCGCGTGGTTTGTTGTAATCCTTGGCAAATGGATATCCGGCCCAGAGGATCACCAGACGCGGGTCTTCTGCCAAGGCATCAACCTGCTCAGACTGCTCTGACGTGGCTTTCCATGATTGGTATTGATCGGGGTGAGGCGTAGCGAACTTTTCGTTTTTGGCTTCGATCTTCTGCGGCACTGGGGCGTTGGTGGCATCGGCTTGCACCGCAAGCGAAACAAGACCAGCACAGATCCCTGTCAGAAGGACTGCAAATATATTGCTTACCTTAGTCATAAGCATCCCATCCATTTAGCCCGCTTGGTAGCGACGGCTTAATTAGTTATTAGATCCACGAAGGACATATTATCGGTATTGCACGCCCGCTATGGATAACATAAGCCCTATAAAAATTGTTGTCTTTAATCAAGTTAAGAGGGCTAATTGAAAACTTCGATTGATTTTTGTGAGGTAACGCAAGATGACCGGATAAACATAATTAGAAAGGAAATACGTTAGTTCAAGCAGAGAGCCACAGCATAAAAAATAATTTATATATATCAGTTGGTTGAGAATTAACGGCCCCAAGGTTTATGGGGCGTTAATTTTGTATTACATTATTTTTTCTGAATATCACCATAGATGTAATTATTACATATTCACCCATCAGGTTTCGCGCTTCTTAAATTCCTCATAGCGGAAACACATATCACAAGACATAAGAAACTCATTATGCCAGTGCCAATAAACGTGTAAAAAACAATAACCCATAAGAGGTAATAAACAGAATGAAAAGTAGACTTCAAAGGGTACAGCCAAATTTAATAACGCCAATATAATACTGACGAAAGCAATCCATCCAAACTGGATCACCGACAAGAACAGCATTCTGACCATGAACGGTATTCTATACAGTGAGTTGAAGGGCAGAGCTGGGGAGAAGTTGAAATCAACCTCCTTTAGAAACATGCGCCCAAGAAATATATATCTCTTTGATAAATAAACAAAAATAAGATTAACCGCCAAAACAATAGCACAAAGGATCAGCATGGCAATCATCAGCTTCGCAGAGAAGAAACCGTTGCTTAAAGAGAAGTCTGGGTTAGTTTTTAACGGGCTGATTGATAGCAGATTGATTGCCGTGCTTAACAAAATATAGTCACTGACATAGCGATAGAGGCTGCTGTACTTCACCACACTCGGAACGGCATTGATCACCTGCTTGATGTAGATCGGCCTGACGCTTCTGTACACGCAGTAAATAAACAGTGGTGATATGAGAAACAGGCAAAGGACGCTGTAAAGTGCAGACGGTAACAGTAAACTCAGCTTAACGATCAGCCAAAATACCAGAACAGACATTGTGCTGATAACAATTGGGCGTGAGAGGAAAGCTTCAAATTTTAAACATGTTTTACCTGAAAAACGGTCAATATCAACACGTCCGATCACATAACTATATGCCCAATAGGCTTTTAAATCATAAATAATATTAAACAGTGTGATTGCCAGAATCGCACTGATTAACCACGCATCATGGTGCGTGACAGAGTAGCCATTATTTCTCCAATAGAACCCCAGCACAATGAACAGGAGCAAATAGAAAAAGGGAACCGTTCTTCTATCCTGGAAACGGATAAATGTTAAATAATTTGGGATCATGAGACACCACTACATGTTTCAATTTTTCTGCAATGCAGCGACCTATCCGGTGAGAAACGGTTGAAGTCATTAAGGATATGCGCCAAGTAAGGTTTACTACTCACCTCGATGAACAACAGCGGGGATGCATTGCCCAAAAAACGCTCCATTGATTCCGTCCACTTCACCGTATGCGTCAAGTGCAGTGATAAATTCCGTTTAATCAATTCAGGATCCGTTTCTGGTGTAGCAGTGACATTCATGAGGACGTCATGCTGTGGCTGTCTGATTTCTATACCTGATAAAAAATCCTGCATCCGCTGAACACCTTCGGCCATCAAACGAGTATGCCAAGCGCCGCTGACCCCGAGTTTGGTGGTGTCATAGCCGAGATCAATTAATACCTGGGTGAAATCACGCAATGCAGTGGGTGTACCGCCAATGACTTGCTGGCGATGGCTATTGTCACAACTGATATCCAGTTCAAGACCAGAATTTGCAATCAGGTCAGACAGGGTACTGTAATCCACCGATTTCACTGCCAGCATGGTGCCTTTGTTGACCTTGCTCAATTCATCCATTAGCTGGGAACGGAAATGGATCATTCTAAAGAGATCTTCCAGCGTAATCGCGTCAGCGGCATATAAAGCCGAATATTCACCCACACTGTGGCCGCAAGATCCCACTACCAGAGCATCTTCCAACTTATCGCGACACAAAGTGTAAAGTGTTGCATTGATCGCCGTCACCGCCACCTGCTGATTGGTGGTTTGTACTAACTTGTTCATTGGTCCTTTTAAACAAAGACGCCGAATATCAATACCTGAAACGTCACTGGCACAATCCCAAATTCGTTTGGTGGCGCCATTAAGCCCCCATAAATCTGAGCCCATGCCAATCGTTGGGTTACCCTGACCGGCAAAGAGAAAAGCGACTGATTGTAATTTATTAGAGTCCATATAAAACCTTAAAAATGATATTTAAAACCTAAATAACTGCCAATAGTTTCGCCAAACAGGCCAAATTCAGAATCCTGATTGCCGAAAGCGGTATAAACACCGGTGTACATTTCCAGTTTCTTGTCCAGTTTTTCCAACGGCTTATTATAGGTGATACCGAGTAGTGAACTTTTGTCCCTCATATTAAGCACAATAAATGACTGTATGCTGGATTGATCGTTCATAAGAAAACTGGCATAGGTATTAAGATAGTGTTTGCCTAGAAAATATCCTTTATTCGAGGTATTGCTAATTTCTGCAGCCATTAAATATTTATAAGCATCAAATGCCTGATCCAATAATGCAACCTTCGCTTCCTGATTGAGAAATCTGATTAAATCCGTCTGCTTCCTCCATTCTGCAGCAGAGTATCCTTCACTCTGAAAATAATATTCGACACCAAACTGACTAAAGCGATCTGTCGTATATTGTAATCCGAGCGCCAACTCAACGCCGTCATCATTACTTGTAGTGTAAAGATCGGCAGGAAATGCATAGTGCTGTACCATTTCCGCTTTTCCTGTCTCCAGGTGCCGCCACTGTTGGTTAAAATGGTAAGCCAACTCAGCATTGATGGCGAATTGAGGCGAATAGTTATAACTGTTTGAAAATGCCACCGACTTTGAGTCACCCAACATCAGATTCATTGACGGTGTATGCTCGCCAAAGCGGTAATCCGTGTAAGAGATCATGTAACGTTCATTGGCGTTAGAACGCTCAGTCGCAGACCAGTTACTGGAAGACTCATAGCGTTTATCAATTTGGGTCAACTTTGGCGAGACAGATAAAGATAACGACTGCTTCTCTGTATCTTTTGATATTACAGCCCCCCAGAAAGATTCTGAGTATGCCTGTTTCATTGAATAATCATAAATTCGGCTTGGTTTAAAGCCCGAATAATAATTATTCATTAAGCTCGCTGGGGACTGTAGATAGAATAAGCCACTTTTTGACCTGAGCTTGCCCAAATCCCCCCTGACATTATCAGAAACGGCGTAAGAGAGCTTTAGCTTATCGATAAGCAACCTCAAATGGTTATCATCTTTTTCAAATGAGTCAACATCCTCGTGCGGATAATAAGCCAGCCCATACAGAGACATATCCAAATCAACTTTTTCTTCAATAAGATGACAAACACTGTCATATTTAAGCACCAGATCGTTGTAAACATTATTGGCGGTGTAAGGATTTTTTCCATCTATCCGCCAGATAGACAGCGCTTTGTTGGTGTAAGACACCTGCCCTAATAACATCATATCAGGCGAGCAGGATGCCAAGAGTTTGGCTGGAAACAGCCACACTGCCAACACTAGCAGAGGGAAAAGTTTCAATTCCCACCTCGCTGAATATACTCCTTGGTGAAATGGAATAGTGGCAGAGATTCATATCTGACATCACTGTATTCCATAACAGAATAACCGTTGCCGGAACGTGCATCCACGATAACAATTTTCGCGGGCCGTTCTCTGCCTAACAGGTACTTATAATCTTGATAGGCGACTTCTTTGATGAGTTTGTCATCCAACGAAAAGTAAAAAGCTTTATAGGGATGATAGCTCTCTTTTTCAACCAGATAGGTGACTTTCGGATAGGTGATTTCTGGTGATTTTCGTTCTAGTGCCAGCTTGTAACAAACCAGGTTTCCACAAGGCTCTTCACCCAAAAGGATCGAGTTATAGGCATATTCAAAGTTAGTGACAATCACATCACCGTTTGAAATCTGGCCTAATAACCGCTGCTGACGAGAGATCGGCATTGGGCGTCTCAAGCCTGGTGTGTAAAACCATAAATCATACCAGTCGGATAGCATCATCTTGCCTTTATCCCGAGGTGGGTAGACAAATCGACTCAGGGACCGCGCATCTGCTTCAATACCATTTCCAGGCTTTAGAAATCGCATAGAGATGTCTAGAATCTGCTTGCGAATAGGTTCACTTTCTTCTGGTTTAAATTCTTTAATGGTTACCGTATAACGAAAAGGCATGTTCGGTGAACGAACTTCATCAGACTTCTTAATGATCTCCAATGCCGCTATATCTACTGTACTGGCTGTATCTGCCCACGTCATAGATGAAAATAAAAGCGGACCTATAAATACCAAAGATAAACGTACTTTCATGGAAATGCCCTTATACAAATTTAAATGCATCAGCTATGTTAAGTTTGGATGCACGAACTGCTGGAATGATTGATGCCAGTGATGACGTCAGTATGGGAAGTACAAACGTTATCCAGATTAAATCGAAGCTATCTGTTTTTATGAAGGCGGTATAACCCTGTGTTTGCCCCGGTGATGGAGGCATTGCGATACCATTTAAATTAATGACACCGGCAATGGCAAAGCCAATCGCCAGGCTACCAATAGCGCCGATTGCCCCAATGAATATGCCTTCCAGCAAAAACAACTTTGTAATGTGCCTTGGCCGCAGGCCGATAGCCCGTAATGTGGTGATCTCTCGAGTTCTTTCCACAATATTCATTGTCATAGAATTACTGATCATAAATATAACAATCAGAGCAACGATAGCCTTAATAAAGAAGTAGATACCCGACAACAACCCTTCAACCTGCTGATAAAATATCGACAATTCTTTCCACGATTTAACCATCAGTGGTAACTGCTTATCTGCGATAAACTTATCCAGTTTTGCCCGAAAAATATCCAGATCAACGCCATCATTCAGCAAAATGACAACCTTACTGACGCCATCGGTATCCATAATACGCTGTGCCGTTTGTAAGGGCATTTTAATGGCAACATCATCATAGTCCTTGATGCCGGACTCAAAAATACCACGAACGCCAAGCGACAGAGCACCTTGCCCACCTTGCGTATTCACCACTAAAACATCTAGCCAATCTGAATAGTTGGCGTTCAGCGTTTTAGCCAAACCACTGCCCAGAGTGACTTCATTATGTTTAATACGTGATAAATCACTGCCTGAAATCAGTTTATCGAATGAACCGAGCTTCAGAGAAGCCAGCGGTTCAACACCCAGTGCCGCAAAATAGCTCGAGGTTTCACTCTCATATTGCGAGACAATACCGGTAAACTCCAACTGCCCTGAGATCGTGGAGATATCTTGGGATAACTCACTGTCATTCAAAAGATCTGACTTCAAGGTGCTGTAGTTTTCTATAATGCTTTTACTTTTATTCGATGTCTCAAAGTATGATTTATCATAAAGTTGAATATGGCCAATGTTAGTCCTGACCGTTTGCTCTTTCAGTATCCAGAATGAATAATCGATAAATCCGCCATAGAGAAATATCGAAACACCGCCCAAAATAATAGCAATAATCGTAGAAAGTGAGCGTCTTTTATGTCTGAATAAATTAAACAAGGCGAATTGCGCATCCTGCGTTCGGAAAATAGCACAATAAAAGACGAAACATAAGATCATAAAAACAACAATACTGGTTAAAAGCAGCGTACTGAACATTTATTCACCTTTCACTAAAGGTATGATAATTTGTGTCACTTCGTTGATATCCCACTCAGGAACATCATCAATGCTATAAGGTAATAGTTTTAATTGACTCAGCTCTCCCTTCTTCATTTCTGACAGCAGCGCCGCTGCCTGACTATTTTTCTTACAGCTATGCAATGCTCTGTATTGCATATAGTTAATGTGAAACATCATATTACTATCGAAATTTTCTTTCAGTAAGGTATTGGTGTCATGTAGCGTCACGACGCATCGCCCCAACTCTGCAGGCAAATAGGCATCAACACGCGCCCTTAAATAGCGCACACGCGGGTTATTTTCATGAGTATCGACAGCTTCATCCAGATAAAAAAAACCGAGCTTGGCAAACTCAGAGGCTTTAACGTAATCGTTCACTGTTTTGAAGTGGCTCGCTAATTTCAGCATACCGTAGGAGTAGAATATTAATGAGGAAACATTTTTTTGACGTTCATACTCATCGAATAATGAATCTGTGACTTGTGCTAATGCGCCAGGCTGTGTTGGGAAGCCTCTCTGTAAAATAGTTTCTACCACCGATGGCTCCGTGCGTTGAGCATAGGCCGGTGCAAAAAAAAGACATGGCATCAAGAGTAACAGAATATACTTATTTAACAGAATCATAAACCAGCTCCCCATCCTTGATTTCTATAACACGTTTAGCTCTATTTTTGAGTTGGGTCGAATGTGTTGAAACAATAAAAGTGGTTTTTGTTTCCTGGTTGATTTCCATTAACAAATCCAAAATGGCCTCGCCCGTTGCAAGATCTAAATTACCGGTAGGTTCATCGGCAATAATCACCCCAGGACTATGGGCTAATGCTCTGGCAATCGCCACACGCTGTTGCTGCCCGCCAGATAATTGCCCTGGTTTACGTTCGACAAGATGATTAATCCCCACCCTGTCGAGGTAGTACAATGACAACTCTTTAGCTTGCCTCTTATTATAATCTCCATTTAAAACAAGCGGGTAATAGACGTTATCAAATGCACTGAGAACGGGAATAAGATTGAAAAACTGAAAGATAAACCCAAGGTGTTTACTTCTGATAAACGACAACTGTTCTTCATTCAAGTCATTCAGCGCTTTATCGAGAAATATTGTTGACCCTGATGTCGGTTTGTCAATGCCAGACAAGATATTCAGCAGTGTACTTTTCCCGCTCCCTGATGGGCCACACAAAGCCAGGAACTCACCCTTTGCTATTTCAAAATTGATATTTTTGAGAGCATCAACTTTACTTGCATCCCAACCATAGCTCTTGTAAATATCGATTAAGAGTATTGCCGGCAATTCCTTGATTTTGTTCGCCATAGGTCCTTCCTACTAATCTTAAACTAATACCAGGTATCGAAATAGTTATAACCACCGAAGTTATCACGCACAATTGTTCTCATTTTCCCCTGAGAACAAGCATGTTGCTCTAGATATATCCAACTCAGAGCAGGTGAAAGACAACCACTGCCACCGTAGATATCAATGAGATTGATGGCCTTTGCTTCAGAAGCATGCTGTTTATTGTTATTAATAAGTTCCCGCATTAGCGCATTTTTCCTTAAGCAGGCAAAGGAAATCAGATCAATATCAGGATCTTTCTTTAGTAACTCGGAACGTAAATTTGCATCACTTCCTGGGATAAAATAATCACCACAGCTCACCTTAAGGCCGCTCTCACGGTTGCTAAAAATAAAGCAACCAACCCGCTCAACGGACAGGTTCATCTTGATATCTTTTTCTTTATTTTTTTTATCTACAACGATATCCTCTTCAGAGAAAACCAACACCGGTACTGCACGGTACGCTGCACAAATCACTACGTTGTCAAAAACACCCCAATTTAAATAATCCTGTGCAACGCGCATTGCCTGCATTAAGGATTGTTTCTCCCCTCTCATTTTGCAGGTAAAATCTTTCACTGAAAATTTCTTTACCAGATTCTTAGGCAGAGTATCAATCATTGAAGTATGTAACGCACTGGAGATATCTTCGAAAGGCCCAGACTCCCCCCAAGAATCTACATAAATGAAAGCCGTGCGCGATCTCATTAGCAACATACGCTCTTTGGCGCTGAGTTGTTGTAAAGCAGCCTCAGAAGCCTGTTCCATAGAGTCGATATACTCTTTATAGGAAGGCTTCCGCATCATTTCTCTGGCATAAGCATCTTTTAGAGTACCAAATCGTTTAAACCCCCATCCATGAGCATAGGTTGATTTAAGCGCCTTATTATACATGTGTGATTCCCACACATTCAGCCAGCATGGATAATACAGGTAAACGTTCGCTTCAGGTTCAACGATTGAAAATGAAGATAAATACATTATGTTTTTCATATCAGATTACGTATAAATACACCCAAAATAATTCGAGTTGCTTGTAGGTGGAAACCGAGTGAATCCCCAGGAGTTTACTCAAGATGGTTCCTGGGGTGAGTGACAAATCTGCTTGGCAGATTTGAACGCTGCTTGCAGCGGCCCCGAAGGGGCGAGGCCCAGTATGGGCCGAGTAACGCAGTCAACACCCAAGCAACTTGAAGTATGAGGGGTATAGTCATTATCAGACATGATTATACCGATAATGGAACCATCAACGCCCAAGCCAAGTTTTAACAGGTGCTTTTTATTATGTTTTATCACCCCATCATTCATTAGCACATGCTGAGCAATATTTTCTCTTATTGCCCCCTCGCCTACGGGTGAAAATAACTCACCATGACGTAATGAATAATGGCCAATAATTAAATCGACGATACCTGAACCCGTAGCGACATAACCGATTTGGCCTTTATAGGCCAAAATAGGAACAGAACTATCGCCTAACAGCGAACGGAGTGCCTGAGATTCTGCTTTATCACTCGCCTCGGAGCAATTAGCGTGGGGAATAATGGCACACAAGTCTTCACAGGTGACGTTAGCTTGCTCCATGACATTGCTCATTACCTTTACCAAGTTACTGGCAAATTGAGTTGGGTCATTACTTCTGCCAGTGCTGGTTTGCGTGTAGGTTGACGTCAGTTTGATCCCTCCAGGGGCCTGCCGGGCATTACGGTGCCTGGCACTTTCCAGAAGCAAAGTGGAGAACCCTTCGGAGGGCAAAACACAGTTGCTTTCCTCACCGAAGGGCTGTATTAACTCACCTTCCAGCATTGATTGGCTTTCCAGAAAATAGATATCCTGCGTTTTGATCTCTGAACAGTTAATCACCATCACCAGATCAATGGTTCCGCTCCCTATTGCCTGAATGCCCAAGTGCACCGCAGACAGTGATGAATTACTAGTACAGTGCATATTGGGCGGCATAAATTTCAAGCGATATTTTTTCGCAATGTTATATGCCAGTTTGTCCTGCGATACTTTAGAAATATGTAAGTTCTGGATCGATTTAGTGAGTTTTACATCCTCGATGTCGTTATGGTCATAAAAAGAGGCATAATCGGCCACATCAACTCTTGCGCCTAATCCGGTGAAATAAACTCGGACGTTATCACCCGATAAGCAATGCTGATCCAGCATTGCTTTTTCGAGAGATCGAACAATCAAATCACAGACCAAATTAAAAATGCTATCATACTCATGTACTAGCTTAGCGGCGAATGCATTGTTTTTTAATCCGTATACCTTTGCAGCTTCATCCGTATCAAACCAATGTGCTTTATTGACACGTTTCCCTTGCTTAATATTATCAATTAACCTGTCGCTATCTTTTGCAAACGGCAAACACACGCTGTAGCCCGATATAATAGTCGCGTTATCCAAAACATTATCCCTTTATAATAAAAGCATAATAGTTCCCACCTTCAGTAGCACCAAGCAGCAATACATACTTAATAACTTTCTTCAGCGGTTCACGAACAAAATTAATGCGATCGTCACAGAAATCCCGGGTATATGGAACAGCAGGAATAGCTTGTTTCTTAATACAATCAATAAGTACCGCGAGATTCAGCAAACCTGCTGAAGACTCCACAAATCCAAAGTAAGCATTGTAGTTAACCACCGGTACCTCTGAGTTACTCTGGTGAAAAGTGTTAAAAATAGCGTCAATTTCAATCTTCGCGCTCTCTTTAGCACCATTACTCGTGCCACAGACCAAGTCGATATCGCCAGCCGTAATACCTGCATCAGCAAACGCTCGCTCAATGGCCAGAGACATCGCGCCAGCTTTTTCATCAAACTGCGAAGCATCGAAATAGCTATTGTTATTGGACTTGCCATAGCCAATGATTTCGGCCTGGATCTCAACATCACGTGCTTGAGCCGCATCCAGATCTTCCAGTAACAGCATGCACGAACCTTCACCCGGTACGAAGCCTTTCGGATCCTTACCGTAAATCTGGTATTCACGCGCATCAGATGTCATGCGGATTTTTTGCGTTACTGCATCCATATACAGCGACATGGAAGGGAAATACTCATCGGCACCACCGACGATCACTTGGGTCTGTAACTGTTGACGCACAATTTCATAGCCGTAAGTCAATGCCCCCAGCGCGGCGTTTTCGCCCGTTGCCAGCGTTGTCGTATAGCCTTTGATGCCTTCGGAAATCGCACAGAATGTGGCAATCGAATTCATCAGAGAACCAGGAAACTCCGACGTGCGCACTTTTCTTGGATCAGGTTTCAGGCTCTGCAGATATTTATAAGTTGTCTCCTGAGGGCCTCTGGACATCCCCATAATAAAGCCCAATTCTTCGCCATCCTTTTTGATTTTGCGTTTAGCGTGGTTCAGTGCTTCCATTAACGCAATCAAGGCAAAGGTGCCGCCACGGGTTGCTTTACGAGAATCATATCGGCGCAAATGCTTACGGGGTTCCAGGTTCATAATCTGGAACGTTTTAAAGTCTGCTTCATTCTCAGGCAACGTCTGCTCTAATATGGTGTGATCTTCACCCAACAGTTCGTCGAACTGATGAGTTTCTGTCAGCACGCCCAGCAATTCTTTAACTTCTAATAACGTGTCTTCGTTGAATTTAACTGAGCCTAGCTCGATAGATTTGTCGTTCGCCCAAATGTAATCAAGGATTTCGTTAATGCTGTGCCCAATGGCAGAGACGGCACCAATACCAGAGATAGCGACACGTTTGGCATCATAAACCGTCTCTGGGGTAAAGCCGGGTTTGGTACTTACAATCATGCAGCAGTTATTTCCGCCAAACGCATAATTGTTTTTCATGAAAATGTTGGCTTCTTTAGCTCTGAAATCGTTTGGTATATAATCCAGATCGCAATTCGGTCTTGGAACAGTGAAATTAAGCGTTGGCAATAATTTCTTTTCTGGCAGCGTTACTAGACAGGCAATTAATTCGACGATCCCTGCTGCACCAATGTTGTGACCAAAATAAGACTTAGTAGAACTGACAGGAATGTTTTCAGCATTAGGAAACGCTTTTTTCATTGCCAATGTTTCGATTCTGTCATTCGCCTCTGTACCCGTTCCGTGAACGTTTACGTAGTCTATCTGCTCTGGCGTAACCCCTGCATTCTGCATGGCCTTCAGCATGACCTGTACCGCACCGTTCGCCCGTGGGTCAGGCCCGGTTTCGTGGTAAGCGTCACAAGAGGTCGCGTAAGACAGGATCTCACCGTAAATAGTCGCGCCACGTGCAACGGCATGCTCATATTCTTCAAGCACGATTGCACCCGCACCCTCGCCGATTGACATACCTGAACGCCCAGAGAACGGTGTGCAAGAGTCAGAATGCATAACGTTTAAGGCATAAAAACCGGCAAAGGTCGGAAGATAAATCGGCTCCGTTCCCACAGCCAGCATGGTTTTACTTTTGCCATTCTGAATGTAGTCAAAAGCCATGCCAACAGCGTTGGGGCTGGCTGTACATGCTGTCGCAACCAGTTCCATCCCCCCTTTCAAGCCCAGTAACGTAGAAACGCTTGAACAACACGAAGAGAAACCGCCGGAATACCTGGCTTTCTTCAATGAGAAATCCTGAATGCGTTGTTCAAAGAGAGGCAGAAACGCTTCTGTACCCGCAGATGAAACGCCAACAATAAGCCCAGTGTCGTCAAGAATGGTTTGGTTATTAACCAGCTTCGCCTGTTCTAACGCATCTTTACTGACTTTGTATGCCCAGAGTGCGGCATTGTCGAGTGAGGCGACGATGTCATCAGGAATATCAGAGTAATCTATTTGGTGTAAGACTTCGGCAGCCCGTGCCTTATCAAACCACTGGGAAAAACGCTCACTGTCAGTAACACCACATTTCTTACTCAATAACGCCTGTTTGAAACCTTCGATATTATCTGCCAATGACGATAATATTCCCATCCCAGTAATTACGACTCTTTTCCTATTTGTTTTCATTTCCTGACCTGTGGATATAAGTTTATTAATTTTTCCTGACATTGTTCATTCAACGTAACAAATGTGCTGTTGAGCCAACCAAGAAAATCTATTCGTATACCATAAATAATTCAAGCTACCGAAGCTGACGCCCGGGCAACGTGAAATGTGATAGGTACATATATTATTTTTCAGGTTAGGCTATGACTAACCTGAAAATTTTCACTCACTAAAAAATCACAATGCACTCTTGGATTTCGACGAGTCAATATAACTATGCTCAGTTGGATTCACCAACAGACTGAAGTTATAAATGAACGGAACATTGTGCGTTTTAGCTACAACCAGACCATTTTGGGTCTTAATGTCAAAGCCTTCAATATCGGAGTAAGCGAATTCATTGTTAATCAGCGCAAGAGCAATAAATGATTGCAGCGCCGGTGAGTAAATCCCTTTAACAATCACACCGACTTCTTCACCATCCACCAGTACTTTATCGTTAGCAGAAATATCCGCACACTCAGCCAGAGGGAACATACCGACCAATTTACGTTCAGTCCCGATGCTAGCAAGCTCTTGTACCGCTGATTTACCGATAAAATCATCTTTATCGTACTGGATCGCCCATTGCATCTGTAATTCAACAGGATTGTTGGAATATCCTTCATAAATGGCAGGCTCCCAGCACGGATTCTCAACACGAACGATTTGTTGATAGTCTAATCCGCCCGTTTTCAGGTCGAACTTTTCGCCACTTTCCAATAACTGATTCCAGACGTTGGCCAAGGCATCTAACTGCCCTATCATGAGATAGGCAAATTCACCGTGTTTACCACAACGAAATGCCATCAGTCCATCGTCAGTATTCATGTATTCCTGATAAGGCAAACCAACAATGTCAAAACCATAAATTCCTGACAGTAGCTCCCATGAATAAGGGCCTTCAAGCTGAATAGCCCCCCAACCCTGGGTATCCATAGATTTGATTTCAGGGACTTCCTGAATATCCAGATCTGGACCGCTCTCTAAAATGCAGTTCAGTCTCTCGATGATGTCTACGGAAGACAGATTTTCAGAAAGCAGATAATAGCCTTCATCGGTGCACAAGACGTACACATCTCCCCACAGAGTTCCATCTTCGTTCAAGAGAAGCGAATACATTCCCTGCTCATCACGAATAATAGAAACGTCAGCAGACGTCATATGATTTACCAGTGACCAGGCATCATCACCCATAACGCTAACGATTGACATATGGGAGTAATCAACCAACAGCGCATTTTCTCTGGCAGCTTTGTATTCCACTTCAGGGCTGTTGTAAGACGACGGAACTGTCTTCCCGTTGAAAATGCCCATTTTAACGTTCTTTTCTAAATGTAAGTCATGAAGAGCGTTCATATAAAAACCTATACTCTTTAATTTAAATAATTAATGTTTATTCTTGTTCTTCAATACAAAAGAAACTAGGTTATTAATGCTTCTCATATAAGAAGGATCATCACTTTCGCTAACCTGAATACCGAATACTTTATCCAGCAAAACCAGGATTTCGGTTGCATCAACAGAATCCAGTTTCAGGCCATTACCAAAAAGTGCAGTGTCATCATCAATTTGAGACTCTTCTTTTTGAATGTTAAGCCTTTGGATGATTTCCGTTTTAATGGTGTATAAGACCGCTTTGCGCTCTTCAATATTTTCTCTGATCATTTTAACAATACTCCCATCGTATTTTTGTTATTTAACTTGCCTAAAGTTTATTATTGTGCCCTGACTTATCAACTTTTTACCAACATGAGCCGATACCGAATAGTGTTTAAAACCATTGTTATCAGAGAACGTCAGTTTACTTATGACTTCAATCGTATCCCCTGGATAAGCGATATCTTTGAATTTTAAATTTTGTGCTGCTAGCACACCGCGCACCTGAGACCTGCGTGTACGAATAATATTCAACATATTTTCATCATGAATCTTTGAATGAATATTACATAAATTCCTCAACTCTTCACCGTAGGTATCTTTGTAGATATCACAGATATCGGTTAAGAAAGAGAAGTACTCGCTTGCTTGGCCAAATATTTCAGAAATGATAGCCCCTGGCATGATAGGATCATCTGGAAAGTGACCAAGCAAATAAGGCTCGTTATAAGTGATGTGTTTAATAACTTTCACGAAGCCGTTTTCACCATATTTATAGTCTGAAATGCTATCGACCATCATCAATGGTTGGCGCCAACCTCCCATTTCCAAGAAAACTTTAGGAGGGATTGAGTATTGATTGTTTCTGGACATAAATCACCGCATGACCAAGCCACCATCAATTACGATGGTTTGGCCAATAATATAACTGGAAGCAGAAGAGCCTAAGTAGACAATGGTATTGGCAACTTCTTCACACGTTCCTAAACGTTTCTGTGGGATAGACGCAACGATACTGCGGACAACCTGCCTTGAGACCTTTTTTACCATTTTGGACTCGATCATCCCGGGAGCAACAGCATTCACTCTCACCCCTCTTCCAGCTAGTTCTGCAGCCAAAGTACGGGTAAACCCGAGCAGAGCCCCTTTTGATGCGCTGTAGTTACATTGCCCAACGCTGGGGATAATGGCCGCAATAGAAGCAACATTCACGATAGCCGCGTTATCGGATGCCCTTAATAACCGCAAAGCCTCTTTGGTCAACATAAAGGTGCTGAGCATATTGGTATCAATGACCGTATTAAAATCTTCATAACTCATTGTCGCAAACAAACTGTCTTTAACGATGCCTGCATTATTTACCAGCACATCGATATTTTTTGCCGTATCGGATAAATGGTTACATAACTCTATCACCGCGTTTCTATCAGCCAGATCGCATTGCAAAATACTTAACTTCTCACCATGCGGATGAGTGTTTTTCAAATCTTCTAATTCAGAAGAATTTGATTTATACAACGCATAAACCTGGCATTGCTGTTCCAAGAATTTGCTACAAACAGCTAACCCAATATCACCACTTGCACCTGTGACCAAGACCTTTTTGCCAATCAGATCGTTATATTTGTACATAGTTACACTCTAACCAATTTAGTTCAAGAAATAATAGTGACCGCAATCGCATGTGTACGACAATGAGAAATACTTAAAGATATTTTACTAATACCCCTTTCTTCCATTACTTTTTTTAACTTTCCCTTTAAGGAAAAATAAGGGCAACCATATTCATCATGCCTAATTTCAATATCTTGAAATGTAATGCCATCTCTGAACCCTAAGCCTATCGCTTTAACAATAGACTCCTTGGCCGCCCAAAAGCCTGATGCCCTTTCATAATCGAGGTCATCTATATTAATTTTAGCAATCTCTTCTTCGGTAAAGACGCGTGTTAAGAACAGTATCTCCCCACGGCAGATCACATTCTTTATCCGTTCTACCTCAACGATATCAGTACCGACAAACATTATTACCCCTAACTATTTAAAGCTGATGGTAGATACTAAAGTTTATATTTAACTTATCCAAGGCTAACTCTTTCGGATATGTCAACGGTGCAGATAAAGAGAAGTCATAGCCTAAAGAATTGATGTTACCTTTCAATCCTGTGGCAGTACCTAATAGGTTTTTCTTATTATATACACCGACTGGATAAACGTCACCCCATATCTGCCCATAATCTACACCTAAATACCACTCGATATTACTGATACCTGTAATGATATTGAAATTATTCTGGATGTGAAATCCTTTATCACCGTTAAGTTCCGCACTATTTTCAAACCCACGAACACTCCATCTATTGCCAATCGAGAGTTGATCTTGCAGAGTCAATGCCCCAGGTGAATACTGTGAGCCTAACTTAGCATCATAATATGCATTGATTGGTTTTATGTTAAGTAATTTAATGTAGTTCAGATCCAAATTGAAAATATGGTTTTTTGAACTGACATCACCAGATTTCATGTCTGGCGTTTCCTCAGCACCAAGCCAAGGCAAAAATCGCTGATAAGATGCGGTGGTATCAAGCGCCGAACCATTAAAGTTTTGCTTATAGTTCAAGCCAAACTTAACGTTCGTCATCTCTCTTTTTTGTAACTCTAGCTGAATATCATTCAATGTATAGTTCACTTTTCTTTTTGATAATTCAGCACTGGCAGCTACTTTTTTGTCCTGATCGCGGTAAACAATCCTCGAACCTTTTAAGCTAATATACTGACTTTTGCCAATATATTTGAGATCGAGAACTTCATCGCCAATCTTTTGTTTGGATTCGCTATTGCTGTAAAACAACTCATAATCCCAATAGCCATTCGGTACCGAGTAATATGTACTAAAATTTTTATAGCCACCATTTACGCGCTCAGTATTTGTTGTTCCTGAAACGTAAAATATGTCATTCATTTTAGCCTGATTATAGGAGTAAACAGCGCCCCCAGCCAATATCTTGCCGGTACTCTTATCTCCCCAGTTATTCAACCAAGTTTTGGCGTTCCAGTTCTTCTTGCCACTGGTGTTAATAATGACATTGCTGTAGCTGTTTTTATTACCTGGCTCTATATTAACCTTAACGTTAAGATCGGGAGCTCTTTGCAACACTTCCAAACCTTGCTCAATATCCCTGATGTTCAAGATATCATTCGCTTTGAAAGGCAATATCCATTCTATTATATTGTGTTCTTTAATTACTACCCTTTCTATTCTGCCAGGGATCACTCTCAACACCAACTTCTTCGATGATAAATCTTGATCAGGCAACTCTACGCGAGATGTCACATAACCAGATTTAATCATGTAGTCTTGCAGATCTCTTGCCAGTGTCTCTATGCCGACAGAACCTAAGCAACGCCCGGCTACATTCGTTTTTATTTTTTCAAAAAATGCTCCTTTCATGAAATTGTCTTCTATAACAACTTCTTTTATTTCAACACAGTGTGTTTCAAGTGGAAGCGCTAAAGCACTCACTCTGTTATCGTCTGAGTTAGAAAAAACATCCTTTTTGGCCACTTTATTTTTTTGCCGGATACTTTTATCTATGTCGTCCTGTGCTTTAATTAGTCTGCTTAAATCATCTTGCGCGACAACCGGGCTGTTGCAACAAAAAGCAAAAAAAACAAGCAGATATTTAATTCTATTTTTCATAACTCTAATTCTAGTTGATAAAAGCAGCATCTCTGCTGCTTTTATTTTATGATTTAATTAGAAAGCAACATCCGAACCAATTAATTTACCTCTGTTCGTAACCTTACCAGCATTCAATGCCAATCCATTACGAGCACCTAAAAAACCAGTATTTGTGTTTTGAACGCTTTTGCCGGTGATGCTGGCAGTGCCTTCAGTAAACATGTTACCAGAGTTATAAACTTCACCTGTTGATGTTACCGTCAGCTTATTATTAGCGACCAAGTTGCTGTAGTTGGTGACGCCAGCTTTAGCATTAACCTCTACTTCATTTTCAGAGAAGATGGTGTTCCGGTTATAAATCGCTCCATTAGAAGTTAACGAAACGTTATTTTTTCCAGAGATGAAACCGTAGTTGGTAAAATTATTGGTGACATTCAATGTCAGATCTTTATCAGAAGAGATAATACCTGTGGCATTGTTGTCGATAATTTGACCAGAGCTATAGTTACTCAGTGACTTGGCATCAATATTCAGATTTCCACCGGAATGGATAGTTGAATAGTTATTGTTCAGTGACTCAGCCTTAAGAGATGTACCTGTTTTAGAGATCAGCAGGCTTCTCTCATTTGACAGCGTTCTGGTTGCAGCCAAACCTAATGATCCGGCTTCAGCGATAATGCGGCTGTTGTTGTTGTAAATATTATTGGCAGTAATATCTACAGAACCTTTGCCGATAATCCCACCTTGCTGATTAGCCATACCCAAATAGAGGCCAAAATCTCTACCGAAATTGTTGGTGTTATTGTTGGTCACGTTACCTAACGTGTTGATTGTTAAGTTCTCACTTGCAACCATTAAAGCCACATCATTATTAACTTCGCCAGTAGCATTGATATTGATGTTTTTACCTAACATCATGCCACCATGGTTGTAGATGCGCTGCCCCTTCAGGTTCAGTGTTCCTTCTTCAGAAGAGAAAGCACCGATGCGGTTTTCGATAGCCCCTTTGGTCGCTTCAACATTAATGTCACCCTTGGCAACAATAGCGCCAGTGCCGTTGTTCAGACTATTAGACTGAATTGAGATCTCTTTAAGAGACTGAATTTTCCCACTGCCATTGTGAATATGGGAATTACTCAGAATACCGATGTTGCCAGAAGAGATTATCTGCCCGTTATTATCTAACCAACCGGACGAGATTTTAATGCCACCTTCTCCAGCAATGATGCCCAGAGAGTCCTCACTTGCAGTATCAGCAGACTTGGTCTGGTTATTCCACAGCGTTCCTTTGGTGGCATCAATGCTTACTTGACCTGTTGCTGAGCGAATTCGCCCCCCCGTGTTATCAACATAACCGTTACTCGTCATGTCCACATTTTGGTAGGCATCAATAGTGGCATTGTTATTGTTAACAGCCGAAGATTTGGTACCAATATAGTAGCCTTTGATTTGGCCATTTCTGTTATTAAGATGCCCTGTTTCCAAAAGTACAACTCCGGCTTCTAGACCGACCGTTTTACCTTTACCAGAGTTAGTCAGGGTTCTGCCGTTAGTATTGATGCTCAGTACACCGGTTGCTGCCGCTTTACCGTTGGTGTTATTAAAATCACCGCTGCTGATCGCAATATCTCCGCCAGACATAATATTGCCGGCACGAGAGTTGTTGATCGTATTTTTATTAGTGTCGATATAAATAGATTTATCACTAATGATCTGACCAGTGACGTTATCGATATCACCAGCCAGTTTCATGCTGATAACATCCGACGACATGATTTTAGCATTGGTGTTGATTAAGCGCCCTTTGGTATCGATCTGGATACCACCACCGGCAGCCAATACGCCGTTATTTCTAACACCAACACCATTTTCGGTACTGACCAGAGAAATTTTACCCGCGTACATACCACCAAGTTTAGCAACGTCTAAGCTGTACCAACCTCTTGAACCCGTGGCACTGACGCTGCCTGTAACCTGATTGTTCGTATCTACGTAGTTATTACCGACTACGACAGCCAGATCCTGACCAGACGCATTCACAGTGCCATTAATCACCGCTGAACGTGTCAGGATCGCAGTAGGTGAGTCATTCAACAACTGGCTCTCGACCTTGATGTCGCCACCGTTGACAGAGAAACCTTTTAGCTGGCCGTTTTGCATATCCGGCGTACCCGTGGTCAGCGTCACTTTGTCCGTGTTAATAAATCCACAACTATTACAGGTGATGCCAGACGGGTTAGCGACGATCAACTGAGCTTTGTCACCAGCCACTTCCATAAAACCGTTCAGATTACTTCTGTTTCTGGACTGAACTTCATTTAGGATGATTTTTGCACTGCCCGACGCCAGGTTGCTGTTACCACCAATCTGACCCGCCAAATGAGTGCTCGCCCCATTTTGGCTATTGTTGAAAATCAGGCCTTCTTTACCAACATCCAACTTGTCGTAGATATTGTGGGAAATGCCATTCGCATTGGCTTGGTTGATATTAACAACCGGTACACCGCCAACAATATTTGCAGTGCCATTTTTCAAACTGACATCAGCATGCGCTACCATCGGCAAAGAGAGCAGGATTGATGCCGCAATAGGGCTGAGTTTTACTAATCCACGTTTTTGTTGCTTAATTTCCATTTTTACCTCTAATGAGAGTCTTACTACTTATTGGTTACACTTAAAAATCGGCTTGTGAGCCCGATTCAGTGTTTGGTATATACTTTGCTTTTTTGATTCTTATTGGTAAGCAAAGAATGACGTCGGTTTTCCTCATTGCAACAAGCGCAATGGCATGCTCCGAAGCAAACATTCCGCTGCGGTGATTCAGTTTTATTGCTGTTACTTTTCCAACTCAGCTTCCGTTATAAGACTCAAGAGCTGAGATTTAATCAGACAATAGTGGCATAGCTATACATGGCTCCAGATTCCACACGGAGTCTAAACATCAGCCGCCATACGGTCTTCAACATCAGAAGAATTCCTAGCAGAATAATTAGCCAGTAATTCCTAAGCGGAGATTGAAATCGTTATCTGCTGTAAACCGATGGACAATGGCCATATGTGTAAAGCACAACAAATTCCTGGCGGCATTATGCGTATATGAACGTATCCGTAAACGGTTTAGCACATATTTTCGGTCCACACAGCACAATGCCTCTAATAGAGACAGGTTGGCTCTGCGTGCACATCTTAAAAAGACTAAAATTATTAGCCGATCGCTGACATAACTAAACGGATATCACGACCAACACATTACTGGTTTCACTAAGCCCCTTTCGGTAAACGGCTATCCATTTCTTTGGTTTTAGGGAACTCTTGCATAATGCAATTCAGATCTTGTTTAAATGCTTAAGTGGCATCTTTTCCAGCACAGGGAAAAATGTACAACGCAACTCCGTTGCAGCCAACATAACTATCAGGAAATAGTCACTGCGAATACGGCAGCCCTGAAAAAACAGGTTGCTATATATCCAAGGCCGCTCGTTCGTCAATTCAATATGATGGGGAGGATCAGAAATACTGCTGGTTTTAACAGGTTGCGGGTTCAACATCTGATTTGGAGATTTCTCCAAAGAGCGGATATCGATTTCAGAACATGTAGTGATACACTGCATGTCGTTTTTTTCTTGATACCGCAATGAGGTAAACCGGTAACCCAATTTTGCATGAAGGTTGCCGTATAACTTGCAAAGTACCGTTGCACTTTCGATCTTTTGAAAAAAGATATCGATAAGCTTGCAAAAAAAATCCCTTCTGGTATTCACCATTGAGCCTTACTCCCTGTTTTATATACCTAATATCCTGCCCAGCATAAAACCACGGCTTGCTTCTACTGGTATTGGCGCACAAAAAACCTCAATAGGGGCCAACGTGATGCAACAACTTTTCAGTGCATCACGATTTATTCAATAAACTCTTTTTGTGACCCTTAGTTTATTTTTCGATCACCATCCATAATCTTTTTATATAATCCAATGCCTGCTAAGAAAAATAAAGTTATTTTTGATTTATGGATAATCTTTAGGATTTAGCAATGATTTATTTTCCTAATTATTATTTTAATCGTGCTTTTACCTTGATTTAACGATCGCATTTCCTTTAAATCAACCACCGAAAATCCAGCTTATTTATAGCATGAAAGATCTGTCTGGATTTTCAAGCAAAACGGTAGTTCTCTTTAGCAGAGAACAAGCGATAAGTGTAAACAACGTGTTTTACAACCGCCGCCGTAAACACTTAATTCTGGGCCATCTGACCCCGATAATGATGAAATAGCGGCATAACGAGGTGGGAGTAAACGCTGAGATAGATCACTGTAAGTTATAATGATAAGAGGATACTCTATAACCTTTATAAACAAAGAAGAAGCCTCTCTTTACTAGCAAAATTCGCCATCATTAAGGCACATTTATAAAACTCAACCCTATTTACTCCTCCCATTTTCTTAGTAATGCTTCGGCAATGATTACCCACGGTCAGCTCTGAACGGTTCATGATCTTAGATATGTCTTGAATGTTATGCCCCTCGCCCACCAGAAACATAATTTTACTTTCTGTCGTTGAAGGCTGCAGATGTTTTTTCAGACCGAAATCTTTATAAATATCAAGATCTTTCATTGGATGATAATTCAATTTTGCAATATGCAAGATACGTTTCATTTTTAGCGCTATTTCTGTAAGACAGGCATCTTGATTCTTAAAAGGAATATGTACTGTCAGTTTGTTGCCTTTTACATAGTGCCGTTTTTCGCAACATCTTGTTTTATCGAATATATTTACGGTAACCATAAGGTCAGAAAAGATAATATTTGCCTTGTCGATACTGTGCGAAAGTGATGCATCGTCTATGAGTGCATAGTTTTCTTCATATTGTTCAATTAGACGATTAAGTCCATGTAAGTAATAATTATTATCACTTGCAATAATTATATTTAACATCTTTATATTTCCTTATAAATTACTTTCCTGCAGGTGTTCACTTCTTCCCATAAAAAAGATATTATTATCCATATGCGGCTGAACATAAGATTCGACACGACTTAATATACCAATGAACCTACATGACTATTACTCTATCTACATAGCCTGTTAATACATGACTCTCATTTTTTGCAGGCTTTCCTTTATGACTACCGCTGCTATGACCATACATAAAAGCGCAAGATTATTTATACATGCCATTGACCAAGAAACTATAGCAATACTCTAATAACATTTAAGATAAAATAAAGGTTTTCATTATTACATACACAATTTTAGGATTTTTTAATGACCCATTATCTTATTTCTTACAGAGTAAAGATCAACATGCTGATATCACCATCACCGAACCCAGGGTTATGCCAAAAAAATCAAAAACCAGTACTATAATCGTATAATAGCTATATACCCCTCTAGCGAAGGGCAGAACTGTACTGCCTGCTCATCTCTATTTGGCTGCGATATTAACGTTTACTGGAAGTAGCGGATTGATTGTCTATCAAAGGCGGAGGTTGTTGACGCGAGGTATTTCTTTCATCTCTAGCCGTTGATATGGCAGAGAGTTTGAAGGAGGTCAGATAACTATTGATTCTTTTAAGTCCATCGCCGGATATACCGTACTTTCTTGCTACCGTCTTAATGTTAGCACCCAGAATATAACCATTGATGGTTCTAAGATTGGAAACAGACGCCATAGCAGGAGTAAAAGATAAACTTAAAGGAAAAAACAATTGAAACAAGATGTTAGCCCAAGTGACAGCTTTGTTATTTACAAAACGTTCACATTCAACCAGAAATTTCCGATGAACGGGTGTTTTGCATGATTTTGTCCAGAAATAGTGGCGCATTTACCGTTATACCTGCCAGAAAAAGAATGAGGAGAAAGTTACTCGATAACATTTAATATGGCAATGATGTGAGGACAAAATTGATTGACCTGAATTGAAATAAAAAAGCAGAGTTAATGACCAAATTAATGGTAATGGTTAGCATTATACAACAAGATAGATGGTCAGCTTGGATTATACGATCATAAACTTTACTTTCTTTAGGATTATTCCCCGCTTTAAATGCGGTGTTTTTTTTACAAAACTCTACAAAAAAATTTTTATAATGTTTGAATATTGTGTTTTTTTATGAAAAAAATAAACAATTTAAAATCAATTCACCCATAAAAATTAACAGCTTGTTACATTTCAACATTCAGTATTTGACAATACTTCGCCATACATCGGTGATAATTTGAGCAAAAAGTGGAATGCACGACGCTTATTTTAGTAAACAAGGTATGCAGTAGCTAACTCTGGAGAAAGCGGTATTTACCCAAACTTGTTTTGCTGCACTTTGCAGCAAAGCGGATACGCCTTAACCATCCAAATCAAAACCACGAAAATATTCTTGACCGGCTCACTGAGTCTCCCTATAGTTACGCCCCGTTGCACTAAGTAACAAGCAACAAAAAAAACGGTGAGGTGTCTGAGTGGCTGAAGGAGCACGCCTGGAAAGTGTGTATACGCGAAAGTGTATCGAGGGTTCGAACCCCTCTCTCACCGCCAAATTTAAAGAGAAAGCCTGAGCGAAAGTTCAGGCTTTCTTGCTTTTATATTCCCCAAAAGAGAGGGGCGAGAACCCTCGACAGGGTTCGACAAAATGGCCTGCCATTTTGGACGGCCAAAGGCCGCCCGCAGGGTGAGCACAGCGAATCAAGCCCGACCTCACCGCCAAATTTAAAGAGAAAGCCTGAGCGAAAGTTCAGGCTTTCTTGCTTTTATATTCCCCAAAAGAGAGGGGCGAGAACCCTCGACAGGGTTCGACAAAATGGCCTGCCATTTTGGACGGCCAAAGGCCGCCCGCAGGGTGAGCACAGCGAATCAAGCCCGACCTCACCGCCAAATTTGAAGAGAAAGCCTGAGCGAAAGTTCAGGCTTTCTTGCTTTTATATTCCCCAAAAGAGATATTCTTACAGCCTACGTGTTGACCTAATCCCTCACAAGATTGGTCACTCAATCCTGAAAGTCGGTTAAGTGTGTGAAGCGAACATATAGAATGGAAAACAAAGCCATCTCCTTAAACAAGCGCCGAAAGACTGGCAGATGACCAACCGCATAAACCGGCTATCGGTCCTACACGCAATGATGGCAAGATGATCATTATTAGAGAATTAACGACATCCGATGTTCGCCGTGAGGCACAGCTGAATGCCGTACATATACAAATAGGGAGTGTATGGTTTCGATCCAGATGGGTGGTGAGGACAAGACCACGAAGATTAGCGGCTGGGCGATTTACTGGAGCGACAAGTACGAAGCCCTGCAACTAACCTGCTACTACCCCTCCAAGAAAACTTACACGCGCCCGCTCAGCGACTGTTGTGTTTCTCCCACCCGCGAGTTGGGTGAAATGTTGCTAACCAAACCCGGTAGCACAATCGTCACACCCATTGCCAAAGCTACGATCTACGGCGAGCGATATGCCGTCGTGCACTATCCGGACGCCAACAAGCCTTATGTTTACAAAATGGACAGCATCGGTTTTGCCACGCCGACAGCGATGAAGGACGCGCCAGTCTTTCACTATTTCTCGGTCGTAGCGAATGCCCGACAAGAGCACGCCGAGTCGAAGACTGACCGTGAGACCGCCGCCAATGTCGTGCGCCAGTTGGAGAAACTGTCCCCCAGCGCCGACACCGCCTTGCAGGCCTATTGTACGGGGCGTAACGGCACCCTGACGCCGGGCCAGGGGTTGATCTATCCGTTCGGGCTAAACGAGAGCCAGTTCGCCGCAGTCGAGCAAGCCTTCCTCGCGCAGGTTAGCGTGATCGAGGGCCCGCCGGGAACAGGCAAGACCCAGACCATCCTCAACATCCTCGCCAATATCCTGCTGCGTGGGCAGACAGTGGCAATACTGTCCAACAATAATGCGGCGGTGGAGAACGTCTACGAGAAACTTGAGAAATGCGGCCTGGGCCACCTGATAGCCAAACTAGGCAACCAGGACAACCGCAAGGACTTCTTCGCTGACCTGCCGCCTTGGCCATCGAGCGAACCCAACCCGGCTCCAACGCTGGACGAGATTCAAGCTTTGCTGGCCCGCTTGAGGCAGCACTTGCACGACCACAATCGGGCGGCGCAACTGCAGGTCGAGATCGATGAGCTAACCATCGAGCGACGCTACTTGCAGCAGTGGCAGGCCGACAGCGGCATACAGGCTGCCAGTTCGCTAGACAGGTACGGACTGTCTCCGCGCAAAACCGCGGACCTGATGGCCTACCTGACCCATCTAGGTGAGCAGCGCATCCGCCTCAAGGATCGCATCGAGCTGCTGTTCAACTTCAGGATTTTCCGCACCAAGCCCTTCGGTCAAGGCGATGCGCGCCTTTCCATCTTTCACGCCCTGCAGATGCACTATTACGACAAGGCGTTGCAAGACAGGGAAGTAGAGTTGCAGGCGTGCCGCGAATCGCTGGCACGCGGAAATTTCACAGCCTTGCTAGATGAATTGAAAACGGCATCGATGCGTCATCTGAAGCAGCAGTTACAACACCAAGCGCCGCCGTCGAACAGCTTCGATGCCAAAACGTACCGTCAACAGTTCGACGCCTTCGTTCAGCGCTTTCCCATCCTAGGCAGCGGCACGCACTCCATCGTCAATTCGATCGCGCCAGGAGCAATCCTCGATTACGTGATCATCGACGAGGCCTCGCAGCAGGACATCGTGCCGGGCATTTTAGCGCTGGGTTGCGCGAGGAATCTGGTCGTCGTCGGTGACAACCGCCAGTTAGCGCACATACCCGTGGCACTGGGCCTGCAGGCCCCCGCCGAGGCCTACGATTGCGAGCGCTACAGCCTGCTCGATTCGTGCATAAGTGTGTTCAAGGATGCGCTGCCGAGAACTCTGCTGAAAGAACATTACCGCTGCCATCCCAGAATCATCCAATTTTGCAACCAGCAGTTCTACGACAACGCGCTGGTACCCATGACGGAGGACAAAGGCGAAGCTCCACTGCGCCTGATCGTGACCGCCAAAGGCAACCATACCCGCCAGAACACCAACCTGCGAGAGTTGGACTCTCTGCTCAAACTGCTCAACGACGAGGGTGAGCCGGTCGCACTGGACGATGACGGTCGCGGTTTCATTGCACCGTTTCGGGCACAGGTCAACCTTTCCGGCAAGCATCTGCCAGCGGATTTCGTCAGGGACACCGTGCACAAGTTCCAGGGCCGAGAGTGCGACGAGATCGTTTTTTCCACCGTGTTGGACAAGAAGCGCTACAACCAAGAGCGTACACGCCTGGATTTCGTCGATGACCCACGCATGATCAATGTCGCGGTGTCGCGGGCCAAGCACCGTTTCACCCTGGTGACGGGCGACGACGTGTTCACCGGCAACAACGGCCACATCGCAGCCCTGATGCGCTATGTTAGTTACTACGCGCAAGAGGAGCAGATCGTGCGTGCTCCCGTAGTATCGGCATTTGACTTGCTGTATCGAGAGTTTGACCTATCTTTGGCGCGCTTGGACGCCCGCTTGCAACGTGAAGACTCACGCTACAAGTCCGAGCAGATAGTGGCGCAACTGCTGCGCGAGGCGCTGTCCGCCCCGGCGTGCCAGTCGTTGATGTACCACGCACAGATCAAGCTGGATCAGGTCGCATCACCGAGTAACCCGGATTGGACAGACCGCGAACAGGCCTTCATGGTACGCGCCAGTTGCGATTTCGTGATCTATTTCAAGGTAGGCAAAATCCCGGTGGGAGTGATTGAGGTCGATGGCGGCTCTCACGACCGGCCCGACCAAGCGGCGCGGGACGCCTTAAAGAATGGCATCCTAGCGAAAAGTAGCATTCCCATTCTGCGCCTGCGTACGGTCGAGAGCCGTATCACGGAAAGAATCGGCAATTTTATCGCCCAGTGGGCCAGCCCGACGCCTGGCGTATAAGGCGGGATTGATCTGTCCAGACCCGGCCAGAAATGGACATTTAAAAATCAAGTCGAAACAGATGGCATGCTTAGACTAATAGGTTAAAATAGCCGTGCACGGCAAGATTATTATCATCTTTTGATACATACAAAAATATAATCATGAATAAAAGTTATTATTTCGAAAGTAAATATAAGAAATGGTCCATTACAGTCGTGATATACATCATTATGGGCGGATGGTTCTGGTATATGTTGTGGGCATCAAGTATCTCCCATAATACCATTTTACAAAAATCGGTGCCTGAATGGATAACGTATATTTCTTTTGGTGCATTGATTGGAAGCTTCTCTTTTATACACGCTTTTTATCTTCGCACTTTTAACAAAACATTAAAGTATCTTTGTAATGCATTTCTTGGCGGTTTTTGCCTGGGATTTGTATTGAGCTTAAACTGTTACGATGTCTATGTTTATCTCTTCCCAGACAAAATAATTGGCTATGAATCTGAATATGAGGTTGTCTTTCCAGGGCCATCGAGAGGTAAGCATGGGCATTGTGAAGCAGGTATCTGGTTAAAAGATCAGAACACCACCAGATGGATACAGCTTTGTACAAACAAAGAATTTCTGCGCAGCCATCGAAAGCAAGGAATGACAGGAGTCTGGGTAACAGCTCGTGTAAATAAAATTGGAACTTACATTGTGAAATACGAATTTATTTATATTTAAATGAAACAACCTGGAGATATTACAATCGCTTAGGCCGCCATCTTTTTTTGCGCCTGTGAAAATAAATGATAGCCAAAGTCAGCTCCTCGCTCATAGCGGCCCTATAACGCAGGGCGAACTCATGAATGTTTATTGAGCAATAAATGCATGCAAAACAAACGTAATTAGATCATTAAGCGCACAGTGGTAGTTCTAAACTGGCTCTGTATGACTGTATACCGCCATGAGCGAAAAGCGGAAGTTATCTTTTCGCGTCTGCACGATATACCTGCCTGACATACTCAGTTGTATTTACCATCTATAGTGCTGTTGCAATTCGATTATAACGATAGAGGTGCCGCTATATAATACTCTCTAATATCTGCTTTGCATGAAGGTATTCGTAAGTCGTAACTTCAATCCTGTTGTTACTAAGATCGTTAAAATATACGGACATCGACACATCATGGTCACTGACGGTGAAAGAGATTTTTTTATCCCTGAGGATCGGTATCAACTCGATGAATGCTGATGCCCCAATGCTGAAAGCTATTGTATGGCCAGGGTGCTGATATTCTCTTCGAAACAGGGAAAGCGATGCTCCGTTATTTCTTATGACCAATGGTCCTCCCTGTTCAAACCAGAAGTACAACGAGTTATCACGGGAGAAACCAAGAACCTCGTTATACCAGTGTTCTGCCTGCTTAACGTCTTCGACGTATACGTGTATGTGATCAATCTTAATTATCTTCATAGCGCAGCTCCCTGATTTTTTATCGGAAATATACTCTAAATTATCTTTGATAAACAACCTGCAAAGCATATGGCAACATGACATTTGCCATGACCCACTATGGCACATATGTAACAATAGTTTTGATCTAATAGGGCGATAAAATGAATGAGTTATAGAGAGATTAATAACTTAAGGGACTGGTTCCCCGTTGATTAGTACCCCCATGAGTTTGTAATGTCCACTTCCGCCCTGACTTTACCATCAACTCCGGTTAGCCCAACCTACCAATCAAGGTCATCAGCTTAGGTTGCCAATATTCCCCAAAAGAAGAAAAAAGTCATCATCCTCAATTACGACTCAATACAAGTTTTAGGCCCGCAATCGCGAAGCAGCACGCTAATAGCGCATCAAGCCCACGGCAAATTCGACGATAAAACGCGCTCATGACGGCGGTAGAAAACAACAATGCATAGCCGCAGAACACCACCACGCAAATAGCTGCACAACCGAGCATAATCATGGGCAAAATAGAGGCTGCCAGGCCCGGTTTGAGCGCAACGGACATGATAGCCACCCAAGTGAGGATAGCTTTGGGGTTGCCAACGTGCATCAGTATTCCCTGACGGAACAACCTGCCATACGCGACTCTCTCATCACTGGCCTTAAATTCGGGGGCATCAGAGCGATACAGTACGGACCTACCGGATTTAAATGCCAACCATAACAGATACAAACCGCCACCGATTTTTAAAACAAACAGTAATTGTGCGAAAGTCGCCAGCACGGTTAGTACACCGCAAGCTGCCAGCAGGGCCCACAACATAGAACCACTAATAACACCACCAGCCAGCGCCAATGCGGCACCACGGCCCTTTTTCATTGCCGTACCCATAATGGCCATGTTACTTGGCCCAGGGCTGGCAGTTGCGACAACGTAAGTGGTATAAATAAGAATTAATTCGTGCGAAAGTGCCATGTTTTTCTCTACGATAGGGTTGCTCTTTCCCCATGTTATAACGACTCTCGCAAGAATTTCCACGCCCATCGCCTATTTGGATCATGGGGACGTTGGCAAAACATCCGTTATGGCACAAAGTGAACAGTCTGATAGGTCGTCAGGCCTGCTATGAGCGAGAGTTGAAGTTAACATTTTATATATAGGGGGCTTTGTGCGTACTCGACCAGCATCTCGGCTAATAGTTCTTTCACCTGAAAATCACGTCTTGCTCTTTAGTTTCTGCCATAAAGATGATGCGTTGAGTGGAAATGCATACTGGGCAACTCCAGGTGGGGGACTTGAACACAATGAATCTTACGAGCAGGCGGCTTTGCGCGAATTATTTGAAGAGACGGGGCTAACAAGAACAACAGCAGGACCGCAGATAGCATCCAGAAACTTTAAAATGATGCTACCAAGTGGTGAGACTGTTCTTGCCGAAGAACGTTTCTTTATTATTAATACTGATAAATCAGATATTGACCGTTCGAGATGGACTAGCAACGAAAAGAAAGTCATTCGAGAGCACCACTGGTGGACAATTGAAGAACTGAGACATACCAATGAAATAATCTTTCCACTCGATTTGATCATTGACATAATTGAAAAAATTTAATTAGCTCCCCTGCATCGAATTTATTCAAATGACCTCGGTGCCCTCTACTGGCACACAGTAGTCTGAGCTAATACAAGTAAATGATATAAGGCTTTCCCTCGTAGTGTTATGTAATACTACGCTCATCAATTGGCTTACACTTTTTATTCACACCCAAATAGAAATGTTATTTTATAAAAGATGCATAGCCAAGGGGAGTCCAGAGACTTCCGAGCCGCTAGTCATTATCGTGTTTCGTGGTAAACCGCCTCAATATTGTACCCGTCAGGATCAAGGATAAACGCGGCGTAATATCCGTGGTGATACTGAGGCCTGTATCTAGGCGCACCATTATCTTTTCCACCGGCCTGGAGGGCGGTAGAGTGGAATGCGTTCACTTCCTTTTTGTTTTTTGCACTGAAGGCAAGATGCGTCCGGGGCGTGGCGGGCGTCCCCTGAGTGATCCAGAACGCACCTCCCGGATCTGACCCGTCATCGGGTTTTGCAGGACCAAAACCTACCGCTTTATTCGGGATTTCAAGCCGTACGATATGCCCAAGGCGTGCCAGAACACGTGTGTAAAACAGTTTACTGTCTTCAAGATTGGTGACGCTGAATCCGGTGTGATCAATCACTTTTATACTCCTGTCAGCAAAGAAGAGTATGCAGTAAAACATTCAATCACCGGGTGATGTTTGATTTGGCATAAGAACAGGTGATTATGTCAGTGCTATACCCAAAATAATTCGAGTTGCTTGTAGGCAGCAACCGAATGTCACCGCCTCCCCTCTAGCTCACTTTCTCGGCTTATCCGGGCCAAACATGCATTAAGCGGTAAAACCTTCACTTATCCCCTCTCCTTGGGGAGATAACTCGCGGCCCAAGCGGGTTGTCAATCGCCGTGATAATCTCTGTTTTGATACAAATCTAGGTATCTATCCGCAGAAAGAGGTATGGTATCTCTCAGTTATTCGAGACGGACCTCATCTGGCCCGCCATTCCTTTCTCTTTCCTAGATTTGGTTTGCAACTTAGATGAAAACTCACGAAATTAACGGTATTCGCCCTTTTAGCGCGCTAATTGACGCCTGTTGGCGGGAACCCTACTCACTTCAACGCCTGCTGAAAGATGCGATTGCCGGGGTAACCGTCGGTATTATCGCCATTCCGCTGGCAATGGCACTGGCGATTGCCAGCGGCGTTCCGCCACAATACGGGCTTTATACTTCCGCAATTGCTGGCATCGTCATTGCCGTCAGCGGTGGCTCACGCTTTAGCGTCTCTGGCCCTACCGCCGCTTTTGTCGTTATTTTATACCCGGTTTCGCAGCAGTTCGGGCTTTCTGGCCTGTTGATTGCCACCATGATTTCTGGCCTGTTCCTGCTGCTGATGGGGTTGGCACGCCTCGGGCGGTTGATCGAATATATTCCGCTGTCGGTCACGCTCGGTTTCACCTCCGGGATTGCGATTACGATTGCCACCATGCAGGTGAAGGATTTCTTTGGGCTCGCCTTGGCCGAAGTACCGGAGAATTACGTCGGCAAAGTCTCTGCGCTGCTGCACGCGCTGCCCAGCCTGGACTTTGGTGATACGCTGATCGGCGTTGTCACTCTGCTGATTCTGGTTCTCTGGCCCCGATTGGGGTTGCGGATACCCGGTCACCTGCCCGCTTTGCTGGCAGGCACCGCGATCATGGCGATATTGACCCTGTTTGATCATCAGGTCGCCACCATTGGTTCCCGTTTCAGCTTCCAACTGGCCGATGGTAGCCAGGGCCAGGGGATCCCGCCGATTCTGCCGCAGTGGGTCTTACCCTGGGATCTCCCCGCCAGCGGCGGCAAGCAGATCGAACTGAGTTGGCATCTACTTTCCGCGCTGCTACCTGCGGCGTTCTCGATGGCGATGCTCGGGGCTATCGAATCACTTTTATGCGCAGTAGTGCTGGATGGCATGACCGGCAAAAAACACCATTCCAACACCGAACTGATTGGTCAGGGGGCAGGCAACATTATTGCACCGTTCTTTGGCGGTATTACCGCTACGGCGGCAATTGCCCGTTCCGCCGCCAACGTGCGTGCCGGGGCAACGTCGCCAATCTCGGCCATCATTCACTCCTTGCTGGTTTTGCTGGCTTTATTGGTGCTGGCACCTTGGCTGTCTTATCTGCCGCTGGCTGCGATGGCCGCATTGCTACTGATAGTGGCGTGGAACATGAGTGAGGCGCACAAGGTGATTTATCTGCTGCGCCGGGCACCGAAAGACGACATTCTGGTGATGTTGTTGTGTATGTCCTTGACGGTGATGTTCGATATGGTGATCGCCATTACCGTCGGTATCGTGCTCGCTTCGCTGCTGTTTATGCGCCGCATTGCGCGCATGACGCGTTTGAGTGAGCTGAGTGCAGAAAATGGCATTCTGGTGATGCGCGTCAACGGGCCACTGTTCTTCGCCGCTGCCGAACGTATCTTTAGCGAATTACTGTCGCGCAGCGAGAATTATCATACCGTGGTGCTGCAATGGGATGCGGTGCCGGTGCTTGATGCCGGTGGGTTGCACGCTCTGCAACGCTATATCGACACCTTACATACTGGTAAACAGTTGGTCATTACCGACATTCCCTTCCAACCGTTGAAAACGCTGGCGCGCGCGCGTATGCAACCCATCGAAGGGAAATTGCATTTCTACCCTACGCTGCCAGAAGCGCTGGCCGCACTTGCCACGCAATAAACAGAAAGGCCCGACAGATTGCCGGGCCTCTTCGCTGGATTTACCACCACAATTTAGTTGCTGGTATCCAGTTCAGGGAAGCTTTTCACTAGATCGTCAATAGCCTTCATCTGCATCAGGAAAGGTTCCAGTTTATCCAGCGGCAACGCCGACGGGCCGTCACATTTGGCGCTGTTCGGTTCTGGATGCGCTTCAATAAACAGCCCTGCCAAGCCAACAGCCATACCGGCACGCGCCAGTTCGGTCACCTGCGCACGGCGGCCACCGGATGCAGCGCCAAACGGATCGCGGGTTTGCAACGCGTGGGTCACGTCAAAGATCACCGGATGGCCACCGGTCACATTCTTCATCACGTTGATGCCCAGCATGTCGACCACCAGGTTGTCGTAACCAAAGTTGCTGCCGCGATCGCACAAGATCACTTGGTCATTACCGCCTTCTTTGAATTTATCGACGATGTTCCCCATCTGACCCGGGCTGACGAACTGCGGTTTTTTAACGTTGATCACCGCACCGGTTTTCGCCATCGCTTCAACCAAATCGGTCTGGCGAGCCAGGAAAGCAGGCAACTGGATGACATCGACCACTTCAGAAACCGGCTGCGCCTGTGCGACTTCATGCACATCGGTGATCACTTTCACGCCGAAGGTACTTTTGATTTCCTGAAAGATTTTCATCCCTTCTTCCAAACCAGGGCCACGATAGGAGTGGATGGAAGAACGGTTGGCTTTATCGAATGACGCTTTAAAAACGTAAGGAATGCCCAATTTCTGCGTCACAGTGACATAGTGTTCGCAGATGCGCATCGCTAAATCGCGTGACTCGAGCACGTTCATCCCGCCAAACAGCACAAACGGCAGGTCATTCGCTACCTTGATGTCACCAATGCTAACCACTTTCTGTTTCATGCTTGCGCCCTTCTTAAAAATAAATCGGAATTAATTAGTGCAGCGTAACCTGCTTCATTTCAATCGCGTGGATCTGGATTTTAATCACTTCACTGATCGGATCTTCAGGGCACTGCTCAACAAAATAGTTGAGATCGGAGATCGCAATGTGGTTGCACTCCAGTTGTGCGTAGATCAACCCGCGATCGCGGATTTCATACGGGTCATCGGGATCAAAGCTCAGCACGGCTTCACTGGCTCGCAGCGCCAGTTCCATCTGCTTCTCTTCCATCAGTGCGGCTTTCAGCGTGTCCAGCATCTTGCGCACCACCAGGATGTTTTCTGACTCATACAGATCGTCATCCTCCAGTTCCGCCCCCAACCCCAGGTTGCCTTTGAGCCAGACTTCCAACTGATGTTCGTTCAACGTTTCACCGTTCAGCGGGTTGATTAACCACATATCTTCATCCAGCCAATCGGCGCGCAGGATTAACTGCGTGGGGAAAATTACCGGCATCAGCGGGATGTCAATCTGTTGCGCAATATAGAGGAAAATCGTCCCTAACGAGACTGGCGTACCCTGCCGTGCATCCAACACTTTATCCAGCCAGATCGCATCTGACAGACGATAGACACCGCTGGCACCACCAAAGCCCCAGGTTTTGAAAAACAGCTCAATGAGCGCATCCAGTTGCTGCTCCTGATTGAGATCGTCCGGGATGGCGGTTCGCGCTTCATCAGCCAGTTGCTGCAACCTGCGCGCCACTTCCGCCGCAGGAAAATCGCGCCGGATGGCCTGCGACACCAGGATCACCCCATCACTCAAAGGTGAGGTGTTAAATTCGAAATCAGCAATGCTACTCATAGGTATCCCATCAGAAACGGTATTTTCGTCGTGGCAAGTTTAATGATCAGGTACAGACAGCCCAAAGCCAGTACAAACGCCAGCGTGCGTTTAGTCCAGTTCTTGGTTTTCTTGCTCAATGCGACGTAGCCAAGCAGGATGTAGAGAATAACGCCAAACAATTTCTCGGTCAGCCAGGAGTCCATACTCAATAACGGGTAAAGCTTGAGCATGACCACCAGCGCAATCCCGGTGAGCAACAGCAGCGTATCATTGATATGAGGCGTTATCTTTACCCAACGTTTCTGCATCATAGCCGAGTCGCGCCATTTCCAGAAGAAGCGCAGTATAAACAAGATAATACTGATAGTTACCGTCAATAAATGCAGGTGTTTTAACGCCATGTAAGCTGCCATGCGGGTTCCTTATCTTTATTATGATTTCTGGCCTAAAGTCACGCGATCGTTGCCGCCATAGTCGCGGCAGGTTTCAATAGCTTTAAATCCTGCTTCCTTCAATAACGCCCTCACGCTTTCCCCTTGCTGCCAGCCATGCTCCAGCAACAACCAACCCTGTGGCTGCAGGTGATCAAGCGCTTGCTGTGCGATTAGCGCCAGATCTGCCAGCCCGTTCTGGTCGGCAACCAGTGCGCTGCTGGGTTCAAAGCGCACATCCCCCTGTGCCAGATGAGGATCGGTGGCATCAATATAAGGCGGATTACTGGCGATCAGCGCAAACCGCTGCCCAGCAACCGGCGTAAACCAACTACCCTGCATGAAAGAAGCGTTACCGATCGCTAATTTCTGCGCATTATGCTGCGCCAGAGTGACTGCCCCAGGTTGCAGATCGATCCCAATTACCTGACAATCCGGGCGCTCACTGGCCAGCGCCAACGCGATCGCGCCAGTGCCCGTGCCCAAATCGAGGATCGCACAAGGCTCGGCGGGCAAACGCTCTAGCGCCAGCTCCACCAGGCATTCAGTATCCGGGCGTGGGATCAGGGTGGCGGGCGACACCGAGAGCGGCAACGACCAAAACTCCCGCTCCCCCACCAGATAGGCTACCGGTTCACCGCGTTCACGGCGTGCCAACAACGTGGCCAGTTGCTCGGTTTGCTGCGGCGTCAGCAGGGTTTCGCCAAACGCCATCAGGAACGTGCGGGCACGCCCGGTCACAAAACCCAACAGAATTTCCGCATCACGCCTGGCGCTTTCACTCGCCGTCAGGCGGGCAACGGCGGCCTTCAGCCAGGTTTGATAATCCATTACTCAGGCTCTGCCGACAGCGCAGCCAACTGATCAGCCTGATATTCCTGCACGATCGGCTGAATCAGCATGTCCAGCTTACCTTCCATCACTTCATCCAAGCGGTAAAGCGTCAGGTTGATGCGGTGATCGGTCACGCGCCCCTGCGGGAAATTGTAGGTGCGGTTACGGTCAGAACGATCGCCCGTGCCCAACAGGTTGCGCCGGGTTGACGCTTCTGCCTGCTGGCGTTTCGCCATTTCGGCAGCACGGATACGCGCACCGAGCACCGACATCGCTTTGGCTTTGTTCTTATGCTGCGAACGCTCGTCCTGACATTCCACTACAATGCCGGTTGGCAAGTGAGTAATACGGATCGCCGAATCGGTGGTGTTAACGTGCTGACCACCGGCACCGGAGGAACGAAAGGTGTCAATGCGCAGTTCGCTGGGGTTAATCTCTGGCAGTTCGGCTTCCGGTATTTCTGGCATCACGGCTACGGTGCAGGCAGAAGTATGAATACGGCCCTGCGACTCGGTTTCCGGCACGCGCTGCACGCGGTGCCCACCCGATTCAAATTTCAACTGGCCATAAACACCATCACCAGAAACCTTGGCGATCACCTCTTTGTAACCACCGTGTTCACCTTCGTTGGCACTCATGATCTCCACGCGCCAGCGGCGCATTTCGGCATAACGGCTGTACATGCGGAACAGATCGCCTGCGAAAATAGCCGCTTCGTCGCCGCCCGTGCCTGCACGCACTTCCAAAAAGCAACTGCGCTCATCGTCTGGATCTTTCGGCAACAGTAAAACCTGCAACTGCTGTTCCAGCTCTTCAGCAACGGTTTTAGCCTGCTTCAGCTCATCCTGCGCCATTTCACGCATTTCTGGATCGTCCAGCATCATTTCTGCCGTTGCTAAATCCTCCTGCACCTGACGCCATTCCAGGAAACAGCGGCTGACATCGGTCAACTGCGCGTATTCACGCGACAATGCGCGAAACCGATCCTGATCGGCAATAACCCCGGCATCGCCGAGCAGCGCCTGTACTTCTTCATGGCGCTCTTGTAACGCTTCCAGTTTGGCAACAATAGAAGGCTTCATGCGTGGTTTTAAACCCCGTTAATGAGAGAAAACTAAGCTAATCCAGCCCGAGGCTGTCGCGTAAAATGTGCAACCGCTCCATGTCGCCATCGCTGGCGGCCTGTTGGAGGGATTTGGTGGGAGCATGAATGAGACGATTGGTCAATTTGCGAGTCAGTTCCTGAATAACCAACTCAACGTCCGCCCCCTGCGCAATGGCAGACAGCGCTTTCGATTCCATTTCCAGACGAACCTGTTCGGCCTGCGAACGGTAATCACGAATGGTCTCCGTCGCGCCCTGCGAACGCAACCAGGCCATAAAATTGATGCTTTCCTGCTCAACGATCGACTCCGCCTGCACCGCCGCCGCCTGACGCTGTGCCAGGTTGTTCTGAATAATAGCGTGCAGATCGTCCACGCTGTACAGATAGGCGTTCGCCAGTTTGCCGACTTCAGGTTCAATATCACGCGGTACCGCGATGTCCACCAACAGCATCGGCTGATTGCGGCGTGCTTTCAGGGCGCGCTCCACCATGCCTTTACCGATAATCGGCAGCGGGCTGGCGGTAGAGCTGATGATAATATCGGCGTCTGCCAAGCGTTCATCGATCTCCGGCAGAGTAATCACCTCCGCCCCCACTTCTTTCGCCAATAGCTGGGCGCGTTCGCGGGTGCGATTGGCGATAATCATATGCTTGACTTTGTGCTCACGCAGATGGCGTGCCACCAGTTCGATGGTTTCACCAGCCCCCACCAGCAACACGTTCAGTTCGGCCAGAGACTCGAAAATCTGACGTGCCAAGGCGCAGGCGGCAAAGGCGACCGAAACTGCGCTGGCACCGATTTCAGTTTCAGTGCGGACGCGTTTGGCAACCGAGAAGGATTTTTGGAACAGGCGTTCAAGTTCGCCAGAAAGTGATTGGCCGCGTTGCGAGTCAGCAAAGGCTTTTTTGACCTGCCCAAGAATTTGCGGTTCACCCAATACCAATGAATCCAGGCCACTGGCGACGCGCATCAAATGGCTGACCGCCTCATCCCCCTGGTGCCAATACACACTTTTGCTGACGTCTTCCGGGCGCAAATGATGGTATTCACATAGCCAATTGATCAACTGCTCGCGCAGGTGTTCCTGTTGCTCTACGCTGAGGTACAGTTCGGTACGGTTGCAGGTAGATAATACAACACCGCCCCGCACCAACGGCTGTTGGAGCAGGCTAGTCAGCGCTTGTTCGATCGACTCTGGGGAGAAGGTTACCCGTTCTCGCAGAGAAACCGGTGCGGTTTTGTGATTAATACCTAACGCGAGCAGGGTCATTGCTTCGAGTAATACTTATCTTGGTACGGGTTTTCATTAAGTGGCATTCTACTTGATGCTCGACCTCAATAAAAGCAACAACCGCATCTTCCAATCAATCGCTAGTATAGTTATTTCCTTGATGTGAGATGTTGAGTAACATTGCCGACGCCAGGGTTTACCGTGAACCTGAGTAGCAAAGAACTGGTTTCGCTCGACCCGCCCGTAAGGACAAAAGGACAACAAAAAGTTATGCCTATCCGCAAAGTTAATTTGCTTCGCCTGCTCCCGTTGGCCAGCCTGCTGCTGAGCGCCTGTACGCTGTTCAAACCGAGCGGCCCTGCCACCAGCCCAACCTCACCACAGTGGCGGGCGCACGAGCAGGCTGTGCAGCAGCTCGAGCAGTATCAGACCCGTGGCGCTTTCGCCTATCTGTCCGATCAGAAAAAAGTCTACGCCCGCTTCTTCTGGCAACAATATACCCCCGATCGCTACCGGCTGTTGTTAACCAACCCGCTGGGCAGCACCGAGTTAGAACTTAACGTACAGAAAGAAGTGGTTCAGTTGAGTGATAGCCAAGGCAAGCGCTACACCAGCAACGATGCGGAAGAGATGATCCGCAAGCTGACCGGGATGGCCATTCCTTTGAACAACCTGCGCCAATGGATGTTAGGTTTGCCAGGAGAAGCCACTGACTTCACCCTCGACGATCAGTACCGCCTGAGCAAGCTGACCTATCAGCAGGGCGCTCTCACCTGGACGGTGACTTATCAGGATTACGATTCCGATCAGCAACCGCCGTTGCCAAGCCGCCTTGAACTGCAACAGGGTGACCAGCGCATCAAGCTGAAAATGGATAATTGGACGCTTAAATGATTCACCAATGGCCCTCTCCGGCAAAACTTAATCTGTTTCTTTATGTCACTGGCCGTCGCGCTGACGGCTACCACCAACTACAGACACTGTTTCAATTCCTGGATTACGGCGATACCTTGACCATCGAACCACGCCAGGATGACCAGATCCAGCTATTGACGCCAGTTGCGGGCGTGCCAGATGAACAAAACCTGATCGTGCGTGCCGCCCGTTTGTTACAGCAATACTGCACTACCCACGCCATAGATACGCCGCCGCGTGGCGCTGATATCCGCATTGAAAAACGCCTGCCGATGGGGGGCGGGTTGGGGGGCGGTTCATCCAACGCGGCCACGGTGCTGGTTGCACTGAATGAATTGTGGCATTGCGGCTTGTGCGACGAGCAGTTGGCAGCGTTGGGGCTGGATCTCGGGGCCGATGTACCGGTATTTGTGCGTGGGCATGCGGCGTTTGCTGAAGGCATCGGCGAACAACTGCAACCGGCAAATCCGGCAGAAAAGTGGTATTTGGTGGCCCACCCTGGCGTCAGTATCCCTACGCCCGTCATTTTTGCCGACCCTGAATTAAAAAGAGACACCCCAATTCGCCCACTGAGTGCCCTCTTACAGGCTCCATACGCAAATGATTGCGAACCGATTGCAAGAAAACGTTTTCGCGAGGTTGAACAGCTTCTTTCATGGCTGTTACAATATGCGCCGTCACGCCTGACTGGCACAGGTGCTTGTGTGTTTGCAGAATTCGACTCCGAGCCCGCCGCCCTTCAGGTGTTAAATCAAGCCCCGGCCTGGTTGCGTGGATTTGTAGCGCGTGGCGTTAACGTTTCACCACTACATCGCATCCGTTCAGGGCAGTCTGAGTCGTAGCTCAACGTTTCGCTGCGCAGGGTTATTTACACTAAACCCTGCCATCTCGGCGCTGCCTGCGGTTCAATTTAGTTTTACTTACCCGTATGGTTATTGCGTCGGTGTCGCCAACTGCCCCTTGGCGAAGGCCGTATGACAATATCTTCTCTGGACGCAAGCCTGAGGTTCTTCTCGTGCCTGATATGAAGCTTTTTGCTGGTAACGCCACCCCGGAACTAGCACAACGTATTGCCAACCGTTTGTACACCAGCCTTGGTGACGCCGCTGTAGGTCGTTTTAGCGACGGCGAAGTGAGCGTGCAAATCAACGAAAACGTACGCGGCGGTGATATTTTCATCATCCAGTCCACCTGTGCACCGACCAACGACAACCTGATGGAACTGGTTGTTATGGTTGATGCCCTGCGTCGCGCCTCCGCAGGTCGTATTACTGCTGTTATCCCTTACTTCGGTTATGCCCGCCAGGATCGCCGTGTGCGTTCCGCCCGCGTGCCAATCACAGCCAAAGTTGTTGCTGATTTCCTCTCCAGTGTCGGGGTTGACCGCGTACTGACGGTGGATCTGCATGCTGAGCAGATCCAAGGCTTTTTTGATGTCCCGGTAGATAACGTATTTGGCAGCCCGATCCTGCTGGAAGACATGCTGCAACAGAATCTGGAGAACCCGATTGTGGTTTCCCCTGATATCGGTGGTGTTGTGCGCGCTCGCGCCATCGCCAAACTGCTGAACGATACCGATATGGCTATCATTGATAAACGTCGCCCGCGCGCAAACGTTTCTCAAGTGATGCACATTATTGGTGACGTTGCGGGCCGTGACTGTGTGCTGGTCGACGATATGATTGATACCGGCGGTACTTTGTGTAAAGCGGCTGAAGCGTTGAAAGAACGCGGTGCCAAGCGCGTATTCGCCTACGCGACGCACCCGATCTTCTCCGGCAACGCCGTGGAAAACATTAAGCACTCGGTGATTGATGAAGTGATCGTCTGTGACACCATTCCGCTGTCGGCAGAAATCAAAGCGCTGAAAAACGTCCGTACTCTGACCCTGTCCGGTATGCTGGCTGAAGCCATCCGCCGTATCAGTAACGAAGAGTCAATCTCTGCCATGTTTGAGCATTAATCTTCTGCCCGGCGTAGCCAACACCTGCGCCGCAGCGGTCGGTTAAGCCTGGCAGAAAACAAAAACCCGTTGAAGCGACAAGCAACAACGGGTTTTTTTATGCATTAATCTAAACCATCTTGCTGGCGGTTTTCCTTGGTGCAAAGCGGCTCAATGAGATGAATGATGCTGGTTGTTTTTGCAACGCTTATCAAAGTGTTTTACCCACCAATAACGGTCCGCCACCTGTTCACGCCCACCAATACGCGCCCCTACCAACCAAAGCAGTGCGCCGATGAAAATGCTCATAACAGCACCGTGAGCAAAAAACTGCGGCAAATTGAGTTGTGAAACTTCAGCAAGAATGGAGTATCCAACACCCACCACCATCACCACCATTCCCAACCCCATTAGAACGTTGCCCATTAAGCCAGCGTTTCTACGTTTCATATGCCACCTCCATCGCGTCATGTGCCAACTCGGGATAACACACAAATTGTTAACCCACTTCGATAAGTTAAGTATAGGCATTCTTACAATAAGGGTATTGCGTTAAGGCTCACAAATGACAAATAAATATCGACAAATCTTTACGCAACGCTAAAAATTAGCTAACAAATTGAATGATTTCCCTAATGTATTATCTACTTTCGCGCCAGTAGCCCCCATTAAGCGGGAAACATCACGATCAGGGCTTTTGTCATTCAGCGTGCCGACAGGTAAACTACCGTCCTTTCCATTATCCTGATCATAGTGAATCCCTCGTGAGCAGTATCAAATTGATTGTTGGCCTGGCAAATCCGGGCGCAGAATATGCCCATACGCGGCACAATGCGGGTGCGTGGTATGTCGATTTATTGGCACAGCGCCACAACCAACCGTTGAAGGAAGAGAGCAAATTCTTCGGCTACAGCGCCCGCTTGAATTTGGCAGGCAACGATGTTCGGTTGCTGGTCCCGACCACCTTTATGAATCTCAGTGGAAAGGCCGTCGCTGCTATCGCAACTTTTTATCGAATCCAGCCAGAAGAGATTCTGGTCGCCCACGACGAGTTAGACTTGCCACCGGGAGTGGCCAAGCTAAAACTGGGTGGCAGTAACGGCGGCCATAACGGTTTGAAAGATATTCAAAGCAAGCTTGGCAATACCCCGAACTTTTATCGTTTACGCATTGGTATCGGCCACCCCGGCGACAGAAACAAAGTCGTAGGGTTTGTGCTTGGCAAACCGCCGTTAACAGAGCAAAAGCTGATTGATGATGCTATTGATGAGTCACTGCGTTGTACGGAGATTTTATTGCAGGAAGGCATGACAAAAGCCATGAACCGTTTACATACATTTAAGGCCACTCTCTAACAGCAAGGCCAAACGAGAGTAAGAACACTCGTTTGGCTTATTTTCTCATTGGGCAAAAACGGCAAAACTTGCTTGGCGCACAGTATGGCTGAGTCGCCTGCCCACCACTTTGTAGCGTAACGCCAGGTACTGCGCCCTCTTTCGCCTCTTTTGCTGCATGAAAAGGCCGTTCAATCAACGTCTTTTTACGTTCGTTACGGAAGTGAATAATAAATGATATGACGGATAGCAATAAGAGTATCGGCGCCAGAAATGCATAGACTCCATTCATGGAATAGTTTCTCCCTTGGATATTAATATATCAAAAATAATGTGCGAATATTATATGAAAAAAATTACCTCAACAATAGCAACTGATAAATTTACAATTCTTAAGTTTCCTTGCTGGAGATAATTGAGAAATATCTCAGCAAAGCGAGAAATATCTTAAATAAACCAAATAGCTATTTTTTGCTGATTAAACTGTAGCCTAGTTACACTAAATTTAATATAAACGAAAAGCGATACAAGACAATTCTTATTTTGCTTAAATTTTAATCTTTTCAATTTCATACCCTACTGCCGCTATCGGCCTTGTAAACAGTAGGGACAAGTGCTCCCCCTGATTATCTTGCCGCTCAACAGCCATAAAAACAGATCAATTTTTAATCAAAAAATTCACTATCACCTTTATACACTAAATAATTCGAGTCAGTATTGGCCTACTGAGCCACATACTTTCTTAAGCTAAAATTTTAAATGACCCTGCGATAGTATCATCAAATTATTAGTGTTTAATGGCTAATTACAGAATACCCTTAGTTACCAATAGTACATCCGAATTAATACAACGTATTTTAAGAATAGTTAAATTATATTTCACATTATAACATTCATTAAAAATGAAACAATTGTACTTGATACCGTCTACCCAATTGATGGATCATTAATTGCTTAATCAATGCACAGCCGAATCTGAATACAAATGCGTTAGCAGCACACCCGGCAACTGTCAGATCGAGATAAGCACGCATTACGTGTATAATAGTGAGATAACTTTACCATTTATGCAGTGGGTTAGTTTTAACCCACTGATAGCTAAGATATTTAAGGTGACATAAACATGGGATTCAAATGCGGTATTGTCGGTCTGCCTAACGTTGGCAAATCCACCTTGTTCAATGCGTTGACTAAAGCGGGTATTGAAGCAGCCAACTTCCCGTTCTGTACCATTGAGCCTAACACGGGTGTGGTGCCGATGCCCGATCCGCGTCTGGATCAGTTGGCCGAGATAGTTAAGCCTCAGCGTATTCTCCCCACCACCATGGAATTTGTGGATATTGCAGGTTTGGTAAAAGGGGCTTCTAAAGGCGAAGGTTTGGGTAACCAGTTCCTGACCAATATCCGCGAAACCGAAGCAATTGGCCACGTGGTGCGCTGTTTTGAAAACGACAACATTATCCATGTCAATAACCGGGTCGATCCCGCCGACGATATTGAAGTGATCAATACCGAGTTGGCACTCTCTGACCTGGATACTTGCGAACGTGCCATTCATCGTGTCCAGAAGAAAGCCAAAGGCGGTGACAAAGACGCTAAAGCCGAACTGGCAGCACTGGAGAAATGTCTGCCACAGTTAGAAAATGCTGGCATGCTGCGCGCGCTGGATCTGACGGCTGAAGACAAAGCCGCCATCCGTTACCTGAGCTTCCTGACGCTGAAACCGACCATGTACATCGCTAACGTCAACGAAGACGGTTTCGAGAATAACCCATACCTGGATAAAGTGCGTGAAATTGCAGCAGCGGAAGGTTCCGTCGTTGTGGCTGTTTGCGCCGCTGTCGAATCTGACATTGCTGAACTGGAAGATGAAGATCGCGCCGAGTTTATGGCTGAACTGGGATTGGAAGAGCCAGGATTAAACCGTGTCATTCGTGCGGGTTACGAATTGCTGAATTTACAAACCTACTTCACCGCAGGTGTAAAAGAAGTGCGGGCCTGGACGATCCCGGTTGGTGCAACCGCGCCACAGGCTGCAGGCAAGATCCACACCGATTTTGAAAAAGGCTTTATCCGCGCACAGACCATCTCTTTTGAAGACTTTATTGCCTACAAAGGTGAACAAGGTGCTAAAGAGGCCGGTAAAATGCGTTCGGAAGGTAAAGACTATATCGTTAAAGATGGCGATGTAATGAACTTCCTGTTTAACGTCTAAATGGTTTTGCTCGTCGCATGACATCTCATGACGAGTCATAAAGGCCAATAAACCTTATAAAATCCACGGAATTGCGTGGATTTTTGTTTTTATGTCGTCTCACGTGATTTCATGAAAGCGCAGTAAAAAATGAGTACGTAGGTGAGTACAATCAGTTCCCATCTCCGCTTTAGGTGAGTACAATAACGGTATAAGAAATGTACAAGGATACGTTATGCTCACTGATGTACAATGCCGCACTGCTAAACCGAAAGAAAAACTCTATCGACTCAACGACTTCAACGGCCTGTATCTCGAAGTTAAACCCAACGGCAAGAAAGCATGGCGTTATCGGTTCAAACTTAGCGGCAAATCCAGCATGTTTGCGCTGGGTGAATATCCAACGGTGAAACTTGGCGAAGCGCGAGAAAAATGTGAACTGGCACGCAAACAGGTTATGGAAGGAATCAACCCTGCACAAGCAAGGCAGTTAGACAAAATCCGCAAGGTTAACGATGCATCCAACACTTTTGAGCTCATCGCCAAAGAGTGGTTGCAGATGAAGGACTGGGCGGAAATCACCAAAATACGCCGCCTTGATATGCTTGAGCGCGTAGTATTCCCGTCAATTGGTCGGCTCCCTGTTAGGGAAATCACACCCCATCACATTTTGAAAATACTACAAGAAACAGCGAAACGCGGGGCACCTACCGTCGCCGCTGAAGCCAGACGTACCATCTCATCTGTTTTTGAGTTGGCTGTAGCTACTCTAAGAGCAGATAGCGATCCCGTCTGGCCTGTACGCAAAGCAATTCCAGCAAATAAAACTCAGCATAAGCAGGCATTAAATCAGCAGCAAATCGGGAAGCTATTAAGCAACTTCGATAACAGCCGTGGCACATACCAGGTTAACTATTGCATGTGGTTGATGTGGTGGACGCTGGCGCGCCCCGCAGAAGTTACAGAAGCAGAGTGGTCTGAATTCGACTTAGAAAAAGCACTATGGACCATACCGGCAACTCGAATGAAAGCCCGGCGAGAGCATGTGTCAAAACCACCGCCTAATGACCGCTTTTCCACATTTATTTTGTCCGGTTTTCCTCATTTCTGATGTCCGCTTGTAGCATTCAGTTTTCTGTGTTTTTCTCCTCTATTGTTTTGGCTAACGTGCCA
>NZ_JQEI01000012.1 GCF_000743355.1 Serratia sp. Ag1
TGATTTTCAGCGGATGTTCCGAGATTGGTTCTGGTGGTTGCGTGCATACGAGAGAGGAGTATGTGATGTAACGGCTGGAATGAGAAAGAATTTGCCTGGCGGCAATAGCGCGGTGGTCCCACCTGACCCCATGCCGAACTCAGAAGTGAAACGCCGTAGCGCCGATGGTAGTGTGGGGTCTCCCCATGCGAGAGTAGGACACTGCCAGGCATCAAATTTGTGTGCTGATATGGCTCAGTTGGTAGAGCGCACCCTTGGTAAGGGTGAGGTCCCCAGTTCGACTCTGGGTATCAGCACCACTTTATTGAAGTGGTTTAGAAGTTTGGCAGAAAAGAATTAAAGAATTTGCTTGGCGGCAATAGCGCGGTGGTCCCACCTGACCCCATGCCGAACTCAGAAGTGAAACGCCGTAGCGCCGATGGTAGTGTGGGGTCTCCCCATGCGAGAGTAGGACACTGCCAAGCATCAATTAAGCCGAGAGGCCATCCGCAAGGATGGCCTTTTTGCTTTTATTGATTTGCCAAATTCATATTTTGAACTCAATCTTCCCTTTAGCGATGAAACATTTTCACCTGCCAGTTGAAGACTCGACATGGTGATAAAAAAACGCTATCTTCAGGCATCTAGAAGTCTAAACGTATAAATGGATATGTGAGGGTGAGACAATGCCGATTCGTGTTCCTGATGAGTTACCTGCAGTGAGTTTTTTGCGTAATGAGAATGTCTTTGTGATGACATCCTCACGAGCAAAAACACAGGAAATCAGGCCGTTAAAAGTGCTTATCCTCAATCTGATGCCAAAAAAGATCGAGACGGAGAACCAGTTTCTACGCCTGCTTTCTAATTCTCCGCTGCAGATCGATATTCAATTGCTGCGTATCGACAGTCGTGAATCGAAGAACACGCCTGCCGAGCATCTGAACAATTTCTACTGCAATTTTGAAGATATTCAGGATGACAACTTTGATGGTTTAATCGTCACTGGTGCACCTCTGGGCCTCATTGATTTCTGTGATGTGGCCTATTGGCCGCAGATCGAGCGTGTAATCGACTGGGCAAAGAACCACGTTACTTCCACGCTGTTTGTCTGTTGGGCGGTACAGGCGGCGTTAAACATCCTGTATGGTATTCCGAAGATGACCAGGGAGGTAAAGCTCTCTGGGGTGTATCAGCATCAGACGCTGCAGCAGCATGCCTTGCTGACCCGTGGTTTTGATGAAACCTTTCTGGCTCCACATTCGCGCTATGCCGACTTCCCGACTGAAATCATCCGTCAGTATACCGATCTGGATATTATGGCCGAGTCTGATGAGGCTGGTGCCTATCTGTTTGCAAGCCGCGACAAGCGCCTGGCGTTTGTTACCGGGCACCCTGAGTATGATACGTTGACGCTGGCGGGCGAGTATTTTCGTGACCATGATGCTGGGCTTAACCCGAGCGTTCCGCTGAATTACTTCCCTGAAGACAATCCTGAACTGCCCCCCAAAGCTTCATGGCGTAGCCATGGGCACCTGCTGTTTTCCAACTGGCTGAATTACTACGTTTACCAGATCACCCCGTTCGATCTGCGTCATATGAATCCTACCCTAGAGTAACCTTCCTCCCTGACATGGTGGCTGAATCGAGGCCACCTCTGTTTGTTCTGCTGCTCTCCTCGGTACTTTCCAATCCCCTATCTGACATTAATCCTTTTAAAACAAATTGATACAGCATAAATCTGTATTGTCGGAACTGCTTTCCTTGTTTGTTAATAATGATATTTTTTGTAATTTATTGATAATAAAAGGTTAAATAAATATTTAATAAAATAATGGAAATCGTTTTTGATTTTTAATTTTTGTTGGTTATTCTAGAGTCAAAAGGGCTGATATCTAACCAATAAGAGGTTGTATGTTCACCCTGAATTGCTGTGGTTTCCGATAATAATACTTCGTACCGCCAGCAATGGCAGTACGGAATGATGGGGAAGGAGCAAGACAATGATGCAACAGATGGCTGGCACGGAGTTAACGTTTACGCGGGTTTTCAGCGCGGCTGAGCGGCAGGTATTGACGGATGACGCGGTCGAATTCCTGGCGGAACTGGTGGTAAAGTTTACTCCACAGCGCAATAAGCTATTGGCCACGCGCGTCTGCTGGCAGGAGAGCATCGATCGCGGTGGTTTGCCGGGATTTATTTCGGAAACTGATTCCATTCGTAACGGAAGCTGGAAAATCCGTGGCATTCCAGAAGACTTACGCGATCGCCGGGTCGAGATTACTGGCCCGGTTGAACGCAAGATGGTGATCAACGCATTGAACGCCAACGTCAAAGTATTTATGGCCGATTTCGAAGATTCGCTGGCCCCAAGCTGGGACAAAGTGATCGAGGGGCAAATCAATCTGCACGACGCGGTGAACGGCACCATTTCTTATACCAATGAAGCTGGCAAGATTTACCAGCTCAAACCGAACCCAGCGGTATTGATTGCTCGTGTGCGCGGCCTGCACTTGCCAGAGAAACATGTGCAGTGGCAAGGTGAAGCCATTCCCGGTGGACTGTTCGATTTTGCTTTGTACTTTTTCCATAACTATCGCCAGTTACTGGCAAAGGGCAGCGGCCCGTATTTCTATCTGCCGAAAACCCAGTCTTGGCAGGAAGCGGCTTGGTGGAGTGACGTGTTCAGCTTTACCGAAGATCGCTTCGAACTGCCACGCGGTACGATCAAAGCGACCGTGCTGATCGAGACTTTGCCTGCCGTCTTCCAGATGGACGAAATCCTCTATCACCTACGCGATCATATCGTCGGGTTGAACTGTGGCCGTTGGGATTACATTTTCAGTTATATCAAAACGCTGAAGAACCACGGTGAGCGTGTGCTGCCGGATCGCCAATCCGTCACCATGACCCAACCTTTCCTCAGTGCTTATTCACGCTTGCTGATCAAAACCTGTCATAAGCGTGGGGCTTTTGCGATGGGGGGAATGGCGGCATTTATCCCGAGCAAAGATGCAGAGCAGAATGCCATCGTGCTCGCTAAGGTACGGGCAGACAAAGAGCTGGAAGCCACTAACGGCCACGACGGTACTTGGGTGGCACATCCGGGCTTAGCCGATACGGTGATGGAGGTTTTCGATCGCATCTTGGGCGATCGCCGCAATCAGTTGGAAGTACTGCGTGAGCAGGACGCGCCGATCACTGCCGCTCAACTGCTGGAGCCTTGTGAGGGTGAGCGTACAGAAGCGGGGATGCGCGCCAATATCCGTGTTGCGGTGCAGTACATCGAAGCCTGGATCTCTGGCAATGGCTGCGTGCCGATTTATGGCCTGATGGAAGATGCGGCCACTGCTGAAATTTCCCGAACCTCTATCTGGCAGTGGATCCACCATGAAAAGAGCCTCAGTAACGGCCAACTGGTGACCAAAGCGCTGTTCCGTCAAATGCTGAAAGAAGAAATGTTGGTGGTGCGTGAAGAATTGGGTGAGGCGCGCTACAGCGCTGGCCGCTTTGAAGAAGCGACGCACCTGATGGAGCGTATTACTACGCAAGATGAACTGATCGATTTCCTGACTCTACCCGGCTACGAACTCTTGGCCTGATAAACCGTTCCTGACTATTAACCCTACATTAATTGCAAAGGATAAAAATATGACAACCTCTCGTACCCAACAGATCCAACAACTGGAACAGGAATGGAAATCAGCACGTTGGGAAGGGATTACCCGCCCTTACAGTGCCGCAGATGTGATCAACCTGCGCGGTTCAGTTAACCCGGTATGCACGCTGGCGCAAAACGGTGCGGCCAAGTTGTGGGAACTGCTGCACGGTAAATCACGCAAAGGGTACGTCAACAGCTTAGGTGCACTGACCGGTGGCCAAGCTTTGCAGCAGGCGAAAGCGGGCGTAGAAGCGATTTATCTGTCGGGTTGGCAGGTAGCTGCGGATGCGAATACCGCCTCCGCCATGTACCCTGATCAGTCGCTGTATCCGGTGGATTCTGTCCCGGCGGTGGTTGAGCGTATCAATAATACCTTCCGCCGTGCCGATCAGATCCAATGGGCTAACCAGATTGAGCCGGGTAGCAAAGGTTATACCGACTATTTCCTGCCGATCGTAGCCGATGCGGAAGCCGGTTTTGGTGGCGTGCTGAATGCGTTCGAGCTGATGAAAGCGATGATCGAAGCCGGTGCTGCCGGGGTTCACTTTGAAGACCAACTGGCAGCAGTGAAAAAATGCGGCCATATGGGCGGTAAAGTATTGGTGCCGACGCAGGAAGCGATTCAGAAACTGGTGGCTGCACGTCTGGCGGCGGATGTGCTCGGCGTGCCGACCCTGCTGATTGCGCGTACCGATGCTGATGCGGCAGATTTGCTGACTTCTGATTGCGATCCGTATGACAGCGCTTTTGTGACCGGTGAGCGCACCGTTGAAGGTTTCTTCCGTACCCATGCCGGTATTGAACAGGCAATCAGCCGTGGCTTGGCTTACGCTCCTTACGCCGACCTGGTGTGGTGTGAGACTTCGACCCCAGACTTGGCGGCGGCGAAGCGTTTTGCCGATGCCATTCATGCCAAATTCCCCGGCAAGCTGCTGGCCTACAACTGCTCACCGTCCTTTAACTGGCAGAAGAACCTGGACGATCAGACTATCGCTCGCTTCCAGGACGAACTGTCTGCCATGGGTTACAAATACCAGTTCATCACCTTGGCCGGTATTCACAGCATGTGGTTCAACATGTTCGATCTGGCACACGCCTACGCCCGTGGCGAAGGTATGAAGCACTACGTCGAAAAAGTGCAGCAGCCGGAGTTCGCGGCAGTTGAACGTGGGTATACCTTTGCCTCGCATCAGCAGGAAGTGGGCACTGGCTACTTCGATAAAGTCACCACGGTGATTCAGGGCGGAGCTTCTTCCGTTACCGCGCTGACCGGATCGACTGAAGAACAGCAGTTCTAATCTCACCGTAGTAGCAATGTGTCATTCAGAGCCTGCATTTGCAGGCTCTGCCTCGTGGGCAGGAGGGGAACGATGGTGGCAAAACGGGAATTGTTAATCGCGCAGACGATCTTGCAGGGATTTGATGCACAATATGGTCGCTTTCTGGAAGTCACTGCCGGGGCGCAGCAGCGCTTTGAGCAGGCTGATTGGCCTGCCGTGCAGCAGGCGATGAAGAAGCGTATCCATCTTTACGATCACCATGTGGGCCTGGTGGTGGAACAGTTGAAATGTATCACCGGGCAACGCTATTACGATGCGGACTTCCCCAACCGGGTGAAGGCGGTGTACACCGAATTGCTGCCGGATTACCCGCGTTTTGAAATTGCCGAGAGTTTTTTTAATTCGGTTTATTGCCGCCTGTTTAAACACCGTGATTTAACCCCGGATAAGCTGTTTGTATTCAGTTCACAGCCCGAGCAACGTTTTCGAGATATCCCACGGCCATTGTCGCGTAATTTTATGCCTCATGGTGATATGGCCGCCATGTTGCATAGCTTGCTGAGCGATCTGCCGCTGCGGCTGGCGTGGGAGGATCTGCCACGTGATATCGGTTATATCACTCAGACATTGCAGCGGGACTTCAACCCTGAGCAACTGGCCGGGGCGACGCTCCAGGTTGCTAATGAGCTGTTTTATCGTAATAAAGCCGCCTGGTTGGTGGGCAAACTGCGGCTGGCAGACGGTGTTTATCCGTTCCTGTTGCCGATCCATCGCAGCGATTCCGGTGCCTTGTTTATTGATACCTGCCTGACCAGCAAAGCCGAGGCCAGCATCGTATTTGGTTTCGCCCGTTCTTACTTTATGGTTTATGCACCGCTGCCTGCCGCAATGGTGGAATGGCTGCGTGAGATCCTGCCGGGCAAAACGACTGCCGAACTGTACATGGCGATCGGCTGCCAGAAGCACGGCAAAACGGAATGTTATCGCGAATACCTGACCTTTATGGCGGGGTCGCAGGAACAGTTCATTATTGCGCCGGGCGTGAAAGGTATGGTGATGCTGGTGTTTACCCTGCCGTCTTTTGATCGGGTGTTTAAGGTGATCAAGGATGAATTTGCCCCGCAGAAAGAGGTCACGCAGGCTCAGGTAATGGCCTGTTACCAGTTGGTGAAGGAACACGATCGCGTTGGTCGCATGGCGGATACGCAGGAGTATGAGAATTTTGTGGTGGATAAGGCGCGGCTCAGCCCGGAACTGTGGGCGGAACTCCAACAGGAAGTACCGGAAAAGCTGGAAGATCTCGGCGATCGCGTGGTCATCAAGCATCTGTATATGGAACGGAAGATGACGCCGCTGAATTTGTATCTGGAGCTGGCCAACGAACAGCAACTGCATGATGCAATAGAAGAATACGGTAATGCGATTAAGCAACTGGCGGCGGCGAATATCTTCCCTGGCGACATGCTGTTTAAAAACTTCGGTGTCACCCGCCACGGGCGCGTCGTGTTCTACGACTATGACGAGATTTGCTACATGACCGAGGTGAATTTTCGCGATATCCCACCGCCGCGTTACCCGGAAGATGAAATGGCCAGTGAACCTTGGTACAGCATCTCACCGAACGATGTTTTTCCAGAAGAGTTTCGCCATTTCCTGTGTGGCGATCGGCGTATCCGGCAGGTATTCGAAGAGATGCACAGCGATTTGTTTGAAGCGGATTACTGGCGGGGTTTGCAACAGCGGATTAAGAACGGGCACGTGGAAGATGTGTTTGCCTACCGCAAAAAGCGCCGCTTCAGCCAACGTCTACTTGCCGAACAAGCTTTGGCCCAGCATGGCTGAGCCAAAACGAATGATTAAAAGGGGATGCAGCAAGCGCCTTGTTCTGCGCCGGAAAGCTGGCTGCGTAACGCACTAAACAGTTCGCGGCCACAGCCGACGCGTTCGGCGCTCAGATCGGGTTGATAAGGGGGTCGTTGGGCCAACTCCGCAGCATCCACCAACAGTTGCAACTCGCCGGTTTGGCCATTAACGCGGATCAGATCGCCATTTTGTACTTTTGCCAACATCCCGCCGGTATAGGCTTCTGGCGTGACGTGGATCGCCGCAGGCACTTTGCCGGAGGCACCTGAAAGGCGGCCATCGGTCACCAACGCGATCTTGAGGCCACGATCCATCAGCACCCCGAGTGGTGGCATCAGTTTATGCAATTCCGGCATGCCGTTGGCCTGTGGACCTTGGAAGCGCACCACCACCACACAGTCCTGGTTCAGTTTACCGGCTGCAAAAGCGGGTGCGATATCGTGCTGGCTGTCAAACACCATGGCAGGGGCTTCGATAATCTGGTGCTCGGCGGGTACCGCCGAGGTTTTCATCACCGCTCGCCCAAGATTACCGGAAAGCACCTTGGTACCGCCGTGGTGTTCAAAGGGCGCATCGACGCTGGCAATCACGTTGTTATCCAGCGAATGTTGCGCTCCATCGCGCCAGGCCAATTGACCATTTTCCAGCCAGGGTTCCTGGGTATAGCGTTCAAGACCAAAACCGGCGACGGTATGCACATCCTGATGCAGCAGGCCGTTTTTCAGCAACTCACGCACTACCAGCTGTACGCCTCCGGCGGCTTGGAACTGATTGATATCAGCCGGGCCATTGGGATAGATGCGGCATAACAGCGGTACGGCATCGGAAAGCTCAGAGAAATCATCCCAGTTGATGATAATGCCCGCTGCTCGCGCCATGGCGACCAGATGCATGGTTAAATTGGTTGAACCGCCGGTAGCCAACAGGGCAACTATGCCGTTAACCACCACTTTTTCATCCATCAACTGGCCGATCGGTAAATACTGGCCACTGGTTTCGGTCAGCCGGGTCACCTGGCGTGCGGCGGCGTCGGTTAGCGCATCGCGCAGTGGCGTGTCCGGGTGAATAAAGGAGGCCCCCGGCAGATGCAGGCCCATCACTTCCATTACCATCTGGTTAGTGTTGGCGGTGCCGTAGAAGGTACAGGTGCCGATACTGTGATAAGAGGCCGCCTCGGCTTCCAGTAGGGCGTGGCGATCGGCCTTGCCTTCGGCATAAAGCTGACGCACCCGCACTTTTTCTTTATTTGGCAGGCCGCTACTCATTGGCCCGGCAGGCACAAACACCGCAGGCAAATGGCCGAAGGACAATGCTGACATCACCAGCCCCGGCACAATCTTGTCGCAGATGCCGAGGAACAGCGCACCGTCGAACATGTTATGCGCCAACCCGACAGCGGCGGACATGGCGATCACATCGCGGCTCATCAATGAAAGCTCCATGCCATCCTGCCCCTGAGTGACGCCATCGCACATGGCGGGTACTCCACCGGCCACCTGGCCGATAGCCCCCACGCTGTGCAGCGCCTGTTTCAGCCGTTGCGGGTAATTTGCGTAAGGCTGGTGGGCTGAAAGCATATCGTTATAGGCAGTGATGATAGCGATATCGCTACGCACCATATTTTTCAGCGCGGCTTTATCATCGGGCTGGCAGGCGGCAAAGCCGTGCGCCAGATTGCCACAGGCTAATTGTGAACGATGCACGGTGTGAGAACGGTCTGCGGCGATGCGCGCCAGATAGGTGGTGCGGCTCGGTTTTGAGCGTTCGATGATGCGTTGTGTTACGCGGGATAAGGTGTCGTTAAGCATTCTGTCCTCACGTGGCGGCCCTGATAGGCGATTGCCGATGGTGTCGTTACTGTCAGAGTAAGTTACCGGTAACATGTTATCGGTAACAATATCGGATAACCTGTTGCCTTAGGCAATCGGCTTTAGCTGACAGGATCGTTAACTGTGATCGGCTTCATGGTTCTGCTTGGCAGGGAAACAAGATCTCTACAGGTTGTCACAGAAATACAACAGGGGTTTTTCCCCACCTCAGCCGATTGGCCAAGGTGAGGGCTGCTGGAAATGTTAACGCACCCCACCATATTCCAGGCTGATTTCCTTCGCTGCGTGTATCACCAGTGCGCCGAGTTCTGTTACGCGATCGTCGGTGATGCGTGAAACCGGGCCGGAAATGGAGATCGCCGCAAAAGCCTCTCGGTGCTCATCAAAGATACAGGCTGCAACGCAACGCAGGCCGAGCGCATGTTCTTCATCATCAAACGAAAAACCCTGTTTGCGGATCTGCGCCAATCCTTCTTTCAGGTTATGCGGTGTCAGGGTGTGTACCGTATAGGTCTGCATGCCTTTTTTATGTAGCAATTTGGTGACCTGATCGTCTGAAAGCGTCGCCAGAAAGGCTTTGCCCGCGCCAGAGGCGTGCATGGGCAATTTGCCACCGATAGGGGCTGACATGCGCATCAATGCCGTACATTGCACCTGATCGATAATGACTGCCTGATATTCGCTGGTATCCAAGACTGCCAGATTGACCGTTTCGCCCGATTCTTCCATCAGGCGGCGCAGCGTCGGGTGCACCATCGCCAGCAGATTGCGGCTCTGCAGGAAACTGCTGCCGACCACAAACGCATGTGCGCCCATGGTCCACAGGCCAAGATCGCCCACCTGACGTACAAACCCTTGCTGTTGCATGGTGGTGAGCAGGCGATGGGTGGTGGAGTTAGGCAACCCGGCCTGCTGGGCCAGATCGGTCAGCGCCACATTACCGTGCGCCTCAGCAATATATTCCAATAACTTCAGGCCACGGGTCAGTGACTGGACCTGACCGGTTGCGGCACTGGCAGCGGGGGCTGCGGCACGCGGCTTCTTGCCGCGCTTGGCGGGTACGGGAGTGGCCATGATTCACCTTCTATTTTCCGTATGGTGGAATTCATTTTCGTTTTTTGAGTATGAATTGCAATACACATATCCGCTCATCGGATCTGTTGGCCAAGCGACTTGAAGCACGCCGAGCATGAAAAACTCTCAATAAGTGCTCACACCTCTGCTGACCTAACCTGTGCTAGGATGGCTCGTTTATTTGGGCGATGGCGATTATCTATATCCGGTAGATTTTTGAGAGCAATTTTAAAGTCGGTGGGTATGAGGGATGACTGTGACAAATCGAGTAGAACAACTGCGTCAGCAGTTAGCGCAGCGTATTTTAGTGTTGGACGGCGGTATGGGCACCATGATCCAGAGCTATCGGCTGGAGGAGCAGGATTATCGCGGTGAACGTTTTGCTGATTGGCAAAGCGACCTGAAAGGCAACAACGATCTGCTGGTGCTGACCAAGCCAGAGGTGATCACGGCGATCCACAACGGCTATCTAGAGGCCGGGGCCGACATTCTCGAAACCAACACCTTCAACTCCACCACCATTGCCATGGCCGACTACCATATGGAGTCGCTGTCTGCCGAAATTAACTACCAGGCTGCATTGTTGGCCCGTGCCTGTGCCGATGAATGGAGCGCGCGCACCCCAGATAAACCGCGCTACGTCGCCGGGGTGTTGGGCCCAACCAACCGTACCGCTTCTATCTCACCCAATGTTAACGATCCGGCATTCCGCAATGTCTCTTTCGATCAGTTGGTGGAAGCCTACCGTGAATCAACCCGCGCGCTGGTGGCTGGCGGTGTCGATCTGATCATGATCGAAACCATCTTCGATACTCTAAATGCCAAAGCCGCAGCTTTCGCGGTAGAAACCGAATTTGAAGCTTTGGGTGTGACGCTGCCGATCATGATTTCCGGCACCATTACCGATGCTTCCGGTCGTACCCTGTCCGGCCAGACCACCGAAGCGTTCTACAACTCGCTGCGCCACGTTAAGCCGCTGACTTTCGGCCTGAACTGTGCCCTCGGCCCGGATGAATTACGCCAATACGTGGCGGAGCTGGCGCGCATTTCTGAAAGTTACGTGACCGCGCACCCCAACGCCGGTTTGCCGAATGCGTTTGGTGAATACGATCTGGATGCCGAAGAAATGGCTAAACAGGTCGGCGAATGGGCGCAGGCTGGTTTCCTGAATATCATCGGTGGTTGCTGTGGCACCACGCCAGCTCATATTGCGGCGATGGCGCAAGCGGTAGCCGGTGTGCCGCCGCGCCAGCTGCCAGAACTGCCGGTCGCCTGCCGTTTATCCGGCCTGGAACCGCTGAATATTGATGCGAAGTCGTTATTCGTCAACGTCGGTGAACGCACTAACGTTACCGGTTCGGCCCGTTTCAAGCGTCTGATCAAAGAAGAAAAATACAGCGAGGCGCTCGACGTGGCGCGCCAGCAGGTGGAAAGCGGCGCGCAGATCATCGACATCAATATGGATGAGGGCATGCTCGATGCCGAAGCGGCAATGGTGCGTTTCCTCAACCTGATTGCTGGTGAACCGGATATTGCGCGGGTGCCGATCATGATTGACTCTTCCAAATGGAGCGTGATCGAAAAGGGCCTGAAATGCATTCAGGGCAAAGGCATCGTTAACTCTATCTCAATGAAAGAAGGCGAAGAGGCCTTTATCCAGCATGCCAAACTGGTGCGCCGTTATGGTGCGGCGGTGGTAGTGATGGCGTTTGACGAAGTCGGCCAGGCCGATACCCGCGAGCGCAAGTTCGAGATCTGCCGCCGCGCTTATCAGATCCTCACCGAACGCGTCGGTTTCCCGCCGGAAGACATCATTTTTGACCCGAACATTTTTGCCGTCGCTACCGGGATCGAAGAGCATAACAACTATGCCGTCGACTTTATCGAAGCCTGCGGCGACATCAAAACCCACCTGCCGCACGCGATGATCTCCGGTGGCGTTTCCAACGTGTCGTTCTCGTTCCGTGGTAACGATCCGGTGCGTGAGGCGATCCACGCGGTGTTCCTGTATCACGCCATCCGTAACGGCATGGATATGGGGATCGTTAATGCCGGGCAACTGGCGATCTACGACGATCTGAGTACTGAACTGCGCGACGCGGTGGAAGATGTGATCCTCAACCGTCGCCCGGACAGCACCGAGCGCTTGCTGGATCTGGCGGAAAAATACCGTGGTAACAAAGATAACGAAGTGGCGGTGCAGCAGGCGGAATGGCGCGGCTGGCCGGTAGCCAAACGGCTGGAATATTCACTGGTTAAAGGTATCACCGAGTTTATTGAGCTCGACACCGAAGAAGCGCGCCAACAGGCGGAACGCCCGATCGAAGTGATCGAAGGGCCGCTGATGGCCGGGATGAACGTGGTGGGCGATCTGTTTGGCGAAGGGAAAATGTTCCTGCCGCAGGTGGTGAAGTCTGCCCGTGTGATGAAACAAGCGGTGGCTTACCTCGAACCTTATATCGAGGCCAGTAAGCAGAAGGGCACTACCGCAGGTAAAATCCTGCTGGCGACGGTGAAGGGCGATGTACACGACATCGGCAAAAACATCGTCGGCGTGGTGCTGCAATGTAATAACTACGAAATTATCGATCTGGGCGTGATGGTGCCGACGGACAAAATCCTCAAGACCGCGCGTGAACAGAAGGTGGATATTATCGGCCTGTCGGGCCTGATCACCCCGTCGCTGGATGAGATGGTGAACGTGGCTAAGGAGATGGAACGCCAGGGCTTCACTTTACCGCTGCTGATTGGCGGGGCGACCACCTCCAAAGCGCATACCGCAGTGAAGATCGAACAGAATTACAGTGGGCCAACCACTTATGTGCAAAACGCCTCACGCACCGTCGGTGTGGTGTCGGCGCTGCTGTCGGATACCCAGCGTGAGGAGTTTGTGGCGCGCACGCGCAAAGAGTATGAAACCGTGCGTATCCAACATGGGCGCAAGAAACCGCGCACTCCGCCGGTCAGCCTGCAGCAGGCGCGGGATAACGCCATGGTGCTGGATTGGGAAAACTATCAGCCACCGGTGCCGAACCAACTGGGGGTGTTCCCGGTGACGGCGAGTATTAACCAACTGCGCCACTATATCGACTGGACGCCGTTTTTTATGACCTGGTCGCTGGCGGGTAAATATCCGCGCATTCTGGAAGATGAAGTGGTAGGGGAAGAGGCAAAACGCCTGTTCCACGATGCTAACCAGATGCTGGATCAACTGGTAGAAAGCGGCAGCCTCAACCCACGCGGTGTTTACGGCCTGTTCCCGGCTAACAGTGTGGGTGACGACGTGGAGGTTTATCGCGATGAAAACCGCGACGAGGTGCGGGTGGTGAGCCGCCATCTGCGCCAGCAAACTGAAAAAACCGACTTCCCGAACTACTGCTTGGCAGATTTCGTGGCACCGAAAAGTAGCGGCAAGGCCGATTACTTTGGTGCTTTTGCCGTCACTGGCGGGCTGGAAGAAGATGCGTTGGCGGCAGCCTATGACGCTAAACACGATGATTACAACAAGATCATGGTAAAGGCGTTGTCGGATCGCTTAGCGGAAGCCTTTGCCGAATACCTGCATGAGCAGGTGCGCAAACAGCATTGGGGCTTTGCGGCAGATGAGAACCTGAGTAACGAAGAGCTGATTCGGGAAAATTATCAGGGTATTCGCCCTGCGCCAGGCTACCCGGCTTGCCCAGAGCATACCGAAAAGGCCGAGATCTGGCAGTTGTTGGACGTAAACCGCCATACCGGTATGAAATTGACCGAATCCTTCGCTATGTGGCCGGGAGCGGCGGTTTCTGGTTGGTATTTCAGCCATCCGGAGAGCAAATATTTTGCCGTGGCACAAATTCAGCGCGATCAGGTGGAGGATTATGCGGCACGCAAGGGCATGAAAGTGAACGAGGTTGAACGCTGGTTGGCCCCGAACTTGGGGTACGATGCCGATTAAAGCGATAAATTCCCCACACTAACGATATCGGCAGTGTGGGGAATACGGTGAACTACTCTTTCTTGGTGGGGCGGCCAGACCAGTAACCGGCCAACAGGGAGCCGGAAAGGTTGTGCCACACCGAGAACAACGCGCCGGGTAACGCCGCCAATGGCGAGAAATAAATCTTGCCTAGCGTGGCGGCCAGCCCGGAGTTCTGCATACCTACTTCGATCGCCAACGTGCGGCAGGTGGATTCATCGAAGCCGAACAGTTTACCGCCCCAGTAACCGCTTACTAACCCGATACCGTTATGCAGGATCACGGCGACGATAACCACTAACCCTACAGAGGCGATATGGCTCTGGCTGCCTGCCACGACCGCGCTGATGATGGCCACGATACAGACCATCGACAGTGCCGGTAGAAACGGTTCGACGCGTTTTACCGCTTTGGTAAAGGTATGATGAATGATCAAGCCCAGGCCGATCGGGATCACCACGATCTGCAGGATACTCAATAACATCCCCATAGTATCGACGCTGATCTCGGCGTCGACGTACAGGCGCGTCAACAGCGGTGTGGCAAACACGCCAACCAGCGTAGAGACGGCTGAAATAGTTACTGAAAGTGCCACATCGCCTTTCGCCAGATAAATGATCACGTTGGACGCTGTACCGCTGGCGACGCTGCCCACCAATACCATACCGGCGGAGAGATCCGGCGGCATATGGAACAGCAACGCCAGGAGCCACGCCGCCAACGGCATAATCAGGTAATGCAGGAAGATCCCAGCGGCTACCGGGCCGGGGCGCGATAGCACGCGTTTGAAATCGTCCAGACGCAGCGTCACGCCCATAGCAAACATAATCAGCATCAATAATGGGCTGATATAAGGGCTAAGGCCGGTAAAGGTGGCAGGGGTGTAATAAGCAGCGACGGAAAGCAGTACGGCCCACAGCGGGAATAAACGGGTTATTTTTGCCAGCATTAATAGTGTTTCCCTTCACAAGGCATTTATACCCGTCATACTTCAAGTTGCTTGGGTGTTGGCTGCGTTACTAGGCCCATCCTGGGCCTCGCCCCTTCGGGGCCGCTGCAAGCAGCGTTCAAATCTGCTTTCGCAGATTTGTCACTCACCCCAGTCACTTACTTGAGTAAGCTCCTGAGGATTATGAGCCTCATAAATGAGGCTCCCCCTGCGGGCCAGCGCAAGCGCTGTTCAAACCGGTCTTTGACCGGTTTGTTATTCAGTTGCCGCCTACAAGCAACTCGAATTATTTTGGGTATAGTCAGTCGTATTATTCAAACAGGTTGCGGTGCAGCGTTTGTACCACCTGCTCTGCATCGTCACCCGGTACCAGGAAGCAGAGATTATAGCTGCTGGCCCCGTAGCAGATCATACGGATATTAAACGGATCCAGCACACCAAACACTTCTTTGCCGACGCCGCAGGCTTGGGAAAGTTTGTTACCAATCAGGGCAACCAAGGCCAGATTCTCTTCCACTTCAACCCGACACAGCGAAGAAAGTTCGGTGAGCAGTGAGGTGGTCAGCAGGCTGCCACCGGTAGAGGTAGAACCGGTGGTATCCATCGTCAGTGCCACGCTGACTTCAGATGTGGTGATCAGATCGACAGAAATATTGTGGCGCGCCAGTATGTTAAATACCTCAGCCAGGAAACCGCGTGCGTGCAACATATTCAGGCTGTGCAGCGTCAACAGAGTTTGCTTGCGGCGCAGCGCCAGCGCCCGGAACAGCGGTGGGTTTTCTGTGGTGTTGCACACCAGCGTCCCCCCCGCAGCAGGATCTTTGCTTGAACCGACAAAAACCGGGATATCGCTGCGCACGGCGGGCAGCAGCGTTGCCGGATGCAGCACTTTGGCACCAAAGGTGGCCATTTCTGCTGCTTCTTCAAAGGCGATTTTGTCGATGCGCTTGGCGGCAGGCACCACGCGCGGATCGGTGGTGTAAATGCCAGGGACATCGGTCCAGATATCCACACGGCTGACGTTCAGCGCTTCACCCAGCAGTGCGGCGGTGTAGTCGCTGCCACCCCGGCCCAGCGTGGTAGTCCGGCCTTTGGCTTCGCTACCGATGAAACCTTGGGTAATGACCAGAGCCTCTTGCAAGCGCGGTTTCAACAGCGTCTGAGCCAGTTCGGTCAATACGGCATGGTCCGGCACTGCGCGGCCAAAATGATCGTCGGTACGCATCACTTTACGCACATCGAACCATTCAGCCTGAATATGGCGTTGGCGCAGGATTTCCACAAACAGCAGGGTGGACATCAGTTCACCATGGCTGACCAGTTCGTCGGTCAAGGCGGGGGAAGTGGCCAAGGCAGCAGCGTCCGACAGCATGGCGATATTTTCCAGCATGCGGTCGATTTCTTCACGGATCACTGCCGGATTATCAAGGCGATCGAGAATGGCATATTGAATACGACGAATTTCATCGAGCTGGTAGGTGCGTTTTTCGGCGTTACACCCTTCGGCCAAGGCCACCAACAGGTTGGTGATACCCGCAGAAGCAGAGAGTATGACCAGGCGGACATTAGGATTGGACAGGACGACATCGGCGCTGCGGTTCATCGCATCGAAATCGGCCACGCTGGTGCCGCCAAATTTTGCCACTACGGTATTGTTCAGGGGGGCTGCTTGATTCATGTAAAGCCTCGTGTCAGGGATGCCATTCACATGGCAATTGATTTCCATAGCCTTGGCACAAGGGGAGAGCGGTAAACAGGGAGCAGGCGTAGAGGTTGAGGCTACGATACACCCAGAAGCGCCCCACCTTGCTGACCACCCTGCAAGGTGGCCCATGGTGACAACTCAGGGGATTCAGCCCCTGTAGCCGACGTGATGATTGCCGCATTCACCGCGCCTCGGCGTCGCTCCCCCTCAAATGCCGTCATCGGATAACGGCTCCTCTGACACTCTACCTGGGCGACGCGCCTCTTCTGGCTTGCGCACCGGGTGCGCAAGTAGGTTGTTAGGAATAGCGGGTTTATGTGCTGCTGTCAACGGGCAAAGGTTGAGGGATGTTCATCTTTATGGTGGTGATAACAGGTTGTTGCCCGAAAGACGGAAGGGTTGTTGTGGAAAGGTAAAAAGCGGCGGTTTCAGTTTGACAGTGAATACCTATCGCAAGAAAAGGGATCCTAATCACAGGCGAACAGGCTACAATCGGCCAATCACCTTCCTTTCTATTCTCAAGCATAAGAGCGTCGCTATGAAAAATATCAATCCTAGTCAAACCACTGCTTGGCAAGCCCTGCAACAGCATTTTGAACAAATGAAAGACGTGCAGATCCGCGATCTGTTTGCTCAGGATAGCGAGCGTTTCGCCAAGTTCTCTGCCACGTTCAACGATCAGATGCTGGTGGATTATTCCAAAAACCGCATCACGGCAGAAACCCTGGAAAAACTGCAAGCGCTGGCGAAAGAAACTGACCTGCAGAGCGCGATTAAGTCGATGTTCGCTGGTGAGAAGATCAACCGTACCGAAGATCGCGCCGTATTGCATGTCGCACTGCGTAACCGCAGCAATACGCCAATCATGGTCGATGGCAAAGATGTGATGCCGGAAGTGAATGCGGTGCTGGCAAAAATGAAACAATTCTGTGATCGCGTGATTGACGGTGATTGGAAAGGTTACACCGGCAAGCCGATTACCGACGTAGTGAATATTGGTATCGGTGGCTCCGATCTTGGTCCTTATATGGCGACCGAAGCGCTACGTCCGTATAAAAACCACCTGAACATGCACTTCGTTTCCAACGTGGATGGCACCCATATTGCCGAAACGCTGAAACCGCTGGATCCGGCGACAACGCTGTTCCTGGTGGCTTCTAAAACTTTCACTACCCAGGAAACCATGACCAACGCCCACAGTGCGCGCGATTGGTTCCTGAAAACCGCAGGTGACCAGAAGCACGTGGCGAAGCACTTTGCGGCATTGTCCACTAACGGTAAAGCGGTGGCCGAGTTCGGGATTGATACCGACAATATGTTCGAGTTCTGGGATTGGGTCGGTGGCCGTTACTCACTGTGGTCGGCTATCGGCTTGTCTATTGCGCTGTCGCTGGGCTTTGACCACTTCGAGCAGTTGCTGAGCGGTGCGCACGAGATGGATAAGCATTTTGCACAGACGCCTGCCGAGAACAACCTACCTGTGTTGTTGGCTCTGATTGGTATCTGGTACAACAATTTCTTCGGTGCAGAAACCGAAGCGATTCTGCCGTACGACCAATATATGCATCGCTTTGCCGCCTATTTCCAGCAGGGCAACATGGAATCCAACGGCAAATATGTGGATCGCAACGGCCATCCGGTGGATTACCAGACTGGCCCAATCATCTGGGGTGAGCCAGGGACCAACGGCCAGCACGCGTTCTATCAGTTGATTCACCAAGGCACTAAACTGATTCCTTGTGATTTTATCGCTCCGGCGATCAGCCATAATCCGTTAAGCGACCACCACGCCAAGTTGCTATCAAACTTCTTTGCCCAGACGGAAGCTCTGGCATTTGGTAAATCACTGGCAGCCGTTGAAGAAGAGTTTGCGCTACAGGGTAAAAAGCCGGAAGACGTGAAGCATGTCGCACCATTCAAGGTATTTGAAGGTAACCGCCCAACTAACTCCATTCTGTTGCGTGAGATCACACCGTTCAGCTTGGGCAGCCTGATTGCCCTGTATGAGCACAAGATCTTTACCCAAGGTGTGATCCTGAATATCTTCACCTTCGACCAATGGGGTGTGGAGCTGGGTAAGCAACTGGCAAACCGCATTCTGCCTGAATTGGCAGGCAAAGAAGCCGTAGAGAGCCACGACAGCTCAACCAATGGCCTGATCAATCGCTTTAAAGCATGGCGTTAATCTGTGAGCAAAACCTGCCAGCGTTCGATTGACAGGTATTGATGCACTGAAGGATGAGCCCGATTATGGGGCTCATCCTTCGCACAATAAGTGATTTGCTTGTCTGTAGTCGTCATACTTCAAGCAGCTTGGATGTTGGCTGCCCCCTGTCTTTTACAAGTAAATCGAATTATTTTGGGTCTATACTGAAAATAATTCCATTCATAGCATCCACAATGCTGAGCCCACACCAGTTTGATGCGTAGTGATAACAGTGGATTTGTTTGGTAGCTGTCCTATTGCGATACAAAATATTTTATCTGTAGATGATTGATATACTTACCCTGTAATGGACGTGTTCCATAAAAAATATAAGATATATTATAGGGTTGAGCTTTTTCCTAAAATTCTCATGAAGTTTGTTTTTATTATTTATTGTGCTATAAAAATTAAGCTTATTGATGACACCTTTTTCCTTTTAAGCTGTAGGGTGTTAGGTGTATATCCAGCATTTTTGGTGTTGCTGTGTGACCAATGTTTCAGCAATTTCAAATTAAGGGTATATTGAGCTACCGATGAGCTTAACCTGGGTTAAATCTCACAGTGATAAGTTCGAAGGGTGTGCTAACAATTTAAGAAAGTGCCCTAAGCACTTGATTTACTACTACGAAAAGGGGTGTGTATGAAGAAAATACTGTATCCGGTATTAGTCGTTATGGCTTTACTCGGTGCTTCCAATTCTTGGGCTGCTTTCGCTGTTATTGGCGCTAAAGGTAAGGCGGTTGCTGCGGGGACTAGTGCTGTTGCTGTTGCTGCTGCGTGCGCAATGGTGGCCGAAAACCGGGGTGGTGAAGAGGATGGGGTTGCTATTAGCCCTACCACCACGACCACGACCAGAACGAAATAAACAGTAAAAGAATAACCGCATATCGCTACAGAGCTTGGTGTTGCAGGGAGTGGGTAGAACCTGACGAGTTGGTCGAACTGACACTTCTTTTTGTAACCGCAACTTCAGGGCTAAAGATAAAATAGCGGTTATTCTTTTTTTTTATCTACGTGCCGGGATTGCTCAATTGCGCTATCTATCTTTGTTAATCATATGCCTATCTCTCCAGGCCTGTACGTCAGCCCAAAAAAACGTTAATGATGCAATTTATCATTCTTTGTTTGAATCGTCGGATATTGAACTCACCGATCAAGAGATCCAGAGCCTCTCCAAGCCTAGCGCTTATGTTCGTATTGATGGACAGCAACAGATTGTGATGGTGCTCGGGGCGTTTGAAAACGGCGAAGAGAAGTGGGTGAGTCAGGACCGCACTTTAATGACGCTAAGAAATGGCCGGGTAGTCAAGACGCTGGGTTGGAAGGATAATTTGCTCAGTGTGTCTAATCTGGAGCAGGATCCTTTGGCAGATCCACAGCATCTGGTGGAGGGTGCTCGCTGGTCATATCTGCTTTCTTGGACTGAAGATAATCAGGTCCGTTCCGGCTATGCCGAATCGGTATTTCACCGATTAGCAGATAAATCTCTGGTTATTGGCGGTAAGAGCCAGACTTATCACGTCATTGAAGAGACAGTGAACGTTGATGGCTTAGGTAAAAGCTGGGTAAACAGCTTCTGGTTGGATCCGCAAACGGGCAGGGTAGTTAAATCAGAGCAATCCATGGGTGCGGACTTTTTCCCGATTGAAATTCTATTATTGAAGCAGAGGCATAATGAAAAAAATTAATCTGCTTTTGAGCACACTCCTGTGTCTTTCACTGAACTCTGCACATGCAGAAAGCCAGATAACCATTTTTTATCCGGATAAGGCGTCAGTGACTCTCAAAAATGTTCCTACGTTAGAGAACCTCGTGCTGAACAACCCGGCTTTGCAAGGCAACGTTTGGTGGCCGGGAGCGGTGATTGCCGTGCCGAGCGCCACTCAACTCCAGCAGCACAAGCAACAGCAAGTATTAGCGCGCTTGAAGGCGCTCAGTGCGGTTTTGCGGCAAGATGGCGATACGTCGCTGGCGGCAACGGTTGACAGCGTCTATGCCCAACTTGCTGAGATTAAAGTCGTTGGCCGCCTGTTTGTGCCGCTTGATCCTGATAGGATCCAGTTAGATCCCGTGCTTGACCGTCGGTTGTCGGGGCAATATCAAGTTTATGTAACGGTGGAGCCCAAAAGGGTCACGCTGTTAGGCGCATTGGCACCGTATGGCAAACGTGATTTCTTAGTCGGAAAAGATGTCAGTGATTATTTTACCGGGCTTCAGCGTCTTGATGGGGCTGAAGACGATACCGCCTGGATTATTACTCCTCAGGGGGAGGCACAGCCCGTTCCTGTTGCGTACTGGAACCGGCGGCATAATGAAATGACGCCAGGGAGTCTTTTATTTCTGGGGTTTGCTGTTTCCGCATTGCCTGAAGATTTCAAAGACATCAACGAGCAGATTATTTCGTTATTGACGCACCGGATCCCAGACTGATGAAAAAACGTTACTTATTTAGCTTGGTTGCGCTGTCTGTCGCGAATGCGTGTCAGGCGGCTTCATATCCTGCCCCGTTAGGGCCATCTCAGACTGACTTCGGCGGCGCGGGTTTGCTGCAAACTCCGACTGCGCGCATGGCGAAAGAGGGCGAGTTCAGTTTTAACTACCGTGATAATGATCAATACCGTTTTTATTCGATTTCTGTTCAAGCCATGCCATGGTTAGAGACCACTGTCCGATATACCGATGTGCGGACGCGTAAATACAGTAGTGACCCATCATTCAGCGGTGACCAAACCTATAAAGACAAGTCTTTTGATGTGAAAGTGCGTCTTTGGGAAGAAGGGTATTGGCTGCCTGAGGTCTCTGCGGGGGTGCGTGACATCGGCGGCACCGGGTTGTTCGATGGTGAATACCTGGTGGCCAGTAAAGCCTGGGGGCCTCTCGATTTTACCTTGGGTATGGGATGGGGCTATTTGGGTAACAGTGGCAACGTCAGGAACCCGTTCTGTGATGTTGGCGATCGCTTCTGTAAGCGTGACAACTCGCATTCGACGAATGGCGGCACGATTGACCTTGGCGAATCTTTCCGTGGGCCTGCGGCTATTTTTGGTGGTGTTGAGTATCAGACCCCTTGGCAACCGCTGCGCTTGAAGTTGGAATACGAAGGGAATGATTATCAGGGTGACTTTGCCGGTAAGCTTACGCAAGACAGCAAATTTAACGTTGGTGCGGTTTACCGTGTCACCGATTGGGCCGACGTTAACCTGAGTTATGAGCGCGGCAATACCTTGATGGCAGGGGTTACCTTACGCACTAACTTTAACGATTTAACGTCTTCCCATGTTGATCAGTCAAAGCCAGTCTACCAGCCTGAGCCGCAGGGCGAACAACTGCAGATGGATGTGGTGACCAACCAGCTTTCTGAACTTGAAGATCAAGCGGGTTTTACCGCGCCTAAGATTCAGGTGAAAGACAATACCCTGTATATGACGGGGACCCAGTCTCGTTATCGCTATAGCGAAGACGGGGTTGAGCGAGCTAACATTATTCTCATGAATCACCTTCCAGCAGGTGTTGATACGCTGGATGTGACAGAGACTCGTTATAATCTGCCGCAGGTGACAACCAGGACTGATGTAAAAAGTTTGCGTTCGCAACTGGAAGGCTACCCACTTGGGCAGGAACAGACGTTGCAGCAAAAACGCCTTGAGCCCCAGTTGCCAGAGAATGTTGAGCAAGGTTACTACATCGAGGATGACCGGCTGAGTTTCAGTCTGTCACCAACGTTAACCCAGTCGGTAGGCGGTGCAGAATCATTCTATTTGTATCAGATTGGTTTGCTGGGCAGTGCTAGCTGGTGGGCAACAGATCATTTATTAACGAGTGGCAGCGTGTTTGTTAACCTGGCGAACAACTACGGTAGATTCAACTATACGGCACCGCCGCCAGACTCCCAATTACCACGGGTGCGTACCCATATTCGTGAATATGTTGGGAACGATGTGTACATCAACGATCTGCAAGCCAATTACTTCCAATCCTTTGGGAATGGCATCTATGGGCAGGTGTACGGTGGCTATCTGGAAAGCATGTTCGGTGGCGTTGGTGGGGAACTGCTCTATCGGCCATTAGACAGCGACTGGGCGGTTGGCGTGAATGCTAACTGGGTTAAACAGCGTGACTGGGACGACATGATGCGTTTTGCCGATTATGATGTCGTCACCGGGCATATTACCGGTTATTGGAAGCCGCCTTTTGCTGATGATGTGCTGGTTGCCTTAAGCGTGGGCCAGTATCTGGCGAAAGACAAAGGGGCGACGCTGGGGCTGTCGAGACGCTTTGACAGCGGTGTTGTGGCCGGCGTGTATGCTTCGTTTACGGATGCGTCTCAAAAGGAATATGGTGAAGGTTCATTCACCAAGGGCTTCTACATTTCCGTGCCTCTGGAATTGTTGACCACGTCTCCTTCCCGTAGCCGTGCAGGGATCGGCTGGACACCACTGACCCGCGATGGTGGGCAAATGCTGAGCCGCAAATATCAACTGTACGGTATGACGTCCGATCGCGATGCTCGCTTCCGCTAATCATCTGTTGTTTCTCAATCTGGGGGATTAATCATCCCCCAAGACCTCTATTATTGTCACCAGGGTTTGCTTCTCTTCTACCGGTTCGCTCAGTTGTAATGATTGATGGTGTTTTGCAGGCATAAAAATGGCGGCCTAGCGCAGGCCGCCCAAGACACAGGTATTGATCAGATTAACGCAAAGTACATCAAACGTATTGCAGTAGACAAAACACAGGATTTAACACTTTACGGGCCCTGTATCACTAAGCCCGGTAATCCATTAGCCTTTCACCCCACCCGCGGTCAGGCCACCCACCAACCAGCGCTGTGCCAAGAGGAACACGGCGGTGATTGGAATAGCTGACAGCACGGCAGCGGCGGCAAAGTCGCCCCACAGGTAGTTCTGCGGGTTCAGATATTGCTGCATACCCACGGCCAGGGTGTAACTGTTCACATCACGTAACAGCAGCGAGGCCACTGGGACTTCGGTGATCGCCGCAATAAATGACAGAATGAACACCACCGCCAGAATCGGCACCGAAAGCGGCAACAACACCAGGCGGAATGCCTGCCACGGTGTTGCACCATCCAGCGCAGCCGCTTCTTCCAATGAGTTATCGATGGTTTCGAAGTAGCCCTTAATCGTCCAGACGTGCAACGCAATGCCCCCCATATAAGCAAAAATCACACCGCCATGGGTATTCAGGCCGATAAACGGAATGTATTGGCCTAAACGATCGAACAAGGCATACAACGCCACCAAAGACAGCACGGCGGGAAACATCTGGAAAATCAGCATACTTTTCAGCAGAGTGCTTTTGCCACGAAAACGCATACGAGCGAAAGCGTAGGCACAGGTGGTTGAAAGCGTCACGATACCAACGGCGGTGATCGCCGCCACTTTAACCGAGTTCCACAGCCACAACAGCACGGGGAAAGGCGGTGGAGTAATGCTGCCATCGGTATTAGTAACGCTCATACCGAGCGCCAGGCGCCAGTGATCCCAAGAGATCTGGTCCGGGATCAGGCTACCGGTAGCGAAGTTCCCGGAACGCAGCGAAATTGCGATCACCATCAGTAACGGGAACATGATCAGAGCGATAAAGCTCAGCATCAGAATATGGGTGATCCACAGGCGCACGCGCTGGGATTTGGGTTGGACCATGGCCATTATCGTTTTCCCTTAATCAAAATTCATCTTGCTGGCTTTCAGGTTCAGGATTGCCAGTGCGCCGACCAACAGGAAGATCAACGTAGCAATCGCCGCAGCCAAGCCAAAGTCCTGCCCGCCACCCCCTTCAAAGGCAATGCGATAGGTATAACTCACCAACAGATCGGTATAGCCAGCCGGGGTGGTGGTACCAATCATGTCCGGCCCACCGCGGGTCAGCAGTTGAATCAGGACAAAGTTATTAAAGTTAAAGGCAAAACTGGCGATCATCAGCGGCGTCAGCGGTTTGATCAGCAGTGGGAAGGTGATGCGGAAGAAGTTCTGCATCGGGCTGGCGCCATCCATTGCCGAGGCTTCGTACAGATCGTCTGGAATGGCCTTTAGCAACCCCATGCACAGGATCATCATGTACGGATAACCTAACCAGGTATTGACGATCAAAATCATGCTCTTGGCGGTGAGCGGATCGGTAAACCAAGCGGGTTTGATGCCGAATAGCGCACTCAGCATCAGGTTGATTTCACCGAAGCTCTGGTTGAACAAGCCTTTGAAGATCAGAATCGAAATAAATGATGGCACCGCATAAGGCAAGATCAACAGCACGCGATAAACCGCTTTGCCTTTCAGCGCTTCCCACTGCACCACGCAGGCCAGCACCATGCCCACTGCGACGGTGAAAATCACAGTCAGCACCGAAAAAATAATGGTCCAGACGAAGATTGAGACGAAAGGTTTCTGAATACCTTCATCGTTCAGCACGCGCAGGAAGTTTTTCCAGCCGGTGGTCACGGTATAGCCGGGGCTGAGGGTGTCTTTGGCCCAACTGCCATCGGCATTGATCGCCTGGTAAAAGCCGATTTCCGGATTAGGGCGATATTGGATCTGGGTTTGATTATCGGTCAGCGTTTTGCCGTCTTGGCCCAGCGTATACAAAGGGCTGGTGCCAGAGAATTGGCGCAGGGAACTCATGCGCAGCTCACCGCCGTCCGGCAACGTTGCCACAATCAGGCTCAACGTCTGGCGGTTTTGAGTAATGACCCGCAACGTAGCACGCTCACCCGCAGGGGCGGCGCTTTCAGCGGTTAACTTCAGCGTCTGCGGTTCACTGCCATGCAAGCTGAACGGCTTGGAAATCAGTAATTGGCCGCTATCAGGGTGGGTCAACTGCATCAACCATTGTTGGTCTGCCGTTGGATAGAGATCGAAAGTAAAGGTTTTACCGGTCTGGAACTGGCGCTGCATCAAGACTGACTGCGCCCGCTCAAAGGTTAACTGGTTGGTACTGCTGTAGTTGGTAAATGCAATTGCGATAGTACAAATCAGCGGGAACAGGACGAACAACCCCATACCAGCGATACCGGGGTACACATAGCGCCACGCATAGGCACGACGGTTGGCGAACACGTATAACCCGGCGCTCACCAGCACCAGCGTCAGGATCGCGAACAGATATTCTCCCTGTGCATACATCAATACAATCAGATAACAAGTCACCAAGCTGAAAAAGCCGACCAGCAGCCATTTCAGAATGTCGCTTTGCCACCACTTCGATTTTTTTCGCGCAGGCGAACCAGCGTGAGCTAATTGCATAGGGCATTCCTTTCTGGGGTATTACAGCGGGATACTGACCGCATCCCGCACAACTTAAGGCCAGGGTGGGCACAGTGGCCCACTCATTGCCGGGTCTTACTTGGTGATACGGGTATGTGCGTCTTCCAGAGCGGCTTTCACCGTTTGGCGTCCGGTGATGGCGTTGATCACGGCGCTACGCATTGCGTACCAGAAGGTGCTCATTTGCGGGATGTTTGGCATGATTTCGCCGTTTTGCGCGTTCTTCATGGTGGCTGCAATTCTTGGGTCTTTCGCCAGATGCTCCTGGAACGATTTCAGTGCCACGGCACCCAGTGGTTTGTCTTTGTTGACGTCAGCCAGGCCCTGATCGGTGATCAGATAGTTTTCCAGGAATTCGGTTGCCAGCTCTTTGTTCGGGCTGGCGGCGTTGATACCGGCGGTCAGTACGCCCACGAACGGTTTAGACGGCTTGCCCTGGAAAGTAGGCAACAGAGTCACGCCATAATTGATTTTACTCTGTTCGATGTTTGACCAGGCCCATGGGCCATTAATGGTCATTGCGGTCTGGCCTTTATTGAATGCGCCTTCAGCAATTGAGTAATCGGTATCGGCGTTGATGTGTTTGTTCTTCACCAGATCGACGATGAACTGCAAGCCAGCCTGCGAGCCTGCATTGGCTACGCCTACGTCCTTAACGTTGTACTTGCCGTTTTCAAATTTAAAGGCATAACCGCCGTTGGCAGAGATGATTGGCCAAGTGAAGTAGGGTTCCTGCAGGTTCCACATGATGGCGCTTTTGCCCTTGGCACGCAGCTCTTTATCCAGCGCCGGGATCTCTTCCCAGGTTTTCGGTGCTTCTTTTACCAGATCTTTGTTATAAATCAGCGACAGGGCTTCAACCGCGATGGGGTAACCAATCAGCTTGCCGTCAAAGCGAACCGCATCCCAGGTGAAAGGATAGATTTTTTCCTGGAAGGCTTTAGAAGGATGGATTTCTGCCAACAGACCAGACTGCGCGTAACCACCAAAACGGTCGTGAGCCCAGAAGATGATGTCCGGGCCGTCGCCAGTGGCTGCAACCTGCGGGAATTTCTCTTCCAGCTTGTCCGGATGCTCAATGGTTACTTTAATGCCGGTATCTTTCTCAAACTTTTTGCCAACTTCGGCCAGGCCGTTATAGCCTTTATCGCCGTTAATCCAGATAACCAGTTTCCCTTCTTCGATCTTGGCAAAAGCAGAAGAAGACAGCACCAGTGTGGTTAAGGCCGAAAGCGCTAGGACGCGTGCGCTTTTTTTCATTCTGAGATTCATAATTCCATCCTTCTGTGGGCACTGCGATAAGGAGAGCAATTTCGCGCTCATAGTGGGTCACAAGCGGATACTTTCTCATCCTCCCCCCGTCTACGCCCCATGCCTAAGTAGTGTGATCCAGCTAACATTGCACCCTATTCTGTGGCGTCAGGCACACAAAGGGGGCGCTATTTTTGCAAAGCTGATCACAGATTTGTCTGGTGCCGGGAACTTTGGCCAAGAAGTGTCGTTCTCTCATCCTCCCATCTCCTCCCCCATGAAAAATCCTGTTACGGATGATTACCCCTTCTTGCCATTACCTCACTATCAGCAACATTGTTTTTATCGCCATATATCGCCGCAGGAACTTGGACTTATGTCGTCAATGCACACTGCCAATCACCCGACGTTGTACCGGATCCATCCGGTCAGTTTCCGAGATGGAAACGGTGATGGTATTGGCGATGTGACTGGCATGATGACGGCGTTGCCCTACCTGAAGAGGCTGGCGGTCGATGGTTTACTGTTACCGAAAGCATTGCCACCAGAGGCAGGGGCGCAAGTTGCCAGCCATGGGTTGGCGCTCTGGCACAACGAAGACCCTAACCGCATCTGCCTCAGTGCAGCCCCCGATCAACATTATGCTCGTGGTGTGCTGGCGTTGGAGGTCGCGCCGTTCAGCGTTGAGAAATTGGTGTCGGTCCTCAATGCACACCGCCATCGGCTGGCGGAAAACGTCTGGAGTACCGGTGAAGTCGATCAGCCACGCGTGGTCAGCCACTGGGGGCAGGGTGATTTGCGCTCGGCTCAGGCTTTCCTGACGTTACTGGCGTTGCTGCCAGCGCCTATCTGTCTGTATCAGGGGGAAGAGCTCGGCCTGCCGCATGCTGCTGGGTTGCAAGAACCGCACGGCGCACAAACGCCGATGCCTTGGCATGAGGCCCCAGAGCAAGTCACCGCAGGCGAAATTCACTGGTACCAGCAAGTGGCTATCGAACACCGGGCGTTGGCGATCAGCCGCCAGCAGCATGACAATAATTCAACATTACGTTACTGCCAGGCTTTATTGGCACTGCGCCAGTTGCCGGTGATTCAGCACGGTGAACTGAGCTCGGTCAGCCAGCAAGATGGCGTAATTCGTTTATGCATTACCCATCAGGATCAATGCCTTGAAGCGCTAATCAATCTGCAGCCCTATACTCAGCCGGTCGTGCCGTCTGAGGCAACCATTCCTTTGGCCTGGCAGCACGGTGCGCAGCAAGAGGGTCAACAATGGGTTTTGGCAGGTTTTGCATCTGCCATTTTTACAAGAAATGTTAACTGCGAAAGCAGGGGAGTAACGCATGGCTAGCGTCACACTGCGCAGCGTTTATAAGGCCTTTGGTGAGGCCGTAATTTCCAGGGACGTCAATCTGACCATCGATGACGGTGAATTTGTGGTGTTTGTTGGGCCGTCTGGCTGCGGTAAATCGACGCTGTTACGCATGATTGCCGGTCTTGAGGATATTACTTCCGGCGACCTGTTCATTGGCGAAAAACGCATGAATGAGATCCCCCCAGCCGAGCGCGGTATTGGCATGGTGTTCCAGTCCTATGCGCTGTATCCGCATCTTTCGGTGGCCGATAACATGTCGTTTGGCCTGAAACTGGCTGGGGCGAAAAAAGCGGAGATTAACCAGCGGGTCAATCAGGTTTCTGAAGTGCTGCAATTGGCACATTTGCTGGAACGGCGTCCGAAGGCGCTGTCTGGTGGACAGCGTCAGCGGGTGGCGATTGGCCGTACCTTGGTGGCTGAACCGGACGTATTCCTGCTCGATGAACCGCTGTCTAACCTGGATGCCGCACTGCGTGTGCAGATGCGTATTGAGATCTCACGTCTGCACAAACGCCTGCAGCGCACCATGATATATGTCACCCACGATCAGGTCGAAGCGATGACGCTGGCGGACAAGATTGTGGTGCTGGATGCTGGTCGTGTGGCTCAGATCGGTAAGCCGCTGGAGTTATACCACTACCCGGCTAACCGCTTCGTTGCCGGTTTTATCGGCTCACCGAAGATGAACTTCCTGCCGGTTAAAGTGACCGCCGTTGAACACAATAATGTGCAGGTTGAACTGCCGATGCCGAACCGCCAGCTGGTGTGGTTACCGGTTGAATCTGACGGGGTTGAGGTGGGCGCTAACCTGTCGTTGGGGATTCGCCCTGAACATCTGTTACCGAGCTCTGAATCTCCGGTAACACTGATGGGTGAAGTGCAGGTGGTAGAGCAACTGGGCAACGAAACCCAGATTCATATTCAAATTCCAGAAATCCGTCAGAACCTGGTTTACCGCCAGAATGACGTAGTGCTGGTAGAAGAAGGTGCAACATTCGCTATCGGGTTGCCGCCTCACCGCTGCCATCTGTTCCGTGAGGACGGTACGGCATGCCGCAGGCTGCATCAGGAACCGGGCGTTTGATCCCCTAACTACTTGGCGTTGCAGGTAGTCAACATCCCTGCAAATTCAAGTAAGAGGGGGAAGCATGCATGCCGACAGGCAACTATAACAGGAGAATAATGATGACTACTCTGCGCAAACTTCCTTTGGCACTGGCTGTCGCCGCGGGAGTTTTATCAACGCAAGCAATGGCAGTGGATTTTCATGGTTACGCCCGTTCTGGTATCGGTTGGACCGGCAGCGGTGGTAAACAACAGTGTTTCACCGCAACCGGTGCTCAAAGCAAATACCGCCTTGGTAACGAATGTGACACCTACGCGGAATTGAAGTTGGGTCAGGAGCTGTGGAAAGACGGTGATAAGAGCTTCTATCTGGATTCTAACCTTGCTTACGGTATCGATCAGGAAAAAGATTGGGAACCCACTAATCCTGCTCTCCGCGAGATCAACGTGCAAGGTAAAAACCTGATTGCTGCATTACCTGGTGCCAATATGTGGGCAGGTAAGCGCTTTTATCAACGTCATGACGTCCACATGATCGACTTCTACTACTGGGATATCTCTGGCCCAGGCGCAGGTCTGGAAAACGTCGATCTGGGCTTTGGTAAACTGTCGTTTGCCGTCACTCGTAGCACAGAGGACGGTGGTTCGTATCGCTGGATCAATAACCAGCTTTCAGACGAGTCTAAAACTTCTAACGATGTATATGATGTTCGCTTGGCAGGCTTGGAAACCAACCCAGGTGGTACATTGGAACTGGGCTTTGACTACGGCAGAGCCAATACAGCAGATAATTATTATCTGGCCGAAGGCGCCTCGAAAGATGGCGTAATGGCAACGGCAGAACATACCCAGAGCATGCTCGGTGGCTTTAACAAGTTTGTCGTACAGTATGCTACCGACTCTATGACCTCTTGGAACTCAGGACATAGCCAAGGCGCTAGCGTCAACAATGATGGCCATATGCTGCGCGTTCTGGATCATGGTGCGGTGAAGCTGGCTGATGATTGGGAAATGATGTACGTCGGTATGTACCAGAATATCAACCTGGACAACAACAACGGCACCACCTGGTACACCGTGGGTATCCGCCCGATGTATAAGTGGACTCCAATCATGAGTACCCTGTTTGAAGCGGGCTATGACAACGTTAAGTCGCAAAGAACCGATGAGCGTAACAGACAGTACAAATTGACCCTGGCCCAACAGTGGCAAGCTGGCGACAGCATCTGGTCACGCCCGGCGTTGCGCGTTTTCGCTACCTATGCCAACTGGCATGAGAAGTGGGGCTATGATAACGGCGTTGCAGTTAACGACGGTGGTCGTGGTGACAATGATGAAGTCACCTTTGGCGCACAATTCGAAGCCTGGTGGTAAGCAATCTCGCAGCCGAACGTAAGTTCGGCTGCATTGTTTCTTTGCTAATCTGTTTGGCTGACGCGTTTTTCTTGCCAGTGACGCGTCAGTTTCTTCGCCTCTTTTCGCAAGGGCCATCACAATGAAAAAAAATCTACTCGCTTTTTACCTGTCGCTGGTCTGCGGCTCAGCAATCCCATTGATGGCGCACGCGACAGCGTTTAACGCGCCAGCGGATGTCTCGGTTGCCCCGGTGATTGCCCATGACACGTTGCAGAAACTGCCCTGGAAACCGGTAGTGCCGCCAGCCAGTGAAAGTTTTAAGATCAACGAAGCCAACCCACAGGTTAGCCAGGGTGATATTCAGGGCCAGGTAGCCGCGTTTACTTTGCCTGCCGATCGCGGTTCGCTGGAGATCACCTTGAGCAGCCTGGTGAACGATCGCAGCGTGTTTGCACCAAGCGTGCTGGTGTTGGATGAACAAATGCGGCCTGCCGCTTTTTACCCGAGCAGCTATTTCCCTTATGAACGTGCAGGCGTGATGTCTGGCGATCGTTTGGAAGGCACGATGAAGCTGACGCCCGCTCTAGGGCAGAAACAGATCTATGTTTTGGTGTACACCACTCGTCAGGATTTGGCTGCTACCACGCAACTTGTTGATCCGGCTAAAGCCTATGCAATGGGCGTGGGGAATGCGGTTCCCGATATTCCAGATCCTATTGCTCGGCACAGCGCAACGGGCGAGTTGAATCTGAAAGTGCGCTCAGAACAAAATATGGGCAGCGTCATGATTGGCTTGCCGCTGACAAACTCTTCAGCACCGGCACCTGTGGTGGTGGGCTCAACGGCTCCAGCGCCAGTTGCACCTGCCGCTGCTCCTGCCCCGGTTGCTAAAACGCCGGCAGAGCCGATGCTCAGTGATACCGAAGCCTATTTCAATAAAGGTATCAAACAGGCGGTCAAGGCGGGTGATATTGATAAGGCCCTGAAACTGATGAACGAGGCCGAAAAACTGGGTTCTACCACTGCACGAGATACGTTTATTGGTAGCGTGAAAGGCAAGGGGTAACCCCCACGCTGCTGATGCTGGCTTGATGATTGGTGCGCCTCCAGCGCACCTTTTTTCATTTATAGCGGGATTTATGTTCTGCGGTTTCTCCTGCCTTTTCTGTTAAAAACGCCACTGATTTCACTGCGAATCAACCTGCCGCTTTCGGATTTCTGCGTTACAATGGCTCTCTGTTAACGATTTGTATGGTCAGGAAACGCCCGTTCAGTGCGGTTTCTGCTGCCATGGAGTAGAACATGTCTGGCAATAGGGACTCGATCCTGCCGCCCATTGCATGGTTGCCTGAAAACTTCCCGATATCCGACACCATTAGTGACTGGCTGATGGAGTTGGGTTCCATGACTCGCCGTTTTGAGCGTCATTGCCAGCAGGTGCAGGTTGAACCCCAACGCGAATGCTTCGTGACCGGCGATCAACTGGGCGAAGAAGCAGAACATCTACCCTACAGTGAGCGCTATTGGCTGCGTGAAATTGTGTTGCTGGGCGACGGTCAACCCTGGCTTTTAGGGCGCACGGTGATCCCACAAGAAACGCTGACTGGCCCGGATCAGGCACTGGTCGATCTGGGAACTTTGCCGCTGGGCCGTTATCTGTTCAGCAGTAATGCGTTAACTCGCGATTATATTCACGTTGGCCAGCAGGGGGCATTGTGGGCCCGGCGTTCCCGTTTGCGTCTGGCGGATAAACCGCTGTTGCTGACCGAGCTGTTTTTACCTGCTTCGCCGCTGTATTCGGTGTATACCCAAAATAATTCGAGTTGCTTGTAGGCGGCAACGGAACGAAGCCCCAGGAGCTTACTCAAGTAAGTGACTGGGGTGAGTGAAGGCAGCCAACACCCAAGCAACTTGAAGTATGACAGGTATAGGAAGGTATTCCGGTAACATAAGGGGAGACAAGGATCTTGGAAGGAAGCGTGACTCGAAGCAAATGGCGTGCTTATGGCCACCTGATGCGCATCGATAAACCGATTGGCTCGTTGTTGTTGCTGTGGCCAACGTTATGGGCATTGTGGCTGGCCGGGCAGGGAGTACCAGCGTTGCCTGTATTGCTGGTGTTTGTGCTTGGTGTATTCCTGATGCGAGCCGCAGGCTGTGTGGTTAATGATTATGCCGATCGTGCCTTTGATGGGCATGTGAAGCGCACTGCGGGCCGCCCGTTGCCAAGTGGTCAGGTCAGTGAAAAAGAAGCCAAGATTCTGTTTGTTGCGCTGGTACTGATTTCTTTTGCCCTGGTATTGACCCTGAATGCGATGACAATCTGGCTATCGCTGGCGGCCCTGGCCCTGGCGTGGGTTTACCCGTTCATGAAACGGGTGACCAATCTGCCGCAGGTGGTGCTGGGAGCTGCTTTTGGCTGGTCGATCCCGATGGCCTACGCTGCCGTCAGCGAATCGTTACCGCTGAGCTGCTGGCTGCTATTCCTGGCGAATATTTGCTGGACGGTGGCCTACGACACCTTATATGCCATGGTGGATCGTGATGACGATGTGAAAATCGGCATTAAGTCCACCGCCGTGCTGTTTGGCCGCCATGACAAGCTGGTGGTGGGGTTACTGCAGTTTGCCACGCTGCTGCTGATGCTGTGGGTGGGTTACCTGATGCAGCTTGGCGGTGCCTACTATTGGTCATTGCTGCTGGCCGGAGCGCTGTTTATCCATCAGCAGAAACAGATTGCCAGCCGCGATCGTGCGGCCTGTTTCAGTGCTTTCCTGAACAACAACTATGTTGGTCTGGTGCTGTTTATCGGCATTGCGTTGAGTTATCTCTGATAGCACAGCGGCGGGTATAAAAAAGGCACCTTGCGGTGCCTTGATCTATAGCTATTCGTCTTCTTTTTGCTCGTCTGCCGTTTCTGCCTCATCGTTGGCTTCTTCCGGCGTGCTGACGCTCTCGATGGTCAGCTTGATTTCTGGCGTAATCAGATCGCTCAACATGGTGTAAACCTCCATGGTGTGCTCGCGGATCGCATCGCCGATATCGTCGATATAACCTTCTTCGCGCAGCGTCGCCACCAGAGTAGAGAACACCGCCTTGTCAAAGAATTCCGGTGCGTTGATGCCGTGCAGCACCGACAGGCGCTGAGCCATAATACGGCTCTCTTTCTCTAGCGCTCCGCGGTTGATGCTCGGGTTGGCGCTGAGGATCGACATGGTAATCGCGTAACGTTGCAAGGTTTCGCGGACACCGGCGGCCAACAGTTGCAGCGGGCGAATACGCGCCGGGTTCAGCACCAGTTCGTCACCTTTATTGCCAATCAACTGCTGGCGGGCCAGTTCGTCGATCAGTGGCTGCAGCACCTGCGGTAACTGCTCTTTTTCATAGCGCAGGAACAGCTCGGCTTTCAGCATTGGATAGATCAGGCTGACCTGGCGCAGCAGTTCATCGCGTGATACGCGACGATGATGCATCACGATAGTGGCAATCAACGAAGGCAATACCAGCATGTGGTGAATATTGTTGCGGTAATAGGTCATCAGCACCGCTTGTTCACGCGGCAGGATGATGATGTCACCAATGCTGTCTTTCTCCACCTCAAACTTATTCATGTTCAACGCGTGATCCAGCAACTGCTCCGGTGTTTGCGTTGGTACGGTGGCATCTGGCGCATAAGGCGCATTACGCATCAACTGCAGGTAACAATCCAACTGCTCAATCAACTGCTCACGGGTTAGCGCACGCTGGCGTGAAGCCAATAATGCGGTAGAACACAGGTTCATGGCGTTAGCTGCTGCCGCATTATTGATGCGCACCATGATCCGGGTAGCCAGATCGTTAACTACTGGCGTCAACCAGCTTGGGCGCTGGGCTTCAATCGGATCGATAGACTCGCGCCACTGTGGCACATGGTGGTTGAGGTAAGAGGTCAATGACAGCGGCTCGCCAAAGTTGACGTAGCCCTGGCCGAGGTTGCGCAGTTTGCGCAGGCCGCGCAGCATCTGCAGCAGCCCCTCTTTCTCTTTGGTCGCGCCCCGCAGCTCTTTGGCGTAGGTTCCTACTTCCATCACATGTTCATAACCGATATAAACCGGCACTAAGGTAATAGGGCGAGTACCGCCACGCAGCATCGCCTGGATGGTCATCGACAGGGTGCCGGTTTTTGGCTCCAGCAAGCGCCCGGTGCGCGAGCGACCCCCTTCCACAAAGTATTCCACCGAATAACCACGGGTGAACAGCTCGCCGAGATATTCACGGAACACGGTGGAATAGAGCTTATTGCCCTTGAAGGTACGGCGGATAAAGAACGCCCCCAAACGGCGGAAGATTGGCCCGGCTGGCCAGAAGTTCAGGTTGATACCTGCGGCAATATGCGGCGGCACCAATCCTTGATGGTAGAGCACATAAGACAGCAACAGGTAATCCATGTGGCTGCGGTGGCAGGGCACATAGACGATCTCGTGGCCGTCCTGCGCCAGTTGGCGCACCCGTTCGGCTTTGGTGACGTTGAGGCCTTGATACAGACGGTTCCAGGTCCAGCTCAGCACACGATCGGAAAGACGCACGGCCTCATAGGAGAAGTCGGCGGCAATCTCTTCCATCAGCGCAATCGCGTTTTGCTGGGCTTTTTCGTGGGAGATCTTTTTGCTGCGGGCTTCATCTTCAACCGCTTTCTCAATGGCCTTGGATGCCAGCAGTTTGTTGAACAGATCCTGACGAGCTGGCAGGCTTGGCCCCACGGCAGCCAAACGCTGGCGTGAGAAGTGCATGCGCGCCACACGCGCCAGTTTTTGCGCGATGGTTTGGTCGGTGCCGTGCTCGGTGGCCATACGCCGCAAAGAAACGGTATTGGAGAAACGGACAAAACTGTCGCGCCCCAACCACAAGATGGCGAAGAATTTCTGGAAGCCGTTCAGCAAACGCAGATGCGGTGCTCCATGCCCTTCACGCCCCGGTGAACGGCCAAACATCACCGATACCGGCAGCATCTGAATGTCGAGATCCGGATTGCTACGGTGCAGATCCAGATAGTCGTGGAACAGTTTGACCGACTCTTCTTTAGGCGTGTAATAGCGGAAGACGCGCGGGCCTTCATGGATAAACACATAGCTTGGCAGAACGGTGCCGTCGATCTCCAGTGAGTTAAGAGGATCGGGCAGCTCCTGTGCCAGACATTGGGTACGCAATGTCAGCAAATCTGCTTTGGAATTATAAGGCAGAACATACAGAATAGGTCGTGAGGGATCCAACCCTAACTCCGTGACCGGATCTGAAGGGATAATCTTGCTTTTTACCAACATTTTCAGTGGTAAATTCAATAGTTTATAATATATTTTACGCCAACCTAACATAACAACATAAAGCCTCTTGTTAGCAATGCGCCGCAAGCATACCAGAAACCGGGTAGCAGATCTGTGGCGTCGGGAATTCCCGAGGCTCGGTCGCCTCTGGGCACTCATCGTTAAATTATACCCTATGGATTTCAAGTTGCTGCTTGAAACGCGATGGGGCACCACCTTTGAGAAAGGCGTTTTAACATGGCAAATAAAGCAACTGGCCTGACACGTATCATTAAAGCGGCAGGTTATTCATATAAAGGCCTGACTGCGGCTTGGCGGCATGAAGCGGCATTCCGCCAGGAATCGCTCGCGGTTGTCGTGGCTATCATACTGGCGATTTGGCTGGATGTGGGTGCGATAGCACGCATTTTATTGATCGGTTCGGTGCTGTTGGTGATGATCGTTGAAATTATCAACAGTGCAATCGAGGCTATCGTCGATCGTGTGGGGACGGACTACCATGAGCTGTCGGGCCGGGCAAAAGATATGGGATCGGCGGCGGTCTCGTTGACGATTATCCTGGCGCTGTTCGTGTGGGGGTCGGTGCTGTGGCAGCACTTTGCTTGAATAAATGTTGCGAATTGCTTCGCTAATCCCTGATTTTTATTCATTCTTTGGTTCCCAATCCTGACTTACCTGTATATACTCACAGCAAGACTGTATAAACAAACAGGGGGCGGAATGAAAGCACTAACTACCAGGCAGCAAGAGGTCTACGACCTGATTCGCGATCATATTTTGCAAACGGGCATGCCACCAACTCGTGCCGAGATCGCAACGCGTCTGGGATTCCGTTCACCGAATGCCGCCGAAGAGCACCTGAAAGCGCTGGCCCGTAAAGGGGTGATTGAAATTGTCTCTGGTGCTTCGCGTGGTATCCGCTTGCTGATGGAAGATGAAGAAGGGTTACCTTTGGTTGGCCGCGTTGCTGCCGGTGAACCTTTGCTGGCTGAGCAGCATATCGAAGGGCATTACAAAGTCGATCCTTCCCTGTTTAAACCTAGTGCGGATTTCCTGCTGCGCGTTAACGGCATGTCGATGCGTGATATTGGTATTCTCGACGGCGATCTGCTGGCGGTGCATAAAACCCAGGACGTGCGTAACGGCCAAGTGGTGGTTGCCCGTATCGAAGATGAGGTCACGGTCAAACGCCTGAAAAAGCACGGTAACACGGTTGAGCTGCTGCCCGAAAACAGTGAGTTTCAACCGATCGTTGTCGATCTGCGTGAGCAGAATTTCACTATCGAAGGTTTAGCGGTTGGCGTGATCCGCAACGGTGACTGGATCTAAGCGTTGCTGCCCTGATTGATACATCATACTCATATCGCCCCAGCTCTGGGGCGATACCTTTTCTGAACTATCACTACCGCACGGCCACGGGAACATTTCACTATGCGCCTGATTTCTGCTTTTACCAGCGACACCGATAAAGCTTTGTGGCGTTTGGCATTGCCGATGATTTTTTCCAATATCACCGTTCCCTTGCTTGGCCTGGTGGATACTGCCGTTATTGGTCATCTTGATAGCCCGACTTATCTCGGCGGGGTTGCCATAGGTTCAATGGTGACCAGCTTCCTGTTCATGCTGTTACTATTTCTGCGTATGAGCACCACCGGGCTGGCGGCACAGGCGTTAGGCGCTCAGGATCCGCAACGGTTAGCCAAGGCGTTGATGCAACCGCTGCTGCTGGCGCTGGTGGCTGGCATCGCGATTGTGCTGCTGCGTGTGCCGCTGATTACGCTGGCTTTGCAGATTGTCGGGGGTGATAAAGCCGTCTTGGCACAGGCTCGGTTGTTCCTGGAGATCCGCTGGTTAAGTGCGCCAGCGTCATTGGCTAACATGGTGCTGCTGGGTTGGCTCTTGGGCGTACAGTATGTGCGGGCCCCGGTGATCTTGCTGATCGTCGGCAATCTGCTGAATATTGTGCTGGATATCTGGCTGGTGATGGGGTTGGGCTGGAATGTGCCGGGCGCAGCGGCTGCGACGGCGATTGCCGAGTATGTCACACTGCTGTTGGGTCTGTGGCTGTCGTGGTGTGTGTTGCGCAGGCGTGGGATCTCGCTGGCAATACTGCGTCAGGCCTGGCGCGGCAATCTGCGCCGTTTGCTGGCGCTTAACCGCGACATCATGCTGCGTTCGTTATTACTTCAATTGTGCTTTGCCTCGCTGACCATTCTGGGCGCGCGTATGGGCAGTGATGTAGTGGCGGTTAACGCGGTGCTGATGAATCTGCTGACGTTCACCGCTTACGCGCTAGATGGTTTTGCCTATGCCGTCGAAGCACATTCCGGTCATGCTTATGGTGCGCGGGACGATCGCCAACTGCATAACGTATGGCGCGCGGCTTGCAGGCAAGCCTGCCTAGTCGCTCTGGGTTTTGCGGTGATTTATATGTTGGCCGGGCAGCAGATCGTGATGGCCTTAACCTCGCTGCCGGAGTTACGTGCGTTGGCAAATCATTACCTGCCTTGGCAAGTGGCACTGCCTTTGGTTGGGGTCTGGTGCTATTTGTTGGATGGTATGTTTATCGGCGCGACCCGTGGGGCAGAAATGCGTAACAGTATGGCAATCGCCGCAGCCGGTTATGGGCTGACGTTATTCACCGTACCCGCACTGGGCAACCATGGCCTCTGGTTGGCTCTGATGGTGTTTCTGGCTTTGCGTGGAGCCGCATTGGGCTGGATCTGGCATCGCCATCGCGTGTGCGGAACCTGGTTTCCGACGGGGCATAACGTCTGACTGGGGGTAGATGTGGCGCGATAGTGCGGCATTGCTACCGCAGCGCTTATTTCTTCTTTATTACAATGCTGTGGTCATGATCGCAATCATGCTTGCTTTCACAGGCTTCGACCTCGACGCAGGCGGAACAGAGCCCGTGTGCTTCAACTACGCTGTGGCGTAAGGCAAATCCAGACTCTGTGGCCAGCTTTTGCAGCATTTCTTCCACGCCTTCGGTTGTGCGTTCGGTAACCTGCCCACAGCGATCGCAAATAAACAAAGCAGAGGTGTGCATTGGCTGTTCGAAATGATGGCACAGCACATAGCTGTTAGCCGATTCGACGCGGTGGATAAACCCCTGTTCCAATAAAAAATCCAGCGCCCGGTACACCGTTGGCGGCTTGGCTTGGGGTTCCGCCACGCGCAGCAGATCGAGCAGATCGTAAGCGCTGATGGCACCGGGTTGCTCCGCCATCAGGCGTAACACTTCCAGCCGCTGCGGAGTCAGCCGCACGTTGCGTTGCTGGCAGAGCCGTTCGGCCTGTGCGAGCAGCTTTTCCTGGTTGGTTGAGCTCATAGCAAATATCCCGGTACGCAAAAAAGAAGCTGATTTTAACATGTTTCAGCGGAATCGCCGAGGGTTGTGCCATGTTCCCTACCCAGCAGACGCAGGAACATGAAGCGTAAAGTGAGAAATCGCTCACGATTTGTCGCTATTGCACCTGAACAGGACATCTTTACTGTTTTCCGGCCTAGGGTAGCGGTATAACGCGAAACAGGAACGATACCTTTCAGGAGCTTTAAGATGACAGAAAGAGAAAAATTGCTGCGCGGTGAGGTTTATAACAGCCGTGATGAAGAGCTGATTGCACTGTATCACCGGGCGCGTGGCCTCACCAAGCAACTGGCTGCACTGGATTCGCATCAGGCGGAAGAGAAGAAAGGTCTGTTGTGTGAACTGTTTGCTGCCTGGGGGGATGAAAGTTGGATCGAATTACCGTTCTGGTGTGATTATGGCCAGCATATCCGTATCGGTAAAAACTGTTTTATCAACGTGAATGCGGTATTTCTCGACTGCAACACCATTACCATTGGTGATAACACGCTGATCGGCCCAAATGTGCAAATCTACACGCCAAGTCACCCGCTCAAGGCCAGTGAACGCTTTAGCGGTGATCCTGATTTCCCGTTTAAAACCTCGGCCAAACCGGTAGTGATCGGCAGTAACGTCTGGATTGGCGGTAACGTGGTGATCCTGCCAGGGGTGACCATTGGTGATGGCACCACCATTGGTGCAGGCAGCGTGGTCACCGGGGATATCCCAGCCAACGTATTGGCGCTGGGGCAACCGTGCCGGGTGATCCGCGAGCTGGAATAGTGGCTTCAGCTTGCCAGCGCTTGCCGCAATTGGCTGGCAAGCGCGTTCATCTGCGGTGGTGGATTATGGCCAATCAGCATAAAGCTGTGATTGCTGCCGGACCAGTACACCAGGTTCATCCCCAGGCGCTGTTCATTTTCTGGGGAGGCTTCGCCAGCTTGCTGAATGATGCACAAAGCCAGTGGCCCATATTGCTCATCAAGATAGGTCAATTGCGCGATGCGTTTGCCGTCGTAAGCCAGGAGCCGGGCATTTTTCAGCGTCGCTCCCGGCAACACCAGTTGTTGCGGCAGTAAAGTGATACCGATCTGCGTGCCAGTCTGTTGCAATTGAGCGGCGAGGTCTTGAGAGGAAGGGGGAGGGCCTGCCAACGTTTCGGGTGTATAGAGCGCCATATATTGTGCCACCAGGCTGCGCCAGTTCTCTTCTGGCTGGTTGAGCTGCAGGAAGGCACGATCGCCAGCTACTCCTACAGCTAGTAAACCAATCGCTGCCGCAATCAGTTGGCGACGGGTGATCCTTCGCGGCGTTGGCCTTAAGAGAACATGCAGCTCGGCCTGTAGCCGTTGTATTGGTGCTTCGTCGAGCAATGGCTGGAAAGCGGCTTTGAACGGCAGGTTGCTGCCCGCCAGCCAAGCCAGGCGCGCGGCCAGTTCAGGTTCTCTGGTGAGCTGTTGTTCCAACTCATGCCGCTGTGAACGCGCCAGTTGATTATCCAGATAGGCAACCAGCAGTTCATCAACATTGCGATGAGTGCTCATGATTGTTCTCCTTTTGACCGCGTTGGCGTGCTTTGCAATACGCTGTCGTTCGCCAATCTCAGGCGTGCTGCCGCCAGGCGGCTCATGATGGTGCCGATCGGCACGCCAAGCACCTCTGCGGCTTCCCGGTAGGAAAGCTCCTCCACGTACACCAGAAACACCGTATTACGCTGAGCCTCCGGTAGCCGGTTAACGCGTTGCATCACTTGATTGGCCCAGATGGGGTCTTCATTACTTGCTGAATCAGCCAGTTCCTCTGCGTCGACAAAGCCTTGCCCCTGGCGGATATGTTGCGCTCGTACTTCATTGAGCCAGATAGAGTGCAGAATTGAGAACAACCAGCGATCCAGACGCGTCCCTTCGCTAAACTGTGCGGCATGCTCAAGCGCCCGCACGTAGGTAGCCTGAACCAAATCATCGGCAATATCCCGCCGGTGGCAAAGTACCAGGCCATAGCGCCACAGGCGGGAAAGATATTGCCCGATCTCGTTGCGAATCGCGTCGTTGCTGATAGCGGCCTCCAGGGGGCAACCTCATGACTCAGGGTGATGATCGATAGCTGTGGCCAGATCGCGATACTCTTCGCACCCGGTTCCGCACAGTGATTTGATCACCGCCAACTGCTGTTTGGCCAGATCCGGACGGCCTTTAATCATGTAGGCTTCCCCCAGATATTCGCGGACTTTCGGGTAGTGGGGATCCAGCGCCACTGATTTTAAATAGTAGCTGATACCTTCATCGGTGCGGCCAAGTTTGCGGGTGGCATAACCGCGATAATTCAGCGCTACAGCGGTGTTGGGATCTTGCAGCGTATTAAGGACATCCAGAGCTTCCTGATAGCGACCACTTTTTGCCAACGCATAAGCGTAGTTAGCTCGGTCACTGTCACTGAGCATGCTGCTCTTTTCCACCATGCAGGTTTTGGTTTTACTGTCATAGATCTGCCCTTTCGGGCAGGTTGGGGTGCTCTGACTGTTGTCGCCCATGGCATGGGTAAAGCCGGAAAACAGCACTGTGCTGGCGATGGCGGGCAGCAGCAGGATTTTGACGAAACGGTTCATAGTGTGTTCCTCGGTAGGGTAGGCGCTGGTGTTACGCCATTACCGAGTGAACACCTGTGAACACCTATTTATTCATTTCTTTTTCGGCAGTTTTCCCAAGACTGCCGATTGCCGTTATAATAGCCGTTTGCGACGCTGGCATAGACCGCCGGTTGTTGAACTCCAGACATTTCAGGTAGCCAGTAATTCAGCATGACGACAGATAACCACGCTTCCCAATACGCCGCTAATCGTTTCTCCATCGCGCCGATGCTCGACTGGACCGATCGTCATTGCCGTTATTTTCACCGCTTGTTGACCCAGGAAACGCTGCTGTATACCGAGATGGTGACCACTGGCGCGATTATCCACGGTAAAGGCGATTATCTGGCGTATAGCGAAGCAGAGCATCCGGTGGCGTTACAACTGGGCGGTAGCGATCCGGCAGCGTTGGCGCATTGTGCCAAGCTGGCGGAGCAGCGCGGCTATGATGAGATCAACCTCAACGTGGGTTGTCCGTCTGATCGGGTGCAGAACGGTATGTTCGGTGCTTGCCTGATGGGGCAGGCGGAGCTGGTTGCTGATTGCATCAAAGCGATGCGTGATGTGGTTACTATCCCAGTAACGGTGAAAACCCGTATTGGCATTGACGAGCAGGATAGCTATGCCTTCCTGTGTGACTTTATCGGCACGGTTGCCGGGCGCGGTGAGTGCGATATGTTCACTATTCATGCGCGCAAAGCCTGGCTTTCCGGGTTGAGCCCGAAAGAGAACCGTGAAGTACCACCGCTGGATTATCCGCGTGTCTATCAGTTAAAACGCGATTTCCCGCAGCTCACAATCGCGATTAATGGTGGGGTGAAAACGCTGGAAGAAGCGCAACAGCACTTACAACACGTAGATGGCGTGATGATGGGCCGTGAAGCCTATCAGAACCCAGGGATTCTGGCGCGTGTCGACGGTGAGATTTTCGGGTCCCCAACAGATGTGCTCAGCAGCGTGGAGATTATCGAAGCGCTGTATCCGTACATCGAACGTGAACTGGCTAACGGGACTTATCTGGGTCATATCACCCGCCATATTCTGGGGTTGTTCCAGGGCGTCCCAGGGGCGCGCCAGTGGCGTCGTCATCTGAGCGAAAATGCTCACAAACCGGGGGCTGATGTGAGAGTGGTTGAGCAGGCGTTGAGCTTGGTGCGCTCTCCACGTGCCGAAGTGGCGTAATCATTAATTGATTTGACCAATATTTGGTTTTTTTGACCAAGAGTGCCAGAGGCTATGGCACTCTTTTTACCCTATTTCAATAGGTTAAATTCCCTGCCAAGTTGGCACGCTTTTTGTAAATAACAATGCAGACACATTGTTTTGCCAAGGAGCAACCCATGTTAGAACTTTTCTTCATTATCGGTTTTGTGGTCATGCTGCTGGTGACCGGTATTTCTCTGCTGGGGGTGATCGCCGCATTGTTCGTGGCGGCGGCTTTTATGCTGCTCGGCGGGCTGTTCGCTATGGTAATTAAATTGCTGCCGTGGCTGATTTTGGCGGTGATCGGCGTATGGATATACCGTTCCATGCAGAAACCGCAGATTCGCCGCTATTAACATTTTTTGCTGATTTATCAGTCAGTCGCACTGCAAATTACGCAACAATTTACTTGCTTAATGCGGCGGAGATCACACCTTGATGTTTTAGCAACGAATGTGGCACGTTAAGCATGTTTTTTACTTTTAGGGGCTGTTAGGATGGCTCCCGCAGCAGTGAGGTCGATGATTTCATTACCGCGAGAGACAATAATAGTGTTGCTTAAGCAACCCCGATGTTTCTTGTGGGCTCTGCTCTACCCCTACAAAACGCAGCAATGAGAAAGGGTTCCGCAAGGAACCCTTTTCTTTGGCTTAAAGCCCAGGAATCAACAGGCTGGAGCCACTGGTTTGGCCGCTTTCCAGCACCTGATGCGCTCTTTGCACATCTGCCAGAGCAAATTTCTGCTCCTGCTTCACCTCGACTTTGATTGCGCCGCTGCCGATCAGCGAGAACAGTTCGTTACTGGCGAACTGTAATTCCTGGCGGTTGGTAATGTAGCCGTAGAGTGAAGGGCGGGTGACATACAGTGAGCCTTTCTGGTTTAACAGCGCCAGATCGACCCCGGTCACCGGGCCGGAAGCGTTGCCGAAGCTGACCATCAACCCCCTGCGTTTCAGGCTGTTGAGTGAATCCTGCCAGGTGCTTTTACCGACGGAATCGTATACTACGCCGACTTTCTCACCGTTGGTCAGTTCTGCTACGCGCTGAGCAATGTTCTCCCGGCGATAGTTGATGGTTGCCCAAGCCCCGGCGCGTTTGGCCAACTCGGTTTTTTCATCAGACCCCACGCAACCGATCAGCTTGGCACCCAAGGCTTTGGCCCACTGGCAGGCGATCAGCCCAACGCCACCGGCAGCGGCGTGGAACAGGAACACTTCACCGGGCTTGATCTCATAGGTTTGGCGCAGCAGATAATGCACGGTCAGGCCTTTCAGGAACGAGGCGGCGCCTTGTTCAAAACTCAGGTTGTCCGGCAGAATCGCTAGCCTTTCCTGTGGTACGTTGTGAACCTCGCTGTAAGCACCGAGTGGAGACTGCGCATATACCACCCGATCGCCCGGTTTCAGCGCAGTGACACCCGCTCCGACTTTGAGCACTACCCCGGCGGCTTCACTCCCCAGACCGCTCGGTAAAGTTGCCGGAGGATACAAACCGCTGCGCACGTAAGTATCGATAAAGTTGATGCCGATGGCTTTGTTCTCAACCTGAACCTCGCCGGCTGCCGGTTCGACAGGCGTAAAATCAACATACTGCAGCACTTCCGGGCCGCCAGTGGCGGAGAATTGGATGCGTTTTGCCATGTTATTACCTCGTCTGGATGTTTGACTCCACCCTACGCTTTCTCTTATCGGCTATCCAGCCTGTACTGTAGTGATTCATCCTTTTTTGCCATGGTGATGGCGCAAGAATCATGGATAAAAATCACGTATACTCTCGCGTCAGGATCTTCCTTTCGCCACCGGATAAAGAATAGGCTTCATGGCAGGAAAAAAACCAACCAACAAAACATTCGCGAACGAACCCAGAGATCGCCAGATGGAAGGGCTGAAGATGCCACCGCATTCGCTGGAGGCAGAACAGTCCGTGTTGGGCGGTTTGATGCTGGATAACGAACGCTGGGACAACGTGGCAGAACGCGTTGTTTCTAATGACTTCTTTAGCCGCCCACACCGCCTGATTTTCACCGAAATGCAGCGCTTGCTGGAAATGAGCCGGCCTATCGACTTGATCACCCTGTCCGAGTCGTTGGAACAGAAGGGGGAACTGGAGTCGGTCGGTGGCTTTGCGTATCTGGCCGAATTGTCAAAAAATACGCCAAGTGCGGCCAACATCAGCGCTTATGCGGACATCGTACGCGAACGTGCAGTGGTGCGTGAGATGATCTCGGTGGCTAACGAGATCGCCGATGCGGGTTACGATCCACAAGGGCGCAGCAGCGAAGATCTGCTCGATCTGGCAGAATCCCGCGTGTTCCAGATTGCTGAAAACCGTGCCAGCAAAGACGAAGGCCCGAAAGGCATTGAGCGTATTCTGGAAGATACCGTTGCTCGTATTGAGCAACTCTATCAGCGCCCACACGACGGCGTTACAGGGGTTTCCACCGGTTATGGCGATCTGGACAAGAAAACCGCTGGCCTGCAGAAATCGGATCTGATTATCGTCGCGGCCCGTCCATCGATGGGTAAAACCACCTTTGCGATGAACCTGTGTGAAAACGCCGCGATGATGCAGGACAAACCGGTGTTGATCTTCAGCCTTGAGATGCCCGGCAACCAGATCATGATGCGTATGCTGGCTTCGCTGTCGCGCGTGGATCAGACCCGTATCCGTACCGGCCAGCTCGACGACGAAGATTGGGCGCGGATTTCCAGCACCATGGGGATTTTGCTGGAGAAGCGCAATATGTATATCGATGACTCCTCCGGCCTGACGCCCACCGAAGTGCGTTCGCGCGCGCGCCGTGTGTTCCGCGAACACGACGGGCTGAGCCTGATCATGATCGATTACCTGCAATTGATGCGCGTACCCTCGTTGTCAGATAACCGTACGCTGGAAATTGCCGAAATCTCCCGCTCGCTGAAAGCGTTAGCGAAAGAGTTGCAGGTGCCGGTGGTGGCGTTGTCGCAGTTGAACCGTAGCCTGGAGCAGCGTGCCGATAAACGCCCGGTGAACTCGGATCTGCGTGAGTCGGGCTCTATCGAGCAGGATGCTGACCTGATTATGTTTATCTACCGTGATGAGGTTTATCACGAGAACAGTGACCTGAAAGGGGTGGCTGAAATTATTCTGGGTAAGCAGCGTAACGGCCCGATTGGTACCGTACGCCTGACCTTTAACGGCCAGTGGTCGCGTTTTGATAACTACGCCGGGCCACAATATGATGACGAATAATCAACTAAGAGCCTATCCATTAGGCTCCAAGGAATTGCAATGAAAGCGGCAACCGCTGTTATTGATCGTCGCGCTCTGCGACACAATCTGCAACAGGTGCGCCGTATGGCGCCGCAAAGCCGCCTGATTGCCGTGGTGAAAGCCAATGCTTATGGACATGGCCTGCTGGAAACCGCGCACACCCTGCAAGATGCCGATTGCTACGGCGTCGCCCGTCTCGGCGAAGCCCTGATGTTACGCTCCGGCGGCATCGTCAAACCGATTCTGTTGTTGGAAGGGTTCTTCTGTGCTGAAGATTTACCGGTGCTGGTGGCGAATAACATCGAAACCGCTGTGCACTGTATTGAACAGCTTGAAGCCTTGGAGCAGGCCGAACTGGCGCGCCCGGTACCAGTGTGGATGAAGCTGGATACCGGTATGCATCGCCTGGGCGTGCGCCCTGAGCAGGCGGAAGCGTTTTATCAGCGTTTGTGCGCCTGCCGTAATGTGGTGCAGCCGGTGAATATCATGAGCCACTTCAGCCGCGCGGATGAGCCGCAGGCGGATGCGACGCCAAAGCAAATCAGCTGTTTCGAACGCTTTGCCAATGATAAGCCGGGGCAAAAGTCGATCGCCGCGTCTGGCGGGATCCTGTTGTGGCCACAGGCGCATCGTGACTGGGTACGGCCCGGTATCATTCTTTATGGCGTGTCGCCGATGGATCACTCACAGGCCGAGCGCTTTGGTCTGCAACCGGCCATGACGCTAAAATCCAGCCTGATTGCAGTGCGCGAGCATAAAGCGGGTGAACCGGTGGGTTACGGTGGTATCTGGGTGAGCGAGCGCGATACCCGTTTGGGAGTGGTCGCAATAGGCTACGGTGACGGTTACCCGCGCAGCGCGCCCTCCGGAACGCCAGTGTGGGTGAATGGCCGTGAGGTACCGCTGGTTGGCCGTGTTTCGATGGATATGATCTCGGTGGACTTGGGGCCGGGCGCGACGGATAAAGTGGGCGACGAAGTGGTGCTGTGGGGTAACCCGTTGCCGGTTGAACAGGTCGCCGCTTACAGTGGGATCAGTGCCTATGAGCTGATCACCAAACTGACTCAGCGCGTCGAGATGGAATATATCGGCGAGTAACCTGTGTTTCTCCCCTTCTGATAAGGGAAGGGGAGAAACGTTAAGCCCTCATTACTTCTTCACTGCCAGCCACTGATCGATAATCTTCTGATATTCCCCGGTGGCTTTGCTCAAGTGCAGCCACTGATCCACATACAGCTTCCAGACCATATCATCACGCGGCAGCATGTAAGCTTTCTCGCCATACTGCATCGGCTTGTCCGGGTTCACGGCACAGAGTTTCGGATAGCGTTTCTGCTGATACAGCGCTTCGGAAGCATCGGTAATCATTACGTCCGCTTTGCGATCCACCAACTGTTGGAAGATCCCCATATTGTCGTGCGACAGCGTCAGGTTGGCCTTTGGCAGATAGGCACGAACGAAGGCTTCGTTCGTGCCGCCCGCAGGTTCGATCAACCGTACCGACGCCTTGTTGATCTGCTCAATGGTGCGATATTTCTTCACGTCGGTGCAGCGTACCAACGGGATCTTACCATCGGTATCCAATCGCTCAGCGAAGAACACCTGTCTTTGGCGCGGTAGCGTCACCGAAATACCGCCCATGGCGATGTCACATTTTCCCGCAACAAAGTCAGGCATCAGGGTCTTCCAACTGGTTTTTACCCATTTCACTTTGGCATCCAGGCTGTTGGCCAGCGATTCCGCCATGGCGATATCGATACCTTCGTAGCTACCGTCCTCTTTCAGGAAGGTATAGGGTTTGTAGTCACCCGTGGTGCAAACGTCGAGCGTTTTCTGCTGCAGCACTTTATCCAGATGCGATTGAGCGCAGGCGCTCCCGGCGGCAATCAGCAGAGCGAGAGGGAATATCTTTTTCATAAACGTCCTTATATTAATGGTTTTATGCGCCATTTAGCCGTTAATTGTTGTTAGTTTGCGTAATTTATCCGTTTTTTATGCCGCTGATGAGCGCAGATCGCCGCTTTGCTACTGCATATCTCACAAACCAGCAGGGGCGATGGTTGCAACGCTAAAAAAACTGATAGGCTGTAACGTCAACATTTCTTAACACAGTTTACAGGTAGTTATGTACAACATTGACGATTTTGATATGAAAATCCTGACGCTGCTACAGGCTAATGGCCGCCTGACCAATCAGGAATTAAGCGAACTGGTTGGGCTTTCGGCCTCCCAATGCTCACGCCGTCGTATCAGCCTGGAACAGACACAACTGATTCGGGGCTATCACGCACGGCTGGCTCCAGAAGCGGTTGGGCTTGGGCTGGTGGGCCTGATTGAAGTGAGCCTGCTGACTCATACCCAGGAGCAGATCGACAGCTTTCACCAGATGCTGGAAGACGTGGATGCGATTCTGGACGCTTATAAAACCACCGGAGATGCCGATTATTTATTAAAAGTGGCGGTGGCAGATTTGCCCGCACTCAGTGATTTCATCAGCCAGACGCTTTCGCGGCATAAAAGCGTGGCGCGGATAAAAACGGCGGTGGTGCTCAATCGCATCAAAGAGAATGGTTTGCTGCCGTTGGCGAAATAAAGCACTGGCTTCTCAGCGCGACACTGCAGTTTGCTGGCTGAAGAGTATATATTGTACCCCGAACCCCTAAAATCAGGAGAACAACCCGTGTTCCAGAATGTTGATGCCTATGCCGGTGACCCGATCCTGTCGCTGATGGAAAAATTCAAGCAAGACCCTCGTGCGCACAAGGTGAATCTGAGTATCGGCCTTTACTATAACGAGCAGGGCATCATCCCTCAGATGCAGGCAGTGGCCGCCGCCGAGGCGCAGCTGAACAGCGTTGAACAGGGGGCGTCAGTCTATCTGCCGATGGAAGGCCTGCAACCTTATCGCAGTGCGATTCAGCACCTGCTGTTTGGGGCCGAGCACCCGATGCTGCAGCAAGGGCGCATTGCCACCATCCAGACCGTGGGCGGTTCCGGTGCGTTGAAAGTCGGGGCTGATTTCCTGAAGCGTTATTTCCCTGATTCACAGGTATGGGTTAGCGATCCGACCTGGGAAAACCACGTCGCCATCTTTGGCGGTGCCGGTTTTACCGTGAATACCTATCCCTATTTTGATGGCGAAAGCCTGGGCGTGAAGTTTGATGCCATGCTGAGCGCGCTGAAAAAACTGCCCGCCAAGAGCATTGCGCTGTTACATCCTTGCTGCCATAACCCGACCGGCTCCGATCTCACGGCGGCGCAGTGGGATGAAGTGGTAAAAGTGATCGCCGAGCGTGATTTGATCCCGTTCCTGGATATCGCTTATCAGGGGTTCGGTGGCGGCATTGAACAGGATGCTTATGCCATCCGTGCCATCGCGGCGGCGGGTTTACCTTGCCTGGTCAGCAACTCGTTCTCGAAAATCTTCTCATTGTACGGTGAGCGCGTGGGTGGGCTTTCCGTGGTGTGCGAAAGCAGCGAAGCCGCTGAGCGCGTGCTGGGGCAACTGAAAGCCACCGTGCGCCGTAACTATTCCAGCCCGCCAAACTTTGGTGCGCAGGTGGTCGCCAAGGTGTTGAATGATGCTCAACTGAACGCGCAGTGGCTGGCGGAAGTGGAAGCCATGCGTACCCGTATCCTTGAGATGCGTCAGGTATTGGTGGAGACGCTGAAGAGCGCGTTGCCACAGCGTAATTTTGACTATCTGCTGGAACAGCGCGGTATGTTCAGCTACACCGGTTTCAGCGCCGAGCAGGTTGATCGCCTGCGTGAAGAGTTCGGTGTTTACCTGATCCACAGTGGCCGTATGTGCGTGGCGGGGTTGAATCATCATAATGTGCGTCAAGTCGCCGAGGCATTTGCTGCTGTACAGTAAATAAGATCCGGGGCGCTATCAGAGGAGATAACCGTGAACAAGCAGCAATTGCTGGATTACCGGGCAGTGAACAGGATTATCAGAGCGACTGGCAGGCCGATCGGGTCAGGGTCGCGGAGAAAATGTTTGCACTCATTGGTGAAGCCTATGGCCGGCCCGTGATCTCATTAAAGTGTGGCATCGAACTGGCGGAGCAGTTGCGCGAGCAACATGCGGACATTATCCCCGGTTACTATCTGAATAAAGCGCATTGGAACAGTATTTATCTGGATGGTGCCTTGCCGGATTCGCAGTTTTATCAGTTGATTGATATTTCGTATCAGCTGGTGGTGGCCGGATTATCGAAGAAAAAACGCCAGGAATTGGGCATCTGAACGTGAAAAACCGCTCCTGCTTGCACAGGAGCGGTCATCATCACTTTTTGTCCAGTATCGGCTTCAGGAAGCGGGCTGTGTGCGATTCTTTGCAGTTCGCCACGGTTTCTGGCGTGCCGGAAACCAGGATCTCCCCGCCGCCGCTGCCGCCTTCCGGCCCCAGATCGACAATCCAGTCCGCCGTTTTAATCACGTCCAGGTTGTGTTCAATCACCACGATGGTGTTGCCCTGATCGCGTAACTGATGCAGCACCGCCAGCAACTGCTGGATATCCGCAAAATGCAGGCCAGTGGTGGGTTCATCGAGGATATACAGCGTCTGGCCGGTGCCGCGTTTCGATAGTTCACGTGCCAGCTTCACGCGCTGCGCTTCACCACCGGAAAGTGTGGTGGCTGACTGGCCGAGACGAATGTAAGACAACCCGACATCCATCAGCGTTTGCAGCTTGCGCGCCAGCGCCGGAACCGCATCGAAGAAGTCGCGGGCTTCTTCGATGGTCATTTCCAGCACTTCGTGAATGCTTTTGCCTTTGTACTTCACTTCCAGCGTTTCGCGGTTATAACGCTTGCCTCTGCATTGATCGCAAGGCACGTAGATATCCGGCAGGAAGTGCATTTCCACTTTGATTACGCCATCGCCCTGACAGGCTTCACAGCGGCCACCCTTCACGTTAAAGCTGAAGCGGCCCGGCGTATAACCACGGGTGCGCGATTCCGGCACACCTGCAAACAGTTCACGCACTGGCGTGAAGATGCCGGTATAGGTCGCGGGGTTGGAGCGCGGCGTGCGGCCAATCGGGCTCTGATCGATGTCGATCACCTTGTCGAAATGTTCCAGCCCGTTCACTTCGCGGTAAGGTGCCGGTTCGGCAATCGTTGCGCCATTGAGTTGGCGCTGGGCGATCGGGAACAGCGTATCGTTGATCAGCGTGGATTTACCGGAACCGGAAACCCCGGTGATGCAGGTAAACAGCCCGACCGGCAGCGTCAGCGTGACGTCTTTCAGGTTGTTGCCACGCGCTCCGCTCAGTTTTAACACCTTGTTCGGATCCGCCGGTACGCGTTCTGCCGGGATCGCAATCTCACGCTTGCCGCTGAGGAACTGGCCGGTCAGCGATTCTGTCTGAGCCATGATGTCGTCAACGGTGCCTTCTGCCACCACATGGCCGCCGTGTACACCGGCACCGGGGCCGATATCGATCACATGGTCGGCGGCGCGGATCGCATCTTCGTCATGCTCAACCACGATCACCGTGTTACCCAGGTTACGCAGATGGATCAGGGTTTCCAGCAGGCGTTCGTTATCACGCTGATGCAGGCCGATAGAAGGTTCATCCAGCACGTACATCACGCCCACCAGGCCTGCGCCGATCTGGCTGGCGAGGCGGATACGTTGTGCTTCGCCGCCGGACAGCGTTTCTGCCGAGCGGGAAAGTGACAGGTAGTTCAGCCCGACGTTAACCAGGAATTTCAGCCGATCGCCGATCTCTTTCAAGATTTTCTCGGCGATCTTGGCGCGCTGGCCGCTCAGCTTCATATTCTGGAAGAACGTCATCGCATGGCCGATGCTGAGATCGGAGATTTGCGGCAGAGTGGTGTCTTCTACAAACACGTTACGCGCTTCTTCGCGCAGGCGAGTACCGCTGCACGAGGTGCAAGGACGATTGCTGATAAACTTCGCCAGCTCTTCGCGCACTGCGCTGGATTCGGTTTCTTTATAGCGGCGTTCCATATTGTGCAGCACGCCTTCAAACGGATGGCGGCGCACGGTGGTGTCACCGCGATCGTTGATGTATTTGAATTCGATGGTTTCTTTGCCGGAACCGTTGAGCACCGCTTTCTGTACGCTGGCCGTCAGGCTGTTGAACGGCGCTTCCACATCAAAATCATAATGCTCTGCTAATGAGCGCAACATCTGGAAGTAATAGAAGTTGCGGCGATCCCAACCGCGGATCGCGCCACCCGCCAGCGAAAGCTCGGGGTTTTGCACCACGCGTTCCTGATCGAAGAATTGCTGTACGCCCAGCCCGTCACAGGTCGGGCAGGCCCCCGCCGGGTTGTTGAACGAGAACAGGCGCGGTTCCAGTTCGCGCATGCTGTAACCACAAATCGGACAGGCAAAATTGGCCGAGAACAGCAGCTCTTCTGCTTGTTCGTCGTCCATATCGGCGACGACCGCCGTACCGCCAGAAAGCTCCAGCGCGGTTTCAAACGACTCCGCCAGGCGCTGCGCCAGATCGTCCCGTACCTTGAAGCGATCTACTACCACTTCAATGGTGTGTTTCTTTTGCAACTCCAGCTTAGGTGGATCGGAGAGATCGCACACTTCGCCGTCGATACGTGCCCGGATGTAGCCTTGGGTGGCCAGGTGTTCCAGCGTTTTGGTGTGCTCGCCTTTACGATCTTTCACCACCGGAGCCAGCAGCATCAGGCGCTTACCTTCCGGCTGGTTGAGCACGTTATCCACCATCTGGCTGACCGTCTGGGCTGCCAGCGGAACCTGATGATCCGGGCAGCGCGGTTCGCCGACGCGGGCAAACAGCAGGCGCAGGTAATCGTGGATCTCGGTAATAGTCCCAACGGTGGAGCGCGGGTTGTGCGAGGTGGATTTCTGCTCAATGGAGATTGCCGGTGACAGACCTTCGATATGGTCGACGTCCGGTTTTTCCATCAGAGAAAGAAACTGGCGTGCGTAGGCGGAAAGCGACTCAACGTAACGCCGCTGCCCTTCGGCATACAGCGTATCAAAGGCCAGTGATGATTTGCCGGAGCCCGACAGACCGGTGACGACAATCAGCTTGTCGCGCGGGATAGTCAGGTTAATGTTTTTGAGATTATGGGTTCGAGCACCACGAACTTCAATATTGTCCATTTACACTTCCCGTCAGGATGATACACCGTGCTTATCTGGGGTCTTTGGCAGGCAATTTTGTGATGTAACGTGCAAAAAACCGGCACAGCCAAGTCGAAACGCATAATTATGACACAAAATAACCTGAATGAATATCCAGTATAGGTATGCAACAAGGTGGAGTGCGCAGGCAATTCTGCAAGGTGCTTCGCAGGTATAATCTAAGCAGGTGGCATGCTACAATTTGTGGTTTAGACTATGCAAAATTGTGGCGTAACCCCGCCTATATGACTCATCAGGAGATTAAACATGGCCAGCAGAGGCGTAAACAAAGTAATTCTGGTCGGGAATCTGGGCCAAGACCCTGAGGTCCGTTACATGCCTAATGGCGGCGCGGTTGCCAACATTACTCTGGCGACCTCCGAAAGCTGGCGCGACAAGGCTACTGGCGAGCAGAAAGAAAAAACGGAATGGCACCGTGTGGTGCTGTTTGGCAAGCTGGCTGAAGTGGCGGGTGAATACCTGCGTAAAGGTTCTCAGGTTTATATCGAAGGCTCCCTGCAAACCCGCAAATGGACCGATCAGGCTGGCGTAGAAAAGTACACCACTGAAATCGTGGTTAACGTGGGCGGCACCATGCAGATGCTGGGTGGCCGTCAGGGCGGTGGTGCTCCGGCGGGTGGTCAGTCAGCGGGTGGCCAGCAGGGCGGATGGGGTCAGCCTCAGCAACCACAGGGCGGTAACCAGTTCAGCGGTGGCCAGCAGGCGGCTCCGGCTCGTCCGACACAAAACAGCGCGCCAGCCAGCAGCAATGAACCGCCAATGGATTTTGACGACGATATTCCGTTCTAGGTTCGCCGTTTTGCTTTGTAAATCAAGTGGTTAACTCAATGTTGTGAGTTAATCATAGGCTGTTGGAGAGCCTATTGCAAGCCTGACTTATCCTTACCCAGTAATGGGTTTGAACCTCGAAAGAGGGAGGGGAGTGTAGCATGTCAGGAAAAGGCTGGTTGCGGGGAAATAACCTACTTTGCGCCAGCCATTGCAAGTCCCATATGGTTAAGCCTGATTGGTTGAATCATAGTTCATAGTGGGTTTCGGGATGCCTTTGACTCACGGTTATTCAGGAGTCATACCAGTATTTATAGTAATTATTTTTAGAAGGTTACTATATCCAACAATATTGGCACCTGCTCGGTGAGAGTGGTAATTGAACGTAAGTGGAACCTAAGTGGGATGCACCTTGACTACAAAGAAATACGGGATTACCTAAGTTGGTTAAGTAATTAACCAATATGGTAACGGAGGCTCCGTAGTACCCAATGTAGCTCTGTAATGGAGTCGCAATTGGCTAACCAATCTGAAAAATATATATAAATGGATAAGCAATTATCGGTGAAATTATATTCGTAAGGGGGAAGGGAGTCAGTTGGAACTATACTAATAGAAGCGAGGTTTGATAGTCAGTGCTATCACAAAGAACACTCAATGCTCTAAGTGGTATAAACAAAGCCAGTACACAAGGTTATAAGATCAAGAAGCTGCACAAAATCATGTGTAGCAATAAAGATCTTTGGGTACAGGCCTATGCCAATATTTATTCTAATCAGGGAGCCATGACGAGAGGAATAAATAATAATACGATGGATGAAATGAGCGTGGACAGGATTATTAATCTCATTCAGCTTATAAATTCAGGCTCGTATAAGCCCAGGCCTTGTAGGCGCACATACATACCTAAAGATGCCCGAAAACCGAGTGGAAAGAAACGTCCATTAGGTATTCCAACTGGAGACGATAAATTAATACAGGAAGTAATGAGGATGTTACTGGAAGAAATCTATGAACCGGTTTTTAGCGACTGGAGCTATGGATTCAGGCCTAAACGTTCCTGCCATTCTGCATTAAAAGAAATCAGAAACAGTTGGAAAGGAACAAAATGGGTATGTGATGTTGATATCAAAGGTTACTTCGACAACATTGACCACGATCTGCTGCTGAAATTCCTGAGTAAGCGGATCGCCGATAACAAATTTCTGGCGCTTCTCAAGAAGTTCCTGAAAGCTGGCTATCTGGACAACTGGCGTTACTTTGGCACCCATAGCGGGACACCGCAAGGTGGTATTATCTCCCCTATTCTTGCCAATGTATTTCTCCATGAACTTGATGAGTTTATGAAAAATAGAATCAGCGAGTTCGGCAAAGGGGGACGGAGGAAACCCAATCCCATATACAAAAGGGCACTACAGAACCGGGCAAATCGTATTAAATGGATCAGGCAAGGTTTCGGCGCTTCCGGAATGCCTGCTGATGAGCAGAAAATCCAAAAATGGAGACATGAAGCGGATGAACTGGAGAAAAAATTGCGCACGCTATCTAGTGTTATTATGGATGATTCTGAATTCAAAAGAATGCGGTATGTTCGATATGCTGATGATTTTCTGATTGGTGTGACAGGAAGTAAAAATGAGGCAAAAAAGATAATGAAAGAGGTTGTCGATTTTGTTGAAACTGAACTTCACCTGGAAATATCAAAAGAGAAATCCGGCATTATTGACCCAAAGAAAGGATTCACTTTTCTCGGTTATGAAATTAAAACACGCCGTGAAAGCAAACAGGTCAAATGTGTTGTAGGGCTTAATGCAGATGGAAGTAAAACTCATGCGGTAAAACGTACGATAACGGAACACGTCCATCTGGGTGTACCGAGGGAAAGAATCCTGAAATTCTGCTCTCTACGTGGCTATGGGAATTACGATGGCGGATATGGTAATAGTGCTGGTCGGCCAGCAATGATGCACATGTCTGACTATGAAATAATTGGTCAGTACAACGCCGAAATGCGCGGCTATGCGAATTACTACAATCTTGCCCCCGTTCTCTATCTCAATAAGTTGCATTGGATATGGGAAAATAGTCTTTATAAGACGCTGGCAGGTAAACATCGGATGTCACGCACCAAAATCGCGCGGCGGTTAAGGCAAGCGGATGGCAGGTATGTTTATCGGGAAAATCGTAATGGAAAGGTATATGAGTTGGAGGTATTCAGACTCAAAAACAGGAGTGCGCCAAAACACAGTTCACCGGATATATTGCCGAACACGTATAAATATTCTGGTAGAACTGAATTGCTGGACAGGATGGCTGCATGCCAATGTGAATATTGCGGTACCAGAACCGGTCCTTTTGAAGTCCACCATGTGAGGAAACTTAAGGATATCAAGTCGGGTACAGATAACTGGAAGAAGCTGATGATTGCCCGTAACAGGAAAACATTAGTGATCTGCCGGATCTGTCACGTTAACCTTCACAGAGGAACACTGCCAGACCGAAGAAGCTTTGTTTGATCCAATAGAGAGCCGTATGCACAGAAATGTGCACGTACGGTTCGGTGGGGGGGCAACGGCTATCCCGTTCTGGGCGCACGTGCCCTACCCAACGATTTACCTAAGAATTTTTGTAATGAATTTTCTATCAAGCCTCTGTTAATACAGAGGCTTCAGATTGATGACAAAGTCCTGGCCGTGAGGCCAGGACTTTGATCTAATAAGGTCAGTGCAAAAAATGGACTGACTGCCATGCTCAAAACACCCTCTCCCCAGCAATATCAGTTTGAAACCATCACCCTTGATGAATTGGTCCCCGAAGACCATCTGGTACGCAAGATTGATGCCGCCATCGATTTTGAATTTATCCGCGATGCCGTTGCCCATCTCTACTGCCCTGATAACGGCAGACCCGCCATTGACCCCGTTCGTCTGATTAAAATGATGCTGCTGGGCTATCTCTTCGGTATCCCCAGCGAGCGCCGTCTGGCCAAGGAAATACAGGTCAATGTTGCTTATCGCTGGTTCCTGCGTATGGTCCTCACCGAAAAAGTCCCTGACGCCTCGACTCTGAGCCAGAACCGTCTCCGCCGTTTCAACCACAGCGATATCTTCCAGCAGATTTTTGACCACATCGTGGAACTGGCTCTCAGCCGTGGTATGGCTAACGGGCGTGTTCTCTACACTGACAGCACACACTTGAAAGCCGACGCCAACCCACGCAAAGCGGTGAATGAAGAACGTCCGGTGGGCGTCAGTGACTATCTGGAGCAGCTTGATGCTGCCGTGGAGGCTGACAGGAAGAAGCACGCAAAAAAGCCGCTGCCCGCCGTAAAAAAGACACCCGAAAACGCCGTCGCCGTTAAGAACACCAAAGTCAGCACCACTGACCCGGACAGCGGCTTTATGCACCGGGACAACAAACCGAAGGGCTTCTTCTATCTGGACCACCGCACGGTGGACGGGAAGCACGGCATCATCATAGATACGCATGTGACACCGGGTAATGTCCATGATAGCCAGCCCTTTATCGGGCGACTTGAACGGCAGGTAGCGCGCTTCGCTCTGGAGCCGGTGGCGGTGGATGCGGGTTACTTCACCGCCGCGGTGTGCCATCTGACGCAGGAAAGGGGTATCGCGCTGGTTCCCGGCTATCGGCGGCCGCACAAGGGTCAGAATGCCTTCCAGAAAAAGCACTTCAGGTACGATGAGAAGCGTGATGTGTATGTGTGCCCGGCAGACGCGTTGCTGGTCTACAGCACGACAGACCGTAACGGGTATCGGCATTACCGTTCAGACCCGGCAGTGTGCCAGCGGTGTGAGCAGAGGCAGCAATGTACACAGAGCAGCAAGGTGCAGAAAACGATAACGCGGCATGTGTGGGAGGCGTCGAAAGAGGAGGCGAACAGGTTAAGGCTGACGACATGGGGTAAGAAAATCTACACGCGGCGCAAAGAGACGGTGGAGAGGAGCTTCGCGGATGCGAAACAGCACCATGGTCATCGATATGCGCGGTTCCGTGGACTGTCAAAAGTGCAGATGCAGTGCCTGCTGGCGGCGACAGCGCAGAATATGAAAAAGATGGCGCTGCTGGCGCTTCTTTATTGTTTTTACCGGTGGTGGAAAGCGTCTTGGGAAGGGCAGAGCGCCAGCTTAGGCGGTCAGAAAGCTCAACTGACGGTATTATGGAAAAATATCGCGATCACGACCTACGGTCGCTAGAAAAGAAGAACCCCACCTGAAAAAGTGGGGTTAGTCAGCAGTCTGAACGGACCTCCGTGGAGGTCCGTTGATATGAATTTGTGGTGCCGGACTCGGAATCGATATTGCCATTTAATTCATTGATATTTAGATGTATTTTCTGATGTGATTATTTTTATACCCTCAATTATACCCGCAGTCCCTTTTGAGTGTTTTTGGGGACCAAAGTGGGGATAATGTTGTTACAGAAGACGCCAAGTGAAGTGAAAAAAATCGCGTCGGCATCGTGTTCGATTCTTTATTTCTATTCCTGTTTGGCTGAGCCTAATTCACGGCGTTATATTACCGATTTTCTCGCGTATGCCAAACACGTAAGATGTAGAGCGCTTTAACTCTGAGTTCGTAGTGCATTTCATAGTTACCGATGATCAGACGGCGTACTTCCCGTGGTTCATACCTTACCAGTGCTGGCCCCATCCGTGAATGTGTCAGCAGGTTAACGGGGGCAAGCACCAGCGATTGAAGCACTTGTGCTGCTGCTTCTGGATTGACGTTGGCAATAAACTCGCGCAATCGCTCTAAATCCTGCAACGCATGATCTGACCAAATAACCTGCATTACCTTTTCCCTGACTGCGGTACAGGTAGTGGCGTGTCACTGTTCAGGCTATTCACCCAACTCAATACATCGGCCTGTTCCACGACTCTGCCCGCATCTACATCTGCCAGGCCTTCCAGGATCATTTGATGGCGGTTCTCTTCCTGCTCAATGATCGCAGCCAAAGCCTGTTTGACGATCCAGCCACGAGAACGGTCATAGTTAGCAGCCAGTTCGTCGATCTTCTCTGCCATTTCAATAGGAACATGAGCAGTAATGACGCGTGTAGGTGATTGTCCCATGAGTATCTCCTTGCGATTAAAATTAAATCATAGTCAATCAGAGATTCACTGATCGTGCAAGTGCCGGTAAATTCCGGCCAACATCCGTTGCATGATTTATCTATCTGTAATTATTTAAGTTTTTTCTTTGAGCTGTGTAGTATGAATCATACTGATTTAAGATGCCCAGAATCTGTTGGAAGTGGAATCAAGTTTTCCAGTATTGTGTTTAACCGTTGTTCCACACTGCCGGTAACGTATAAAAAGGGAATATTGCGTGCGGTAAGTTCATCAATATACCACTTTTGTTGCCGTTGACGGAAAGACTCATCCTGACGCGTACCGTCCTGTTGGAAGGGGAAATCGTCAGCACAAAGCACAACGGTGTCATAATGTTGACAGGCTAACTCTTCCAAACTAGGTTCCGCTTTGCCAAACATGGCAAGTGAATAAAATAATGTAGTTAGTGGCGAAGTATCACAAACCAAATAGCGATAGGGGCGTGCGGTTGTTTCCCGCAAGAGCTGGGTTTGTGCAATTTCTAGCATGTCATCGAAAATTAAATGTCCTTTCCGTTGTTCCCAACGCTCGCGGCCGTATTCACTGATAGATTCTGTGCCTAGCGCAGTGGCCAATGCGGCACTCAGGGTACTCTTACCCGTGGACTCCCCACCCAGTATACAGATGCGGTGTACAAAGTGAGCGTACACTTCAGGAGCAACGAGATATCTATATTTATGAATATCAGACCGAATTAAGGTTCCTGATACAGCCCCAGGCCCTGATTCACGCTGCAGTCGCACATGAGAAACTTGCTGATGAAAATGCATACTGAGAACCTGGGCGAATCCATCGCCATAGTCCTCCGCGGTGAATACTGCCTCGGGCATAATGTTCAATTTCTGTAGGCACAATAAGGCAACGAAATGGCGGTGTGAATCGTCGTCATGCTCATTTTGGGGCATCGGCCCTATGCCCCAAAATGAAGCCTCTTCGGAGGAGAATACGAGAACTTGTGCCTGCGGGAAACGTGCCTGAAGATAGCACCGTCGTTTATCAGGAGAGAAGCCGGGGAGCTCTGGCGACGAATAGCTGACAATCACCAGCTTCTCGCATGCGTCAAGAGCAGCATTAATCAGTATTTCATGACCACAATGCAAAGGGGCAAATTTCCCTACGATCAGCCCAGTAGTAAAACGCTTCATAAGGTTTTCATCTCCCGACGCCATTGATAGAGTCCGTACCAGGCATTACACCAAAAAATGAGATAGAGACCTGCGGTAAGATATAATTCACGAGAAGCGTAAAGAGGAATGGCTATGGTATTTACCAGCAACCAGACATACCAGTTCTCAAGCCTCCGCCCCATAAGCATAAACTGTGCCATGATGCTAAACGTCATGACTAATGAATCGACCCAAGGGGACCAGGCGTCAGTAAAAGTGTGTAGTAAGTAGGCATAACAAGATGATACGCACAAGGCGGCGAGAGCAAAAGCGGCAAGAACCCATATTGGCGTTTTACGGACATGTATAGCCTTACCCTTATTTCCGCTTAACCAATTCACCCAACCTGCAATACTGCTGACAATAAAAAATAGTTGAAGTGTCACATGGTAATCCCCCCGAAAAATCGGTGTGTTTATAAGTAGAATTTTCTCGTAATCTGAACCGGGGAGATCTCTATGAAAAAATCACGTTTTACTGACAGCCAGATCATGTCCATCCTAAAGCTTGCCGAGGCCGGAACACCGGTGGCTGAACTGTGCCGCGAGTATGGCATGAGCAATGCCAGTTTCTATAAGTGGCGTTCACGTTTTGGCGGGATGGATGCCTCCATGATGGCCCGTCTGAAAGAGCTGGAAGACGAAAATCGTCGCCTCAAAAAGATGTATGCCGAAGAGCGGCTCAAAGCCGAAATCATTCAGGAGGCCATGGCAAAAAAGTGGTGACGCCATCGCGTCGAAAGCAGATGGCACAGCACGCGGTCAGAAGCCGAAACGTCAGCGTGCGTTTTGCCTGTAAGCTGTTTGTGGTCAGCGAAAGTTGCTATCGCTATCAGCCTCAACTGAATGCAGAAAATGACCTCATTGCTGACTGGCTGCTCCGCATCACTGACAGTCAGCGCAACTGGGGATTTGGCCTGTGTTTTTTATACCTGCGCAACGTAAAAGGCTTCCGGTTCAACCCTAAGAGGGTGTACCGAATTTACTGCGAGTTGTCGCTGAATATGCGAATAAAGCCGAAAAAGCGACTGAAGCGGGATAAACCTGAACCGCTGGCGGTGCCTGAAAGCAGCAACGAATGCTGGTCGATGGACTTCATGCATGATCAGCTATCGGATGGTCGCTCAGTCCGTCTGCTGAATGTTATCGATGATTTTAACCGTGAGGCACTGGCAATAGAGGTCGATTTTTCTCTACCGGCGAATCGGGTTGTGCGAACACTGGAACGGCTCATCGAATGGAAAGGAAAACCGACAGCCATACGGTGTGATAACGGGCCAGAATATACAGGCAAAATACTGACGTCATGGGCAGTTCAGCAGAAGATAGCCCTTCGTTTTATTCAGCCCGGCAAACCTCAGCAGAATGCCTATATTGAGCGATATAACCGGACGGTGCGTTATGACTGGCTGGGGCAACACCTGTTTACATCACTGGATGAACTACAGGACTATGCCACTCAGTGGCAATGGTTTTATAATCACGAAAGACCGAATATGGCGTTAAATGGTTTTACACCAATGCAGCATATTCAACGTATGACCTGATTCTACTTATCACCTCAATAAAAGACTGACATCCATATGACGCTCCAGCGAGTAGGGCAGTGGCAATCATTCCAGCGGGAAGTTGCAGAGCCCGTTGTATCTCAATGATCGCATCCTGTAAGAGTGGTACAAATTCTTCAATAGGAAACGGAAGTGGTTGATGCTGTAATTCTGATAAGTCAGGTGGTGGTGAAAAATCTATTTCTTCATTTTCTTCTTCATTGGACCCAAAGGCGTGTCTTACATACTTATCCATTTCTGGTGACATTTTCATTCCTAGAGTTGTGATTTGGGTCTAGTAGAATACAATACTTGGAATGAGTGAGATTGACTTTAATTCAACATTACTGGTCTATTTTTTATTTAAATACATTGTTTTTTATTGTATATCTATCATTTATTGAATTATTCAACCGATTTTTAGTTAATCTATAGGTTAATTGTCTTTTTGTCGCGCACCTTATTTTAAATATTTTGACTATCAAGTGTGTAGCGTAGTGGGTGAATAGGGAACTAGAGAGAATTAATAGCGGGTTCCTGTTTTATTCCAATGGGAACTACAGTCAGCGTGAAAAAACAATCGCTCCATGATGAATAACGTAAACGCTGTGTATCTTCATTCACGGAGGTTTGACCTTTATCATTCTGATTTTTGGAATGACAACGGTGTCAAAAAAACGGCAAGATTGTGATTCATTCTTCACCTGGATCTGCGTCATTCTCCTGTGTGAACTGTTTCTCCCAGTCATAGACTGTGCTGGGCCACACCCCAACCCCCAAACCCTTTGGCAATGGATTTGGCGGATTCGCCGGTCTGGTGTCTTTCCAGCATGCTTTGACGGGAGCCCTCAAGGTCGTACCGGGTTTTAAACAGTTTTGCCTTGGGTTTTTGACGATTGGCTTCCTGCATCAAACCGGCCAGTTCATAAGGATCGACCGCACCGATGGCGATCTGGTGATTAATATAATCACGGTGACGGCGGCGGTTGGCGAAACCGGATAACGGGATTTTTTTCAGGATCTGCCATTTTTCACGGTATTCCATCGCACTCATGCCATGTGTGATGCGCAGATGGGCTCCCAGCGCAGAGAACATTTTGCCGCACTCCAGGCATTGTACATATTCGTGGTTATGGTGTGCCCAGGCGTCGTCGGCATGGGTGAACGGTGTGGTACGCAAAGGAGCGGGGTGATCGTCGTGGTTGAGCGCCTGTACTCACCGATCCCCTTCACGGTAATACGCAACAGGATGCTAATCAGTGATCGGGTGCACGCCAAACCGTGATCGATTCAGACGCCATTTTGCACCGTAGCCGAAACCCGTTCAAAAGAATTATCATGCTTGTGTCTCGGCATGCTCTTAAATGAAACTTTACTGGTGTTACCGGATGAACTTATTTCTATATATTCATACACAGGTGACATTATGTTTAATATCTACAACATTAACTACTCATCATTGAGTGATGAGAAATCAGAAGATTTATTTATGTTACGGAAAAACATATTTAAAGACAGACTGGAATGGGCCGTAAACTGCTCTGATGGGAAGGAGTTTGATCAGTTTGACAATGAAAAGACAAATTATATTTTTGGCGTTGAAAATGGGATGATTATATGTGGAACAAGGATGATTGACATGAAGCACAGTAATATGTTGAATGATACATTCTCATCATTTTTTAAGAACATGGCTATTCCAAAGGGGAAATTCATTGAGTCTACGCGTTTTTTCGTGGATAAAGAGAGGACCCATTCACTTCTTGGACGCCGGTTTCCTGTTACCATGGCTTTGTTTCTCGCGCTGGTTAATTATGCCAGACAGCATCATTATGACGGGATACTTGCTGTTGCCAGCCATCCGATGATGTATATCATCAAACGTTCAGGCTGGAATGTCTCTGTGCTGGAGACAGGCTTTTCCGAAAAGAATGAACCTGTCTATCTCTTGCTTGGACATGTTGATCTTGAAAGTCAGAAGGTGCTTAAAAGCAGAATATTCAGTAAATGCAGCTTGTCAGATGAAAACATTCTGAACGATTGGCCGCTGTCGTCTGACCCTTCCATGTAATTAATTAACCGGTTTAATCAGTTGAAGTTCCACACCTAGACGTATTGCATGCCGGGAATTTGCCACTCCCAATTTTTTGACAACATTTGACATGTGAAATTTAATGGTACGTGTTGTTATCCCCAGGATCATCCCCGTCTCCTGGTACGTTTTACCCACGCTTGCCCAATAGAGGATCTCGTTTTCTCTCTCCGTAAATTGAGGTTCCCTTTCTGAAATAGCGGTATTTTTTTCTGACAGTGAAACCAGCGCAAGATACATTTCATGTACTGATGCCAATAATACAGAGAGATCGCCTTTATTATTGATGAGAGATTGTCTTATTTCCGCCTTTCGATCAGACGTGATAATAAAAGATAGCGTGACGAGGTTATTGTTATAATCATGCAAAACAAATGTATAACCATTAGTTATACCAAACTCCCGAGCCTGATCGAAGAGTTCAGAAAAATGAAACCCTGCACCAATGGTCAGATTTTCATCCCATGAAAAAGGTGTCAACCGATTCAGCGCAGTGATGACTACGGGGTCGGTATACTGTAAACCCTCTTCTTTATAACGTTTTACCCATTCACCAGGGTAGTTTGTTACGCCAAACATATATGACATATCTTTTTTGGATAAGACAACATACGCCCAGATTAACTCGCCAAAATCCTTTAATGCCGCTTCCAGATGTTTTCTGATAACGTCACTCATATTATCTTCATGTTCCATTCACGGCTCCGACGGCTCAAATAATTTCACAGAGTAGAGTATACCTAATAGGGGCACCAAGCCGACATCACCTGACTTTCAATCACATCCATTGCTCACCAGAGTGCTGACGTATAATGCCAGATAACGCATACCGTACACAGAGACTTCGGCGACTCAAGTACAGATGAGAAGTGCAGGTGTCAGACTGTACTTAAAGACAGATTATTTTATCCAGACATGTGTCTTATTATTAACGCTATTGAAGTCAGTATCAGTATGATTTACAGAAAAAAATCCCGAACCCATCTGTTAATGGCGTCCGGGTTGACAAGCTGCCAAACACCAGGGAAAGCTAATCAAGGTATTATAGCGAAGCACAGAGAAGACAGCCATGAATGACTGCACATTGTGCCCGTAAAAATTATTCTGAATTTCAGACCTCGGAGATCCGGCAAAACGTGCCAAACGGCAAAGATCTCGCAGCGCTCACATTTCCCCCTCTGAGTCATTGTTCTCCAGTCCGCTGAGCGTTGAATGATCACTGATCTTCTGGTTGCTGTACTTTGCGCGATTTTCGCCGGTTCATCCTTGATCTCCCCGGTACGGGGAACTCAACGCCCTCACGGGTGAGCTTTGTCACCTGGCTATACCGGCGACTGCGCTGCCATCGACTCCATTCCAGCAGAGCATCCAATCCTTTATCCTCCATCACTTGCAGAAAACTCCTGCGCCACTGATAAAGTCTTTTATTCGTTACCCCCAGACGACGGCTCAAATCCCATGCACTTTCCCCCGTGACCAGACCGTTGAGGAACTCAGGCCACAACTCCATATACCAGGTTTTTACCAGTGGCGTGCCTGCCAACAGGCTGAAACTGGATTGGCAATGATGGCAACGAAAATCCGGGCGCGTTTCTTTTACGCGTACTGAAACAGCAGCGCATTGGGGACACGTTGCGGTCGGTTGCGTGCGTAGTTGTTCAAGCCAGGATTGAAGCTGCTGGTGCTGAACGTCGACTTCGGGTGTTAGCGTCAGATCGTGGCGTTCCTGATGTGCATGCCACCATTGAAACAACACGGGGAACTGGCTCTCCATCTCCTGATTGAACACTTTTTCACGGTATTTGCAGGCCCCGGTTGATAACCCAATAGACTCACTCACTTTCTTCCATGACAACCCCGATAGTCGACTGGCCGCATAAGCCCCCCACAGTTCATGATGGCGACAATTGGCAAAGGGAGTGCCTGTATGAGCACTGAACGCCCGCTGGCATCGACCACACCAGTAGGGTTTTTTATCGTCACGTCCACCGGTAAAGTGGGGATTACCGCAATACGGGCAGGCCGTAGGTTGTTCAAACGGGGCGTAGGTAAAATAGTCAACCAGATTGTCGGCGTCCTGATGCAGTTCCTCAGGGAGGAACCGGTGATAGTTGATGTCCTGTATCAATTGTGTCACTGGATCCTCTCTCATTCATTCGTCATGTTATTGGGGTCACTCACCGTATCTTGTCTCTGACGCGCCCCAGATTCATGGTCACTTGCCGGGGCATCTCATCCAGATTGTCTTCGCGCAGCCCCAGCACCACGTTGTAACCCGACAGCAGGAACGGGTCACCCAGACGCGGCACCGGGGCCAGTGACATCGGAATGGCCAGGGCCAGGCTCGCATCGTAGTCACACCCCAGATAGATACCCAACAGCGAAAACACGTCTTCACCCAACTGACCGCCGGGTAACCAACCTTTGGCTTCTGCCGGGTCTTCGGTATACAACGCCACGCCGAAGCAGTAGTTCGCGTCCTCGGCCTCACTGCCCAGCACCAGATGTTCCCCCAGATATTGCGGCTGTGTGAGTAAGAAGCTGGCCTGCTGACTCCCGCTCGGCATCTTTATCATCTGGTGAGGATTGACCGTCACCTGCGTCTGGGGGGCTTGCGTCTTTATCACACTGGCAATGCCTTCCGCCGTGCGGGTGGTTCTCATCAGAGGTTGCAGCAACGCCCGCAGGCATGAGGCATTGCGTAGCGCTGTGAATGGTCTGGACGCCCCCGTTGCGTTACGATCATGGTACTGCGTTTGGTGCCGGGGTCATCTCTGGGGGAAAAGCACTACATTGCATGTGGTACGGGGATATACAGCATTGGGGAGGGAAAATGGTGGGAGAATTATACCTGACTCTGTTTTAGTCAGTGGCACATCGACAATATTTGCACACTAAAGTCATACTTGTTCCCCCCTGAATGCCCATCAACACTCAGTGAGGTTTTAAGGTTGCTCCCAAAACTGCCATTTAACAGGGTGTATTCCGTCTCAATCGCTGCTGGTATTACCCTCCAGTAAATTGACTTTCGCTTATCGTAGCCCGTTGATAAAGTGACCGGTGAGCAGGCAAAGGGCAACCGCATGATCGAACGTATTGATTACCACCTTGAAAATACCACTTCGCGGAAATCAGTGAAACGCCGCGTATTGCTCAGCAGTGGGCTGAGGTCATCGAAGAGTGCCGTCAGGTTCAGGCGGGGAGTGCCGAGCGTCTGCGTATCGCCTTGCTGAATGTGGATTATGTCACCAGTTTTGAGCTGCCTTTTCGTTTGCTGTTGGTACGTGCCCCGCAACTGATTGCCGGGCTGCGTGATGAACTGCCACTCAGTCAGAAAAACGTCGTGTTTAACGGCAAGCGTTTTGGCTGTGTTTACAGCGTGAAATCTGATTTGAGTCAGGTACCGGAGGAGTTTCACTATCGTTTGTCAACCCGCATTCGCCGGGAAGGGGCGTCAGGCGAGACTGCTACGCCTTACCGGGAGATTGCCAGGGAAATAAAAGTGCCGCGCGAGCGGCTTAAGCGTGCGCTGGAGAACGGACTGGCGGTGACGGCGCTGGATGGTCTGTTCTGGTTCGGTATGCAGCGGATCGCCGCCGATGTGGCGGTGCTCAGAAAAAAAGGGATGCGTATTGCGACCTCAGAGATACCCGTCTGGGACAGCCTCACTGCCACCCTCCGCCCTGTACCGGTCTACCGTTGCGGGTGAAAACAGGCATTGATTGACCGTTGAACACACCGTTGCCGATCCGCCGCAGGTTGGTGACAGCTGAGACGGTACAACGGGGCTGACAGAAGCACCCCCATCACCGATGTTTAACCCTAAAAAACATCACGAAGCCGGTACGGGGTAGCCTGTGTTATATCGTGGTGGTGACCTGGATTTTCAACGGCCTTGTATTGCTACGCTGAATAAAACCGACGCATGCTGACCCCATCGTGTTGATAACGATGCCAGGAATAACGAAACCGCCTGGATGACAAGGTAAACTTCCATGAGGTTGATACGGGCTCACTGCTCCATTACCCTTGGTATCACTTTTACTGAACATTAATAACCCCATGACAACGCCTCCCGACCAAACCGTAAAAGACCTCGCCCACCTCGCGTTCTGCGCCCTGGTAGCCTTGCATACGGCCATTCAGCAAGGTACCGTCACGTCTCCGATGGCGGAACACCTGTTCCTGGTACGTTGGTTGGCCACAGCGCAGAAACAAAAACGGTTTCCCCGCAGTGTGGCGTTAGATATTCAGCAGTGGCTGGACAAGGGACGTAAGCAAGGGATTGAGGCCAAACTCAGAACTCGCCTCGACTATGTTTGGCACTCCTGTACCGGTGAACTCAAGCACCAGAACGACCTGTTCAGGCTCACCTACGCCATCGAGAGCCTGAAGGCACAAGGCTGGCGTAATGAACTGATGACCCAGACCGAGTGGGATAACGGGATTATTGAAGGGCCTGAGCCTGCGCTGTATGTCGTCAAGTCAGCACTCAATGCGGCGTTTACGTCTGAAGGTCGGCTAATCACGCCGCTGGCATTTAGGGTGACAGTCAATCCGCAGCATTTTATTGAGACATTGGCCACGAGCTTCCTGACAGCCAACCTGTCGGGGGAGACGGTGATGCTGATACCATAAAGCCTGAAACGCTCATTTACGGTCATCTTGGGGTAGGTTAGTGCCCCCATTGAGGAACAATGGGGGTGTCGGCTTAGAACAGAATGCGGAACCCGGTCGTGGCGTTCAGCGGGCTTTCCACCTTGTTACCCTTCAGATAATTCATTTCGGCGTAAATGGCAGTGTTCTTGGTGATGTTGGCATTGACACCCAGACCGTACTTGCCGACATTGCCCGAATAGTTGTTATCCAGAGTAATATCGTTGATGGTCACTGTGTTACTGCGGGTGAATTCGCGAGCAATGGCCAGTTTGACATAAGGGGCTAGCTCAACCTCTCCCAGTGTCATCTTGGCACTGAGGAGCGTCCCCAATTCCCCCTGCACACTGTTGGCCGCGTTAACAGCAGATTGCATTCCGTTGCTCAGGGTATAATCTGCAGCGCCAAGGCGTGAGTAATTCACTTTGCCATAGGGCTCCAGAGCAAACAGGCTGGAAAGAGGCACGGTGTAGCCGGTTTCCAACGAGGTAGTGAAGGTACTCTGGCTATAATCGCCTTTGCCGATAGCGCCATCATTCATACGGGCTCGGACCGTTTGGCTCAGGCGGTTTCCCTTGAGCACGCTGTCCAGATACCAGCCGGAGTTAGCCAGATAGCTGGCATACAGGCCACCACTGTAGCTTGCGACATCACCGTTGCCCCCCAGATTGAAGCTGACATTGGACTTGCTGTAGGCCGTAAAGGCACCCAGCAACCATTTACCGTCAACCACATCCCACGATTTGTCGGCACCGATCTCCATACCGTTCAGCGTATTTTTGAATGACGTATAGCGGTGATCGTTCAATCTGCTGTCGTCATTCAGATAACGAGCCCAGACACCAACGTCTGCCACACTGCTACGCAGGTTACCTTGCCGTTGGCGTAGTGTGCTCAGTTCCGTATTAACAATATGCTGTGACGCTGCCGCCATGCTCAGTACGCCTTGCGCACTGGCACTCAGTGTGGGAGCAGCAACTGGCGTAGGTTCGACAGGGGTCGGTCCAGGCGTTGGGAGCACACCGGGCTCCTCCGTGTTTTGCTCTGGCACGGTACCCGCCTTGCCACCGACCAGATACCACTGGGTATGCCCATCCTGTGAGCTGTTGTACAACCGGTATTGATAGACACCTGCCTCAACGAGCCCCCCCTGATTCAGCAGGTTGAATTTGGCATCGCCACTGTTGATGTAGACCAACGGCACGTTGGCAGGAAGACCGATCTCCCGACCACTGTCTTGCACCAATAGACCAAACTGGCCAGTGGCACGTTGCGTCACCCGCAGGCTGTCACTTACGCCATCGGCCAGGCTGGTAGTGAGGGTAAAGGTGCCTTGACCAGCAAGGTTTTCAACATCCAGGCGGTTAACCTGGTCGGCTGAAATGTACGGGATCATCTCAATACTGCCACCCTGCATGGTTAACGTGCCAACCTGGGTGACCATCACGGGCCCAAGCTGTGTTGCAGGTGGCGCTGTACCCAGATCGCCTTGCTTGCCAGACCAGGAAGGTCCGATGGTGACCTTGCCTGCGATTGTCAGCTTTTCGAGGGTGATATTGGTTGGGGTCGCAGGCGCATTGGAGGTGACATCAATCAGCTTGCTATCGGTGTTGGCGATATACAAACTCCCTCCGGCTCCTACCGTCAACGCTCCCAGCGAACGGCTGTTAGCCTCCATAGACATCCGACCGTCGCTATTAATCAGCGTGTTGTTGATGGTACCGTAAGCATTCACCGACAACCGCCCACCTTGGTTGACCACGGTATCATTGGCTGTTGAACCGTCTTCAACCTGTAGCCAGCCGTCATTGTTGACGGTGATAGCGTTGCCCTGAGAATTGTTATCCAGATAAATCATGCCGTTGTTATAAACGACACCATTATTAACAATGCCTTCGGTAACATACTGCGAGGCATAGGGTGAAGTTTCCGTCGTTTTAAAGACAGATTCATTATTGACGGTAGTTCCATCGACTTGCTGGGTATACGCCTGTGCCTGCGTTGCCACCCCGCAATAGCACAGGGTTATTGCCAGCGTTAAAGCGTTTATTTTCATCCATGCCTCAGAGAATAATAATGTTGTTTTGTCGATCGTTTCCCCTTGCATCGTCCACCTTGGAGAAGTCATTCCTTCGCAGGCAAGCTAGCAGAAAACGAAACCAAATAAGCAACTGACGGGAAAAGAGGATTAACCTGACACGGGAATAAACGAGGTGTGCATCCTTGCTTTACCGCCACAGGATGACAGATGGCGCATTATAGTCAGACTGACATCCATGGGTTATAAACCGGGCGGGAGTATAGGGTAACGCATTATGAATGTTCAACCACTTCAGCGTGATGATACAGGCAGTGAAGTAAGTCACAATGATGACGATACCCCCCAATTCTAGGAGGGCAAACAACGTTCAGCGCTTTATTGAGGTACAGGTGAATAGTGATTGCAAATAAACTCCCTCATGGTTAATATTCGCGCAAAATTTATATAAGCAAATATTAAGCGTTTTCCAACAAGGATTGTTTGATGCCATCCCCCCGTTTTATCCGTCGGGCGCGTTATTTCCGCACCTGCGTTATTGCTGTGCCTGCGTTTCTGATGATTTCCCCGTTATCACTTGCTGCGACAGGCAGTGAGCAACTGATCCTGCAACAGCAACGTCAGCGCGCGCTGGAACAACAGCTGTTGCCGCCTACGCCCGATGTGCGTCTGCTGCCCCCGGCTTCCCGCCTGGGAAGCCTGATGTTCCCGCAGGAAAAACCCTGCTTCAACATCGATCGCGTGGAACTGAGTGGTCAGGAAGCCTTGCCACGTTGGTTGCCGTTACAACGCCTCGCCAATCAGGCGCAGGGCCAGTGTCTGGGCGGCAAGGGCATCAATCTGCTTATGAGCACGATGCAGAATCGCCTGGTGGACCACGGCTATATCACCACCCGCGTGCTGGCCCCGCAGCAAGACTTAAAAAGCGGGACATTGAAGCTGAACATCCTGCCTGGTTTCATCCGTCAGGTGAAACTGACGCCGGACAGCGGGAGCTATATCACGCTGTTCAATGCGTTCCCGCCGCGATCCGGTCAATTGTTGGATTTACGCGGCATTGAGCAAGGCCTGGAGAACCTGCAGCGCCTGCCGACCGTACAGGCCAAGATGGACATCGTCCCGGGGGAAAAACCGGGGGAAAGCGATATCCAACTCAACTGGCAGCAGGCCAAAATCTGGCGGCTGGGCGCGTCGCTGGACGATTCCGGCACCCGCAGTACCGGGCGTTACCAAGGCGGATTGACCTTCTCGCTGGATAATCCGTTATCCCTCAGTGACCTGTTCTACATCTCCGGCACCCGTGCGCTGCAACCCGGTAATGACAAGGGCAGCAAGAACCTCACCGCTCACTATTCGGTGCCGTTCCGCTACGCCATGCTGTCGGTTACTGCCAACGATTACGACTATCATCAGACCGTCGCCGGGCTGAATGGCGATTACCGCTACCGTGGCGACAGCCAGAACCTGACGGTGCAACTGAGCCGCGTCCTGCACCGCAGCGGTACCCAGAAAACCACCTTCACTTACGATATCCTGACGCGTGGGTCGAAGAACTACATCAATGACACAGAGGTGGAAGTGCAGCGCCGCCGCACCGCAGGCTGGCGCATGGGGCTGCAACACCGCCACTTTATCCAACAGGCCACACTGGACGCCGGTATCAGCTATCAACGCGGCACCCGCTGGTTCGGCGCACTGCCTGCACCGGAAGAGTCGTATGGTGATGCCACCGCACTGAGCAAGATTATCCAGCTTTCCAGCCAACTGAACGTGCCGTTTGCGCTGGGCAAGCAGACATTCCGCTACAACCTGGGTTACCAGCGCCAGATGAGCAACACCCCGCTGACGCCGCAGGACCAGTTTGCCATCGGCAGCCGTTTTACGGTACGCGGCTTTGATGGTGAGCGTACCCTCAATGCCAATGCAGGCTGGACGGTGCGCAACGAACTGGCCTGGACGACACCGGTTCCCAATCAGGAACTGTATCTGGGAGCCGATTACGGCCATGTCAGCGGTCGCGGTACCGAAAACCTGACCGGGACCAACCTGGCCGGTAGCGTGCTCGGTGTGCGCGGCAGCGCCTTCAAAACCCGTTATGACCTGTTTGCCGGGGTACCGCTCTCCAAACCGGATGGCTTCAAGACCAGCCCGGTGACGCTGGGTTTTACCCTGAACTGGGATTTTTAAGGGTAAGACGATGCTGATAGGTGCGTATGACGTGCATGCCCCATTGATACTGGGGGGCGACCGCAGTGAAGCCGAGGTGCTCGGGGCTGCCGTCTGGCTGTGGATGCACTCGCCCCAGCACCGGGATGTGCCGTTGCACGCGTTGCCCACGGTATTGCTGCCGATTATCAAATACCAGCATTACATGCTGGTTAGCCGGGGCACCCAGCCGCTGTTTTTTCTCAGTTGGATGTGGCTGAGTGTTGAGGCGGAAGCGCGTTATCTTACACAACCGGCCATTCTGGTGCAGGACGCAGACTGGGCCAGTGGCGAGCGCCTGTGGATCCGTGACTGGATCGCCCCGTTTGGTGAAACCCGCGCCATGAGCCGCCTGGTCACCGAGACGCTGTTCCCCGAGCACTGTTTTCGTTCCCTTTATCACCGTGGCGCACAACACGGTAAACGCGTGATGAATTTCAAGGGTGACCAGATCAGTCACCCACAGGCCCGCGCCTGGCGTGTGGCCAACCCATTATCTGTTTCTCTTCCCGAATACCCGCAAGACCGGTCAAGGATGTTACCGTGAACAAGAATCTCTATCGTATCGTTTTTAATACCGCCCGTGGCATGCTGATGGTGGTGCCCGATATCGCCGGGGCTGGTCGTATGGGGGCCGCGTCGTCGCCGTCCGGCACGGGCCACACCCTCAGCCAGATGATAGGTAAAGTTCATGGACTGAGTTTTGCGGTGCTGCTGGCCCTGGGGGCTATTCAGCCGGTGCAGGCCAACATCGTGGCCGATGGCAGTGCACCGGGCAACCAGCAGCCGACCATTATCAGCAGTGCCAACGGCACGCCGCAGGTCAATATCCAGACGCCAAGCGCAGAGGGCGTTTCGCGCAACGTCTACAGCCAGTTCGACGTCGATAATAAAGGTGTGGTGCTCAATAACAGCCACCTCAACACCCAGACCCAGATCGCCGGGATGGTCACCGCCAACCCGTGGCTGGCAAAAGGTGAAGCCAAAGTCATTCTCAATGAAGTCAATGCCAGTAACCCCAGCCAGTTGAACGGCTTTATTGAAGTGGCCGGGCAGAAAGCGCAGGTGGTGATTGCCAACCCGGCAGGCATCACCTGTAGCGGCTGCGGTTTTATCAACGCCAACCGTGCCACGCTCACCACCGGCCAGGCACAAATGACCAACGGCCAACTGACGGGGTACAACGTCGAGCGTGGCGAGATTGTGGTACAGGGCAATGGGCTGGACAGCAGCCTGCAGGACCACACCGACCTGATTGCCCGCTCGGTCAAAATCAATGCCGGAGTCTGGGCCAATGACCTCAACGTCACCACCGGGCGCAACCAGGTGGATGCAGCGCACCAGACAGTGAATGCAAAAACCGCTGATGGCAGCCCCCGTCCTTCTGTCGCGGTGGATGTCTCCCAACTGGGCGGCATGTATGCCAATAAAATCCTGCTGCGCGGCACCGAAGCCGGGGTCGGCGTGCATAATGCCGGGGCGCTCAATGCGATTGCCGGTGACGTGGTGGTCAATGCGGATGGCACGCTCACCAACAGCGGAGCGATGACCGCGTCTCAGACCGTCCAGGTGACAACCTCTGGTGATCTTACCAATAGCGGCAAACTGTATGCCGGAAATAGTACCCAGGTTCAGACTGCAGGAGCACTGACCAACAGCGGCATTCTGGCGGCGCAGGGTAACACCACACTTACTGCTGTTGGTATCAACAGCACCTCACAGGGTGTGCTGGCGGCAGGCATGGCCAGCGATGGCAAACTCGGCAGCAACGGCAACCTGACGCTCAACAGCCAGGGGCAACTGACCGCCAACGGCCAGAACTCCGCAGCCGGGCAATTGTCCGCTACCGGCACGGCGCTGGATTTCAGCGGCAGCCAGACTTATGGCAACAATATTGGCCTTCAGGCCACGGTGGGTGATATCCGCACCGTTGGGGCCAATCTGGCAGCCACACAAACACTTTCTGCCCGTACCGGTGGGATGCTCAACAACGACGGCGGTAAACTCAGTGCCGACCAGCTCTCGCTGACCGCCAGTAGCTTGTCTAACCAGCAGGGTACCGTGCAACAACTGGGTCAGCAGGATTTAACCCTCTCGCACGCGACCAGCATCAACAACCGTGCGGGGACGATTGCCAGCAACAGCAAAAACCTGACACTCAATACTGCCAACCTCAATAACGAGACCGGCACGATTATCCATGCTGGTGATGGAGCCTTGTCGATTCAGGCGGGGCAGATGAATGGCGACAGCGGCGCGGTGGTCTCCAACGGCAGCCTGGCACTGACGGGCACCCGACTGAACCTGGATAACACCGCCACCCAGGCGGGAAATATCACCCTCAACGCCGCTAGCCTGTCGCACCGTGGCGGGCAGATGACCCAGACCGGCAGCGGCACGCTGAACCTCAACGTCACCGATCTGTTCGACAATCTGGACGGCTCCGTGTTCTCCAACGGTGCGTTGTCGCTCACCGCCGGAACGCTCAATAACCAGCAGGGCCAGCTGATTGCTGCCGATAAGCACGACCTGACGCTGACCCTGGACGGTGCGCTCAACAACCGCGATGGCCTGATTGCCGCCGATGGGCGTTTGACCTCGTTCAGCGGTGCGGTGGATAACACTGGTGGGTTGATGCAGGCCGGTTCCACCTTGAGTCTTAACAGTCGCGGCGCTGAGGTGATAAACCGCAACAGCGGCGCACAAGGCGGGCTGGTCAGCGCAGGTGATATGCAGCTTGCGACAGGCAACCTCGACAACAGTCATGGCCAGATTGCCGCCAGCACCCTGACTGCCCAGACCGGCACACTCAATAACGCCGCAGGCAACATTCTGGCAGACAATGGGCTGACGCTCAGCAGCGGTGCCCTCAACAATCAGGCGGGAAACATTCAGTCCGATGCAGCACTGACGCTCAATACTCATGGTCAGAGCATCAATAACACGGCGGGAGGCCTGGTTGGGGCTACAGGCTCTCTGTCGCTTTCCAGCGGGGCGCTGGATAACCGCCAGGGCAAGCTGGTGGGCGGTGGTGACACCGTGTTACACACCGGCTTACTCGATAACCGGGGCGGTCAGTTGGCTTCTCTCAGCACTCTATCGCTGTTCAATACCGGCTTGCTCAACGATGACGGTGGTCTGCTGCAAAGCGCTGCCGACCTGCTGATTGACACTCAGGGCGGAACACTCAGCAACACCCGCAGTGGTGACCAGGGCGGTATTACCAGCCAAGGTTCGCTGACGCTGAAAACCGGCACGCTGGATAACCAGCAGGGTGTGCTGATCAGCAACCAGCAACTGACTCTGACCTCCGGGGCCGTCAATAACCAGCAAGGTCAGATTGCGGCATTGGGTTCTATCAATGCGCTGACGCAGGCGCTGAATAACGCCTGGGGCAGCTTGCAGTCCGGGCAGAATTTACAGTGGAATACCCAAGGTTATGCGTTCGATAACCAGCATGGCACCTTTAGTGCGCAGGGTGATCTGTCGCTGACCACCGCTGAGGTGAATAACCAGGACGGGCTGCTGGCTTCCGGTGGGGCGATGACGCTCAATACCACCGCATTTGACAACAGCCTGCAAGGTAATCTGTTCAGCAAAGGGACATTGGATCTCACTGCCAGCAACATCAATAACCAGCAGGGCCAGATCCAGGCGCTGGGGAATATGGCGCTTAGCGCCGTTCAATCGGTGATCGACAACGGGGCCGGGCTGATCCAGGGAGCACTGAATGTCACCCTGAACGCTGCCAGCATCCTTAACCAGAACACCCTCGATGCAGCCAGTGGCATTCAGGGCGGCAGCCTGACGCTGAATGCACAAGATGTCGATAACAGCCAGGGTGCGCTGCGCGTGGATAATGCGCTGACGCTCAACCTGAGCGGTAATCTCAACAACACCTCGGGGCTGCTGAGTGCGCAGAACAGCCTGCACACCCAGGCCCAGCAGATTACCAACAGCGCCGGGGCGATGGAAGCAGGCCAGCAACTCACGCTGAACAGTGGTTCCCTGACCGGCGACGGTTCGCTGCTGTCGCTGGGGGATATGTCGCTCACTCTGGCGCAGGATTTCTTCAACGTTGGTACGGTGCAGGCAGGCAATAATCTGGTCTTGAGCACCCAAGGTAATCTGACCAACCAGTCACTGATCCAGGCCGGTAACCAGCTCGATCTGACGGCGACCAACCTGTTCAACAGCGCCACGGCAGAAATCAGTGCTGGCACCACGCAACTCACCGCTACGCAGACCCTGACCAACACCGGCCTGATTGACGGTTTCTATACCCGCCTCAACGGCACCACCGTCAACAATATCGGCAGTGGCCGCATTTATGGTGATGCGTTGGCTATCCAGGCGGGGACATTGAACAATCTGGCGGAGAACGGCCAGGCGGCCACCATCGCGGCACGGCAACGGCTGGATCTGGGTGTCGGCACCCTCAACAACTATGACCATGCGCTGATTTACAGTGACGGTTTTATGGCTATAGGCGGCGCACTGGATGGCAACTACCAGGCCATCGGCCAGGGTGGGGTACTGAACAATCACAGTTCCACCATTGAATCTGCCGGAGACATGGCGCTCAACATTGGGCAGATCAACAACATCAACGATCACTTCTCGCTGGAAAACGTGCTGGTTTCTCAGGAGCATATTTCTGAATACGAAGTGCCGTACCTCAACAACGGCGTGCGTTACAACGACCAGGACTACACCATCTATATCTACCAGGACGAAGTGAACATCCTGTGTATCGAAGGGGTGATCTGCCACACCACCGACGGCGATCGTTTTACCCATTATGATTACACCCGCACCATCACCGAAGATCGGGTGAAAGAGTCTGATCCGGCCAAAATCATTGCTGGCGGCAATCTCAGCATCAACGCGGGCAGTGTGCTGAATGACAAGAGCCAGATTATTGCCGGTGGGGCACTGGCGATACAGGCGGGGTCAGTCGATAACGTTGAGGTGGAGGCCAACCGCCAGATCAATGAGGTCGGCAACGCCACCTATTACTGGCGTATTCCTCAGAAAGGGACAGATGAGAGTGGCAAAGAAGAGGTTGCTTATCAGCCCCCGACAGTGATCCAGGCTATCATGCTGAAGCCCAGTACCTTGGCGGAATATACCCAGGGTCAGGGCAGTAATCTGGTGATTGACGCCCAGCAGCAGGCGGAGATCAATGGTGATATTCAGGGGACTGCAGGCATTAACGCCGCACCGATTGCCGGGCCGGGCGCAGGTAGCCTGTTGCCGGTGGTGCCGGGTGCCATTACCCTGCCTGCGGGCAAAACCTTTGAGGTGAGCCTCGGGGACTCTGGCAAGGTAGTACGCCTGGTTGGGCCGAATACCCAACTGCCGGACAACAGCCTGTTCCTGGTGCGCCCGGACAGCAGCCCGTATCTGGTGGAAACCGATCCACGCTTCACCAACCAGAAACAGTGGCTGGGTTCGGATTACATGATGAACGCCTTCACCACCGACCCGAACAACGTGCTCAAACGTCTGGGGGATGGCTACTACGAGCAGCGGCTGATCCGCGAGCAGGTGATTGCCCTGAGCGGTAACCGTTACCTCGACGGTTTTACCAACGACGAAGAGCAGTTCAAGGCCCTGATGAACAACGGGGTGGAATTTGGCAAGAAATACAACCTGACCCTCGGTGTGGCACTTACCGCTGAACAGATGGCATTGCTGACGGGCGATATCGTCTGGATGGTGGCGCAGACCGTGACTCTACCGGATGGTAGCACCCAGCAGGTACTGGTGCCGCAGGTGTATGCCACCGTCAAGGCGGGTGATCTGGACGGCAGCGGTGCGTTGCTGTCCGGGAAAACCGTCGGCCTGAATCTCAGTGGCGATCTGACCAACAGCGGGCGCATCAGTAGCCAGCAGAGCACGCAGATCCTGGCGGAGAACATCAACAACCTGGGCGGCTTGATCCAGGGTAACGATGTGGCGCTGAAAGCGCGCACCGATATCAATAATGTCGGCGGGGTGATCGCCGGGCAGCAAAGCCTGGTGGCGACCGCCGGACGGGATATCAACGCCATCACCACCACCCGCAGTGCCGAAAGCGCGGGCGGTGACTTTGCACGTAATACGCTGGACCGCGTTGCCGGGCTGTATGTGCAGCAAGCGGATGGCACGCTGGCGCTGCAGGCCGGGCGCGATGTCAATCTGACGGCAGCGCAGGTAGTCAACAGCGGCGAAGGCGGCACGACCTCTATTACGGCGGGGCGCGACCTGAACCTGAATGCGGTGGAAACCAGCAACAGTGAGCGGTATGTTTTCGGACCCAATAATACAGTGGCGCAACGTTCAACAGCGCATACGGGGTCAGTGGTCTCGGGTCAGGGGGATGTCACCCTGTCAGCGGGACAGGATATAAACACCCAGGCCGCCAGAATGTCTGCGGAGGGGCAACTCGCTCTCCAGGCTGGAAGGGATGTTAATCTTCACGATGTTACCGATACCTTTGCTTATGATGCACATCATGAATACAGCGGAAAAACAGGGGGAGGGCGTAACCGTAACTACACGCAGACACTGACTCTTGATGCCACATCTTCTCAGGGAAGTTCGCTGTCGGGGCGTGATATCAATGTTGCTGCTGGCCATGATGTCAATGTTGTTTCCGGGAATATCCAGGCAGATAACACGCTGTCCGTTCAGGCGGGGAATGATGTTTCTATCAAGGCAGGCAATAATACGTTGACGTCTGACAGGATATTTAATGGCACAACGTGGCAGAAGGTCACGGAAAGCCATCAGGGCAGTCAGTTGGCTGCGGGTAACAATCTGTCTCTGCAGGCCAAACAGGACGTAAATGTACAGTCATCGACCCTGATTGCAGAGAATGATGTGAGCTTGCGTGCTGGTCGGGATGTCAATCTTTCTTCTCAACAGACACGTGAGTATGAAGAAAGCCGCTCGAGCGGTCGTCAGCAGGTCGATGAGTCTGTCCGTCAGCAGAATACCGACATAGCCAGTGGTGGGAATACCACGATCCAGGCAGGCCGTGACGTCAACAGTCAGGCTGCGCAGGTGAACGCACAAGGTGATATCGGTGTGACTGCCGGGCGTGATATCAATCTTGATACTGCCACCGAGAGTGACTATTCCTTCTTCGAAGAAACCCAAACCAAGAAAGGCTTCCTGTCGAAGACCACCACCCATACGGTGCGTGAAGACTACGCGACGCAGGAAAAAGGCTCACTGCTCAGCGGCAACAACGTGTCGTTGTCTGCCGGTAATGACTTGACGGTGAAAGGCTCTGCGGTGGTCGGTGACGGCAATATTAATCTAAAAGCAGGTAATAACGTCGAGATTGTGGCCGCCACCGAAGAGCAATCGAGCTACCGATTGGATGAGAAGAAAAAGAGCGGTGTGTTCAGCGGCGGTGGGTTGGGCTTCACTGTCGGCAGCACCTCGTCACGCCATCAGGTGAACGAAGACGGTACCACTCAGAGCCAGAGCGTGAGCACCATCGGGTCGACCGGTGGCGATGTGAGCATCGTGGCGGGCGGTAAAACCCATATCGGCGGTGCGGATGTGATTGCCAACCAGAACCTGTCGGTGACCGGTGACAGCGTACAGATTGACCCAGGGCACGATATCACGCGCCGGGATGAGACCTTTGAGCAGAAGAGCAGTGGCTTGACCATCGCGCTGTCTGGCCCGGTGGGCAGTGCTGTCAACAGTGCGGTCACCACCGCACAACAGGCAAAAAAAGAAACTGATGGGCGCTTGGCCGCCTTGCAAGGGACCAAAGCGGCGCTGTCAGGTGTTCAGGCCGTGCAAGCCGGGCAACTGGTGCAGGCGGAGGGCGGCGATGCGGCGAGTATGGTGGGCGTCAGCGTTTCACTAGGTTCGCAGAAATCGTCCTCGCAGCAACATCAGGAACAGAAAACCGTCAGTGGTTCGACACTGACGGCGGGCAATAACCTGACGGTCACTGCCACTGGCCAAGGAAATTCGGCAAACAGCGGCGACCTCCTGATTGCCGGTAGCCAGCTCAAAGCCGGTGGTGATACCACGTTGGATGCGCAACGTGATTTGCTGTTACTGGGTGCAGCCAATACGCAAAAAACTGAAGGCAGCAACAGCAGCAGCGGCGGCAATATTGGCGTCAGCCTGGGCGTGGGTGGCTCAGGCAGCGGTCTGAGTGTGTTTGCCAACGCCAACAAGAGTCAGGGTAATGAGCACGGCGACGGCACCTTCTGGAGCGAAACCCTGGTCGACAGTGGCGGTACGCTGTCGCTGCACAGTGGCCGCGACACGGCACTGGTGGGTGCGCAGGCCAGCGGTGACACGGTGAAGGTGGATGCAGGGCGTAATCTGACGCTGCAAAGCCAGCAGGACAGCGACAACTATGATGCGAAGCAGACCAGCGTCAGTGGCGGTGTCAGCGTGGCGGTGGTGGGCGGCGGTGGCTCGGCCAACCTGAGCATGAGCCGTGACAAACTGCACAGCAACTATGACAGCGTGCAGGAGCAGACGGGTATCTACGCGGGTAAAGGCGGCTTTGATATCACGGTGGGTGAGCATACGCAGCTTGACGGTGCGGTGATAGCCAGCACGGCAGACGCGGATAAAAACCGGTTGGATACCGGCACACTGGGCTTTAGCAATATCCATAACCAGGCAGACTTCAAGGCCGAGCATCAGGGCGGTAGCCTAAGCACTGGTGGCCCGGTGGGCTCTGACCTGCTGAGCAATCTGGGCAGCATGGCGCTGTCGGGGTTGGGTAACAGTGGGCATGCAGAAGGCACAACGCAGGCCGCAGTCAGTGATGGCACTATCATCATCCGTGACCAGGCCAACCAGAAACAGGATGTGGCGGAGCTGAGTCGAGACACCGACAATGCTAACGGCAGTATTGGGCCAATATTTGACAAAGAGAAAGAACAAAACCGGCTGAAGGCGGCGCAGCTGATAGGTGAAATCGGTGCACAGGCGATGGATATCGTCCGGACACAAGGGGATATCAACGGGCTTGAGGCGGCACTGAAGGCCAATCCGAAGCTAAAAGGTGATACCGAAGCACTGCGCAATACCGATGCCTATAAAGCAGAGATGCAGAAATACGGTACGGGCAGCGACTTGCAGAAAGCGGCACAAGCCGTCACAGCAGCGTTGCAGGGCCTGGCCGGTGGCAATATGGCGGCGGCGATTGCGGGTGGATTAAGCCCGTATGCAGCAGAGCAAATCAAGAAGTACACCGGGGACAATGATACCGCCAACGTGCTGGCGCACGCAGTATGGGGTGCAATAGCGGCAGAGATGAGCGGCAACTCTGCGGCGGCTGGCGCAGCGGGTGCGGCAGGTGGCGAACTGGCCGCACGTTATCTGGCGGGTCAGTTGTATCCTGACGTGAAACCCGAAAACCTGAGTGAGGAGCAGAAGCAGAGGATCAGCGCTCTGGCGACCTTGGCGGCAGGGTTAGCGGGTGGTGTCGTGGGCGACAGCACGGCGAATGCGGTAGCGGGAGGCCAGGCTGGGAAGAACGCGGTGGAGAATAACTATCTGAGCAATCAACAGCGTTCAGATAGAGATAAAGAGTTCGATGCCTGTAAAGGCAGTGTGTCGTGCCAATTGCAAGTGGGTGCCAAATGGGATGCCATCAGTCTGGGGCAAGATACCGCCTACAGTGCAGGCATGTTAGTTGGTGTTCCTCAAGGGCTTTATGACTCAGTCGAGAGTTTATCGAAATCCATCAGCGATCCTGCTGCGGCTTATGATGCAATCAAGCAACTGATAGCGAGCGATGACATCTTTAGCACGATGTCGGATGCGGTTAAGCAAAGCTACATTGATCGTATCAACCTGATGGAGTCTGAATATCAGAAAGCTGGCGCGAGTGGTGCGTATAACGCGGGTGTTGAAGCCGGTAAACTAGTGTCTGATCTGATTGGTGCTGTTGCAGGTGGCGTTGGTGTTGCAAAAGTGGGTACAGCACTCACAGAGAAAATTGCAGCGAAAGTGGTTGGCAAAATTGACTCACCAAACCTTAAAACACCATCTGGTAACCCTAACAGTTCAAGTGCTATTACCGATGTTGAGGCAGGCGGGTATTCTTACTATGACCAATTCAAGAATGCTAATGGGGGATGGGATTGGCCTAAGAATTTGGGATTTGAAGGTGATCCTGTCAAAACTACAATCCCAGTAGGCACTCGTTTGGATAGATATGGAGAGCCCAATGGTTCTTTCCTTGCACCGAAAGGGACACCTTACGAACAACGAGCCCTTGCGCCTGGTGCTAAAGCTGAAAAATATTATGAGTATGAGGTAATAAAACCTTTGCCTGCTATACAGGGAGAAATTGCTCCTGCTTTTGGTCAGCCAGGTGGGGGTGTCCAAATATTACCCAACATGCAAGAGCGAGTGAATGTTGACTGGCTGGTGAAAAATGGATATCTACGGGAGATAAAGTAATATGCTGCTCTCTTTTTCTGAGATACAAAAAAAAATCAACGAACTAGGGAAGAGTGTGGGGATTCCTGAAAGTGATTTGCACATTTTCTCATCATCACCTGGTGATGGTAGGCCACATATTTCCTATGATGGTGGGTTGTACAATTATATATATGCAGAGAGAGGGGTAGAGTTTTTTAGAAAAACAACGAGTTCAAAAGATGAGCTGTTTTATTGGATTATGTCTGACTTTATTTATAAAGTCGCCTTTCAGTATGAACTGGAAAATCGTGTTGAGAACAGAGATGGGCGGCGAATTGCGTTTAATAAAGCGCTTGATCTTATGGGGAGTATTAGTGATGAGTGGAGATTAAAAGCTCAGCATGAAATTGATGATATCCTCACTAAAAATCCGTATACAGATACTTTTAAATTAAAGTAACAAAACCCCGGCCAACTGGCCGGGGTTTTTGCTTTTATGCCTTAAAAACATCGACTTCCCGCTGCTGCAACCGAATCACACCAGGCGCGGCGGTCACTTCCAGTTGTTCAGCGCTGGCAATGCCGGACTCGGTGAGCCAGTCGCCGCCAATGATTACCTCGCCGTTCTCCCGCACCCAATCCGCTCCTAAATCCTGCCGGTCTTGGCTGGCCTCACACAGCGCTTCCCAGGTGGCATCATCGGTGACGACAGTGATCCAGAGTGTGTGATGCTGAAGCGTCAGTTGCAGCGGCGTGCTGGTGGTAAATCCCAATACGGCCAACGCGCCGCCTGCCAGTGTCAGTTCCGGTATCGGTTGAGGGGTAAAAGTGATGTTCATGCGTTCCCCTCCGTGGTGGGCGCGGTGCGGATAATCAGTTGGCCCTGTTCGGCGGTAATGCTCACCGGTTGGCCCTGAGTAAAGCCTAATGCTTCCAGCCATCGGTCAGTTGTGGCAGCGGGTTCGGCCTGCCGCCGTTGGTGCGGTAACCGACCACGCTTTTACGCGCTTGGGGTGCGGCGGGTTGTGACGTAGAATCTGCTCTGTGGAGAATAACTATCTCAATGCCAACGATAAGATCCTCAAACAGCAACTGGAAGCCAAACTGGCGAATGACACGATTACTGATAGTGAAGTGAAAGATCTGGCCGAGCTGACGCAAAAGGATCTTACCAGTGATGCAAATCTGAAGGATGCTTGCGCCAATGGAGCCAGTGCGGGATGTATCCATGAACTGAAGCTGGCACAGGCAGCTAAAGAAAGCTATCAGGATTATGCCGAATACCAGACCTATTACGACTTACGTGACCAGTTCCCAGAGGAAATGGCGAAGTTCGGTGATTTAATCGGTGACTACTCGCTTGATCTGATCAAGTTGGTGGACCAAGGTTATACGCCTGAACAGGCCAAGGCCAAAATGTCTCAGGATGCAGCGTACTCAGCCAAATACCAGCAGGCGATGGACGATGTTCCCGGCTGGGCCAAGATAGCCATGACCATCCAGGATACGGTGGGGATGGTTTATGGTGCTAAGGCTGCGGGGTTCACTCTGACAAGGGTGACAGAAGCCCAATTAACGCCTTTTAGACAGATGGTAATTGATGTTCGGGCTGGATTATCTTCAAAAGTAAAAAATTCTGGTAATGCTGCTGTTGCTGAAATTGATATACCTGGTATGCCAAAGCAGATGGCAGCACATAGTCGAGTCGATAATGCTGGTAAAGGGTTGGTAGGAGAAGGAAGTCAGAATTTCCAATACCAAACCTTGAAAGCTAGGGTGTGTCCCTTAATTGCTAGGAATGGAAAAATGCTCACAAATTAAGCATTTTTAGGGGGCGACTCTGGTATTTTGGCTCAAAAATCACTCTAACCTGCTGCTTTTATCGTATTGGCTTGTATAAAAACTGAATTAAGGGACACAGCCTAGTGATGGTAGGCCTATCGATAGGAACACTGACTCTGAATATAAAATTCTTGATAACCTTGCAGATCAGTTTGTAGTGGTTTAATGAATTT
>NZ_JQEI01000013.1 GCF_000743355.1 Serratia sp. Ag1
GAGCCGCCGGGGTAACTGCCTGGATAACTCACCAATGGAAAGAGTGTTCCGAAGCCTGAAAAGTGAATGGCTGCCTGTAGGGGGTTATATGGATATCCATCATGCGGTACGAGATATCGGTGAATGGATACAAAGTTATTACAACGCAGTACGCCCCCATCGGCACAATGGTGGATTACCGCTCTGTGAATACGAAGAGCAGTGGACAAAGGCTACGAAGGTGTACTGATTTTGTGATCCACTACAGAAGAGGGTGTTTCACAAGCTCCTGGTACTTACCGGGTGGATATCTATATCAACGATCAGCAGCAGGACACGCGCAGCGTTGAGTTTCAGATGGGTAAAAATGCGCAAGGCCAAGACAGCCTGCAGCCTTGCCTGACGGTCGCTCAGTTGAATGCAATGGGGGTAAAAACCGAGTTATTCCCGGATATCGGCAATGCAGAGGTGCAGTGTGCCAACCTGAGCGCGATCCCGCAGGCCAATGCTGAATTCCGCTTTGATGCCAAACAGTTGTTGCTGAGTATCCCGCAGGCGGCCATGTCGCAACAGGCAAGGGGTGCGGTGCCGGAAAGCCAGTGGGATCAGGGCATCCCCTCTTTGTTACTGAACTACAGCCTGAGTGGCGCCAATACTTTTGCCCGTAGCGGTAATAGTGAAAGCAGTAGCAGTCAGTTTGCCAACCTGCGCCCCGGCATCAACGTTGGCCCATGGCGGGTGCGCAACTACACGACTTTGAATCGCGACGACCAAGGGCTGAGCGAATGGAATACGGTGTACACCTACGCGGCTCGTGACATTGCTTTTCTCAAAAGCCAATTGGTATTGGGTGACAGCACCTCACCAAGCGATGTGTTCGATAGCGTACCGTTCCGTGGAGCACAACTGGCGTCGGACGATGACATGATCCCAGACAGCCTGAAAGGCTATGCGCCCGTGGTGCGTGGTATTGCGCGCACCCATGCGCAGGTGGTGATCCGCCAGAACGGCTATGTGATCTACCAGAGTTTTGTGGCCCCTGGGGCGTTTGAAATTACCGACATGTTCCCGACCGGCGGCAGTGGGAATCTGTTTGTGACCATCCGCGAGTCTGACGGCAGCGAACAGCATCTGGTTGTGCCTTATGCATCACTCCCGCTGTTACAGCGGGAAGGCCGTCTGAAATATGCCATTACTGGTGGGCAATATCGTTCTTACGACAGCAGCGTGGACGAAACTCCCTTCGGCCAGGCCACGGCAATTTATGGCCTGCCGTATGGGTTGACCGCTTACGGCGGCGGGCAATTTGCCAGCGGGAATTATCAGTCTGTGGCGCTGGGGATGGGGACAAACCTGGGTGATTTTGGTGCGTTATCAACCGACGTAACCCAGGCGTGGTCGACCCTGCAAGGCCAACCGCAAGACAGCGGTCAATCCTGGCGTATCCGCTACAGCAAGAACTTTGTACAGACCGGCACCAACTTCGCCATCGCGGGTTATCGCTACTCGACCGATGGTTACTATAGCCTGCAGGAAGTGCTGGATACCCACCGGGAGCAAGGTAGTCAGCCACGGGATGAACGCCGCCGCAATCGCTCTGAGCTGACCATGAACCAGAATTTGTGGGAGGGGGCGGGGGCATTGTCACTGAGCTGGATCAGTGAAGACTACTGGAACAACAATCGCACCCTGCGCTCAATCGGGGCTGGGTACAGCAACAGTTGGAATGGCATCAGTTACGGGCTGAATTACAACTATAACGAGAACTCGACCGCCAGCGGCAGTAATGATGGTGGGCGCGTATACGAAAGGGACCAGTTGTTCTCGCTTAACCTGAGCGTACCGCTGGATCGCTGGATGAGAAACACCTACGCCAGCTACACGGTCAATAGCAGCAAGCAAGCAGGAAGTACCCACTCGGCAGGGCTGGGTGGAACGGCGCTGGCGGACAACAACCTGAACTGGAGTGCGCAGCAGGGTTACGGCACCAAAGGGGTAGGCAACAGCGGCAGCCTGAACGCCGATTATCGCGGCACGTATGGGCAGGTGAATGCCGGTTATGGCTACGATGGCAACAACCAGCGTCTGAACTATGGGGTTCAAGGTGGGATTGTTGCTCATGGAGAAGGCATCACGTTAGGCCAACCGCTGGGTGAAACCGTAACGCTGGTGAAAGCGCCTGGGGCCAAAGGAGTGGGCATCACGGGGCAGACCGGGGTGAAGACCGACTGGCGGGGCTACGCGATTGTGCCGTACAGCAGCCCGTATCGTAAGAATCAGGTGCAGTTGAACACCGAAACGCTACCAGATGATGTGGACCTGACTATCTCGAACCAGAGCGTGGTGCCAACGCGCGGTGCCGTGGTACGTGCTGATTTTGAAACTAATGTGGGCCAGCGCGTATTGATGAATCTGTTCAGAGTAGGCGGTGCGCCAGTGCCATTTGGCGCAACGGTGAGCAACCCTGCGCAGAAGACGACTCAGGGTTTTATCGTGGGTGACAATGGTCAGGTGTACCTGACCGGATTGGCAGACAGCGGTTTACTGAACGTGAAGTGGGGCAGCGGGGCTGCTCAGCAGTGCCAGGTGAACTATCGTCTGACGAAACAGACCACAGAAAATATTGGTGTTCCCACCCTGAACGGGCAGTGCCTGTAATTAACGTGTGCAGACACTGGCTAAAATTATTGAAGAGATCATGATGAAGCAAAGAACACTACTGTTTATTTTATTGCTGGCCGGTAGCTGGCTGGGGACGATGCGGCAAGCTGCGGCTGATGCCTGCACGGCGGTGAATAACACCTTTACTATGCCCAGTGCGCTGGTAATCCCACGGGATTTACCGGTAGGTGCGCCGATTAGTGATGAAATAATTACCGGAACCTTCACGGTATTTAGAAATTGCACTAAGACAACGACTGGCAGCCAGAACGTGGGGAGCGGCACCAATGCCACTTTTGTGCAAACTATCCCCGGTGCTCGTTTGTATGCCACCGGGATCCCCGGTGTCAGCTATTCGTTAGCTGTTACTCAGCCTGGCGGTTGTAGCGCAACCACTATAGTTGGTGGCAATGCGGGTTATCAAGGCAACCCGAATATGCGCAATCACTGTATCAACACTGGTAATTGGACTACTGTGACCTTTCAATATAAGTTGCGTTTTTATAAAACCGCTGCTGTTACCGGTTCTGGTAATGTGGATTCTTTAGCTGCGGCCTATGCCTTTGTGAGGTACGACGGTTCGGGTTTTATTACTCCATATTCTAACCTGACGGTGACCGGGATAACGGCAAAGACCACGACCTGTTCAGTGACCAACAGTAATATTAATATCAAACTGGATACCGCCAAAGGCAGGGATTTTAACGGGATAGGCAGCACGGCAGGCAGCACGGCGTTCAACATTGGCCTGAGCAACTGTGATGCGGACCTGAATGTCAGTATGACTCTCAGCCCAGGCAGTGGTGGCAGCAGCAATAAAAGCCTCGGCCTGTTAACGACCGATGATACTTCCAGCGCCAGCGGTCTGGCTTTGCAACTGATGTACAACAACGCGCCTGTTCAACTGGATACCGCTTTTAGGGTGTTGGGTGCGGCGACCACCGATGGGGGCACTTACCAGATTCCACTGGCGGTACGTTACTACCAAACCGCTACTGAGATCGTTAGTGGGACGGTTAATTCCAGCGCCACTTTTACCATGACCTATAACTGATCGGGTCTTAATCTCAAAGGAGCCTGTGTGGCTCCTTTGAGTTATTAAGCAAGGAAAGCATCAGCACAACTCCAGTTGCACGTCGTACTGTTCAATAATCTTCATCACGCTGGGCGGCGGAGCCTGGTCGGTAAACAGATAATCAATCAGGTTCATATTGCCCAGATTGACCATCGCGTTACGGCCAAACTTGGAGTGGTCGGTCACCAGCATCACGCAGCGCGAGTTTTCGATGATGGCGCGTTTGGTGCGCACTTCGTGGTAGTCGAATTCAAGCAGCGAGCCATCCATATCAATACCGCTGATACCGAGAATGCCGTAATCCAGGCGGAATTGGGAAATAAAATCCAGCGTGGCTTCACCCATAATGCCACCGTCGCGGGTTCGCACTTCGCCACCGGCCAGGATCAGGCGGAAATCTTCTTTGGCAGTGAGCAGGGTGGCAACGTTCAGGTTGTTGGTTACCACGCGCAGGTTTTTATGATTCATCAGCGCATGGGCCACCGCTTCTGGGGTGGTGCCGATATCGATAAACAGCGTTGCACCGTCGGGGATCTGGCTGGCAACGCGCTGAGCGATGCGTGCTTTCTCTGCCGACCACATCACTTTGCGATCGTGATAGGCGGCATTGACCGAGCTGGACGGGAGCGCCGCGCCACCGTGATGGCGCTGTATCTTGTTCTGATCGGCCAGGTCATTCAAATCACGGCGAATGGTTTGCGGGCTGACAGCAAAATGCTCGACCAGCTCTTCCGTACTGACGTAACCCTGCTGACGCACTAATTCGATGATGGCGTCATGACGCTGTGTCTGCTTCACGATAATCCCCTAAAACGTCCGGTGTCTTTCAGGCCACCAGCCAGTTTGGCAGTAGCCCGAAATCCGCAGAGTAAATTATTTTTCGTTATGCGTGCGATGACGCGTATCCCAAAATGCCATCAATAACCCTAACACTAAACCGGCTACGTGTGCCGCATTGGCGGTCGACATTCCTAAAATATCGAAATAACCGGCCACCAGCCACAGAACAGAAAACACCATTAATCCGCGTGGCAGATTGAGGCCGCACTCTGGATCGCGTTCACCGCTCAACCAGACGTAGCCCATCAGCGCGTAGACCACGCCAGAAAGCCCACCGAACAACGCACCGCTGAACAGGGATTGCGCCCAACCGCTGAAAAAGGCTGAAACCACCGCGATGACAAACAGTTTGCCAGTGCCGAGGCGTTTTTCTACCGGGCCGCCAAGATACCACCACCAGAGCAGGTTGAAGGTAATGTGCAGCAGTGAGAAGTGCAGGAAAGCGTGACTGAACCAGCGCCACAGTTGGCTATATTGCGAACGGTTCTGCGGCCACGAGAGCCAGTACATCACCGTGTCGTTCCCCAGAATCTGCATCAGGATATACACCAGAATGCACAGAGACATGACTGTGAGCGTCAGCGGCCCGGCTTTGCTGCGGATGATCTGCAGATAAGAGAAGTGCTGATAATGCAAATCGGTGCTGGTGTTGCCCGCCTGCCAACTGGCGGCCTGATAGCGGCTATTCAGGGGATCGAGCAGAAACTGCTGCAGCTCGTGTTGCACCTGTTCCAAATGGCCTTCATCCGCCAGCCAGATTTCTGCAGCATCGTGGGTAGTGCGGATCTCAAGCTGGATATGGTGCGTTGCCATGTAATCAACAAAGGCTTGCGCCAGACGAGGGTTGGATACGGCGATCACTCGAACCATGGATTTTCTGCCCAATTAGATAATTTTGTCCGCGAGCGTCACACTCGGCGGCATAGATGGCTGATTATAACGTTGAAATGGCGAATGCAGGGATAAAAACAGCGAAGCCGCCACAAGGGGCGGCGAGTGAAGAATCAAGCGGAGGTGACGACATCCTGTGGGAACTGACGCGCCCAGGCTTCAAAGCCGCCGTCAACGCTGTAAACCTCATCGAACCCCTGATGCAGCAGATACTGCGCGGCGCTGCGGCTGCTGTTGCCGTGGTAACAGATCACCATGACTGGGCGATCAAACTCATTTTGCTGCATGAAAAGCGGCAGAGTGGCATTGGTAAGATGAAAAGCCTCTGGTGCGTGCCCGGCGGCAAAACTTTGCGGATCGCGGATATCGACCAGCGTTGCACTGCCTTCTTTCCAGCGGATATGGGCCTGTTCAACGCCGATTGCTTCAAACTGTTCCATGACTTCAGACTGCCTCGTAATTAGGGGGATTCCATCAGTGTAACCAAATCCCCTTCATTTATGACCAGAATAACCCTGTGGTTTTTCTGGCCGGCAGATTACCAGCGGTAGCTCAGACCCAATGAAGCACCGTAATCCTGATAGCTATTTTTGCCCATGGTGCTGCCCCCTTCAAACCAAAGCTGGAATTGGCTGGACGCTGGCGTTTTGAGGCCGACTTTCACTTCAAACAAATCACTCAAAGAACTCGCTGCTATCCGTGATTGATTAAAATAGACCGTATTACTGCCGTTATTGTGCCACCAGTTGGTGGCCAGATAGGCGGTAATGTTGTCGTCCTGATCGCTATACCAACGGATGCCCGCACGTGAAGTAAAGTCTGGCGCATCACCCTGCCGAATAAATGTGTCTGCTGCATCACGATAATCATCAGTACTGAAGTCGTTATAAATAAGCTGTAACTGAGGTTCGATAACTAATTCCCACGTTGGCAGCGGTTGAAAAGCATAACCGGTTTCTAAAGAGAGGCTAAAGTTATTACTGTTATAATCCTCTTGGCTGGCGCGATTATTAAACCAGGAATATTGCAGCCATGAATCAATATAAGCACCGTTATGGTTTTTACTGTCTTGATACCAGGTGCTATAAAGACCAACCGAATAACCGTTAACTCGGCCATCAGAGGTCATATTGGCCGTATGTGATTCGGTGTCCGCGCGGCCATAGCCCGTCATCAGGCCTAAAGTCCACTCTTGGTTCTCTTGCTGTAGCGCGAAAATATCCCCGCCCAACTGGAATACCTGGCGATTCATATCGATTGGCAGATTGTCATCGGCGGCGTTCAGGTTTTTGGTGCTATAACCGGAGGCACGCAGCCATAATTGATCGCTACCGGGCGAGGTTTTGCGTTGGTGTAAGGTATGGGAAAATAATGAACGCGCGGCGATCTGGTTACCCAGATAAGTTCCTACATCTGCGCGGTAGCTATAATCTGGAACTGTGGTATCTGCGCTGGCTATTGCCGGGGAAATCGTTAATGAAAGACCTAGTGTAATTAGAAATATCTTATTTATTGTCATTATTCCAACTCCTTATGGAAATTATTAAGCAATATTACTTAGAGGGAGAGTTATTGTCATTGGGAGATTAAAAATAAAACTACATCCGCCGCTTTTAAGCGGCAGATGTACAATTTACGCGACTTTATGCTCCATTAAGCCCCATATCCCATCATTTTCAGTAACTGCTGGGCCTGTTGCACCGCTTCCTGTCGATGAGCAACGCCCAGTTTCTGGTACAGATTACGGATATGGGTTTTGATGGTGGTTGCTGCCACGTCCAGCTCACTGGCGATTTGCTCATTACTGTAACCAGAATAAATCAGGCCCAGTACTTGCCATTCACGCTGGGTCAGCGGGCTGGTGCGGATCAGTTCCGGTACTTGCGGGTGAGTCAGCAGTTTATCAACGAAGTTTTCATCGAAATGGGCGAATTTATGGCGATGATGCTGGTTGATGTCGCGCAAAATACGCTGCGCGCGGTGCTGCTCCAGTTCCGGCAAGGTGTTGAGCTGGATTAACTGACGCAACTGCTGCGCCATGGTTTCCCCTTCAATCACAAAGTGGCTGATAAAGCCGGTACGGTTCGCCAACGCCAGGGCTTCGATTAATACCCGCAGCGCGTCGGCTTTACGGTCCATTTGCCAGTAAAGCTGATTGCTGAGCAGCAGGTTGCGATTAAGATCGCTTACCAGCCGCAACCGGCGGGCGTTTTCATTTAATTCATCCAACACCACTTCGGCTTCTTCGAACTGGCCGAGCATGATCTGCACGCGGGCGATATTGCGCCACTGGCCCTGCATAAAGTGGTTATTAGCCATGCCCGGTTTTTCGGTGTGGCGCAACCAGTTGGCGGCGGCGGCGATATCTCCGGTCATCTGCCAATGGATCACCCGTGGTTTGTCGGCGTTGGTCAGCCAGTCGCGGTGATATTGCGAACCGTGCAGCAACACTTCGCAACGCTGCAAATGGGCATTGGCGTTATCCAGATCGCCCCGCGCCAGTGAACATTTCGCCAGCATCGCCAGGCATTGCAACTGCTGTTGTGGCTGATAGTTGGCCAGCACTTTCAGCCCTTCACGCGCAGCCTCCTCGGCTTCATCCAGCCGTGACCAGGACCAGAGCACCTGCGAGCGGATACGCAACAGGAACTCGTGCATCGGCAACTGTTCCAGATGTTGCTCGCGCACCAGCTCAAAGGCTTTATCCTGCGTTTCATAAGCGGCCTGCAAGAACCCTTGCGCGATCAGGATTTCGCTTTGCTGTAACAGGGCCCACAGCGCGTAATGATAAGCCTGATGGCGGCGAGCCATCTGCTCGGTCTGTTGCATCATCGGCAGTGCACGCGCCAGTTCACCTTTGCAGTGATGCACTTCGCCAGTCACCGAGGTGGCGACAATCCGGCTGTAATAGCTGGAAAGTGGCAGGAATTTCAGCGCCTCGGTGGCTAAACGTTCGGCTTCTTCCGGTTTGCCCGCGTTGATCGCGACCTGGGCGCGCAATGCGTCAAACTCGGCATGCAGCGTTGCGTCGATGGTGATTTTCTGGTCGCGCATCGCCTGTTCGGCCCGCTCCAACTGAGTATTGACCTCGCGGTAGCGGTGCTGGCTTTGCGCCAGCCAGGCTTGCAGCAGCGCCAGTTTCGGGCTTTGGATCAGCCGTTCATACGGCAAGGCGTTCAGGCACTCTTCCAGCAGCGCCAACTCACTGTGGTGGAACAGCGACCAGGCGTGTTGCAGCAGGATATCGCGCAACATGCTGACGTCGCTGGCCGCCAGCGCATGGTGGATAGCTTCTGCCGGGTAACCCAGTGCCAGCCAGCCTTCGGCGGCGGCGCGATGCAGGCCCGGCAACTCCAGCGCCAATTCCCACTGGCAACGCTGGCGCAGGAACGAGGCGAATAACGGGTGGAAGCAGAACCACTCGCCGGTATCGTCCATGCGGTGGATAAACAGCCCTTGGCGTTCAAGTTCTTCGAGCCGCTGCTGACCATTATCTTCGCCAGTCAGGCGCACGATCAGCGCATCGTTCATTGAACGCAATACCGAGCAACGCAGCAGGAAGGCGCGCGCATCGGCATCAACGCGATCCAGCACCTCGTCCACCAGATAATCGGAAAGGTGGCTGGCGTTCAGCCCGGCCAGGCGTTTGGCCGATTGCTGAGCGGAAGAGGCGGACTGGCGGGCAGAAAGTGCGATCAACTGCAGCGCGGTGGCCCAGCCTTCTACTTCGTCGCACAGGCGGCTGCTGTCATGCTGTTCAAGCGGTGAACTCAAGCGGTAGTCAAAGAACTGTTTGGCTTCCTGATGAGTAAAAGCCAACTGCTGTGTGTTCAACTCTAACAGTTGGTCGCGCACCCGCAGATTCGCGATCCCAAGAGCGGGCAGCGTGCGTGACAGCAGGATGAGCGTCAGGTTTTCCGGCTGGTGGCGCAGGAAGAAGCGCATGGCTTCGTGGATCACGTCATTAGTGATCAGATGATAATCGTCAATCACCAGATACAGGGGATGATGCCAGTCAGACAGCTCGATAAACAGTTGTGCGAACAGCGCAGACAGGCTGGCGTATTGGTGTTTTTGGCTTAACGCCTCGCTTTTCACGCAGTGCCCGCCAGTGGCTTGCTGTACGGCGGCGATCAGGTAACTGGCAAAGCGCTCCGGTTGGTTGTCGCTTTCATCCAGTGAATACCAACCCAGATCTGACTTGCCAGCCGCCCATTGGGCAACCAGCGTAGTTTTTCCATATCCTGCCGGGCAATTGACCAATGTCAGGCGATAATTTGCAGCGCTGGCGAGCTTCACCAGCAGGCGATCGCGTATCACGGTATTTTGCAGCCGTACCGGGCGGCTCAGTTTTGATGGGATCAGCATAATATTCCAGATGTAAAGTGCGGTTCCCGCCGCCGAAGGACTGCCCGAAGGCGTCGTTCGTCTGTTTGGTCGCGAATTCTTTTCGGAACCGGGTAGCGTTAATTATTTTGTAGCTCGTAATTAATCCCCCTCAATAACTTCGAGCATCGCCAAAAGTATTGCAACAAGCTTCCGCTTTGGCTTGGAGTTAAGTTGCTGTCGATCACACTTTTTTCTGCCCATCAGCAGGCTGATTTTCATCGTGACGCGTAATTGACCTCACTAACTGTAGCGGCAATCTTGCCGTATGACGAGGTAAGTACAAAACTTCAGCCACTAAAGTCATCATGCTAACGCCACCTCACCAAACCCGGTCGTTATTTGGTCCCCGATAATCGCTCTGCAGGGCCCAGCAGCGGGGAAAAAGTGCCCGAGATCACAATTCCAACTACGCCCCAACTCTCCTCCCTCGCTAATCCCCAGGCGGGATGATGCCGTTGTGCGTTCTCCCCGGCACGATAGCGAAAAATTTGGCCCATTTATCCGGATAGAGAGTTTTCCCTATGTCACAGCCTATGCTCAAAAAGGACGTTTTTCTGGCTGCGCTGACTCGTCAGTGGCAGCGTTTTGGCCTCAATTCTGCACAGCAGATGACCCAACATCAGTGGTGGGAAGCCGTCAGTGCTGCGCTGGCCGAACAGTTGGCGGCACAACCTGCACCCAAGAAAAGCAGCAAGTCGCTGCGCCACGTGAATTACATCTCGATGGAATTCCTGATTGGCCGCCTGACGGCCAATAACCTGATCAACCTCGGCTGGTATGAGACGGTGGAAAAGGTGCTGGCTGAACAGGATGTCAAATTGGCAGACTTGCTTGAGCAGGAAACCGATCCGGCATTGGGCAACGGCGGCCTGGGGCGTTTGGCGGCCTGCTTCCTCGATTCGATGGCGACGGTGGAACAACCGGCCACCGGCTACGGGCTGAACTACCAGTACGGGCTGTTCCGCCAATCGTTTAAAGAGGGGCACCAGCAGGAAGCGCCAGACAACTGGCAGCGCGAGAGCTATCCGTGGTTCCGCCATAATGCCGCGCTGGCGGTGGATGTTGGCATTGGCGGTAAAGTGGAAAAACTGGCCGATGGCCGTGAGCTGTGGCACCCGGCGTTCACCTTGCGCGGGGAAGCCTGGGATCTGCCCGTGCTGGGCTTCCGCAACGGAGTGACCCAACCGCTGCGCTTGTGGCAAGCGACGCACGAGCACCCGTTCGATCTGAACGATTTCAACGACGGCAAATTCCTGCAGGCAGAAAAACAGGGCGTAGAAGCAGCTAAGCTGACCAAAGTGCTCTATCCAAATGACAACCATCAGGCTGGCAAACGCCTGCGCCTGATGCAGCAGTATTTCCAGTGTGCCTGTTCGGTAGCGGATATCCTGCGTAAACACCACCAAGCGGGCCGCAAGATTGCCGATCTGCCGAAGTACGAAGTGATTCAACTGAACGATACTCACCCGACTATCGCTATTCCAGAAATGTTGCGTATCCTGCTGGATGAACACCAGATGGAGTGGGATGCGGCCTGGGCAATCACCAGCAAAACCTTTGCCTATACCAACCATACGCTGATGCCGGAAGCCCTGGAATGTTGGGATGAGAAGCTGGTGCGCAGCCTGTTGCCACGCCATTTCTCGATCATCAAACAGATCAACGCCAACTTCAAAAAGCTGGTGGATCAACACTGGCCGAGCGATGAAGCCGTTTGGGCCAAACTGGCGGTGCATCACAACAAGCAGGTACGCATGGCGAACCTGTGCGTAGTGAGTGGTTTTGCGGTTAACGGCGTAGCGCAACTGCACTCGGATCTGGTGGTGAAGGATCTGTTCCCGGAATATCACCAACTGTGGCCGAGCAAATTCCACAACGTCACCAATGGCATTACGCCGCGCCGCTGGCTGAAGCAGTGTAACCCGGCGCTATCTGGCCTGATTGATCAAACGCTGAAGGTGGAATGGGCTAACGATCTGGATGCGCTGAAAGGCTTGGAAAAGTATGCCGATGACGCCGCGTTCCGCCAGCAGTATCAGCAGATTAAGCGTGACAACAAGGTGGCATTAGCCAATTACGTGCATAGCGTGATGGGCCTGACGCTGAACCCGGATGCGATCTTCGACGTACAGATTAAGCGCCTGCATGAGTACAAGCGTCAGCACCTGAACTTGTTGCACATTCTGTCGCTGTATCGCCAACTGCGCGATAACCCGGAAATGGATATGGTGCCGCGTGTATTCCTGTTCGGTGCCAAGGCGGCTCCGGGTTATTACCTGGCAAAAAACATCATTTATGCGATCAATCAGGCGGCGGAAAAGATCAACAACGATCCGATCGTGAAAGATCGACTGAAGGTGGTGTTTATTCCTGACTACCGCGTTTCGGTCGCGGAACTGATGATCCCGGCTGCCGATGTCTCTGAACAGATCTCAACCGCCGGTAAAGAGGCTTCCGGTACCGGCAATATGAAGCTGGCGCTGAACGGTGCCCTGACCGTTGGGACACTGGACGGTGCCAACGTCGAGATTGCCGAGCAGGTGGGTGAAGACAATATCTTTATTTTCGGCAACACCGTGGAGCAAGTGAAGGCGTTGTTGAAGAAGGGTTACGATCCGCTGAGTTACCGTAAAAAAGACAAACATCTGAAAGCGATTTTGGATGAACTGGCCAGCGGTGCTTTTAGCCATGGTGATAAGCATGCCTTCGATCTGATGCTGCACAGCTTGCTGGAAGGCGGCGATCCGTATCTGGTGTTGGCAGATTTTGCTTCCTATTGTGAAGCTCAACGTCAGGTAGACAAACTGTATCGTGATCGGGACGAATGGACGCGCCGAACCATCCTTAACACGGCACGCGTGGGTATGTTCAGTTCCGATCGTTCGATCCGTGACTACCAGCAGCGCATCTGGCAAGCCAAGCGTTAAGGAGTACGAATGAGTAAAGGTATCGATAAGGCAGCCTCTCAGGCAGGGATTGCGGCTGATTACATCAATGCCCATGGCAAACAGCAGGCGATTTCGCCGGAAACCAAGCAGAAGTTGCTGGATGCAATGAGTAGCGCCTCGCTCCATCGGGAAGAGCGCCCATTACCGGTGGTGAAAGTGTTTCATCACGGCAGCCCGGTGGCATTGCCATTGGGCGGCAGCGGTGAGTACCACTGGGTGTTGCAGTGTGAAGACGGCAGCCAGCAACAGGGCCGTGCCAGTGCGCATAAAACGCTGACTCTGGCCGGGAAACTGCCACTGGGCTATCACCAACTCCAACTGATGCAGGGCGAACAGCAATGGCAGTGCCGGTTGATTGTCGCGCCAAAACGCTGTTATGAACCGAAAGCCCTGCTGACCGGGAAAAAGCTGTGGGGTGCCTGCGTGCAGCTCTACACGTTGCGCTCTGAGCGCAACTGGGGCATTGGCGATTTCGGCGATCTGCGCGTGATGGTTAATGAAGTGGGTGAACGTGGCGGGGCCTTTGTCGGGCTCAATCCGATCCATGCGCTGTATCCTGCCAGCCCGGAAAGTGCCAGCCCTTACAGCCCCTCGTCGCGGCGCTGGCTGAACGTGGTGTATATCGACGTCAATGCGGTGGAGGATTTCCAACACAGCGCGGCGGCGCAGAAATGGTGGCAGAAAGCGGCGACACAAAAACTGTTGGCGAAAGCGCGCAGCAGCGAGCAAGTGGATTACACCACGGCCACCCAACTGAAGTTGACGGCATTGAAGCTGGCTTTCCCGCAGTTTCAGGCCCGCAAGGCCAGCGATGCGCTGAAGCAGGATTTTACCCGTTTCGTTGATGAAGGTGGCAGTAGCCTGTATCAGCAGGCAGCCTTTGATGCGCTGCATGCACATCTTTCTGCCAACGATAGCAGCATGTGGGGTTGGCCGGCCTGGCCGGAAGAATATCGGCAGGGTGAAGGTGCTGCCGTAGCGGCGTTCTGCCAGCAGCATGCGGACGACGTGAACTTTTATCTGTGGCTGCAATGGTTGGCAGCCAGCCAGTTTGCCGAGTGTTTCGACCAGAGCCAGGCGCGGCAAATGCCAATCGGCCTGTATCGCGATCTGGCGGTTGGTGTGGCGGAAGGTGGCGCGGAAACCTGGTGTGAGCGCGAGCTGTACTGCCTGGGGGCCTCCGTTGGGGCGCCGCCGGATATTCTCGGCCCGCTCGGGCAAAATTGGGGCCTGCCGCCGATGGATCCCCATGTGATGGCGGCGCGCGGCTATCAGCCATTTATCGATTTGTTACGCGCCAATATGACCAGTTGCGGCGCTTTGCGTATCGACCACGTCATGGCGCTGTTGCGTTTATGGTGGATCCCTTACGGCGAAACCGCCGATCAGGGAGCTTATGTCAAATACCCGGTTGACGATCTGCTGGCGTTGCTGGCGCTGGAGAGTCAACGCCATCGTTGTATGGTGATCGGTGAAGATCTCGGTACTGTGCCGGTGGAGATCGTCGGCAAGCTGCGTGACAGCGGGGTTTACTCGTACAAAGTGCTGTATTTCGAGCGTGACAGCGAGAATCAGTTCCGTGCACCGCAGTCTTATCCGGTGCAGGCGATGGCGACCATTACCACGCACGATCTGCCCACCTTGCGCGGTTATTGGCAAAGCGGTGATTTGACGCTGGGCAAAACGCTGGGGTTATACCCGGATGCCGAGGTATTGAAAACGCTGTTTGCCGACCGTGAACGCGCCAAACAAGGGTTGCTGGATGGGTTGCACCGCTACGGTTGTGTGCCACAGAAGGTGGGCAAAAAGGCTTCTTTGCTGGCAATGAGCCCGCTGTTGAACCGTGGGTTGCAGCGCTATGTCGCCGACAGTGCCAGTGCGTTGCTGGGCTTGCAGCCGGAAGATTGGCTGGATATGGCCGATCCGGTCAATATCCCCGGTACCAGCGATCAATATCCAAACTGGCGGCGCAAGCTGAGCCATACGCTGGAAGAGATGTTCGCCGATCGGCAGGTGAATCGTTTACTGAAAGATTTGGATAAGCGGCGCAAAAAGGTGTCGGCTGGATAATGCTCTCAGTCAGGGCGCCGTATTGGCGCCCTGAAGGTATCAGTAATAAGAGTGTTCCCCACGCTGATGCTCGGTAAGATCGCGCACCCCTTTCAGTTCTGGGAATTTCTGCAGCAACTCTTTCTCGATCCCTTCTTTCAATGTGACATCAACCATTGAGCAACCGTTGCAACCGCCGCCAAACTGCAGAATAGCCAGCCCGTCTTCGGTGATTTCCATCAGCGAGACGCGGCCACCGTGGCCTGCCAACTGCGGGTTGATCTGCGATTGCAGCACATATTCCACACGTTCCATTAGCGGTGCATCGTCATCCACTTTGCGCATTTTGGCATTGGGCGCTTTCAGCGTGAGCTGGGAGCCGAGCTGATCGGTGACGAAGTCGATTTCGGCATCTTCCAGATAGGGCTTACTCAGTTCATCGACGTAAGCCGATAATTTGTCGAACTTCAGTTCGGTATCGGTCGCTTCCACCGCATCGGGTGGGCAATAAGAGACACCGCATTCAGCCGTTGGTGTACCCGGATTAATCACGAATACGCGGATTTGGGTGCCTTCCTCTTGGTTTGCCAACAGCTTGGCAAAATGTTCCTGTGCAGCATCTGTTATACGGATCATGGCATTGACTCAATAGTTGACTTCTATAGTAGGTTATAATACGCCCATTGCGGTGGTACTACAATGTGCGGCAGACGCACCAGATCTGCAATGATGCGACGCCCTGTTTCTGCAATAATTTAGCGATTTCTGCCACTGTGCTACCGGTAGTCACCACATCATCCAGCAGGGCGACATGCCTGCCTGCCAGGTTTTCATCACAACGGAATGCACCGCGCAGATTACGCCGCCGCGCGCGAGCGACTAATTGCTGTTGTGGCGATGTTGTCCTGATCCGGCGCAGTGCGGCAGGGCGATATTCACATCCCAGCCAGTGTGCCAATGGTCGGGCCAGCAGATCGCTCTGGTTATAGCCACGGCGCCAGCAGCGTTTATTCTGTAAGGGTACCGCTAAAAGGATTTCCGGTCTGTTCAGATGTTGCTCTCGGTGAGCCTGCAGCCAGTGCAGCAGGAGTAACCGGGCCAGCGTCGGGGCCAGTTCCGGCGTGCGTTGGAATTTGAAGCGTTTGATCAGGCCACTGAGTGGCGGGCAATAGTCGCTGGCAAAAACCAGCGCCTGCCAGGGTGGTGGCTGTTGCAGGCAGCGGCCACAAGGTTGGTGCGAATCACCGGCAGGTAAACCGCAGCGCGGGCAACTGGTGGGTTTGGCGGGCAGTCCACGCAGGCAATAACTGCAAATACCCTGTTGCGCCAGCTTTAATGGCTGTCGGCATAGCCAGCAGCGGCTGTAGATTGATAGCATAGCCGTCCTCCGTGACGGAACGAGTGCAGAAGGACAATAACTGATGACGGCGTTGTATTGGCAAACAATAGGCGAAGGCGATCGCGATCTTGTGCTACTGCACGGATGGGGGCTGAACGCAGAAGTATGGAGTTGCACATTGGAGCGATTGGCCCCGCATTTTCGTGTGCACCTGGTCGATCTGCCGGGTTATGGCCGCAGCCAGGGCTATGGCGCGCTATCGTTGCAACAGATGGCGGATATCCTGCTGGCAGTGGCCCCTGCGCGGGCGTATTGGCTGGGGTGGTCATTGGGTGGGCTGGTGGCCGGGCAGATTGCCCTGACGCAGCCTGAACGGGTAACAGGATTGATTACCGTCGCTTCTTCACCTTGCTTTGCTGCACAGCAGGATTGGCCGGGAATTCGGCCAGAGGTGCTGAGTGGTTTTCAGCAGCAACTCAGCCAAGACTTCAATCGAACCGTAGAACGTTTTCTGGCGTTACAAACGTTGGGGACCGAAAGCGCTCGCCAGGATGCGCGTTTGTTAAAAACCGTGGTGCTCAATCAGCCGATGCCGGGCGTGGCGGTGCTTAACAGCGGGCTTGATATGCTACGCACGGTCGATCAGCGGCAACTGCTGGCTGAGCCTGCGATGCCGGTGCTGCGTATTTATGGTTATCTGGATGGTTTGGTGCCGCGCAAGGTGGCAACGTTGTTAGATGAGTGGTGGCCGCAGTCATCTTCGGTAGTGATGCCAAAAGCGGCCCATGCCCCTTTTGTCTCTCATCCGGAAGCATTCACCGGCATCATCAAGCAGTTTGCGGCCAGCCGCTAAACGTGGCCGCTGTCAGCTTTTCAACCGATACACCACCGTACTGCATCTTTCCGGGCAGCTTTTGCAGCTGCCGCTCAGGCATTCGCCGTTGTCCTGTTCAAGACGCTCCACTTTACCCAGCGCGGTCAATCGCTCCAGCATGGCCTCAACCAACGGCAATGGCATGAGCAGTTGTTGGCTCAACTGTTGTGCCTGTGCGCTGCCCCGCAGGGCGAGCGCATCACGGAGTTGCAACAGGCTGGCCATCAGTGGCAATCGCCCTGTGGTTTTTGGCAGCAGGTGGCAGGCGTGGCGCTGCGCAGGCGGATGGTTACGCGGCTACGTGCCTTACGCAAAGCCAGCAACAGCAAGGCGTTGAAGAGCAACACTGACAGGATCGCCACCAGGCTATATTGCGGGTGCTGGCTAAAGGTCACCGTCTGATAGAACAAGGTAGCCAGCGAGTAGGCCACGTTCAGCCCCCACAGGATCGAGAAGGTCATCCAGCCACGGCTGGATTCACGGGCGATAGCCCCCATGACCGAAACGCAGGGCACGTACAACAGTACAAAGATCAGGTAGCTGTAGGCAGAAATCGAGGTGCCGAACTTGCTGCTCATCACGCCCATTGAGCCTGCACCCATTTCGCCATCGCCTTTGCTGGCTTCGATAGGGTTGAAAAGCACGCTGAGGCTGAAGGTGTTTTTCAAACCTTGCCAGGTTTCATCCAGCGCGGCGCTCAACTCATCCAGCAGGTTGAAATTGGCCGCATCGAAAGGCTGATTGGTGATGTGCTCAGCGGTATACAGCGTGTTGAGCGTGCCGACAACCACCTCTTTGGCCATCGCTCCGGTAATCAGGCCGACGGTCGCCTGCCAGTTGTCGTTGTGTATCCCGATGGGCTGCAACAGCGGGGTGAGCACTTTAGACACTGATGCCAAAGCGGAATCATTGATGCTGTCTACCGGCTTGCCGCTGAAAGAGAAGCTGTTCAAACCACCGATCAGGATACTGGCGACCACAATGACTTTCCCGGCGCGCAGGACAAAGCCTTTCAGGCGTTGCCAGGTTTGCAACAACAGGCTTTTCAGGTGTGGCACGTGATAAACCGGCAGCTCCATCACAAACGGTGAGGCTTCACCGCGCATGATGGTGTATTTCAGCACCAGGCCAGTCAGAATCGCGACCACAATACCCAGCATATACAGCGAGAACACCACGCCTGCGCCATCTTGGCCGAAGAAAGCGGCGGCAAAGACGGCGAATATTGCCAGCCGCGCTCCGCAAGACATAAAAGGCGCCATCATGATGGTGATCAGGCGTTCACGCTGGGCGTCCAGCGTGCGTGAGCCCATGATCGACGGTACGTTACAACCGAAGCCGACGATCAGCGGCACGAAAGATTTACCCGGCAGGCCCAGTGCCTGCATCAGGCGATCCATCACGAACGCGGCACGCGCCATGTAACCGGAGTCTTCTAAAAAGGACAGGAACAGGTACATCATGCCGATCTGCGGCACCAGCGGCAGCACGGTGTTGATACCGCCGCCAACGCCCTGTGCCAGGAAGATAGTCAGCCATTCAGGCAAATGCAGGGTGTAACCCACCCATTGGATCCCCTGAATAAAGATCGCCGCAGACCCGAGATCGAAGATCGGTTGCAGTGCACCGCCAATGTTGATCGCCAGCAGGAACATCAGGTACATCACCAGCAGGAAAATAGGCACGCCGAGCCAGCGGTTGAGGATCACTTTGTCCAACGCTTCGGTCAGGCGGTTTGGCAACGCCTGCTGGGCATTGCTGACAGCATCGCAAATAGCGGCGATCGACTGGTAACGGGCATCAGCGATCACCAAGGCCGGATCTTCCTGTTGCTGTTGTTGCAGCGCTTGCCGGGCCTGGGGGAGCAGTGCTATGGCCTCACCGGCCAACTGGTGGCTATAGATATCCCCTTCCAGCATTTGCAATGCCAGCCAGCGGCGTTGTTCGGTAGGCAGATTCTGCGGCATGGCTGCGGTCAGTGTGTTGACTTCGTGCAGGAGCTGCGTTGGATAATTCACCAGCGCTTTGAGCTGATTGAAGCGGTGGCTGTCAATCATCTGTTTCAGGACGCCAATCCCGTCGGCTTTGGTGGAGACTAACGGCACGACCGGGCAACCCAAACGTTCAGATAAGGCGGCGATATCAATCTCGATATGCTGGCTTCTGGCGATATCCAGCATATTCAGTGCCACGATGCAGGGAATGCCCAGCTCCAGCAGTTGCAGCGTCAGGTAAAGGTTGCGTTCCAGGTTTGAAGCATCCACCACGTTGATCAGCAAATCAGCGTCGCCACCCAGAATGTAATGGCAGGCAATCTGCTCGTCGAGCGAGGTTTGCTCGGAAATGGTGGTGAGCGAGTAGGTGCCGGGCAAATCCACCAGCGTGACCTGCGATTGCGCGGTGGCAAACTGGCCTTCCTTACGTTCAACCGTAACCCCGGCCCAGTTACCCACCCGCTGGCGTGCCCCGGTAAGCTGGTTGAACAGGGTGGTTTTCCCTGAATTCGGATTACCTATCAAGCCAATGGTGATTTTTTTCATAATCCAACGTGATATCAGTAAATTAAGTACCGGCCATGCACAACAGCATGGCAAAAGCCTGAGGCGGGGGAGCGGCGCGTGATTACTGGCCGTCGAGCAGGATCAGGTCTAAATCTTTTTTCCGCAGCACCAGGCTGACGCGACGGGTTTTTATTTCTATCGGATCGCCGAGCGGTGCAACACGTACCACTTCAAATAATGAGCCAGGCAGCATGCCGAGTGACAGCAGTTTTTGCCGATAGGCGGGGCTGATTGCGTTAGAGAAACCGGCAATTTTATAAGTCTGTTTTGGAAGAAGATGCATATTACCTTCTTGGTGTTCAAAGCGTTTCCGCCGGAATGTCGTTTGCAGAACCGTTCTGCCCAAGCTCCCTTGAACGGAAATGGGGCTGCAATGGCATACTAGACATGCGACATAATAATAGTGAGAACGATTATCGTAATCAATGCCAAAGGTGGCGGGCTGGTCGCTAATTATACTATTTCTTGCGATACATCAAAAAGAAGTGCAAATAAGGCACGGCTGGGAGCGGCGCGAACCCGCTCCCAGCCGCAATGCTTAGCGTTTTTTACCGAACGCGGCAGCCAGTGCATCACCCATGGCGCTGTTACCTGCCGGGGTGCTGCTGCGTGGCTTTGCAGCTTTGTTGGCAGGCGCGCGTGAAGGGTTATCACGTGCCGGAGTGCTATTGTTGTTGCCACCACCACCACGGCGTGCTGAACCTTCGCCCGGCTGCTCATCCAGGCGCATACTGAGCGCGATACGTTTGCGCTGCAGATCGACTTCCATCACCTTCACTTTGACGATATCACCGGCTTTCACCACGGTGTGCGGGTCTTCTACAAACTTGTCCGCCAACGAGGAGATATGCACCAGACCATCCTGATGGACGCCGATATCCACAAACGCGCCAAAGTTGGTGACGTTGGTGACCGAACCTTCCAGAATCATCCCCACTTGCAGGTCATTCAGCGTTTCTACGCCTTCGGCAAAAGTGGCGGTTTTGAATTCTGGGCGCGGATCGCGGCCTGGTTTTTCCAGCTCTTTCAGGATGTCGGTAACCGTAGGCACGCCGAATTTCTCATCGGTGAAGTCGCTGGCTTTCAGGTTGCGGATAGCGCTGGGGTTGCCCATCAGCTCCTGCAACGCTTGTTGGGTGGCGGCCAGAATACGTTCTACTACCGGATAGGTTTCCGGGTGCACGGTTGAGGCATCCAGCGGGTTATCACCGTGGTTGATACGCAGGAAGCCCGCGCACTGCTCAAAAGCTTTTGGCCCCAGGCGGCTGACTTTCAGCAGTTGTTCGCGGTTGCTGAAACGGCCATTCTCATCGCGCCAGGCGACGATGTTCTGCGCCATCATGCGCGTCAGACCGGCCACGCGGGTCAGCAGAGGGACGGAGGCGGTATTGAGATCAACACCCACGGCGTTTACGCAGTCTTCCACCACCGAATCCAGTTTCTTCGCCAATTGGCTTTGGCTGACGTCGTGCTGATATTGGCCGACGCCGATGGATTTAGGGTCGATCTTCACCAGTTCGGCCAGCGGATCCTGTAGGCGACGGGCGATGGAAACCGCACCGCGCAGCGAAACATCGAGGTTCGGGAACTCCAGCGCGGCCAGTTCGGAAGCGGAATACACCGAGGCACCGGCTTCGCTGACGATCACTTTCTGTGCTTTGACCTCTGGGTACTGCTGTTGCAGCTCGGCAAAGAAGCGCTCGGTCTCGCGGGAAGCGGTACCGTTACCGATCGCCACCAGCTCAACTTTATGCTTGAGGCACAACGCTGCAACCACCGCAGCGGCTTTGGCGGCCTGGCCGGTGTGCGGATAGACGGTGTCGGTCGCGACCAGTTTGCCGGTGGCATCCACCACCGCCACTTTGACCCCGGTACGCAGGCCCGGATCCAGCCCCATGGTGGCGCGCATACCGGCTGGAGCGGCCATCAGCAGATCGTGCATATTGCGGGCGAAAACGTTGATCGCTTCGTCTTCGGCACGTTCACGCAGGGTGCCCATCAGTTCGGTTTCCAGGTGCAACAGCACCTTGATGCGCCAGGTCCAGTTAACCACCGCTTTGCGCCAGGCATCGGCGGGCGCGTTGTTCAGGCGCAGGTTCAGGTGGTTGATGATGATCAGCTCGCCCTGGCTTTCGCGCGGCGCTTCTTCAAACTGCGGATCGGCATTCAGCGCCAGTTGCAGCACCCCTTCGTTACGGCCACGGAACATCGCCAGCGCACGGTGGGAAGGCACTTGTGAAATCGGTTCATGGTGATCGAAGTAGTCACGGAATTTCGCGCCTTCCTCTTCTTTGCCTTCGACGACCTTGGACACCAGATGGGCGTTTTTCCACAGGTAGTCACGCACTTTAGCCAGCAAGGTGGCATCTTCGGCGAAGCGTTCCATCAGGATGTAGCGCGCGCCGTCCAGCGCCGCTTTCACATCGGCAACGCCTTTGTCGGCATCAAGATAACGTTCGGCCACCTGTTCTGGCTGCTGCTGCGGATCTTGCCACAGTAAATCGGCCAGCGGTTCCAGACCCGCTTCAATGGCAATCTGCCCACGGGTGCGGCGCTTGGGTTTGTACGGCAGGTAGAGGTCTTCGAGTTCGGTTTTGCTCAGGGTGGCGTTAATCGCACCAGCCAGCTGTTCGGTCAGCTTACCTTGCTCGTCGATGGATTTGAGGATGGTCTGGCGGCGATCTTCCAGTTCACGCAGGTAACCCAGGCGGGTTTCCAACTGACGTAGTTGGGTGTCATCCAGGCCTCCGGTGACTTCCTTACGATAGCGTGCGATGAACGGCACGGTGTTACCTTCATCCAGCAGGCGGATGGCAGAGTCAACTTGCTCAGGCCGGGCCTGCAGTTCTGTTGCAATAATGCGGCTCAGTGGGTCATTCATAAGATCGGATATCTGCTCAGCACGATAATCAATAGGGGCATAGTTATACGGTTTGCAGGGATAAAATGCCAGCGTAGCGGGCGGTAGCGGTTTGCTGCTGGCTGAAATCCTCAGTCTGTCACATAGGTGATTTCATTGACTGACCAAAACGCTTCACCAGACGGTGTTTGCACTGTGGCGCTATCGCCCACTTCTTTTTTCAGCAATGCGCGGGCCATCGGCGAGTCGATGGAGATGTAATCTTTGCGGCCAAAAATCTCATCGTAACCGACGATGCGAAAGCGTTTGATATCACCATCATCGTTTTCGATCTCCACCCAGGCACCAAAGAACACGCGGCCTTCCTGCTGCGGTGAGTAATCGACAATTTTCAACTGCTCAAGGCATTTGGTGAGATAGCGCACCCGGCGATCGATTTCACGCAGCCGCTTTTTATTGTACTGGTAGTCGGCATTTTCACTTCTGTCGCCCAGGCTGGCAGCCCAGGTGACTTTCTTGGTGACTTCCGGGCGCTCTTCACGCCAAAGAAAGTCCAGCTCTTGCTTCAGCTTGTTGTAACCCTCGCGGGTAATCAGCAATGTTTTCATCGTTATCCACTTTGCAGGTAGCCGTTAATCTGAGGATTCTCGCATAAACGGGTCATCGAGTGCGTTTTTTATGGTTATCGCTGAGGTACACTGCCAACACCGCTTTTGTTGTCAACGTCAGCCACCGCAAGCCGGTTTTTTTGACCAGCGGTGGTGCTATCCTGCGTGAAAACAATTGATATTTGAGCAAAAGAATAAGCTTTGTAACAATTTCGGCTAGAATGTATACCATTAAATGCTGTCAGTAATGGTGGCGTTTTTTAACAATACGAGGCCGTTGCCAACGAGTTGCCAAGTATGGGTACGGGCCACAGCCTAGAATCAGGCAATACAGCCTTTGGGAGTAACACAATGCAAGAAAATCATAAGATCCTGGTCGTCGATGACGATATGCGTCTGCGTGCGCTTTTAGAACGTTATTTAACGGAACAGGGTTTTCAGGTGCGTAGCGTGGCTAACGCTGAGCAAATGGATCGCTTGCTGACGCGTGAATCTTTCCACCTGATGGTGCTGGATCTGATGCTGCCGGGCGAAGATGGGCTTTCTATCTGCCGCCGTTTGCGCAGCCAGAGCAACCCGATGCCGATCATCATGGTGACCGCCAAGGGCGAAGAGGTGGATCGCATCGTCGGGCTGGAAATCGGGGCCGATGACTATATCCCTAAACCATTCAACCCGCGTGAACTGTTAGCCCGTATCCGTGCGGTGTTACGCCGTCAGGCCAATGAGCTGCCTGGCGCGCCTTCACAGGAAGAAGCGGTTATCGCCTTCGGTAAATTCAAACTGAACCTGGGTACGCGCGAGATGTTCCGCGAAGATGAGCCGATGCCACTGACCAGCGGCGAGTTTGCCGTGTTGAAAGCGCTGGTCAGCCATCCGCGTGAACCGCTGTCACGCGATAAACTGATGAACCTGGCTCGTGGCCGCGAATACAGTGCGATGGAGCGCTCCATCGATGTGCAGATTTCTCGCCTGCGCCGTATGGTTGAGGAAGATCCGGCGCACCCTCGTTATATTCAGACCGTTTGGGGCCTGGGCTACGTTTTCGTACCGGACGGCACTAAGGCATGAAGCGATTGCGCTTTTCACCGCGTAGCTCGTTTGCCAGAACTCTGCTGTTGATTGTCACCTTGCTGTTCGTCAGCCTGGTGACAACCTATCTGGTGGTGCTCAATTTCGCCATCCTGCCCAGCTTGCAGCAGTTCAACAAGGTTCTGGCATACGAAGTCCGTATGCTGATGACCGATCGGCTGCAACTGGAGGATGGCACGCTGCTTGAAGTGCCACCGGCGTTCCGCCGAGAAATCTACCGTGAACTGGGCATTTCCCTGTATACCAACGCGGCGGCGGAGGAGAGCGGTTTGCGCTGGGCGCAGCACTACCAATTCCTTAGCCAGCAGATGGCGCAGCAACTGGGTGGGCCAACCGACGTTCGCGTCGAGGTGAACAAAAACTCGCCGGTAGTTTGGCTGAAAACCTGGTTGCAGCCAGACATCTGGGTGCGTGTGCCTCTGACCGAAATTCACCAGGGTGATTTCTCACCGCTGTTCCGTTACACCTTGGCGATCATGCTGTTGGCGATAGGCGGTGCCTGGTTGTTTATCCGCGTCCAGAATCGCCCACTGGTTGAGTTGGAACACGCGGCTTTGCAGGTGGGTAAAGGCATTATTCCCCCGCCGCTGCGCGAATATGGCGCTTCAGAGGTGCGTTCTGTAACCCGGGCTTTTAACCAGATGGCGGCTGGGGTGAAGCAACTGGCCGACGATCGCACGCTGCTGATGGCCGGTGTGAGCCATGACTTGCGTACGCCGCTGACGCGCATCCGGCTGGCGACGGAAATGATGAGCACCGAAGATGGCTATCTGGCGGAGTCGATCAATAAGGATATCGAAGAGTGTAACGCCATCATCGAGCAGTTTATTGATTATCTGCGTACCGGCCAGGAAATGCAGACCGAGATGAGCGATCTGAACGCCATTCTGGGGGAAGTGGTGGCGGCAGAAAGCGGCTACGAGCGGGTGATAGAAACCGACATGTTGCCGGGCGAATTGATGATGAATGTCCATCCGTTATCGATCAAACGCGCAGCAGTTAACATGGTGGTGAATGCGGCCCGTTACGGCAATGGCTGGATTAAGGTCAGCAGCGGGCGCGAGTTGCAACGCGGCTGGTTCCAGGTGGAGGACGATGGCCCCGGTATCAAACCGCATGAGCTTAAACACCTGCTCCAACCTTTTGTGCGGGGGGACAGCGCACGCAGCACCAGCGGTACGGGTCTGGGGTTGGCGATTGTGCAACGGATTATTGATGCTCATGCTGGGGCGCTGGAAATTGGCACCAGCGAACGCGGAGGGTTGCGTATTCGCGCCTATATTCCGCTACCGATAGAAAGACGGGAATTAGCCAACGGCCAGCAAGCGGCTAAAGACACTGCATAGTTTCCTGACCGGGCAGTGGCTCGGTCAGGGTTTTCTGCTCATCACGTAATATTCCGCTGCTTCTTCATGCAAACGCCTGCCGGTTATGGCCTGCCAAGGGTCGATTAACTCAATCCCGCAATGGAGAAAGTCTTTGGTATTACGTGTTGCCAGTGTTGCGCCATATTGCAGACAGGTGGCGGCAATTTGTGTGTCGGGAATACTCATTAACCTACCTTGCCGCTGATTTCTTCCCATTAACTGAGCGTATTGCAAAGCGCAAAGTGTATCAAATGGCAGAATCTGCTCATCGAATCTTATCTGTACTGCCTCGGACAGTTTATTCCTGAGCTCAAGCTGACGTTTGCCGTCAGGCATACAGGCAACCCCGCTAAACAACTCTGCAAGTACAATGACGCTCAGATAAAGTTCGTCGTTATCTTTTTCATTCAGCCAACTAATGACGTTGTAATGTGGATGAGGGCGCAAGGTTTCTGAAATGACATTGGTGTCGAGAATAATCATGCTGGGTCATCATCATCGTCAAAGGTGACAATACGCGGTGGCACGGCATCGCGGGGAGGGATCTCCAGCTCTACACCACCGAATTCGGCAAAATGCTGGTGCATCCAGGTGCCTAAACCGTAGCGCGGCGGTTTTTTCATCAGTGCCTGTTTCAAAATCATACGTGCTTCCTCCTCCATGGAATGGCCATTTTTAGCCGCTGAGATACGCAGCAATTCTTTTACTTCATCATCCAGATTCCTGACGGTGATAGTAGCCATTGAACCCCCTTTGCTAGCAATGATTGCATTGCATGATTATCCTATCGGGGTGATTAAAAAACAAGCAGATGAAACGAAAAAAGGCGCGGTGCGCGCCTTGGGGAGAAGTATAGGGGGCTGGGTGATAAAGACCGTTACAACGCCCCCTACAGAGGGTATTACAGCTTCGGCCCTACACTGACCAGCGCTGCACCAGCCGGTGTGTCGGTATATTTGTCAAAGTTGGTGATAAAGCGCTTCGCCAGATCCTGCGCTTTTTCTTCCCATTGCTCTACCTTGGCGTAGGTGGCGCGAGGATCGAGGATCGCCGGATCAACGCCTGGCAAGGTGGTTGGCATCGCCAGATCGAAGATCGGCAGCGTGATGGTTTCTGCTTTATCGATCTCACCGCTGAGGATGGCGTCGATAATGCCACGGGTATCTTTGATCGAAATACGTTTACCAGTGCCGTTCCAACCGGTATTCACCAGGTAAGCCTGTGCACCGGCAGCCTGCATACGCTTAACCAATACTTCGGCGTATTGGGTTGGGTGCAGTGACAGGAAAGCAGCACCGAAGCAGGCGGAGAAGGTTGGGGTTGGTTCGGTGACACCGCGCTCGGTACCGGCCAGCTTGGCAGTGAAACCAGACAGGAAGTGGTACTGGGTCTGGTTAGCCGTCAGGCGCGATACCGGCGGCAGTACGCCAAAGGCATCGGCGGTCAGGAAGATCACCTTGGTGGCATGGCCTGCTTTCGAAACCGGCTTAACAATGTTGTGGATGTGGTAGATCGGATAGGAAACGCGGGTGTTCTCGGTTTTCGAACCATCATTGAAATCCACGGTACCATCGGCCAAGACGGTCACGTTTTCCAGCAGCGCATCGCGCTTGATGGCGTGATAAATATCCGGTTCAGCTTCTTCGGAAAGTTTGATGGTTTTAGCGTAGCAACCACCTTCGAAGTTGAAGACACCGTCGTCATCCCAACCGTGCTCGTCGTCACCGATCAGTTGGCGTTTCGGATCGGTAGAAAGCGTGGTTTTACCGGTGCCGGACAGGCCAAAGAACACTGCCACATCGCCTTTCTCGCCCACGTTGGCCGAGCAGTGCATAGAGGCAATGCCTTTTAGCGGCAGCAGGTAGTTCATCATTGAGAACATCCCTTTCTTCATTTCGCCGCCGTACCAGGTTCCGCCGATCAACTGCATGCGTTCGGTCAGGTTGAACGCCACGAAGTTTTCCGAGTTCAGACCCTGTTGCTGCCAGTTCGGGTTGGTGCATTTAGCCCCGTTCATTACCACGAAGTCAGGTTCGAAGTCCTGCAGTTCTTCTTCGCTTGGGCGGATAAACATGTTTTTCACAAAGTGTGCCTGCCAGGCCACTTCGGTGATGAAGCGGACTTTCAGGCGCGAATCTGCGTTGGCACCGCAGAAAGTATCAACCACAAACAGACGTTTGCCAGAGAGTTGTTCGGTAACTAGCTGTTTCAGATCTGCCCAGACTGCCGGGCTGAGAGGTTTATTATCGTTTTTGCCTTTACCCTGATCGGCCCACCAGACGGTGTCCCGGGTGATATCGTCGCGAACGATGTATTTATCTTTTGGAGAACGACCAGTAAAGATACCGGTATCAACGGCAACGGCTCCCAAGCTGGTTACGACGCCACGCTCAAACCCTTTCAGTGAAGGATCGGTCTCTTCCTTAAACAGTAATTCATAACTCGGATTGTGAACGATTTCACCAACGTTATGAATACCATAAGCGGCAAGATCCTGGTGGGTTATACCTTTAACACGCATGTCACTGCTCCTTGATCACAGAATTTCTGGCAACAATTGTAGGGATTCAGCAGAGAGTAACCGCGATAGCTATCAAATATTTAACGTTTTAAACGTTTTTTAGCTACGTTATGAGATATAGCACACGGAAAAAAGCAAGTGTGCAAATGGAGGGGGTTGGCGAGCGACAAAGTGCGCTCGCCAGAGTGTGGTGCAACTTAGTGTAACTGTGGGTTGCTGTCGGTATTACCACTGTAAAGTGCGGCAATATCCACGGCATCGAAGACATAATGATTGCCACAATAGTCGCAATTCATGTCGATGTTGCCATCCTGTTCCAGCATATTGGTGACTTCTTCTACCGGCAGTGTCAGGAGCGCATCGGCGCAGCGCTGGCGTGAACAGGTGCAGCGGAACGTCACGTCCTGCGGTTCATAGAGCGTCACTTCTTCCTGATGGTACAAGCGGTAGAGCACCTCGTTGGCCGGTAAGCTGAACAGCTCTTCACTCTTGATGGTGGCAGTCAGTTGCACCAGATGGTCGAAATCATCAGCATTGCCGTCCTGTGCCGGTAAAACCTGCAGCAACATACCGCTCGCGGCGGGTTTCCCGGCAGATTCGCCGGTACGGATGAACAAGCGGGTCGGCAACTGTTCGGACTGGCGGAAATAGCCTTCCAGGCAGGCGGCCAGCGTGTCACCTTCCAACCCGACAACGCCCTGATAGCGCTCACCTTCTGTCGGGCTGATGGTAATAACCATAATACCGTTGCCGAGCATCTGGTGCAGCGTGTTGCCTTCGGTAATCGGGCCTTCCACACGGGCCACGCCGCGCATTTCCTGGCGGTTGTTACCGTTGATCACTGCCAGTTTAAGCGGGCCATCACCTTGTAACTGCACGGTGATATCACCGTCAAATTTCAGCGTGGCGGTCAGCAGGCTGGTGGCAACCAGTAATTCACCGAGCAGCTTTTGTACCGGTGCCGGGTAGTCATGATTGGTCAGAATCTGCTGATAGGTTTCATTGACGGTAACCAGTTCACCGCGCACCGCGTAGTTTTCGAACAGGTAACGGTGTAATTGGTCATGATTGGACATAGTTTTCTCTCATTGAGGTGAGGGAGGATTCCGGCTCACCAAGCTATCTTATGTGCGGGCCTACTGGCTCTTGAATTTAATCAAATCGCGCCGCTCTTTTTTGTCTGGACGGCGATCCGGGTGTGGCATCGTCAGCGCGTTCATCTTGCGGGCCAGCGCCATTTTCTCACGGTTGGCGATGCTGGCCTCCGTTTCCTGATAGATCTGCTGGGCCTCGCTGGCTCCACGCCGTTGGCCAGTTACCGCCAGTACCACCACGGTACGTTCTTCATTGCCCTGGCGCAGTTTGATCTCGGCATTAATCTCAACGGTTTTGCTCGGCTTGCTGCGTTGCCCGTTGTAATGCACTTTGCCGCCGTCGATCATTTCACGTGCCAGCGCCCGGGTTTTATAAAAACGTGCGGCCCACAGCCATTTGTCCAGACGGACGGCGCTATCCTGTGTTTCCTTGGTTTTCATTATTCCCCCTGTTGCAGCGCTGGTATCAACTGGCGGTAGTCGCTCATTGATGGGTAGTGCTGAAAAGTTTTACTCACCGTGCTGGAGTCCGGGTTTTGCACCCCTAGGCAGTGGCGGATACCAAAGGTTTGGGCGGCGTCCAGAATAGGCTCGCTGTCATCAACAAACAGCGTGCGCTGTGGATCAAAGCCGGTTTGCTGCTGTACCGCCTGCCACAGACGCTGATCTTCTTTTGGATAACCAAATGTGTGGGTGGAAAGTAATAAATCAAGGTGTTGATCCAGCCCGGTGTGCTCAATTTTTACCGCCAGGCTATGCGGATGGGCATTGGTCAGCAGAATAGTCCGGCGGCCAGCCTGGCGCAAAGCCTGCAGAAACGGCGCAGTATCTGCGCGCAGCCGCGCGCGGTTACCCACTTCGCTGGTCATACGGTAGATATCCAGCCCCAGCCGATGGCTCCAATAATCAAAGCAATACCAGTTCATGGTGTGCTGCACTGCGAGATATTCGGCATGAATGATTTTACGGGCATCATCAAAAGGGATAGCCCGCAGTTCACTCAGCGCTCGTGGCACCAGCGTCAGCCAGAAATGGCTATCGAACTCCAGATCGAGCAGCGTGCCGTCCATATCCAGCAGCACGGTATCAATATCGCGCCAGTCGAACTCGGGAACCATGAAAAAACTCCGTAAGCAGGCCAACAAGGGTCAATAGTGTTAGCGTAGCATAAGCCGAGTCAGGGGAGTGCACGCGAGATGCCTGGGATAGGAAACGCCCTAAATGACCGGGCGTATGACGACTGGCGTGAGCTGGGGGTTGAAACAGCTTTCATAGTAGCGCTGGATGTCGGCAAGGCGATGTTGGTTCTTGCGCCAGCGTTGTACCAGCCGCCAGGCACTATAGCCAAGAGTGCCCACCAGGGCCAGCAGCAGCAGGCTGGTGCCGAGGTAACGCCACAGGGTGATGATATCCGGTTCGCTGTGCAAGGCGATATGGCGGGTGCCATTGGCATCAACGGAGATATTGGTAATGACGCCCTGAGCGCGGAACGGTGTGTTCAGCAGCAGTCTGGAGAGACGTTGCAGTTCGTTCCACTGTTCGAGAGCGCTATATTCGCTCAGCGATTGGGTTGGCAATGGATGATCAACCAACTGTTTGCCTTCGTCGCTGGAGATCAGGAAACCGCCCGGCGGTGGGCTATTGAGTGCGGACGCCGACTGGCGGATCTCGTTGGTGACAAACGACGAGGTAGCGGCGCTGCTCAGGCTGTCGAGGGATTCGGCACTGACTGGCCGTAAAAGGACGTTAACCCCCTTCAGGGTGCCGGATTTAGCGCGTTTTACCAAGCCAGCCCAGTTTTTGGCATTGCCCAGATTGACCAAGGCATTTTTCAGCCGGACACAGTCGTTTTCTGCATCGCAGAGATCTTGGGTTTTGAGCACAATATCCGAGAAATCATCCAGCAGGATCATACCGGATTTTTCAATCGCGCTTGCCAACTGGGGGTTAAGTTTCTGCTCAGCCCCGCTTGGATGCAGTTGCCGCTTAATCGTGGCCAACAGGGCGGAGGCTTTATCGATCACTTCTGATTCTGGTTGTGGCAAGGGTTCGGCATTGTTCCAGTAGATCTTGGAGCAATCGAAAGGCATAAAGTTGGGCTGCGTAATGGTGACGTTGCCTGATGGCACATAGCACATGCCATAGCCTTGAATTCTTAAGGTATCACCAATACGCAGTGGTGCAGCCTCCAGTGCTTGCACGCTGGTGACATCGGATTTCTGCGCCCCCTGTAGCCAGGCGCTGCTGAGTTTGAACGGCAGGCTGAGCGGGACATAGGTCAGCAACAAAAGCATAATCACCAGGGAGCTGGCGGTCAGTACGGCGTGCTTTACCCATGGCTGCAGAGGGAAATTTTTGACCTCGTCGTGCAGGGAGAGGTACTGCCCTTGGCGCACCACCTGGCGGTTGAGATAGATATCCACATTGGTGACTTTACCCAGATCCGCCGCGAGGTAAGGTTGCCAGTGTGCAGGGTAGGTCAAATCGATCGCTCCGAGAGAAATATTGCTGAGCTGCCCCTGATCGGATTCGCCGAATAATCCCCAGCGTTTTGGGGTGCCACGCAGGCAGTGGACTTCTTTCAGCTCGCTTTCCGTTGGGTGGCGGAGCAGGTTCCAGCAACCCCAGATAATCATCAGCACGGCAACACATATCATCCAGGGGATGATGATTACCGGGCTGATCAGGCTAAAGAATAACAGCAAGAGTGCGGCGGAAATGGTCGCCGCTTCTTTGATACCGTTCGGTCGATTGAGCGCGTGTTCCTGGGGCGTTTCTTTACGAATGTTTACCAGTTCAACATGTTCACTCTCTTCCTGACGGATCGACGCATTCTTTGCTGGCATTGCAGTAACCATTGGTGGTTGTGGGCGTTCGTGTATGTAGTCAAGCAACGAATAGCCATTAAGAGAGATAACCAGTGGCAGTGTCTGGGTTTTGATCACCTCAACATGATTATCGGCGCTAATGTATTGTTCCCAAAACGGTGGCAGATGTATTTCTTCAGAATCAAGATAATAGCGCCAGTTATTGGGCTCATCACTGGCCAGACCATAGCGGGTAATAGCATGAGTGATGGGGTAAACGTTATCGCTCTGTGGTGTGAGAGCTAACCTGACGGAGGGCAGTGCCGTCGAGGTGGGCAAAAATTTGTTATTGAGCTTATTTTGTTGGTTAAGATAATGCTCAACCGCCGCACGCTCATCCAGAGTCAGCTTGCGGTGCGTTGGTTTAATAAACGACAGGGCACTTAAGCCTACCAACGTTGGCCGTTTGTATAATTTGAACCAGAAGTAGAGGCCAGCAACGATCAGGCCAGCCAGCACCAAGGCCAATATTAACGCTATTGTGCTCATGCTGCCCTCATCGCGAACCCGAAAGACTTGCCAACCACACGCATAATTTTCTGCCTAATTATAGGGGGTTAGCTTCCAAGGGATACATACCCTTCCTGCCTGAAGCCGCTGGCAAGCGGCAACTTGGATATCGGGTAGAATCACCCATAATCAACGTTTACTGGTTTCACTAAGTTATCCCTTAGTGAGAGCCTACAGAATCCATGAATAACATGATGATAGCAATCCCTTCGTAAGCTCGATATCGGCTTTATCCTATTTTATTATTCAGTTTTTAGTGAGTTCTTTGGGAAAATAGCTCTGTACTGGCTACGCTTGTTAAAAAAAAGTAAATTAATGCTTGAGCTCGTTGCGACTGAGGCTCTCATTAACGCACAATGTGATCAAGATCGAGTTGTGTGCCCCAGTTTGGTGCAGCACGCCCATCATTATCCTGGTTATCCGCTTTCTGAGGGGATCACCCATTTGAGGCAATCATGCATAAACACCTGCAAAAACCTAGAATTCTGAAAGTAGAAACGGTCGCGCGTTCGCGTTTATTCAACGTTGAGTCGGTCGATCTGGAGTTCAGTAACGGTGTACGGCGGGTGTATGAGCGTATGCGGCCCTCAGAACGTGAAGCTGTGATGATTGTGCCGGTGATCGGTGACGATCTGCTGTTGATCCACGAGTATGCAGTGGGCACTGAATCTTATGAACTGGGGTTTCCGAAGGGGTTGATCGATCTTGGTGAAGGGGTGCTGGAAGCGGCAAACCGTGAATTGATGGAGGAAGTGGGCTTTGGTGCCAGACGCTTCGATTTCCTTGGCAAACTGACGATGGCCCCTTCTTATTTCTCCAGCCAGATGAACATCGTGTTAGCGCACGATCTTTATGCGCAAAGCCTGGAAGGGGACGAGCCGGAACCCTTGCCGCAGGTGCGCTGGCCGATTGCCAATATGATGGCATTATTGGAAGAGCCTGATTTCCGTGAGGCCCGTAACGTCAGCGCGCTGTTCCTGACAGAGGCTTTTCTGCGTAACTCGCGTTAACACTTCCAATCATGTTCAGTTAAAAAAATGGCCAGAGCGCTCTGGCCATTGGAGGTTGATGACCAAGTGGTCTTCTAGCCCGAGATATCCGGGTCTAGCGCACCGAGGGGCACTCCGACGGCTTACGCCGTTACGACCCCTTCGGCACGCTCCCCCTAATAACCGGCTTTGTCAGCCGTCCGAAATGGCCAGATCGCTCTGGCCATTGTCGTTTTTAGCATTTAGAACAGTTCATGGCTTTCACCGCCAGGATCCGTCAAGGTTGTGCCTGCGTCATGCACCGAGAATCCTGTCGGCTGGGTGCCATCGATAAAGAACTCAGGGCGGCTGCCGCTCCCTCCGTTGGAGAGCTTACCGGTGCTCTTATCAATAGTAACGCTGACAATGCCCGGCGGTGGCGTCACTTTCTGCTCAGGAATGCCTTCCAGAGCCACTTTCATAAAATCATCCCACGCTGGTTGCGCACTTTTCGCCCCCCCTTCACCACCGGAAATCTGATCCTCAATCGCGCCTGAAGCCGTTGCACGCCCCAGATCGCGGCGATGATCGTCGAAACCGATCCACACCGACGTTACGGTATCCGGGCCATAGCCAGAGAACCAGGCATCTTTTGAACTGTTGGTGGTGCCGGTTTTGCCGCCGATATCACGGCGTTTCAGGTCGCGCCCGGCGCGCCAGCCGGTCCCCATCCAGCCCGGTTCACCAAAGACATTACTATTCAGCGCATCCCGCATCAGGAACGCCAACGGTGAACTGATGACGTGTGGTGCATATTGCTGCTCGTTATCCTGCTGCACCTGAGTCGGCGTGACCTGCTCCAACTGCGGCATTGGCACACTGGCATTGCTGCTTTCCTGTGACACCGCGACGTTCTCAACGTTATCGTCAGACAGCATAGCGGCCCGCTGAGTATCACCGTAGATAACGGGCAGACTACAGCTGTCACACACCACTTTCGGCTTGGCTTCAAACAGGGCCTTGCCACTGTCATCTTCAATCTTGGTGATGAAGTACGGGTCAACCAGATAACCGCCATTGGACAGTACCGCATAGCCACGCACCACTTGCAGCGGTGTGAATGAGGCGGAACCTAACGCCAGCGATTCCGAATGGACGATGTTCTGTGCCGGGAAACCGAAACGCTGCAGATATTCTGCTGCGTAATCAACGCCCATCGCACGCATCGCACGCACCATGACGACGTTTTTCGATTGCCCCAGGCCCTGACGCAAACGGATGGGGCCATCATAAGTAGGCGGAGAGTTTTTGGGCCGCCAGTCGGTACCGGCACCGGCATCCCAACGCGCAATCGGCAGATCGTTGAGGATGGTGGCTAACGTCAGGCCTTTATCCATCGCAGCCGTGTACAGGAACGGTTTGATGTTGGAGCCAACCTGACGCAGAGCCTGAGTAACGCGATTGAACTTGCTCTGGTTGAAATCGAAACCGCCGACCAGCGCTTTAATGGCACCGTTGTTGGGATCGATAGAAACCAGCGCCGAGTTGACGTCCGGCACCTGAGACAGCCACCAGTTATCATTCACTTTGCGTACCCATACCTGTTGGCCAGCCTGAACCACGTCGGTAACGCGCTTCGGTATCGGGCCCTGTTGGGTATCTGTTTTGAACGGACGAGCCCAGCGCATACCGGACATCGGCAACGCAATGCTGCTGCCATCGGCCAAGAGCGCTGCGGCCTGATTGGCATCGGCCTGGGTGATGACCGCAGGAGCCAGCGGGCCATAACTCGGCAGGCTTTTCAGCGAATCAACAATCTGCTTCTGATCCCAGGCTGCTTCACCCACTTTCCACAGCACGTTCGACGGGCCGCGGTAACCGTGGCGCATGTCATAGTCCAGAACGTTGTTGCGCACAGCTTCCTGTGCCGCCTGTTGCAGCTTTTTGGTGATGGTGGTGTACACCTTGTAACCATCGGTATAGGCATTCTCGCCATAACGCGTGATCATCTCCTGGCGCACCATTTCAGCAAGATAAGGTGCAGAGAAGCTGATTTCTGGCGCATGGTAGTGGGCAACCAGTTCTTCACTGCGCGCCTGTTCGTATTGTGCCTGCGTAATGTAATGCTCATCCAACATACGCGACAACACCACGTTACGGCGCGCTACGGCACGATCGTGCGAGTACAGCGGGTTGAAGGTTGACGGTGCTTTCGGCAAGCCAGCGATGGTGGCCATTTCGCTGAGGCTGAGCTGGCTGACGTCTTTGCCAAAATAAACCTGCGCGGCTGCTCCGACGCCATAAGCACGGTAGCCCAGGTAGATTTTGTTCAGATACAGTTCAAGGATTTCGTCTTTGGACAGCATCTGTTCAATGCGTATCGCCAGGAAAACTTCCTTGATCTTGCGCATCAGGGTGCGTTCCGGGCTCAAGAAGAAGTTTCTTGCCAACTGTTGGGTGATGGTACTGGCACCCTGTGAGGCGCGACCAGAAACCATGGCCACAGAAGCGGCACGGAAGATACCGATCGGATCAACACCGTGGTGTTCATAGAAACGGCTGTCCTCGGTGGCGATGAAGGCGTGCGTCATCACCGGTGGAATTTGTTCCAGCTTAAGAGGAATACGACGTTTCTCACCGAATTGAGCGATCAGTTCGCCATCGGCGCTGTAAACCTGCATCGGGATTTGTAACCGCACATCTTTCAGTGTTGCGACGTCGGGCAGCTGTGGCTCGACATATTTGTACAAGCCAAAAATCGAGGCTGCTCCCAGCAAGATGCAACACACTGCAAGGATTAGAAAATACTTTACGAACTTCACCTGAGATTTCCCATTTCATGTCATTTGGGCAGTTTATAAACAACCGCGCGGTAGTATAAAGGCAAGCCTGCAACATGGATATGTTCTTTTATCATCAGACGAAACGGAAACGGGGTGAAATATGTTCTCTCAGACGTGGCAGGTAGGCCTGGATATTCAGAGCAACTGTGTACGTGCCTTGGCGGCACAGCCGCGCCGCAGTGGTTGGCAACTGCGGCATTGGTGGCAACAGGCACTGCCCATGCCGGTATTGCGCGACGGTTATCTTGAGAGCTCTGAAACGTTGATCACCCTGCTAAAGCAGTGGCGTATTCGGTTACCAAGACATATTTCCTTACGCATTGCTTTACCGGCGCAGCGGGTTTTACAGCATACCTTGCCGTTACCGGATGTTCGTTTACGTGAGCCGGTTCGCCATGACTACATCACTATGCAGGGGCTGAAACAATTCCCGCTCGATAGCCAAACCCTGGCGATGGATTACCGTATCGCTCCGTCAAATACCCACCAACTGCTGCTCACCGCCGCGCGCCAGCAAGAGCTGCAGCAGTGGTTAAACTGCCTGCAGGCAGCCGATCTTCAACCGCAGGTCATTGATATCAGCCCCAGCGTGTTATGTGCGATGGCCGCTTTTGCTGGGTTGAATCGCGATATGGGTTTGCTGCATCGTCTGGAACAAGAGTGGTTGTGGGTTGCACCGCGCAGTATGCCATTTGCCTACGGCGTATTGCCTGCTGGTGAGTTCGAGAGCGTACAACAGGCGTTGAGCGCCATGCGCATTGCTTGCCCGGCGCTGGGCGACCAGGAGATCTATTACAGCAGCGTGTTGGACGAACCCTTGCCTACTGGGGGTAGATCCTGGTCGCCTTTCACTGCCTTTAGCTATTTACAGCCGCCGTTGCCAGCTCAACCTATGGCTTTTGTGCTGGCTGGTGGGTTGGCACTGCGCCGCGAGGATCGCTGATGTATCAGGTCAATCTTTTGCCTTGGCGTCTCAGGGCGTTGCGGCAGCGTTATGGGTTTTGGCGGCGAATGTTTGGGGTTCAACTGGTGTTTGCTCTGGCATTGCCGGTTACGGTTTTCTTTCTGCTGAGCTATCAGCAGGAACAACAGCAGAGAACTGTGCAGAGATTGACGCAGCAAAGTCAGGTGCTGGCGGAGCGGCTCCAGCAAACACAGCAGGTAATGGCCACGCTGGCTCGCTTAACCGCAGAAGAGACTCGTCGCCAGCAGAACGCCAGGCATAACCTGCGTTACCTGGCTTTACTGCAACAACTTGCGGCAGTGATACCCGACGAGCTATGGCTGACGGCGTTAGAAGAGAATGCGCAGGGGATCTCTTTACGGGGTTTTAGCGGGCAGTACGCAGCAATTGCCCTGTTTGAACAGCGCTTGGCCGCCTTGCCTCTGTTGCAAGGTAACCGTTTAGCGGAAGTGACACAGCATAAAGATGGCGTCTTGGCTTTCACCCTGATGGCGCGCTGGGGGAAAGATGGATAAACCGCTTCCAGATTGGATAAGGTCTTGGCTCAATCGGCCTGGCTGGCAGTTGCTGGTGGCTCAATGGCTGCTTTTGGCGGGTCTGGTTGTGCTGAGTGGTGCATTCCTGGTGTATGGAGAATGGCAACAGCGCGAACATTTGCGTATGCAGCAACAGCGTTTGGAGCAGTTACTTGCCGAACATCGGCTGCAGTTGTCTCGCTTACCCGCACTGGAAGAGTTGCAACTGCGCTTGCAGCACCAGACATCGGTATTGCCCGTAGAGACCGAGAGCTTTGGCAGCAAACTCTATCGGGCCGGGGGCGTGCTGCTGCGCTGGCAACAACAACCCGCACAACAAGTCGTAAAATTGCAGTTGGATTACCCCGGGCTTTTGCATTTGCTGGAAGGGTTGTCACCCACGTCACGTGTTGGCCAAATGGCGGTCGAAAAGCAAGCGGGAGGGCTGATCACTCAGTTGACTCTGCTCACACCGGAAGAGGAGCGGAGCGAATGAAGTGGCAATATTGGCTGTGGCTGATGTTTGCCACCCCGGTTTTGGCGGTTCAAGACCGCGACCCATTCCAACCGCCTCTCGTCGTCCCTTGTGTGTCATCTGCCACTTCCCCTGCTGCTTGGCAACTGAAAGGCACTATCGGTGAACCTGGTTTACGGCATGGTTGGTTGCTGACGCCACAGGGGCAATGGTTGAGGCTGCAACCGCAGCAGACGCTGTTAGATGGGCTCTGGCAGGTGGCGCGTATCCAGGCGCGGCAGCTTGAGTTCAATGAGGTTGGTGTTGAGCGTCTTTGTCTGCCCGCCACCGCTCATATTGTTCTGACGTTGGGCAAACCATAAGGAAATGGAAATGAAAAGAGGTCATTGGCTGGTGGCGCTGTGGCTGGCGTTCCCTTGCCTAGCGATGGGCGTAGTACAGCAAGAAGTGCAACAAGAAGCACAGCAAGAAGTGCAGCAAGAAAAGCCAATCTCACTGGAGTTTCACGATACACCAGTAAGCCTGGTCTTACAGGCATTGGCGGAATACCAGCAACTGAATCTGGTTGCCGCCGAGGGTGTGGAGGGCAATCTGACATTGCGTTTGGATAATGTCCCGTGGCAGCAGGCGCTGGCGGTGGTGTTGCGTATGGGGAAACTGACGATGACTCTCGACGGCAATGTGATGCTGGTTTTCCCCGAGCCGGACGAACAGGAGCAACAGCGTCGACAGCAGGCGTTGGCGCAACAGTTACCTTTGGCGAACCTGACGATTTCGCTGCAACATGCCGACGCCGGAGAGATCGCCCAGAGTCTGGATAGCCAACGTGGCAAGTTGATGACCGAGCGCGGTAGCGTCGTCGTGGACAAGCGCACCAATGCCTTGTTACTCCGAGATACCGCCGCCGCACTGGCTCAGATGAAGGCCTGGATTGCCGATATGGACACCTCACTGGAACAGGTTCAACTGGCGGCACACATTGTCACGATCAGCAGTGAAAACCTGCGCGAACTCGGTGTGCGCTGGGGGCTGTTATCCGATGAAAAACCACCGCAGCCTTTACGGATAGATAACTTCAGCGTGGGGTTGCCGGTGGAAAACAGTGCGGTAACGGCGGGGTTTCATCTGGCGCGCATCAGCGGGCGTATTCTGGATCTGGAACTGTCGGCGCTGGAACAGGAAAATGAGGTGGAGATCATCGCCAGCCCGCGCCTGCTGACGGCGCATCAGCAGACGGCCAGTATTAAACAAGGCACAGAAATCCCTTACGAAGTTTCGAATGGTACCAGTGGCGTGACCTCCGTGGAGTTTAAAGAGGCGGTATTGGGGATGGAAGTGACGCCTAAAATCCTGCCCAATGGCCGTATTACGCTAACGCTGCAAATCAGCCAGAACACGCCTGGCCGATCGATAAAGCAGGGGGCAGGTGAGGCTTTGGCTATCGACAAGCAGGAAATCAAAACTCAAGTGACGGTAAAAAACGGTGAAACCATTGTATTAGGTGGTATATTTCAGCAGCAGAAGACGAGTGGCGCTAACAAAGTTCCGGGCGTGGCGGACGTGCCATGGCTGGGATCGTTGTTCAAGCACGACAGCAAACAGCATAAAAGGCGTGAGTTGGTGATATTTATTACTCCTACGCTGATTAAGGTCTGAGTTGCTGGGGTTGTCGTTAACGGAAAAGACAAAAGTTAATGGTCAGAGAGACTTTTTTCTTGCCATAGGGGCATCTGAGTTTGACGCTGCGACCGATTTAGCTTACAAGGGTTACCGAATTAGGCTCCGAGGCTGTTTTATTAATGCTATATCCGGCGTCTTTCAAGCTGCAGTGTTGCTGGCTGCACGAAGTCGCTCAGTCACTTGCTTTAGTAAGTTTCTGAAAGGGCTACGTTTGTGGCTTGGCTGTAATTTGAACTCCATAGGATATATAAGACGCCGTTAAAAACGTATGGTTTCCCTCCTGCGGCGTGGATAGCGATTTATTCGGTTGCCAAACTACCAAGAGTGTTGAGATAATTTCCCGTCTGATCTCGCACTATCGCTCATGAGGTTTCAGTTTAGGTCCCGCCGCTAATTTGATTGGCGGGGCGGGTTATCATTAACGAATTGTCTTAGTAATACCGAAAAACATGGCAGAGAAACGCAATATCTTTCTGGTTGGGCCTATGGGTGCCGGCAAAAGCACTATTGGCCGTCAGTTAGCTCAGCAACTCAATATGGAGTTTTTCGACTCCGATCAAGAAATTGAGCGACGTACCGGAGCTGACGTGGGCTGGGTATTCGACGTGGAAGGGGAAGAAGGCTTCCGCGATCGTGAAGAAAAAGTCATTAATGAACTGACAGAAAAGCAGGGGATTGTGCTGGCTACCGGCGGAGGCTCGGTTAAGTCGCGTGAAACGCGCAACCGCCTGTCGGCGCGTGGTGTTGTGGTCTATTTAGAAACCACTATCGAGAAGCAATTGGCCCGTACCCAGCGCGACAAAAAGCGTCCGCTGTTGCAGGTTGATTCTCCTCCGCGTGAAGTGCTGGAAGCGCTGGCGAAAGAGCGCAATCCGTTATACGAAGAAATCGCAGATGTCACTATCCGCACAGACGATCAAAGCGCTAAAGTGGTTGCCAACCAGATAATCAATATGCTGGAAAGCAACTGATAGACTCGTCATGCTTCAAGTCGCATGTGCGTTGGCTGTGTTTACTCGCCCCAGTCACATAGTTATCTATGCACCTGGGGGCTCAAGAGCCTGCTGCCTGCAACTCGAATGATTTAGAGTACAGCGGTTTCCGTGTTGGCTACGGGCAAATGCGGAAATTCTGATTGTGTTCCCCGCACTGCGGGGATAAACCACACCGAGAACTGAGCGCGACATGGAGAGAATTACCGTAACGCTTGGGGAGCGTAGCTACCCGATTACCATCGCTGCCGGATTGTTTAACGATCCGGCTTCTTTTATGCCGTTAAAGGCAGGTGAACAGGTCATGCTGGTCACTAATCAGACCCTGGCCCCGCTTTATCTGGAGCCGGTTCGCAAGGTTCTGGAGCAAAGCGGCGTTGTGGTGGATCAGGTGATACTGCCTGATGGTGAACAGTACAAATCTCTTACCGTACTCGAGCAAGTGTTCTCGGCGTTGCTGGAAAAGCCGCATGGTCGTGATACCACGCTTATTGCCCTCGGCGGTGGTGTGGTTGGCGATCTAACGGGTTTTGCTGCAGCGTGCTATCAACGCGGTGTGCGTTTTATTCAGGTGCCTACCACGCTGCTCTCGCAGGTGGATTCTTCTGTTGGTGGCAAAACTGCCGTCAATCACCCGCTCGGTAAAAACATGATCGGTGCCTTCTACCAACCAGCTGCGGTGGTGGTGGATCTCGACTGTTTGCGCACGTTACCGGCGCGTGAACTTTCTTCTGGTTTGGCGGAAGTGATCAAATACGGGATTATTCTCGATGGTGATTTCTTCGTCTGGCTGGAAAACAATATTGATGCGTTAGTAGCGTTGGATATGGATGCGCTGGCGTACTGCATCCGCCGCTGCTGCGAATTGAAGGCTGAAGTGGTGGCCGCCGATGAGCGCGAAAGCGGCCTGCGCGCACTGCTTAATCTTGGCCATACTTATGGTCATGCCATTGAAGCCGAGATGGGCTACGGTGTCTGGCTGCACGGCGAAGCCGTGGCGGCAGGTATGATGATGGCCGCGCATACGGCACAACGCTTGGGCCAATTATCTATCGCCGATATTGAACGTATCAAAGCCCTGTTGCTGCGTGCCGGATTGCCGGTGTGCGGGCCGCAGGAGATGGCACCTGACGCCTATCTGCCGCATATGATGCGCGACAAAAAAGTGTTGGCAGGGGAGCTGCGCCTGGTGTTACCGAAGGCAATCGGTGAGGCGGAAGTTCGTGGCGGTGTAGCACGTGATACAGTGCTGGCTGCGATTACGGATTGCCTGCCGTTGTCACAGTGAGTCAGTCGGAATAGCAGCCAGTGATTAGCTGCTGTTCGTCTCTGTGGATAATACGTGCGTAAAGCAATATGAGTATTGCTTTGCTATCATCGGGTTAATAGTCTCGAACCATGCTGGGTTCAGGGTGGTGGTTTTTTTTGCCTCTAGTTGGAGGGTTTCAGATGGACGAATTTAAACCAGAAGATGATCTTCTTAGACCTGATGTTAGCGATCGTCGTCCGACACGTTCGCGGCGGTCAGCAACGGGGCCGAGTTTTGCCCTATCGCGTCAGCATTTGATGATTGGTGTCGGTATTCTAGTTCTGTTGGTGTTGATTCTGGGTATCGGTTCTGCGTTAAAAGCACCAACCCAGCATGAAGCGGCGCAGCAAGGAGCCACCCGCGATATCAACCTGTCGGGCTCTTCATCGCTAGCCAACAGTAACGGCGGTGTCCCCGGTGGCACCACCGATAGCGGCGATAACAATGGTGTCGGGCAGGCTCAACCGCAGCAACCGCAAAATATCAGCGTTCCGCCCATTTCCAGCACGCCGACCGAAGCAGTACCACAACTTCTACAAGGTGGGGCACAGCAGCGTGTTGAATTGCCAGGTAATATGGCAGATGCGTTGTCATCTCAGCAGAATCAGGTTGATGCCGCTGCGCAGACGCTGAACTCCCCGGTTGCAGGATTACCCACTGCGCCAGCCACCGTGATGAACGGTGCAGGTGCACGGGAGTCCACCCGCCCGGTGAATAACCATGCTATTTCAGCGCCACAGCAGCATAAAACCCCGGCAAAAACGGCAGCGAAACCCGTGACAGCAGTGAAGCCTGCTTCAACGACAACGACGGTTTATACGCCGCCAGCACAGGTAAAAAGCGGTGTGGTGAGCGGTAGTACAGGTTCCATTGCTGCGGCACCGGGCAGCCATTACACGCTGCAATTAAGCAGTGCTTCTCGCCCCGATACGTTGAAAGCTTTTGCCAAACAACATAGTCTGCAGAACTTTACCGTGTATGAAACCAAGCGTGACGGTAAGCCGTGGTTTGTGTTGGTGAGTGGTAACTATGCTTCTTCAGCGGATGCGAAGCGGGCTGTTGCTACGTTACCGGCAGAGGTTCAGGCGAAAAAACCATGGGTCCGGCCTGTGCACCAGGTACAGCAAGACCTTAAAAAATAAACCATTTAATTTTGTGCGCTGATGTGCTGTCTGGAACAGAGTACAATCCGCCGCTCTGAATTGTATAAGTAGCTAACTGACGGCATGAAGAAAAACCGCGCTTTTTTAAAATGGGCTGGTGGAAAATACCCGCTGGTTGACGAGATCCGTCGTTATCTGCCAGCGGGTGACTGCTTAATTGAGCCCTTCGTAGGTGCGGGTTCGGTCTTTTTGAACACGGAATACGACGCCTACATTCTCGCCGACATCAACAGCGATCTTATTAATCTGTATAACATCGTTAAGCTGCGCACGGATGACTTCGTGCGCGATGCCCGCGTTCTTTTCGCTGACGAATACAATATCTCGGAGCAGTTTTACCGGCTGCGTGAAGAGTTCAATACGAGTGCTGATGCTTACTGGCGGGCGCAGCTGTTTCTCTATCTGAATCGCCACTGTTATAACGGTCTGTGCCGTTATAACCTGCGTGGTGAATTTAACGTCCCATTTGGCCGTTATAAGAAACCGTATTTTCCAGAAGAGGAACTGTACTGGTTTGCTGAAAAATCCCGCAATGCTACTTTCGTCTGCGAGCATTACCGCGATACCATGACCAAGGCAACGCGCGGCGCAGTGGTTTATTGCGATCCGCCTTATGCGCCGCTTTCGGCAACGGCGAACTTTACCGCCTATCATACCAACAGTTTCAGCCTGGCCGATCAGCAAGGGCTGGCACAGTTGGCGCATCAGCTATCGGTAGAAAGTCAGGTGCCAGTGTTGATTTCCAATCATGATACCGAACTGACACGCGACTGGTATCAACATGCTGAATTCTTTGAGGTATCGGCACGTCGGACGATCAGCCGTAATATCCTTGGCCGCAGTAAAGTAAACGAACTTCTGGCGCTATATCGCTAAGTCGGGGTTGCGCCCCGGCGTGTAAGAACTCAAACCCTACGTTTGGAGAAGCGGATGAAAAAGTTTTTGATTGCCCCGTCCATTCTGTCGGCAGATTTTGCCCGGTTAGGTGAAGATACTGCCAAGGTGTTGGCCGCCGGTAGTGACGTGGTGCACTTTGACGTGATGGACAACCACTATGTCCCCAACCTGACGATTGGGCCGATGGTGTGTGAAGCGCTGCGCAATTACGGTATCACCGCCCCCATCGACGTTCATCTGATGGTTAAGCCGGTCGATCGCATCGTACCGGACTTCGCCAAAGCTGGTGCGACATACATCTCTTTCCATCCCGAAGCCTCCGAACACGTTGACCGCACCATCCAACTGATCAAGGAACACGGCTGTAAAGCCGGCCTGGTCTTTAACCCGGCGACGCCACTGAGCTATCTTGATTATGTGATGGATAAACTGGATGTGATCCTGCTGATGTCGGTTAACCCCGGTTTTGGTGGGCAATCCTTTATCCCCGGTACGTTGGATAAGCTGCGTCAGGTGCGTAAACTGATCGACGACAGCGGGTTCGACATCCGTCTGGAAGTCGACGGTGGAGTGAAGGTGGACAATATTGCTGAGATCGCCGCTGCGGGGGCCGACATGTTCGTCGCTGGTTCCGCTATTTTTGGCAAACCGGATTACCGCGCAGTGATTGACGAAATGCGTCGTGAACTGGCGAAGGTGAACCATGGCTGATTTCAGCGCCGTTCGCGGCCTGGCTTTTGATCTGGATGGCACTTTGGTTGACAGTGCTCCGGGGCTGGCGGCAGCTATCGATTTGGCACTGGCAGCAATGGGCTTACCGCAGGCGGGTGAGGCGCGTGTCAGTACCTGGATCGGTAATGGTGCGGATGTCCTGGTGCAGCGTGCGCTGCGCTGGGCGGAAGTTGACGTCACGCCGGAACATTGCCTGCAGATGCGTGAGCGTTTCGATCATTTCTACGCACAAACCGTCAGTAGCGGTAGCCGTCTGTTCCCACAGGTGAAAGAAACGCTTAATTGCTTGGTTAAAGGTGGTTACCCGATGGCGCTGGTGACCAACAAACCGACGCCCTTTGTGGCTCCGTTGCTGAAAGAGCTCGGCATTCTTGACACTTTTTCGCTGATTATCGGCGGTGATGATGTGGTGATAAAAAAACCGCATCCAGCCCCCCTGTATCTGGTTTTCGGCAAGCTTGGCCTGCGAGCCAGCGAAGTGCTGTTTGTCGGGGATTCCCGCAATGACATCCAGGCAGCGCAGGCGGCAGGTTGCCCCAGCGTTGGTCTGACTTATGGATATAACTACGGTGAAGCGATCGCCTTGAGCCATCCCGATCGCGTGTTGGAGCGCTTTGCCGATTTGTTGCCCGCTCTCGGGCTATCATCTTCAGAGAATCAGGAAGTGAATCATGAGTAAGCCCATTGTATTTAGCGGCGCACAGCCGTCTGGCGAACTGACCATTGGCAACTACATGGGTGCACTGCGTCAGTGGGTTCAAATGCAGGATGACTATGACTGCATTTACTGCATTGTTGACCTGCATGCGATTACCGCGCGTCAGGACGCCGAAAAACTGCGTAAAGCTACGCTGGATACGCTGGCTTTGTACCTTGCCTGCGGTATTGATCCGGCAAAAAGCACTATTTTTGTGCAATCTCATGTGCCGGAGCATTCGCAATTGAGCTGGGTGCTCAACTGTTACACCTATTTCGGTGAACTGAGCCGTATGACCCAGTTTAAAGACAAATCGGCACGCTATGCAGAAAACATCAATGCAGGCTTGTTCAGCTACCCGGTGCTGATGGCGGCAGATATCTTGCTGTATCAGACTAACCAGGTGCCGGTGGGTGAAGATCAGAAACAGCATCTGGAACTGAGCCGTGATGTCGGTCAGCGTTTCAATGCCCTGTATGGCGACGTGTTCAAAGTACCAGAACCTTTTATTCCGAAATCGGGTGCGCGCGTGATGTCACTGCAGGAACCGACCAAAAAGATGTCCAAGTCGGATGATAACCGTAATAACGTGATTGGCTTGCTGGAAGATCCGAGTGCGGTGACCAAAAAAATCAAGCGCGCAATGACCGACTCGGAAGAGCCACCGGTCATCCGTTACGACGTGGCGAACAAAGCGGGCGTTTCCAACCTGCTGGATATCTTATCGGGTGTTACCGGCAAGAGTATTGCACAGTTGGAAGCTGAGTTCGCCGGCCAGATGTATGGTCACCTGAAGGGTGCCGTGGCAGAAGCGGTTTCCGGCATGCTGAGTGAACTCCAAGAGCGTTATCACCGTTTCCGCAATGATGAGGCATTTTTGCAGCAGGTGATGCGTGATGGGGCGACCAAAGCGCGTGCTCGTGCGCAGGAAACGCTGGCGAAAGTGTATGAAGCGGTGGGTTTTGTGCCACACCCGTAGTCGCTGACCAATACTTCCATCTCCATTCGGGGAGTTGTCTCTTGTTCACATCTTGAGGTTTGTTATGGGATGTGTGTTTATTTCGGTCGCTACACCTCTTGTGTTTATTCATTAACGCGGGTGAACACGACCGAGTTGGGGGCTCAAGAGCCAGCCCCCAACACCCCGGCCCTTGCCATATCAGGCGGTGGGCTTCGCCCACTACCCTCACTCCGCCACCGCACATTAAGGCCAGCTACGACAGTCGTCCCTGACTGTCTCGCCTGAACGCGCCGTCCGTGGCGCGTTCGCCTATGCGCCGTGTCTCCGTTCGGCGCCTTCAATGGCCTCAACCCCCGTGCTCATCTCACCGACCGCAATGTCTAATCGGTTGTTATCAATCCCCCTGGAAAGGTTGCCCGGTGGTTACAGATTCGGGTGTTGACGTTGCGCGCATCATGGCCTGCTGAGTAAGACCCCGTTGCCAGGGGTAACCGGCCATGAACAGCTGCTTTTCTTACGCCGTTTTGCTAAGGTTTTCCGGCGCTTCCCGGCTGGAGAACCAGTTCAGCTTGCTGCGCAGGCTGACCACACTGCCAACGATAATCAGGCTTGGGCTGGCGGCCTGTTTTGCCAGTTCCCCCAATCGAGCTAATTCCCCTTCAATTACCCGCTGGCGGGTGGATGTCCCGTTTTCCACCAGCGCAATCGGCGTGGTGGCAGGCATACCCTGTGCCGTCAGTTGCCGTTGAATCTCTGCCGCCTGCGCCAGGCCCATATAAAACACCAGCGTTTGTTGCCCAGCAGCCAGCGTCGCCCAGTCGAGTTCACCATCGGCCTTGGCGTGGCCGGTCACCAGCCGCACGCTCTGGGCGTGATCGCGATGGGTGAGGGGGATGCCGCTGTAGGCAGAACAGCCGGACGCAGCGGTAATGCCGGGCACGATTGAGAACGGAATATCCGCTTCGGCTAAAGTTTCTAACTCTTCACCGCCACGGCCAAAGATAAACGGATCGCCGCCTTTCAGCCGGACCACGCGCTTGCCCTGTTGAGCCTGTTCCAGCAGGATTTGATTGATATGTTCTTGCGGTACGCAATGATATCCGGCGCGTTTGCCCACGAAGATCTGCTCGGCATCGCGGCGCACCAGCGCCATCACCTCTTCAGAAACCAAGCGATCGTAAACCACTACGTCGGCCTGCTGGATTTGCTGCAGGCCTTTCAGCGTCAGCAACCCGGCATCGCCTGGCCCAGCGCCCACCAAAACCACTTCACCTTGTTCTTCCGGTTGCTGTGTAAACAGTTGTTCTATCTGCTGGTTAGCCAAGGCCGTATCGTGATTAGCCAGCGATTGTGCCAGCCGATCGTGGGCGAACAGCTTTTCCCAGAAATGGCGGCGTGCGCCGATGTTACCAAATTGCTGTTTTACCCGCTGGCGCAGCGAACCACCCAGTTGGGCCAGTTTGCCAAGATGTAGCGGCAGTATTGCTTCCAGCTTTTCTCGCAGCAGGCGTGCCAGCACCGGAGCTTTGCCGCCGGAAGAGACGGCCACCATCAGCGGAGAGCGATCGATAATTGAAGGCATGATAAAGCTGGCGCGTTTTGGATCGTCCACCACGTTGCAGAATACCCGTTGCTGATTGGCACATTGATACACCAAGGCGTTCACTTCAACCCGATCGGTGGCGGCAATCACCAGCCATTTCTTTGCCAGCAATCCGGCATGAAACTCGCCTTCGGCCAGTGTCACTTGCCCTTGTGCAGCCCAGGCCAGAAATTGCTCATTAAACTGGCAGGCATTCACTGTCAGTTGTGCCCCGGCATCCAGCAGCAGGCGAGCCTTGCGTTCTGCCACTTCCCCACCGCCGACCAGCAGGCAGGCTTTATGTTGCAGTTGGCAGAAAATCGGTAAGTAATCCATCGGCAATCCTCGGGGACGTGGTGAACGGGGGCGATAACTCACCCCTGATGGGTTATGCGGTTTGACGAACCGTGGCGCTTGCAGCCTGCGGGCGCTGTGCACGTGGTGTGGCATACCAGTAACCCAGCCCCATTAACACGGCACCAGACAGCGTATTGCCGAGCGTCACCCACAGCAGGTTATGGCCGATACCGCTCAGGGTGTAGGCTTCGCTGTGATGGCCGAACCAGGAGAGCGCAAACAGCGTCATGTTGGCGATGGAGTGCTCGTAGCCGGAAGCGATAAACGCCAGTAAACACCACCAGATGGCGATGAACTTGGCTGATCCTTCCACGCGTAGCGCCATCCAGATCGCCAGGCAAACCAGCCAGTTACACAATACTCCTTTGAAGAACAGCACTTCTGCCGGAGCGGTGGTTTTCGCCAGCGCCACGGTATGCACCAGGTTGGTATCAACCGGCAACAGGCTGCCGCCACCGTAGTAATACATCAACGCCACCAGCACCGAACCGAGCAGGTTGCCCAGCCAGGTTTGCGGTAACACGGCCCACATCTGGCTTTGTTTGATGGTGCCCGCTTTTACGCCGAGCGTCAGGAACATGGTGTGGCCGGTGAACAGTTCGGAACCGGCGATAATCACCAGCGTCAGCGCGATGCCGAAGGTGGCCCCCATCACCAATGGGCGGATTGAAGGATCCACCAGATTACCCAAGGTGAAGATCAGGATGATGCCCAGACCGACATAGGCTCCGGCCATGGCTGAACTGATCCAGAAGCCGAGCGGGCTCTCTTGCGCCAATTTAACGATGCGCGCCGCGTTGGCGGCAGATTTGTTGATGGTATCGGTAAACATAGATTTCCCTGGGAATTAAAAAACAAAAAGTTTGAAAGTTATATCCGGTAATTAGCTACCTGGACTATACCGTCGACGACCCGGCTGGTGAAACTGGCCACGGAGCGGCTTTCGTCCTCCATACACCGGCCATCATGCAGGCGGAAATGCTGTTTCTTCAGTGGGCTGGCCACCCACAATGCACCCTGATGCTCGGCGATCAGGCCGCGCGATAGCACGCTGGCTTGGGCGAATGGATCGATATTGCTGATGGCATACAGTTGTTCATCAGCGCGAGGGCGGAAGATCGCCACCTGTTGCTCGCCAATCAAGGCGCATACACCCGTGCCAGGCAGGATCTCGGCGAGTGGGCAAACGGAAATCCACTGGCTCATACGTTGTTCTCCTCGGTTTCCAGAACCCTAACGGGGATGCGCTCATCCGGGCGCGCCGGGCGGTGTTGTTCGCGTTCAGGCACCACTTGCACGTTGGGATCGCGCTGGCTGCTGTTGATGAAGTGGGCGAAACGTACCTGAGCAGCGGGATTTTCGACGGTTTCTTTCCATTCGCAGATGACTGCGCTGCGCAGGCGGGCGATTTCGCTTTCCAACTGCTCATTGATCCCCAGTTTGTCGTCGATGATCACCTTGCGCAGATAATCGATACCGCCTTCCAGGCTTTCCAGCCAGACCGAGGTACGCTGCAACTTATCGCCAGTGCGGATATAGAACATCATAAAGCGGTCGAGATAGCGGAGGAGCGTATCGCTGTCGAGATCCGCTGCCAGCAGATCGGCATGGCGCGGTTTCATCCCACCGTTGCCGCAGACATACAGGTTCCAGCCGTTTTCGGTGGCAATGATACCCACGTCTTTCCCCTGTGCTTCGGCACATTCACGGGTACAGCCAGAAACGCCGAACTTCATTTTGTGCGGAGTACGGATGCCTTTGTAGCGGTGTTCAAGCTGTACACCAAAACCCACGCTGTCGCCGACGCCATAACGGCACCAGGTGCTGCCAACGCAGGTTTTCGCCATGCGCAGCGCTTTGGCATAAGCGTGACCGGTTTCGAACCCGGCGGCGATCAGCTTGCTCCAGATGGCGGGTAAGTCGTCTTTCTGCGCGCCGAACATGCCGATGCGCTGTGAGCCGGTTATTTTGGTATACAGATTATATTCTTTGGCGATCTGGCCGATGGCCAGCAGGCCTTCTGGAGTGATTTCCCCCCCGGCAGAGCGTGGGATCACCGAATAGGTGCCATCCTTCTGGATATTGCCGAGGAAGTTGTCGTTGGTGTCTTGCAGCGGCGTATGTTGTGGCTTGAGCACGTACTCATTCCAGCAGGAGGCCAACAGTGAACCCACCGTGGGTTTACACACTTCGCAGCCGTAGCCTTTGCCGTATTTCGCCAGCAACTCCTCAAAGGTTTTAATGCCTTCGACGCGGATCAGGTGGTACAGCTCCTGGCGGGAATACGCAAAGTGCTCGCACAGGTGGTTATTCACCTCAATCCCCTGTTTGCTCAGTTCGGCATTCAGCACTTGGGTGATTAACGGCACACAGCCGCCGCAGCCGGTTCCCGCTTTGGTTTCAGACTTGATGGCCGCGACGGTGTGGCAACCCAGGTTCACCGCTTTGATGATGTCGCCTTTGCTGACGTCGAAGCAGGAACAAATCTGGGCAGTGTCTGGCAGCGAATCGACACCGATCGCCGGTTTGCTGCCTGCATGGGCTGGCAGGATCAGGCTGTCTGGGTTTTCCGGCAGTTCAATATTATTCAGGGCTAACTGCAACAGGTTGCCGTAGTCGCTGGTATCTCCCACCAAAACTGCGCCGAGCAGGGTTTTATTGTCTGCGCTGACCACCAGACGTTTATAGACTTCTTTGCTTTCATCCAGATAGACGTAGCTGCGTGCTCCGGCAGTGCGGGCATGGGCATCGCCGATACCGCCGACGTCAACGCCCAGCAGCTTCAGCTTGGCGCTCATATCCGCGCCCTGGAAGGAGCTGTCACGATTCAGTAAATGGTCAGCAGTCACCTGCGCCATTTTGTATCCTGGTGCAACCAGGCCGAAGGTACGTTCGCGCCATGAGGCACATTCACCGATGGCGTAGACATCCGGATCGGAAGTCTGGCAAGCGTCGTTAATCGCAATACCACCGCGCGGTGCCGTTGCCAGCCCGCACTGATGGGCCAGTTTGTCCTGCGGGCGGATGCCGGTGGAGAAGACGATGAAATCAACTTGCAGCTCACTGCCGTCGGCAAAGTGCATGGTTTTACGTGCGTTTTGCCCACCGTTGACAATTTCGGTGGTGTTTTTGCCGGTGTGGACTTTAACGCCCATCCGCTCGATCTTGCGGCGCAATTGATCGCCGCCCATCGCGTCGAGCTGTTCGGCCATCAGCATTGGGGCGAATTCAATAACGTGAGTTTCAATCCCTAAGCTTTTCAGTGCCCCGGCGGCTTCCAAGCCGAGCAGGCCACCGCCAACTACCGCACCGCGCTTGCTGCGGCGTGCACAGGATTCGATAGCGTTCAGATCTTCAATGGTGCGGTAAACGAAGCAATCCTGGCTTTCGGAGCCTTTGATCGGTGGGATCCACGGATAGGAACCGGTAGCCATGACGAGCTTGTCGTAATACACCGTGCGGCCGGTGTTGGAGTGGATCACCTTTTCCGCCCGGTTAATGGTGATGGCACGTTCGCCTACCAGCACTTTCACGCCCTGTTTTTCGTAAAAGCCTTCACGTACCAGCGAAAGTTCTTCGGCAGTGTGGTGAGAAAAATAGGAGGAGAGATGCACACGATCGTAGGCGATACGGGGTTCTTCACAAAAGATGGTTATTTCAAACTGATCTTTGTCTGCCTTATCCAGCAGATCTTCGATAAATCGGTGGCCGACCATGCCGTTGCCGATGACAGCGAGTTTCACTCTACTCATTATTGCCTCAAAATTCTGATTTCCTAGGTGTACCTTATTCCTCCCTGACAGCGATTTATTGATACAAATCAATTTGGCTGCCATATACCTCTAATGTGGTATATGCATGATTTTTATCAATATTTGTTAAGTTGCGGTTTTTATTCAACTTTAGCTGAATCGAGCCAGTTAAGACGCAAGCTCTTTATTTTGTCGTTGTGATAGAGAATTGAACCCAGTAAGAGAGGAACGGTGTTTGGCGAAACCGATTGCTTTCAGCGTGCCGCATTATAAACTGCGGCGGTTTTTTAACTGCATGGGGAAGGATGAAACGATATGGCTCAGGATAATAATTTCAGCCAGGGAGTGGTGCCGCAGCACGCCAAAAAAGGGGCATTGGCATTAACGTTTGTGATGTTGGGGCTCACTTTTTTCTCCGCCAGTATGTGGACCGGGGGAGCGTTAGGAACCGGGCTGGGCTATCGCGACTTCTTCCTGGCGGTGTTGATAGGTAATCTGCTGTTGGGGATTTATACCGCTTGCCTGGGGTACATCGGTGCCCAAACCGGGTTGACCACGCACTTGCTGGCACGTTTTTCTTTCGGTACGCGCGGCTCGTGGTTGCCTTCGCTACTGCTCGGCGGTACGCAGGTGGGGTGGTTTGGCGTCGGAGTGGCGATGTTCGCTATTCCTGTAGGCAAGGCGACCGGTTGGGACATCAACGCTCTCATCGCTATTTCCGGTGTCTTGATGACCATAACGGTGTTCTTCGGCATCTCGGCGTTGACCATACTCTCGGCGATTGCGGTCCCGGCTATTGCGGTGCTGGGGAGTTATTCTGTCTGGCTGGCGGTGCAACATGCGGGCGGTATGGCGGTGGTACGTGCGATTACACCCGCAGAACCTCTGGCTTTTAACCACGCTTTGGCGATGGTGATCGGTTCCTTCATCAGTGCGGGTACTCTAACGGCTGACTTTGTGCGTTTTGGTCGCAGTGCCAAAATGGCGGTCATGGTCGCCTTGGTTGCTTTCTTCCTGGGTAACTCGCTGATGTTTATTTTTGGTGCCGCAGGCGCAGCAACGCTGGGGATGGCCGATATTTCTGACGTGATGTTTGCTCAAGGTTTGTTGCTGCCAGCCATCGTCGTGCTGGGGCTGAACATCTGGACGACCAACGATAATGCGCTATACGCTTCTGGCCTGGGTTTTGCCAATATCACCGGCTGGTCAAGCAAGGGATTGTCGCTGCTCAATGGGGCCATCGGTACGTTGAGCGCGTTGTGGCTGTATAATAATTTTGTCGGTTGGCTGACCTTCCTTTCCTCAGCCATTCCGCCTATCGGTGGGATTATTATCGTTGACTATCTGCTGAACCGGCGGCGTTACCTCACGTTTGCTCAGGCAAGGATGATGGATATCAACTGGGTGGCGATCCTGGCCGTTGCGGTGGGGGTTGCTGCTGGGCACTGGCTGCCGGGGATTGTTCCGGTTAATGCCGTTCTGGGTGCCGCGTTGAGTTACGCAATATTGAACCCGCTGGTTAATCGCCAGTTTATTCAACAGACCAAGGAATCGTGTGCCAGTGAATAATATAAAATATATCAATAACCTGCGCCTCAATGACCATGAAGGGCTATGGCAACTGGCGTTTGAGCAGGGGCGCATTGCCCATATTATCCCGCAGCCTGCAGGGTTGGGAGCAGGTAGTGATGCCCTCGATGCTGAGGGTGGTCTGGCCGTGCCCGCGTTTGTCGAACCGCATATTCATCTGGATACCACTCAGACTGCCGGGGAGCCCGCCTGGAATCAGTCAGGCACGTTGTTTGAAGGCATTGAGCGCTGGGCTGAGCGCAAGGCGCTGCTGACCCATGAAGACGTGAAGCAGCGCGCCTGGCAAACGCTGAAATGGCAGATCGCCAACGGCGTGCAGTATGTGCGTACTCATGTCGATGTTTCCGATCCTACGTTGACCGCACTGCGCGCCATGCTGGAAGTGAAGCAGGAGGTGGCTCCTTGGGTCACGCTGCAAATTGTGGCTTTCCCGCAGGAAGGGATCTTGTCTTATCCCAATGGCGAGGCGCTGTTGGAAGAGGCATTGCGTCTGGGGGCCGACGTGGTGGGAGCGATCCCGCATTTTGAATTCACCCGTGAATATGGCGTGGAGTCACTGCATAAAGCATTCGCTTTGGCGCAGAAGTACGATCGGCTGGTGGATGTGCACTGCGACGAGATCGACGATGAGCAATCACGCTTTGTCGAAACCGTGGCGGCGTTGGCGTTGAAACTGGAAATGGGCAGCAAGGTGACTGCCAGCCATACCACGGCGATGCATTCCTATAATGGCGCGTACGCTTCACGGTTGTTCCGCCTGCTGAAGATGTCTGGGATTAACTTTGTTGCCAATCCGTTGGTGAATATTCATTTGCAGGGGCGCTTCGATACTTACCCTAAGCGGCGTGGGATTACGCGGGTGAAAGAGATGCTGGAAGCAGACATTAACGTCTGTTTTGGTCATGACGACGTGTTCGATCCCTGGTATCCGCTCGGCACCGCTAATATGTTGCAAGTGTTGCACATGGGGCTGCATGTCTGCCAACTGATGGGTTACAGCCAGATCAACGATGGCCTGAACCTGATCACCACCCACAGCGCGCGGACGATGCATTTGCAGGATTATGGCTTGGAGGTGGGTAATAGCGCCAATCTGGTGATCCTGCCAGCAGAAAACGGTTTTGACGCGGTGCGCCGCCAAACGCCAGTGCGTTATTCCATCCGCCATGGCGCGGTCATTGCTGAAACCCAACCGGCGACCACTAGGCTGTATCTGCAAGATGAGGAGAGAGTGGATTTCCGGCGTTAGGTACCATGAAAAGGGTTCTGCGGTAGCAGAACCCTTATGTATAATCATCAAAACTTAGTGAGTTACATGCCCATGACTGCGATGCTTGGTGACAAAACCGAGCAGCAGACACATCACAAACACCGCCAGATACAGGCCGTTCGCGGCGGTCAGCGCTGCGTGTGCGCCGCCTTTAGCCACCAGCGGGCCAGTCACCACAAAGGTCAACATGGTGCCGATGGTGCCGCAGGTCAGGATAAAGTTGACCAGCTTTGGTGAAGAAACCTTGGTCTGCAGCGAACCGAGGGTAATCAGCGTGGTGTAGATGGCGCTGGAAACGAAGCCCAAAGCCATAATGTAGTAACCCAGGTATTGTGGGTTATCGCTGCTGACAAACAGGTACATCGCACCCGTTGCCAACGCCGCCAGCACGGTCACGATACGTTGCAGATCAAAGAAGCGCAGGATAAAGCTGAACACCCACATACCGACCATATAGGATGTCCAGAAATCGCTCACCAGCTTACCTGCCTGGCCGATATCCATATTGAAGGACTTGGTGGCGTATTCCGGTACCCACTGGATAAAACCCAACTGGCCGAGGATGTAGCACAGCGCGGCGATCGACAGGAACAGCACGCCGATCCCCCATTTCTCTTTGACCACTGGCTCAGCATTTTCCGGCCCTTGGTTACCGAGCACCGGGAACTCGGAGCACAGAGTTAACAAGAAGATCGCCACGTACAGCAGGCCAATACAGGCATAAACCCAGTACCAACCGATGCTGCGAGCCAGCAGCATGGCGGCGACGATCGGGAAAATCATCCCGGCCATGCTGAAGAACGAATCGGTGAACAGCAGGCGCGAACCGCGCTGGCGGCCAGCGTACATATGGGTAATCAGGAAGGTGCCGATCGACATGGTAATGCCGCTGACGACGCCAAGCACAAACATGCACAGTGAGAACAGGGTCAGGCTTTTACTGACCATCAGCCCGGCCACCGCCAGCAGCATCAGGACAAAGCCAAACAGCAACTGGCGTTTCAATGGGATGATTTCCATCAGCCAGGCATTGAGGAAGATCGAAATCAGAATACCGGCATTAAGAAAGGTAAAGGTGTTACTCATGCTGGAAACCGGCAGATTGAAATATTCTGCGATGTTGCCCATCACCATCCCTGTGACGATCACTAAAGCGCCGGTCAGCGCGTAAGAAAAGAAGCTGATCCATGTTAGCCGGATGCGGTTGCTGTCATTCATTGTATAGGCCTGATTGATGACTGTTGCGGTTGAGGTTCAAAACTGGCGCAAGGCCACTGGTTTTTGCTGGAAAGACAGAGAGAATCCCGTTCAGGTCACCAGAATGTGGATCCTAGCAATAGCTTACGGGATTTTTTGTGATGGAAATCTTCTTTACGATGCAAAAAAGTGAAATTAAAAAAATATCCTTGTGATCTATATTGCAATCGTCGCGATCGAGTCGCGGCGCACCACAATGGGTTCAAACGCCACCGCAGGCGTGAGTGGATTGATTAACCGGCGGGTAGCATATTGCGCCATCTCAGTGATGGGGAAATGCACGCTGGTGAGAGCCGGGCGTACAAAAGGCGCACGCTCACCGCTGTCATAGCAGATCAGTGCTATATCCTGCGGTACGCGCAGGTGGTGCTCGTTAATCGCCAGCAGGGCACCAATGGCCATTTCTTCATTACAGCAATAAATAGCGCTTGGCAGCGTTGCGCGGCGCAACAGTTGGTCGGCACAGTCGTAGCCGCTTTGCAGATCGTAAACTCCCGCCAGGCAATCCACCGGTTGCAGATCGGCGGCCTGCATCGCGTTGAGGAAACCCTGCAGCCGCAATTGGCTAGAGGCGCGCTGCATCGGGCCGCTGATGCAGGCAATGCGCTGGTGGCCAGCATCGATCAGCGCTTGTGTCGCCATCTGGCTGGCGCGCACGTGATCAAACGTCACGCAACGTTCCTCTAGGCCCGGCACCAGGCGATCCAGCAACACAAAAGGGCGCTGCTGCTCTGTGGCTAACTGGCGGAGTTGATCGTCAGAAAGAAAACGCACGTGCAGGATCACGCCGTCGCAACGCAGGCTGAACAGGCGTTGAATGGCCAACAGTTCGTTCTCAGCGCTGTTGCGCCCTTGGGTGACCAGCAGTTGTTTGCCGTGTGATTCTGCCTCGGTTTGTACAAAATCCATCAGCGCACCAAAAAATCCACCACGGTAAGACGTGGTGACTAGGCCGAGCGTATTGCTGTGGCTGGAGGCCAGCGCTCTGGCTGCCGGGTTGGGGGTATAACCCAGTTCTGCCACCGCTTTGGCAACTTTTTCACGCGTAAGGAGTTTTACGTTGCTGTCACCATTGACCACGCGCGAGACGGTGGCTCGAGATACTCCGGCTAACGCTGCAACATCTTCCAGTGTCACCATTATTCTGCTCCTGATTATATGTCCCCTTGTTTTAGGTGCGATGTGCTATTTAAATTGCGGCAAATAAGCCTGGTTCACCGCTAATACTTCTTCCAGCAGCGGTTGGGCAATCTGGGCATTGGCGATTAACGGGTTGGTCACCAGGGCCAGCAGAGCACTGCGGCGATCGCCGTGTACGGCGGCTTCAATTGTCAGGCGCTCGTAGGTTTTTATCTGTTGGGTTAGCGCGTGCATCGATTCCGCCAGCTTGCCGAAAGTGAGCGGGTGTGCGCCCTGAGCATCGACGACGCAGTTGGTTTCTATCACAGCATCGTCTGGCAAACCACCAATAGCGCCACGGTTTGCGGTATTGACAACTAATTGCGTCCCGAGATTATTGTGAATCGCACGAATCAGTTCCAGCGCGACTTCCGAATAAAACGAACCGCCACGGAAGCTGAGCTGCTCGGGTTTGCTGTCCAGATGCGGATCGGCATACAGTTCAAACAGCGCTTGCTCCACCTGCATCACCTGTTCTGCACGGGTGCCGCGCTCGGTTGCGGCGGCGGTTTCTTCTGCCAGCATCTGCTGAGTCTGGTAGAAATAACGATGATAAGGGCAGGGGATAGCACCGACCGCCCGCAGGAACTCCGGCGGCCACGGCTCTTCTTTGATGTTGTTCATGGTTAATGTCGCGCCGTTGCACAGCATGTCGATCACGTTGCCGGTGACGTCCTGGCCGTTTTGCAGCACTTTGTGTACCCAAACCAGGTGATTCAGCCCGGCAAACTGCAATTGCACCTGGTCGTAAGGAGCTTGCAGCATATTGGCAATCATATGGTGCATGCTGATGGGCACGTTGCACAGGCCGATGATTTTCGCTTTGGTATAACGCGAAACCGCTTCGGTCACGATGCCTGCCGGATTGGTGAAATTGATGATCCAGGCGTTCGGTGCCAATTGTTCCACTTTACGGGCGATGTTCAGCATGACCGGTATGGTGCGCAGTGCTTTGGCAAAACCGCCGATGCCGGTGGTTTCCTGGCCGATTAGGCGGTATTTCAGGCCTAAACGTTCATCGGCAGCGCGCGCGGGCAACTGGCCGACGCGCAGTTGCGTCAGCACAAACTTGGCCCCGCGAATGGCTTCGTCCAGCTCGAAATGCACGCTGACTTTCACCTGCTCCAAGCCGTTACGTGCCAACATGCGCTGAGTCAACGCCGCAATGATCGCCACTTTTTCGCGGCCTGGCTCGACGTCGACCAACGCCAGTTCGGTCACCGGCAACTCCGCAATACGCTGAATCAGGCCCTCCACCAGTTCCGGCGTATAGCTGCTGCCGCCGCCGATAATGGCAATTTTCAACGAACTCATGAATGGGTCTCCTGTTGCGCCTGACGGCGGTAAAGTTCAATCATGTCGCCAGCCAAGTCCTGAATGACCATGGCGTTCATCAAGTGATCCTGTGCATGTACGGTGATCAGGGTGATCGGCAGCTTGCCGCAGCCTTCGTCCAGGCCGATAAGCTGGGTTTGAATATGATGCGCATGCTTTACCGCTTGCTGTGATTCGGCCATATGCGCAGCCGAGGCGGCGAAATCACCGGCACGCGCCTGTTGCAACGCCATCAGTGCGCTGCTGCGGGCACTGCCCGCGAACACCAGCAATTCCATGATGATGCTTTCAAAATCCGGGCTGACATCAGCCATCAATTCCGTCACGTCATTTCTCCTGTTACTGCGCGGCAGCGGTATCGGCGGCTTCAGGTTCAGCGGTGGCCTGCTGCTGTTCCTGCTCTAGCAATTGTTTTTCATACACTTTGAAGAACGGCAACCAGATCGCCAGATCGATCACCATCAAGAGCAGCACCAGTAACGCCGCGCGGACATCCCAAGACGCAGAGATCATCGCCCCTAGCGGGGCTGGTGCGGTCCAGGGGGCCATCGCAACCATTTTTTCCACCAAGTCCCAGTTCAACGCGAAGTAGGCCAAGGTCGCGTTGACCATCGGGACGACGATCAGCGGGATAAACAGCGTTGGGTTCATCACTACCGGTGAACCGAACAGCAGCGGTTCATTGATGTTGAAGGCGGCGGGTACCACGCTCAGCTTGCCGATGGTGCGCAGATGAATAGAGCGGCTACGCATATACAGAAAAGCCAGCACCAGCGTGGAACCTGAGCCGCCGATACAGACATAGAACGACCAGAATGGCGCGGTGAGGGTTTGCGTGCTGGCTGCGCCGTGCGCGACCAGCGCAGCGTTGGTCGCCAGGTTAGCCATAAAGATTGGGTTGAGCAGGCCGGTCACGATGTTGTCACCGTGAATACCGGCAAACCACAGCAGGTTGGCGATCAGCACGGCCAGCAGGATGGCAGGCAGAGTATCACTGGCAGAAATCAGTGGCTGGAACAGATGCATAATGGCATCCGGCAGCAGAAGCTGGAATTCGCTCTGCATCAGAATGCTGATCGGGTACACCGTCAGCAGAATGCCCACTACCGGGTACAGCAGTTCGAACGAACGCGCAATTGCCGGTGGCACCTGTTCCGGCATGCGGATGGTAATGCGGTACTTTTTCAGCAGACGAATCAGTTCAACTGACCAGATCGCGCAGATCAGGGCGGTAAATACCCCTTGGCCGCCTAGAAAATCGAGCGACATCTTATTATCAACCTGCGGTGCTGCCGCCAGCAGAAATGCCATCAGCGACAGTAACCCGGCGGTCAAGGCATCCAGGCCGTAGTGTTTGGCCAGGCTGTAGGCAGTGCCAATCGCAACGAACACGCTCATCAGACCCATGGTCATAAAGAATGGCATGGTGATGGTATTCCAGTGAGTTTTGGCAAAACTCAGCCATGCCTGCCCGAAACCGGAAGTGGTATTGGCATCAAACGGCGGGTTGGCGACGATCAGCATAATACTGCCGACAATCAGGAACGGCATGGCGGAAATAAAACCATCGCGGATAGCGATAATATGGCGCTGGCTACCGATCCGCCCAGCCAGCGGGGCAACATGGTTTTCCACCACGCGCATCAGAGAAGCGTAAAGGCTCATGGTTCTCTCCGCAGAGTCAGTCAATCAGGCTGAGGGCGTGTTCCAGCACTTTGTCGCCACGCATTGTGCCGTAATCCATCATGTCGATGACGGCGACCTGCAGGCCATGGGGTTCCGCGAGTTTGCTGAAGCGCGCCAGTTCGTATCTCACCTGTGGCCCCAGCAGGACAACGTTCGCGGTGGGCAGTTCGGCCTCGAAATCAGCAGCCGGTACTGCGACGATCTCCAGGTGCAGTTCACGTTTCTGCGCTTCGGCTTGCATGCGCTTGACCAGCATGCTGGTGGACATTCCTGCGGCACAACACAGCACAATCTTCATCACTTTAGCTCCCCCGTTATTCTTATGTTTTATTAGCGCTAAATGAGAGCGCTCTCATTGAATAAGCGTAACCAGATTACAGAATCAAACCGGGAGTTAAGTCGCAAAAAATAAGTGGAAGAGGAAGAGGGTAAAAAATGCGTGATCCACTTGGCAAAAATGAGTACGGCGATCATACTGTCGGCAGGCCAAAAAGCAGTCTGAGTAAGAAATATCCTGCAATTACTTAAATATTGGTAAATGGCTGGCGCTATCAGGGGGAGCTCTTTAGAATCAAGGCGCTTTTCCGTTGTTTGTCTCTTAGAGAAAGGACCCGTTCATGTTCAAACGTACTTTAGTGACCTTCGTTGCGCTGTGTTCCCTGATAGCAACGGCTCCTGCTGCATTAGCCGCCGGTGAAACCCGCGTGATGCTGACCACCTCGGCAGGCAATATTGAATTAGCGCTCGACAGCCAGAAAGCTCCCGTTTCTACGAAGAACTTCATCGACTACGTGAACAGCGGTTATTACAACAACACCGTTTTCCACCGTGTGATCCCAGGTTTTATGATTCAGGGCGGTGGTTTCGCGGCGGATATGCAACAGAAAGCGACCGGTGCAGCAATCAAGAACGAAGCTGACAACGGCCTGCGCAATCTGCGCGGGACTATTTCCATGGCGCGTACTGCCGATAAAGACAGCGCGACCAGCCAGTTCTTCCTGAACGTGGCGGATAATGCCTTCCTCGATCATGGCCAGCGTGATTTCGGTTATGCGGTATTTGGTAAAGTGGTGAAAGGGATGGACGTGGTGGACAAGATCTCCCAGGTGCCAACCGGCAACGTAGGGCCTTACCAGAACGTGCCAACCACACCCGTCGTCATCCTGTCGGCCAAAGTGCTGCCATAAACCCCCTTCTTATGACTTGGAGTTGGCCACAGCTCCAAGTCTGTTAGCTTCCGCTTGGCGGCTGGCTTGTTCTCTTCCCACCGAAGCTTTGCCTACATCACTGTTTTCTTCCTCTTGGCATGCTCTAATCAGCGCCCATAACCAGACCTTTTAGTTATCTGCCTTTGTTGTTTATGATGAGCTGTTGTTTATGTATGAATTCAACCAGGTTTTGCTGCTGTTACAGCAGATGTGTGTTTATCTTGTTATCGCCTATTTATTAAGCAAGACACCGCTGTTTATTCCGCTGATGCAGGTCACCATCCGCCTGCCACACAAGCTGCTGTGCTACGTCATTTTCTCCGTATTCTGCATCATGGGCACTTACTTCGGTTTGCACATTCAGGATTCGATCGCCAATACCCGGGCGATCGGTGCCGTATTGGGCGGCTTGCTCGGTGGGCCTTCCGTTGGCTTTCTGGTTGGCCTGACCGGCGGCCTGCACCGCTACACCCTCGGGGGCATGACCGATGTGGCCTGTGCAGTGTCGACGGTGGCCGAAGGGCTGGTGGGCGGCATAGTACACAGTATTGCCATGCGGCGCGGGCGTATCGATCTGCTGTTCAACCCCCTGTTTGTGGCAGGGGTGGCGTTAAGCACCGAAGTGCTGCAGATGGTTATCATCCTGGCGATTGCCCGACCATTCCCGGAAGCACTGCTGCTGGTGGAACATATTGCTTTACCGATGCTGATCGCCAATACGCTTGGGGCTGCGATGTTTATGCAGATCCTATTGGATCGGCGGGCGATGTTTGAGAAATACACCAGCGCCTTTTCTTCAAAAGCGCTGAAGATCGCCGAACGCACCGAAGGTATTTTGCGGCAAGGGTTCGACCAGGAAAACAGCATGAAGGTGGCGCGCGTCATTTATCAGGAGTTGGGCATTGGTGCCGTGGCGATCACCGACCGTGACAAATTGCTGGCTTTTATCGGCATTGGTGACGATCACCACCTGCCGGGGACGCCGATCTCTTCGGTGCATTCTCACCGGGCGATTGATCACAATGAAGTGGTGTATGCCGATGGTAACGAACTGTCTTACTGCTGTTCAATCAACGCCAGTTGCAAACTGGGGTCGACGCTGGTGATCCCGCTGCGTGGCGAGAATCAGCAGGTGATCGGTACTATCAAGCTGTACGAACCCAAAACCAAACTGTTCAGCACCATCAATCGTACCTTGGGGGAAGGGATCGCCAGCCTGCTGTCGGCACAAATCATGGCGGGGCAATATGAACGGCATAAACAGCTGTTGGCGCAGTCGGAAATCAAGCTGCTGCACGCCCAGGTGAACCCGCACTTCCTGTTCAATGCGTTAAATACGCTGGTGGCGGTGATTCGTCGCGACGGCGAACGAGCCTGCGAACTGGTGCAATACCTTTCCACCTTTTTCCGCAAAAACCTGAAGCGCTCCGATGATGAAGTGAGTCTGGCGGATGAGCTTGAGCATGTGAATGCCTATTTGCAGATAGAAAAGGCCCGCTTTGCCGATCGGTTGGAGATTAACGTTTCGCTGCCGGAAGAGTTGCTGGCGGTGAGATTACCTGCCTTTTCACTGCAGCCGATTGTAGAAAATGCCATCAAGCACGGGACTTCACACTTGTTGGGGATTGGCCGGATCGATATTGGCGCTCGGCGCGAAGGGGAACATCTGTTGCTGCAGGTGACCGACAATGCCGGGCTGTTTTGCCCACAGGCGGGCGGCAGCGGCTTGGGAATGAACCTGGTGGATCGGCGGATCCGCGTGCGCTATGGGGAAGATTACGGGGTACAGGTCGCCTGCGAGGCTGAAACCTTTACCTGCATTACCTTGAGCGTGCCGTTGGCGAGGGCTGCCTGATGTTAACCATATTGATTGTTGATGATGAACCGTCGGCCCGCGATAACCTGCGCCATCTGCTGGAAGAAGAAGAGGGCGTGACGATTATCGGCGAGTGCGCCAATGCGATTGAAGCCATCAGCCAGATCCACCGTTTGCAACCGGACGTGGTGTTTCTGGATATTCAGATGCCGCGTATCAGCGGGCTGGAAATGGTGGGGATGCTCGATCCCAACCGCATGCCGTATATCGTATTCCTGACGGCGTACGACGAATACGCCGTGCAGGCTTTTGAAGAGCATGCGTTCGATTACCTGTTGAAGCCGACCGATGCGACCAGGCTGAACAAGACGTTGCAGCGCCTGCACCAGCGCCGAGCACCGCAGAATGTCGCCGCGCTGGAAGAGAGCGCTGGCTACCTGAAATATATTCCCTGCACCGGCCATAGCCGCATCTATCTGCTGCGCTTTGATGAGGTGATCGCGATCCGTTCGCGTTCGACCGGGGTGTATGTGGTTCGTAATGATGGGATGGAATGTTTCACTGAACTGACGCTGCGCACGCTGGAAAGCCGCACGCCGTTGGTGCGCTGTCACCGGCAGTATCTGGTTAACCTCGAGCAGGTCAGAGAGATCCGTTTTGAGGAAAGCGGTGCGGCGGAGATGATTATGCCAGTGGGCGAGCCGGTGCCGGTCAGCCGCCGCTATCTGAAATCGCTGAAAGAAGAGTTGGGGCTGCGCGGTTAAGCGGCGTCTCTGAGGGCATGCCTTGACGGTATTTCGTCCTACTTATAGCTTTAATAGCATCAACGGGTGTTTTGCGTCGTCTCAGACCAAAGGAACAGCACATGAGTGAAGCACGGATTATTGCCAAAGCAATGCACGATGGGAAACCGGGACAGGAACTGGTGATTTTGCCCGCCTTAGCCAACCGCCATGGCCTGATTACCGGAGCGACCGGAACCGGTAAAACGGTAACGCTGCAAAAGATGGCGGAGCAGTTCGCGCGCATTGGTATTCCGGTGTTTCTGGCCGATGTCAAAGGTGATTTATCAGGTATCGCGGCTGAAGGTGTGCCTTCCGAAAAACTCCAGGCACGGCTGGCGGCCATTGGTGTCACCGACTGGCAGCCACAAGCCTGCCCGATGATCCCGTGGGATATTTTTGGCGAAAAGGGTCACCCAATCCGTGCCACCGTTTCCGATCTTGGCCCGCTGTTGTTGGGCCGCCTGTTGGATCTGAACGAGGTGCAAAGCGGCGTGCTGCAACTGATCTTTAAAATCGCCGATGACAATGCGCTGTTGCTGCTCGATATGAAGGATTTGCGGGCAATGGTGCAGTATGTTGGGGATAACGCCAAACAGTTCCAGACTCAATATGGCAATATCTCTTCTGCCTCGGTTGGCGCGATCCAGCGTGGTTTGCTGACGCTGGAAGAGCAGGGAGCCAATCAGTTTTTTGGTGAGCCGATGTTGGATATCAACGAGCTGATGAAAACCGATGCTAACGGTCACGGTATCATCAATCTGCTGGCGGCAGATAAGTTGATTAACCAACCGAAACTCTATTCGGTATTCCTGCTGTGGCTGTTGGCTGAATTGTTCGAGCATTTACCCGAAGTCGGCGACCCCGAGCAGCCGAAACTGGTGTTTTTCTTTGATGAGGCCCACTTGCTGTTTAACGATGCGCCACCGGCTTTGCTGACCAAAATCGAGCAAGTGGTGCGGTTAATCCGTTCGAAAGGGGTGGGGATCTATTTTGTCACCCAGAATCCGCTGGATATCCCAGACAGCGTGCTGGGCCAGCTCGGTAACCGCGTTCAGCATGCGCTGCGCGCTTTTACACCGCGTGACCAGAAAGCGGTGAAGGCGGCGGCCCAAACGATGCGCGCCAACCCGGCCTTTAATGCGGAAACGGCGATTACCGAATTAGGCGTAGGGGAAGCGTTGGTGTCCTTTCTGGATGAGAAAGGGCGGCCTAACGTGGTGGAGCGGGCGATGGTGATCGCTCCTGAATCGAAAATGGGTATGCTGGGGGCCGAAGGGCTGAACAGCGCCATCAATAAATCGCCGTTATATGGGCGTTACGAGGATGCAGTGGATCGCGAATCCGCCTATGAGAAGCTTTCTGTCGGAGGTTTTGCCACCATGGGCAAACCCCAGCCCGATCAAACGGCACCTAAATCGGCGACGGAGCAGGGAAGCGGTGGCGGGCTGATGGACGGATTGAACGACATTCTGTTTGGTTCCACCGGCCCGCGCGGGGGGAAACGCGATGGTATTGTTCAGACCGCAGCCAAGAGCATGGCGCGCGATTTAGGCCGCCAGATCCTGCGTGGCGTTTTAGGCTCAATCATGGGGGGCCGCAAAAAGTAGGCTGACATTATTGGTTGCGGCAGTAAACTAGCGCAGCATTTTTTCTGTTGGAAGTCACATGCTGCTGTTGATCGATAATTACGACTCCTTTACCTATAACCTTTATCAGTACTTCTGCGAACTGGGTGCAGAGGTGCTGGTAAAGCGTAACGACGAACTGCAACTGGCCGAGATCGAGCGGCTGGCTCCGCAGTATCTAGTCATCTCTCCGGGCCCTTGTACGCCGAACGAGGCGGGCATTTCGCTGGCGGCTATTCGCCACTTTGCTGGCAAGTTGCCGATCCTCGGGGTTTGCCTTGGGCATCAGGCGATCGGCCAGGCATTGGGGGCCAACGTGGTGCGTGCCCGGGCAGCCATGCATGGCAAAACCTCCGCCATTCGTCACAACCATCAGGGCGTGTTTACCGGCCTGAATAACCCGCTGACCGTGACCCGCTACCATTCGTTGGTGCTGGAGGCGGCGACCTTGCCAAGCTGCTTTGAGGTGACTGCCTGGAGTGAGCGCAACGGTGAGCGGGATGAGATCATGGGCATTCGCCACCGGACGCTGGCACTGGAAGGGGTGCAGTTCCACCCGGAAAGCATCCTGAGTGAGCAAGGTCATCAACTGCTGGCTAATTTCCTTAAAAATTAGTTTGTTAGGATTATTTTGCCACTGCCGATGATTTTGGTTTGCCCTTTATTGGTTTTTTATGCATATTTTGTGACTATATTTTCAAATCATCACAACAATAACGCTGAGTCAACTTCAGGATGGAGCCCATAATGACCGAAAAAATCGCCGTCGATCGCAGCACCTTTGATCAGGTTATCCTGCCTGTTTATGCGCCCGCTCAATTTGTGCCGGTGAAGGGCAAGGGCAGCCGCGTGTGGGATCAGCAGGGCAAAGAGTATATCGATTTCTCTGGTGGTATTGCCGTTACCGCGCTGGGGCATTGCCATCCTGCTTTGGTGGCTGCGTTGCAACAGCAGGGCGAAACGCTGTGGCACACCAGTAACGTTTTTACCAATGAACCTGCGCTGCGCTTGGCAACCAAACTGATCAACGCCACGTTTGCCGATCGGGTGTTCTTTGCCAACTCGGGGGCAGAGGCCAACGAAGCCGCATTCAAACTGGCGCGGCACTATGCGATCAGCCGTTATAGCCCATACAAAACCAAGATTATTGCGTTCAACAACGCGTTCCATGGCCGCACCCTGTTCACGGTTTCCGTCGGTGGCCAGCCGAAATACTCCGACGGTTTCGGGCCGAAACCAGCCGATATCGTGCATGTGCCGTTCAACGATCTGGCAGCGGTGAAAGCGGTGATGGACGATCATACCTGCGCGGTGGTGATGGAGCCGATCCAGGGTGAAGGTGGCATTACCTCAGCGGATGCGGCTTTTTTGCAAGGTGTGCGTGAGCTGTGCGACAAACATCAGGCTTTGCTGGTGTTTGATGAGGTGCAGAGCGGCATGGGCCGCAGTGGCAAGCTGTTTACCTATATGCATTACGGCATTACGCCGGATATTCTCACCACCGCCAAAGCGCTGGGCGGTGGCTTCCCGGTGAGCGCGATGCTGACCACGGAAGAGATCGCTTCAGTGATGCATGTGGGCACCCATGGCACCACCTACGGTGGTAACCCGTTAGCCTGTGCGGTGGCGGAAGCGGCGCTGGACGTGATCAATACGCCGGAAGTATTGAGCGGCATTGAACAGCGCCACAAGCTGTATGTGCAGGCATTGCAGAACATCGGCGAGAAGTACCGGATTTTCAGCGATATTCGCGGCATGGGATTGCTGATCGGTGCGGAACTGATGCCGGAATATCACGGCAAAGCGCGGGACTTCCTGACTGCGGCGGCGGCGCGGGGTTTGATGATCCTCAACGCGGGGCCAAACGTAATTCGCTTCGCACCTTCGCTGGTGGTGGAGCTGAAAGATATTGAAGAGGGGATGGCGTTGTTCGAACTGGCGGTACAGGATGTGATTAACGCTTAAGTGCTTTGCAGGAGCTGATCAGCAGATTTAGCTCCTGCCAATCTCAGTTTTCCCGCAGTTTCCGCTTCAACCAAATGCCATGATGCGGGCGCTGGCGCCAGGCCAGCGACGAAATGGTGTGCATGACGCTCAGATGCGAAAGAATACGCAACAGGTGGCGCTCCATCTCACTGGGCGGCTTATCCGGATGCAGCAGCGGAGGCGGCATAATGAGCTTGCTGGTGCTTGGGCCGTCATATTCCAGCCGCTGTTGGCAGCTTTGCAGGGCGATCTCACAGCTTTGCAGATACTCTTTTGCCATCTCTGGCGTTAAGGTGTCGTGCTCGCGTGCCAGAATGGTCAGTGCATTCAGGTGCTCAACAATAAACTGGCTGTGTGTGACCCATAAGCGCATATCTGCCAGATAATTCGACTCAAATCCCGGTTCCTGCATGGCCTGATTGAGCGAGGTGAACAGGGTATTATGCGCCTGGTTGACCTGCATACGGGCATAGGCCAGCGTAGCGGAGTCTGCCTCTGGTTCTTTCAGCAACAGGCGCAGTGCGGTTTGATCTTGCTCCAGTGCCTGGTGCGCATTCTGACGCAGCAGGCCGCTCTGCCATTGTGGCCACAGCCAGATGCTGCCGCCAAACGTCAACACGCAGCCAATCAGCGTATCGATCAGGCGCGGAACCAGAAAATTGCTGCCGTTCAGTGACAGCAAGTGCAGGGTATACACAGCGGTAATGGTAAATCCGATCACCGACAGCCCATAATTTTTGCGCAAGATCAGGTAGGAAGCCAGCGTGATCGCTAACATGACGCCCAGCGTTGCGTTCAACGGCAGTTGCAGTTGTAACAACCCAGCCGCAATCACCAATCCCACCAGCGTCCCGAGCGCACGGTGCTGGATCCTGATGCGTGTAGCGTTATAGCCGTTCTGGCTGACCAGCATGATGGTCAACAGGATCCAATAGGGCTTCGGCAGATGGAAAATCATCCCCAGGCTACTGCCTACCGCCAGGATGATGCCCAGTCGAGCAGCATTGCGCAGGGCGTTGGACTTCAACGACAGGTAGCTGAGCAGCGCTGGCCAGAAAGGTAACCGCGTTTGGTTGGCCATCAGATCGCGCTGATACAGTGGGCGCTGGGCGCGTAACAGGCGGGCGATACGGCTGAAGTGGTAAAAACAGAACTGGCCAACCGGATTGTCGGCATGCTGTGTGGCCACTTTTTCTAACGCTGCCAGCTCCTTCTTCATGCTGAAACGCGTTGAACGCTGGTGATAGAGAATATCGTTGGCTATCACGCGCAACCGCCCGGCAATCACCTGAGCGTTGCGGCGGATGATGGCTTCGGCCTGGCTCTGTTCTACCAGCTTTTGCACTTCTTCTGGTTGATGCAGGCTGACAGTAATGTGTTCCTGCAGGTCGAGCGCTACCTGAAAGGTGCGTCGCAGGCGCTTTTGCTCTTGGCTATTGGCATGGGGCAAGAAATTGAGCTGCTGATATAACAGGCCGATCAGATCCATCACCTTTTGCTGGCGTTGGAGCAGCGGTGGCAGAGCGGTTTCGGGATCGGTATGTTGGGTCAGCAGCGAGTATTTGGCTTCAAAATAGTCTGCCAACAGGAGATAGAGCTGGCTCAGGGATTCGCGCATCGGCTGTTCTTTCCACAGTTTGAACCAGAACCAGGTGAACAGCCCGTACCACAGGGTACCAACCAGATACAGCAGCGGCGTATGCCAGATCGGCACTTGTCCGGCCATGCTGAGCGAGAAGATGGCTGCGACCAGCGCGGCAGGCAGCAAGCGGGCGTGCAGCGGGCTGATTTCACCGCTGACACCCAGCAGCAGGGGCATTGCCAGCATCAGCAACGGCAACGGAATATGCCACAGCAACGCCTGTTGCAGCAGCAGGCTGCTGAGGGCAAACAGGGAACCGCCCACCATCAGGCGTTTGAAAAAGCGTTTGTGCGGTGTGTCCAGCCCGGCGATGTTGCAGCAGGCGGGCACCAGAGAGGACAGCAGGCCGAGTTGCAGGTTGCCCATCAGCAGGAAGAAAACGACCGGTAAGCACAGCACCAGCGTTTGTCGCAGTGCGTAGTTGACTTCCGGGTGATAGATCAGACGCCGCCACATCAGGTTTGGGGGGTAAAACGGCGTATCGCTACGCCGTTTCCTTGGTGATTAACGCGTGCCGTAGACGACAATGGTTTTGCCGTGGGCAGAAATCAGGTTTTGATCTTCGAGCATTTTCAGAATACGACCGACGGTTTCACGTGAGCAACCGACGATTTGACCGATTTCCTGGCGGGTAATCTTGATTTGCATGCCATCCGGGTGAGTCATGGCATCAGGCTGTTTTGCCAGGTTCAGCAGGGTTTGTGCAATGCGGCCAGTAACATCAAGGAAGGCGAGGTTACCCACTTTCTCTGAGGTGATTTGCAAGCGGCTTGCCATCTGCGCAGACAGGCGCATCAGGATATCCGGGTTAACCTGAATCAACTGGCGGAATTTCTTATAGGAAATTTCAGCCACTTCACAGGCTGTTTTCGCTCTAACCCAGGCACTGCGCTCTTGGCCTTCTTCAAATAATCCAAGTTCACCGATGAAATCCCCCTGATTAAGGTAGGACAGAATCATCTCTTTGCCTTCTTCATCCTTGATCAGCACCGCGACGGAACCTTTCACGATGTAGTAAAGCGTTTCGGCCTTTTCACCTTGGTGAATCAGCGTACTCTTCGATGGATATTTGTGGATATGGCAATGAGACAGGAACCATTCGAGAGTAGGGTCTGTTTGCGGTTTGCCGAGAACCATTCGCTGTTATCCTCTGTTGTTATCGCTGCCTTGTATCACAGGGGTCAGAGTTCCCTGTAAAACGTGCTTATAGCCTGGTGTTTTATTGAGTGGCTATCAACAGGTTTTGAGGCATGTTATAGAAATACGCTTGTGCCTTAGCATATTAACTTGCGCCAAGTGCTGCAAGCTACATTCTGTTAACATACCAATATAGGGTTCTTTCCTCGGACATTTCCCTGAAATCGATGACCTGGAAAGAGTTATTGCGGCTCTGTTTGTAGCACAGAGTGAAGCGGGTGTCTTGTATTGTCTCGCTTCAGCATGATTAGCATCAGGTTCCGTTGCCAGTTTCTATGCGAAAGCGTACCCTGATTTTGAGAAATTAACTGGAGTGTACAAAATGCAGGCAAGAGTTAAGTGGGTAGAAGGACTGACATTCTTAGGGGAGTCTGCGTCTGGCCATCAGGTTTTGATGGATGGTAACGCGGGCGATAAAGCGCCAAGCCCGATGGAAATGGTATTGATGTCGGTGGGCGGCTGTAGTGCGATTGATGTGATGTCGATTCTGCAAAAGGGCCGTAACGATGTTCGTGACTGCGAGGTGAAACTGACCTCGGAACGCCGCGAAGAAGCACCGCGTCTGTTTACCCACATCAACCTGCATTTTATCGTCACCGGTAAGGGGCTGACTGATAAAATCGTTGAGCGTGCGGTTAATCTCTCTGCCGAGAAATATTGCTCGGTCTCGCTGATGTTGGGCAAAGCGGCCAGCGTCACCCACAGTTTTGAAATCTGTGAAGTTGCCTGAGATCGCCTGCGGTAACCCTGATGGCATCAAGGCACCAATCGCTGCGCCGTAACAGCGATTGGTGTCAGTGCTGTTGCTCCTCGGAGCTATTCGATTTTTTTACCTTCCAGCAGACGTTGCACCAGCGGCGCCATAATCAGCTCCATCGCCAGCCCCATCTTGCCACCCGGCACCACCAGCGTATTGATATGCGAGATGAAAGAACCCTGCAGCATGGCAAGCAGATAAGGGTAATCAATCTGATCCAGACCACGGAAATGAATCACCACAAAGCTTTCATCCAGCGAAGGAATGGCTTTGGCGGCAAATGGATTGGAAGTATCGACCGTCGGTACCCGCTGGAAGTTGATATGGGTGCGTGAGAACTGTGGTGTGATGTAGCTGATGTAATCTTCCATCGAGCGCACGACGGAATCCATCACCGCTTCACGGGAATGGCCACGCTCGCCGGTATCGCGGATTAATTTCTGGATCCATTCCAGATTGACGATCGGCACTACGCCCACCAGCAGATCGACATGTTTGGCAACGTCGACTTTATCGGCGACTACGCCACCGTGCAGCCCCTCGTAGAACAACACATCGGTAGGTTCCGGCAACGGCTCCCAAGGCGTGAAGGTGCCGGGCACCTGATCGTAAGGCACGGCTTCATCGTAAGTGTGCAGATACTTGCGTGAGCGACCGGTACCATTCTTGCCATACTGGGTGAAGCTTTGTTCCAGTAGGCTGAAGTTATTGGCCTCCGGGCCGAAATAGCTGATGTGGCGGCCCAAATCGCGCGCTTTGCGGATTGCCGCATCCATTTCTGGTCGGGTGTAGTTATGGAAGCTATCCCCTTCCAGTTGGGCAGCGCGAATATTCAACTGCTGGAAAATCTTGCGGAATGCCAGACTGGTTGTGGTGGTGCCCGCACCGCTGGAGCCGGTCACCGCAATGATAGGATGTTTGGCAGACATAATGGTTTGTCACTCCGTAGTAAACCCGTGGACGTCGATCGGCGATAATCCATTGTTACCTGATTTTTTTTGCCAATCATAGGTTGGAGTGACTAAATTTCTTCCTGCCCTGCACGGAACTGCCCGCGCGGCATAATATTGACGGTTTCATGCAGTTCCGACCAGACCAGCACGATCTCGCCACTTTTTAGTTGGCGGCGGACGTCGTCCACTTTCTGCTCCAACGAGCGTTCGTGCTCGCCGTAGTCGGTGCCTTCACGCAATACAAAGGATTCGATCAGGCTGTCCAGGGTGGCCGGTTCAAGTTGTTGCCAAGGGATAATCACGTGGTTGATTCCAGAAAAGGGGAAAGCCAGGCCGGAATTCGCTGCTCCAGCCACATTTGCGGTTTCTTCAAGGTGCCGCCAACAAAGCCGACGTGGCCGCCACGTTCGGTTAGTTGATATTCGATATTGGCTGGCAGCGTGCTGAGATCGGGGATCACTTCGTCGGTCATGAAGGGGTCGTCCTTCGCGTGGATGATCAACAGTGGCGTAGTGATCTGTGGCAGCAGGGGCAGAGCGCTGCAGCGGCGATAATAATCGACAGCGCCGTTGAAACCGTGCAAGCGCGAGGTGATCACTTCGTCAAATTCGCGGATGCGGCGCAGGCTGTTCAATTGCGGCAGGTTCAGCGGCAAGGTGTCGGGGTAATACAGCAGCTTGCGCGTGGCGTTCTGCTTCAACTGGCCCAGTAAATAGTGTTGATAAACGCGCGAAAAGCCTTGTTCCATGCGAATAGAGCAAGGTTCCAGCATCAGTGGTGCCGACACCACAACCGCCGCCTGCAGCAGGCTGTCATGGCCCTGCTGTGCCAGGTAGTACGCCAGCATATTGCCGCCGAGAGAAATGCCTACCGCCGCCGTTGGCACTTCGCCAAAGTTGCTACGCAGCCAGCGCAGGAAGAAACGGGCATCTTCGGTTTCCCCGGAGTGGTAGATACGGTGTTTGCGGTTAGGGACACCGCTACAACCACGGAAATGCATCACCACGCCCAGCCACCCTTTTTCACTCCAGGCGTTGAGCAGGCCGTGGGCATAAGGGCTGTAGAAACTGCCCTCCAATCCGTGGAACAGCACCACGCGTGGCTTCTTGAGGGCTTGCAGTGGATCTTCACTCCAGGCGAGATCGACAAAATCGCCGTCGGGCAATTCCAGCCGTTGCCAGTGGGGCTTCACCAGGACATGGCGACGCACCAGCCGTGGCAGCAGGGTTTGCAGATGTGGATTACTGGCCCCGGTCAGAGGGCGAAAGGATTCATGCATAGTTGAATAAAAATCTTGTTGGCGGCTATTGTGTGATCAATACCGCACTGTTAGCTTCAATGTCATGTATTAACAATAATACTGCAAAAAATCATTTGGGTGAGGAGCACCCGCTTCATGGAACTGAGTTTATTTCTTTCGATGTTAGGCTTCCTGTGGGTTGCCGCAATCACGCCTGGCCCAAACAATATGCTGCTCACCACTTCCGGAGCTAACTTCGGTTTTATGCGTTCGCTGTGGCTGATGATCGGCATCATGCTCGGCATGCAGAGTATTATGCTGCTGGTAGCGTTTGGTGTGGGCGGTCTGATCCTGATTTACCCTTCGTTGCACCTGATCCTGAAGATTCTCGGTAGCCTGTATCTGTTATGGCTGGCGTGGAAAGTGGCCACCGCTGCCTATGAAACACTGGAAACCGATGTGGCACCGCCCAAGCCGATTCGCCTGTATCAAGGCTGGCTGCTGCAGTTCCTCAACCCGAAAGCCTGGCTGATGGGGCTGGGAGCCGTGGCGAGTTTCAGCCTGGAGGGGGAAAAGTACAATCATTCCATTCTGGCGATCGCTTTTGGCCTGTTCGTGGTGAACATCGTTGCCGGGGTGATTTGGTTGGGATTCGGCACGGTGATTGGCCGCTTGCTGCATAGCAAGAAAGCCTGGGTAATTTTTAACGTTTCCATGGGGCTGTTAACGGCGGCCTGTGTGTTGCTGATCTGGCACTAGAGGAAAAAGGGATGAGCGAAAATTACTTCCATGTTGACGCGTTTATCGGTGCAGGCTTGCGCGGCAACCCTGCGGGCGTCTGCCTGCTGGAACACCCGTTGGCCACGGAGCAGATGCAAGCGATCGCCAATGAGCTGTATCTGCCCGAGACCGCTTTTGTCTGGGATGAAGGCGGTATGTATGGGATCCGCTGGTTTACCCCCACGCGTGAGGTCGATTTGTGCGGGCATGCCACACTGGCAACAGCACATGTGTTGTTAAGCGTGGTCAATCCGGCATTGCACGATATTCGTTTTCGCTCTGCCAGCGGCGAACTGCATGTCACCAGGGATGCTGAGGATCGCGAGCGGTTGATTCTGGACTTCCCTTCCCGCCCACCGCAGAAAGTGACCGAACCCGCTGGGCTGGCAGCCCTGCTGGGGGCTCAACCGCTGGAGGTGTGGCAGGCGACGTCGATGCTGGTGATATTAGAGCACGAAGCGCAGGTGCGGGCATTGCAGCCGGATATTCCAGAGCTGATCGAGCAACTTGGGTGTGGCGTGATTGTGACTGCGCCGGGTGATGAGGTGGATTTTGTCTCACGTTATTTCTCGCTGGATCGCAGCGAAGACCCGGTGACCGGTTCTGCCCACTGTACGTTGATGCCTTACTGGGTGGCGCGTCTTGGCCGCCATAAGTTGCATGCCAAGCAAATTTCGGCACGCGGCGGTGAGCTGTTCTGTGAGCTGAAAGGGGAACGCACGATGTTGGGGGGCTATGCGCGCATTTTCCTGCGGGGTGAAATCACGCTTTAGGCTGAAGATATATTCACATAAGGAATAAAGAATATTTTTTTATTCCTTTATTGCCAGATTCCGCTCAGATAAAACTGTCAGCCACTGAACAGCAGTTTATCAACGGAGCGGCAATATGGCGGGCAAACTCTTTTCATTACGCAGCGTGATGCTGCTGGTTCTATCGCTTGGTGTGGCCAATGCCCAAGCGCTGGATGTGACCGTGGCGTACCAGACTTCCGCCGAGCCAGCCAAAGTGGCGCAGGCGGAAAACAGTTTCGCCAAGCAGTCTGGTGCGACCGTTGACTGGCGCAAATTTGACAGCGGTTCCGGCGTGCTGCGTGCGCTGGCCTCTGGTGATGTGCAGATCGGCAATATCGGTTCCAGCCCATTAGCGGTCGCCGCCAGCCAGAAACTCCCGATTGAAGTCTTCCTGATCGCCTCGCAGCTCGGTAGTTCCGAAGCCTTGGTCGTAAAGAAAGACATCAAATCTCCCCAGGATCTGATCGGCAAGCGCATCGCAGTGCCGTTTATTTCCACCACCCATTACAGCCTGCTGGCCTCTCTGAAACATTGGGGCATCAAACCGGAGCAAGTGCAGATCCTTAATCTGCAGCCCCCGGCGATCGCTGCCGCCTGGCAGCGTGGTGATATCGATGGTGCTTACGTTTGGGCTCCGGTGGTAAATGAACTCGCCAAGCAGGGCAACGTGTTGACCGACTCTGAACAGGTTGGCCAATGGGGAGCGCCGACGCTGGATGTGTGGGTAGTGCGTAAAGATTTCGCCGAGCAACACCCTGAGGTGGTGACCGCTTTCGCCGCCAGTGCGCTCAACGCGCAAAAAGCCTATCTGGCGCAGCCGGAGCAGTGGCTGAAGGATAACTATCATCTCAGTACGCTTGCCCGTTTGAGTGGTGTTGCAGAAGAGCAGGTGCCGTTACTGGTGAAAGGTAATCGCTATCTGCCAGTCGCGGATCAAATCATTCAGCTTGGGCAGCCGGTGAATAAAGCCATTCGCGATACCGCCGAGTTTCTTAAGCAGCAGGGCAAGATTCCGCAGGTCGACAGCGATTACAGTGCTTATGTGACCAATCGCTTCGTTAAACAGGTACAGGCTGCGCCGCAGTCGTGAGGGGACAGAATGCTCAACGTTAGCCATCTTGCCGCCGAGTACCAAGGGCGGTTAGCGCTACATGATGTCTCGTTCCAGATTGCTGCCGGGCAACTGGTGGTGGTCTTGGGGCCTTCAGGTTGCGGCAAAACCACGTTGTTGAATCTGTTGGCCGGCTTTATTGCTCCTTCTGCAGGCAGCATCACGTTGGATGGCGTTCCGGTGTTCGGCCCAGGGGCTGAACGCGGAGTGGTGTTCCAGCATGAAGGATTACTGCCGTGGTACAACGTGCTGGATAACGTGGCGTTCGGTTTGCAACTGGCTGGAGTTGGTAAGCAGGAACGCCACCAGGTTGCACAACAGATGCTGCAGCGTGTTGGGCTGGTGGGTTATGAGCAACATTTTATCTGGCAGCTTTCCGGCGGTATGCGCCAGCGTGTGGGTATCGCGCGGGCGCTGGCGGCCAATCCACGATTATTACTGCTGGACGAGCCTTTTGGCGCGCTGGATGCGTTCACTCGCGAACAGATGCAGGAACTGTTGCTGACTATCTGGCGTGATACCGGCAAGCAAGTATTGCTGATTACGCATGATATTGAAGAGGCAGTATTTCTCGCCAGTGAGTTATTGCTGCTTTCACCGGGGCCGGGGCAGGTGATGGAAAGGCTGACGCTGAACTTTGGCCAGCGCTATGCTGCCGGTGAAGCATGCCGTGCGATCAAATCCGACCCTGAATTTATCGCCCAACGCGAATATGTGCTGGGTAAAGTATTCCAGCAGCGTGAGGCACTGTTATGAGCCTGCATTCCACCCTGAAAACCTCGGTAAAACCGTTAATGGTGCGACGACTCAGTGTTAAATCACCCAGTCATCTTTGGTTGAGTGTCGCCACCTTGCTGGGGATCCTGCTGCTATGGTGGGGGGTTACCGCGATGCAGTTTATCAGCCCGCTGTTCTTGCCCGCTCCGCAGCAGGTATTGCATCAGTTGATGACCATTGCCAGCCCGCAGGGCTTTATGGAGGCCACTTTATGGCAGCACTTGGCTGCCAGCCTGGGGCGCATTCTGGTGGCGTTGCTGGCGGCGGTAATGATAGGTATCCCGGTTGGTATCGCAATGGGGTTGAACGATAAGGTGCGTGCCGTCCTCGATCCGCTGATTGAGATTTATCGCCCTGTGCCACCGCTGGCTTACTTACCGTTGATGGTGATCTGGTTCGGCATCGGTGAAACCTCAAAAATCTTGCTGATCTACCTGGCGATTTTTGCCCCGGTAGCGCTTTCTGCCGTAGCCGGGGTGCGTAGCGTGGAGCAGGTGCGCACCCGTGCTGCAAGGGCACTGGGGGCCAGCTATTGGCAGGTAGTGCGCTTCGTGGTGTTGCCGAGTGCGTTGCCGGAAATTCTCACTGGCATCCGCATTGGGCTGGGTGTCGGTTGGTCCACCTTAGTGGCTGCCGAACTGATTGCCGCTACGCGCGGTCTGGGGTTTATGGTGCAATCTGCTGGTGAGTTTCTGGCGACCGACGTGGTGGTCGCTGGCATCAGCGTGATTGCGGTCATCGCATTTGGTCTGGAGTTGGGATTACGCGCGTTGCAGCGCCACCTGACCCCGTGGCACGGAGTACAACAATGAACGAGCGTCTGACGATCAGCCCGTTAGGGCCATATATCGGTGCGTTAGTGGAAAACGTTAACCTGGCGCGGCCATTGGGCGACGGCCAGTTTGAACAGCTTTACCATGCATTGCTGAAGCATCAGGTGTTGTTCTTGCGTAATCAGCCGATTACGCCGCAGCAACAGCGCGAACTGGCTGCTCGCTTTGGCGATCTGCATATTCACCCGGTCTATCCGCACGCTCCTGATGTGAAAGAAATTATTGTGCTGGATACTCATAACGATAATCCCCCTGACAACGATAACTGGCATACCGATGTGACTTTTATTGCCAACCCTCCGTTGGGAGCGATCTTGGCCGCTAAACAATTACCGACGGCAGGCGGGGATACCCTGTGGGCCAGTGGTATTGCGGCGTATGAAGCGCTTTCTGAGCCATTTAAGCGGCTGTTGGCCGGTTTGCAGGCAGAGCACGACTTCACCAAATCATTCCCGGAACACAAGCATCGTGGCAGTGCAGAGGAACATCAGCGCTGGCAACTGGCGGTACAGAATAACCCACCGCTGCGGCACCCGGTGATCCGCACTCATCCGGTCAGCGGTAGGCAGGCACTGTTCGTGAATGAAGGATTCACCACCCGTATTGTCGATTTGGCAGCCAAAGAGAGCGATACCCTGTTGAACTTCCTGTTTACGCATATTACCAAGCCGGAGTTTCAGGTGCGTTGGCGCTGGCAGGAGAATGATATTGCGATTTGGGATAACCGCGTGACGCAGCATTACGCCAACGCGGATTACCTACCGCAGCGGCGCATTATGCATCGCGCGACCATTCTGGGAGATAAGCCCTATTATCGGGCTGAGGGGTAATTTACCTATTTTTTCGTGGTACAGGTGTACGTTGTGCACGCCTGTACCATTTTGTGGGGGCAACCAGTGAATAGATTAATCGCAGCTTGATTTGCCCGTTTTATGATTGATCGCCCCTTTTTCGATCAGCAGATTTGCCACATCGGTAAAACCGTGTTCGCAGGCACCGCTGAGAGGGCTGGCGTTAATTTTTGGATTTTCATTTATCGCCACGACGTTTAAATCTGGGTTAAATTGCAGAATGTATTTGACGGTGTCGAGCCTTCCATCCACTGCGGCGACCATAAATAAGGTTTCACCGTCTTGTTCTTTGGCATTCCAGTCGACTTCGTTCTTTAAACGTTCGTGCAGATATTTAACCACCTCGACGTTTTTCCCCATAACAGCAGATTTAACCGTATTATAAACATCGGCTCTATCCGTAGCGCGAATATCAGCACCTTGCTCCGTCAGATATTGCACAATATCTAAATAGCCAATAAATGCGGCCCAGCCTAACGCGGTCTGCCCTAAAGATGCTTCATCTTTTGCCTCAAGATTCTGCCCCGCTGCGACCATCTTTTTAACCGTCGCTAAATTGCCTTGTTTAACCGCATCGAACCAGGCAGCATCTGGGCCTGTAGAGGGTTTTGCATAGAAGATACGGTGCGGTAGCAACTTAGGGTTGGCAATTTGCTGCATCTCTTCGTAACTGAATCTGAATTTTGATAAATCTACATTTCCTTTATTTTCTTGCGCGTATAAATTAAAAGAACTTGAGACAAAAATACCGGCAAGGAGTATTACTTTCGTTAGTTTCATCATTTTATTTACCCTGAGGTGGATTTAAAGGGTTTTTTAGACTATTTCCCCTGAGAATACCAGCGGTAATCTTTGAACATGACATTTAAAAAAGTTGAGTGTTAAAAATATGCAGTAAGTTGAGGCGGATATTTGGTGGTTAATCTGGGGTTGACCTTGCTATGCCAACTCAACCCCGATTGTCGATGTTAATTCGTCATACTGCAGGTGACTTGGGTGTCGCCTACAAACCACTCGAATTATTTTGGCTATAACCTTCCGCCTCAAATGCCTGAGTCAGATTTTCCAGCTGTTCTTGCGCATCCAGCCAGGCCATTTCTGTTTCTTCTAAAGCAGATTTGGTTTGGCTCTGCTTCTGCAGGCATTCGGTCAGATCGGCTTTACGGCTGATGTCATACAGTGCGGAATCTGCCAATTGTTCTTCCACCGCAGCCAACGTTGCTCCCAGCTTTTCCATCTGTTGTTCCAGCTTGGCGACCTGCTTGCGCAGCGGCTGGGTTTGCGTGCGGAACTCGGCTTCACGGCGTTTTTGGTCTTTCCGCGCTTGTGCGCTGTTGCCGTTATCCTGCTTTGGCGCTGCATCCTGCTGGGCTTGCTGCTTTTGCAAGTCACTCAGCCACTGCTGGTAGTCGTCGAGATCTCCGGCGAATTGCTCCACTTGGCCATCGTGTACCAGGTACAAATCATCGGTAGTGGAACGCAGCAGGTGACGGTCGTGCGAAACCACCACCAGCGCACCTTCGAAATCGATCAGCGCTTCGGTCAGCGCTTGGCGCATATCCAGATCCAGGTGGTTAGTCGGTTCATCAAGCAGCAGCAGGTTGGGGCGCTGCCAGACGATCAAGGCCAACACCAACCGGGCTTTTTCGCCGCCGGAGAAACGCTCGGTCATTTCAGTCACTTTATCGCCCTGGAAGCCAAAGCCGCCGAGGTAATCGCGCAACTGCTGCTCCAGCACGCGTGGCGCAATGCGGCTCAGGTGCTGCAACGGCGATTCGTCAGCGCGTAAGAACTCCAACTGATGCTGGGCGAAATACCCGAGCTTGATACCTTTTGCCAAGCCGATCTCACCGCTCAATGGCTCCAGCGTGCCAGCCAGCAGCTTGATCAGCGTCGATTTACCGGCACCGTTACGCCCCAGCAGGCCGATGCGTGAACCGGGCACCAGATTGAGTTTGATCGACCGCAGGATCACGTTGTCACCATAACCTGCGCTGACTTTTTCCATTCGCAGCAGCGGATTTGGCAGGCTTTCCGGCTGGCGGAAGCTGAAGCTGAATGGGTTATCGACGTGTGCCGGAGCGATCAACTCCATGCGTTCCAGCATTTTGATGCGGCTCTGTGCCTGTTTGGCTTTGGTGGCCTGGGCGCGGAAGCGGTCAATGTAGCTTTGCAGATGGGCTACTTTTTCCTGCTGGCTCTGATAAAGCGACTGCTGTTGTGCCAGTTTGGTGACGCGTTGGCGTTCGAACGAGGAGTAGTTACCGGTGTATTCGTTAATAGTCTGGTTTTCGATATGCAGGATTTTATCGACGATGGGATCGAGGAAGTCGCGGTCATGCGAAATCAGCACCAAAGTACCGGTATAGCTTTTCAGCCAGCGCTCCAGCCAGATCACCGCGTCTAAATCCAGGTGGTTGGTGGGTTCGTCGAGCAACAACAGATCGGAGCGGCACACCAGCGCCTGTGCCAGGTTAAGGCGCATGCGCCAGCCGCCGGAAAAAGCACGCACCGGGCTTTGCAGTTGCTCGTTGGAGAAACCTAGACCGTGCAGCAGACTGGCGGCGCGTGAACGGATGGTCCAGGCATCAATGGCATCGAGCTTACCGTGCAATGTGGCGATAGCGTGGCCGTCATTCTGCTCATTTGCCAACTGCAAATCGGCTTCGAACTGGCGGAATTCTCGATCACCATCAATCACATACTCAATAGCGGGGATGTCCAGTGCGGGCGTTTCCTGATTCACCCAGGCCAGTGCCCAGTTGCCAGGGAAGGTGTAGCTGCCGCCGTCTGCGGCGATTTCACCTTTCAGCATGGCGAGCAGCGTGGATTTACCGCAGCCGTTTTTACCCACCAGGCCGACTTTCTGACCGGGATTAACCGTCGCCGTGGCGTTGTCCAACAGGACGCGCGTGCCGCGTCGGATTTGTAGCGAGGAGAAAACAATCATAAAGCGCCGTATGTTCAGAGTATGTTAAATTGAGATGATTGTAAGTTAACAGGACGCATACTGTCCTATTATTGTCTTTTTGTTTGCGCTGCATGGTAACGGAAATCTGCTACCCTGACGACGCTTTGGAGGGGAATGATGTCGCAGCCGCCTAAGGTTTTGCTGCTGTATGCCCATCCGGAATCCCAGGACTCGGTTGCAAACCGGGTTTTGTTACAACCGGCACAGCAGTTGGATCATGTCACCGTGCACGATCTCTACGCGCACTATCCTGATTTCTTTATTGATATCCACCATGAGCAACAGCTGCTGCGTGAACATCAGGTGATTGTTTTTCAACATCCTTTGTACACTTATAGCTGCCCGGCCCTACTGAAAGAGTGGCTGGATCGCGTGTTGGCGCGCGGCTTTGCCAGCGGTATCGGTGGCAATGCATTGGCGGGCAAGTACTGGCGTTCAGTGATCACCACTGGCGAACCGGAGGGGGCTTACCGCACCGGTGGTTACAACCGTTATCCAATTGAAGATATTCTGCGTCCGTTTGAGCTGACGGCGGCCATGTGTCATATGCATTGGTTGACACCGATGGTGGTCTATTGGGCTCGTCGACAAAAAACTGAAGTATTGAAGAGTCACGCCAGCGCTTATGGCGATTGGCTGAGCAACCCGTTGCCGCATACAGGGAGAGTGTGATGGAAGGGGAGTCTTTATTGACAGCGATACTGCTGTTCCTGTTCGCTGCCGTGGTGACCGTGCCCATCGCCCGCCGTTTGGGGATCGGCGCGGTCTTGGGGTATCTGATCGCCGGTATTGCGATTGGCCCGTGGGGATTAGGGTTTATCCGTGATGTGGACGAAATCCTGCACTTTTCTGAGCTGGGCGTGGTGTTCCTGATGTTTATCATCGGGCTGGAACTGAATCCGGCCAAGCTGTGGGAATTGCGCCGTTCAATCTTCGGTGTCGGGGCCGGACAGGTGTTGCTCACTGCGGCGATACTGGGGGCGTTGCTGTATTTCAGCCATTTCGCCTGGCAGGCTGCGGTGATTGGCGGGATTGGCTTGGCGATGTCCTCCACCGCCATGGCATTGCAACTGATGCGTGAAAAAGGCATGAATCGCAACGAGGGCGGGCAGTTGGGGTTCTCGGTGCTGTTGTTCCAGGATATGGCGGTGATCCCCGCATTGGCACTGATTCCGATTCTGGCCGGTGGCGGTGGCACCAGTGATGATTGGGCGGAAATCGCCATGAAAGTGGCCGCCTTCGGTGGCATGCTGATTGGTGGCCGTTTTCTGTTGCGCCCGCTGTTCCGCTATATCGCTTCTTCTGGCGTGCGTGAGATCTTTACTGCCGCAGCGTTGCTGGTGGTGTTGGGCGCGGCGCTGTTTATGGAGGCCCTTGGCCTTTCCATGGCGCTTGGCACTTTTATCGCTGGTGTGTTGCTGGCCGAAAGCGAATATCGCCACGAACTGGAAATTGCTATTGAACCGTTCAAGGGATTGCTGCTGGGGCTGTTCTTTATTTCTGTGGGTATGGAGCTGAATATTGGTGTGCTCTATACCCATTTGACCGAGATCCTGTTGGGCGTGCTGCTGCTTGTGGCGATTAAGTCCGGTGTGCTGTATGCGCTGGCGCGGGTTTTTGGCCTGCATCATTCGATACGCCTACAGTTTGCCGGTGTCCTTAGCCAGGGCGGTGAGTTTGCTTTCGTCCTGTTCTCTGCGGCGTTGGCACAACAGGTGCTGGATTCTGATCAACTGGCGCTGTTGCTGGTGGTGGTGACGCTGTCGATGATGACCACGCCACTGCTGATGCAGGTCATTGATCGTATTCTAGGGCACCGTTACAACGCCAAAGATGAGGGTGAAGAGGCTCCTTACGTGGAGGATGACGATCCGCAGGTGATCATCGTCGGCTTTGGGCGTTTTGGTCAGGTGATTGGCCGTTTGCTGATGGCTAACAAGATGCGTATCACCGTGTTGGAGCGTGACGTCAGCGCCGTTGGGATGCTGCGCCGCTATGGCTATAAAGTCTACTATGGTGATGCGACAGAGTTGGAACTGCTGCGAGCTGCCGGGGCGGAGAAAGCCAAGTCTATCGTTATTACCTGTAATGAACCGGAAGATACGATGGCGATCGTTCATCTGTGTCAGAAACATTTCCCCAATCTTACCCTGTTGGCGCGTGCCCGTGGCCGTGTAGAGGCGCATGAACTGTTACAGGCTGGGGTGAAGCAATTCAGCCGTGAAACGTTCTCCAGCGCCCTGGAACTGGGGCGTAAAGCGCTGATGGAGCTTGGCATGCACCCACATCAGGCTTATCGGGCTCAGCAGCACTTCCGGCGTTTGGACATGCGGATGCTGCGTGAGTTAATGCCGCCACATCAGGGTGACGTGGCGCAGATTTCCCGCGTGAAAGAAGCCCGACGTGAACTGGAAGAACTGTTCCATCGCGAAATGCAAAAAGAAAAACGGCAGTATGACGCTTGGGATGAACACGAATAACTGGGAGCACAATGATGTCTGCAACACGTAAAAGATTTATCGCCGGTGCGGTTTGCCCAAGCTGTAACGCCATGGATACGTTGGCAATCTGGCGCGAAGATCGGGTTGAAGTGGTGGAATGTGTCAAGTGTGGGCACCATCAGCGCCAGACCGAACAACAGGTGGAGAAACATGTGCGCCCGCAGGAACAGGTAATCGGTATTTTCCATCCCGAGTAGCGTTATCTGCCGTGATTTTTTATGCTGAAGGGTACAGCGGTGCAGATTTCCGATACAATCTTCACCGATTTAGTTTCTACCCAAAGTACTTGGAGTTGCAGGTAGGCGGCCAAGGTGTGAGTCCCCAGGAGCATAGCCAACTATGTGACTGGGGTGAACGCCTGCAGCCAACCCCCCTGCAGCTTCAAGTAAGAAGGGTATCCAATGGTAGGAGATATCATGAAAGTAGCAAAAGACTTGGTGGTCAGCCTGGCTTACCAAGTGCGTACAGAAGACGGTGTTTTGGTTGATGAGTCTCCGGTGAGTGCACCGTTGGACTATCTGCACGGGCATGGTTCTCTGATCACAGGTCTGGAAAAAGCGCTCGAAGGCCACAGCGCGGGCGATAGTTTTGATGTGCATGTTGGTGCCAACGAAGCTTATGGCGACTTTGACGAAAACCTGGTGCAGCGCGTGCCAAAAGACGTCTTTATGGGTGTTGATGAGCTGCAAGTAGGCATGCGCTTCCTGGCTGACACCGATCAGGGCCCGGTCCCGGTCGAGATCACTGAAGTGGATGGCGATCATGTCGTGGTTGATGGCAACCATATGCTGGCTGGCCAGAATCTGAACTTCCATGTAGAAGTGGTTGCGATCCGTGAAGCGACAGAAGAAGAACTGGCTCATGGGCACGTACATGGCGCACACGATCATCATCATGAACACGGTGACGGCTGCTGTGGTGGTCACGGTCATGACCACGAAGGCCATGACCACGGTAAGAAAGGTGGTTGCGGTGGTAACGGCGGTTGTGGTTGCCACTAATCACAGCATGTCACTGCAAGAGAAAGGTCGCTTCGGCGGCCTTTTTAGTAGTGTGGCGGTGGCGTCTCTTCTGACTGCGGGGCGATCATGGAAGGCTGTGTAGCGCGCAACTTATCGGTGAGTAGCCGTAGCTGCTCCTGCAGTTTCAACATTTCTAGCTGATGTTGTATGACAGTTTGATTGAGTTCTTCAATAGTGACCTCCTGAAATGCCTGACGGCTTTCCAACTCTTCCAGCCGCTTTAACAGACTTTCGTTGTCGATATTGTGCATGATATTACCTCTGGCACTGTTCAATCCGGGATACTGGCGCTATGTTAACAGTAGCTGCCAGCTTTGCGCTGCGCTATTTATGAGCATGGCGTTTGTGCATCCCATGACATCTCTAGGATGTGCTGAGAATAAAGGGTATTTCGAGCCGTAGGGCGATAATCCCGCAGTGGCTGTAAAATGAGAAGGCTCTTAATTATCAGCGGGATAGACAAAGTCTAGGAACTTGTAGGCAAATTTAGGGTCACAGTTTGGCTCGATTGGTTATCTGTGTGACTGTTTTGTTTTGTTTCAGGCAGCTATAGTAGCCCGGCTAACTTACTTAATGATCGTTTGAGGCATTGCTTCAGACACTGGAGAAATGGATGAAATCTTTGTTTAAAGTCACGCTTCTGGCAACCACTATGGCTTTCGCTCTGAATGCGTCTCATGTTATGGCGGCTGATGCGGCCAAACCTGCAGCTGACGCTGCTGCGCCAGCTACTGAAGCAGCTAAACCAGCAGAAGCGCCAAGCACTGGCAAGTTCAAGAATGACGATGAGCAGGCTGCCTACGCTCTGGGTGCTTCACTGGGTCGTTACATGGAAAACTCGCTGAAAGAACAAGAAAAACTGGGCATCGCGTTGGATAAAGACCAACTGATCTCCGGCGTTCAGGATGCGTTTGCCAATAAGAGCAAATTGAACGATGCCGATATCGAGAAAACCCTGCAGAGTTTTGAAGCTCGCGTGAAAGCATCTGCTCAGGCCAAGATGGAGAAAGATGCGAAAGAAAATGAAGAGAAAGGCGCTAAATACAGCGAAACTTTCGCCAAAGAGAAAGGCGTGAAGAAGACCGAGTCTGGCTTGCTGTATCTGGTAGAGAAAGAAGGTACGGGTGAAGCACCGAAAGACAGCGATACCGTCGTAGTGAACTACAAAGGTACGCTGACTGATGGTACTGAGTTTGACAACTCTTACACTCGTGGCGAGCCGCTGTCATTCCGTCTGGACGGTGTGATCCCAGGCTGGACCGAAGGCCTGAAGCAGATCAAGAAAGGCGGCAAAATCAAGCTGGTTATCCCGCCAGCGTTGGCTTACGGCAAAACTGGTGTCCCAGGTATTCCGGCTAACTCCACTCTGGTGTTTGACGTTGAACTGCTGGATGTGAAACCAGCGGCTAAAGCGGACGAAAAAGCGACAGAAGAGAAAGCAGTAGAAGAGAAAGCGGCTGAAGAGCCAGCAGCAGACGCTAAAGCCAAATAAGCGTATTTTACCAACCGCCGCGAATGCCCTTCGTGGCGGTTGTCATTTTAAGCCCACCGAATAATGCAAAATCCCCTGCAAGTTTTATTCCTCCCTCTACTGATTGCTTGACGCCTGCCGGGCATCGGGCTTAACGTCATTACCACGCGCAAACGCAGGGATGTTGATCTGGCGGTTTTACCAGATTCAGTGTCTGGATTTATGAGTCATGTGCCTGCCCCTTAGGGCGACGGGGATAAAGCTGTGTCTGGCCTTCTGCTGATGTTACTCAATCCGTATGGGCAGTTTCAGCGGCGTCCCTTGGTACAGGCGATCTATGAGGGTGGTATCTTCGATGTCTAATTCGCTTTTATCCAGCGAAGCCAGTGAACTTGATTTGCTGAATGAGCGTCCGTTTAGCCAAACGGACCATGAAATCCTGAAATCGTACGAAGCTGTGGTCGACGGCCTGGCGATGTTGATTGGTGCTCACTGCGAAATCGTGCTGCATTCGTTGGAAGACCTGAAATGTTCAGCGGTGCGGATCGCTAATGGCGAACATACCGGGCGTAAAATTGGTTCACCTATCACCGATTTGGCCCTGCGTATGCTGCATGACATGGCTGGCGCTGATAGCAGCGTTTCCCAGGCCTATTTCACCCGGGCTAAAAGCGGCGTGCTGATGAAATCGGTCACTATCGCCATTCGAAACCGCGAACAGCGCGTTATCGGCCTGCTGTGTATCAACATGAACCTCGATGTGCCATTCTCTCAGGTAATACAGACGTTTATGCCGCCAGCAACCCAGGAAGTGGCTTCTTCGGTGAACTTTGCCTCTTCGGTTGACGATCTGGTTGCTCAGACGTTGGAGTTTACTATCGAGGAGGTGAATATTGATCGCAACGTGTCCAATAACGCTAAAAATCGCCAGATAGTGCTCAATCTCTACGAAAAAGGCATTTTTGATATCAAAGACGCGATTAACCAAGTTGCTGAACGTTTGAATATCTCTAAACATACGGTGTATCTGTATATTCGCCAGTTTAAAAGTGGCGATCTGCTGGGAAATGAGCGTTGATGCTGAATTACTGCCTGCTGGTCACTGGCCCGGCGTATGGAACCCAGCAGGCCAGCAGCGCCTGGCAATTTGCTCGGGCGTTGCTGGCTGCGGGGCATAGGATTTCCAGCGTGTTTTTTTATCGCGAAGGCGTATTGAATGCTAATCAGCTGACTTCTCCGGCGAGCGATGAGTTTGATTTGATAAAAGCCTGGGTAACGCTGTCCAGACAACACGCTATTGAGCTCAACGTTTGTGTGGCTGCCGCTTTGCGACGCGGAATCACGGATGAACGAGAGGCTGCTCAGCTTGGGTTGGCAGCGGCCAACCTGCAGGAAGGGTTTACCCTTAGCGGTTTGGGGGCGTTAGCTGAAGCGGCGTTGAGTTGCGATCGCCTGGTGCAGTTTTAAGAGAGCAAGATGAAACGAGTGGCGTTTGTTTTTACCCAAGGACCGCATGGTAGTTCCGCTGGCAGAGAGGGGCTGGATGCGCTGCTTGCGACTTCGGCGCTGAGCGAAGATATTGGCGTCTTCTTTATCGGTGACGGGGTGCTACAGCTTTTGCCGGGGCAACAGCCTGAAAAGATTATGGCCCGTAACTACATCGCCACTTTCGGTGTGTTGCCGCTGTATGACATCGAAAACTGTTATCTCTGCGAAACGGCACTGCGCGAGCGCGGTTTGCAGCAGGCGACAGGTTGGGTGCTGGAGGCCGAGGTACTGCCAGCAGAAATGCTGCGCCAGAAACTGGCTGGTTATGATGTGGTGATGACTTTCTAGTAGGATATTTTGATGCTGTATACCCTGAACCATTCCCCGAACCAATGTGATTTACCTGCCTTGTTACGGCTCACCGCATCGGGTGATGCCTTGCTGCTGTTGCAGGATGGTGTGCTGGCAGGGCTTGCTGGCAGTACTCCCCTTGATTTATTGCTCAAAGCCCCGATATCCCTTTATGCGCTGCAGGACGATGTGGAGGCCAGAGGGTTGTCTGGCTATATTTCACACAATATTACGCTCATCAGCTATACTCACTTCGTTGAATTGACCGAGAAGCACCCGGGCCAAATGGCTTGGTAATGTGTGGTATGTTGTATATTTCTTGACACCTCTACTGGTCAGCCATAAAATTCTGCGTCCTCGTACTTTGCCAGTAGTGCATACGAGGTGATTTATCACATGTTTACGAAGCAAAAACCAGGAGCTTTTTAATGGCAACAATTAATCAGCTGGTTCGCAAACCACGCTCTGTGAAGGCTGCTAAAAGCAACGTTCCAGCGCTGGAAGCTTGCCCGCAAAAACGTGGTGTATGTACCCGCGTATATACTACCACTCCGAAGAAACCAAACTCTGCACTGCGTAAAGTCTGCCGTGTGCGTTTGACTAACGGTTTTGAAGTAAGTTCTTACATCGGTGGTGAAGGTCATAACCTGCAGGAACACTCCGTGATCCTGATCCGCGGTGGTCGTGTTAAAGACCTGCCAGGTGTGCGTTATCACACCGTTCGTGGCGCACTTGACTGCTCCGGTGTTAAAGACCGTAAGCAAGCTCGTTCCAAGTACGGCGTGAAGAAGCCAAAGGCTTAATGGTTCTTCGTTAAGTAAGGCCAAACATTTTCACTTTAAATGTCAAAATAAACTCGTAGAGTTTTGGACAATCCTGAATTAAAAACGGAGTATTTCCATGCCACGTCGTCGCGTCATTGGTCAACGTAAAATCCTGCCAGATCCTAAGTTCGGATCTGAACTGTTGGCTAAATTTGTAAATATCCTGATGGTAGATGGTAAAAAATCTACCGCAGAAGCAATCGTCTATACCGCGCTGGAAACCCTGGCCCAGCGTTCTGGTAAAGGCCACCTGGAAGCTTTTGAAGTCGCTCTCGACAACGTTCGTCCGACTGTAGAAGTTAAGTCTCGCCGCGTTGGTGGCTCGACTTACCAGGTACCTGTTGAAGTTCGTCCGGTTCGTCGTAATGCCCTGGCAATGCGCTGGATCGTTGATGCTGCTCGTAAACGTGGTGATAAATCCATGGCTCTGCGCCTGGCGAATGAACTGTCTGACGCAGCGGAGAACAAAGGTTCTGCCGTTAAGAAGCGTGAAGACGTTCACCGTATGGCAGAAGCCAACAAGGCGTTCGCCCACTACCGCTGGTAATTACCATGCTGTAGTTATGCTAACCAAGCGGGCGCGTCAAGTCGTTAGCCCGCTTGGTTTACACTTGAACGCCCAAGGCAATAGAGGAATCAAATGGCTCGTACAACACCCATTGCGCGCTACCGTAATATCGGTATCAGTGCCCACATCGACGCCGGTAAGACCACCACTACCGAACGTATCCTGTTCTATACCGGTGTAAACCATAAGATTGGTGAAACGCACGAAGGCACCGCGACCATGGACTGGATGGAGCAGGAACAGGAACGTGGTATTACCATCACTTCCGCTGCGACCACCGCTTTCTGGTCGGGTATGGCCAAGCAGTTTGAACCACACCGTATTAACATCATCGATACCCCAGGGCACGTTGACTTCACTATCGAAGTAGAACGTTCCATGCGTGTTCTTGATGGTGCAGTAATGGTTTACTGTGCGGTTGGTGGTGTTCAGCCGCAGTCTGAAACCGTATGGCGTCAGGCGAACAAATACAAAGTTCCACGCATCGCGTTCGTTAACAAAATGGACCGTATGGGTGCTAACTTCCTGAAAGTTGTTGGTCAGCTTAAATCTCGTCTGGCAGCGAACCCAGTTCCATTGCAACTGGCGATCGGCGCAGAAGAGAAATTCACCGGTGTTGTTGACCTGGTGAAAATGAAAGCGATCAACTGGAGCGATGCTGACCAAGGCGTGTCTTTCGTATACGAAGACATCCCTGCGGATATGCAAGAGCTGGCTGACGAATGGCACCAGAATCTGGTTGAGTCAGCGGCGGAAGCTTCTGAAGAGCTGATGGACAAATACTTGGGCGGCGAAGAGCTGACCGAGGAAGAAATCAAGAAAGCTCTGCGTCAGCGCGTGCTGAAAAACGAAATCATTCTGGTTACCTGTGGTTCTGCGTTTAAAAACAAAGGCGTACAGGCAATGCTGGATGCGGTCGTTGAATATCTGCCAGCACCAACTGACGTTGAAGCTATCAACGGTATGTTGGACGATGGTAAAGACACGCCAGCAGTGCGTCATTCCGATGACAAAGAGCCGTTCTCGGCACTGGCGTTCAAGATTGCGACCGACCCATTCGTGGGTAACCTGACGTTCTTCCGCGTGTACTCCGGTGTGGTTAACTCTGGTGATACCGTACTGAACTCAGTAAAAGCGCAGCGTGAGCGTCTGGGCCGTATCGTTCAGATGCACGCCAACAAGCGTGAAGAGATCAAAGAAGTTCGTGCTGGTGACATCGCTGCGGCTATCGGTCTGAAAGACGTTACTACCGGTGACACCCTGTGTGATCCGGCTAACCCGATCATTCTGGAACGTATGGAATTCCCGGATCCGGTAATTTCGGTTGCTGTTGAGCCGAAAACTAAAGCCGACCAGGAAAAAATGGGTCTGGCTCTGGGCCGTCTGGCGAAGGAAGATCCATCATTCCGCGTATGGACTGATGAAGAATCAGGTCAAACTATCATCGCGGGTATGGGCGAACTGCACCTGGATGTACTGGTTGACCGTATGCGTCGTGAATTTAACGTTGAAGCGAACGTCGGTAAGCCGCAGGTTGCCTATCGTGAAACGATTCGTGAAACTGTTAAAGACATTGAAGGTAAGCACGCCAAGCAGTCTGGTGGTCGCGGTCAGTATGGTCACGTTGTGATCGATATGATGCCATTGCCTCCAGGTGGTGCTGGTTATGAATTTGTCAACGATATCGTGGGTGGTACAATTCCTAAGGAATTCATCCCAGCCGTTGATAAAGGCATGCAGGAACAGCTTAAGTCTGGTCCTCTGGCAGGCTACCCGGTTGTTGACATCAAGGTGCGCCTGCACTTCGGTTCTTACCATGATGTTGACTCCTCTGAATTGGCGTTTAAATTGGCTGCTTCTATTGCGTTTAAAGACGCATTTAAGAAAGCCAAGCCAGTTCTGCTTGAGCCAGTGATGAAGGTTGAAGTCGAAACCCCTGAAGATTACATGGGTGACGTCATTGGTGACTTGAACCGTCGTCGCGGTATGATCGAAGGCATGGATGATACTGCCACCGGTAAAACCGTTCGCGCTCAGGTTCCACTGTCTGAAATGTTTGGTTATGCTACTGACCTGCGTTCTCAGACCCAGGGCCGTGCTTCATACTCCATGGAGTTCCTGAAGTATGCTGAAGCGCCGAACAACGTCGCTCAGGCCGTTATCGAAGCCCGTGGTAAATAAGCTGTCGGGTTTAAAACATTGATCCAGTGCTCTCTCCATGAGGAGGGGCATAAGAGTAAGGAATATAGCCGTGTCTAAAGAAAAATTTGAACGTTCCAAACCGCACGTTAACGTTGGTACTATCGGCCACGTTGACCACGGTAAAACTACCCTGACTGCTGCAATCACCACCGTACTGGCTAAAACCTACGGCGGTAACGCACGTGCTTTCGACCAGATCGATAACGCGCCAGAAGAAAAAGCACGTGGTATCACCATCAACACCTCTCATGTTGAGTACGATACCCCGAGCCGTCACTACGCGCACGTTGACTGCCCAGGGCACGCCGACTACGTGAAAAACATGATCACCGGTGCTGCTCAGATGGACGGCGCTATTCTGGTTGTTGCTGCAACTGATGGCCCAATGCCACAGACCCGTGAGCACATCCTGTTGGGCCGTCAGGTTGGCGTTCCTTACATCATCGTGTTCATGAACAAATGTGACATGGTTGATGATGAAGAGCTGCTGGAGCTGGTAGAAATGGAAGTGCGTGAACTTCTGTCTGCCTATGACTTCCCGGGTGATGATCTGCCAGTGGTTCGTGGTTCAGCTCTGCAAGCGCTGAATGGCGTGCCAGAGTGGGAAGCGAAGATCATCGAACTGGCTGGTCACCTGGATTCTTACATCCCAGAACCAGAGCGTGCGATTGACAAGCCATTCCTGCTGCCAATCGAAGACGTATTCTCCATCTCTGGTCGTGGTACCGTTGTTACCGGTCGTGTTGAGCGCGGTATCATCAAGGTGGGTGAAGAAGTTGAAATCGTCGGTATCAAAGACACCGTTAAGTCTACCTGTACTGGCGTAGAAATGTTCCGCAAACTGCTGGACGAAGGCCGTGCGGGTGAGAACGTGGGTGTTCTGCTGCGTGGTATCAAGCGTGAAGATATCGAACGTGGTCAGGTTCTGGCGAAGCCAGGTTCAATCAAGCCACACACCAAGTTTGACTCAGAAGTGTATATCCTGAGCAAAGAAGAAGGTGGTCGTCATACTCCATTCTTCAAAGGCTACCGTCCACAGTTCTACTTCCGTACTACTGACGTGACCGGTACCATCGAACTGCCAGAAGGCGTAGAGATGGTTATGCCTGGCGATAACGTGAACATGGTTGTTACCCTGATTCACCCAATCGCAATGGACGACGGTCTGCGTTTCGCAATCCGTGAAGGCGGCCGTACTGTAGGTGCGGGCGTTGTTGCTAAAGTTATCGCTTAATCGCCATTAACTTATCAGTACTAAGAGGGCACTTCGGTGCCCTTTTTTTATCCAATTTTTACGGATGCTAATTGAAATAAAAACGATTCCCATTTAGAATTAACCCATCGGTTAAGAAGTAGGCCTATCCTTATGTACGTCTGTCTGTGTAATGCCGTGACTGATAAAGCAATCCGCAAGGCGGTTCGTCAGCACAACCCCCATACCATGAAGCAATTACGCGACTTAGTGCCGTTTGGGACCGATTGTGGGAAATGTATTCGCCAGGCAAGACAAATCATGGTGGAGGAACGCGCGGCTATTATCCACATGCACGAAGTCGCCTAATAAAAGCTATGGTTATTTTTTGACTCCTGTTCTGCAGGTTCTACACTTCTAGAACTGTTCAGGAGGACATGCTTATGAAAGGTGATAAAAAACTCATTGCTCATCTCAATAAACTGCTCGGTAACGAGTTAGTTGCCATCAATCAATATTTCCTGCATGCGCGAATGTTCAAAAACTGGGGCCTGACGCGTTTGAACGAGAAGGAATATCACGAATCCATTGATGAAATGAAACATGCCGATCGCTACATCGAGCGTATTTTGTTTCTCGAGGGGATACCTAATCTGCAGGATCTCGGTAAGTTAAATATTGGCGAAGATATTGAAGAGATGCTTAGGTCTGACTTGGCGTTGGAACTGGAAGGAGCTAAAAACCTACGTGAAGGCATAGCTTACGCCGATTCCATTCATGATTATGTCAGTCGCGACCTGATGAAAGATGTTTTAGCTGACGAAGAAGCCCACATTGACTGGCTGGAAACTGAGTTAAGTTTGATCGAGCGTCTCGGGATCCAAAATTATGCCCAAGCACAGATACTCGAGCGGAAAGACTGATTTCCATTGCTCCCTACCTGACTCGCAGTCAGTGCGGTCAGGTTAAGGGGGCGTTGCTTACTCTTCGCACTTCCTTCCCTTATTGCATCGCTGAAAGCCAAAGACTGCCAGAGTTGCTGTAATTCTGAACATATTCCCATCTGTGGCTTGCAACCTGGCCCGTTTTGCGTATAATGCGCGGGCTTACCTAATCTTGGCAAGCCTGATTTTAGCGAATCAGTCGATTGGCAGGTTTGTTTTGCCTTTCGAACAATACTCCCGATATGGGGGTTATATGTTGACGATTACACTCCCCCATCAATCGAAATGGGTGCGAGGAGTAATTATTTACGTTTATAAATAATTGGAGCTCTGGTCTCATGCAGAACCAAAGAATCCGTATCCGCCTGAAAGCGTTTGATCATCGTCTGATCGATCAATCAACCGCGGAAATCGTCGAGACTGCCAAGCGCACTGGTGCGCAAGTCCGTGGTCCGATCCCGCTGCCAACTCGCAAAGAGCGCTTTACCGTTCTGATCTCTCCGCACGTCAACAAAGATGCGCGTGATCAGTACGAGATCCGCACTCACAAGCGTCTGGTTGACATCGTTGAGCCAACCGAGAAAACCGTTGATGCTCTGATGCGTCTGGATCTGGCTGCCGGTGTAGACGTGCAGATCAGCCTGGGTTAATCAGGTCATTGAGCGATTGAGAGGTTGAAACAATGATTGGTTTAGTCGGTAAAAAAGTGGGTATGACCCGTATCTTCACTGAAGATGGCGTTTCTATCCCAGTAACCGTGATTGAAATTGAAGCGAACCGCGTGACTCAGGTTAAAGACCTGGCGACCGACGGGTACCGTGCCATTCAGGTCACTACCGGTAGCAAAAAAGCTAACCGTGTGACCAAACCGGAAGCGGGCCATTTCGCTAAAGCTGGCGTTGAAGCTGGCCGTGGTCTGTGGGAATTCCGCCTTGAAGAAGGTCAAGAGTTCGCAGCAGGTCAAGAAATCAGCGTAGAAATCTTCGCTGACGTTAAAAAAGTCGATGTTACCGGTACTTCTAAAGGTAAAGGTTTTGCTGGCACTGTTAAGCGCTGGAATTTCCGTACCCAAGACGCTACCCACGGTAACTCCTTGTCACACCGCGTTCCGGGTTCTATCGGTCAGAACCAGACTCCGGGCAAAGTGTTCAAAGGCAAGAAAATGGCTGGCCACCTGGGTGACGAGCGTGTAACCGTTCAAAGCCTGGACGTAGTACGTGTTGACGCTGAGCGCAACCTGCTGCTGGTTAAGGGTGCTGTACCGGGCGCTACCGGCGGTAACCTGATCGTTAAACCAGCTGTGAAGGCGTAAGGGGATAGCAATGGAATTAGTATTGAAAGACGCGCAAAGCGCGCTGACTGTTTCCGAAACTACCTTCGGTCGTGATTTCAACGAAGCGCTGGTACACCAGGTTGTTGTTGCTTATGCAGCAGGTGCCCGTCAAGGTACCCGTGCTCAGAAGACCCGTGCTGAAGTGACTGGTTCCGGTAAAAAACCGTGGCGCCAGAAAGGTACTGGCCGTGCGCGTTCAGGTTCTGTAAAGAGCCCGATCTGGCGTTCCGGTGGTGTGACCTTCGCTGCTAAGCCACAGGACCACAGTCAGAAAGTAAACAAAAAGATGTACCGCGGCGCGCTGAAAAGCATCCTGTCCGAACTGGTACGTCAAGATCGTCTGATCGTTGTCGAGAAGTTCTCTGTAGAAGCGCCTAAAACTAAGCTGCTGGCACAGAAACTGAAAGATATGGCGCTGGAAGATGTGCTGATCGTGACCGGTGAACTGGATGAGAATCTGTTCCTGGCTGCACGTAACCTGTACAAGGTAGACGTGCGCGATGTAGCAGGTATCGACCCAGTTAGCCTGATCGCCTTCGACAAAGTGGTTATGACTGCTGATGCTGTGAAGCAAGTTGAGGAGATGCTGGCATGATCCGTGAAGAACGTTTGCTGAAAGTGCTGCGTGCACCGCACGTATCTGAAAAAGCATCCGCAGCGATGGAAAAAAGTAACACCATCGTTCTCAAAGTTGCCAAAGACGCGACCAAAGCAGAAATCAAAGCTGCAGTGCAGAAACTGTTTGAAGTCGAAGTCGAAGACGTGAACACCCTGGTAGTTAAAGGGAAAGTGAAGCGTCACGGTCAGCGTGTTGGTCGTCGTAGCGACTGGAAAAAAGCTTACGTCACCCTGAAAGAAGGCCAGAACCTGGACTTCATCGGCGGCGCAGAGTAAGTCGGAGGAGTAAGAACAATGGCAATTGTTAAATGTAAACCTACATCTCCGGGTCGTCGCCACGTTGTTAAAGTGGTTAACCCTGAGCTGCACAAGGGTAAACCTTATGCCCCGCTGCTTGAAAAAATGAGCAAAAGCGGTGGTCGTAACAACAATGGCCGTATCACCACCCGTCATATCGGTGGTGGCCACAAGCAACATTATCGTCTGGTTGACTTCAAACGCAACAAAGATGGTATCCCTGCTGTGGTTGAGCGTCTGGAGTACGATCCGAACCGTTCCGCGAATATCGCGCTGGTTCTGTACAAAGACGGCGAACGCCGTTATATCCTAGCGCCAAAAGGCCTGAAAGCTGGTGACCAGATCCAATCTGGTGTTGATGCTGCAATCAAAGCAGGTAACACCCTGCCGATGCGTAACATCCCAGTCGGTTCAACGGTTCACAACGTAGAAATGAAACCAGGTAAAGGCGGCCAGTTGGCGCGTTCTGCTGGTGCCTACGTTCAGATCGTTGCACGTGATGGTTCCTATGTAACTCTGCGTTTGCGTTCAGGCGAAATGCGTAAAGTTCCAGTTGATTGCCGCGCCACCCTGGGTGAAGTCGGTAACGCTGAACATATGCTTCGCGTTCTGGGTAAAGCAGGTGCTGCACGTTGGCGTGGTGTTCGTCCTACCGTTCGCGGTACGGCGATGAACCCAGTCGACCACCCGCACGGTGGTGGTGAAGGTCGTAACTTTGGTAAGCACCCGGTAACTCCGTGGGGCGTTCAGACCAAAGGTAAGAAGACCCGTAGCAACAAGCGTACTGACAAGTTCATCGTACGTCGCCGTAGTAAAAAATAATTAGAGGATAAGCCATGCCACGTTCTCTCAAGAAAGGTCCTTTTATTGACCTGCACTTGCTGAAGAAGGTAGAGAAAGCGGTGGAAAGCGGTGACAAGAAGCCTTTGCGCACTTGGTCCCGTCGTTCAACGATCTTTCCTAACATGATCGGTTTGACCATCGCTGTCCATAATGGTCGTCAGCACGTACCAGTGTTCGTTTCCGATGAAATGGTCGGTCACAAACTGGGTGAATTCGCGCCGACTCGTACTTATCGCGGCCATGCGGCTGATAAAAAAGCTAAAAAGCGCTAAGGTAGGAGGAAGAGATGGAAACTATCGCTAAACATCGCCACGCTCGTTCTTCTGCTCAGAAGGTTCGCCTTGTTGCTGACCTGATCCGCGGTAAGAAAGTGTCGCAAGCTCTGGAAACTCTGACCTACACCAACAAGAAAGCTGCTGGTCTGGTTAAGAAAGTGCTGGAGTCTGCCATTGCTAACGCAGAACACAACGATGGCGCTGACATCGATGATCTGAAAGTCACGAAAATTTTCGTCGACGAAGGCCCAAGCATGAAGCGCATTATGCCGCGTGCAAAAGGTCGTGCAGATCGCATCCTGAAGCGCACCAGCCACATTACTGTGGTTGTGTCCGATCGCTGAGACTCTGGAGACTAGCAATGGGTCAGAAAGTACATCCTAATGGTATTCGCCTGGGTATTGTCAAACCTTGGAACTCTACTTGGTATGCGAATACCAAAGAATTCGCTGACAACCTGGACAGCGACTTTAAAGTTCGCCAATTCTTGACTAAAGAACTGGCGAAAGCTTCCGTTTCGCGCATCGTTATCGAGCGTCCTGCGAAGAGCATCCGTGTGACTATTCACACTGCTCGTCCAGGCATCGTTATCGGCAAGAAAGGTGAAGATGTCGAAAAACTGCGTAAGGTCGTAGCGGATATCGCTGGCGTTCCTGCGCAAATTAACATCGCCGAAGTCCGTAAACCGGAACTTGACGCTAAATTGGTTGCTGACAGCATCACTTCACAGCTGGAACGTCGCGTTATGTTCCGTCGTGCTATGAAGCGTGCGGTACAGAACGCAATGCGTCTTGGCGCTAAAGGTATCAAAGTTGAAGTAAGTGGCCGTCTTGGCGGTGCTGAAATCGCGCGTACCGAATGGTACCGTGAAGGTCGTGTTCCGTTGCATACACTGCGTGCGGATATCGATTACAACACATCTGAAGCGCACACCACTTATGGTGTAATCGGCGTTAAGGTATGGATCTTCAAAGGTGAGATCCTGGGTGGTATGGCTGCAGTTGAACAACCGGAACCGGCTGCTCAACCTAAAAAGCAGCAGCGTAAAGGCCGCAAGTAAGGAGAGTCGCTGATGTTACAACCAAAGCGTACAAAATTCCGTAAGGTGCACAAGGGCCGCAACCGTGGTCTGGCGCAAGGTACGGATGTTAGCTTCGGCACTTTCGGTCTGAAAGCTGTTGGCCGTGGCCGTCTGACTGCTCGTCAAATCGAAGCAGCTCGTCGTGCAATGACTCGTGCAGTTAAGCGTCAAGGTAAGATTTGGATCCGTGTATTCCCGGACAAACCAATCACCGAGAAGCCGCTTGAAGTGCGTATGGGTAAAGGTAAGGGTAACGTGGAGTATTGGGTTGCCCTGATCCAACCTGGTAAAGTCCTGTACGAAATGGACGGTGTACCGGAAGAAGTCGCCCGTGAAGCATTCAAGCTGGCAGCAGCGAAACTGCCGATCAAAACCACCTTTGTAACTAAGACGGTGATGTAATGAAAGCACAAGAGCTGCGTCAAAAAAGTGTTGAAGAGCTGAACACTGAGCTGCTCAACCTGCTGCGTGAGCAATTTAACTTACGCATGCAGGCGGCGAGTGGCCAACTGCAACAAACTCACCTGTTGAAGCAAGTGCGTCGTAATGTCGCACGTGTTAAGACTTTACTGACTGAAAAGGCGGGTGCGTAAATGACAGATATTATCCGTACTCTGCAAGGTCGTGTTGTTAGTGACAAAATGGAGAAATCCATGGTTGTTGCTATCGAACGTACGGTGAAGCACCCGATTTACGGGAAGTTCATCAAGCGTACGACTAAGCTGCACGTACACGACGAGAACAATGAATGTGGTATCGGCGACGTGGTAGAAATCCGCGAATGCCGTCCACTGTCTAAGACTAAGTCTTGGACGCTGGTTCGCGTTGTAGAGAAAGCGATTCTGTAATAGAGTAGCTGGCTCTAACTTAATAAACGGCTCAGAAAGTGAGCCGTTTATTTTTTCTACCCATACTTTGGATGCGGTGTTATAATGCTGCGCCCTCAGTTATGGGGCTTTTCAACGACCTAGTAATAGGTCCTAAAGTTGTAGTTGACATTAGCGGAGCACTAACATGATCCAAGAACAGACTATGCTGAACGTGGCCGACAACTCCGGTGCACGTCGCGTAATGTGTATCAAGGTTCTAGGTGGCTCGCACCGTCGCTACGCAGGCGTCGGCGACATCATCAAAATTACCATCAAGGAAGCAATTCCTCGCGGTAAGGTGAAGAAAGGCGATGTGCTGAAGGCGGTAGTGGTGCGCACCAAGAAGGGTGTACGTCGCCCGGACGGTTCTGTCATTCGCTTCGATGGTAATGCATGCGTTATTTTAAACAATAACAGCGAGCAGCCTATCGGTACGCGTATTTTTGGGCCGGTAACTCGTGAACTGCGTAATGAGAAGTTCATGAAAATTATCTCTCTGGCACCAGAAGTACTCTAAGGAGCGAACCATGGCAGCGAAAATCCGTCGTGATGACGAAGTTATCGTGATTACCGGGAAAGACAAAGGTAAACGCGGTAAAGTAAAAAGTGTCCTGTCTGCTAGTAAGGTCATTGTTGAAGGGATCAACCTGGTTAAGAAACATCAGAAGCCTGTACCGGCCCTGAACCAACCAGGTGGCATTGTTGAAAAAGAAGCTGCTATTCAGGTTTCTAACATTGCTCTCTTCAACGCGGCTACTGGTAAGGCTGACCGTGTAGGCTTTAGATTCGAAGACGGCAAAAAAGTCCGTTTCTTCAAATCAAATAGCGAAACTATCAAGTAATTTGGAGTATGACGATGGCGAAACTGCATGATTACTACAAAGACGAGGTAGTCAAACAACTGATGTCTCAGTTTGATTACAACTCTGTCATGCAAGTCCCTCGGGTCGAGAAGATCACCCTGAATATGGGTGTTGGTGAAGCGATCGCTGATAAGAAACTGCTGGACAATGCAGCAGCTGACTTGGCAGCAATCTCCGGTCAAAAGCCGTTTATCACCAAAGCACGCAAATCTGTTGCAGGCTTCAAAATCCGCCAGGGCTATCCGATCGGCTGTAAAGTAACTCTGCGTGGCGAACGCATGTGGGAGTTCTTTGAGCGTCTGATTTCCATTGCTGTTCCACGTATCCGTGACTTCCGTGGCTTGTCTGCTAAGTCATTCGACGGCCGTGGTAACTACAGCATGGGTGTGCGTGAGCAAATCATCTTCCCAGAAATCGACTACGACAAAGTCGATCGCGTTCGTGGTTTGGATATTACCATTACCACTAGTGCGAAATCTGATGATGAAGGCCGCGCATTGTTGGCTGCTTTTAACTTCCCGTTCCGCAAGTAAGGCAGGGTTACTGATGGCTAAGCAATCAATGAAAGCACGCGAAGTTGTTCGCGTGAAACTAGCTAACAAATACCGCGCTAAACGCGAGGAATTAAAAGCTATTATCTCTGGTGTGAACTCATCCGACGAAGATCGTTGGGATGCGGTTCTTAAACTGCAGACTCTGCCGCGTGATTCCAGCCCGTCTCGTCAGCGTAAACGCTGCCGCCAAACTGGCCGTCCACATGGTTATGTGGGCAAATTCGGGTTGAGCCGTATCAAGTTACGTGAAGCCGCCATGCGCGGTGAAGTACCAGGCTTGAAAAAGGCTAGCTGGTAATTACCAATTGAATCACGGGAGTAAAGACAGATGAGCATGCAAGATCCGATCGCGGATATGCTGACCCGTATCCGTAACGGTCAAGCCGCGAACAAAGTTGCGGTCACCATGCCTTCCTCCAAGCTGAAAGTGGCGATTGCCAACGTGCTGAAGGAAGAAGGTTTTATTGAAGATTTCAAAGTCGAAGGCGACGCCAAGCCTGTTCTGGAACTGGTACTGAAGTACTTCCAGGGCAAGGCAGTGGTAGAAAGCATTCAGCGTATCAGCCGTCCAGGTCTGCGTATCTATAAGAAAAAAGATGCACTGCCAAAAGTTATGGCCGGTTTGGGTATCGCTGTTATTTCTACCTCTAAAGGTGTTATGACCGATCGTGCAGCTCGCCAAGCTGGTCTTGGTGGCGAGATTATCTGCTACGTAGCTTAATTCGGGAGGAAAGAATGTCTCGTGTTGCAAAAGCACCCGTCGTCATTCCTGCCGGCGTAGAGGTAAAACTCAACGGTCAGGTTATTTCGATTAAGGGTAAGAACGGCGAGCTGACTCGTACAGTCCATGAAGCCGTTATCGTTACGCAAGAAGCCAACGCACTGACTTTCGCTCCACGCGAAGGTTTTGTTAACGCATGGGCCCAAGCGGGTACTACGCGTGCTCTGCTGAACGCAATGGTTGTCGGTGTTACCGAAGGCTTCACCAAGAAGCTTCAACTGGTAGGTGTTGGTTATCGTGCTGCCGTTAAAGGCAATGTGGTGAATTTAGCCTTGGGCTTCTCTCACCCAATCGATCATCAGCTGCCAGCAGGTATTACTGCTGAATGCCCAAGCCAAACTGAAATCGTGCTGAAAGGCGCTGATAAGCAGGTAATTGGCCAGGTTGCTGCAGATCTGCGTGCCTACCGCCGTCCTGAGCCATATAAAGGCAAGGGTGTCCGTTACGCCGACGAAGTCGTGCGTACCAAAGAGGCTAAGAAGAAGTAAGGTAACACTATGGATAAGAAATCTGCTCGTATCCGTCGTGCGACCCGCGCACGCCGTAAGCTCAGAGAACTGGGTGCAACCCGCCTGGTGGTACATCGTACCCCGCGTCACATTTACGCACAGGTAATTGCTCCAAATGGTTCTGAAGTACTGGTAGCCGCTTCTACTGTAGAAAAAGCTATTGCTGAGCAATTGAAGTATTCCGGTAACAAAGACGCAGCAGCAGCCGTAGGTAAAGCTCTGGCTGAGCGCGCGTTGGAAAAAGGGATTGCAAAAGTATCCTTTGACCGTTCCGGTTTCCAATATCATGGTCGAGTCCAGGCACTGGCAGATGCTGCCCGTGAAGCTGGCCTTCAGTTCTAAGGAAGAGGTTTAAGATGGCTCACATCGAAAAACAAGCTGGCGAACTGCAGGAAAAGCTGATCGCGGTAAACCGCGTATCTAAAACCGTAAAAGGTGGCCGTATTTTCAGCTTTACCGCACTGACAGTTGTTGGTGATGGTAACGGTCGCGTTGGTTTTGGCTACGGCAAAGCACGCGAAGTTCCAGCAGCGATCCAGAAAGCGATGGAAAAAGCCCGTCGCAACATGATGAATGTCGCGCTGAACAGCGGCACCCTGCAGCACCCTGTTAAAGGTGCTCATACAGGGTCTCGTGTGTTCATGCAGCCAGCTCATGAAGGTACCGGTATCATTGCGGGCGGTGCAATGCGCGCCGTTCTTGAGGTTGCTGGGGTGCACAACGTATTGGCTAAAGCTTATGGTTCCACCAACCCGATCAACGTGGTTCGTGCAACGATTGATGCTTTGGCAAATATGAAGTCTCCTGAAATGGTCGCTGCCAAGCGTGGTAAATCCGTTGCAGACATTCTGGGGTAATTGACCATGGCTAAGACTATCAAAGTAACACAAGTTCGCAGCTCCATTGGCCGTTTGCCGAAGCATAAAGCTACACTGCTCGGTCTGGGTCTGCGTCGTATTGGTCACACCGTAGAGCGCGAGGATACTCCTGCTGTACGCGGTATGATCAACCTGGTTTCCTACATGGTTAAAGTTGAGGAGTAACAGATGCGTTTAAATACTCTGTCTCCGGCTGAAGGTGCCAAGCATGCGCCTAAGCGTGTAGGTCGTGGTATTGGTTCTGGCCTGGGTAAAACCGGCGGCCGTGGTCACAAAGGTCAGAAGTCTCGTTCTGGCGGTGGCGTACGTCGTGGTTTTGAAGGTGGTCAGATGCCTTTATATCGTCGTTTGCCGAAATTCGGCTTCACCTCTCGCAAAGCTATGATCACGGCAGAAGTTCGTCTGTCTGAACTGGCTCTGATTGAAGGCGACGTAATCGACCTGAACACGCTGAAAGCCGCTAACGTTGTTGGTACCCAGATCGAATTCGCGAAAGTTATGCTTTCTGGCGAAATCGCTCGTCCGGTTACCCTGCGTGGTCTGCGTGTCACCAAAGGCGCTCGTGCTGCTATCGAGGCTGCTGGCGGTAAAATTGAGGAATAAGTGAGCTAATGGCTAAGCAACCAGGATTAGATTTTCAAAGTGCTAAAGGCGGACTCGGCGAGCTGAAGCGCAGACTTTTGTTTGTTATCGGCGCGCTGATTGTTTTCCGCATCGGCTCTTTTATTCCGATTCCTGGTATCGATGCCACTGTGCTTGCCAAATTGCTTGAGCAGCAGAGAGGCACCATCATTGAAATGTTTAACATGTTCTCTGGTGGTGCTCTCAGCCGTGCTTCTATCTTTGCTCTGGGGATCATGCCGTATATTTCGGCGTCGATTATTATCCAGTTGCTAACGGTGGTTCATCCAGCGTTAGCGGAAATAAAGAAAGAAGGGGAGGCTGGCCGTCGCAAGATTAGCCAGTACACCCGCTACGGTACGCTGGTATTGGCCATATTCCAGTCGATCGGTATTGCTACCGGTCTGCCGAATATGCCTGGTATGCAGGGCCTGGTGTTAAACCCAGGTTTTGCTTTCTACTTTACCGCGGTTGTGAGTCTGGTTACCGGAACGATGTTCCTGATGTGGCTGGGCGAACAAATTACTGAACGTGGTATCGGTAACGGTATCTCGATCATTATCTTCGCAGGTATTGTGGCGGGATTACCGCCAGCAGTAGGCCATACTATTGAGCAAGCTCGGCAAGGCGACCTGCACTTCCTCCTGTTGCTGTTGGTTGCAGTATTAGTGTTTGCAGTAACCTTCTTCGTTGTTTTCATCGAGCGTGGTCAACGTCGTATCGTCGTTAACTATGCGAAGCGTCAACAAGGTCGTCGTGTTTACGCAGCACAGAGCACACACTTACCACTGAAAGTGAATATGGCAGGCGTAATACCTGCAATCTTCGCCTCCAGTATTATTCTATTCCCTGCCACGATTGCATCATGGTTTGGGGGTGGTACCGGTTGGAACTGGCTGACAACGATTTCGCTGTATTTGCAGCCTGGACAACCGCTTTATGTGTTACTCTATGCGTCTGCAATCATCTTCTTCTGTTTCTTCTACACCGCGTTGGTTTTCAACCCGCGTGAAACAGCAGATAACCTGAAGAAGTCCGGTGCCTTCGTACCAGGAATTCGTCCGGGAGAGCAAACGGCGAAGTATATTGATAAGGTAATGACGCGTTTAACCCTGGTGGGCGCGATGTACATTACTTTCATCTGCCTGATCCCGGAGTTCATGCGTGATGCAATGAAAGTACCATTCTACTTTGGTGGTACCTCGCTACTGATCGTGGTTGTTGTCATCATGGACTTTATGGCTCAAGTGCAAACTTTGATGATGTCAAGTCAGTACGAGTCTGCATTGAAGAAAGCAAACCTGAAAGGCTATAACCGCTAATCAGGCGCGTTTGAGAAGTTACGGAGAGTAAAAATGAAAGTTCGTGCTTCCGTCAAGAAATTATGTCGTAACTGCAAAATCGTTAAGCGTGACGGTGTCGTTCGCGTGATCTGCAGTGCCGAGCCGAAGCATAAACAGCGTCAAGGCTGATTATCTCGCATATTTTTCTTGCAAAGTTGGGTTGAGCTGGCTAGATTAGCCAGCCAATCTTTTGTATGTAGCTGCAACATTATTTGAGTATCCTGAAAACGGGCTTTTCAGAATGGTGTTGCCGTAAAAATAAGTAGGAGTGCATAGTGGCCCGTATAGCAGGCATTAACATTCCTGATCATAAACATACCGTTATCGCGTTAACGTCGATCTTCGGAATCGGCAAAACTCGTTCACAGTCTATCTGTGCTACTGCGGGTATTGCTGAAAATGTTAAGATCAGTGAGCTGTCTGAAGAGCAAATTGAACAATTGCGTGAAGCAGTTGCCAAATTCACTGTTGAAGGTGATTTGCGTCGTGAAGTTACCCTGAGCATCAAGCGTCTGATGGATCTTGGTACATATCGTGGTTTACGCCATCGTCGTGGTCTGCCAGTTCGCGGTCAGCGTACTAAGACCAACGCACGTACCCGTAAGGGTCCGCGTAAACCGATCAAGAAATAATCGGGGTGATTGAATAATGGCAAAGGCACCTGTTCGTACACGTAAGCGTGTAAGAAAACAAGTCTCTGACGGCGTGGCTCATATCCATGCTTCTTTCAACAACACCATTGTAACTATTACCGATCGTCAGGGTAATGCTTTGGGTTGGGCAACTGCCGGTGGTTCCGGTTTCCGTGGTTCTCGTAAGTCAACTCCGTTTGCAGCTCAGGTTGCAGCCGAGCGTTGTGCTGACGCAGTAAAAGAATACGGTATCAAGAACCTGGAAGTTATGGTTAAAGGACCTGGTCCTGGTCGTGAGTCTACTATCCGCGCTCTGAACGCGGCTGGTTTCCGCATCACTAATATTACCGATGTGACTCCGATTCCTCATAACGGTTGTCGTCCACCGAAAAAGCGTCGCGTATAACGCCCCTGCTTTTCGGATTGTTGGAGAAAGAAAATGGCAAGATATTTGGGTCCTAAGCTCAAGCTTAGCCGCCGCGAGGGCACAGACCTGTTCCTGAAGTCTGGCGTTCGCGCGATAGATTCAAAGTGCAAAATTGAGCAACCGCCTGGTCAGCATGGTGCGCGTAAGCCGCGTCTGTCTGACTATGGTGTACAGTTACGTGAAAAGCAAAAAGTTCGCCGTATGTACGGTGTTCTGGAGCGTCAGTTCCGTAACTATTACAAAGAAGCAACCCGCCTGAAAGGCAACACTGGTGAAAACCTGTTGGCACTTCTGGAAGGTCGTCTGGACAACGTAGTTTATCGTATGGGCTTTGGCGCAACTCGTGCAGAAGCACGTCAGTTGGTTAGCCATAAAGCCGTAATGGTAAATGGTCGCGTTGTTAACATCGCTTCTTATCAGGTATCTCCGAATGACGTAGTCAGCATCCGCGAGAAAGCTAAAAAGCAGTCTCGTGTTAAGGCTTCTCTGGAGCTGGCTGAGCAGCGTGAAAAGCCGACTTGGCTGGAAGTTGATGCTGCGAAGATGGAGGGTGTGTTCAAACGTATTCCTGAACGTACCGATCTGTCCGCCGACATTAACGAACACCTGATCGTCGAGCTTTACTCTAAGTAAAGCTTGAGTTTCAAAGAGAGGACACAATGCAGGGTTCTGTGACAGAGTTTCTAAAACCGCGCCTGGTAGATATCGAGCAAGTCAGTTCGACGCACGCCAAGGTGACCCTTGAGCCTTTAGAGCGTGGCTTTGGCCATACTCTTGGCAACGCACTGCGCCGTATTCTGCTTTCATCTATGCCGGGTTGCGCGGTGACCGAGGTTGAGATTGATGGTGTACTGCATGAGTACAGCACCAAAGAAGGCGTACAGGAAGATATCCTGGAGATCCTGCTCAACCTGAAAGGGCTGGCGGTGAGAGTTCAAGGCAAAGATGAAGTTATTCTTACCCTGAATAAATCTGGCATTGGCCCTGTGACCGCTGCCGACATTACCCATGATGGTGATGTCGAAATCGTCAAGCCGCAGCACGTGATCTGCCACCTGACCGATGAGAACGCTGCTATCAGCATGCGTATCAAAGTTCAGCGCGGTCGCGGTTATGTGCCGGCTTCTGCCCGAATTCATTCGGAAGAAGATGAGCGCCCGATTGGTCGTCTGTTGGTTGACGCCTGCTATAGCCCTGTAGAGCGTATTGCCTACAATGTTGAAGCAGCGCGTGTAGAACAGCGTACTGACCTGGACAAGCTGGTAATCGAAATGGAAACCAATGGTACGATCGATCCTGAAGAGGCGATCCGCCGTGCGGCGACCATTCTGGCTGAACAACTGGAAGCTTTCGTTGACTTACGTGATGTTCGTCAGCCGGAAGTGAAAGAAGAGAAACCAGAATTCGATCCGATCCTGCTGCGCCCTGTTGACGATCTGGAATTGACTGTCCGCTCTGCTAACTGCCTCAAGGCAGAAGCTATCCACTACATCGGTGATCTGGTACAGCGTACCGAGGTTGAGTTGCTGAAAACGCCTAACCTGGGTAAAAAATCTCTTACTGAGATTAAAGACGTGCTGGCTTCGCGTGGTTTGTCTCTGGGCATGCGCCTGGAAAACTGGCCACCGGCAAGCATTGCTGACGAGTAACCGGATCACAGGTTAAGGTTTTACTGAGAAGGATAAGGTCATGCGCCATCGTAAGAGTGGTCGTCAACTGAACCGTAACAGCAGCCATCGCCAGGCTATGTTCCGTAACATGGCCGGCTCTTTGGTTCGTCATGAGATCATCAAGACGACCTTGCCAAAAGCGAAAGAGCTGCGTCGCGTTGTTGAGCCGCTGATTACTCTTGCCAAGACCGACAGCGTAGCTAATCGTCGTCTGGCATTCGCCCGTACTCGTGATAACGAGATCGTGGCAAAACTGTTTAACGAGCTGGGCCCGCGTTTCGCGAGCCGTGCCGGTGGTTACACTCGTATTCTGAAGTGTGGCTTCCGCGCAGGCGACAACGCGCCGATGGCATACATCGAGCTGGTTGATCGTGCTGAGTCTCAAGCAGAAGTAGCAACTGCAGAGTAATCTGTAGACGCGTAAAAAAACCGGGCTTGCCCGGTTTTTTTACGTCCATCCATCCGGCACGAAAGCATTCAACTGCCACGACACATCTTCAGATCCTTCTTTTTACCCGTTATGCTTATACGAGCGTTCGGGCTATTGCGTCTTTGAATTCCTATAATGGGAAATTTAGTTCTGAGGAGTGAATCATGTTTAAAATCGGCCAACTGGCTAAGCTCGCAGAGGTGACTCCTGATACTGTTCGCTATTACGAAAAACAGGGCATGATGGAGCACAACATCCGTACCGAGGGGGGCTATCGCTTGTATAGCGAGCAGGATCTTCAGCGCTTGCGTTTCATCCGCTATGCAAAACAGCTCGGTTTCACGTTAGAAGCGATCGCGGAATTATTGTCGATCCGTGTAGATCCTGAACATCATACCTGTAAAGAGTCTAAATCTATCGTAGATGCCAGGCTATTTGAGGTGGAGAACAAACTTATAGAACTAACGAGGATGCGCGAGTCGCTCAAAAGACTCAGCGATGCCTGCTGCGGAAGTGCCCATGCCAGCAACTACTGTTCTATTCTGGAAGCTTTGGAACAAGGGGCAAGTGAAGATAAGAGTAAAAAGTCACCTTGAATGTTGCACGGCAATTTGACTTTTATCTGTACAGCAGTATTATCGGCTCGTTTTAACCTATGTGACTAAAAGGAAGACTATGATGACCAAATATCGGCATACGAGAGGCCAGATACAAGAAAACGCCATCGAGGCATTGCTGCACGATCCGCTTTTCCGTCAGCGTGTAGAAAAGAACGTTAAAGGGAAAGGCAGTTATCGGCGTAAAGATAAACACGTAAAGGGAGGAAGCTGGGAGGCCAGTGGTAAGTTATCAAAGAATAATTTACCACTGGCCTTCTGGTTTTGAGGCATAAAGAAGCCATCTGACTAAGATGGCTTTTCTTTTATGTATTGAGCAGTTTAGTTCTTTGGCTGTTGTTGGCTCAATAAATCACGGATTTCTGTCAATAATTTCTCTTCAGCGGTAGGGGCTGGCGGTGCTGCAGGCTCTTCTACTTCTTTACGGCGCATCTTGTTCATCAGCTTGATAGCCATAAAGATAGCGAAGGCTACAATGATAAAGTCAAAAATGTTCTGTAGAAACGCGCCATAGTTCATGACAACGGCAGGGATGTTGCCCTCAGCTTCACGCAGTACGAGATGGAATTGCTTGAAATCAACGCCGCCGATCAGCATCCCTAAGGGAGGCATGATGATATCTGAAACCAGCGAAGAGACAATTCTGCCAAATGCGGCACCGATAATAACGCCTACTGCCAAGTCGACAACGTTGCCACGCATGGCGAACTCACGAAACTCTTTCAAAATACCCATAAAGACACTCCTTAGAAACTGGTTATACAAGTTTAACCAAGCGATTTCCTTTCGCCACGATGAGTAGAGGAAAGCGTTTGGTTTTTCTCAAGCAGGCATCGCTCACAGCCATATTGTTATAGGAAGAACGGGCTTGGTTGGAATAGGCGTTCAACGTCCGGCACGAATTTCTTGTCGGTAATAAACATGATGATGTGGTCGCCCTGCTGAATTTTGCTATCGCCGTTGGCAATAATGACATCATCGCCGCGTACAATAGCGCCAATAGTGGTGCCCGGGGGTAATTTAATTTCTGCTACCATTCGGCCAACGACTTTAGAGGTGCTTTCATCGCCGTGAGCAATGGCTTCGATGGCCTCTGCAACCCCCCGGCGCAGTGACGAAACGCTGACGATATCTGCTTTACGCACGTGTCCTAATAATGCGGAGATCGTCGCTTGTTGAGGTGAAATAGCAATATCAATCACGCTACCTTGCACTAAGTCGACATAAGCACGCCTCTGGATCAGCACCATGGCTTTCTTGGCCCCCATCCGCTTGGCCAGCATTGCAGACATGATATTAGCTTCGTCATCATTGGTGATGGCGATAAATACGTCTACTTGATCCACATGTTCTTCAGCAAGCAGCTCCTGATCCGATGCATCGCCATAAAAGACAATCGTGTCGTGCAAATGCTCCGCCAATTCAGCGGCGCGCTGCTGATTACGTTCAATCAACTTCACGTTGTATGATTTTTCTAGCCGTTGTGCTAACCCGGCACCGACATTGCCGCCGCCAACAATCATGATGCGTTTATAGGGTTTTTCTAGCCGCTGTAATTCGCTCATTACCGCACGAATATGCTGTGAAGCGGCCACAAAGAACACTTCATCACCCGCCTCAATAATGGTTGAGCCTTGCGGGCGTATCGGGCGATCCTGACGGAAGATGGCTGCGACGCGAGTATCAATGTGCGGCATATGCTCGCGCATCGAAGACAAGGCATTGCCGACCAGAGGGCCACCATAATAGGCTTTCACTGCGGCGATACTGACCTTACCGGCGGCGAAGTTCACAACCTGTAATGCGCCAGGGTATTCAATCAACTTATAAATGTAATCGATAACCAGTTGTTCTGGTGAGATCAGGTGATCGATTGGAACTGCTTCTGGATGGAATAATTTCTCTGACTCACGGATATATTCCGATGCCCGGATCCTGGCAATACGGTTTGGGGTGTTAAACAGTGAATAGGCTATTTGGCAGGCAACCATATTGGTTTCGTCAGAATTGGTGACGGCGACCAGCATATCGGCATCTTCTGCCCCGGCTTCGCGCAATACTCGCGGGTGGGAACCATGCCCTTGGACGACACGAAGGTCAAATTTATCCTGTAGCTGGCGCAAACGCCCTGAGTCGGTATCGACTACGGTGATATCGTTATTTTCACCAACCAGGTTTTCTGCCAGTGTCCCACCGACCTGACCAGCGCCAAGAATGATTATTTTCATCGGGTTCTCTGCTTCACACTGCAATGGCCGTAGCCGCTATTTGTAGGCACTTTGGAATGCGCCCTAAGAGTTACATTTTAATTAGCTTAGCGTAAAAGAATCCATCTCCATCCTCAGGATGAGGAAGATTTTGCCTGCCTAGTACTTGGTGATCACCCGTATCTACCAGTTTAGCATCGCCATGGTGTCGCAGGAACGCCGCTATTTGTTCGCTGTTCTCCTGTGGCAGAATAGAGCAGGTTGCATAGACCATTATGCCACCTGATTTTAAATGTGGCCAAATGGCCTCTAAAATCTCACCTTGCAGTTTTGCCAATTCGGCGATGTCGCTATCTCGGCGTAACCATTTGATGTCTGGGTGGCGACGAATAACACCAGTCGCGGAGCAGGGGGCATCCAATAAGATGCGATCGAATTGTTTGCCTCCACACCATTCCTCCGGTGTGCGCCCATCACCTAATTTGACTTCGGCATTAAGGCGCAGGCGTTGTAGGTTTTCTTTTACCCGCCCCAGACGTTGTTCATCAATATCGACCGCCATCACGTGAGCTTTCGGGGCCGCTTCCAGAATATGGGTGGTTTTACCACCGGGCGCGGCACAAAGATCGAGGATCTGCTCGCCATTCTGCGGATCTAGCAGATCAACACAGCCTTGGGCGGAGGCGTCCTGTACGGTAACCCAACCTTCGGCAAAACCCGGTAGCTCTGTTACAGCACAAGGCGTGAGTAAACGTAGCGCGTCGCGATATTCGCTATGGGGTTCAGCGGCGATACCTGCCTGTTGCATTATTTGCAGGTATTCATCACGGCTATGGTGCAGGCGGTTAACGCGCAGCCACATCGGGGGTTTTTGATTGTTGGCATCAACGATCTGTTCCCAATTGGCTGGATAGGCCTGCTTAATACGCTTTAGCAGCCAGCTTGGGTGTAGGTAACGGCTTTCGTTATTGGCCGCACGTTGCAACAGTTCTTCTTGCTGACGTTGGAATTGGCGCAATACGCCATTGATTAAGCCTTTCAACTGAGGGCGTTTCAGGGCCACTGCGCCTTCTACGGTTTCCGCCAGCACTGCGTGCGGTGGAATGCGGGTATACAGCAATTGATACAGACCCACCATCAGCAAGTAATGCAACGTACGTTGCTTGCCAGTCATTGGTTTGGCCATTAGTTGCTGAATACACCATTCTAACTGCGGCAATACTCGCAGTGTGCCGAAACAAAGCTCCTGCAACAGAGCCCGATCTTTATCAGAAATGTTCTTTTGTAATGTTGGCAGAATAGTGCTGAGTGATTGCCCTTGATCCAGCACTTGGCCGATGGCTTTGGCTGCGTGGCTTCGGAGATTGTAATTGTTTTTCATAGGCTGAAGCTGATGACGATCGGCGTTAAGAAAGAAACAGCCCGGTAACTGTGACCGGGCAAGGAGAGTTTTTATAACCGGTTACCCGGTACAAACCATTCACGACGTGAATTTAATAGATCCTGTGCTGACATCGGTTTTTTACCTGCTGGCTGCAATTGTGTCAGATTCAAAATACCGTCAGCGGTAGCAACTTGGATGCCGTGCTTATTGGCATTAATGATAGTACCTGGTTGTGCGCCGGATGTTTCGGCCAGAACTGTTGCTTGCCAGACTTTTACCGGTTGCTCTTCGATGGTGAAATAGCTGACAGGCCAAGGGTTGAATGCGCGAATACAGCGCTCCAACTGTGCTGCCGACAGGCTCCAATCCAGATGGGCTTCTTCCTTACTGAGCTTTTCAGCGTAGGTGACCTGTGCTTCATCCTGTACTTCACGCTCAACAGTATCAGCAGCCAATTGTTGCAACGTTGCCAGCAACCCTTGTGGCCCGAGTTCGGCTAACTTGTTGTACAGGCTGGCGCTGGTATCGGTAGTTTCGATCGGGCAACTGATCTTGTGCATCATGTCGCCGGTATCAAGACCAACATCCATCTGCATGATCGTGATGCCAGTTTCGCTATCGCCAGCCCATAATGCACGTTGGATCGGTGCAGCGCCACGCCAGCGTGGGAGCAGAGAGCCGTGAACATTGATGCAGCCCAGCCGTGGCATCTCCAGAACGGCTTTTGGCAGGATTAGGCCATAGGCTACAACGACCATGACATCGGCGTTGAGATCGGCAACCAGGTGCTGATTCTCTTCTGGGCGCAATGATTTAGGCTGGAACACCGGGATCTGATGCTGTTCTGCCAGTACTTTGACCGGGCTTGGTGTCAGTTTGTTACCACGGCCTGCTGGGCGATCGGGCTGAGTGAAAACCCCAACAATCTGGTGTTCAGATGACAGTAGCGCGTCGAGGTGACGCGCTGCAAAGTCAGGGGTTCCGGCGAAGATAATCCGTAAAGAGTCAGACACGTTAGTTTCCTGATCGGTTAGGCCCGGGCGTTAAGCTTGGCCATTTTTTCCAGTTTCTGACGGATACGCTGGCGTTTAAGCGGAGAAAGGTAATCGACAAACAGCTTACCGACCAGATGATCCATCTCGTGCTGAATGCAGATAGCCAGCAGTTCATCGGCTTCGAACTCAAAAGATTGACCTTCACGGTTTAGTGCTCGAACCTTTATCTTTTCTGCACGTGGTACCAAAGCACGATGTTCAGGTACAGAAAGGCAGCCTTCTTCAATACCGGTTTCCCCGTGTTTTTCCAGCAATTCCGGGTTGATCAGCACCAACGGCTCGTCGCGGTTTTCAGAAATATCAATGACGATAATACGCTGATGAATATCCACCTGTGTCGCAGCCAAGCCAATGCCTTCCTCTGCGTACATGGTTTCAAACATATCATCCACGATGCGCTGGATATCTGCATTGACTTCTTTTACCGGGGTCGCAATTTTGCGTAGCCGCTCGTCTGGGAAATGTAATACTTGCAAGACTGACATATATCTTTAGATCTGTATCCGAGTGATAAAGGAAGGTTAACTTCTATTCTAGACATTTCCTGGCTTGATTGACAGCATCGTTGACCAATTGCACCAATGGGTAACACCATACTTTCAGCGAGGGAATGCGCGATGCAGCCAGAGGAAATCGCTCTACGCATGCATGCTGTCACGGGGATAAGTGCGCAGCAAGCCAGCCAGATTGTTACTCAATTGAGTGCAGAAGGTCGCGATCTCTATCCACTCTTAAGGCTACTGGGCTTAAATAAGAAACAACAGGAGCAGTTTCGCCATGCTCCTGCACATTATCTGCAGGCAACGCTGAAATGGTTAGAACAAGGAGGGAATCAAATGGTGCTTTACGGCGAACCTGGTTTCCCTGAGCTGTTATTACACATTGCGGATGCACCGTTATTACTGATGGTCAAAGGGAGTTCAGCAGCTTTACAACTGCCACAGATAGCCATGGTGGGCAGCCGCCAGTTCAGTCATTATGGTGAACATTGGGGGAATGAGTTTGCTACTGGCTTGGCGCACTGCGGTTTTGCCATTACCAGTGGGTTGGCTATCGGTATTGATGGTATTTGCCACCGTGCTGCCTTGGCTGCCGAAGGAGTGACAATAGCCGTATTGGGGAGCGGGCTGGCTAATATTTATCCGCGTCGTCACCGATACCTTGCTCAACAAATTGTTGAACAAGGCGGCACGTTAGTTTCTGAATATTTGGCTACAGATTTACCTCTAGCCGATCATTTCCCCCGCCGTAATCGTATTATCAGTGGATTAAGTATGGGGGTTGTAGTCATTGAGGCTTCACTGCGCAGCGGCTCTTTGATAACTGCACGCTGTGCGTTGGAACAGGGGCGTGAGGTTTTTGCCCTACCGGGAGCGCTGGGTAGCCCAATGAGTGAGGGGACACACTGGCTGATCCAGCAGGGCGCCAGCTTGGTGACTGGCCCCAAAGACATTGCGGAACAACTGCGAAGTGGCTTGCATTGGTTACCCGTTAGTGAAAATAAAACTATTTCTGCGTCAGAGGCCCAAGTTGAATTGCCATTTGTCGATGTGTTGGCTAACGTAGGATATGAGGTGACACCTGTTGACGTCGTCGCTGAACGTGCCGGCCAACCTGTGCCAGAGGTGGTAATCAAGTTACTCGATCTGGAGTTAGCAGGTTGGATCGCAGCTGTACCCGGCGGCTATGTCCGATTAAGGAGGGCAGGCCATGTTCGACGTACTCATGTACTTGTTTGAAACTTATATCCACAATGAGCCAGAAATGTCTGTTGATCAGGATACTTTGACCGCCGATCTTGCTGAAGCAGGATTTGAGCGGGACGATATCTACAACGCATTGAATTGGCTTGAGAAGCTTGCAGACCTCCAGGAAGGTGAGAATGCGCCTTACTTTATGGATGCCGACCCGCTGGCTATGCGGATCTACACCGAAGAGGAAAGTGCGCGTTTGGATGCCAGTTGCCGTGGTTTCCTCTTGTTTTTAGAACAGATTCAAGTATTGAACCTCGAAACCCGCGAAATGGTTATCGATCGCGTTATGGCTTTAGATAACACAGAGTTTGAGCTCGAAGATCTCAAGTGGGTGGTGTTGATGGTGCTGTTTAATATCCCCGGATATGAAAGTGCTTATCAACAAATGGAAGAACTGCTGTTTGAAGTAAACGAAGGTTATCTGCACTGAGCCGATAACAAGCATAGAAAGATGTTATGACAAAAACCGCGATTTTTGCCGCAAGGCAAAATGAACCCTGTCCAGAATGTGGGGCCGAATTGGTGATCCGTAGTGGTCGCCACGGCCCCTTTCTCGGCTGTTCCCAATATCCTGAATGCCAATATATCCGGCCATTGAAAGCGCAGGCCGACGGCCATATTGTCAAGGTTCTGGAAGGGCAGGCCTGCCCGAAGTGCCAGGCAACGCTGGTTCTGCGTCAGGGGCGCTATGGCATGTTCATCGGCTGTGGAAGCTATCCCGAGTGCGATCATATTGAAGCGATCGATAAGCCAGATGAAACCAGTATTGCCTGCCCGCAATGTGGGCAGGGCAAATTGCTGCAACGTAAATCACGCTATGGCAAGGTATTCCACTCGTGTGATCGCTATCCGGCCTGTCAATTTGCCCTTAACTTTAAGCCCATCGCGGGTGAATGTGCTTACTGCCACTATCCGTTGCTGATGGAAAAACGTACGGCAAAAGGCCCAACCCTCTTTTGCGCCAGTAAATTGTGCGGAAAACCCGTCATTACCACAGAATGATCATGTCATGAACTCAGAACCCATTTCCGCTTTCGCACCTATTATAGAAGCATTGAAAAGTCAGAAAGTTATCGCTTATCCCACAGAGGCTGTATTCGGTTTAGGGTGTGATCCAGACTGTGAAACAGCGGTCAGTGAATTACTGAGGTTAAAGCAACGTCCTTGGGAAAAGGGGCTGATCCTGATTGCTGCCGATTACTCACAGTTAATGCCTTATGTGGATGACAATGCCTTGAGTGAACAACAACGTGCGGCGATCTTTGCCAGTTGGCCTGGTCCGGTGACCTGGGTGATCCCTGCCACAATGCAAACACCGCGTTTCCTGACCGGGCGTTTCAATTCGCTGGCAGTTCGCGTCAGCGATCATCCTCTGGTGCAGCAACTCTGCCAGCAGTTCGGTAAACCACTGGTATCAACCAGTGCCAACTTAAGTGGCCAGGAGCCGTGCCGCACTGTTGCAGAAGTTAAGCTGCAGTTTGGTGAATCTTTCCCGGTGTTGGCTGGTCGCGTTGGCGGGCGCCTGAACCCTTCTGAAATCAGAGATGCTTTGACGGGTGAACAAATTCGCCAAGGCTAGAGGTTATATTAATGGAGAAGTTTGCAGTATTCGGTAATCCCATCGCTCATAGCAAGTCCCCTCGTATTCATGCCTTGTTTGCCGCACAAACTGGGATAGCGCATCCCTACGGTACTGTGCTGGCTCCGCTAAATGGATTTGAAAAAGCGTTACAGCAGTTTGTTATTGAAGGTGGAAAAGGGGCTAATGTTACTGTTCCTTTTAAAGAGTGTGCTTATGCAGTATCAAGTGAATTGAGCGAGAGGGCTGCAATAGCGGGGGCGGTAAATACGCTCAAGGTGCTGCCGGATGGCCGCTTGCTGGGTGATAATACCGATGGGATTGGTCTCTTGACCGATCTCGAACGTCAGAAATTGATTCAGCCAGGTGAGCGTATTTTGCTGGTGGGGGCTGGTGGTGCTGCACGTGGTGTGATTTTGCCATTACTCTCTTTTGGTTGTGAAGTCGTGCTGACTAACCGTACTGCCAGCCGCGCACAACAGTTGGTGACGCTTTTTCAGCATTTGGGAGAGATCTCCTCATTGCCTATGGATCAACTCGATCAACAACACTTTGATTTAGTGGTCAACGCAACTGCTTCAGGGATCAGCGGTGAGATCCCGGCATTACCAGCCAGCATTGTGAATAGTACAACCCGTTGTTATGACATGTTCTATCAGCAAGGGGATACCCCATTTCTTGCTTGGGCGAAGAAACAAGGTGGTGCATCTTATGCTGATGGTTTGGGGATGTTGGTTGGGCAGGCAGCACACGCTTTCCTGTTATGGCATGGCGTTATGCCGGAGATTGAACCGGTATTATTAAAACTGCGTAAAGAAATGACGGTTTGAATAACGGCCCGCTCGGCAAGTTAGAGCGGGCTCCCAGGATTAGATACTTTTGGCAAGGTATTCGTCTTTCCAACGCACATAGTTGTTGGATGAGTAAACGAGCCCTTCTCGCTCTGCGGGTGTTAATGGTCTTACTTGCCGCGCTGGGCTGCCTACATAGAGATAGCCACTTTCCAGGCGTTTGCCCGGGGCGACTAAACTGCCAGCACCGATAATCACGTCATCTTCTATAATTGCACCGTCCAGTAGGATCGACCCCATACCTACCAAAACCCGGTTGCCAATAACACAGCCATGCAGCATGGCCTTATGACCGACAGTGACGTCTTCACCAATCAATAAAGGATAACCTGCGGGATTGTTGTCTGACTTATGTGTCACATGCAGGACGCTACCATCTTGGATATTACTGCGGGCACCGATCCTTACGGCATTCACGTCTCCACGGATAGAAACCAGCGGCCAAACGCTGACATCATCGGCTAACTCAACGTTACCTATCACAACGCTGGAAGGATCGAGCATGACACGCTGACCGATCTGGGGGGAGTAATGAAGATAAGAACGTACGGCATTCAACATGGTAAGGCCTCGAGTCAGGATCATATTTACCGGCAATACTAGACCTTGATGATGGAATTACAACCAGTCAACATGTGGGATCCAAGGTAAAATAGCCCCGATCGAATAAGATCCACGCGAAAGGGCTGAAAAGTACGCAGTCGGCAATAAAAGATCTAAAAAGGGCTTGTGGAAAAAACGAGGATCCCTATAATGCGCCTCCATCGACACGGAGCCTGTGAACAACTTCACAGAGTATCTGGGAGTCGCAGAGAAAAAACCTGAAGATTAAGGTTGACTCTGAAAGAGGAAAGCGTAATATACGCCACCTCGAGTTAGCAAGCGAAAGCGCGTAACTCACTGCTCTTTAAAAATTTATCAGACAATCTGTGTGGGCACTCACAAGACGATATCCAGCTGCTTCGGCAGCACAAAAAATATCAAGTCTTGAAGAGTGACCAAGCAGTAATTCATTTAAGTGAATTATTACAAACGTTGATTTTCGAGCATCGCTTAACGTGTTTAAGCACATCAAGCTTTTAATTGAAGAGTTTGATCATGGCTCAGATTGAACGCTGGCGGCAGGCCTAACACATGCAAGTCGAGCGGCAGCGGAAAGTAGCTTGCTACTTTGCCGGCGAGCGGCGGACGGGTGAGTAATGTCTGGGAAACTGCCCGATGGAGGGGGATAACTACTGGAAACGGTGGCTAATACCGCATAACGTCTTCGGACCAAAGTGGGGGACCTTCGGGCCTCACACCATCGGATGTGCCCAGATGGGATTAGCTAGTAGGTGGGGTAATGGCTCACCTAGGCGA
>NZ_JQEI01000014.1 GCF_000743355.1 Serratia sp. Ag1
GTATTACTGATCCACTACAGGGTGGACGAAATGACCAAATACGCTTTATTTTGCTCGGGGGCGGGATGGGCTGCCAAGGTAAAGGTGTAGCCCGTGGTGATCCCGCCCGCGCTGCCCGTGCCTGTTATCATCTCATGCTCAATCTGCCAGCGTTCCTGGCGCAGATGGGCATAATGTTCGGCATCATTTTTCTCCACCAGACGCCCTGGCCACTCATAAACAGGGATGCTGCCCGGTTGATGTGCAACCGGGTTCTGGACAGCCTGAAGCAGTTGTGCATAAGGTTTGCGGAAATCGTAGTCATCAATAATGCTGATACCGGGCGTGGCCTGGCAATTGACGATCCAGTCACGGATCCCTTCCTGTTTTGTGGTGCTGCCTGAAGAGGTCGGGATCCACGAAAGGGTTTCATAACCCGAAACCGGCTGTGAATAGGGGCTGTCCGACAAGACTAGCGTATGGCTGTTCTTCTCATGGCGAAACCACCAGAATATTCCTTCATGCTCCAGCATGCGGCAAATAAAGTTAAAAGAAGACTCACCATACTGCACACAGTAACCCCATGAGCGGTAACTGCCCGACAAACGGATATCTGGAATAATACCGAAACGTTTACACACATCGCCGACAATTTCCGGCACGGTTTTTTCCTGATAGATACGAAATTCCCGGTCCAATTTCATTGACCACAAAACGGATTCAACGGTGAAGGTGTATTGCTGATACTGGGCACCTTTCAGCTCCAGGGTGGTCTGGCTGATATGGGTGATAAACCCGTTGATATACCTCAACGCCTTGCTGTGTTGAAGCGGGATTTCCAGGGTGATGGTTTTGCCGAGCAGTATTTTCGGGGTCGTTAGTGGTATTTGACTCAGTAATGTGAGGGTATAGACGAATGATGAGGAAAGAGATTCGGTGCCTTCGACGGCATAAAACAGTAAAGACTGCCCCTCTTCAGGAAGATGAGCAATAACCCTGTGCTGAGAAAAATCGTCCATGAAATCCTCGGTTTTTTGTACTCATAAAATACCGTGGGGGGCCCTGACTACACCATTCAATCACGCCACCACGAACAGGAAATACCGATAAAGCCAGCCAGAGAAATCGAGAGGGGCTGTATTTCCTTCTACAACCCCCACACTTCGCCAGACGTCGTAGGACGAAGAATTCCCTTTGGCCAATAGATGTATCATCAATTCGGGTTTACATGACCATACAGGATCCTTTATCACTTATGAATGATTATTGCAAAAGAAATGGTTAACTATCACAGTGATAAGCTAAGTCGGTCACGTCAGTGACGGGTTGGCTGTACAGTAACGTTTAAGTCACGTTGCTACTGCGTATCGAGTTTACCCTGGGAGCTAACCGGTACATTGAACAGGACGCTGTGGCAGAAAGAACACGGTTTGGCACTCGTGTCCCCGATACATTGGGGTTGGCTCACTTAAATATTTTTTAATATCAAATGGATATGAATTTATAGTCCCTCTTCCGCAGGAAGAGGGATGCGCTTGCAACACGAATCAGTCGTTAAAATACCAGTAACCGCTGTTGACCAGCGTGGTTAGCAACGCCAGGAAGGAAGGATCGTTCATCGCTTCGCCCAGCATCGCTGCATCAACGCTGAAATGCTGGCACAGTGCATCAGCGGCCTGTGAGTGCTGGGTATCAATCAGTTCACCGTTGACAAAACACTGCTCGCCAATACGCAACACACGCAGGCCACCCAAGCGCTGTAACGATTCGCCTTGTTGCAGCAGTTCGTAGATCTCTCCAGATTGATAGGGCGGTTCTGGCGGTGCGATATCCAACTCGTGGCGCGATTGCGAGACGAATTCACCGAACCAGTGCTGGAAATGTTCCGGTTGTTGCACTAAATCCAGGATCATCTGGCGTAACGCATCCACCTCTTGCGGCAAGACGTTAGCGGGGCGATCGCGCAGGGCAATGTCCGGGTCGCTATAACGTTGGCTACCCAGATCGCGGGCTAGCACGTAGTCGGCAAAGCCGCTGATTAACTCACGGCCATTTGGGGCACGGAACCCTACGGAATAATTGAGAGAGTTTTCCAGTGAATAGCCTTCGTGCGGGAATCCCGGTGGGATATACAGAATATCGCCCGGTTCCATTTCTTCATCAATAATCGCTTCAAAGGGTTCGACCTGCAGCAGGTCTGGGTGAGGGCAGTGCTGCTTCATTGGCACCTTCTCACCCACACGCCAGCGGCGACGGCCAGTACCTTGCGTAATAAAGACGTCGTATTGATCGAGATGTGGGCCGACACCGCCGCCCGGCACGGAGAACGAAATCATCAGATCGTCCATGCGCCAATCCGGCAGTTTGCGGAACGGGCGCATCAGGGCGCTGGAAGGCTCGTGCCAGTGATCGACCGCTTGTACCAGCAGCGACCAGTTGGTTTCCCCCAGGTGGTCGTAGCTTTCAAATGGGCCATGTGCAACCTGCCAGCGGCCATCCTGATGGCTGACCAAGCGGCTGTCCACTTCATTTTCCATCGCCAATCCGGCCAACTCATCTGGGGAGATCGGGTCGATAAAATTTTTGAAACCGCGCTTCAGGATCACCGGGCGTTTTTGCCAGTAATGCTGCAGAAAGTCGTTCCAGTCCAGATCTAATTGATAATCCATGTTCTATTCCAGGATTGAGTGAGCATTGGGGGGATTATAACGGAAGTTCACTCCAGTAGACGCGGTCTGGACGACAGAATTTATTCATGCTGGTGGGAGTCATGCTGGCGAGCGAAGGTCACTTCCATGCGAGCGCCGCCCAGCGGGCTGTCGCTAATGGTAATCTGCCCATCGTATTGCTCAATAATTTCGGCGGCGACTGACAAACCGATGCCTTGACCAGGGCGCAGAGTATCGACGCGCTGACCACGTTGGAAGATCAGTTCACGTTTGCTTTCGGGGATGCCGGGGCCATCGTCATCAATCACAATGGTCAGGTATTTGTCTGAATGCAGCATGGATACTTCGACAAATTCCAGACAATATTTGCAGGCGTTTTCCAGCACATTGCCCATCACTTCCATAAAGTCGTTTTTTTCGCCCATGAAAGTCACTTCAGGCGAGATATCCAGAGTGATCACCACCCCTTTGCGCTGGTAAACCTTGTTTAGTGCCAACACCAAACTGTCGAGTAGCGCGGATACCGAATGAATCTCGCGCGTCAGCACGGTATGGCCTGAGTTAATACTGGCGCGGTGGAGATAATAACCAATCTGCTGCGAAATACGGCCTATCTGCTCAAGCATGATCGGCTCTGCTTCTTCAATAGTGGTCTGTTTACCGGAGCGCAGCGATCTGAGCGTACTTTGCAGCACCGCCAGCGGGGTTTTCAGGCTATGAGTCAGGTCTGATAAGGTGGTGTGATATTTGGTGTAACGCTGTCGCTCATTACGCAGCAGAATATTTAGGTTTCGCACCAGCCCACGCAGCTCACTGGGGGGATTTTCATCCAACTGTTCACGTTCGCCATTTTCCAGTTCACTGACCTGGTTAACGAGTTCTTTGATCGGGCGCAGGCTCCAATAAGCCGCCAGCCACAGCAATGGCACCACCAGCAACAGGTTCGCCAGCAAAACGTAGCTGAACCATTCCCAGACCACATCCGAGCGCTGAAGCTCCTGTGGGATGCTGTCCACCACGGCAATCGTCAACGCGGGTAGCCGCGCGGTGGGGGCGTAGGTGTTAATCGCCACCGAGTGGGTCAAGGCATTCCGATCGGTGTCGTCATAGTTTTTGAGCTTATCCTGGGCGGTCGGATTATTACCCAATGCTTCGCTACTGATACGCGTATCGGTATCGATTTCATAAAAGCCCGGCTCTTTCAGCCACTCTTTCTGGATCAGCTTCTCTAACTGCGGGGTTTTGCGCTGGCTCCACAGCAGGTTGCCTTTCTCGTCATAGATAAACACCAACGTCGGGGCGTTGATATCAATGTCGGGCGGAATGGCGATAGTCAACTGCTCGTCTTTCCATTGCGCCAGGCTGAAAAACAGGTTGCTCTCACCGCGCAGCAGGCGGAAAGAGGTTTTGTCGAAGCTGACGATATAACCCACTACCGCTACCAGCCCATAGGAGAGCGACAGCGCCAGGATCACCCCGGCGGTTGCCATCAGGAAGCGCGCGCGTAGCGAGAAGGGTTTTTTATTTTTTTTGAATATCATGTTCACTTAGCATCAAAACGATAGCCTTGGCCACGTACTGTAGTGATCACTTCCTGCGGATATTCAGCCTGTAACTTTTTACGCAGGCGGCCCATAAGCACGTCAATGGTGTGGCTTTCGCGGAGTTCAGCATCCGGATAAAGCTGTAGCATCAGCGAATCCTTGCTCACTACTTTGCCCGTGTTACGGATCAGCGTTTCGATAATGGTGTACTCAAACGCTGTCAGTTTGATTTGCTGTTCGTTCACGCTCAACTCGCGGCGTGAAAGATCGATCTGAAACGGTGGCAGAACAATCACCTGCGAGGCCAGGCCACTGTTGCGGCGCATCAGCGCTTGCATACGGGCGATCACCTCTTCCAGGTGGAACGGTTTGGTAACGTAATCATCGGCACCGGCTTCCAGCACCGCGACTTTATCCTGCCAGCTTTCACGAGCGGTCAGCACTAAAATGGGCAATTTCATCTGATGGGCGCGCCAGCGGCGGATCAGGCTGAGGCCATCTTCCCCTGGCAGGCCGAGATCGACAATGGCAATATCTGGCGCATGCTCCTGCAAGAAATAATCCGCCTCTTTGGCATCTTCGGCTGCATCCACCTGATGCCCCATTTCACGCATTTGCACGGAAAGGTGGTGACGTAATAGACCATTATCTTCAACAACCAGTATTCGCATGGTCTGAACTCCTGTTAATAGGTGGGTGAAGTTACGCCCACCCACGCTTGAAAAGGAACACGTTTTTCAGCACATTTTGCGATTAACGCGCAGCTACCCTGATTGCATATTAAGTTATTGTAGGTATAGCTGCTGATACCGCAAACGGGTGCGGCAATTATCGCAGTGAGTAATAAACGCAGGATAAACAGCATCAAGACAAAGGTAAACCAAACTTAAACGAATAGGGATACTTTTATACTTCAACCTTTGCAACAATCAGATGGAATACGTTTATGGTGACAAACCAATATGGTCAACCGGTGGGCGACCCACTACCGCAATGGCAATCAAGGTTACGCCCAAGCCGCGCGACCCTCAACGGTAAGTTTTGTTATCTTGCGCCTTTGGACGCTGAGCGGGATTTTACTGCGTTGTTTAATGCCTATCAGCAAGCGGCTGATGGCCGTGATTGGACCTATTTAATGGGCGAGCGGCCAGAAACCCCAACGGCGATGCGGGGGCATCTGGAAATGCTTCAGGGCAATACGGCGCTGGTAAATTTTGTGGTGTTCGACTCGCATAACTCAATACCCGTGGGCACGTTAGCTTTTATGCGTATTGAAGAGGCGATTGGTGTGCTGGAGATTGGCCATATCAATTGGTCTCCGTTAATGAAGCGGCGCTCATGTGCCACAGAAGCCATTTATCTGATGCTACGTGCTGCCTTCGACGAATTGGGTTATCGCCGTTGTGAATGGAAGTGTGACAGCCTGAATGAGCCATCCCGGCAGGCTGCGCTGCGTTTTGGTTTCAGCTATGAAGGGCGGTTTATGAAAGCTTTGGTGACCAAGGGGCGTAACCGGGATACCGACTGGTTTGCCATGACTGAAGATCGCTGGCCTACCGTGCGTACCGCGTTCGAACGGTGGTTGGATGAGGGTAACTTTACTGCCGATGGGCAGCAGAAGCAGCGATTGCAGGCGTTTATGTTGTAAAAATTAAGGCGGTTGAAAAGCCGCCTTAGCGTGATGACAACGTGGTCTTTTAACCCGAGATACCCGGGCCTAGCGCACCGAGGGGCGCTCCGGCGGCTTACGCCGCTACGACCCCTTCGGTACGCTCTCCCTAATAACGGGCTTTGTCAGTTGTCTAAGGCGGCTGGAAGGCCGCCTTAATAGTGTTGTCGCGAACTTATTTCAGCTCATCAACCATGCTGGTCGCACGGCCAATGTAGTTGGCCGGAGTCATGGCTTTCAGGCGGATTTTTTCTGCTTCCGGCAGTTCCAGGCCGTCGATAAATGCCTGCATCCCGGCGGCATCCACACGCTTGCCTCGGGTCAGTTCTTTCAGCTTCTCGTAAGGTTTCTCGATGCCATAACGGCGCATGACCGTTTGGATCGGTTCAGCCAGCACTTCCCAGTTGTGATCCAGTTCATCCAGCAGATGTGCCTGATTCACTTCCAGTTTGCTGATGCCTTTCAAGGTGGCCTGATAGGCAATCAGTGCGTAGCCCAGGCCAACCCCCAGATTGCGCAGCACGGTGGAGTCGGTCAGGTCACGCTGCCAGCGGGAAACCGGCAATTTGCTCGCCAGGTGGCCCAGCACGGCATTGGCCAGGCCCAGGTTACCTTCAGAGTTTTCGAAGTCGATTGGGTTGACTTTGTGCGGCATGGTGGAAGAACCGATTTCGCCAGCGATGGTTTTCTGCTTGAAGTGATTAAGGGCGATATAACCCCAGATATCACGATCAAAGTCGATCAGAATGGTGTTGAAACGCGCTACGCAGTCAAACAGCTCGGCGATGTAATCGTGTGGTTCGATCTGGGTGGTGTACGGGTTCCAGGTAATGCCCAGCGAAGTGACAAACTCCTCGCTGAAACGGTGCCAGTCCACTTCCGGGTAAGCCACGATGTGCGCGTTGTAGTTACCTACTGCACCGTTGATTTTCCCCAGGATTTCAATACCCGACAACTGGCGGAACTGCCGCTCCATGCGGTAGGCGACGTTAGCGAATTCTTTACCGACGGTGGATGGGGTTGCGGGCTGGCCATGGGTACGAGACAGCAACGGAATGTCGCGGTATTCCAACGCCAGAGCTTTGATCGCGTCAATGATTGTGCGCCAGAACGGCAGCACCACGTCCTGACGTGCCGTTTGCAGCATCAGCGCGTGTGACAGGTTGTTGATATCTTCCGAGGTGCAGGCGAAGTGGATGAACTCCGATACCGCATGCAGGGCAGGGACGGCTGCGACCTTTTCTTTCAGAAAGTATTCAACCGCTTTCACGTCGTGATTCGTGGTACGTTCAATGGTTTTGATACGCTGTGCGTCTTGTTCGCTGAACTCTGCGACGATCTTATCGAGGTAAGCGTTTGCGTCGGCGCTAAAAGCCGGTACTTCCTTAATCTGTGTGCAGGCAGCCAGTTTTTGCAGCCAACGTACTTCAACCTGCACGCGGAATTTCAGCAAACCGTATTCGCTGAAAATGGTGCGCAGTGCGCTGACTTTATCACCGTAGCGTCCATCAATGGGTGAGACGGCGGTCAGTGAGGATAATTCCATCGGTAGCAACTCCTGGGATCGGTTAACAATGAGCAACGATATTTTGCGCCTGTTTGAACAGACGATTACGGGAAAACATTAATTGCAGGCGGCTGCCGCCAACCTGCTGCCACAACACTGCAGCACGGATACCTGCGAGCAGCGTGGCGCGCACCTTAGCCTGCACCTGCGAATTTTGCAGGATAGCCGGTGAACCTGTCACCTGAATACGTGGCCCCAGCGGAGCAACCACATCGACATAAATACCGGCCAGCGCGCTGATGATGGTGTCTGACTCCAGCTCGAAATGTGCCAACTGGCGCTCTAACTGGCTCAGACGTTCACCGAGGGTATTCATCGCCGCTTTGTTGGCGTGCAGTTTGCGTTCCAGCACCATCAGGCTGATGGTGTAACGGGTCAACTCTGCGGACAGGCCTTTATTGTTGGCATTGAGCACGCCCATCAGCGTTTCAAGGCCCATTTTCAGGTTACGTTCTTCGCCGCCGAATACCGCCAGCGTAGAAGGGGGATCCATTTGCAACAGGCTGTTCAGCAAGGTACGGAAAGCCTCAGGGTCGGCTTGCCCCTCGTGCGCCAATTGCTGTACCAAACGCGCTGACTGGCTGATGCCAGCCATCGCCAACGTGATGTCGTAATAATTCTTCGCCACGATTACTCCTGTAAGCGTTGTTCGATAATGCCGCCGCCCAGGCAGATATCACCCAGATAGAATACGGCAGACTGGCCTGGGGTCACGGCAGCAACCGGCTCGTCGAAGCGCACCTCAATGCGCTCTGCGTCGATCGGCGTTACGCTGCAGGGAATGTCTTGCTGGCGATAGCGGGTTTTCACCGTGCAACGCAAGGGCTGCGTCAACGGCTGGCGATCGACCCAGTGCAACTGTTGGGCGATTAAGCCAGTGGACATCAGGCGCGGGTGCTCATGGCCTTGGGCGACGATCAGAATATTGTTGGCAACGTCTTTATCCACCACATACCACGGGTCTTCGCTGCTGTCTTTCATCCCGCCAATGCCCAACCCTTTGCGTTGGCCAAGGGTGTGATACATCAACCCCTGGTGTTCACCGATGGTTTGCCCATCAACGCTGACGATGGGGCCAGGCTGTGCAGGCAGATAACGGCCAAGGAAGTCGCGGAACTTGCGTTCGCCGATAAAGCAGATGCCGGTGGAGTCTTTTTTCTTGGCCGTGACCAGATCCAGTTGCTCCGCAATGCGGCGCACCTCGGGTTTTTCCAGTTCCCCCACCGGGAACAGGCTTTGTGCAACCTGCTCGTGGCTGAGGGTGTAGAGGAAATAGCTCTGATCTTTGTTGCCATCGATACCGCGCAGCAGGCGGCTTTTGCCGTCAACGTCCTGGCGGCGCACATAGTGGCCGGTAGCGATAAAATCAGCCCCCAGATCTTCGGCGGCAAATTCCAGGAACGCTTTGAATTTGATTTCTTTATTACACAGAATATCCGGGTTTGGCGTGCGGCCTGCTTTGTATTCTTCAAGGAACAACTCGAACACGTTATCCCAGTATTCGGCGGCGAAGTTCACCGTGTGCAGCTCAATGCCGAGTTTGTCGCAAACCGCTTGCGCATCGGCTAAGTCGGTGGCGGCTGAACAGTATTCCTCGTCATCGTCCTCTTCCCAGTTTTTCATAAACAGCCCAGCGACCTGATAGCCCTGTTGCTGTAACAGATAGGCAGTAACGGAAGAGTCGACACCGCCGGACATCCCGACGATTACTTTTTTCTGGCTGTTGTCTGACATGGGGATCTCGCGAACTTGAACACATGACTGTGCGATAAAAAACAAGCGCAGTACTTTACCACGTTGGCCGCCCAGGCGCACGGCACTTATACCCCTATTACTCGAAGCCTTAACGCCGAGTACGTGGGTATCGATGTTGTCAAAATGGCCAGTTAAAGCTGGCGACCAGCGACAAAGGATAACGTTCCGGCTGCTGGTAGCAGCGAATAGTCTCGGCCACCAACGGGGAGCGCAGGTTATTGGCCGCCAGAATTTGTTCGGCGCTCAGCCACAGGCAACGGTCGATATCGCTGTCGTGCGGCTCGGTGGGCAACGGGCTTTCCAGCTCAATCACAAAACTGAAGCGCAGAAACGCAGTGTTGTCTGGCGCGATCCACTGATGCATGCGCAGGAACGCCTGCGGCGTAGCGCGAATGCCGGTTTCTTCCCACAGTTCGCGTTCGGCGGCCTGGGCCAGCGTTTCATCCGCTTCCAGATGGCCAGCAGGTTGATTCCACAGGGTTTTGTGATTGATGGTTTCTTCAACGATCAAAAATTTACCCGCGGCATGAACCACGCAGGCAACGGTGACGTGTGGTTTGAACATGGTGATTCCTTTTGTGGTTACAGCGAATCAAGAGTTTGCCATTCGCCGGGCTGCAGGTTGCCTAAGGAAAGGTTCCCCATACTGTAACGAATCAGGCGCAGGGTAGGGAAGCCGATATGCGCTGTCATGCGCCGAACTTGGCGGTTGCGGCCTTCATACAGCGTGATTTTCAACCAACTGGTCGGTATGGATTTACGTTCGCGGATCGGTGGGGTGCGTGGCCATAACCATTGCGGTTCCTCCACCCGTTCCACACCCGCGGGTAACGTTGGGCCATCCTTTAGCGCCACGCCGCTGCGCAATTGAACCAGATCGCTTTCCTGCGGTTCGCCTTCGACCTGCACAAAGTAAACTTTGCCTGTGCGCTTACCGGGTTGTGTCAGTTGTGCCTGTAACTTGCCATCGTTGGTTAAGACCAATAACCCCTCGCTGTCGCGATCGAGGCGGCCTGCGGCGTAAACGTCGGTAAAGGGAATAAATGCTTTCAGCGTGGTACGCCCGGCTTCGTCGGTAAACTGCGGCAGGACATCAAAGGGTTTGTTGAATAACACGACTCGGCGTGGCCCCTGCGGCACGGTACGAGCCGCAGGCCTGGTTGAGCTGAATCGTTTAACTTTGTGATTTTTAACAGGGAATTTATTCATAGTCGTTGATATTGCGGATGATAGGCGCATTATAACCGAATCCGTTTCGGATTGGCGCGGACTGAATATTCAAGTAGTATTGACACGCATCTTACAAAGCATTAACAAAAATTGCGCTTGAAGAATGAAGGAGAGGTTGATGGAAAGCAAAGTAGTTGTTCCGGCAGAAGGTAAAAAGATTACGGTTGACGCCCAGGGTAAACTGGTTGTTCCGCATAACCCGATCATCCCATTCATCGAAGGTGATGGTATTGGCGTCGATGTTACCCCTGCGATGATTCACGTGGTTGATGCAGCAGTAAAAAAAGCCTACCACGGCGAACGTAAAATCTCCTGGATGGAAATTTATACCGGTGAAAAATCCACCCACGTTTATGGGAAAGATGTGTGGCTGCCGGACGAAACACTGGATCTTATTCGTGACTACCGCGTGGCGATCAAAGGCCCGTTGACCACTCCGGTCGGTGGCGGTATTCGTTCGCTGAACGTTGCTTTGCGCCAACAACTCGATCTGTATGTGTGCTTGCGCCCAGTGCGTTACTACCAAGGCACCCCAAGCCCAGTAAAACAGCCTGAACTGACCGATATGGTGATCTTCCGTGAAAACGCCGAAGACATCTACGCCGGTATCGAATGGAAAGCCGGTTCAGCAGAAGCTGACAAAGTGATTAAGTTCCTGCGCGAAGAAATGGGTGTGAAGAAAATCCGTTTCCCAGAGCAGTGCGGCATCGGTGTGAAGCCATGTTCTGAAGAAGGCACCAAGCGTTTGGTGCGTGCGGCGATCGAATATGCGATCACCAATGACCGTGATTCAGTGACCCTGGTTCACAAAGGCAACATCATGAAGTTCACCGAAGGTGCCTTCAAAGATTGGGGCTACGAACTGGCGCGCGAAGAGTTCGGCGGTGAACTGATCGATGGCGGCCCATGGTTGAAGATCAAGAACCCGAACACCGGCAAAGAGATCGTGGTTAAAGACGTGATCGCCGATGCGTTCCTGCAGCAAATCCTGCTGCGTCCGGCAGAATACGACGTTATCGCCTGTATGAACCTGAACGGTGACTACATTTCTGACGCTCTGGCGGCACAGGTTGGCGGTATCGGTATCGCCCCAGGTGCCAACATTGGTGACGATTGTGCCCTGTTTGAAGCAACCCATGGCACCGCACCTAAATACGCGGGTCAGGATAAAGTGAACCCAGGTTCTGTGATCCTGTCTGCTGAAATGATGCTGCGTCATATGGGCTGGTTCGAAGCGGCTGATCTGATTGTTAAGGGTATGGAAGGTGCAATCGCTGCCAAGACCGTGACCTATGACTTCGAACGCCTGATGGAAGGCGCTAAGCTGCTGAAATGTTCAGAGTTTGGCGACGCGATCGTTAAACACATGTAAGGGTGTTTTAGCGTAAAATGATAACGGGAACTTAATCGTTCCCGTTTTTTACTATCCAGTTATTAATTCTATATTAAACCTCTAATCAAACCGCGATAGCTATCTGACCCTTTCTTTGTTCACCCCCATTGACCCATTGCTGCCATTTTTCCTGTATGAGCCGGTGTGGCATTACTTTAGTTCTTTTAATTTTGGGGTGGCAGTCCAAACGATACTGCACATGAGCGTAACGGCGATGAACCAGGGCCATTTGGCACCATCTAAGTAATGATCGCCTATTTGGTTGCCTAGGGTGATACAGGTGTACATGGTTGCGAATAAAAACCAACCTCTGATGAACGATGCTTTAGTCATGAAAATATCCTTTTTCATTTAAAGTCCAATATTTAACCATTTTGGCCAACAAACCAGTAATAGCCAATAGCCTCAACGGCCAACTTGCTTACAGATGCATCTTGTAAAATTTATTATCAGATTCTAATTGTATTAATAATGCATGTTATATGACAGAAAAAGTCATCGAAGCAGTTAAAAATAGGATTTTAATATTATTAGGAATTCAGTGGGGATAATGTTCTCCAACCCCCATTTTTACCTAAAATCTGGTCTTGGAGTCTTGGAAATGTGCAGTTTGAGCAACGCGTTTGTGAACGGAAGGTAAAAAAAACCACCACTCTCCGTTGAGTGGTGGGAGTCAATTTGACCAACACCAGGGAATAAATATTCGTTACCTTAACTCAGGATTGGAATATTTAATCACATTAATATGAAGAATAGCTAATGTTTTTTTAATAAAACAATCTTCATTGCATCATTCTTTGATATAGTTCAAAAAATGCTCAGAACTTTGATGGCATATCTGTTGTTGGAACATCCTGCTAGCAAAATGACTAAAACAGTACAAATGATCATTTTCACAGAAACACCTAAAATTTTAGTTAGCACACTATCAGTAAAGGTGGCTGATAGTATTTGTGCGAATAATATGCAAAGGATATGTGATGACTGAGAGCATCGCCGTTATCAGGGGGAGGGAGGGTTGTGCAGTGCCTTTGGGCGCGTTTTGAGTATCAGAAAATTTCTGGTTTATACCACCACTGAATGAACCATTCAGCCAGATTGGCGATGTATAAAACACTCAGGATCGTCGCAATAACGAGGATAATGGGGATTAAATAATGCTTCATGTCACCGTCCTGAGTTAGCTTTTGGCGTGATGTTGCCTATGCGGCAAGAGGTTAACTAAGGATTTAAAATGGGGCAAGGGGAGTCGTGCACCGATGAATCGGGCTGATGTTAGCACAAAAAGGCTGGTTAATTAGCCACAATACGGGCATGGGCTAATGACAGAGCGCCTTAATCTTCGTTCTTACGGAAGTAATGCCCGCAGTGGGGGCAGATCATCGTGATGTTCTTGTTGAGCTTCTGGCGGCTCTGGGGCGAAACTTTAAAACACTTTGGACAAGTCACATTGGCTGATGATGTATCGCTAAATATCTTAAGGGCATCCAGGATAGACATAGCTTTCACCAAGTAGAGGTGGGGTGCTGGCAGTGTACTCCGTTCGGCGGCTGATAGCTCAGCATTGTTCAATGCAGGTGTTGGAACCGTGAGCTTTGGTGGATTTTGCTGCAACCAAAGGCAAGGCATCTGGCAAAAAGCATAAGGAAAAAAGCCCCTGCAACAGTGAGGGGCAAGTGTAACAACACCAGGGAAATCGGTGATTCTTAAACTATGATTACTATATGATTTTTGAGACGATAGTTCATCAGAATTTCGATGCAATATCGCTGATTATGCTAAATATTTTCATATGTAATCTCTTGTAACTATGTTTTTGATCGATTATTGATCATCTTGCTGATTGTTTAATCAAGCTAATGTAAGGCTGACTGAGTTTAAACCCCAATCCGATCACGCAGTGTGTAGTAGGCAGCCCCAATCGCGGTGAACGGAATTTGCAGATTACGCCCACCAAAGAACGGCAAGTGTGGCAGTTTGGCAAAGGCATCGAAGCGTTCGGCATCGCCACGCATTAATTCTGCAATCAGTTTGCCTGCCAAATGGGTACAGGTTACGCCGTGGCCGCTATAACCCTGCATATAGTAGACGTTGTTTTCCAGCCGACCGAACTGCGGCATGCGCGAGAGCGTCAGCAGGAAGTTACCCGTCCAGCGATAATCAATCCGCACCCCTTTTAGCTGCGGGAAGGTTTTCAGCAGTTTAGGGCGAATCAGGTTATCGATATCGTCGGGATCGCGCGCACCGTAAACCACGCCACCACCATACAGCAGGCGGTTATCGCCCGTGATGCGGTAATAATCCAGCAGATAGTTACAATCTTCTACGCAATAGTTTTTTGGGATCAGCGCTGCCGCGACTTCCGGTGCCAGCGGTTCAGTGGTCACTACCTGGGTGCCGCAAGGCATACTGCGCTTAGCCAACCGTGGTTCCAGTTTGTCACCCAGATAGGCATTACCGGCGACGATGACATAGCGCGCAGTGACTTGCCCATTAGCGGTGCTCACCAGCGCGGGTTCACCGTGGCGGATGTTAGTCACCGCCGATTGTTCGTAAATCCGGCCACCCTGTAATCGAATGGCTTCTGCCTCACCCAATGCCAGATTGAGCGGATGAATATGGCCACCGCTGTGATCGAGCAATGCGCCAACGTAGCGTTCGCTGGCGACTTCCTGACGGATGCGTTCGCTGTCCAGCAGCTCAAGTTGCGTATTGCCGTAACGTTCCCAGTTCTGCTTCTGCTCGATGAGCGCGTGGTATTGCTTGTTATTGAGTGCGGCAAAAATACCGCCGGGGCGATAGTCACATTCAATGGCATAACGCTTGATGCGGCTGCGGATAATGTCGGCTCCTTCAAACATCATGCTGCCCAACAGGCGAGCGCTTTCTGCCCCATAGCGGGCTTCAATCACATCAATGTCGCGGCTGTAGGAGTTGACCAATTGCCCACCGTTACGCCCACTGGCACCGAAGCCAATGCGGGCAGACTCCAGAACCACTACGTTATAACCGGCTTCAACCAGAAACAGAGCGGAAGAGAGGCCGGTATAGCCGCCACCGACGACACAAACGTCACACTCGATCGATTCATTCAACTGCGGATAGGGCTGATGGTCATTGGCCGTCGCCGCATAATAGCTTTTTACGTGTTCAGTCATGATTCAGTCCTTATTCCAGTGAAATCCAGGTGGTTTTCAATTCGGTAAATTTATCCAGCGCATGCAGCGATTTGTCGCGTCCGTTGCCGCTTTGCTTGTAGCCGCCGAAAGGCACGGTCATATCGCCGTCGTTATAGTTGTTGACGAAGACAGTGCCTGCTTTCAACTGGCGCGCCATGCGGTGGGCGCGGGAAAGATCGCGCGTCCAGATGGCGGCACCCAGGCCATATTCGCTGTCATTGGCCAACTCCAGCGCCTGTTGTTCACCGTTAAAGGGGGTTACAGCCAACACCGGGCCGAAAATTTCTTCGCGCGCTACGCTCATGGCGTTATCCACCTGAGTCAGAATGGTTGGGCCGAGATAGCTTTGCTGGCTGCCCTGAGAGTGATCGCGTCCATCGAGGAACAGTGCAGCCCCTTGCTCTAAACCTTGTTCAATATATCCAACCACCTTTTCGCAATGCCCGTGATCGATCAGCGTGCCCATGATGGTTTGCGGATCGAGCGGGTTGCCGGGCTCGAAGGCCGCCGCATGCTTGCGCAACGCCTGCAAGAACTCCTGCTGGATGCTCTCTTCTACCAGCAAACGCGTACCGGCAATGCACACCTGGCCTTGGTTGTAGAAAATACCGGCGGCGGCACCTTGTGCTGCTTTATCCAAGTCTGGGCAATCGGCGAAAATGATATTGGCGCTCTTGCCGCCAGCTTCGAGCCAGACGCGTTTCATGTTCGATTCACCGGCATATGTCATCAACTGTTTCGCGACCTGGGTGGAGCCGGTGAAGGTGAGGGCATCGACATCAGGGTGTAATGCCAGCGCTTTACCGGCATCATGCCCGTAGCCTGGGATGATGTTCAGCACGCCATCCGGTAACCCGGCCTGTTGCGCCAGCGCCGCCAGATAGACTGCCGTTAGCGGTGATTTCTCTGAGGGCTTCAGCACCACACTGTTGCCAGCGGCCAATGCCGGGCCCAGCTTCCAGCAGGCCAGCAGCAGTGGGAAGTTCCATGGCACAATCGCCCCCACCACGCCGATCGGTTCGCGCTGGATCAGGGCCAGCGCATGGTTGCCGGTGGGGGCAATTTCGCCATAGACTTTATCGATAGCTTCTGCATACCAACGCAGGCAGCGAATAGCGCCGGGGACGTCGTCGCGCAGGCTGTGGCGGATCGGCTTGCCAGTGTCCAGTGTTTCCAGCAGCGCCAATGGTTCATGATGTTCTTCCATCAGTGCGGCCAGTTTAAGCAACGTGGTTTTGCGTTGGGAAGGGGTTGCCTGCGACCAGTCGCCGCGTTCGAAAACCTCGCGTGCGGCTTTCACTGCCAGATCGATATCAGCCTGGCCGCCACGGGCCATCTGTACCAGTTCGCGTTGGGCGGCAGGATTTTCCACTGCGAAGGTTTCGCCTGCGACCGCTGCTTGATAACGGCCATTGATAAACAGTCGGTTTTCAATCTTCAGGGCTTGTGCCCGTTGTTGCCAATACTGCAAGTGGTGGAAATCCATACCTTGCTCCGTTTAATCAGAAGGTGGTCGGCGTGTGGGCACTGATAATGCGGCACGCCCGTGCCGACGTGTTGCTGAAACTATGGGGAATACCGGTATTGATGGTGTAGCTCTGGCCTGCCTGCAGGTGATAGGTCTGTCCATTCACCTGCAGCATGACTTCACCTTCCAGTAAAGTGCCGATCTCTTCCCCTTGATGTTTGAGGCGCTCACCGGTGGTGGTCCCCGGCTCATAGGTTTCGATCATCATGGCCAGCGTGCGTTCAGGGTTACCGTTATGGATCAGTTTCATTGAAACCCCTTGGCTGCCAATTTCAATCAGGTCTTCATGATTGATGACGATCCGTAGTTCTTCCGGCGTTTCCGGTTCGGTGAAAAACGCCGACAGTGACAGCCCATACACGGTCAGTAACTTTTGTAACGTGCTGAGTGCGGGGCTGACTTTGTCCTGCTCAATGGTGCTGATAGCACTGTGTGTTAATCCAGACAGTTCGGCGACCCGGCGTTGCGACAACCCTAATTGCTGACGGATCTGCGACAAGCGTTTCCCCGGCGCCAAGCTGACGTCGCTCATAGGCGTTTTTCCTTCTGATAATTCTGGCAAGCGGTAATAAATCCATCAAATAGCAGGCGGGACAACGCGTATTCATCGCTGTTCCATTCAGGATGCCACTGCACCCCCAAGGCGAATGGCTGATCGCGGATGCTGATCGCTTCCACTAGCCCATCGGCAGCCTGTGCTTCGACGCGCACGCTTGGGCCAAGAGTTCTGGCACCTTGGCCGTGCAGCGAGTTCACCCAGAATTTGTTGCAATCCGGCAGCAGTTGCGCCAGCAACCCGCCATCCTGAACAATCACCTCATGGGCGGGAGCGTACTGCTGTTCCAGCGGCAGCTCGTGATCTTCACGGTGTTCAAGCAATTCGGGTAATTCATACAGGCGGCGATACAGTGTGCCGTCAGTGGCAACGACCATCTCCTGCATCCCGCGACAAATGGCGAAAAGGGGAATGCGCCTGTTGAGCGCTTGGCGGATCAGCGCCAGGCTCAATTCATCTCGCCCAGGATCGGCGTCAGGCTCATCGCCGTTTTCACCATAAAGGTGCGGCTGCACATTGCTGGGGCTACCTGGCAGCATGATACCGTCGAGGTGGGGCAGCAGTTGTTCCAGCATTGCCGGCTCTGCCAGCGCATGGGGTAAAGCGATGGGTAACCCGCCTGCGGATAAAACCGCGTTCAGGTATTTTTCTTGCAAGGTCTGTGTGAGGTGTTTGTTTAACCTATACCTGCACATCACAACACCGATGATTGGTCTGTTAAATATATTGCCCATAATGGCCTCTAGGTTTGTTCGAAATTATGACCGATATATCAATATATCGCCTTTTCTCGCTCAATATTGTCTAAATCTAGCAGTGGGGTGGACAATATTCAAACCAAAAGTAACACTTGCAAAACAAATTTGTTGCAACTATGTTTCATTGGTGGGCATTATATTGAGCAAGATGGTCAATAAACATCGAAAGCAATAGGTGTGAGAACCACAGACCAAACACATATGACGGGTGAATCATGCAAACCAACATCGTAGAAGTGGAAAACTTTGTGCAGCACAATGAAGAAAGGCGAAGTAGCGCGTTCCAGCGCGAAGTGAAGAAGTATCTGGAACGTTATCCGTTAACCCAGCATATCGACGTTTTACTGACCGATCTCAACGGCAGTTTCCGTGGCAAACGTATCCCGGTGGGTGGGTTAAGCAAGCTGGAGAAAGGCTGTTACTTCCCAGCCTCGGTGTTCGCTATGGACATTCTCGGCAACGTGGTTGAAGAGGCCGGGTTAGGGCAAGAGTTGGGTGAACCGGATCATATCTGCGTACCGGTCGCCGGAACCCTGATGCCGTCGGCAGCCGATCCAGAATATATCGGGCAGGTCTTGCTCACCATGCTGGATGAAGATGGTACTCCCTTTGACGTTGAACCGCGTAATGTGCTGAACCAGGTGTGGCAGCGTTTGCGTCAGCGCGGGTTATCCCCCGTAGTAGCGGTAGAGTTGGAGTTCTATCTCATCGATCGTCAGCGCGATGCTGAAGGTTACCTGCAACCCCCTTGTGCGCCTGGAACTCAGGAGCGCAATACCCAAAGCCAGGTGTATTCGGTCGATAACCTTAATCACTTTGCCGACGTGCTGAGTGAAATTGATGAACTGGCTCGCCTGCAAGGGATCCCGGCGGACGGTGCGGTGGCAGAAGCTTCACCCGGCCAGTTCGAGATTAACCTGCATCACACTAACGACGTGTTGTTGGCTTGCGATCATGGCCTGGCGCTGAAACGCCTGGTGCGGATGGTGGCAGAGAAGCACAACATCCAGGCGACCTTTATGGCGAAGCCCTACGAAGAGCACGCGGGCAGCGGCATGCATGTGCATATCAGCATGTTGGATAATCAAGGTAACAACGTGCTGGCCGACGAAGACGGCGAAGATTCTGCGCTGCTTAAGCAAGTACTGGCAGGTATGATCGCCCTGATGCCGGCCTCTATGGCGCTGCTGGCTCCCAACGTGAATGCCTATCGCCGCTTCCAGCCCGGTATGTACGTGCCGACGCAGGCTTCGTGGGGGCACAATAACCGCACCGTTGCACTGCGCATTCCCTGTGGCGATCGCGATAATCACCGGGTGGAGTACCGTGTGGCCGGGGCGGATGCTAACCCTTATCTGGTGATGGCCGCGATACTCGCCGGAATGGTGTACGGCCTGGAAACTCGCTTGCCGTTGCCTGAACCCGTTACCGGTAATGGATTAGAGCAAGAGGGTTTGCCATTCCCGATTCGCCAGAGTGATGCTTTGTATGAGTTTGAACACCAGTTGGCGCTGAAAGCGCTGCTGGGGGAAAGATTCAGCCACGTCTATCTGGCCTGCAAAACTGATGAGCTGGTGCAGTTTGAACGGCTGATCACCGAAACCGAAATCGAGTGGATGCTGAAAAACGCCTGAAGCGTTCAGCATGCACCCACCCTGTGCACAGCGTATTCCAGCGGGCTGCCTGTGGTTCGTCGAAGCTGTGTGCAGTGGTGATTCCTGTCTTCCAACTTGGCGTACAGGTCGCCAGTGAGGAATAACCCATGACGATAAGTGCCATCGATTGTAATGGCGCGGGCAAACCGCAACTGCGTAAAACATTAAAACTGTGGCAAGTGGTAATGATGGGCCTGGCATACCTGACGCCGATGACGGTGTTTGACACCTTCGGCATTGTTTCTGGCGTAACGGATGGCCACGTTCCGGCCTCTTATCTGTTGGCGCTGGCGGGGGTGCTGTTTACCGCTATCAGTTACGGCAAGCTGGTGCGTCAGTTTCCGACCTCGGGATCGGCTTATACTTACGCGCAGAAGGCGATTAATCCGCACGTAGGGTTTCTGGTTGGCTGGTCGTCGTTGCTGGATTACCTGTTCCTGCCGATGATCAACACCCTGTTGGCGAAGATTTACCTCACCGCGCTGTTCCCCGAGGTTCCCCCCTGGGTCTGGGTGGTGGGTTTTGTGGTTATCATGACGGCAATCAACCTGAAAAGCGTTAACGTGGTTGCCAACTTTAACACTCTGTTTGTCCTGGCCCAGATAGCGATTATCGTGGTGTTTATTTTCCTGGTTATCCATGGCCTGGGTAAGGGGGAAGGGGTGGGAACCGTATGGAGCCTGCAACCGTTCGTCAGCGAAAATGCTCACCTGTTGCCGATTATTACCGGGGCGACCATTCTTTGCTTCTCCTTTTTGGGTTTTGACGCCGTTACCACACTGAGTGAAGAAACACCGGATGCTGCCAAAGTGATCCCCAAGGCGATCTTTCTCACCGCGTTGTACGGTGGGGTGATTTTCATCAGTGTATCCTTCTTTATACAACTGTTTTTCCCCAGCATTGTGCGTTTTAAAGAGCCGGATGCCGCACTGCCAGAAATTGCGTTGTACGTGGGCGGGAAGCTGTTCCAGGCTATTTTTCTGTGCACCACCTTTATTAATACGTTGGCTTCTGGTTTGGCTTCGCATGCCAGCGTTTCTCGGTTGTTGTATGTTATGGGGCGCGATAATGTGTTCCCGGAAAGGTTCTTCGGCTATGTGCACCCTAAATGGCGCACACCTGCGCTTAACGTGCTGATGGTTGGGCTGGTGGCGCTGTCGGCAATATCTTTTGATCTGGTTACTGCGACCGCCTTGATCAACTTTGGTGCGCTGGTGGCCTTTACCTTCGTCAATATTTCGGTGATCAGTCATTTCTTTATTCGCCAAGGGCGCAACAAAACCTGGAAGGATCGTTTTCACTTTCTGTTCCTGCCGCTGGTTGGGGCGTTGACGGTGAGCGTGCTGTGGCTGAATCTGGAGAAAAGCTCCCTTACCATGGGGCTGATTTGGGCCGCACTGGGGTTTGCCTATCTGGCGTATCTCACCCGTCGTTTCCGCCAGCCGCCACCGCAATTTGAGCGGCAGGCGCAGCAGTAATCTTTCAAGGCGGGCTCTCCCGCCTTTATTTTTACCGTGCAGGCCAGTAGAGTGAACGCCTTGAAAAACCGATGATTGGATCTCATTTTGATGCCAGCGTTGTCCGTATCCCATAAAGCAACTCTGTTTGGCCTGTTGGCTATTGTACTGTGGAGCAGCGTTGTCGGCCTGATCCGCAGCGTCAGCGAAGGCCTGGGGCCGGTAGGCGGCGCGGCGATGATCTATAGCGTGAGCACGCTGTTTTTGCTGCTGGTGATGGGGCTCCCGAAGCTGCGCGATTTCCCCCGTTCTTATTTGATCGCGGGCAGTGTGCTGTTCGTGGCTTACGAAATCTGCCTTTCACTGTCGTTGGGTTTTGCCAGTAACCGCCTGCAGGCGATTGAAGTCGGGATGATCAACTATCTGTGGCCCTGTTTTACCGTGCTGATGGCGATCTTGTTTAACGGCCAAAAGGCCAAATGGTGGGTGATCCCTGGGCTGTTGCTGTCGCTGTTCGGCATTGGTTGGATCATGAGTGGCGATGGGGGCTGGTCTCCAGCGCAAATGCTGGCCAATGTGCGCAGTAACCCTCTCAGTTATGTGCTGGCGTTTAGTGGTGCGGTAATCTGGGCAGTTTATTGCAACGTCACCAAAAAAATCGCGCAAGGCAAAAATGCGGTGGTGCTGTTTATTACGCTGACCGCGCTGGCTTTGTGGTTGCAATATCCGTTCAGCCATGAAAACGGCATGCATTTCAGCCTGCCGGTGACCATCGCGCTGCTGTCGGCCGGGATCGCCATGGGGGCCGGTTATGCGGCCTGGAATGTTGGCATCCTGCACGGCAATATGACCCTGCTGGCGACGGTTTCTTATTTTACTCCGGTGCTGTCTGCGGTATTTGCTGCGGTGGTTCTCAATACCTCGTTAACCATCAATTTTTGGCAAGGGGTCGCCATGGTCACCACGGGTTCGTTGATCTGTTGGCGGGCAACGCGCGCGGCCTGATCTTGCCATTAGCGAAGTGACGAATATCAGCTAATCTCAAATTAAGAGTTCTGCCTGAAGGAACGTGCAAAATGAGAAATGATATTCAGTTTATTCAGCAACCTGTGCTTGATGGCGCGAGTTTCGCAACTGGCGATATTGTGCGCTTGACCACCGCTAACTTGTCGAACGAATACCAGCTTGATGTGGTCATTCTGCGCCGTGACGATAAGCTGATTTATGGTTCCGTCGTGGTTGCTGCACCTAAAACCGATATTCCGGTCGCCCGCTGGGAAATTGCCCGGGGGGATGAAGTGGTATTTCGACAGGAGAATATTGCCAAGGCGCTCCCAGGGGCCCTAGGCCCGAGCATCTCGGGTTAAAGACCACTCTGTCATCAATCTCAGCCGACATAATAGTCGGCTTTTTTGACTATCAGACTAACGTTGTTAGCTGTGCGTAAATCGCACACAATCTGCTCCAAAAAACATCAACCGTGATTTTTGTCACACTCATTGTGATTTTCAGTGAAAAATAATTTCAAAATTGATAACGCAATCGATTAATCTAGCGCGAAATAGCTCACTGGATCACAGATTATTGCGCCCGCAGGTTTTTATAATGCGCGCGTCGAATTAACCGTTCGTTACACCAGACTCATCGTCATCTTTCTAACGGGGCACAAATGGCCCTTTCAGCATGTGGTAATAAAATGAAAAAAATAGCTCTCGCAGCAGGTGTGCTTCTCACCGCGTCTTACAGCACATCATCAATGGCGGATAGCAACGATAGCCAGTTCGTTTCAGATTGGTGGCACCAGAGTGTCAACGTAGTGGGTAGCTACCATACCCGTTTCGGGCCGCAACTGAACAATGACGTGTATCTGGAGTACGAAGCCTTCACCAAGAAAGATTGGCTGGATTTTTATGGCTACGTGGATGTACCGAAATTCTTTGGCACCGGTAATACGCCAAACCGGGGTATCTGGGATAACGGTTCACCGCTGTTTATGGAGATCGAACCGCGTTTCTCGATCGACAAACTGACCGGTGCCAATCTGAGCTTTGGGCCGTTTAAAGAGTGGTATTTCGCCAACAACTATATCTATGACATGGGCCGCAACAACGCATCGCGCCAGAGCACCTGGTACATGGGGTTGGGAACCGACATCGATACGGGTTTGCCGATGAGCCTGTCGATGAACATCTATGCCAAGTATCAGTGGCAAAACTACGGTGCAGCTAACGAAGACAGTTGGGATGGCTACCGTTTCAAAGTGAAATACTTTGTGCCATTGACCCAGATGTGGGGTGGTAACCTGACTTATATTGGTTTCACTAACTTCGATTTTGGTTCCGATCTGGGTAAGAATGATTTCACCGTCAATGGCCGTCAGGCGCGTACCAGCAACTCGATAGCTTCCAGCCATGTTCTGGCGCTGAACTACGATCATTGGCACTACTCGTTCGTTGCCCGTTACTTCCATAATGGTGGTCAATGGCAGGATGGGGTTGATATCGGTACACCACAGGGGCCGATCAAGTCCACTGGCTGGGGTTACTACGCGGTTGTAGGTTATAACTTCTGATTTTCCGCAGTATTCAAATGACAAAAAACCCGCCAGGCGGGTTTTTTGCTCTCCGTTACAATCACTAATCAACCGGGAAAATGCTTAACCGGTATGACTAGTTTCCCTTTGATGACATAACATTCGTTATTTATCCATTTCAGAATTTGCTCACGGCTTACACCTTCATATCGTGCATAGCGATAGAGATCGCCATTGAAGTATTGCGTGATGTATTCCATTAGGGTCATTTGCATGGCTGTAACTCCTGAACACCCACCCGTTGCCAGCCTGGCCACCGCGGGAGGTTAAGGTTTGTGAGTACTGAAATTTAGTTTATTGTGAGCAAAAGCTCAAGAAAGAGTATGAAAAATAACGGTAATTTACATAAAGAAATCCCGCACATAAAGGCGGGAAATAATGCGTATCATCAATTTCTGATGACATAAATGATATTTTTGAGGTGCAACGAAAAAGAGCACAATCTCTCTTTTTGTGACTCTCACAAAGTACTGGATGGCCTATTTTGTCGCAAGAGAAATATGCTTTTTTAGTTCGGTTTTTGTGAGTAGTTTCATTTGTGAATAAATTTTCGTCATTTCAGTTAAATATAATCATGGTGAATGTAACGTGCGGTATTGTCCCGGTAGTGACAAGTTTAAGGGAGGGAGCTTCGGTGCATCAGTTGCACCGAAGCAAAAAATCAGGCCAGCATCAAGCCTGTTGCTCACTCCAGGCCAGCATAGTTTCGAGCATCTGTTGCAGCAGGTGCTGTAACGGTGCTGCCCGTGCTGCATCAAACGCAAATGGGTACTGTTCCGACATATAATTCACCTGTGCCAGTTCCAGTTGTACCGCATGCTGTTTTTGCTGTGGTTGACCATAAGCACGGGTGATATACCCGCCCTTAAAACGCCCGTTGAGCACATGAGTGAATTGCTGTTGCTGTTCACAACAGGCCACCAACCGATCGCTTATCGCGCTGGCACAACTGGCCCCGCTGTTGGTGCCTAGATTGAGATCCGGCAGTTTGCCATCAAACAACCGTGGTATCACCGAAGCGATAGAGTGGGCATCAAACAGCAGCGCATAACCGTGCAGGGCTTTCAGCCGAGCCAGCTCGTTCTGCAACTGTTGGTGATAGGGGTGCCAGACGTTCTGTAAATAGCCTGCACGTTCTTCATCGCTTGGGGCCTGAGCGGGTAGAAAACTTGGGCGACCATCGAACAGTACGTCAGGATACAGACCGGTGGTGGCGGTGGTATAAAGCGGCTTATCGTCTGCTGGGCGGTTAAGATCGATCACAAAGCGCGAATAGTTACCGACCAACATGCTGGCACCCATCTGGCGGGCAAAATCATACAGCAGTGGAATATGCCAGTCGGTGTCTGGCAATGGCCGCGCATCCTCACTCAAACCGTGCTCAACTGCCGGGGTCAGCCGCGTACCGGCGTGGGGAATGCTGATCAACAGCGGCAGATTACCGCTCTGGAACTCAAAGGGATCGCTAATCATTGACGAACTTCTCCTCGGAAAATCACCGTGCAGGGCAACTGACCACCCAACCAGTAAGCCAGTTCTGCCGGGCGTGCCAGCGGCCAGTGAACAAAGTCAGCCACCTTGCCAACCTCCAGCGAGCCATGGCTGGCCTGCAACCCCAGTGCTTTGGCGGCGTGCAACGTCACGCCCGCCAACGCTTCTTCTGGCGTCAGGCGGAACAGCGTGCAGGCCATGTTGATCATCAGGCGCAGCGACAGGGCTGGGGAAGTACCCGGGTTGGCATCGCTGGCGATCGCCATCGCTACGCCGTGTTCGCGGAACAACTCGACCGGTGGGCACTGGGTTTCGCGTAACATGTAGTACGCACCCGGCAGCAGGACGGCCACGGTGCCAGAGGCGGCCATGGCGGCTGCGTCTTCTGCGGTTGCATATTCAAGATGATCGGCAGAAAGGGCGTGATGGCGTGCTGCCAGCGTACTGCCGCCGAGGGCAGAAAGCTGTTCGGCATGCAATTTGACCGGTAACCCGGCCTGCGTTGCAGCGTTAAATACCCGCTCAACCTGTGCCGGAGAAAACGCCAGATGCTCGCAGAAAGCATCCACCGCGTCCGCTAAACCCGCCGCTGCCGCTTCTGGGATGATGGTATGACAGACCAGATCGATATAATCGTCGGCCCGCCCGGCATATTCCGGTGGCAGCGCGTGCGCCGCCAGACAGGTAGTTTTGACTTCAACGGGCAACTGATGACCCAATTGACGCGCCACGCGCAGCATTTTCAGTTCGCTTTGCGGCGTCAGACCATAACCGGACTTGATCTCGACGCAGGTAACACCCTCGGCCAGCAGGGGCTGCAGGCGGGACTGGGCCTGTTCAAATAACAGGGCTTCTTCTGCATCACGCGTGGCTTTGACCGTGGAGATAATGCCCCCACCTTGTGCAGCGATCTCCGCATAGCTTACGCCGTTTAAACGCTGTTCGAATTCACCGCTGCGGTTGCCGCCAAAAACCAGGTGAGTGTGACAGTCGATCAGGCCAGGCGTCAGGATCCCGCCGCTGAAACGCACCGTTTTGGCTGCCGCCAGCACTGGCATGTTGGCTTCTTCGCCGATCCAGGCAATCTTGCCATCGCGCACGGCAATCGCGCCATTGCTGATGATGTGATATTTGCCGTCACGCATAGTGACAATATCGGCACCGTGCCACAGGCTGTCACAGTGGATTTCAGACGTCATGGTGTTCCTGCTCCCACATGGTTGTATATACAATTAAAGCCAAGCTAACGCATTCGTCAGGCTGCGACAAGAGAGGGGAGGAATATTTGTTATGGGAATGTGATAAAGCGCGCAGCGGGGCGAATTAGCCCCACCGAGTTCAGACCTGATTAGTGAAGCGACCAAACAGCTGGTAGCGGCTGCCTGGGTACAGCAAGCGGGCAGAAGTGACCACCGTTTTGCCTGACCAGGTGCGGCGATGAATCAACAAGCCCGGTTCATGCTCTTCCAACTGCAGTAATTCACGTTCGTGCCGCGTGGGTATGACGGCTTCCACGATGTGCTCACCGGCAGTCAACGGCGCCGCTTGCATCAGATAAATATAAGGCGTGACCTGATCGAAATCCTGTTTCATATAATCCGGTGCTGCCAGTGGATTCACGCAGCGATCTTCTACCTGTACCGGCACGTCGTTTTCGTAGTGAACGATCTGTGAGTAGAACATCGGTTGCCCCGGTTGAATATCCAGCGCCTTGGCTTCTTCATCACTGGCCGGGCGGGCTTTCAGTTCCAGAATTTTGCTGCTGTGGCGGTGGCCACGTGCGGCAATTTCATCGGCAATATTATGCACTTCGAGCAGTGCGGTGTGTGCCTTGGCCTCGGCGACGAAAGTGCCAACGCCCTGCATGCGGATCAGAAAACCTTCACCGGTTAGCTCGCGCAGGGCGCGGTTGATGGTCATGCGGCTGACGCCAAGTTCGGCCACCAGTTCACTTTCAGAGGGTACGCGCTGGTGCGGTTGCCAGTGGCCTGCGCGAATTTGGCTTACGATTGCCTGTTTGACCCGTTGATAGATCGGGGCGGGGGCATCGCTCATTGCTGCTGACAGTTGCAGCACGGTTTGTTGATCTACCATGACGTTAACCTCGTCAAATAAAAAAATAATAACATCAGTTTACTGTTGATGTCGGCATATGTATATGTATATACAAGTAGGGCCCATTCACTCGATGAGTGAAATTGGTTCACAAATTTTTTACCTATACCCAAAATAATTCGAATTGCTTGTCGGCGGCAACGGAACGAAGCCAACACCCAAGCAACTTGAAGTATGACGGGTACATGCGCCTGCCGCGCGTTATTAGCTGTTACACCTACATTGGAATACTGCTATGCCTGCTTATTTTGCTTCTCGCGCACTGCTCCCGTCTGGTTGGGCTCACAACGTGCGGCTCGATGTTGATCCACATGGCCTACTGACCCAGGTCACCTCGAATGCTGAATCCGCCGACTGTTTACGTTTGCACGGCGATGTAGTGCCAGGCATGCCAAACCTGCATTCTCATGCCTTCCAGCGCGCAATGGCCGGTTTGGCCGAGGTGGCTGGCAATCCGCAAGACAGCTTCTGGACCTGGCGCGATCTGATGTATCGTTTGGTGCAACGTTTAACCCCGGAGCAGGTAGAAGTTATTGCCCGTCAACTGTATATCGAAATGCTCAAAGGCGGCTATACCCAGGTGGCAGAGTTTCATTATTTACACCATGCGCCAGACGGTAAACCCTATGCCGATCGTGGTGAAATGACTGGCAGGCTCAGCAATGCGGCGCAGCAGGCGGGAATAGGGATGACGCTGCTGCCGGTGCTTTACAGTTATGCCGGTTTTGGTGCTCTGCCAGCGCAAGCGGGGCAAAAGCGTTTTATTCAGAACGTGGAAAGCTATCTGGCACAGCAGCAGGTCATCGCCCGCCAACTGGCAGGGCAACCACTGCAGAATCATGGGCTGTGTTTCCATTCGTTGCGCGCGGTCGAACTCGGCCAGATGCAACAGGTCTTAGCCGCCTCAGATTCGGCCTTACCGGTGCATATCCATATTGCGGAACAACAGAAAGAGGTCAATGACTGCCTGGCATGGAGCGGTCTACGACCGGTGGCTTGGTTGTACGAGCATTTACCGGTGGAAAGCCGCTGGTGCCTGGTGCACGCCACGCATCTGGATCGCGAAGAGTTAGAGCAGTTGGCGCGCAGTAAAGCCGTGGCCGGGCTGTGTTTAACCACCGAGGCCAACTTGGGGGACGGGATCTTCCCCGGCGACAGTTATTTGCATCATCAAGGACGTTGGGGCATTGGTTCTGACAGCCATGTTTCTTTGAACGTGGTGGAAGAGTTGCGCTGGTTTGAATATGGGCAGCGGTTACGCGATCAGCGCCGTAACCGTCTGACCACGCCGGAACAGCCTGCAGTGGCCGATGTGCTCTATCAGCAAGCGTTACAGGGCGGTGCGCAGGCGTGCGGTACGGCGATCGGTCAACTGGCGGTGGGCTACCGTGCCGACTGGCTGGTGCTGGATGGCGACGATCCGTATCTGGCTGCAGCACCGGACGCTTCGATCCTCAACCGCTGGCTGTTTGCCGGTGGCAAAGAGCAGATCCGCGATGTGTTTGTGGCCGGGCGTCAGGTGATTGAACAGCGGCAGCACGCATTGCAACAGCAGAGTAGCGCCGAGTTCCTGCAAGTGCTGAAAACCCTCCAGCAGGAGGCCTGATGAACCTGAACCGTTTCGATTTTGCCAGCCTGCCGGTCAGCCCATGGCGCAATGGCGGGGGTGAAACCCGTGAAATCACCAGCCAACCGCTCGGTAACGCCGATTTTGACTGGCGCGCCAGCATCGCCACTATCGCACAAGATGGCCCGTTCTCGGCCTTTAACGGCATCGATCGCTCAATCACGCTGCTGGAAGGCGATGGTGTACATCTGTACAGCGCGGGTTTGATCGATCATCGCTTGCAGCATGTGGGCGAGCCGTTTGCCTTTTCCGGTGATGTGGCGCTGGAAGCGTTTTTGCTCGGTGGCAGCAGCCAGGATTTCAACATCATGACTCGGCGTGGGCGCTGTAAAGCCGATGTTCAGCGCGTTACCTCGGAAGTATCCGCCCCTGCATCACGGGCTGGTGTGCTCTACGTGTTACAGGGTGAGTGGCAACTGGAGGACGGCAGCCGACTAGAGTGTCGACAAGGCTGTTGGTGGCAACCGCAACAGAAGGCGTTGCGTTTTGCGCCACAACCAGGGGCGATTGCGTTGTGGGCCGATATCACTGTTCGCTAGAGTCTGTGGCTAAGTTATGGGATTATCAGGCTTTCTATCCCGAACAAAGAAGGGCGCATGGCTTCGCTGAAAGATGTAGCTAAACTCGCTGGCGTGTCGTTGATGACAGTGTCCCGTGCCATCAACGAACCTGGCAAATTGCGGTCAGAAACCTACCAGCGTGTAAAGCAGGCTATTGATCAATTGGATTACGTGCCGGATCTCGCTGCACGGCGTATTCGTGGCGACAGCAGCCGGGTGAGGACCCTCGGCGTGCTGGCGCTGGATACGGCCACGACACCATTCTCGGTTGATATCATCCTCTCGATTGAAAAAACTGCCCGTGAGCAAGGGTGGAACAGTTTTGTGGTCAACCTGTTTGCTGACGATAACGCCGAGCAGACGGTCGACCTGCTGTTGGCACACCGACCAGACGGTGTGATTTTTACCACCATGGGGCTGCGTCAGGTCGCCATTCCGGCTAAGTTGCTGGACCAGCAACTGGTGCTGGCTAACTGCATCAGCCCAGAAAATGCGGTTGCCAGCTATATCCCTGACGATGAACAAGGCCAGTATGACGCTATGCAAGCGCTGATTGCCCGTGGCTATCGTGCGCCTTTGTGTATTCAACTGCCAGAAAGCGCGTTGGCCGCGGGTTTGCGGCAGCGCGGATTAGAACGTGCCTGGCGTGAGGCCGGTGGGGATGTGGCCCAATTGCGCCAATATCATCTGGATCTTAGCGGCAATGATGGAAATTATCGTGACACTGTCACTATTCTTGCCCGGCATTTCTCTCCAGGTGTGCAGGACTGTGATGTCGTGGTGTGTGGTAACGATCGCGTGGCCTTTCTGGTCTATCAAATCTTGCTGGCCCAGGGCTTTAAAATTCCTGAGCAGGTCGCGGTATTGGGTTATGACAATATGGTGGGAATTGGTGAGCTGTTTCAACCACCGTTAACCACCGTGCAGTTGCCGCATTATGAGTTAGGGCGGCAGGCAGCACTGCACCTGATTAATCAGCTTACGCACCAAGAAACGGTGCGGGTTAACTGCCCGTTGTTGTTACGTGCTTCGATGTAAAGAACGATAGTTATGGCTGGTTCATTGATGGACAAACACTTATGGGTTGTGAATTGTCCCACGGATAAACGTTACGCATGACAACCGCAGATAATAAGGGAGATGTTTGGGATTAGTTAGGGCAATAAAAAAGGTTCAGCCTGAACTGAACCTTGATATTAATCATCCCAGAGGGAGAACCTACAGTTGTGGCCCAGCGCTAACCAGTTTTTTACCTGCTTCAGTCACAGTATATTTGCTGAAGTTATCGATAAAGCGTTGTGCCAAATCCTGTGCTTTCTCATGCCATAGCGATTCGTTGGCATAAGTTTTGCGCGGATCGAGGATTGACGGATCTACTCCAGGTAATGACAACGGCACGGCCAGATCGAAGATCGGCAACGTGAAGGTTTCAGCCTGTTCGATCTCACCGCTCAGGATGGCATCAATAATACCGCGAGTATCTTTAATCGAAATACGCTTACCACTGCCGTTCCAACCGGTATTCACCAGATAGGCTTGGGCGCCAGCCGCTTCCATACGTTTCACCAGCACCGAAGCGTACTGCGTTGGGTGCAATGCCAAAAACGCTGCGCCAAAGCAGGCAGAGAAGGTTGGGGTCGGCGTGGTGATCCCGCGTTCGGTACCGGCCAGTTTGGCGGTGAACCCAGAGAGGAAATGGTATTGGGTTTGTTCCGGTGTCAGGCGTGAAACCGGCGGCAAGACACCAAAGGCATCTGCCGTCAGGAAGATGATTTTCTTGGCATGCCCGGCTTTGGAAACCGGCTTGACGATGTTTTCAATATGGTAGATCGGGTAGGAAACGCGCGTATTTTCGGTTTTGCTCGCATCGTCAAAATCGATACTGCCATCGGCCAGCACCTGAACGTTTTCCAGTAGGGCATCACGGCGGATCGCCTGATAAATTTCTGGCTCAGCCTGGGCAGAAAGCTTGATGGTTTTGGCGTAGCAACCCCCTTCAAAGTTGAACACCCCATCGTCATCCCAACCGTGCTCATCGTCGCCAATCAACTGGCGCTTCGGATCGGTGGAAAGGGTCGTCTTGCCAGTGCCAGACAGGCCGAAGAAAATCGCCACATCGCTTTTCTCACCCACGTTAGCGGAACAGTGCATAGAAGCGATGCCTTTCAGTGGCAGCAGGTAGTTCATAATCGAGAACAAGCCTTTCTTCATTTCGCCGCCGTACCAGGTACCGCCGATCAGTTGCATACGTTCGGTCAGGTTGAAGGCAACAAAGTTCTCTGAATGCATCCCCTGCTGCTGCCAGTCAGGATTCGTGCATTTAGCACCGTTCATGACCACGAAATCAGGTTCAAAACCCTGCAGTTCCTGCTCCGTAGGGCGGATAAACATATTCTTGACGAAATGCGCCTGCCAAGCCACTTCGGTAATAAACCGGACTTTCAAGCGGGTGTCAGCGTTGGCACCGCAAAAAGCGTCCACGACAAACAGACGCTTGTTGGAGAGCTGATTGCCAACCAGCGTTTTCAGATGCTGCCAAACCTCTGGCGAGAGCGGTTGATTATCGTTTTTACCGGTACCGCTGTCGGACCACCAGACGGTATCGCGTGTGGTGTCGTCACGCACGATGTATTTGTCTTTTGGCGAGCGGCCAGTGAACTCACCAGTATCGACGTTGACCGCTCCTAGCTTGGTGAGCGTACCGCGTTCCAAGGCGGGTAAATCGGTGCGGGTTTCTTCGGCGAACAGTTGTTCATAACTTGGGTTGTAAACGATCTCATTAGCGTGATGAATACCGTAACGAGTAAGAGTTTGTGGGGTAACAGTTGAAGGCATATCTACTTCCTTATTTGGCTATGTTCTGCCCGTTTTGTACTGTGTCGTGTACAACAACGGAACTCGGTTCCTGCTGACCGGATTCAGCTTTTACCGTTCCGGCTCTATTTATTAACCAAGCACTTACTATAACATAACATTGTATCAATGCCTGACGATTTTAATAACCGGGCTTTGTCGCCAGTGAATTAACTGCAATATAGAATAAGCAACGAAGATTGAATTATCATTACGACTGGGTTGTTTTTAACCAATTGATTTAATTTTAATTATTTATTAAAACGTCATTTCAATATATACCAAAAATAATTCGAGTTGCTTGTAGGCGGCAACCGAACGAAGCCCCAGGAGTTATTACCTGCAAACATTCTTTCTTCAGCACCGGAATAATAAAGCAGGTAAACAATAAAATGCATATTCCCGACAATTCCTATTAATGCCAGTAAACCGGGTGTGCAATCATCTCCCTGAGAGAGGCCGAGCTTGCATACCTCGGGCTTTCTTAGAATCGCCAGCCATCTGGTTGGCGATTCACTTGCTGTTTTTCAACATATTGATCGCTGCACCGAGCAAAATCCGGTGTTCAATGTCGTGGCAGGCGGCTAATTGCTGTGTCAGATGTTGGGTCAGTGATTCTACTGATAGAACCTCACCGCGATGGCGCAGTTGCATCACCGCATCGCCAATCAAACGGGCAACTTCATCCCAGACGGGTTTTATCTCCTGTTCCGAGAGCTTCATGGTTAACCTCGGTTGGGTGATGTTTTGTTCAATGTAGCAGTTGTCAGCCTGACTCGCTACCCGTCACCCCTGCGAGCGATAAAACGGTAGGCCATTGAAGCAGAACGAAGGAAAGCTGATTAGCTAAAGGCAATGGCCGCCCAACGCAGTAATAGCAACGCCAGACAGATCAATATCAGTACCACAAACATTTTCCAATGTTTGGTTCGCATGCGTTTGGTTGGCAATGGCGTCTCCTTATCCCACTGGATGTAGATGCTGAGATATCATGCACCACAGTATGCCTGTTGCGGCGTGCCACACACAGGAATTTACTCTAAAATCAGCTAAAAAGTGGGCAATGTCAGGCTGAATCCTGCTTGCCCGGTGCAATACGGCAGGTGCAAGTGTACTATTCTGTGTGCATCAGTGACTCAATCAATAAAGGTAACCTTATGGCATTTGCGGCAAAATATGAAGATATAGAGCGTTGGGCGTTCGGTGATACTGAGCAGCAGGCGGATGAGTTGGCAAAACGAGTGCTGGATGGGGTAAAAACGGCGACTTGTTCCAATCTGGATGGCGAAGGTATTCCACAACCCGGCGATGTTTTTGTCGTAGTGGATGGTAAGAATGAGCCCGTTTGTGCGATCGAGCTGACTGGCGTCAATTTGAGTACTTATGAGCAGGTGGACGAGGCGCATGCTCAGGCTGAAGGCGAGGGCGATGGTTCACTGGCTTACTGGCGCAAAGAACATAAACGTTTTTTTGAAGAGTACGAACTGTTTTCACCGGATATGATGCTGGTGCTGATGCATTTTAAGGTGATCGAAACATTTTAAACGGCCTCGTTATTAAAGAAAACGCACGGTGCCCAATGGAAACACTGCGCGTTTTCCAAGTTTGTGACCTTATTCCAACCGCATAACCCAAGCATCTGCCTGCCGATCATAATGTTGTTTGTACAGCAGCGATTGTTTGCCATCAAGCATGGCGGGGATGCTGGTATGTTCATCCCAGCCATCCAACTGCATACACAGATCGGGATCTGATTTGCAAGGAATGGTGAGAGTGGTTTTCCCTTCAGCGCTCTCAGACGTGGATGTCAAATGCGCGTCATCAACCTCAAAACTGCCTATTTTTACAACGGTTTTGCCCATTGGAACTCCTTGCTTATGCATGTGGTAGGAGGTGCGACCAGTTAGGGTCACCCGTATGAGCATAACTAGCTGAGCAAAAAATGTCACAGAAATAATGCAAGCAGGCGTGTTGCTGGGCTAGAGCGAGATGTTCACGCCACAGCGAATCCGCCTGTTCTTGCTTACTGGTGGAAATCCAGCACGCCATCGCGAACTAATTCCCGCGGCAAATTATTTTTAATCCGGCTGCCGATGCGTTTGGCAATGCCCAGTGGTTGCTGTTGGTAGGTGACAATACATTCATCGCATTGCGGTAACTGTGGCGGATAAAGATCGCGGCCATGAAACCACTCCTGTGCCAGTTCGGCATTCAGCTCAAAAGTGTGCGGGCTGTTATCGCGGGCAGTTAAAGCAATGACGGCTTCATGTTGCCAGCGAAACCCTTTTGGGAAACGTTCTGCCAGTTTGAGACCGATGCGTGAAAAACGCACCTTGCCAATCAACGCCTCCAGCTCTGCCGGAAACAGCCAAATCTCTTTATCACGCGCCCACAATTTGCTGGTGTCATCCCATTTCAACCCGGAAGCGTTGGCAGCTTGAGTAACCAGTGCCGCATCTTTGGCCGAAAGCGGGGTGAATGGGAATTTGCCGACTTGATAGCTGGGTTTTGGCAAGGCCGGAATGGTGTGATTCTTGCGCAAACGTGCGACAAAGAACCCCTCGCTATCGTAAATCTGTGGGAAGACGTGCAGGAAACCTTCGGCGGTTAAGGCTTTTTCTGCGCCTGGGAAGAGCTCCCCTAAGGGTTCAATACTGACCGCATCACCATAAGTAGCCAGCAAGTGATTGATGGTTTGCTGATTCTCTTGAGCATTCAGGGTGCAAGTGGAGTAAACCAGCACTCCTCCAGGGGCCAGTGCGTGAAACGCGCTGTCGAGCAACTCTCGCTGGGTGGTGGCAATGTTGGTTACGCTCTCTGGCGACCAGTTACTCATGGCATCCGGGTCTTTGCGTACGACACCTTCACCAGAACAAGGGGCGTCCAGCAGAATGGCATCAAAACTTTCCGGTAACGCTGCACCGAAGATCCGGCCATCAAAATGCGTCAGTGCCACATCTTTGACGCCACAGCGACTGAGATTGGCATGCAGCACTTTCACCCGGCTGGCAGAGTATTCATTGGCAACGATGCCGCCCCGGTTTCCCAGTAATGCGGCGATCTGTGTGGTTTTTGAACCTGGAGCTGCGGCTACATCCAAAACTCTGTGCGGCGTTTCCCGGTTGGCAAATAACGCGCTCACCGGCAGCATGGAGCTGGCTTCCTGAATATAAAATAGCCCGCTGAGATGCTCTGCAGCACTGCCGAGCCGCAACGCTTCATCATCACGATCGATCCAGAAACCTTCAGAGCACCAGGGGATGGGTTCCAGTCGCCAGTCGTAGCCCTGCACCAACGTCAGAAAATCAGCTACGCTGATTTTCAAGGTATTCACTCGCAGGCTGCGGCGTAATGGGCGCTGGCAGGCGGCGATAAAATCATCCATGGATAAGTGGTCTGGCATGATGGCGCGGGTGGCGTCGAGAAAAGCAGAAGGCAAATAAACAGAGGCAGTTTTAGCCACGGGGGACTCTCAGGGCGGAAAAAAATCGAAGGGGTTAGTTTAGCATAAAATGTTGCTTTGAGAATATATACAGGCCTTAATATCTTAAAGCGCCAGGAAGTGATCAGTTTTAGATTCTTTGACTTATGAACCTTTAAAGTAACCGTAGAGAACAGGGTATATTGGCGAGATTTTTTCAGGCTACATAAGCTGGATAAGAAGAGCCATTTCAAACGCTTTCTGCGTGGTTAACCCGTCTTGTTGAGCAAGGTTTTAGGGGGTAATCGATGATTAATCTTGTGGCTATCGGCATTTAATGCTTATTTTATACGGGCTAAGCTTAAGCTTTCTGAAAGTGTGAACGGTTAATAATGACTAAAAAACAATTCTACGCGGAATTAAAACGTGATCTGGGGGCGCTGCTGGAGGGGGAAACCCATTTGATTGCCGCCTTGTCCAACGCCAGCGCTTTGCTCAATGAGCGCCTGGCTGACGTGAATTGGGTAGGATTTTACCTGATGGACGGCAATCAATTGGTACTCGGCCCGTTCCAGGGCAACGTTGCCTGTGTACGCATTCCGGTGGGTAAAGGCGTCTGTGGTACTGCGGTAGCAGAAAAGCGGGTGCAACGTGTCGGTGACGTCCATGCGTTTCCGGGGCATATCGCCTGTGATGCAGCCAGCAATGCTGAAATCGTACTGCCGTTGGAAGTCGATGGTCAAATTTTAGGCGTTCTGGATATTGACAGCACGGTTTATCAACGCTTCGATGAACAGGACGAAATTGGCCTGAAAGCCGTGGTGGCTGGGCTTTGTGCGCAGTTGGCACAGTGCGATTGTGCGAAATACGTCACTGTAGCGACAAGTTGATCTACGGTTAACGTGGCATTTAGCGATGGCGTCATTATAATGACGCCTGTTCATGCCTGCGGCTTGTTGGCAACCCGTTGTAATCAGGAAATTTCATGGAAAATCAACACAAGTTGAACACAGTTAAAGAAGTCATTGCTTTTCTTGCCGAGCGTTTTCCGCTCTGCTTTAGCGCCGAAGGCGAAGCTCGCCCGCTGAAAATCGGTATTTTTCAGGATTTGGTAGAACGCTTGCAAGAGGAAGAAAACCTCAGCAAAACTCAGCTGCGTTCAGCCTTGCGCCTGTATACTTCAAGCTGGCGTTATCTGTACGGTGTCAAAGTTGGCGCACAGCGCGTTGATCTTGATGGCAACCCGTGCGGCGAGCTGGAACAGCAGCATGTCGATCATGCCCGTCAGCAGCTTGAAGAAGCCAAAGCACGCGTTCAGGCTCAGCGTGCTGAGCAAAACGCCAAAAAACGTGAAGCTGCGGGTGAATCTGCCACCGCTGAACCTCGTCGTCCGCGCCCTGCTGGCAAAAAGCCTGCGGTGCGTCGTGAAGGCGGTGCCGCGTCAGAGAACCGCAAGCCGCGCCCACAAACTCGCCCACAGCCCGCTCGTGAACCTCGTGCAGTCGCAGTAACAGAGGAAAGCCAGCCGCGTCATGTGCCTGTCACGGATATCTCTAAACTGCAAATTGGCCAAGAAATCAAAGTCAGAGCAGGGAAGAGTGCGATGGATGCAACCGTACTTGAAATCGCTAAAGATGGCGTACGTGTGCAACTCTCTTCCGGTCTGGCGATGATTGTGCGCGCAGAACACTTGCAGTTCTGATACGGAGGCCAACCAAGGCATGAACAAATTTGTCAGATTAGCAGCAGCCGTTGCTCTGATGTGGGCGGGTGTCAGTTACGGAGCGGATACAGCCAACGTCCGCATCGATCAACTGCCACAGCTCGAGCAGGAACCGCAACATGCTACCGTGAGTGAGCGCGTTACTTCGCGCTTCACTCGCTCTCATTATCGCCAGTTTGCCCTCGATGCAGATTTTTCAGGCAAGATCTTCGATCGCTACCTGAATATGCTGGACTATAGCCACAATGTGTTGTTGGCATCCGATGTTGCGCAGTTTGCCGACAAACGCAACACGCTGGGTGAAGAACTTAAGTCTGGCAAGCTGGATACCCCTTATGCGTTGTTTAATCTGGCACAGAAACGCCGGTTGGAGCGCTATCAGTACGCGTTGTCGCTGCTGGAAAAACCGATGAGCTTTACCGGCAATGACACTATCGATACCGATCGTGGCAAAGCGCCGTGGCCAAAAGACAAAGCGGAGTTGGATCGCCTGTGGGATGCGAAGGTCAAATATGACCAACTCAACCTGAAGTTAACCGGCAAAACGGAGAAAGAAATCCGTGACACGCTGACCAAGCGTTACCAGTTCGCAATCAAGCGCCTGACGCAAAGCAACAGTGAAGATGTTTTCAGCCTGATTATGACGGCCTTTGCTCACGAGATTGATCCGCATACCAACTATCTGTCGCCGCGTAATACTGAACAGTTCAATACTGAAATGAGCCTCTCCCTGGAAGGGATCGGCGCGGTGTTGCAAATGGACGATGACTACACCCTGATCAACTCCATGGTGCCGGGTGGCCCGGCAGCGAAGAGTAAGGTGCTCACCGTTGGCGACCGGATTGTCGGCGTTGGCCAGGCGGGCAAACCGATGGTGGATGTGATCGGCTGGCGTCTGGACGATGTGGTTTCCCTGATTAAGGGGCCGAAAGGCAGCAAGGTACGCTTGGAAATCCTGCCAGCCGGCAAGGGCACCAAAACCCGAGTGGTAACGCTGACCCGTGAGCGTATCCGTTTGGAAGACCGTGCGGTGAAAATGACGATCAAAACCGTCGGTAACCAAAAAGTCGCGGTGATGGACATCCCTGGCTTCTATGTGGGTCTGACTGATGATGTCAAAGTCCAACTGCAGAAAATGGCCAAACAGAACGTTGATAGCCTGATCATTGACCTGCGTGGCAACGGTGGCGGTGCGCTGACGGAAGCTGTTTCACTCTCTGGTCTGTTTATTCCGAGTGGCCCAGTGGTGCAGGTGCGTGATAATAACGGCAAGATCCGTGAAGATGCGGATACCGACGGGGTGGTTTATTACAAAGGCCCACTGGTGGTACTGGTTGACCGTTTTAGCGCGTCTGCTTCTGAGATCTTCGCTGCTGCAATGCAGGATTATGGCCGAGCCTTAATTGTGGGTGAACCTACCTTCGGCAAAGGTACCGTGCAGCAGTATCGCTCACTGAATCGTATTTACGATCAGATGCTGCGCCCTGAATGGCCTGCATTGGGGTCCTTGCAGTACACCATTCAGAAATTCTACCGTGTTGATGGCGGCAGTACGCAACGTAAAGGTGTGACACCGGATATCCTGATGCCAACCGGGATCGACCCGGCAGAAACCGGTGAAAGCTTTGAAGACAACGCCATGCCGTGGGATAGCGTCAATGCAGCGACCTATACCAAGACAGGGAATCTGAAGCCGTTTGAACCACAACTGTTGAAAGATCACGAACAGCGCATTATCAAGGATCCTGAGTTCCAATATATCGCGCAGGACATTGCTCATTACAAGGCGTTGAAAGACAAGCGTAACATCGTTTCCCTCAACCTGGCCACGCGCGAGAAAGAGAACCATGACGATGATGCTACGCGCTTAAAACGGATTAATGAGCGCATGCAACGTGAGGGTAAAAAACCGTTGAAATCCTTGGATGACCTACCAAAGGATTACAAATATCCGGATCCGTATCTGGATGAGACGGTTAGAATCGCCTTGGATCTTGCCAATAGCGAAAAACAACAGCCATCTCAGCAGCCACAGCTACCCACTGCTGCCAAGTAAGAGATTGCTGAATGTTTAGTTGAAAACGCACCTGCAGAAGGTGCGTTTTTTTATATCAATACAAAATTGAGATTATTTGTGAGGTCAGGATGAGCTACTTAACTAAGCCAATGCGGACAACATTGCAGTTGGAGTCTCTGCTAGTTTTAGCGCTATGCCTGGTTGTTTATAACACTCAGCATTATAGCTGGGGTATATTTGCAACCTGTTTTTTACTTCCTGATATCTCGTTTTTAGGTTATGCGTTCGGTAAGAAGGTTGGTGCACTGAGTTATAATGTGGCGCATTCCTATAGTGGCCCGATGTTGTGCGGCCTGTTATTTGTTATGTTTCAACAGTCATTGCTTTTGGTCATAGCGTTGATCTGGTGTGCTCATATCAGTTTCGATCGACTTCTTGGTTACGGGTTAAAATACACCGAGGGATTTTCTTTTACGCACCTCGGACGTTTGAATAGTAAACACCGTTAAGCAATCGCTAGAAATCTCACCATTTACGCAACAATCATTTACAATATGTAAAGCCCTTTACTGAACGTCGTTTTTGTAAAGTTTCGTATTTTTAGTAGGTTAATGGAACATAACTCTTGAAACTGTGATGTATGCCCATACGATCAGGGTATCTGAGACCGTGTTTGTTAACATTTATGAGGAAGTAAACATTTTATGATGCGTATAGCTCTGTTCCTGCTCACCAACCTGGCGGTGATGTTGGTTTTCGGGCTGGTGCTCAGCCTGACAGGAATCCGATCCAGTAGCGTTCAGGGCCTGATGATCATGGCCGGTCTGTTTGGTTTTGGTGGCGCGTTCGTTTCACTGCTGATGTCTAAATGGATGGCGTTGCGCTCCGTCGGCGGAGAAGTTATTGAGCAACCGCGTAACGAAACTGAAAACTGGTTGCTGGAAACGGTACGCCGTCAGTCACAGCAGGCTGGTATTGCCATGCCACAGGTGGCGATTTACCACGCACCGGACATCAATGCGTTTGCTACGGGCGCCCGCCGTGATGCCTCGCTAGTGGCTGTCAGCACCGGTCTGCTGCAAAACATGAGCCGCGATGAGGCGGAAGCAGTTATTGCGCACGAAATCAGTCACGTTGCCAATGGGGACATGGTGACCATGACCCTGATCCAAGGGGTGGTAAACACCTTCGTTATCTTCATTTCACGCTTGATTGCACAGGTGGCCGCTGGCTTCCTGGGTAACCGCGATGGTGAAGGTGAAAGCAACGGTAACCCGATGATCTACTTTGGTGTGTCGATGGTGCTGGAGCTGGTGTTTGGTATTTTGGCCAGTATCATCACCATGTGGTTCTCGCGTCACCGTGAGTTTCATGCCGATGCGGGTTCTGCCAAACTGGTGGGGCGTGAGAAGATGATTGCGGCGCTGCAACGCTTGAAAACCAGCTACGAACCACAGGAAACGGGCAGCATGATGGCGTTTTGCATCAACGGCAAGTCCAAGTCGTTCAGCGAGTTGTTCATGTCTCACCCGCCGTTAGACAAGCGTATCGAAGCGTTGCGCTCAGGCCAATACCTGAAGTAACCGTTAACAGATAACCTGAACCCCGGCTAGCCGGGGTTTTTTACGTTGGTGAGTTGGGGTTATTGCTGCTCTCTGGCGGCGTTAAGCGGGGCCGAGTGATGCGCAGGCAACTGACTATCGCTGCAACACTGGCAAAGACGCCAGCCAGCACCAGCGAAGCGTGGGTGGCATTGCTATGGAACAGGTTGAACATTAAAGCAACCAACGCGGCCCCGGCAGTTTGCCCAACCAGGCGTGCAGTACCGAGCATGCCGCTGGCACCACCGCTGCGGTGACGCGGTGCAGCAGAAATGATGGTGTGATTATTGGGGGACTGGAACAGCCCGAAGCCGATACCGCACAGAACCATGCGCCAGATGATGTCCAGATCCGTTGGATGCTGCGGCAACATGGCCAACAAAAACAAGCCTAGAGCGAAAGTCGCCAGACCAATCCCCCCTAGTAGCCCAGCATGAATATGCTCCACCAGGCGGCCTGCAATCGGTGCTACTACGATAATGGCCAGCGGCCAAGGCGTCAGTAGCAGCCCGGTAGCTACTTCGTCACGGCCCAGCGCGCCTTGCAGGAAAAAGGGGAGTGACACCATGGCTAACATTTGCGCGGTGAAGGAGCAGATAGAGGTCCCCATCGAAAGTGCGAAGATAGGAAGGCGCAATAAATCCACGGGTAACAGCGGAGATTCCTGGTTTAACTGGCGGCGCACAAAGAAGTAACCGATGACCAATAAGGCAGCGATTTCACCCGCGAGCAGTAGCAGGCTTTGCCCTTGAGCAAATCCACTGATGGCGGTTACTAATAAACCAAAGGTCAGCGCGTTCATCAGTGCACTGATAAAGTCAAAACGCCGCTTGCTGCCTTTCTGGCTGTTAGCCGGTAGGAATTTAATCCCCAGCAGTAGGGCAATAATTCCTATTGGCAAATTGATGGCAAACAGCCACTGCCATGATGCCACTGACAGAATGCCTGCGGCGATTGTAGGGCCAGCAGCGGAAGAACATGCCACAATCAGTGAGTTGATGGCGATACCACGGCCCAGGAAACGCTGTGGATAGATAATACGGATAAGCGCCGTATTGACGCTCATGATCGCTGCGGCACCAAACCCTTGTAGTACGCGGGCGACAGTCAGCGTAATGAGTGAATCAGACAGGGCGCAAAACAGTGAGGTAATGCTGAATACCAGCAGGCCAGCCAGATAGATCCGGCGATAACCAATCAGATCACCGAGCGATGCCAGCGACAAAAGCGAGATGACGACAGCCAATTGATAGGCATTTACAACCCAAATCGAACTGGCTGGGCTCGCTTGCAGAGCGCGGGCAATTGTCGGTAGAGCAACGTTGGCGATCGTGCCGTCGAGTACAGAAACGGTAATACCCAACGCAATGGCGAGGATCGCGCCATACCGTTGTGGAATGGGTAGACCGTCAGAACAAGAACGCGTCATAGTATGAATATTTATCAGCAAAGTGAGTATTAACATGCTAATCATATTCGCGACTAAATGCACCTATCGCTTTTGGCGGCAAGCGTAAACGTGGTGAGAAGTGTATCGCTAATTGCTTCATTGCTGGCCATTATTCCGCAACTTTCATTGCGTGGTGTGAAATGTTCCGATTATACTGAAACTCTTGTTCAAATTTCCTAAAACAAAAACAGGTAAGTAAGGTATTGACCATGGCTAACGCAGATCTAGACAAGCAACCGGATTCGGTCTCATCAGTGCTGAAAGTGTTTGGCATCTTGCAAGCATTGGGCGATGAACGCGAGATCGGTATTACCGAACTTTCTCAACGGGTAATGATGTCCAAAAGCACCGTTTATCGTTTCTTGCAGACGATGAAGTCGTTGGGCTATGTGGCTCAGGAAGGGGAGTCGGAGAAGTATTCGCTCACCCTGAAATTGTTTGAGCTGGGGGCCAAATCACTGCAAAACGTCGATCTGATCCGTAGTGCCGACATCCAGATGCGTGAATTGTCGAATCAGACCCGTGAAACTATTCACCTGGGTGCTTTGGATGAAGACAGCATTGTCTATGTTCATAAAATTGATTCGATGTATAACCTGCGTATGTACTCACGCATTGGGCGTCGTAACCCATTGCACAGTACCGCCATTGGCAAGGTGCTGCTGGCATGGCGCGATCGGGGCGAGGTTAAAGAGATCCTCTCTCACGTCGAATTTACCCGTAGTACACCTCATACCATCGTCAGTGCTGAAGCGTTGCTGCCAGTGTTAGATAAAGTACGTGAGCAAGGGTTTGGCGAAGATATTGAAGAGCAGGAAGAAGGGCTGCGTTGTATCGCGGTCCCGGTGTTTGACCGCTTTGGTGTGGTGATTGCGGGCTTGAGTATTTCTTTCCCGACAATCCGCTTTTCAGAAGAAGCCAAAGATGGCTATGTCGCACAACTACATACCGCTGCTCGCCTGATTTCAGAGCAGATGGGGTATCACGATTACCCGTTTTAATCTTTTACCTGGTGTTGCCGCAAACAAAAAAACCGGCGTATTTTTGAACGCCGGTTTTTTTATCTGCCACAAACGGCTAGCGGTGTGCCAGATCCACTTCGTCTTCGCTGTCCATGATGGACTTGTCGGTCTGCTTCATTAATTGACTGGTCACGGTGCCAGCGGTCATTGCACCGCTGACGTTCAGTGCAGTACGGCCCATGTCGATTAACGGCTCAACGGAGATCAGCAAGGCAACCAACGTCACCGGTAAACCCATCGCAGGCAGAACGATCAGAGCGGCAAAGGTTGCACCACCACCGACCCCGGCAACGCCAGCGGAACTGATGGTAACCAGGCCGACCAGCGTCGCAATCCACAGCGGATCTAACGGGTTGATACCCACGGTGGGTGCTACCATCACGGCCAGCATAGCCGGATATAGGCCCGCACAGCCGTTTTGGCCGATAGTGGCACCAAACGACGCAGAGAAACTGGCGATAGATTCCGGCACACCCAGACGACGGGTTTGTGCTTCTACGTTCAGCGGAATGCTGGCAGCGCTAGAACGGCTAGTGAAAGCAAAGGTCAGAACGGGCAGGACTTTGCGGAAGAATTTCAGCGGATTTACTCCAGTGAAGGCCAATAGCAAGGCATGAACTGCGAACATAATGCCCAGGCCGAGGTAAGACGCTACCACAAAACTCCCCAGCTTGATGATGTCTTGGATATTGGAACCAGCAACCACTTTGGTCATCAATGCCAGTACACCATAGGGTGTGAGCTTCATGACCAGACGTACCAGTTTCATCACCCAGGCTTGCAGGGTGTCGATCGCCGCGAGTACGCGCTGGCCTTTTTCTTTATCGTCTTTCATCAGTTGCAGTGATGCAACACCCAGGAAGGCGGCAAAAATCACTACGCTGATAATCGAGGTTGGGTTCGCACCGGTCAGATCGGCAAACGGGTTCTTCGGTATAAATGACAAGACCAATTGCGGCACTGTCAGATCGGCCACTTTGCCGACATAGTTGCTCTCGATTGCTAAAAGACGCGCGTTTTCTTGCGTGCCTTGCACCAGGCCTTCGGCAGTCAGGCCGAACAGATTGGTAACCAGCACCCCCACCAGAGCGGCTATCAGCGTGGTGAACAGCAGAGTACCAATGGTCAGGAAGCTGATTTTACCCAGAGAAGCCGCATTATGCAGCTTGGCGACGGCACTCAGGATAGAGGCGAAGACCAGCGGCATCACGATCATCTGCAACAATTGCACATAACCGTTACCAACAATGTTGAACCAGGTGATGGATTCTTTCAGCACCGGATTGTCTGAGCCGTAAACCCCTTGCAGTGCCAAACCGAATACCACGCCGATCACCAGACCGACCAAAACTTTCTTTGCCAGACTCCATTGCTTATGGCGGGTTTGCGCCAAGAGCAGAAGGAGGGCGACAAAAACCAGCACGTTTATTACGAGCGGTAGATTCATCCCATATCTCCAATCATCTTTTTATAATCTGAAAGTGCTACCCATCCCGAGGTGTAGCGATGTAAATATCGTAACAGTTTGCTGGAAAGCTCATTTATATCCAAATGGAATTGAATATAACTTTTAGCGCGTTTTTGTTTAAATTTTAGGCTGAAAGAGGAATAAAACGTCGGTTTTTTGTGATCACAGTCGAATATTTTTTATTTGTTCTAAGTATGAATGCACCGGAAAGGTGTACCCCCCTTGCCAATAAAGTGCAAACGCGACCAGGCATAGGCATAAGACCCGCTCCAACTGATTACCTTTCTGCGAGTTAAGCAGCGGCAGCCCAAAGCGCCAGCGGCAGGGCCAAAGCAGTGGCACCCCGGCAGGGGTAAGCATATCGGCCAGTAAATGGCTGAAGTATCCAATAATCATCGCATGCAATACGTCAGCGGGGATTGGCCAACTGCGCGGCACATCTAAACGGAACAGCATCATGCCGCCGATGATGGCCAACAGGCTGTGAGTAAAACCGCGATGACCGAAAGCGCGCGATATTGGAATGGCGATCCAGCGCAAACGTTGACCCAACACTGACTTAGGATGGTCGATATCCGGTAATAATGATGTCAGCAATGCAGCAGGAATAATATGCCACCAATCGCCTGTGGCTAATTCAGGTGTGATCTCTGCTTTTTTAGCGAAGATTGCGCAGGCAACAGAGAAAATAAGATGTCCTTCCGCGGTCATGCAGTGGTTATTCCGGTTACTAAACTGTTAATTTATCCAGTATATGGCTTTTTTTACAGTTGCGGAAGATGTTACCACGTAACTAATTGTTTATTTCACGGGGTATTACAACAAGTTGAATAAAATATGATCCATTAAAAAGGCTCTGCAATGCAGAGCCTGGCATGGGTATTGATAGCAGCTATTTAACGTGCTAGCCAGCCTCCGTCAACCGCAACGGTATAACCATTCACATAATCAGAAGCGGTAGAGGCCAGAAACACGATCGGCCCCATAATGTCTTCCGGTGTGCCCCAGCGCCCGGCAGGGATACGTTCCAGAATTTGCTGGTTACGTTCCTCGTTGGTACGCAACTGCTGGGTGTTATTGGTGGCCATATAGCCAGGGGCAATCGCATTCACATTGATGCCATATTGCGCCCATTCGTTTGCCAGCAAACGGGTGATACCCAAGACGGCACTTTTTGATGCGGTATAGGACGGAACTCGAATACCGCCCTGGAAAGAGAGCATTGAGGCGATATTTATGATCTTGCCACCGTTTCCTTGGCTGACAAATTGCTTCGCCACGGCCTGCGACATAAAGAACAGGGTCTTGATGTTGACGTTCATCACATCGTCCCAATCTTTCTCATTGAAGCTGAGTGCGTCTTCACGCCGAATGATACCGGCGTTATTAACCAGAATATCAATTTTGCCGAATTCGCCCAGAGCTTCTGCCAATAACGCAGGAATGGCGTCAATCTTGCCGAGATCGGCGTTCAGATTCAGGAAGCGACGCCCAAGTTGTGTCACTTTAGCCATCGTTTCCTGTGGCTCACTGCGGTTGACGCCAATGATATCGCACCCCGCCTGAGCCAGCCCAACCGCTACACCTTGGCCCAAACCGGTATTACAGCCGGTGATGAGTGCTACTTTGCCCGTTAAATCAAAAGAATTTAAAATCATGACTCTATTCTCGTGCTGCCCGGCGGGTGATGCCGGGCAGATGTGGCTGAAGAGATTTAGCGCAAATCACGGGTAGCAACGTGATCCATATCACCAAAGACCTGATTTTCGCCAACCATACCCCAGATAAAGGTATACCGCTTGGTGCCTACGCCAGAATGGATAGACCAGCTTGGCGAGATCACCGCTTGTTCGTTCTGTACCACTAAATGACGAGTTTCCTGTGGTTGCCCCATCATGTGGAATACTGCGGAGTCATCGTCCATATCGAAATAAAAGTACACTTCCATACGGCGTTCATGAGTATGGCAGGGCATGGTATTCCAGAGGTTGCCCTCTGCCAGTTTGGTCAGACCCATGGTGAGCTGGCAGGTAGGTAAAACGTCTGGCACGATGAATTTATTGATAGTACGGCGATTACTGGTGGCATCGTCCCCCAGTGTTTGTGGCGAGGCTTGTGCCAACGTGATCTTTTTATTGGGATAATGAGTATGTGCAGGGGCACTGTTGTAATAGAACTTGGCAGGTTGGCGGGCATCCACGCTGCTGAACTCAAGGTGCTGTGCCCCTTTGCCTATATACAGTGCTTCCTGATGGCCAATTTCGTAGTTGTGGTCATCCACTCTCACTACGCCTGGTCCGCCAATATTAATCATGCCTAACTCGCGGCGCTCAAGGAAATAGCTAACCCCTAGCTGCTTGCCCACATCGTCCCCGAGAGTGACGATGGCATTCACCGGCTGCACCCCACCAACAATGATGCGATCAATATGGCTGTAGGTCATCGTGTAATTGTCGGCTTCGAAGATGTTTTCAATCAGGAATTCGCGGCGTAATCCAGCGGTATCGAGCTGTTTAGCATGGTCACTGTGAATGCTTTGACGAACGTCCATTAGCGGTATCTCTCTTCTCTGAAACTCACCATTGAGGAAGAAAGCACCGGGCCGCCAGCAGGCGCTGTGTGGCAGTAACAGCGCTCACCGGTTGCCCGGCGTTTTCTTGATGGCCTCAGCATAAAACGCATGACGAATGAACTCAATAAAAATGAAACGCTGTTTTAATTTTTTATGACGCAGTCGGGGTTTTACAATAAAAATGAGGAAGAAAGGGGGAATAAAAGAGAGGGCACCGGCCAGGGCCGATGCCAACAGGGTCAGGTCAGATGTTTGGCAGTCAACTGCTCGAGGCTGTGCAGCTTATAATCTGCCAAAGCCCAGCGGGGATCCTGACGATATTCTTCTGCCGGAATTACAATGGAACGCATGCGTGCGGCTTTGGTGGCAATCATGCCGTTGAAGGAGTCTTCCAGCGTAATGCAGCGCGATGGATCGCTGCCTAAACGCTCTGCGGCGATCAGATAAACTTCCGGGTGCGGTTTGCTGTAAGGCAGATATTCGGCAGAAACCAGTTGATCAAAGTAGCTTTCCAACTCGAACATCTGCAACACCTGTTGCTGCATATGTAATGGTGAAGCGGAGGCTAAGCCGATGTTCAAATCCAGGCTGCGACACAATTCCAGCGCCTGTTGCACACCAGGCAACAGCGGGCGCTGCTCACGTACCAGTTCGATGGCTCGCTCGATAATGCGCCCGGCGACTTCTTCTTGTGACACCCCTTGCCACGGCATCGACTGGTACCACATTTTTACCACCAGATCGATGCGCAGGCCTAACGTGTCCGGCAGTCTATGACGATCGGACAAATCCAGCCCCAACGAACCGAAAATATCCAATTCAGCCTGTAACCATAGGGGTTCCGAATCGATCAATAAACCGTCCATATCAAAAATAGCGGTATCAATGCGTTGTAAATAAGTCATTTAATCATTAGCTCCTACAGCGCGGGTAAAAGATCATACTCACACCACTCTATCATTTTTGCTCGTTTTGCTAATGCGTAATTGATTAATAAAGAAAACGGTGGGCGAGTTTGATTAACTACAGGTAGACTTAGCCCATTCTGGTTACGTCACAAACAAGGGGAGCACATGACGTATCAACAGGCAGGGCGCGTTGCCATACTGAAACGTATTCTCGGGTGGGTTGTTTTTATCCCTGCGTTACTTTCAACGCTGATTTCACTGTTGAGCTTTGTTTATCAGCACAGTGAAAAAACCAAAGGCATTAACGCAGTGATGCTGGATTTTGCGCATGTCATCGTTGATATGCTGCGTTTTAATACCTCGTTCCTGAATATTTTCTGGTACAACTCGCCAGTGCCAGACGTCGAAAAGAGCTTGTTCAGCGGTGCCAACCTGATGTTTATCATTATCTATTTGCTGATTTTTGTTGGCTTGGCGTTGCAGGCTTCTGGTGCCCGGATGTCGCGGCAGGTGAAGTTTATCCGTGAAGGGCTGGAGGATCAGATGATCTTGGAGCAGGCCAAGGGAAGTGACGGGCAAACGCGTGCGCAGTTAGAAGAACGTATCACGCTGCCGCATCATACTATCTTTCTGCAGTACTTCCCGTTGTACATCCTGCCGACGGTGATCGCCGTTGTTGCCTATTTTGCGCTTAAGCTGTTGGGGCAGATGGCTGGGATTGTCTAAAGTATCGGTGGTCTGAGGAGTAGGGCGCTGCAATCAGCGCCCTACTAACTTAGTTACCGTCGGGATAGCGCAAAGAGTCGATGGCGCGCTGTGCGGTCACCAGGTGCTGGCCGCCGAACAGGTTGCTGCGGTTGAGCAGATAGTAAAGCTGATACAGCGGTTGCCGCTCAATGAAACCTGCCTCCAGTGGCCAGATGCTTTGGTAACCATCATAGATTTGCGTCGGCAAGCTTGGATAAAGTGGCAGCATCGCCAGATCGCACTCGCGATCGCCCCAGTAACAGGCGGGGTCAAACAGGAAGGGGCCATTCGCAGCCTGTGCGCAGTTATTAGGCCATAAATCACCGTGCAGTAGGGACGGTTGTGGCTGATGGTTCTGCAACCTCTGATACACTATATCAATGATTTCATCGATATCGCCGAAGGTCATGCCTTTTTCCGCTGCCAACTGCAGTTGCCAACCGATACGCTGTTCGGCAAAAAATTCGGCCCAGCGGCGTTGCCAGGCATTAGGCTGCGGCGTGGTTGAAAGATCGTTATCGAAGTCCAGACCGAACTGAGGTTGCTCGCTCCATTGGTGCAAACGGGCCAACTGCTGGCCCAGACAGTGTGCACCATGGGCATCTAACGGTTTAAGCGGTTGATACTCGAGCAGCAAAAAACTGTAATCGCGATCGCTACCGACGCCGTACACTTCGGGGACGTGCACGGTTTTACTGCGCGCCAGAAGTGCTAACTGATCGGCTTCTGCAGTGAAGATTGGCAGCAGTTCGCGGATATCGCATTTCACAAACACCTCGCTGTCACCGTAACTCACGCGCCACGCCGAATGAATTTCTCCTCCGGGTAGTTCAGTCCTTTCGCGTATTTCTGCGCTGCCAAAATGCTCACTTAACAGACGACTAACGGCTTGCCACATAGTCTTCCCCTCTGTGTTGCCTGCGATTTCATTAGGCTAGCGTCTTTCCTGTCGCGAAAACACGACATGGCGCACAGCAACACCAACTATTGGTGATAATTTCACTGAGGTGTTTCCGTACAAAGTATATACGCTGTTGATAAATTTAAGTGCGTGACTATTGCAACTTACAAGCCGCTCAGCGATGTTTATGTGCCGCGTCTTAACAGGATAATGAGGGATCGTTGATGGAGCAGAATGTGCAGTGGCAGCGTGGTGAGTTTCGTATCAGCAGTGATAAGAGTGAACTGGATTTAGCTTTTACCCATGCTTTTTTGACCACCAGCAGTTGGGCAAAGGGAATTTCACTGGAAACGGTGCGTCTGTCGATAGAAAACAGCCTGTGTTTTGGGCTTTATCATCGGCATCAGCAAATTGGTTTTACCCGCCTGGTGACCGACTATGTCACTTTTGGCTATCTGTGTGATGTCTTCGTTACGCCAGAATTTGAACGGCAGGGGCTGGCGCGTTGGCTAATGGAATGTTCACTGGAACACCCGGTATTCCCGCGTCTACGGCGCATTATGCTGGTCACCGACAGTGCTCCTTGGTTGTATCAGAAAGTGGGCTATCAGCCCATCAATAAAGAGAATTTTGCCTGGCACATCGTGCGGCCCGATATTTATCAGCAGCCATAAAGATTGTGGGAGCCGTCGCAGATTTGGTTACTACAGCGGGTTATGAAATCCGCGACGGTGAACTATCTCATTTTTATGTATCAATATGTAACCGCTTGACGTAGTCCCTAGAGGTAGCAACGCTGACCTGCGGAGGCTTTCCTAGGGCCACATGCCCGAACCCCTGAGCCAACTGTTGTACAATCTGTTGATCTAACGGTGTCGTCAAAGCAAAACTCGTTTTCTCCAGTTGATGGTGTACACCGCGTTCATCAGTGATCGAGGTGGTAAAACCTTCGCGAGTAAGTTGCCCGCTCAGCCTGGATAAATCGACGAAACCATCTTCCTGAACGTTGAAAGTCACCACAAAACAGGTGGGTGGAGATTGACTCATAAATCACCTCTTGGTATATGGATACCCAGAGAATAGACCAAAAAAGTAATACAGGCGTCCTTACAGGTTGTATATGCTACGCAACTTATTGAAAGGAGTGAGGGATTCTGTGAAAACAAAAATCAGTTGCCTGCTGGCAACCCTACTATTAGCGGGTTGCGCCAGCGAACCGCAAACAACGAACAACACAACAGGCACTGGTACAACGGGCGGTTGGCTCAAACCTCCCTCGCAAATACCCAGTAACCGAACCGGTACACCCGTTGCGTATAATGATTATATCCGTCAGGCCGCCAGTAACTACGGCGTTGATGAAACCCTGATTAAGGCAATTATTCAGGTGGAATCCGGGTTTAACCCGAACGTTGTCAGCACCTCCAATGCGGTGGGCTTGATGCAGTTGAAAGCTTCAACCGCAGGTCGTGATGCCTATCGCCTGAAAGGAAAGAACGGGCAACCAAGTTCACGCGAATTGAAGGATCCGGCGGTTAATATTGATCTGGGAACAGCCTATATCAATATTCTTCAAAGCCAGCAGCTAGCCGGGATTACCGATCCGCAAACGTTGCGCTATGCCACTATTGTCTCTTATGTGAATGGTGCGGGGGCGATGTTGAGGACGTTCTCATCTGACAAACGCGTGGCGGTAAACCGTATTAACCAGATGAGCCCGAACGAATTCTATCAGCATATCCAAAAGAAGCACCCGGCACCGCAGGCACCGCGCTATCTTTGGAAAGTGACTACCGCCTATCAGGCGATGTCTGAGTAATATTTCACTTCTTTTGTTGAATCATCATTCTAAGGCCCCTGATGGGGCCTTGCTTTATCAGGGGCCGAGTGCCGCTACTTGGTATCGAACCACAACTTCCATTGCGGAACCGCAGTAGCGAAGGTGCCCCGGTGAGTGGTGTCCCCCGTGGAGATAGCCTCAACCTTGGTGTTACCTGATCCCATCGCTTGTGCATAGGTCATTGCCATGCGGCCAACGCCAACTGTAATAGCCTCATCTGTTTCACCGTAATAGTTACGCACCGGAGACAGAATCACCCACCGATAGGCCTGGGCGGCAGCGATCAGCCTGCCATATGCCGAGTTAGCAAAATACTGCGGGTTGAAATATTCCAGCCTGATCAGCTTATGCAGGTCGGTCGGAATGTCTTCTGGATTAAATGGCTGGCGCTCATAAGCTTTTTTGGCAACCTCGTAGTAGTCGTCGTTGAGCAAGGCGCGGGCCAGGCCTGGTACTCCGTAGTAATTTTCGTAAGCGAAAGCCGATAGGATCATGATGCTGTTCAACCAACTGGCGTCAAACTTACGTGGGAAAACCAGAAAACCGTTCATCAGAGCAAACACGTCAACGGGCGCACTGGCGGTGGTGGTGCCCTGAGGTTTGATGCCAACACTCTCCAGCTTCTCGAGCATGGCCATGGTGACAAACCCGCCCTGTGACCAGCCGGAAAGAAACAGACGATTGTTGCTCAACCCCATGTGCTTGAGCACGCTTTGGGCGGCGATCAACATGTCGTAAGTGGCCTGCTGGTGGCTACCTTTCACCATATAGCCTTCAGGCTCTGTGGAAACCCCTAAACCAAAATAGTCAGCACCAATCACCAGATAACCTTGCCCGGCAAATTGTGCGAGCATCAACTGGGTTTCTGGTGACTGTTCAGGGAAGGAGGGAACCTGATATTTACCGTAGACCGTGCCGTGCTGATAGGAGAGCAGTGGGAAAGTTTTCTCTGCCGTGTCAGGGATCGCCAGTAAGCCTGAAGCAACCGTTGGCCGGTTGCCCAGTTCCGGTATTACCGAATGATAGGTAATGCGATACAGGTTTACGGCGTTACGAGCAGGGGTGTATTGAACGGTGACTCCGGCAAACTTGGGGGTATCGACAGTGAGGATTTGGTTCAGGCGTTCGCTGCTCCAATGGCCGATCAACTGATAAGAAACACTGTCGCTGACCTGAACTTGAGGGTTATTGTTGGTTTCTGCGGTGGCAGGGAGCAGCCAGCAAGTCAGTAACAGGTAAATGAAAACGTGAAATTTTTTTAGCATCGATGTTCCCTCAATATAATCACTGTGCGAACTGCAGATAGGTATGGCGGATTGATATAACATGGCTAACGTGCGGGGCTTCAGTGCTTGGCTTACCGCTCTCGTCATCCAATGAATCTGTGCTTCGATTTCAGGTTAAACATAGTGTGCTTTGCTTAAAAGACCAAATGAGCCGTTGATAAAATCAACAAAATCAATGGGCATCTCAAACAACAGGAATTGAGGGGGAAAGATGGAAAAGATTGACCTGCATATGCATTCTAACTATAGCGATGACGCAGATTTACCGGTTGATGTGTTAATTGCGCGTTGCCAGAAACAGGGGATCAGTACGCTGGCCGTGACCGACCATAACCGCGCTGATTCGGTAGCAGCAGCCAAGGCCTTGGCGTCATCCACCCTGAATGTGTTATCCGGCATTGAAATTGACTGCACCTTTGAGGGGCGTAACTACCATCTGTTGGGCTATGGCTTTACCCCTGCTGAGGATTTCGCGGCGATTTACCAGAATTTCAGTGCGATCCAGCGTGAATTGACACCCCAAAAGTTCGAAAAACTGCGTGAACTGAATTTCTATCTTGATGAACAGCGGTTGGAGCAAGTGTGCGGTGGGGCCATTCCGCAAGAGGAGCAGATGGGGGAAGTGATCCTGGAAGATGAACGTAATGACGGTCATCCGCTGCTACTTCCTTATCGTGCTGGCGGTGCCAGAGCAGATATGCCACTGATCAACTTTTACTGGGATTTCTTTGGCCCCGGCAAAGTCTGCTACATGCCAGTAACCTACCCGGCAATGAGCGCGATGGCTGAAGTGATTCGCGATAACGGTGGGATACCGATCGTGGCGCATATTGGTGCTAACGTTAAGCAGGATCACACCCAGGTGATTGATAAGATGCTGAAAGTTGGGGTGATGGGGCTAGAGGTGTTTTCCAGCTATCATTCGCCGAAGCTAGCTGACCAATTATATGACTTTGCCGTTGAACGCTCGGCATTTGTCAGTTGTGGCAGTGATTTCCACGGGCGTAACAAACCGAAAATCGAAGTGGGGCAGTGTGCCTACGGCCCACAGCACTTGACGGAAATACGCCGATTGGTTGCAGCAGCCAGTGCTTAAGTTGTGTAAGGCGAACCAACCTGGTTCACCTTGGGGGGTATTTAGATAACGTTTGGCGTATAGGTGGAAATAATCTCCAGTACGCCGTTGATAATAAACTGAACGCCCATACAGACCAGCAGGAAGCCCATCAGGCGTGAGATAGCTTCAATGCCGCTCTTGCCAACCAAGCGCATAATGCTGGTCGAACTGCGTAGGCAGGCCCATAAGATCACCGAAACCACCAAGAAAGTAGCCACCGGTGCTACCAGTAACACCCAATGAGCAAACCCCAGCGTGTTTTCTTTGATGCTTGAGGCTGAACTGATGATCATCGCAATCGTCCCCGGCCCAGCGGTGCTCGGCATTGCCAATGGCACAAAAGCAATATTAGCGGAGGTCTTTTTGCGCAGCTCCTTACTTTTGGTTTCCACCTCCAGCGTTTCACCTGCGGTTTGCTGCGGGAACAGCATACGGAAGCCGATAAAAGCGACGATTAGCCCACCCGCGATACGCAGGCCCGGAATCGAGATGCCGAAAGTTTTCATGACCAGTTGGCCAGCATAGAACGCCACCGTCATGATCAAGAAAACATACACCGAAGCCATCAGTGACTGCTGATTGCGCTCTTCACTCGTCATATTGCCCGAAAGGCCAAGCAACAGCGCCACGGTAGTCAGCGGGTTGGCCAGCGGGAGCAGTAACACCAACCCTAGCCCGACGGCTTGAAACAACTGCAAAATGGTCGACATAAAACAAATCCCAAAAAGTGTGGATGGTGGAGGTCAGCAAAGGGCCTAAGTAAAAACTCTGGATATCAACAACGTTATACCAAGCGTTCGATTTTTTTGTGTCGCCATACCAGCCTGTAGAAAGTGGTCTGCAATGCCAGCATGGCCAAATAAGCGATTGGAAACGCCATCCATACGCCTTCCAAACCAAAATGGGTACTGAGCAGGTAAGCCGCAGGCAACTGAACGACCAGAATGCACAGAATCGAAATAGATACGGGCACCATTACTACGCCGCTGGCGCGCATAATACCACCGACGATAGCCTGAAAACCAAATACCAGCATGCTCCAAAGCATAATGTGTAACAAATGTTCAGCCTGTGCCAAGACATCAGGGTTAGTGAGGAACAATCCCAGTAGCCAATGTGAAAGCAGGTAGCTAAGCACGATCAGTGTTCCGGTCAGCCAGAGATTGATGAATAAGCCGGTACGCAGAATGGGGCTAATCCGCTCCATGTGTCCGCCGCCGATCGCTTGGGCACCGAGGATAGAAGCCGTAATGGCGATCGACAGCGCCGGAAACTGCACGTAATTGACGATCTGTGTAACCGCCCCGTAGGCTGCAGTAGCATCCGAGCCGTGGCGGTTAACCAGCGCTAGAATGGCCAGTTCGGAGAGTGAAATCACCACCATCTGCAAACCGGTCGGCAAGCCAATACGCAAAACTTTGCGCAGCACCGCCTTGTCTAGCTTCAACGCAGCCAACATGGCACGATCGGGGGCTAAAACATGTTGTTTACGACGAAGACGCACGGCGAGATACGCCATTGCTAGCGCGTACCCCACCATACCGGCCAGGGCCGCACTCTGGATCCCCATCGGGGCCAACCCTAACCAGCCCAGGATCAATGCGGGTGTCAGTACTAAACCAACGCAGGTTGATAACAGCAGTGCCAACAACGGAGAAATCGTATCACTGACGCCGCGTAACAACTGAGTGAACAGAATAAACACCAACAGCAGTGGCATAATCAGCATCATGATGCGGGCGTAGGAAACGGCTTCCTCCAGCACATCTGGCGGAGTTCCCAGCGCTTGTAACGCCTGACGAGAGAATAAAGAGCCAAACACGGCAGCCAGTAAACCAATGAGGACACCCAGCATGAGTGCTGTTCCGGCGATAGTTTTCACCTTCTCGGGCTCATTGGCTCCCCAGGCTTGCCCAATCAGCACTGATGCACCGGCACCGACACCAATCACCAATGAGATAAAGAAGAACACCACGGGAAACATACCGGCAATGGCGGCCAGCGCCTGGGTGCCAAGCATTTGGCCGATATAGATACCGTTAAGAGTGCCAGAAAATCCTTGCAGGAAATTGGACAGTACCATGGGCACCAGAAAGATCAGATAGATGTGCCAGAGCGGTTTCTGCTTTTGTTGCGAGCGGGTTGGCATTTAAAGGTTTCCCTGCACTAAAAAAGAGTGTAATGGCATACATCATGCCGTGGCTGTGATATCAAGAGGTGAAGGCATCTCGGGTCATCCAGGCTAAATGTGCCTGAATATCGGCTGGCCAATGCGCAATTTGTGCGGTAAATGCTTTGGCATCATGGCTAAACAGGGCTCGCACTGCTTCTTCATAACCAGGTAAGCACCCGGCTATCGCTGTCATGAAACGGTAACCGCTCTCTTTTGCCAAGCGTTCACGATCTTGTTCTGCCGTATTGTGCCGCGCTTCGTCCACCAGGCGCCGCAGGGCAGCAGAAGCCCCGCCCCGCTGTTGTGCCAGCCATTCCCAATGGCGGGGCAGGAGAGTTACCTCACGAGCGACTACCCCGAGTTTTGGCCGCCCTACAGAGGGTTGGGCTGTTGAGGCAGCCTCATCGGTACGGCACTTTTCTTCCGGCCATGGGTAGTCGACTTGCGCCCCGGTGGTATCATCAAACACCAGCAGCCCACCAGCCGAAAGGTCGAGTTCTGCCAACGTATTGGCGACTTCAGAGTAAGAACCAGCAGCAACACGTTGGTCACGCAAAAACGCAGTGCATCTTGGAATCGTCATAATAGTCACTTTATATCCGGGTTTTATTATTTTACCCGGGTGAATTTGAGCGTATTCTATTTAAAAGTCAAGTTCAACGTTCATTCTGATGTCTTACAAATCGCTTTGGCACGGGTTATCACCAGCAGTAATAACCTGTTGATGCTGGTGTGATTGCACTTTATTTATCCGCTACAAATTTAATGTTACTATCCGCGAGGCTGTAAAAAGCCGCTGAAGGTACGCGTTCTAATGGCGTATCAAGTTGTGCGTCAATCTGGCAATTGTGGGCGAGATATGATGCATAACTTACTCAATACTAATCAAAATATCTGTACTGCATGTGATCTGTCGTGTGGGTCACCACTGTAGATAAGGAATTATTAATGCCTGTTATTACTCTTCCTGACGGAAGTCAGCGTCACTATGACCACGCCGTTTCACCGATGGATGTTGCCCGTGATATCGGCCCTGGCCTTGCCAAAGCCTGTATTGCTGGTCGCGTTAATGGTGAACTGGTGGATGCCTGCGATCTGATTGAATCTGATGCGCAATTGGCGATTATCACCATCAAAGATGCCGAAGGTCTGGAAATCATGCGCCACTCGTGTGCGCACCTGTTGGGTCATGCGATCAAACAACTGTGGCCAGACACCAAGATGGCCATCGGCCCGGTGATCGATAACGGTTTCTACTATGACGTTGACATCGACCGCACCCTGACGCAGGAAGACCTGGATCTGCTGGAAAAGCGGATGCATGAGCTGGCCGACAAAGATTATGACGTCATCAAGAAAAAAGTGAGCTGGCAGGAAGCCCGCGATACCTTTGTTGCCCGTGGCGAAAGCTATAAAGTGGCGATTCTGGATGAAAACGTTAGCCGTGACGATCGTCCTGGCCTGTATCACCATGAAGAATACATCGATATGTGCCGCGGCCCGCACGTGCCAAACATGCGTTTCTGCCATCATTTCAAACTGCAGAAAACTTCTGGTGCTTATTGGCGTGGCGACAGCAAGAACAAAATGCTGCAGCGTATCTATGGCACCGCATGGGCAGACAAAAAACAGCTGAACGCTTATCTGCAGCGTCTGGAAGAAGCGGCAAAGCGCGATCACCGCAAGATCGGTAAACAGCTTGATCTGTACCATATGCAGGAAGAAGCACCGGGCATGGTGTTCTGGCATAACGACGGCTGGACCATTTTCCGTGAACTGGAAGCCTTTGTGCGTATGAAGCTCAAAGAGTACCAGTATCAGGAAGTGAAAGGGCCGTTCATGATGGACCGTGTGCTGTGGGAAAAAACCGGCCACTGGGAAAACTACAAAGATGCGATGTTCACCACTTCGTCAGAAAACCGTGAATACTGCATCAAGCCGATGAACTGCCCGGGCCACGTACAGATCTTCAATCAGGGCCTGAAGTCTTACCGTGATTTGCCATTGCGTATGGGTGAGTTCGGCAGTTGCCACCGCAACGAGCCTTCAGGTTCATTGCATGGCCTGATGCGCGTGCGGGGCTTCACTCAGGATGATGCCCATATCTTCTGTACCGAAGATCAAGTGCGTGCTGAAGTGAACGACTGTATCAAGATGGTCTACGATATGTACGGCACCTTTGGCTTTGAAAAGATCGCGGTGAAATTATCCACCCGCCCAGAGAAGCGCATCGGTACTGATGACATGTGGACCCGAGCTGAAGACGATCTGGCTGCTGCGCTGACCGAAAACGGGATTCCGTTTGAATATCAGCCGGGTGAAGGTGCCTTCTACGGCCCTAAAATTGAATTTACCTTGCATGATTGTTTGGATCGCGCATGGCAATGTGGTACCGTGCAGCTCGATTTCTTCTTACCGGGCCGTTTAGGCGCGTCGTATGTTGGCGAAAACAACGAACGCGTAGTACCGGTAATGATTCACCGTGCTATTCTTGGCTCCATGGAGCGCTTCATCGGTATTCTTACCGAAGAGTATGCCGGTTTCTACCCAACCTGGATTGCTCCGGTGCAGGTAGTGGTGATGAATATCACCGACAGCCAGTCTGATTACGTCCAGCAATTAACCAAAAAACTGCAAGATGCAGGGATTCGGGCAAAAGCGGACTTGAGAAACGAGAAGATTGGCTTTAAAATTCGCGAACATACTTTACGTCGAGTCCCTTACATGTTGGTGTGCGGTGATAAAGAGGTCGAATCAGGCAAAGTTGCCGTTCGTACCCGCCGTGGCAAAGACTTGGGGAGCCTGGACGTAAATGACGTCGTAGACAAGCTGCTGAAAGAGATTCGCAGCCGTAGTCTTCATCAACTGGAGGAATAAAGTATTAAAGGCGGAAAACGAGTTCAACCGGCGCGTCCAAATCGCATTAACAGAGAAATTCGCGCGCAAGAAGTTCGCCTAACCGGCGTCGATGGCGAGCAGATTGGTATTGTCAGTCTGAATGAAGCTCTTGAAAAAGCTGAGGAAGCGGGCGTCGATTTAGTAGAAATCAGCCCAAATGCCGAGCCGCCAGTTTGCCGGATCATGGATTACGGCAAATTCCTCTACGAGAAGAGCAAGTCGACCAAAGAACAGAAGAAGAAGCAAAAAGTTATCCAGGTTAAGGAAATCAAATTCCGTCCTGGCACCGATGATGGCGACTATCAGGTCAAACTACGCAACCTGATTCGCTTTCTGGAAGATGGTGATAAAGCCAAAATCACCCTGCGGTTCCGTGGGCGTGAAATGGCGCACCAGCAGATCGGTATGGAAGTGCTTAACCGCGTCCGTAAAGATTTGTGTGAAGATCTTGATCTGGCAGTGGTCGAATCCTTCCCTACGAAGATCGAAGGCCGTCAGATGATTATGGTGCTCGCACCCAAGAAGAAACAGTAAGGCTTCCAAGTAATTGAGCCCGCGCCGTGCAAACGTGCGTGGGTTTTATTCGCCTCACTGATTCGTTGTTTAACAATGCGAAGTGGATTTAATTAACATGCCAAAGATTAAAACTGTACGTGGTGCAGCCAAGCGCTTCAAAAAAACCGGCAGCGGTGGTTTTAAGCGTAAACATGCTAACCTGCGTCATATTCTGACCAAAAAAGCAACCAAGCGTAAACGTCACCTGCGTCCGAAAGGCATGGTGTCTAAGAACGATCTGGTCCTGGTTAGTGCGTGCCTGCCGTACGCATAAGCCATATTTTTTTGAATCAAGAATAAGACTTTAGGAGAGAGCATATGGCTCGCGTAAAACGTGGTGTAATTGCACGCGCACGTCACAAGAAAATTATGAAGCAGGCGAAAGGCTACTACGGTGCCCGTTCGCGCGTCTATCGTGTTGCCTTCCAGGCAGTAATCAAAGCAGGTCAGTACGCTTACCGTGACCGTCGTCAACGTAAGCGTCAGTTCCGTCAGCTGTGGATTGCACGTATTAACGCAGCTGCTCGTCAGAACGGCCTGTCTTACAGCAAGTTCATTAACGGCCTGAAAAAAGCCTCTATTGAAATTGACCGTAAGATCCTGGCTGACATCGCAGTATTTGACAAAGTAGCCTTTGGCGCACTGGTCGAAAAAGCGAAAGCAGCTCTGGCGTAAGAAAGACGAAGAGGGAGCTTGCTCCCTCTTTTAATCTTTATTTTTCAAACACCAATATTGACTTTTATTGGTTTTCAACAGCACACTGTGCGTTAATCCACCAACAAAGGTAACCAAGCATGTACGCTGCTATTTTCCGTTTCTTTTTTTACTTTAGCGCCTGATTTCAGGGAGCCTCGGCGTAAGAAAAGAAACGAAAAGTAGCGCCTGAGCCTCCCCTGCGGAGGCTTTTTTGTTTTTGGCCATCTTCTTTGCCTTTCAAACCGTAGCGTTGTTGGTTGCACTTACCCGACTACGGCTTGAAATTCTTTGAAGGTAAACCAAAGGCGTGTTCGAATAATAGATAACAATTAATCAGGGCCATACCGGCCAAAGGAAGAGGAAAGCAATGCCACATCTCGCAGAGCTGGTTGCCAAAGCCAAGGCAGCCGTAGAAGATGCCCAGGATGTTGCCGCGTTAGATTTGGTACGCGTCGAATATTTAGGCAAAAAAGGCCATTTCACCTTGCAGATGCAGTCACTGCGAGAAGTGCCTGCGGAAGAGCGCCCGGCTGCCGGTGCGGTAATCAACCAGGCAAAGCAGGAAGTACAGGATACCTTGAATGCGCGCAAGAATGTGCTTGAGGCTGCCGTATTGAACGCACGCCTGGCTGGTGAAACTATTGATGTTTCACTGCCAGGTCGCCGTTTGGAAAATGGCGGTTTGCATCCGGTAACCCGCACTATCGATCGTATTGAAGCTTTCTTCGGTGAGCTGGGTTTTTCCGTCGAAACGGGCCCGGAGATCGAGGACGACTATCACAACTTTGATGCTCTGAATATTCCAGCTCATCACCCGGCGCGTGCCGATCATGACACCTTCTGGTTTGACGCCACGCGCCTGCTGCGCACTCAGACCTCTGGCGTACAGATTCGTACCATGAAGGCTCAGCAGCCACCCATCCGCATCATTGCACCGGGCCGCGTGTATCGTAACGACTACGATCAAACGCACACCCCGATGTTCCATCAGATGGAAGGCTTGATCGTTGATAAAGACATCAGCTTTACCAATCTGAAGGGGACGCTGCATGATTTCCTGAACAACTTCTTTGAAGAAGATTTGCAGGTTCGTTTCCGTCCATCCTATTTCCCGTTTACTGAGCCTTCCGCAGAAGTGGACGTTATGGGCAAAAACGGTAAATGGTTGGAAGTTCTGGGTTGTGGCATGGTGCATCCGAGCGTATTGCGCAATGTGGGCATCGACCCGGAAGTTTATTCCGGCTTCGCTTTCGGTATGGGCATGGAGCGCTTGACCATGTTGCGTTACGGCGTCACCGATTTGCGTGCATTCTTTGAAAACGATCTGCGTTTCCTCAAACAGTTTAAGTAAGGCGGGAATATCACATGAAATTCAGTGAACTCTGGTTGCGCGAGTGGGTAAACCCGGCCATCAGCAGCGAAGCATTATCCGATCAAATCACCATGGCTGGCCTTGAAGTAGACGGCGTTGAACCGGTCGCAGGCGCTTTCAACGGCGTGGTGGTGGGTCACGTGGTCGAATGCGGCCAGCACCCTAACGCCGATAAATTGCGCGTAACCAAGGTTGATGTGGGTGGTGAGCGCCTGCTGGACATCGTTTGTGGTGCGCCAAACTGCCGTGTCGGTCTAAAAGTCGCGGTGGCTACCGTGGGTGCGGTATTGCCGGGTGATTTCAAAATCAAAGCAGCCAAACTGCGCGGTGAGCCTTCTGAAGGCATGCTGTGTTCGTTTTCTGAGTTGGCGATCTCCGACGATCATAACGGCATTATTGAGCTGCCAGCAGAGGCGCCGATCGGTACCGACATTCGCGATTATTTAAAGCTTGATGATCATGCGATCGAAATCAGCGTTACTCCGAACCGTGCGGACTGTTTAGGCATTATCGGCGTGGCGCGCGACGTTGCCGTGTTGAATCAGTTGCCGCTCACCGAGCCAGACATGAGCCCGGTTGCTGCTACTGTCACCGACACATTGCCAATCCGTGTAGAAGCTCTGCAAGCGTGCCCGCGTTATCTGGGCCGCGTAGTGAAGGGGATCAACGTGAAGGCACCTTCGCCGTTGTGGATGCGTGAGAAACTGCGTCGCGCTGGGATCCGTTCTATTGATGCCGTGGTTGATGTCACCAACTATGTGCTGATGGAACTTGGCCAGCCAATGCATGCGTTCGATCTGAACCGCATTGAAGGTGGGATCGTGGTTCGCATGGCAACCGAAGGCGAAACGCTGCGCTTGCTGGATGGCAATGAAGCTAAATTGAATGCCGATACTTTAGTGATTGCCGATCATCACAAAGCGTTGGCAATGGGGGGCATTTTTGGTGGTGAGCTCTCCGGTGTGAATGAAGAAACCCAGGACGTGCTGCTGGAGTGTGCTTTCTTCAGCCCGTTAGCGATTACCGGGCGTGCGCGTCGTCACGGCCTGCATACGGATGCCTCTCATCGCTATGAGCGTGGTGTGGACCCTGCTTTGCAGCATAAAGCTATGGAACGCGCCACTCGCTTGCTGATCGACATCTGTGGCGGTCAGGCCGGGCCAATCATTGATGTGACAGATGAAAGCACATTGCCAAAGCGTGCTTCTATCACATTACGCCGTGAAAAACTGGATCGTCTGATTGGTCACGTAGTGCCTGCCGAGCAAGTGAGCGATATTTTGCGCCGCTTGGGTTGCCAAGTTACTGAGCAGGGTGATAACTGGCTGGCGGTTGCGCCAAGCTGGCGCTTCGACATGGAGATTGAAGAGGATCTGGTGGAAGAAGTGGCCCGCGTGTACGGCTACAACAATATTCCCGATGTCCCTGTACGTGCCGATCTGGTGATGACGAAACATCGTGAATCCGATCTGGAACTGAAGCGTGTAAAAACCATGTTGGTCGATCACGGCTTCCAGGAAGCAATTACTTACAGTTTTGTTGATCCGAAAGTACAGGCGCTGTTACACCCAGGGGTAGAAGCCCTGATTCTGCCAAGCCCAATCTCGGTAGAGATGTCTGCCATGCGCCTTTCGCTGTGGACTGGCTTACTGTCTGCGGTGGTGTATAACCAGAATCGTCAGCAAACGCGTGTGCGTCTGTTTGAAAGCGGCCTGCGTTTTGTGCCTGATACTACAGCGAATTTAGGGATCCGCCAGGACGTCATGCTAGCGGGCGTTATTGCTGGGCATACACATGAAGAACACTGGGATCTGGCAAGAAAGCCAGTGGACTTCTATGATTTGAAAGGGGATCTGGAGTCTGTGCTCGAGCTGACAGGTAACTTATCTGAAATTCAGTTCAAAGCAGAGGCTCATTCGGCTCTCCACCCAGGGCAAAGTGCGGCGATTTATTTGCACGGTGAGCGCGTAGGTTTTATCGGTGTAGTTCACCCAGAACTTGAGCGTAAACTGGATCTTAACGGCCGTACTGTGGTGTTTGAACTGGAGTGGAATAAGGTCGCAACCCGCGCCGTGCCTCAAGCGCGTGAAATTTCTCGCTTCCCTGCAAACCGTCGTGATATCGCGGTTGTCGTGGCTGAAAACGTCGCCGCAGAAGATATTTTGGCAGAGTGTAAGAAAGTTGGCGCAAATCAGGTAGTTGGCGTAAACTTGTTTGATGTGTACCGTGGCAAGGGCGTAGCAGAAGGTTACAAGAGTCTGGCTATCAGTCTGGTATTACAGGATACCGCTCGTACACTGGAAGAAGAAGAGATCGCCGCTACCGTTGCAAAATGCGTAGAGGCCCTAAAACAGCGATTCCAAGCATCCTTGAGGGATTGAACCTATGGCGCTTACTAAAGCTGAAATGTCAGAACACCTGTTTGAGAAGCTTGGGCTTAGCAAACGGGATGCCAAAGATCTGGTAGAACTGTTCTTTGAAGAGGTCCGTAGGGCTTTAGAGAATGGTGAGCAGGTAAAACTGTCAGGTTTCGGCAATTTTGATTTGCGTGACAAGAACCAACGTCCGGGGCGTAACCCGAAAACTGGTGAAGACATTCCGATTACGGCGCGCCGCGTGGTCACTTTCCGTCCGGGGCAAAAACTAAAAAGCCGGGTGGAAAACGCGAGCCCGAAAGAATAAGTTGCGTAAAACCAAAAAGGCCGCGTTTGCGGCCTTTTTCCTTTCAACTGACCCGTTTCAGGGGATACTTCGGTCTATAGCGAAGTATTGTAATCTTATGAAAAAGTATACTGAGGGTACGACTTATCAGAGGATGACAAAGTGCGCACTCAGCAAGTAGATTTCACGTCTTTATATTTTGGAACGCCGGTCGCGATTTTATCTAGCCAGAACCCTAATGGAACAACAAACCTGAGCCCAGTATCATCATGGTGGATACTGGATAAAAGCATTGTGTTCGGGCTTGGTACATCAAGTAAATGCTATGAGAATCTAATTGAAAATCCGGATATTGTCCTGAATATTCCGGACAGTAAGCTTTGGGGAAATATTGAGTTAATAGCGGATAAGACGGGTAAAGAATATCTGCCTGAATTCAAAAAGGAAATGGGGTATCTGTTCGAAAAAGATAAGTTTTCATGTGGTGGTTTTCATGAAGTTAAAAGTATTAATGTGGGTCCTGGCAGGATAAAGGAATGCCCCATTCAGATCGAGGCAAGAGTTGTTGGACACCGGTATCTGGGGGGAGCAGGAGGCAATCTGGTGTCAATGGATGCAGGTATCTTATGCGTTCATGTTGCTGAAGAATTGTTAAATTGTACCAATCACAATACCCGGTTTATCGTGGAAAAGTGGCAGCCGCTTTATTATATTTTTCGCCATTACTTTTCTGTAGGGGAAGAACTCGGCACGAATTTCAGATGCAATAATTAATCATAACCTCAACATTCGCGGCAACTGGATAGGGAGTGTCAGATGTTGCTGTAAATAAAAAATCCCCATCATGTTGGCGCTACAACCAAGCTAAGAAAACATATCACATAAGTGTCACCTGCTGTTTTCCTGGTCGAACGGTGACACAACCCTTTCCCTCACGGCACTAACCCCCTAATATTCGCTACAAGATGTTAATGATCAGGCCGTGAAACGGTCTGCAGGAATTATTGTGCTGATGCCGACCCACCAAACCTTCTCTTTGTTACAACAACACCAGCACCAACGCGATAAGCGCTATGTGTCACTGCTGGCGTTGGGTGTTCTGGTGGCTTTTATTTTCAGCTTGAGTGCCGGAGATGTCTGGATCTGGCCTACTCAGTGGCTGAGTGAGTCTGCGCGACTGTTCGTTTGGCAACTGCGCCTGCCGCGTGCGCTGGCGGTAATGCTGGTGGGGGCCAGTTTGGCGGTAGCGGGTGCGGCAATGCAGGCGCTGTTTGAAAACCCGCTGGCAGAGCCTGGGTTGCTTGGGGTGGCCAATGGAGCCGGTGTGGCGTTGGTGCTAACGGTGTTGTTTAGCAACGGATTATTGCCGGTGGCCTTGATGAGCCTGAGTGCGATCCTTGGTGCTTTGGTGATGACTTTCCTGCTATTAAGTTTTGCCCGCCGCCGAGGTATGAGTAATGCCCGTTTGTTATTGATAGGTGTGGCGCTAGGCATTGTCTGCAGTGCTGTCATGACTTGGGCGGTTTATTTCAGTTCCAGCCTCGATCTGCGGCAATTGATGTATTGGATGATGGGGGGCTTTGGTGGGGTCGATTGGCGGCAAAAATGGTTGCTGCTGGTCTTGCTGCCGGTGCTGCTGTGGTTATGTGCTCAGGGTAAGGCGCTAAACCTGATGGCACTGGGTGAGGTTCAGGCCCGGCAACTTGGGCTTTCTCTGCATGTATGGCGCAACCTGTTGGTGCTGGCCGTTGGCTGGCTGGTGGGGGCCAGCGTGGCGTTAGCTGGGGTGATCGGTTTTGTGGGGTTGGTTATCCCCCATATGCTGCGCCTCAGTGGCTTGACCAATCAACGCTTCCTGTTGCCCGGTTGCGCGCTGGCGGGAGCGGGCGTCTTGCTGGTTGCGGATGTCGCTGCTCGTACCACGCTACTTTCGGCAGAATTACCAATAGGCGTAGTAACTGCTACGTTGGGTGCGCCACTATTTATCTGGTTGCTGACCCAGTCAAAAAGCGTAAGGTAAGTCGGCGACTGGTGTAAACCAGAGCCACTTTCTCTGCTTCACCTGCAAATAAAACAATAGGATGAAACCTGATGAGTAAGCCAATTTACGCAATTCCGCTGCAAACCATTGAAAGCCGCTCTACAACTTTGGGGGAATTTGAAGGGAAAGTTCTGCTGGTGGTCAACGTGGCTTCGGAATGTGGCCTGACCAAACAGTATGAAAGCCTGGAAAATCTCTATGAAACCTATCACGAGCAAGGTTTTGCCGTGTTGGGCTTCCCCTCCAACGAATTTTTGGCGCAAGAACCGGGAAGCAATGAAGAGATCCTGGCTTTTTGCCGCGGCACCTTTGGCGTCCAGTTCCCGATGTTCGCTAAAATCGAAGTGAATGGGGCAAACCGCCATCCCCTTTATCAGGCGCTGATTGCGGCGCAACCGCAGGCTGTTGTACCCGAAGGCAGCGGTTTTTTTGAGCGCATGAGTAGCAAGGGGCGCGCGCCAAAACAGGCTGGTGACATCCTGTGGAACTTTGAGAAATTCTTGATCGGTCGTGATGGTACCGTGATCCAGCGATTCTCGCCCGATATGACGCCAGAAGATCCCACCGTAGTACAGGCAGTTAAACTGGCGCTGACGAAGTAAAAGAGGTTTTGTTAGAACATGCTGCAACTCAGCCAAGTCGGAGTAAAAGGTCGTTTCGCCCCTTGTTCAGGGCAAATAAGCGCTGGGTTGCAGGTGCACCTAATCGGCCCCAACGGCGCAGGGAAGAGTACGCTGCTGGCCCGGCTGGCAGGGATCTTGCCAGGGCAGGGAGAGGTCCTGCTGTCAGGCCGTCCGTTGGGGGATTATTCTGGCAGTGAATTGGCGATGCGCCGTGCTTACCTCTGTCAGCAGCAGCCTCCTGTCGTTCTGATGCCCGTATTCCAATACCTTGCTTTGCATCAACCTGCGGGGGCGAGCGAGAGTGAGTTGGAGAACACCATCCTTTATCTGTCCGATCAGTTGAAATTGTCAGATAAACTCTCACGTATGCTCACCCAGCTATCCGGTGGTGAATGGCAACGGGTGCGTCTGGCTGCGGTTCTGCTTCAGGTATGGCCTAGTCTGAACCCGGACAGCCAATTACTGTTGCTTGATGAACCCACCAACAGCCTGGATGTTGCACAAAAAGTGGCACTGGATCGTCTGTTGCAGGAGTTTTGTCGCAGTGGCCGCAGTGCGCTGATCTGCGCACACGATCTCAATCATACTCTGCAACAGGCCGACAGTGTCTGGTTATTGCATGCTGGGCAACTGGTCGCTCAGGGGGATACTCATCACGTGATGGAGCCAGAAGTGCTATCACGCATTTATGACGTGGATTTTCATTTACAGGCGTTGGGCGACCGGCGCTGGATTATGACTAAAACGGCGTAGCGAGGTTTTTTGCTGTCACTTTGTTCGGTTAAGCTATTGTTAAATCATCCGCGAGTGACCCATCCGTTGTCTGATTTTTCTTAAAAAAATGAGGTTCTTTCGTTGAAAAACGCTAATGACGTGCTACGCTAGACTAGTTTAGATCGGGTTAGTAAAAAACTATAACAGCACAATATTATGATTTTGCTGGCTATTTTTATTTCTTTGACAGTATTTTCGAGGTTTCTTTCGCCAGTCATTTACCACTTAAGGTTCAGTTAAGCTTACCTGTGTAGATTGGCGGCTCATCCACCAGGAGTTATTCTCTCTGGCGTTTAACATTGGTTAAATGAAACAGTTTTACAGTGGCTTAAGAAATCTGAGACGTTTGGGGTCTAATAATTATGGATCAATTCCTGCCATTTTCTCGCCCGGCGATTGGTGATGAAGAAATTGCGGCGGTAGAAAAGGTACTGCGCTCCGGTTGGATCACCACCGGGCCACAGAATCAGCAGTTGGAAAGTGAGTTTTGTAAAACCTTCGGTTGTAAGCATGCCATAGCCGTTTGTTCTGCCACAGCCGGTATGCATATCACTCTGATGGCATTGGGGATCGGGCCCGGCGATGAGGTGATTACACCTTCCCAGACTTGGGTTTCCACACTCAACATGATCGAATTGCTTGGCGCAACGCCAGTTATGATCGATGTTGACCGTGATACCCTGATGGTTAGCGCCGCCGACGTAGAGGCTGCCATCACCGCTCGCACCAAAGCCATTGTCCCCGTTCACTATGCAGGTGCTCCATTACAGATGGATGCGCTGCGCGACGTGGCAGAACGCCACAAACTCCCTTTGATTGAAGATGCTGCCCATGCGGTGGGAACGCGTTTTAACGGCGAGTGGGTCGGCGCACGCGGCACGGCAATTTTCTCTTTCCATGCGATAAAAAACCTGACCTGCGCCGAAGGTGGCCTGATTGCCACTGATGATGATGCGCTGGCCGATCGCGTGCGTTGCCTGAAGTTCCACGGCTTAGGGGTAGATGCTTTCGATCGTCAGTTGCAAGGGCGCAAGCCGCAGGCTGAAGTGGTTGAACCTGGCTACAAATACAATCTCTCTGATATTCATGCGGCGATTGCTGTGGTGCAGTTGGCACGCCTGCCGGAACTGAATGCACGACGTAAAATGCTGGCCGAGCGTTATCTCAATGCGCTGAAGGATTCTCCTTTCCAGCCTTTGGGGTTGCCGGACTACCCGCACGATCACGCCTGGCACTTGTTTATGGTGCGAGTTGATGAAAAACGCTGTGGTATCGAGCGAGATCAGCTGATGGAGCGGTTGAAAGAAGTGGGTGTTGGCACTGGCCTGCATTTCCGCGCGGCTCATACGCAAAAATTCTATCGTGAGCGTTATCCGCAGCTTTCGTTGCCTAATACCGAGTGGAATTCGGCGCGTCTATGCACGTTACCGCTATTCCCTGACATGACCGAAGCCGATGTTGATCGGGTGGTCAATGCTTTATCTTCTGTAGTGGAGTCATCTCGTGTCGAGCGCTGAGCCAATTAGTAAAGTTTCGGTAGTTATCCCGGTATTTAACGAGCAGGAGAGTTTGCCTGCATTGCTGGAACGTACTACCGCTGCCTGCAAACAATTAACCCAACCTTATGAAATTATTCTGGTTGATGATGGTAGCAGCGATAATTCTGCCGAGATGCTTACGGCGGCGGCCGAGCAGCCAGGCAGCTGTATTATTGCGGTCTTGCTGAATCGTAACTATGGTCAGCATTCTGCCATTATGGCTGGTTTTAATCAGGTCAGTGGCGATCTGGTGATCACCCTTGATGCCGACCTGCAGAACCCGCCAGAAGAGATCCCCCGGCTGGTGAGCGTAGCGGAAGAGGGGTATGACGTGGTAGGCACCGTGCGTGCTAACCGTCAGGACTCCTGGTTCCGCAAGTCAGCTTCGCGCCTGATCAACATGATGATCCAGCGTGCTACCGGTAAGTCGATGGGGGATTACGGCTGCATGTTACGTGCTTATCGCCGCCATATCATTGAAGCGATGTTGCACTGCCATGAACGCAGTACTTTTATCCCTATCCTGGCGAATACGTTCGCCCGCCGCACCACTGAAATCGAAGTGCGCCACGCCGAACGTGAGTTTGGTGACTCTAAATACAGCCTGATGAAGCTGATCAACCTGATGTATGACCTGATCACTTGCCTGACGACCACGCCACTGCGTTTGCTCAGTGTGGTCGGCAGCGTGATTGCGTTGTCCGGGTTTATCTTGGCTGTGCTGTTGATCGCACTGCGTTTGCTCCTGGGGCCTGAATGGGCTGCGGGCGGGGTGTTCACTCTGTTTGCAGTGCTTTTTACCTTCATTGGCGCACAGTTTGTTGGCATGGGTTTGCTGGGGGAGTATATCGGCCGGATTTACAATGATGTCCGCGCCCGCCCTCGTTATTTTGTTCAGAAAGTGGTCGGCGAAAAGCAGACCCAAAATACTCAGGAAGAAGAATAATGAAAGCTATTGTATTTGCTTACCATGATATCGGTTGTGCTGGCTTGCAGGCACTGACTGAAGCCGGTTATGACGTGAAAGCGGTGTTCACCCATACTGATGATCCTGGTGAAAACAATTTCTTCTCTTCTGTTGCTCGCCAAGGGGCTGAACTGGATTTGCCGGTTTATGCACCGGAAGACGTCAACCACCCGCTGTGGGTTGAGCGCATTCGTGAACTGCAGCCTGATATTATTTTCTCTTTCTACTATCGCAACATGCTGAGCGAAGAAGTGCTGTCGTTGGCCCCTAACGGTGGTTTTAACCTGCATGGTTCACTGTTGCCGCGTTATCGTGGGCGTGCGCCGGTTAACTGGGCGTTGCTGAACGGTGAGACAGAAACCGGCGTTACGCTGCACAAAATGGTCAAGCGCCCAGATGCGGGCGATATTGTTGGTCAGCAGAAAGTGGCAATCACAGACAGCGACACTGCGCTGACGTTGCATAAAAAAGTGCTGGAAGCGGCACAGAGCTTGCTGAAGCAGCAACTGCCAAAGCTGAAAAACGGCACTGCAACCTTTACCAAGCAAAATGAAGCGGATGCCAGCTATTTTGGCCGCCGTACGGCTGCCGATGGCGAGATCCTGTGGCATAAATCCGCCCGTGAGATCGACAATCTGGTGCGCGCCGTAACCGAGCCTTACCCAGGTGCATTCAGCTACCTCGGCCAGCGCAAGCTGATCGTGTGGCGTTCACGCGTGCTGGATACTCAGCATGACAAACAGCCAGGCACAGTACTGAGCACTTCACCGCTGGTGATTGCCTGTGGCGATGGCGCGTTGGAAATTGTGGCAGGCCAAAGCGAATCTGGCTTATACGTGCAGGGCTCGCGTCTGGCGCTGGAGATGGGGATTGTGACCGACGTGCGTTTGGCTCCGAAGCCAAACGCGGTCATGAAGCGCAGAACCCGCGTGTTGATCCTCGGGGTTAACGGCTTTATCGGTAACCACCTGACCGAGCGTTTGCTGCGTGAAGATCGCTATGACATCTATGGTCTGGATATTGGTTCCGACGCCATCAGCCGTTTCCTGGATAACCCACGCTTCCACTTTGTGGAAGGCGATATCAGCATTCATTCCGAGTGGATCGAGTATCACATCAAGAAATGTGATGTGATTCTGCCGCTGGTGGCGATCGCTACACCGATCGAATACACCCGTAACCCACTGAAAGTGTTCGAACTGGATTTCGAAGAAAACCTGAAAATTGTTCGCGACTGCGTGAAATACAACAAACGCATTATCTTCCCATCCACGTCTGAAGTTTACGGCATGTGCGATGATAAAGAGTTTGATGAAGACAGTTCACGTCTGATCGTGGGGCCAATCAGCAAACAGCGTTGGATTTACTCTGTGTCCAAGCAGTTGCTGGATCGGGTGATCTGGGCCTACGGTGCCAAAGAAGGCCTGAAGTTCACTCTGTTCCGTCCGTTCAACTGGATGGGGCCGCGTTTGGATAACCTGGATGCCGCTCGTATCGGTTCTTCCCGTGCGATCACCCAGTTGATTCTCAACCTGGTTGAAGGTTCACCGATCAAACTGGTTGACGGTGGGGCACAGAAACGCTGCTTTACCGATATCAATGACGGCATCGAAGCGCTGTATCGCATTATTGAAAACCGTGATGGGCTGTGTGACGGCCAGATCATCAACATCGGCAACCCGACCAACGAAGCGAGCATTCGTGAACTGGCGGAAATGCTGCTGGAAAGCTTCAATAATCACCCGTTGCGCGGCAACTTCCCGCCGTTTGCCGGTTTCAAAGATGTCGAAAGCAGCAGCTACTACGGCAAAGGTTATCAGGACGTAGAACACCGCACTCCAAGCATCAAAAATGCGCGCCGTCTGCTGGACTGGCAGCCAACAATCGTTATGCAGCAGACCGTTGCCGATACGCTGGATTACTTCCTGCGCACCACGGTAGAGGAAGGTAATGGTGCATGAAGAAGGTTGGCCTGCGAGTTGATGTAGATACCTTCAGCGGCACCCGTGAAGGGGTGCCGTGTTTGCTGGATCTGTTTGATAAGTACGGTATTCAGGCCAGTTTCTTCTTCAGCGTTGGGCCAGATAATATGGGGCGCCACTTGTGGCGCCTTCTGCGTCCTCAATTCCTGATGAAAATGCTGCGCTCAAATGCGGCTTCGCTATATGGCTGGGATATTTTGCTGGCGGGCACGGCTTGGCCGGGGCGTAATATCTCCCGGGCGCTAGGGCCGCTGATGAAACGCACCGCCGAAGCGGGCCACGAAGTGGGGTTGCATGCCTGGGATCACCAAGGTTGGCAGGCACGCGTAGCGCGCTGGTCAGAAGACGAATTGAAACGACAAGTGCAGTTGGGCGTCGACGCGCTGATCGCGAGCACCGGGCAACCGGTCAAATGCTCGGCGGTGGCAGGTTGGCGTGCCGATCAACGGGTCGTTGAAGTGAAGCAAGGTTTTAATTTCCAATACAACAGCGATTGCCGTGGCACACATCCGTTTCGCCCGTTATTAAACGACGGTCAACCTGGGACGGTACAAATCCCCGTAACACTCCCCACCTTTGATGAAGTGATTGGCAGCGAAGTCAGCATGGCAGACTTCAATGACTATATTCTGCGCGCCATTGAAAATGATCGGGGCGTGCCGGTATATACCATTCACACAGAAGTGGAGGGCATGTCTCAGGCGGCCATGTTTGAAGATCTGTTGCAGCGTGCGCAGCAACAGGGGATTGAATTCTGCTCGTTGAGTGCCTTATTGCCGCAGGATCTGGCATCGCTACCCTTGGGCCGCATTTCGCGCGCCCCTTTCCCTGGCCGTGAAGGCTGGTTGGGCTGTCAAACTGAAGTTGAGGAAAAAGACGTTTCATGAAAGCGCTGAAAGGAACCTGGGCCATCGTATTGGCCATTTTTTTTGTTCTGGTCTATCTGATTCCGCTCAATGGACGCCTGCTATGGCAACCAGATGAAACCCGTTATGCCGAGATCAGCCGTGAAATGCTGGCTAAGGGTGATTGGATTGTCCCCAACCTGCTTGGCTTGCGCTACTTTGAAAAGCCGGTAGCCGGTTACTGGTTTAACAACGTTAGCCAGTTAATCTTTGGCGATAATAATTTTGCCGTGCGTTTTGCTTCCGTATTCAGCACCGGTCTGGCTGCCCTGCTGGTGTTCGCCCTGGCCTGGTTAATGTGGAACAACGCCCGCCGTGCTTATTTATCGGTGCTGATCTTCCTGTCAATGTTCCTGGTCTTCAGTGTCGGGACCTACAGTGTGCTTGATCCGATGATCTCGCTGTGGTTGACGGCGGCCATGTTCAGCTATTACCTGACGTTAAAAGCCACCACCACCGCAGGCAAGCTGGGGGGTTACGTGCTGCTCGGGTTGGCCTGTGGCATGGGCTTTATGACCAAAGGATTCCTGGCCTTGGCGGTGCCGGTGATTGCCGTGATCCCGGTTGTGATCCAGCAGCGCAAAATCAAAGAGTTGTTGGTTTACGGGCCTGTGGCGATTGTGTTCGCCGTGCTGCTCAGCCTGCCGTGGGCGCTGGCGGTGGCTCAACGAGAACCGGATTACTGGAATTACTTCTTCTGGGTTGAGCACATTCAGCGCTTTGCCGAAGAGAATGCGCAGCATAAAGCACCATTCTGGTACTACTTACCCATTCTGATTGCCGCCGTGTTGCCATGGCTCGGGTTGTTGCCGGGATCCTTGCTGAAAGGCTGGCGTGAACGTGCGCAGCGCCCTGAGCTGTTCTTCCTGTTAAGTTGGGTGATGATGCCGCTGATTTTCTTCAGCATCGCTAAAGGTAAACTGCCAACGTATATTCTGCCCTGCATGGCACCTCTGGCCTTGCTGATGGCCGCTTATGCGGAAGACTGTATGGCACAGTTGCGCACCCGGGTATTCAAGGTGAATGCGCTACTAAACGGCTTATTTGGCGTGATTGGTATTGCAGCCCTGCTGCTGATGGGGTTGGATTGGTTGCCTAATGCCCATCTGTTTACGGCAGATGAGTGGCCGAAGATCGTTCTTGGTCTCGTTGCTTTCGGGGGTTGGCTACTGTTTGCGGTTATCTCTGCGCGCAATAATGCGCAGCGCTGGACTTGGGCTGCGGCTTGCCCGTTACTGCTCTGTTTGCTGATTGGTTATGCTATTCCGCAGCAGGTGGTCGACTCTAAACAACCGCAGAATTTTGTCCGGGCCAATATGCCAGCTCTTAGCCAGAGCCACTATGTGTTAACTGATAATGTAGGGATTGCCGCTGGGCTGGCCTGGGAGTTGAAGCGTAGCGATATACTGATGTTCAGCCAGCGGGGTGAGGTTTCCTATGGTTTGAACTACGAAGATTCACGCAGCCACTATATCAGTGACGAGGACTTCCCGCAGTGGCTGGAGCAGGCACGCAAGCAAGGCAATGTGTCGCTGGTGTTGCAGCTCTCTCGTGGCGAGCAGGTACCGCAGAATCTGCCAACGCCAGACAGCGTTAGCGAAATGCATCGCTTGGCGCTTTTATGGTACAAACAACAGCCATGATGGCTTATGGATTGGTTATTCTGGTCAGCCTGTTTACCTGTGCAGGGCAGCTATGTCAGAAACAGGCTGCCCAAACCTGGGAACAGACCGTAGAGCAGCGCTTGAGCCTCACTCTGCGCTGGCTGGCTCTGGCGGTAGCCTTTCTGGGGCTGGGTATGCTGCTCTGGCTCAACGTATTGCAGCGTTTGCCGCTCAGTGTGGCTTACCCGATGCTCAGCCTTAACTTTGTGCTGGTCACCTTGGCGGCACGTTTGCTGTTTGATGAACCTACCACGCCGCGCCATTGGTGCGGCGTGGCTGCGATTATGCTGGGGATCCTGCTGATGAGTCTTAAGCTATGAAAGGCTATGCTTGGGGTGGTGCCAGCGTTCTGCTGGTAACGTTGGCACAATTGCTGATGAAGTGGGGAATGGCACAGATTCCGCTGCTGTCATTGGCCGATATCACGCTGGAACTATTACGCCACCATTGGCTGGCGTTACTGGCTGCCTGCGGCGGTATTTTTGGTTATGCGCTATCGATGCTGTGTTGGTTCTTTGCGCTACGTTACCTGCCACTGAGCCGCGCTTATCCGTTATTGAGCGTTAGCTATGCGTTGGTTTATCTGGCTGCGGTATTCCTGCCTTGGTTCAAGGAGCCCGCGACGCTGCTGAAAACGCTGGGAACCTTGCTGATCCTGTTTGGTGTCTGGCTGATTAACAGTAAATCGCAGCCAAAATCTCCCCAATAGCGGAGATATCCTCGATATCTCCTTCACCCTGCTTGCCTTTTTCCTGTCTTGCAAGATAAATCAGCGCTATCCTTAAATTAATGCCTCTGCGGCAATGTTGTGGTAACAAATTCAGTGAAGGGAACGATGCGATGCGTGTGTGGTTTTTATTAGCCAGTTTAATTCTTGCCGGTTGCAGCAGCCATGCGCCACCGCCGAGTGGTCGTTTATCAGACTCCATTGTGGTTGTCGCGCAACTGAATGAGCAATTACGCCAATGGTACGGCACGCCTTATCGCTATGGGGGATTAGATCGCGGTGGTGTTGATTGCTCCGGTTTTGTCTACCGTACTTTCCGCGATCGCTTCGATATGCAGTTACCGCGCTCTACGGAACAGCAAACCAGTGTCGGTACTCAAGTATCGCGTGACGAACTGTTGCCCGGCGATCTGGTGTTCTTCAAGACCGGCAGTGGTGAAAATGGCCTGCATGTCGGTATTTATAATACCAATGACCAGTTTATCCATGCTTCCACCAGCCATGGGGTGACGCGTTCCTCGCTGAATAATGTTTACTGGCGGAAAGCCTACTGGCAGGCGCGCCGAATCTAACCTGCAACCTGTTGCACTGGTGTATCATGGCATATCCCATAACTATTGGTGAATGCCATGAATTCCTTACGTTTATTAATTTCAGACTCTTACGATCCCTGGTTCAACCTGGCGGTGGAAGAGTGCATCTTCCGTGAAATGACCACGCAGAAAATCCTGTTTCTGTGGCGCAATGCTGAAACCGTGGTGATTGGTCAATCGCAAAACCCGTGGAAAGAGTGCAATACCCGGCGTATGGAGCAGGATGGTATTCGCTTGGCACGGCGCAGCAGTGGCGGTGGCGCGGTGTTTCACGATCTTGGTAACACCTGCTTTACCTTTATGGCGGGCAAGCCGGGTTACGATAAAACCGTATCAACCGGCATTATTTTGCAAGCGCTGGCGCAGTTGGGGATTAAGGCTGCGGCTTCCGGGCGCAACGATCTGGTGATTGATACGCCGGAAGGCGTCCGCAAAATATCCGGTTCAGCCTATCGTGAGACGCAAGATCGCGGCTTTCATCATGGTACGTTGCTGCTAAATGCCGATCTCGATCGCTTGGCGGATTACCTTAACCCCGATCCTAAAAAGCTGCAGGCGAAAGGCATCACTTCTGTCCGCTCGCGAGTCGCTAACTTGGCTGAGTTTTTGCCAGAAATTAACCATCAGCAGGTTTGTGACGCCATCATTCAGGCATTTTTCGCCCACTACGGCGACAGCGCTCCAGCAGAAGTGATTTCGCCGGATGTGTTCCCCAATCTACCTGATTTTGAACAGCAATTTGCCAAGCAAAGCAGTTGGGAATGGAACTTTGGTAAAGCACCAGCGTTCAGTCATCTCTTGAATGAACGTTTTAGCTGGGGAGGCGTAGATATTTTCTTTGATGTTGAAAAGGGCGCTATCGTACGCGCACAAATTTTTACCGACAGCCTTAATCCTGCTCCTTTGCAGGCTTTGGCTAATCTGCTGGTGGGCTGCCCTTATCGTAGCGAGGCTCTGGCAGCCTGCTGCGATCGCCTACAGTTGCAGTTCCCGCAGCAGTCAGGCGAGCTTTCTGAATTGCGCAATTGGCTGATGGAAACCATCAAGTAGCTTTTTCAGCCATATCGCCAGCCTAGGATGGGGACTCCCATCCTTTTTTATGGCAATGATTTCAGTTCTGGAAATAGTTAACGGTTGTTGACAGGTTACCCCATTCTGGCCAAACACATTGGCTAGTACAAATACCGAGAAAGTCAAGGTGGTAACGAGTTTGTGCACAAAGTACGACGTAGTTAGAAAATTCTCAATACATTAATTTATTTAATCATTATTCGTGTCCGTGCGTTGCGAAGTAAAGGTTAAAGTTATTGTGATTCTTTTCTTATTAGGATTTTTCTATATAAATCAGTATGACTTGATTGCGAGCCTTGGTGCCATCATTTGTTAAAAATCAAATTTGAACAAAAAATGATCGCAGAGGATAACTAGAGTCTTAAGATAAATTAATTCTCAATGAGATTTTATGCTTTTTGGTATAGCTTTAAGCTATCAATTAATAAACCATTTATTGATAATTACATCGCTATTTGCGATTAATCCTATGGGGGTTGTATGGCAAAATACATTGGGATAGCATTAAATAATCGCTGTTAATCTTTGGCATTAAAATGAAGGTTAAATTCGAAACTGACTTTATTTGTTATTCTGTTTTTCAACCTATTTACTCCATGGAAGGGAAACTGTTAGCACTGGATATCTGTAGTCGTTTCAATAGCCTGGATGGCGATGTGGCAATGCCGATGGAAATTGGGATTGATTTATTATCCCCGGATAAACGGGTTGAACTATTTCATGAGCAATTGTTACTGGTTGAACAACAAGCATCATGGTTTGTGACTCATGATGTATTATTGATTATAAGTATCGAATCGATGATTGTTGACTTGCTTCTTGGTGATTCTGTGTTACGCCAGCGTATTCAGCAATGGCCGTTTATTGGTTTTGAGATCAATGAGAGTTTCCCGAATCTTGCTGCAGGGAAGAAAAATCAGCAAATCAGGTTATTAAGTGAGTATTTTACCCTATGGTTGGGTGGCTTTGGTTCAGGGAAAACGACGCTCACCGCGCTCTATGATGGTTTGTTTGACTTCGTAAAAGTAGACAAACGTTTTTACTGGCAACTGTTTACCCATCCTGGTTATGACGTGATGATTGATGCACTGTTAAAGAATATTAATCTACTCTGTAAGGGAGTGATTGTTTGTGGAATAGAAAAAAGAGAGTATTTCAATAAACTCAGAAACGCTGGTGTTTTAGGGCTACAAGGATTTTTATGGCCTGTCATTGGTGTGGATAATCTACGAATTTTGCAAAGGAGTTCTGCAGAGTTCGGCAATAATTTTTGATTATTTTTAACACACATAATGAGGTTGATGATGGACGGAATAATTGCTCTCGCGATCCCGGTATTGTTATTTATCGCTATCTTTTCGTTCGTAAAATATTTTCTTGGTCAACGTGGTAAATCAATAATAACCTCTCGGCGTCGCCGCTAGTTCACTACTTCTCTGCCCGGTAAAACGGGCGGAGCATTATCCCTGCAGTTCCCCCGTATTAATTCACCTGCTCAGGCCCTACACTGAAGGTAATGGAGGGCCTATGCCACAGTTTGACAATACCTATTATCAGCAATTAGCCGGTTTCTACACCGAATTGCAGCCCACGCCACTCAAGGGTGCCCGTTTGCTGTACCACAGCCAACCTTTGGCCCAGGAGTTGGGGTTGGATGACAACTGGTTTACAGCGGAAAAAACGCCTGTCTGGGCGGGAGAAGCGCTATTACCGGGCATGCAGCCACTGGCGCAGGTTTATAGCGGCCATCAGTTCGGTTCGTGGGCTGGGCAGTTGGGCGATGGCCGTGGGATCTTGCTGGGTGAACAGAAATTGGCGGATGGCCGCCGCATGGATTGGCACCTGAAAGGCGCCGGGTTGACGCCTTATTCGCGTATGGGCGATGGACGAGCGGTGTTGCGCTCGGTGATCCGGGAATTTCTGGCCTCAGAAGCGCTTCATCACTTGGGGATACCCACCACGCGTGCGTTGACCGTTGTCACCAGCCAGCAACCGGTATTTCGCGAACAGCCTGAACGGGGGGCGATGTTGTTGCGGGTAGCTGAAAGCCATATCCGTTTTGGTCACTTTGAGCATTTTTATTATCGCAGGCAGCCAGAGCAGGTGAAGCAACTGGCAGATTTCGTGATTGCGCATCACTGGCCGCAATGGAGCGACGAGAAAGCGCGTTACTCGTTGTGGTTTACCGATGTGGTAGAACGCACCGCCCGCTTGATTGCTCATTGGCAGACCATCGGTTTTGCGCATGGGGTGATGAATACCGATAACATGTCAATTCTCGGCCTTACCCTTGATTTCGGGCCTTATGGCTTCCTTGATGATTACAAACCCGATTACATCTGCAACCACTCGGATCATCAAGGACGTTACGCTTTCGATAATCAGCCAGCAGTTGGGTTGTGGAATCTGCATCGGCTGGCGCACACGCTTTCGGGCCTGATGAGTACAGAACAGTTACAGGAGGCGCTGGCGGCATATGAGCCTGCATTAATGCGGGCGTATGGTGAACAGATGCGCGCCAAGCTTGGCTTTTTTACGCCGTCGACGGCGGATAATGAGTTATTGACGGGGTTGTTGCGCCTGATGGCGCAAGAAGGGCGTGATTATACCCGCACGTTCCGGCTGTTGAGCAGGGTTGAACAGCAGCAGGCACAATCCCCATTACGGGATGAGTTTATCGATCGCGCCGCGTTTGACCATTGGTATCAGCAATACCGGCTGCGTTTGCAGCAAGAGCAGGTGAGTGATGCTGAGCGGCAACAGGCGATGAAGATGGCGAATCCGAAGTTGATTTTACGCAATTATCTGGCGCAGCAGGCGATCGAAACGGCGGAACAGGACGATGTCAGCAAGCTGGCACGTTTGCACCAGGCACTGCTGGCACCGTTTGCGGACGATATGCAATATGAGGATCTGGCGGCGTTACCGCCAGAGTGGGGTAAACATCTGGAGATTTCCTGCTCAAGCTAGCCGTTTTTCTATCTGTGCGGAGAGCTGTTCTGGTTTGGTGAACGGAGCAAAACGGCTGATGTGCTGGCCGTTTGCGCTAAATAGAAACTTGGTGAAGTTCCACATGATGCGCTGGTTGCCCAATAGCCCGGGTGCCCGGCGTTTCAGCTCATTGAATAGCGGGTGGGCATCTGCGCCGTTAACGTCTATTTTGCTGAATAACGGGAAGCTGACGCCGTAATTCAGCGTGCAGAAGTCGGCGATCTCCAGTGCGTTACCCGGTTCCTGTTTGCCAAACTGATTGCAAGGAAACCCGAGCACGACCAAGCCACGTTCCCGGTAGCGTTGCCAGAGATTTTCCAGCCCTTGATATTGTGGCGTAAAACCGCATTGGCTGGCGGTGTTCACCACCAGATAGGTGCGAGCAGGAAAGTCTGCCAGCGTTTTGAACTCGCCCTGCAGGGTAACGCAGGGGATCGATAATAACGGGTTATTCATACATGGGGCTCCGCATTTCTGCCAGTGGGGTGTGATAAGCACCCCACTCAAGGCGATCAGAAACGAGTATCCACCGCATCAGCCAACATTGCCAATAACTGTTCGCTGTCAGACCAACTCAGGCAGGGGTCGGTAATCGACTGGCCATAAGTTAATGGGTGGCCGTTAACGATTTTCTGCGTCCCCTCCACCAAAAAGCTTTCTGCCATCACGCCAACGATGGCCTCTGAACCGGCACGGATCTGCTGGCAAACATTCTCTGCAACTTCTAACTGACGGCGGTGCATTTTCTGGCAATTGCCGTGGCTGAAGTCGATCACTAAGTGCTCCGGCAGATCGAACTCACGTAGGCTATCGCAGGCGGTAACCACATCACTGGCATGATAATTTGGCGTCTTGCCACCGCGCATGATGATATGACCATATGGATTGCCGCTGGTCTGGTAAATCGTCATCTGGCCGTGTTTATCTGGCGACAGGAACATATGGCTGGCACGGGCCGCGCGGATCGCGTCGATGGCAATGCGGGTATTCCCGTCGGTGCCGTTCTTGAAACCCACCGGGCACGAAAGCGCCGAGGCCATTTCGCGGTGCACCTGACTCTCTGTGGTACGGGCACCGATCGCCCCCCAACTGATTAAATCAGCAATATATTGGCCGATCACCATATCCAGAAACTCGGTGGCGGTGGGCAAGCCGAGCTGATTGACTGCCAGCAGTAACTTGCGCGCCATTTCAATGCCACGGTTAACCTGAAAACTGCCATCCAGATCGGGATCGGAGATGAGCCCTTTCCAGCCGACCACGGTGCGCGGCTTTTCAAAATAAGTACGCATTACAATTTCCAGGCGATCCTGGTAGCGCTCACGCAAGACGTTTAACCGCCCGGCATAATCAATGGCAGCATCCAGATCGTGGATGGAACAGGGGCCAATGACCACCAACAAGCGGCGGTCTTCACCGACAAGGATATTTTCAATGCGTTTACGTGACGCTGTCACGTTGTTGGCGATCGTGTCTGAAATCGGCAACTTTTCCGCTAGCGTTTGGGGCGTAACGAGGTGATCGATACGCGCGGTGCGCAGTTCATCTGTTTTGTGCATGATTGTCTCTAAAACGGTTCTTCGCTACGGCAGGAATACCGGGAAGTGATGAGGATCACAATAACGTAAAAACCGCTGAATTCAACCGTCGAAGCCCGGTTCTGGTGCGCAAATTGAGTAAAAAAACCTGACAGGGCAAAAAGTGGGCTGCAGCAGGTGCATTTCCTGCTGCTTTACTTGGGATCAGAACATCCGGCGGCTCATGCCGAGAATATCGAGGATCTTGGTCGAGATCTCTTCCACCGAATAGTTGGTGGTATTGAGGTAGCGGATTTGATGCTTGCGGAACAAGGCCTCAACTTCTGCCAACTCCATCCGGCACTGGCGTATTGACGCATATCGGCTGTTTTCCCGCCGTTCCTCGCGGATGGCGGCCAATCTTTCTGGGTCAATCGTCAAGCCAAACAGCTTATGCTGGAAGGGTTTTAGCGCGGCGGGCAACTGCAGGTTGTCCATATCATCGGCGGTAAACGGGTAATTGGCTGCGCGGATCCCGAACTGCATGGCCAGATACAAGCTGGTAGGCGTTTTGCCACAGCGCGAAACCCCAAGCAGGATCACCTGCGCCTGATCGAGATTACGCAGTGAAATGCCATCATCATGTGCCAACGTGTAATCAATGGCGGCAATGCGGGCGTCATATTTGCTGAGATTGCTCTCTGTCAGCCCGTGAGTGCGATTAGCGATTGGCGTTGGCGCTATACTCAGCTCACCCTGTAGTGGCCCAACCAGAGCTTGTACGATGTCTTGGCAGAAACCTTCACTTTGCGTGATCACCTGGCGCACTTCTGGGGAGATAATCGAATAGAACACCAGTGGGCGAACACCGGTCTGGTGATAGATCTCGTTAATTTGTTGACATACACCGCGTGCTCGCGCCTCGGTTTCTACGAAGGGTAAGGTATAGGTCGTCGTCTTGATGGGGAACTGTGACAGAACCGCATGCCCCAGCACTTCGGCGGTAATAGCAGTACCGTCTGAAATATAAAAAACGCTTCTTTCCATCCGCAACTCCTTGGCTGAACGCAATGATTCTGGAGGGATAATATCATGGCCTGTGACTGATTGAATATCATGGTTAATTGCGTTCAAGAAAGTCATCTTTTAGCCAGAAAACCCTGAAAACAGGCCATGGAATTAATTAATAAAACGTTATTTTAAATTTTATAAAACTGATGGTCCTGATTAACAGCGTTTTTGCAGAATCGAGTGCTGCTATTTCCTACAAATTTACAGTTAACCAAATAGGGTGGAAAATCAGGAAGTATAAATATTTAATTAACTGAATTTAATAACTTTAATATCAAAGGGAACGATTCCTTTTTTAATTGGGCTAGCCCGCTATTTATCTTAAAATCTATTTTTTCATCGGGTTGATCGATTCACCTTTCCAATTTCCCTGCTTCATTATGCTAGTCTGATTCGGCTCTGTTGAGTGCATATACCTGCCATACGTCAAGTTGCCTGGATGCTGGCTGCGCGTTGCCGCCGATAAGCAGCTCGAATTATTTAAGGTATAAAGCCCGCTTAGACCCTACTGAATATAGCAATAAGGATTGTTTCGATGTCCAACAATGGCCCGGATTTGCGTAATGTACTTTGGTATAACCAGCTTGGTATGCACGATGTTGACCGTGTCGGCGGTAAAAATGCCTCCCTCGGTGAAATGATCACCAATCTTTCCGATTTGGGTGTCGCTGTGCCAAACGGTTTTGCCACCACTGCACAGGCATTTAACGATTTTCTTGAGCAAAGTGGTGTTAACCAGCGCATCTATCAATTATTGGATCAAACCGACGTTGACGACATTGCTCAACTGGCTAAAGCCGGTGCGCAAATTCGCCAATGGGTAATCGATACGCCTTTCCATCCAGAGTTCGAGCGTGAAATCACTCTGGCGTATCAGCAGTTGGCAGATGGCGAAAATGCCGCGTCGTTTGCCGTGCGATCTTCCGCTACCGCCGAAGATATGCCAGATGCCTCCTTTGCCGGGCAGCAGGAAACCTTCCTGAACGTGCAGGGTATTGACGCCGTAATGGTGGCGATCAAGCACGTATTTGCTTCACTGTTTAACGATCGTGCGATCTCTTATCGTGTGCACCAAGGGTACGATCACCGTGGTGTGGCGCTGTCTGCTGGCGTACAGCGGATGGTGCGTTCCGATCTGGCCTCGTCTGGGGTGATGTTCACCATCGATACTGAATCCGGTTTCGATCAGGTGGTTTTTATTACTTCGGCATTTGGTCTGGGCGAAATGGTGGTGCAGGGGGCGGTCAACCCAGACGAATTTTATGTACATAAACCCACGCTGCTGAAAGGCAAACCCGCGATTGTGCGCCGTAACCTTGGCTCGAAGAAAATCCGCATGGTGTACGCTCCTTCACAGGATCATGGCAAACAGGTGCGGATTGAAGATGTGCCAGAGGCGTTGCGCAGCCGCTTCTCTCTGACCGATGAAGAAGTGCAGGCACTGGCGCATCAGGCTTTGTTGATCGAGAAACACTATGGTCGCCCGATGGATATCGAATGGGCAAAAGATGGCCACACCGGCAAGCTGCTGATTGTGCAGGCGCGCCCCGAAACCGTGCGCTCTAACGAGCAGGTGATGGAACGCTACCAGCTGAACGGTAACAGTACCGTGCTGGTGGAAGGGCGGGCAATCGGGCACCGCATTGGGGCTGGCCCGGTGAAGGTGATCTACGACATCAGTGAAATGGATCGTATTCAGCCTGGCGATGTATTGGTGACGGACATGACCGACCCGGATTGGGAACCGATCATGAAAAAAGCATCCGCGATTGTTACCAATCGTGGCGGGCGAACCTGCCACGCGGCAATCATTGCCCGTGAACTGGGGATCCCTGCGGTGGTCGGCTGTGGGCATGCTACCGATCTGCTGAAAGATGGGCAAAAGGTTACCGTTTCCTGTGCCGAAGGTGATACCGGCTTTGTTTACAGCGATATGCTGGACTTCACCGTGCAAAGTTCGGAAGTCGCCGAGCTGCCAGAGCTCCCGCTGAAGATCATGATGAACGTGGGTAACCCGGATCGCGCTTTCGACTTCGCTCGTTTGCCTAACGAAGGGGTGGGCTTGGCGCGTCTGGAATTTATTATCAACCGCATGATTGGTGTGCACCCACGCGCGCTGCTGGAATTTGACCAGCAACCGCCAGAACTGCAGGCTGAAATCAGAGCGTTGATGCAGGGTTATGATGATCCGGTTGAGTTCTATGTGGGCCGCTTGACTGAAGGGATCGCTACGTTGGGGGCAGCGTTCTGGCCGAAGCGCGTTATTGTGCGCCTTTCTGACTTCAAATCTAACGAATACGCCAACCTGGTGGGGGGCGAGAAGTATGAACCGCACGAAGAAAACCCAATGCTGGGGTTCCGTGGTGCGGGTCGTTATGTGGCTGATAGTTTCCGTGACTGCTTTGCTATGGAATGTGCGGCAATGAAACGGGTGCGTAACGACATGGGGCTGACTAACGTTGAGGTGATGGTGCCGTTTGTACGCACCGTGGCTCAGGCGGAGGCCGTCGTGGCTGAACTGGCGCGTCAGGGGCTCAAGCGTGGTGAGAATGGGCTGAAAGTGATCATGATGTGTGAAATCCCTTCTAACGCTTTGCTGGCTGAGCAGTTCCTTGAACATTTTGACGGTTTTTCTATCGGCTCCAATGATATGACGCAGTTAACTCTGGGGCTGGATCGCGACTCTGGTGTGGTTTCTGAGCTGTTTGACGAGCGCAACGAAGCGGTAAAAATGCTGCTGACTATGGCGATTCAGGCCGCCAAACGCCAGGGCAAGTACGTGGGCATCTGTGGACAAGGGCCCTCGGATCACGCAGATTTTGCGGAGTGGCTGATGGACGAGGGGATCGACAGCTTGTCGCTTAACCCGGATACCGTAGTACAGACCTGGATGAATCTGTCGAAGAAAAAGTAATTCATTTTTCGAGAGCTGAGTGCCAAACCGTGACTGTGAAGTTGCGGTTTTTTTTATGCTGTCTTGATGAGCAGAACGCTGCAGGGCCGGGTAATAAAACCCACGTAGAGGCAATTTGAAATATCACGGATATAAAAAAAAGCCCATCGTAGGAGATAGGCAAAGACTACACACAGCAATTCACGGATATGGAATGATATTGTTTGTAACTCGATACCTTGCTGATGTCAGTGACTTAAGCAAGGTATAGCAACGACAATAGGCAGTTACGCCGGGCACGTCACTAAGACTCCTCCTAATCAAGTTTGGCGGCATAGAGAGATGGGCGAGGTGAACGGTCTGCCCATCGTCGGGCAGACCGCAGGTGGATTAGCGTTGCTCTAAGTCTTTAATGATTTCTTGGATGTCGGTTTTTGGCTCTGGTGCTTCACTGATCCAGGCACTGAGCAGACGATAAGAAACCGCCAGGACCACTGGGCCAATAAACAGACCAATCATACCAAATGCCAGCAGGCCGCCGATCACGCCGGACAGGATCAGAATTAACGGCAGATCAGCGCCCATGCGGATCAGCGCTGGGCGCAGGAAGTTATCGAGCGTGCCTACCACACAACTCCATACCAACAGCACGGTGCCCCAGGTGGTTTCACCCGTCCAATACAGCCAAATGATTGCCGGGATCAGAACCAGCAACGGCCCCAACTGCGCGACACAGAACACAAACATCAAGACCGTCAGCAGCGTAGCGGCAGGAATACCGGCAACCGCCAGACCAATGCCGCCTAAAACCGACTGCACCAGCGCGGTGACGACCACCCCCAAGGCAACGGCGCGGATCGCTTGCCCGGCCAGCAGCACGGCAGCGTCGCCGCGCTCGGCCCCGAGACGGACGGCGAAATGCCGGATAGCCAGCCCGACCTGCTCACCTCGGGCATACAGCAGCGCACTGAACAGCACCATCAGCGTACAGTGCACCAGGAAGCGGCCAACGTGCGCGGCCTGTGTCACGAACCAGGTTGCCGTCTGGCCGAAATAAGGCTGCACTTTGGCGATCAGTGCGGCTCCCCCCGTGCTCACCAGCAGGTGATAGCTGCTATAAACCCGGTCACCAATCAGTGGGATAGTGCGTAACCATTCCAGGTCCGGGATCTGGATCTTACCCGGAGAGTTCACCCAGGAGACAATCGGCGCACTGTTGTCGACGACGCTGCTGACCAGCAACGAGATCGGCAGCACAAACAGCAGGATCAACAGAATGGTCATGATCAGCACTGCCAGCGAGCGGCGGCCCCACAGCAAGTGTTGTAGTTTAATCAATACCGGCCAGGTTGCGATCACCACCATGCTGGCCCAGGCAAAGCCGAGAATAAACGGCTGAACGACCCAGAAACTGGCGACGATCATAATGGCGATAAACAACACACCAAAAATAATCGTGGGCAAATCGTATCGGCGTTGCGGTTCTATCATGAATGCGTTTTCATCCTATTTCAGTAAAGTCTTTATCTGCTCAATCATGGAGCATTTTGGGCAACTTTCACAGCCAGGTACTGGTTTTGCCGTAGGCGCTTCTGTTGAGCACAGTTTGTGATAATGTGAGTGCTGGCACAAAACGAAGTATGTTAGCTTTTACCGGCGATATAAAGATAGGGGTGGGTCTGCATCTAGGCCCGGTTAAGTAATTAAAAATTAGACAGACAGGGTCAAAAAAGCGAATGATCCCACAGATTTCTCAAGCACTCGGCCTCGTTCAATGTGTGCTCGATTTTTTGGAAGCGTTAAAACAGAACGGATTCAGCGGCGATACGGCCACCAGTTATGCCGATCGTCTGACAATGGCGACGGATAACAGCATTTATCAGCTTTTACCCGATGCGGTGGTGTTCCCGCGTGCAACCAGTGATGTGGCGCTGCTGGCCCGGTTAGCGGCGGAAGAGCGTTTTAAAGCGCTGACCTTCACCCCGCGTGGCGGCGGTACCGGCACTAACGGGCAGGCGCTGAACGCGGGCATCGTGGTCGATATGTCGCGCTATATGAACCGTATTCTGGATATCAATGTTGAACAGGGTTGGGTGCGGGTTGAGGCGGGGGTGATTAAAGACCAGCTCAACCAATATTTGCGGCCATTCGGCTACTTTTTCTCTCCTGAACTCTCGACCAGCAACCGGGCCACGCTTGGCGGCATGATCAATACCGACGCCTCCGGCCAAGGTTCATTGGTGTATGGCAAAACCTCGGACCATGTGCTTGGGCTACGGGCCGTGTTGCTGGGGGGCGATATGCTGGATACCCGCGCTATGCCGACGCCGTTGGCGGAAACGATTGCCCAGGAAAACACCTCGGAAGGGCGTATTTACGCCACGGTGCTCAACCGTTGCCGCGAACAGCGCGCGCTGATTCTGGAGAAGTTCCCCAAGCTTAACCGCTTCCTGACTGGCTACGATTTGCGCCACGTGTTGAGCGACGATCTGCAAACTTTCGATCTGACGCGCATTCTTACCGGTGCCGAAGGTACGCTGGCATTTATTACCGAAGCACGGTTGGATATTACGCCGCTGCCGAAAGTGCGTCGTTTGGTTAACGTGAAATACGACTCTTTTGATTCAGCGCTGCGTAACGCACCTTTTATGGTGGAAGCCAAAGCGCTGTCGGTGGAAACCATCGATTCCAAAGTGCTCAGTCTGGCGCGCGAGGATATCGTTTGGCATTCGGTCAGCGAATTGATCACCAACGAGCCAGACAAAGAGATGCTCGGGCTGAACATTGTTGAGTTTGCCGGTGATGATAAAGCGCTGATCGATGAGCAGATGCAGGCGCTATGCGAGCGTTTGGATGATTTGATTGCCAGGCAGCAGTCCGGGGTTATTGGTTATCAGATCTGTAGCGATCTTAGCGGCATTGAGCGTATCTACAACATGCGTAAAAAATCGGTGGGGCTGCTGGGTAATGTCAAAGGGCAGGCGAAGCCGATCCCGTTTGCTGAAGATACCTGTGTGCCGCCGCAGCATCTGGCCGATTACATTACTGAGTTCCGGCAGTTGCTCGACAGCCATAACCTGAGTTACGGCATGTTTGGCCATGTGGATGCCGGCGTGCTGCATGTGCGCCCGGCATTGGATATGTGCGATCCACAGCAAGAAGTGCTGATGAAGCAAATCTCCGATGATGTGGTGGCACTCACCGCCAAGTACGGCGGTTTATTGTGGGGAGAACACGGCAAAGGGTTCCGTGCGGAATACAGTCCGGCCTTTTTTGGTGAGGTGCTGTATGAGGAGTTACGCCGTATCAAGACCGCGTTTGATCCGTTGAATCGTCTCAATCCAGGCAAAATCTGCCCACCGATGGGCGTGGATGAACCGATGATGAAGGTGGATGCGGTGAAACGCGGCACGTTGGATCGCCGTATTCCGCTCGACATTCGTACCTCGTTCCGTGGCGCGCTGGAATGTAACGGTAATGGGTTGTGCTTCAATTTTGACGTGCGCAGCCCAATGTGCCCGTCGATGAAGATCACCGGCAACCGTATCCACTCGCCCAAAGGCCGCGCCGCGCTGGTGCGCGAATGGCTGCGTTTGCTGGCCGAGCAGGGGGTTGATCCGGTGGCGCTGGAACAGCAATTGCCACAGCAGCGCTTGAGCTTCCGCAGCGTGATCGAGAAAACGCGCAATAGCTGGCGAGCTGGCAAAGGGGAGTATGACTTTTCGCACGAAGTGAAAGAAGCGATGTCAGGCTGTTTGGCCTGTAAAGCCTGCTCGACCCAATGCCCAATCAAGATCGATGTACCGGGGTTCCGCTCCCGTTTCCTGCAGCTCTATCACACCCGTTACCTGCGCCCGGCGCGCGATTACATGGTTGCCGGTGTAGAGAGCTATACGCCACTGATGGCCAAAGCACCAAAGGTGTTCAACTTCTTCTTTAAACAACCTTGGGTGCGTGAGCTGAGCCGTAGCACCATCGGTATGGTGGACTTGCCGTTGCTCTCCAGCCCGACGCTGCGTCAGCAGCTTTCTGGTCACAGTGCTTTCACCATGACGCTGGAACAGCTCGAAGCGTTGAGTGAGGCGCAGCGTGAACGGCATGTGTTGATCGTGCAGGATCCGTTTACCAGTTATTACGACGCGCAGGTGGTGGCAGATTTTGTGCGGCTGGTGGAGAAACTGGGTTATCAACCGGTATTGCTGCCGTTTTCCCCGAATGGTAAAGCGCAGCATATCAAAGGGTTCCTGACGCGGTTTGCCAAAACGGCGCGCAAAACCGCAGATTTCCTCAACCGGGTGGCGCAACTCGGTATGCCAATGGTAGGGGTCGATCCGGCGCTGGTGCTGTGTTATCGCGATGAGTACCAGGAAATTCTCGGTGCTGAGCGTGGCAACTTCCAGGTGCAACTGGTGCATGAATGGTTGCAACAATCGCTGGCCGATCGCCCTGAGCAGCCAGCAACCGGGGATGCCTGGTATTTGTTTGGCCACTGCACCGAAACTACTGCGCTGCCTGCCAGTACTCAACAGTGGGCTGCGGTCTTTAGCCGTTTTGGCGCAAAACTGGAGAACATCAGCGTTGGTTGTTGTGGTATGGCGGGTACTTACGGCCATGAAGCCAAGAATCTGCAGAACTCCTTGGGTATTTATGAACTTTCCTGGCATCAGGCTCTGCAGCGTTTGCCACGGCAACGTTGCCTGGCGACCGGTTATTCCTGCCGTAGCCAGGTGAAACGTATTGAAGGCAATGGCGTGCGGCATCCATTACAGGCTCTTCTGGAGATAATAGTGTGAAACTATGGAAACGTGAGGCAACGCTAGAACAGCTCAACCGCACTGGTGAGAAGTGTATGGTTGGCCATGTGGGGATCCAGTTCACCCGCTTGGAAGATGATTATCTGGAGGCAGTGATGCCGGTTGATCAACGCACCACGCAACCGTTCGGCTTGCTGCACGGGGGTGCTTCGGTAGTGCTGGCGGAATCAATGGGTTCTATGGCCGGTTACCTGTGTACCGAAGGGGAACAAAAGGTGGTTGGGCTGGAAATCAATGCTAACCATATCCGGGCGGTGTTTGAAGGGCAGGTGCGCGGTGTTTGCCGTGCACTGCACGTGGGGCGGCGCAATCAGGTCTGGCAGGTCGAAATTTTCGATAGCCGCGATCGCCTGTGCTGCACGTCTCGCCTCACCACGGCGGTAATCGAGTAACTCCTTCTGCCCGCAGGTAACCGATCTGCGGGCAACTTAATGTCAATAAGCCTTTACAATCCCCGCGACCTCCCTGTTTTTTCTGGTTAAATCAGTGGCATTTCAGCATGTTAGTCATTGACGTTTCGTTGACAATCCGATGTATTGATTATGTTATAACATGTTGATTTTTAGACAACTTATTGCCTTTATCCCGCTTCTTGTTAGTATTGTTCGAGTATTAATCTGATTTACCCACCGGCAAGTGCCCGATAACCTTGCGATTGAACTGTATACCTTTAACTTTTGCTGCCACAGCATCAGGTTTGAAGGGTGTGATGAAGAATAGGGATGAGAATGAAACGTACGTTGACTCTGATAGGCATGCTTTTCGCCACCGCACTGACGGGTATGCAAGCCGTCAGCGCGAACGAATATCCATTGCCGCCAGCAGGTAGCCGTCTGATTGGTGAAAACATTATCTACAATGTGCCGAACGATGGGCGCTCGCTTGAGGCCATTGCTGCGGATTATAAAATTGGCCTGTTAGGCATGCTGGAGGCTAATCCAGGTACTGACCCGTATCTGCCAACGCCCGGTTCTACGCTGACGATCCCGACTCAGATGCTGTTACCTGACACACCGCGTGAAGGGATCGTGGTTAACTTGGCGGAATTACGGCTGTATTACTATCCGAAAGGTGAAGATAAGGTCATCGTTTACCCGATCGGTATTGGTCAGACTGGGATGAATACACCGCTGCAGGTGACGTCGATCAGCCAGAAGATTGCGAATCCAACCTGGACACCCACGGCTAACATCCGTAAACGCTACGCAGCTCAGGGCGAAATACTACCGGCAGTGATCCCGGCTGGGCCAGAGAATCCGATGGGGTTGTTCGCCCTTCGCTTGTCGATGGGGCATGGTCAATATTTGATCCATGGTACTAATGCCAACTTTGGCATTGGCATGCGCGTTAGCTCGGGCTGTATCCGCTTACGCCCAGCGGATATCGAAGCATTGTTCAATACGATCCCACAAGGTACGCGGGTGCAAATCATCAACGAGCCTGTCAAGGCTTCCGTCGAGCCTGATGGCAAACGCTATGTGGAAGTACACCAGCCGTTATCGAAAGTAGCCAGCGACGATCCGCAGACGATGCCAATTCCGCTTTCTAAAAATCAGAAAGCCTTTGCTAATGACCAACAGACTGACAAAGCCGTGTTCGACAGTGCGGTTGTACGGCGTTCTGGCATGCCGGTATTGGTGAGTGTAGGTCAGGAGCCTTCTGAGGTTTCTGTCGCGCCTGAGGCACCTCAGGACGCCAATAGTGATGCTCCTGCGGCCGCTCCTATCAGTTCCGCCAATTAATCACTTTTAGAGCGAGAGGGGGTCCAGCGTGCTGGGCCTCTTTTTTTTGCCCGGAGAAAGGCATAAAAAGCATTAGTGAGTTATCTATGCGAGGCAAAACTGAACGGAGAGCCTCATTGGCGGTAGTACTACGCCAAGGACTGTTTTGAGAGGAATGGCAGGTAAAAAAAAACGGTGCACAAGGTGCACCGTTTTCAATTACCAAAGCTAACTTACTTTTTGTAAGCGTGAGCTTGGTTGTCCAGACGCTGGTTAGCGCGCGCTGCGTCATCTTTAGCTGCTTGAACGTCAGAACGGATTGCGTTCACGTCGTTGCTCAGCTGATCAACTTTAGCGTTCAGAGTCTGAACGTCAGAAGACAGTTGATCGATTTTAGCATTGCTAGAGCAACCAGCCAGCATAGTAGAAGCCAGGATTACCGCGCCCAGTACCAGTTTAGTACGATTCATTATAACACCCTCTAGATTGAGTTAATCTCCATGTAGCGTCACAAGTATTACACAAACTTTTTTCGAAAGAGAATAATTTTTTTGTATTAGGGCCCTTTATTTTGATCGTTCGCTCAAACTTGCATCTTGTTTTACAAAATAGTTAAAAAAACGAGGGAAAACAGCCCCGTTCCACGAGACGACTCTTAATGGTAATTAGCTAAATAATGAGCAGTTAGGGCTTGCGTTTTTTAGAAAATAGTTAACAGAGAATAAAAAACGCCGCAATTGCGGCGTTTTAGTCAGAGCATTTTTGTCACGTTTAATAATTACAGCACGTGAACTGAAGCCGTATTGGTGGTGCCACTCGGTACCAAAGCACCAGAAACCATTACCACAACATCGCCTTTTTGTGCCAGACCACTGGCTAGCGCCGCTTCTTTACCGATGCGATAGAAATCATCGGTTGAGGCGATTTCTTTCACCATCTGGGTCACTACGCCTTTGCTCAGGATCAGTTGGCGTGCGGTGATTTCGTTGGTAGTCAGCGCCAGAATAACGGCGTTAGGGAAGTATTTACGCACGGATTTAGCCGATTTACCGCCGCTGGTAGCCACCACGATCAACGGCGCGTCCAGTTTCTCTGCCGTTTCGACAGCACCACGGCAAACGGCTTCGGTGATGCGCAGTTTGCGATTGTCATTCAGGGTGTCGATACGGCTTGGCATGACGCGATCGGTGCGTTCGCAGATCGTCGCCATGATAGTCACGGCTTCCAGCGGGTATTTACCCTTGGCACTTTCACCAGACAACATCACGGCATCGGTGCCATCCAGAATGGCGTTAGCCACGTCGCCGGCTTCAGCACGGGTAGGGCGCGGGTTTTTGATCATCGAATCCAGCATCTGGGTGGCGGTAATGACCACTTTGCGAGCGCGGTTACATTTTTCGATCATCATCTTTTGGGCGAAAATCACTTCCTCAACCGGGATCTCAACCCCCAGATCGCCACGTGCAACCATGATGCCGTCAGACGCTTCGAGGATTTCGTCGAAGTTGTTCAGGCCTTCCTGGTTTTCAATTTTGGAGATGATCTGGATGTTTTCACCGCCGTGCGCTTTCAAATGTTCACGGATCTCAAGCACATCGGAACGTTTACGGATGAATGACGCGGCAACGAAGTCGACACCTTGCTCGCAACCGAAGATCAGGTCGAGCTTGTCTTTTTCTGCCAGAGCTGGCAGCTGGATGGAAACGCCCGGCAGGTTAACGCCTTTGTTTTCGCCCAAATCGCCGTTGTTCAGTACCTTACAAACCACTTCTTTTTCAGTGATGGCGGTAACTTCCATACCGATCAGACCATCATCCACCAGCACGGTGTTACCCACTTTCAGGTCGGCAGCAAAGCCAGGGTAGGTGACGGCAACGCGTTCTTTATTGCCGATAACGCTTTGGTCGGTGGTAAAGGTAAACGTCTGGCCAGCAACCAGCGCGGCGTCGGTGCCGCCTTCCAGTTTCATCGTGCGGATTTCCGGGCCTTTGGTGTCCAACAGAATGCCCGCAGTTTTACCGGTTTTCGCCATCACCGCGCGCATGTTCTTGATGCGGTTGCCATGTTCTTCATAGTCGCCATGGGAAAAGTTAAGGCGCATTACGTTCATACCTGCGTTCAGCAGGCTGGTCAGCATTTCTTCCGATTCGGTTTTAGGGCCGATGGTGCAAACAATTTTGGTCTTTTTCATGACGATTTTTCTACAAGTTGTGATGGATGATAAAACTAACGGTACCGAAGGCTAAACCATCGGTAAGGGATTTGAAGCGAACCTGGTAGTGCAAAACATAGTTAAGAATAGGTGACCACAGTGGAAATGATGTGGAAAAATTCAGCCGCTGCTGAGGCGCGGGTATGCTGCGCATAAGGATGGGATGAGAAATTGTGGTTATTGCGTTTTCGCAGATCAAGGGCTGAAACCATTCAACTGAAAGACGTGGCGCATTATAAGGGCTCTGTGATGGGAAACAAAACAAAAAACCGATGTGTATGGCAGGTTTAGTCAAATCAGGAGCAAATGTGGCGCAAATGCAAATCAGCGGTATCGGTTTGTTGCGCAAATAACCTTACTGTAAATAATTTGGGCAAGTACCAGGAAGAAATTGCCGGGGAATCACTGCGTTATTCAGGCGGGTTGTGGAATTTCCAACAGGCTACCTGCCACCAGGCAAAAACAACCAAATGGGGTTGCCGCAGGGATTTGCAGCGTTTCACCAGCAAAAACGGTATGGATATCGTTAGCTACGGTAAATTCAAACTCACCGGAAATTACATAGATTTGCTGCGAATAGGGCCGTTTCTGCAACTGACCAAATGTACCAGCACTGAATTTTACTTCCGTGGCGGGAGTTTGGTCATTTATTCGCCCTTCACGGCGGGCAAGGCCGTTATCGAGAAATGCGAATGGTGTCTCTGCTTTAAATTTCAACATAGAGGGAACGGCCTTTAACTGATTATTGCGCTGATAATACCTGATGCAACCGCGCCGGGCTATCTGCCAAAACAGCGTCGATAGTGGAGTAATAGGATTGATGGTAAATGCAGAGCAGGGAGAACACGCTGAATGAAAAGAATTGGTGCGTCCGAATGGACTCGAACCATCGACCCCCACCATGTCAAGGTGGTGCTCTAACCAACTGAGCTACGGACGCACTGAACTACCTACAGGAATTTGGTGCGTCCGAATGGACTCGAACCATCGACCCCCACCATGTCAAGGTGGTGCTCTAACCAACTGAGCTACGGACGCATCTTTTCCTGCCTGTCATGGCTGACAGCGGGGACGAATATTAACGAGCTACCCGCTTGCTGGCAAGGGGAAAAGTACAATTTTATCCGGTATTTCACGCGATTGCTGAGCTTATGCGCAGCGAGGCGGTTTTTTCTGCAAAGATTGATGAGGAACTCGCCGGCCTGCACGGTACAAACCGGCGGAGAGTTTTAGCGGGTGGAGCGCTGCAGGATCATGGCGGCAGGTTGCCGCTGCAGCCAGCGCATGCGCAACGCCATCATGATCGCGGCAAACGTCAGGCCGATGATAAAACCGGTCCAGAAACCGCTTGGCCCCATGGCTGGGACAATGTAGTCCGTCAGCGCCAGCAGATAACCGCTGGGCAGCCCCAGCACCCAGTAAGCGATAAACGTGATGTAGAAGATCGAGCGCGTGTCTTTATAGCCCCGCAGGATACCGCTGCCGATAACCTGCACCGAATCGGAGATCTGATAAATCGCTGCCAACAGCATCAGGTGTGACGCCATAGCCACCACCTCTGGGCTATCGTTGTACAGCAGAGCGATAGGTTCACGGAATGTCGCAGTGAACAATGCGGTACAACACGCCATGGCAATCCCGACGCCAATGGCCGAATAAGCCGCCACCCGCGCGGCTTCGACAGAACCCTCACCCAAACGATGCCCGACGCGGATAGTGGCGCCGACCCCGAGTGACAGAGGCAGTACAAACATCAGGGCACTGAAGTTCAACGCAATCTGATGCCCGGCAACGGAAACGATACCGAGTGGGGAAACCAGTAGCGCGACGATGGCAAACAGCGTCACTTCAAAAAACAGGGCCAGCGCTATTGGCATGCCAAGCCCCGTCAGGCGCTTCAAGGTGGGCCAATCCGGGCCTCGGTGCTGGCCTGCCGTCAGTTTGATGTCACGCTGTGACGGCGCGCGTTTTGCATACCAACGCATCAGCAGGAACATGATCCAGTACACGCTGCCGGTGGCCACGCCGCAACCAACGCCCCCCATTTCAGGCATGCCGAATTTGCCGTAAATGAAGATGTAGTTAATAGGGATATTAACCAGCAGGCCGATAAAGCCGATCACCATGCCAGGTTTGGTTTTTGACAGGCCCTCACATTGGTTACGCACCACTTGAAAGAACAGGTAGCCGGGTGCTCCCCACATAATGGCATGTAAGTAACCGACGGCTTTTTCTGCCAGCATGGGATCAATATTGTGCATCATGTCGATCACGAATTTACTGTTGTAAATCGCGACGATGATCAACGCCGAAACGCCAGAGGCCAGCCAAAAGCCTTGCCGCACCTGGTGGGCGATGCGATCGCGACGGCCTGCACCGTTCAGTTGCGCAATCACTGGGGTTAGTGCCAGCAGCAGGCCGTGACCAAACAGAAGAGCAGGCAGCCAGATAGACGTGCCGACGGCCACAGCGGCCATATCGGTGGCACTGTAAGCACCGGCCATGATGGTATCGACGACACCCATCGCGGTTTGCGATATTTGCGCGATGATTACTGGGATCGCAAGAGCCAACAAACTACGCGCTTCAATGAAGTACTTCTGCACGCATACACCTTTTTATTATTTATGATGAAGAGGGGGTTACCATCAGCGGGCAACAATTAAAAATAGCGGATATTTGTCGAAAAGATTGTACCTGCTCGGCGTCCTTAAGCAAATCTTGTGACGTAATAGTTATTAAATGTGCAAATGCAGTTTTTTTGCCGCAGCGAATTTGGTTTTCCGCGTTAACTGGGGCAAACTGCTTATAGCGCTTTGAACACATTCAGAAAAGAGGCCTACATGTTTACCGGTATTGTGCAAGGCACCGCTGTGTTGGTTGCCGTCGATGAAAAACCTAATTTTCGTACTCATATTATTGAAATGCCTAGTGAACTGTTACCGGGGTTGGAACTGGGCGCATCGGTTGCCCATAATGGTTGCTGCCTGACGGTCACCGCTATCGAAGGTAACCGCGTCAGTTTTGATCTGATCAAGGAAACGTTGCGTTTGACTAATCTCGGTGAATTAAAAACGGGAGATAAGGTCAACGTTGAGAGAGCGGCCAAATTCAGTGATGAAATTGGTGGGCACCTGATGTCCGGTCATATTATTTGTACTGCCGAAATCGCCAAAATTTATACCTCAGAAAATAATCGCCAGATCTGGCTGCGCATGCCGAGCACCGAGCTGATGAAATATGTGCTGCATAAGGGGTTCATCGGTATTGACGGGATTAGCCTCACCATCGGTGAAGTGATAAATAACCGTTTCTGTGTGCACTTGATTCCGGAAACGCTGGCGCGCACTACGCTGGGCAAAAGGCGTTTAGGCGATAAAGTGAATATCGAGATTGATCCACAAACTCAAGCAGTGGTCGATACCGTTGAACGAGTGCTGGCGAGCCGTGAAGCAGCGATAGAAGCCGAAAAAGCGTTGATACCAAAAGCTTGATGATTATCGGTCATTAAAAGAGCCCCGGTCACGCCGGGGTTTTCATTTTTATGGCGGAAATTATGAGGGCGAATCGGCATGTTTCTGCCGGATAATCAGTTCCTCGGCCTCTTCCTTCCCGCGCTGAATCATGTAACCCAAGGCAGCCAAGACAACCGTTGCCACCATCACGGTCACCGTCGCCTGCAGCGGTTGGGCGATAAATGCCGAAACCACCATACTTGCGATAAAACACAACCCCAACTGCAGCGTATTCTGCAGCGCTGCGGCCTTACCACTGTTATGCGGGAAGGGTAGCAATGCATTGGCCACCAGAATCGGATAACTGGCACCGTTAACCAATGCCATAAAACAGAATGGGATCAGCAGGCTGGTTAATGTCGGTTGACTCAAGGTGGCAACCAGATACAACGCCACCATACTGATTCCATACGCTAACAGCAGCCATGGTAACAAGGTCTTACCCGAAAGGCGGTTTAACGCGGCACGACAGCCATAGCCGCCTAATAAAAAGGCCAATGTCTGTGGGACATAACTCAGGCCAATATCGTTCGGGCTATAGCCCATCTCGCCGAGAATAAACGGGGAACCGGTCAGCCAGGCAAAGAAGCTGGCTGAACAAGCGGCAAAGATCATCACATTACCGCTGAAAACCGGAGATTTCAGGATCTGCAGAAAGCTGATATTGGGTTTTTTATCGGCAGAAGGTACGACTCTTGCCGATTCTTTCAGCAACAAAGTGGGTACAAACAGCAATGCAGAGATACCCAGCAGGACGGTAAAGATCGCTCGCCAGCCCATATGATTCAGCAACCAGGCGCCGACCAGCGGAGCCAAGGCAGGGGAAAGCGCCACCAAGGGCATGATGGTGGCAAAAATGCGGTTCACTTTGCCGTCGCGATAACGGTCAACCACGATGGCCTGCCAGGTGACGGCAGCAGAACAGACGCCAATCGCTTGAATAAAACGCAGTGACCACAGTTGTACGGCATTCTGCACCCACAGCATCCCCAAGCAGCCAAGGGCAAATAGCGCCAAGCCAATCAGCAGCACAGGTCTACGGCCTAGACGATCGGAAAGCGGCCCCCAGACTAACTGGGCAAAGGCGAAACCCGCAAGAAAGATACTCAAGCTGGCGCTGATGGCTCCGGCAGAGATTTGCAAGTCTTGCTGCATAGCACCAAAGGCGGGTAGATACATATCGGTCGCCAGATAACCCAACATACTCAGGCCGGCGAGATAAAACATAAATCCAAAATTTCGCATGGTATTTCTCATTAACATTTTCTTAATACAGATTTTTTAGCGCCGGCAAGTGTATCCGGCTGGATCTCTGCTTGTGAAACGGTAATATTTGCTAGGTGCTGTTAAAAAAATTGAAGGCAAAAGACGATGTGGTCTGAATATTCGCTTGATGTGGTGGATGCGGTGGCACGTACCGGCAGTTTTAGCGCCGCGGCACAGGAACTGCATCGCGTGCCGTCGGCGGTGAGTTATACCGTGCGGCAACTGGAACAATGGTTGGCGGTTCCGCTGTTTGAACGTCGTCACCGAGACGTGGAACTGACGCCGGCTGGTGCGCTGTTTGTAAAAGAAGCGCGTGCTGTTATCAAAAAAATGCTTGATACGCGTCGCCAGTGCCAGCAGGTCGCCAATGGTTGGCGCGGGCAGTTAAAGATTGCGGTGGATATCATTGTTAAGCCGCAGCGCAGCCGCCAACTGGTGCTGGACTTTTATCGCCATTTCCCTGATGTGGAGTTGATGGTGCAACCTGAAGTGTTCAATGGCGTCTGGGATGCGCTGGTGGATGGCCGGGCGGAAATGGCAATCGGTGCTACGCGTGCCGTGCCGGTGGGCGGTGGTTTTGCATTTCGTGATATGGGCTTTATGAATTGGCTGTGTGTGGTGAACGCCATGCACCCGCTGGCGGCGTTGAGCGGGCCGTTGCGTAACGAACAGTTGCGGCCATATCCTTCTCTGTTGCTGGAGGATACTTCGCGCAATCTGCCTAAACGAGTGACCTGGTCACTGGATAATCAGCGCAGGTTCACGGTTCCTGATTGGGTTTCAGCCGTTGATTGCCTGCGGGCTGGGCTATGCGTCGGTATGGTGCCAGCACACCGCGTGTTGCCACTGGTGCAAAGCGGTGAATTGGTGGTATTGCAGTTACAGGAACCGTTTCCGGCCAGTGCCTGCTGCCTGACGTGGCAACAGAACGCGCAATCACCCGCGATGGCCTGGCTGCTGGAATATCTGGGTGATAGCGAAACGCTCAACCAGGAGTGGTTGAGCGAAGAGTCACCGAGCCCCATTAACGGCGATAATCAATAAACGGGCCGTCAGCCACGGAACGCCGCTCAATCAATTTGGGATGTACTTCAATCACCTGGGATTCTTCACGTTTGCTGACAATACGGTCCAGCAACATGGTGAAGGCCATTTCTCCCAAGCGCTCTTTGGGTTGGTGGATAGTGGTCAGTGCCGGGGTGAAATAGCGCGCATTACGCACGTTATCGTAACCGATCACCGAGATATCCTGCGGGACGCGCAGGCCCAGTTCATCGGCGGCACAGATAGCGCCCATTGCCATGATGTCACCACCACAGAATACCGCAGTAGGGCGCTGTTTCTGCGACAGTATCTGGTGCATGGCTTTGTAACCCGAGTCGGGCTCAAAGTCCCCTTGGACGATCCACTCTTCACGCACCTCAACATTGGCTTCCTTCAGCGCTTTCAGGAACCCCTGATGGCGGCCACCGCCGGTATTGCGCGACAGTTGCCCAGGAATAGCACCGATATCACGGTGCCCACGCTCCAGCAGATAACGGCCAGCCAGATAGCCACCTTCAAAAGCGTTATCGATAATGGTATCGGTGAAATCACCGCGCGCAGCACCCCAATCCATCACCACCATTGGAATATTGCGGTAATCCTCCAGCATACCCAGCAACTGATCCGGATATTCCGAGCACATCACCAGCAGGCCGTCGACGCGCTTTTGCGCCAGCATTGCCAGATAGGCACGCTGTTTGTCGAGGTTGTTGTGCGAATTACAAAGAATCAGGGTATAGCCTTTGCTGTAGCAACTGTTCTCGACTGCTTCGATCACTTCTGCAAAATAAGGGGCTTCGCTCGAGGTGGCAAGCAAGCCGATTGATTTGGTGTGGTTAACCTTAAGGCTACGCGCGACGGCACTTGGGGAATAGTGCAGATCTTTGATCGCAGCCCGAACAGCTTCTTTGGTTTCTTCGGCGACGAAACGCGTTTTATTGATGACGTGCGAAACGGTGGTAGTGGAAACGCCAGCGCGTTTGGCTACATCTTTAATCGTTGCCATGTAAAGAATGACTCCTGAACCCACATGTTACAGCATGTGAGTATGATGTTAATCGTTTGCCTGCGCCTACCCATCGTCTATAGCCCCCTTCTCCAGAGAAGCGGAGGCTGAGTTTTTAGTGTGAGGTCGTAAGCTGCTTAAGCAGGGGGGCATTTGCCGGTACGCAGTTGTGAACTGCGAATTTTGTCCCATCTTAGCGCAAAGTGGAAGATCTATTCGGTATTATAACGCGTGAAATGATAACAAGATTTTAATCACGAACTGAGAGAAAATGATTTGACGCATTAATAGTGTGGATTTTATGCTTAGTAAAGCCAATCTGAGAGGGAGTCGTTATGGATACCGATTTAAAGATGTCATTGATTACCACCGTTAGTGCATTGGCAATGATCATTGCTTTCGGTTTTATCGCCGCATTAAACTAAATTCACGCCAGAATGATAAAGGCGCAGCATGCTGCGCCTTACTATCAAATCCCAGCCATTACGCCAGATTTTTTTCAACAAACGCCCAGTTGACCAATGCCCAGAAGTTTTCCAGGTATTTTGGACGCGCATTGCGATAGTCGATGTAATAGGCATGTTCCCACACGTCAACGGTCAGCAGTGGCTTGTCTGCACCGGTCAGCGGAGTTGCCGCATTTGAGGTGTTAACGATCGCCAAGGTGCCATCTGCCTTTTTCACCAGCCAGGTCCAGCCTGCGCCAAAGTTTTTCACTGCGGCATCGGTGAACTGCTCTTTAAACGCAGCGAAAGAACCGAAGGACTTGGTGATTGCAGCAGCAACGGCACCCGTTGGTTCATTACCGCCCTGTGGTGACAGGCAGTGCCAATAGAAGGTGTGGTTCCACACTTGTGCTGCGTTGTTGAACACGCCGCCGGTTGAGGTTTTGATAATCTCTTCCAGTGTTTTGCCTTCGAACTCGCTGCCTTTCACCAGATTGTTCAGGTTAACCACATAGGTATTGTGGTGCTTACCATAGTGGTATTCCAGGGTTTCTGCGGAAATGTGCGGTTCGAGAGCGTTCTTTTCATACGGTAATGCAGGTAATTCAAACGACATTGCTTTCTCCTTTTTATATTGCACTATTGTTCTGGCCGCCCTCAACCCGGTGGTCGAAGGTGGAAAACAGAGTTGTGATGTCTTTTTTATGGACAATAATCTTAGCAACTTTCCGGGTGAAAAAAAGGTTTAAAGCATGTTAAGCGGCTGATTGCTTAAAGCATCGGCAGGAAAGGGCGGCTGCAGGTAAGGCTTAGCCGCCTGAGATATCACCGTGGGGAGCGATCAACGGATGGTTTTTGGCGTTACAACTCGGCGAGCGCCAATGTAATGATTTTGCCAATAGTCGTTATCCAACTGACTGACGCGGATTTCTTCACCGGTACGTGGCGACTGGATAAACTTGCCGTTACCGAGATAAACGCCCACGTGATCGGCAGTGCCACGATTATTGATGCGGAAGAACACCAGATCGCCGGTTTCCAACTCGCTTTTCTTGATCGGTGCGGCATCACGCAGATGATACATTTCATTGGCGGTGCGCGGCATTTTGATTTTCACCACGTCTTTATAGGCGTAATAAATCAACCCGCTGCAGTCAAACCCGGTGTGTGGGGAAGAACCGCCCCACAGGTAGGGTTTGCCCATCTGGCTCATCAGCTTGGCCATGGCCGTTTGTTTGGCGTGTTGATAGCGTTTTTTGTGAGCAGGGCTGAGTTTTAGCGGCTTTTCATTCTTGGTCAGTTTCGCGGTAGCCATATCCGGCTCACGATGGCGACCATACCCTTTCTTGTAACCCTTTTTCGGTGGAGTCACTTTGATGTTGGCAGTGTGGGTAGATTTACTCTTCGATTTAAGTTGCGAGGTTTTCTGAGCTGCTTTTTGAGGGGTGACGGCCTTTACTTTTTTGCTGTTTTTGTCCGCTTTCTTTTTTTTGCGATCGCCTGGCTGGGCCGCGTTAGCATGCCCTTTACGCTGCTCGGCAGAAACATGCGCCTTGGGCGCAGCATGCACCAGAGTTGCGAACAGTTGTGAGAGCAATAGCATAAAAAGTGTAATAATTAAGCGCATGTCGATGTTACCAACCTTGGCCTCAAAGCACATATCTAATGGGCTACAGTATTCCCGAAATTCGCCATATAAAACAGCGGAGAACTCATAAATAGTAATCCATATTGTGAGAAAACGTTAATGGCATTTTTTTTGATTTCAAATCAAGCAATTGATGTGTAAAAAAACACCAAAATCAAGGTGCGGTTTATTATTCGTCACCGGCCAAATGCGAAAATATAATAGTGAAGTCGTCGGGTTAACAATGTTATTCTGTGAGTATGTTTTAACCGGAAAAGTGTGGTTTTCAGCACTCACCCGGTAACTGGAAATGTCCCTGCAAAAGATGGCGTTTTCTTGATACTGTTCCTGCCGCTACAATAGCTAATGTGATGTTGTAGCCAAGATGTGGCTTGAGGAAGCAATAATGACGACGATTGAAAAAATTCAGCAGCAAATTTCTGCCAACCCTATTTTGCTGTACATGAAAGGTTCACCTAAGCTGCCTAGCTGCGGTTTCTCCGCGCAAGCGGTCCAGGCGCTTTCTGCGTGTGGTGAGCGTTTCGCTTATGTTGATATTCTGCAAAACCCGGATATTCGTGCCGAACTGCCAAAATATGCCAATTGGCCAACGTTCCCGCAGTTGTGGGTTGACGGTGAACTGGTGGGCGGATGCGATATTATTATCGAGATGTACCAGCGTGGTGAATTGCAACCCCTGATCAAAGAGACTGCTGAGAAATACAAACAGCAGGACGATCAGCAGCCTTAATGGCGAAAGATTTTACTGAAAATTTCGGGCGGCCCTGTTGCAGGTGCCGCCCGAATTGTTTATGGCGTTTATTCCGCGCTAGTGCTGCCGAGCGGCCAGCCGCCAAGGCGTTTCCAACGATTCACCAGCTCACAAAATAACAGGGCCGTCTGTTCGGTATCATACAGGGCGGAATGTGCCTGGCTGCTGTCGAACGGCATACCAGCGGCGATACAAGCCTTGGCTAATACGGTTTGGCCTAATACCAGCCCGCTCAGTGCGGCAGTATCAAACGTGGCAAACGGATGGAATGGATTGCGTTTCAGGCTGGCGCGTTCTGCGGCTGCCATCAGGAAGCTGTGATCAAAGTTGGCATTGTGGGCAACAATAATGGCTCGGTTACAGCCCTGATCCTTAATCCCTTTGCGCACTGCCTTGAAAATAGCGTGCAACGCATCGTATTCGCTTACCGCACCGCGCAGCGGGTTATGCGGATCGATACCGTTGAAGGCCAATGCTTCTGGTTGCAGATTAGCCCCTTCGAAGGGCTCAACGTGAAAATGCAGGGTTTCATCCTGCTGTAACCAGCCGTTTTCATCCATTTTTAACGTGACTGCGGCTATTTCCAGCAAGGCATCGGTCTGGGCATTAAAACCTGCGGTTTCTACATCAATAACAACGGGATAAAACCCACGAAAACGGCCACTCAGGGCGTTAAGATCACTTTTTTCGGCCATCAGTTTCTTATCTTCATCGAATTCAGCGGGCATTATGACAAATTTCTTGCCTTGATGCAGCGGGGATAAAAGCAGGGCGCTAGATTGCGCCCTGAAGAAACGTCAGTTGCCGAGGCCCTGGCTGGCATGTTTATTCTCGATCAGCTCGATCTTGTAACCATCGGGATCTTCAACGAAAGCGATAATTGAGGTGCCGCCTTTAACCGGGCCAGCCTCACGGGTTACGTTGCCGCCAGCATTGCGGATGTTTTCACAGGTGGCCGCTACGTTGTCTACGCCCAGCGCCAGGTGGCCAAATGCGGAACCCATCTCGTAGCTGTCAACTCCCCAGTTGTAGGTGAGTTCGATCACGGAGCCTTCGCTTTCATCGGTATAACCAACGAACGCCAGTGAGTATTTGTACTCGGTGTTTTCGCTGGTGCGCAGCAGGCGCATGCCTAATACCTTGGTATAGAAATCGATGGAACGCTGCAGATCACCGACACGGATCATGGTATGGAGTAGGCGCATAATTTCCTCTGATTGGATGTGCCGCAGTGAGCGGCAGATAGATGAACGCGAAGAGCAGTATAGCCTTGTCATATAAAGCAATTCAACGCATCGGGTGCAGAAGTGGTTTGCGTGACATTGTCACTGATAAATTCAGCCGGCTGTTGACCGGCTGAATATCAGATAAATCACTTACAGGGTAGGATAGTCGGTATAACCGGCAGCGCCACCGCCGTAGAAGGTGTTGTTATCTGGCTCATTCAATGGGGCATTCTGTTTGAAGCGTTCTAACAGATCCGGGTTGGCGATATAACTGCGGCCAAAAGCGACGGCATCAATAAAGCCTTTTTCAAGCAGTTCTTCTGCTTTCTCGGCGGTATAAGCACCTGCACCAACAATCACGCCTTTGAAATGGGAACGAACAGCATCACGGAATGCGGTTGAATAAGGCTTGCCACCGGCCCAATCAGGTTCAGAGATGTGCAGATAGGCGATGCCACGTCTGTTAAGCTCTTCGATCAGATACAGTGCAGCCTCTTCTTGGTCTTCACCGTTATCCAGGCCGTTGAATGGGCCGAGTGGGGAAATACGAATACCGACGCGGTCCGCGCCAATTTCAGCGATGCTGGCATCAACCACTTCCAACGTCAGACGGGTGCGATTTTCAATACTGCCACCATACTGATCGGTACGCTGATTAGAAGCCGGAGACATGAACTGATGTAGCAGGTAACCGTGTGCGGCGTGTAATTCAATATAATCAAAGCCCGCCTCACGAGCATTAGCGGTTGCCTGACGGAAATCGCTCACGATCCCGGCGATTTCTGCCGTTTCCAGCGCACGCGGGGTGGATGTGGGCACACGCACCCAGGCGCCGTTCTTATCGCGTATTGTGGTACGGGTTTCTGCGGCGATGGCGGAAGGGGCGACCGGCGCTTGCTGGCCCGGTTGCAGGCTATTATGAGAAATGCGGCCAACGTGCCAAAGTTGCACAGCAATATGCCCTTGCTTGTCATGCACTGCCTGGGTGATTTTTTTCCAGGCGGCAATCTGTTCTGACGTATGCAGACCGGGGGCGCCCGCGTAACCTTTCGCCTGGAAAGAAATCTGCGTAGCCTCGGTAATGATCAGGCCAGAGCTGGCGCGTTGTGCATAGTATTCTGCCATTAATGCGGTCGGAACATCGCCAGGTTCAATGCTACGCAAGCGAGTCAGTGGGGCCATGAATACACGATTGGGCAGCGTTGTAGAGCCAACCTTCAGGGGAGAGAACAACTTTTCAATCTTCATAATGCATCCTATTTAATAGACCGGTCGACTAGTTGGTGTTGAACGTATTTTAGCAATGGCACTTTCAGGGTAAATCAAAGGGATTAGGGCTGCGTTGGGCGCAGCAGTAATTCGATAGTTTCCAACGCACTGGTCAGTGGGGCAACCGAACGGCGGATTTTGGCACGCAGCGAAGCTCCCAACCATAAAGAATAGAGGGTTTCCGCCGTTGCTGATGGGCTCATAGCTATCGCCAGTGAACCTTCACGGCTCCCACGTTCAAGAGCCTCTTGCAAATGACCAATAACGCGTGCGGTGCCGACTTCCAGCGCATGACGCATGGGTTCAGACAGATCGCTGACCTCGGCAGAAAGCTTCACGGCTAAACAGGAGTTATGGCATTCGCTGAGGCAGTGATGGCTGATAGCCTGTGCGTAATAGCTTAACAACTGATGACGCGCATCGCGTTTTGTATCGCCGAATAATCTCTGCATTTCCGCATCATAGTGCTCAAAGTAACGTTGCAGCATGGCTTCGCCAAAGGCTTCTTTCGAACGAAAATAGTGATAAAACGAGCCTTTTGGCACGCCAGCGGTCGCCAGCAATTCGCTCAGCCCCATGCCTGTAAAGCCAAGACGCAGGCTGAGGGTTTCGCCAGTCGCGAGCAGATGTTCACGTGTATCCACGTTGCAATGCAGAGGTTTCGTCATAATGGTATTGAGCGTAATAGACCAATTGGTCTAGGTCAAGAAAAATAAAAAGCCGGTGAAAAATACCGGCTTTAGAATGGGTATATTGTGCCCCGGGAGATTATAAAAGTTAAGCCTTACCTTGGGCGAGGGTACGGCAGTTTTGCAGAATATCCTGATGGGATTGGTACTCATGCGTTTGCACGTTAAGCATACCCAATACAGTGTGGAACAGATTGTCCTGCGAAACCTTATCGTTTTCAGCCAGCCGCGTCAGGCATTGGCGGTCGATCGCAAAATTACGCTCATATTCTGCCGACATCCACATCAGGAAAGGCACATGGGTTTGCTGAGAAGGCGCAAACATATAAGGTGTGCCGTGCAGATAGATACCGTTCTCCCCTAATGATTCACCATGATCGGAAAGGTAAATCATTGCGGTGTTGAATTTATCACCGTATTGCTGCAACAGTTTGATGGTGTTATCCAGCATGGCATCGGTGTACAACAACGAATTATCATAGCTGTTTACCAATTGCTCATGCGTGCAGTCCTGAATCTGATTACTGTCGCAGGTCGGTGCAAACTGGCGGAGTTCAGGCGTACTGCGGCGATAGTAGGCGGGTCCATGGCTACCCATCTGGTGCAGCACGATAACGCCGTTACCTTTCAATCCGTTGATGTAGTCCTTCAACTGATGTAGCAGCACATTGTCCATGCAGACATCACCATCACAATCCTGCGGTAACTGCAGTTTGGTCATGTCGATATGTGGGATACGATCGCAGGCACCTTTGCAACCGCCGTCATTGTCGCGCCACAACACATTGACTCCTGCATGAGCCAGCACATCCATCAACCCTTCCTGATGAGCCGCTAAAGTGGCGTCGTAGTCGTTGCGTGGCATATTGGAGAACATACAGGGAACGGAGACGGTGGTTTCCGTTCCGCAAGAGCTGGCGTTTTTGAAATACACCACATTATCCTGTTTAAGGCGAGGATTGGTTTCACGTGGGTAACCGTTGAGTGAGAAATTCTCTGCCCGTGCGGTTTCACCTACCACCAGAATCACCAGCGTCTTTTTCTCTTGCCCACGGATAGCCGCGCCTAACTGGGCATCTTCACCAATCTTGACCAACGGGAGATTGCTGCTGAAATAGCGATGCTCGGCAAATTTAATGGTGCCAGCCACATAGTTTGAGGGCGTAAGCATTTTCACCACGCTCTTATTGTTGCGGATCAGTGAGGCATAATCTTTGTAAAACAGGGCAGCAACCAACATGATCACCACGATGGAAAGCATGACGTTCGCCGCGCGTAAACCCATCATGTACCACCAAGGGTGAACCTTATGGATTTGTGCCAGGCATACGGCTACTGAAGGAATAATCCCCAGTAACAAGACCCACAGCACCATACGCGGTGTCAACAGCGCAGTAGCCTCTTGCGAGTTGGTTTCGAAGGCATTTTGCATCATATTGCCGTCGATCACCGCACCGTAGCTGTACATAAAGTAATTAGTAATAGCACTGCCGATCAACAGGGCAATGATCAACGGCTTACGCAGGAACGGTATGGTCAGGATGCTGAAAATTATGTTTAGCGCACAGAAAACCACCACCGGCATGGTGGCTGCAAAAAAGACGCTATGGATGCTATCGAAATGGATGTACGACCAGGCGGTATGGAAAAATAAAGCGTTCTGGAAGAGGGTAAAAAATAGAGCGCAGGAAAGAATAAACTCCAAACTGTTGCACTGTAAAAATCGACGTAACTGCATTGCTAAATCTTAATCCTGCCATGGTTTAATAGGCTGAAATTTAGCAAATGAAACTTAAGATAACCTTAGAGCTGCAGAACTCGAGTTCTGGCAGAAAAGACAGCGGTGGAGTTGCCACTGTTCAATCAACCCGCTATTTTCACGTCGTGTTGAAAAGTCACTTGCTATCGGCGCTGATGACGTCTTCAATTAGGTAAGGCAGTGTAAAGCACGGCCTAAACGCAGGAGGTCGTGTGGCGCAGCAACTTGAGTTTTTTGACATTCCCAGCCCGTGCCGAGGCATTTGCCAGACAGATGAGCGCGGTTTTTGCCGTGGTTGCCTGCGCAGCCGCGAGGAACGTTTTGGCTGGATGCAAATGAGTGATGCACAAAAGCGTGATGTTTTGCGCTTATGCCGCCAGCGTTATCTGCGTATGCAGCGTGTCAGTAAACCATCGGATGAAACCCCACCGGAACAACCTTCGCTTTTTTAAGTATGACTCGATCTGACATCGGCTAACGCCGTTTTACAGCTTTCTACTCTCTGGGGGCTTGTGTATGCTGACGCAGAATAACCTTATGGAGTTTTAGAGATGCTGAACCGTATTAAGCTTGCACCACAAGGGCCTGAATTTTCACAGATGATTTGCGGCTACTGGCGTTTAATGGAGTGGGGAATGTCCCCCCAGCAACTGCTGAAGTTTATCGAGCAACACGTTGAACTCGGTGTGACGACGGTCGATCATGCTGATATTTACGGCGGATACGCTTGTGAACAGGCGTTTGGTGAGGCGATCAAGCTGAAACCCTCGGTGCGCCAAGGTATTGAACTGGTATCGAAATGTGGTATTGCGACCACCGCCAAGCCGGGTAATCCTATCGGCCATTACATTACCGATCGCGATCATATCGTGCGTAGCGCTGAACAGTCGTTGAGCCATTTGCATACCGACTATCTGGATTTGCTGTTGATTCATCGCCCCGATCCGTTGATGGATGCTGACGAAGTGGCTGAAGCCTTTGTTGCATTGCACAAAACTGGCAAAGTGCGTCATTTTGGCGTTTCTAATTTTACTCCGGCCCAATTTACCCTGTTACAGTCGCGCCTGCCGTTCTCGCTGGTGACTAATCAGGTAGAAATTTCGCCAATTCATCAGCCAGCGATCCTGGATGGGACTCTGGATCAGAGCCAGCAATTGCGCATCAAACCTATGGCCTGGTCTTGCCTGGGGGGCGGTCGCTTGTTCAGCGATGCGGAATTCCAACCGCTGCGCGATGAACTACAGCTTGTGGCACAGGAAATGGGGGCTGAAACGATTGAACAGGTGGTTTATGCCTGGGTAATGTGTTTACCGTCTGCGCCATTACCGATTATCGGCTCAGGTAAAATTGAACGCGTAAGTTCAGCGATTAAAGCATGCGAGTTAACAATGAATCGCCAGCAGTGGTTCCGTATCCGTAAGGCGGCATTGGGTTACGACGTGCCATAAATATCGTCATCAACCGGGCTGAGTGAACGGCCCGGTTGATGTTTGGTATCACAATTAAGGAACTATACTATTTCTTAATAATTGAGTCTCTAAGGTTGAGTACATTTCGCTCAAAAATGGTGTATACAATAAAAGCACTCAATAGAGTGATTGAGATGAATAATGTCCATTGGAGTAAGCAGTCAATAAGCGTTGTAGGTGGGGATAGAAAATAACGAATAGTCATTAAAACGGGTAAGTTAGTCAGGTAAGCAGCATAAGACCATCTTGCCAAGTTGGCTGTTATCCCTCGTAATTTTGCGTAAACTTCGAGTTTGTAACCTGAAATAATAAGACAGGCAAATCCGATATTTGCCATACTAAATAAAAATATCTTAAGAAACTCACTCTGATCCATATAGGAATCTGGTTTTGAAGCGATATATATAGATATGGGAATGAGTAATGTACCAAATTTAACCTGGCTTGGTATTTTATTTTTGAGATGCGCCCATGAAAATACGACTCCAATCATAATGGAATCTACTCTAAACAATGCAGTTGCTCTTATCTCATTAAATGTCATATTTGTGTTAAAGGCTGCGTTTACTCTAAGTAAAAATGGTATGAGTAACATAATAGCTATAGCGAGAAATAGGCTATTATTTTTGTTTTTAGTCAAAAAAAGAAAGAGCGAAATAACTAAAGGAGTAATAAAATAAAAAACCTCCTCTACGGCAAGACTCCATGCTTCACCAAAAAAACTAGGGTGAGGTGAGATCAGACTTTGAGTGAAAGTAACAAATTTCAATAAGTCAGGGAATGAATCTTTGCGTATTGTAGTAATCAATAGTAGATTGATGATTAAAAATAATATGTAACTGGGATAAGTTCGCATCCATCTACGGAACCAAAATCCTGGGATCCAGCCAAAAGGAGATGAATGGTTTTCAACTTTATTGATAATGATCTGACCGATTAAGAAACCGGATAATACAAAAAATAACTCAACACCTAGAAAACCGCCAAATTTAAGTAATTGAGCGTCAGGAATCGATGGAATAAGATAAACTCTGCCGTGTGAGAGTAAAACTAGGAGAATCGCACTTGCTCTGCAAACATCTAGCCAAGGATTTAACTTTCCATTCATGTTGATTCCAAAAAAGTAATCTTAAAAAACTTCTCGCATTCTAGCAAAAAAAACGCTTTAGGTAACCTTATTGTTTATAAAGAGTACGTTAGAATGCACCTTCGACCTAAAGTGAATGTCATAGACCTAGTTAGAGTCTGGTAATTACTGATTATGCATGGTTTTAGTGCAATTAGGTAAATACTTCGAAGGGGCTATTCTTTTGGCAAGATTCATTGAGGGTTTTTCAATAAAAAGCCATGATGCTAATGCAATAATCATAGTTACTATTACCGAGATTGTTACATTGATAACAAATCCAAAACTGAAGTATTGTGAAAAAATTTGTTGAATAGGGAAACCCCACAGGTAAACACCATAAGATATGTCATGCTTTATTTTGATTTTTTTTACGAGATCTAAAGATGATAAATGTAGTGCAGCAAGACACAATGAGAAACACATCAGCGTGGGTTTTATTTCTTCACCAGGGAGTAAAAATTGGAGCAAAAAAAGCATAGCTGGTATTTTAATATTTGATTTATAACACTTTTTGTTAAGTGCAACTAGAGCGCCGAGAGCGAAGCATGGGGCAAGTAAATATATAGCATTATGACTTGAGGTTGCAAAAAGAACACCTTTTAATGGTGTTACAGGTTCAATGATTATGATCATACATATTATTGAGGAGATAAATGTACTTTTGTGAAAACCCACCAAATAAAGCAAAAGCAAAACAATATATGCAATGACTTCATAATATATAGTCCAAAGTGAACCATTAATGCCATATTTATTTCCTGTTAACACTTCTGGTAGGAAATACTGTGTGCTTAAAATAATGTTATTGAAAACGTAACTATAAAGTTGACTGGAGGAAAAGTAATCTTTTATGGGTAGCGATGTGAATATTGGTCCTATAATAAATCCACTGCAGAATACAACAAAAACAAGTGCAGGAAAAATTCTTAAAACGCGCGAGACTATAAATTGATAAGCGGATTTTCGGGTTAATATGCTGTTTGTTACTAAAATTCCGCTAATAAAAAAGAATATTTTTACTGCTAACCCACCCGTTGTAACATAGCCAAGTAGATTTTTTATTGGATCAGTCAGAGCCCATTGTGGGTTGAGGGCGAATGAGTGATAAATAATCACTGAGATAGCGGCAAGTAATCTGATAATATCTAAATTGTTACCATCTCTCGATATGATCTCGTCTGCTGTTTTTCCGCGCATTGCTTTTTCACCTATTTATTATTTGATTATTCTATCAGTATTTCAAAAGTTATACCATTCGAACCGTTAGGTATAGTATCGGTGTTAATTGTAGTTGTTTGAATCTAAAGGAAATTGAATAATTTCACAGACCCACTATACTGAGTGCTCGCTTACAACTATCGCATGGAGGTTGATTGATGAAACGTTATTGGTATGCGGCACTGGGCCTGATGGCCTGCGGTGTTGCGCAAGCTGCTACGGTTGATGTTGAAATGAATCTGGTGACTGCCCAGGGAATTGGTCAGGACATCGGTAAAATCACTATCAGTGAAACACCTTATGGCCTGTTGTTTACACCGCAGCTTAAGGCGTTGCCTGGTGGGGTGCATGGTTTTCACGTGCATGAGAAAGGCAGTTGTGAGCCGGGCATGAAAGAGGGTAAAGCCGTGGCCGCTTTATCGGCAGGTGGGCATTTTGATCCACAAAAAACCGGTAAACACCTTGGGCCATACGCCGATGGGCATTTGGGCGATCTACCGGCTATCTATGTCACTCAGGATGGTATGTCCAGCGATCCGGTTCTGGCACCACGGTTGAAGAAAATCAGTGAGATCGAGGGCAAAGCCCTGATGGTTCACGCAGGTGGCGATAACCACTCTGATCATCCAAAACCATTGGGTGGTGGGGGCGATCGTTTTGCCTGTGGTGTTATCAAGTAAGTTAAACCGCCCGCGTTAAGTTGTCGCGGGCGAAATCACCGCCGCCTCAGGTGGAGTAATTGCCTGCTGTAGTTGTTGCAGCGAGCAGTATAACCGCCAAATCAACCCTGCCAAATCACGCGCGGCCTGTTCCGGGTGGTGCGCCAGCGTATTACTCATACGTTGCAGTTCCTGTAACGTAGCGTCCAATGAACTGTGCTGTACCCCTTTCTCCGTCATAATGCCTTTCAGGCAATGAATGCAGACATCACGGACGGCAGAAAGCGGATCCGAACGGGTTTGCCATTCGCGCAACTGCCAAACGACATGGCTACAGTTCAGAAGCACCACCCCCCAACGGAGCAACCAGGTTCGGGCCTCTTGATCCTGGCTTTGGCTCAATTGACTGATACGGTGATAGATCCGTGACTCAAACTGACTCTCGCTCTGCTGGGGTATGGTACTTAGCTGGTCGATAAAGTCATGGCGTAATGCACGAATAATACGCCGGCCTTTACGTTTGTCTGAGCTGGGCCGCAGAATCTGGAACGCCAGCCCGGCCAGCAGCACCCCGACAATCTTGCCGATACTCTCATTGATAAACGATTGGTAGTCGTAGCTCGGGGGATTGGTGACGGCGAGAAACGATCCCATAAACACAATCAACTGTCCCCATAGCGGTGCGTAAGGGGGATGCTGCAGTTTCATCATTTGCATCGTTACCAGAATCGGCAACAGAAAGGCGCAGAATAGCCAGAAGTCGTCGAGCTGAATCATCAGACCGAATTTGATCAAAAAGCAAAAAACAGACAGCAGAGCGACGGCTTTCAGCAGGGTAGCGACGGACTTGGTCGGTGAGGGCGTGGATGAATAGAGTACACAACTGATGGCCGCCAGCGTCAGGGCCGAACTGCCCGAATCCCACTGAGTGCTGATCCAGTAAGCACAGCCAATCAGAATGCACAGAAAAGTACGCAACCCGTTATAGGCGGCTTCATAGCTGTCAGTATGACGAGCCAGCGCGGTGACTCGCGGTGGTTTGATCTCACTCGCCGGTGTCGCACTTTCCAGCCGTTGTAACCAGCGGCTGCAGCGCAAATAAAGCCAGCAAAAATGCCGTAAGCGCAGGAAAAAAGCCCGATGACGGTAATTAGCCGGATCTTGTGGTGCGATAAGCTGCAGGATACGCGCCAAACGGTATTTATCGGTATCGGGATGATGCAGTTCTTGCAGCAGTTGCTCCAGCACCGAAGCCAGATTTTGCGGTTGATCTGGCCAGTTCAATAACATGCGCCGCAGACTGGAAATCACGCTGGTAACGCGTAATTGCTGATGCAGCATGTAGTTGAGTATGTTGTTCTGCCGACGTAAGCGGTAATGGCTCCAGAAGGCCTGAATACGCAAGACGTTCATCGTCAGGATTTGGCCAATCACCCCTTCGTGCGAAGTGCGCATCTGGAGGTTGATCTCCGGTTGCCACAGCATGGCGGCGTGCTCCAGCAACCGTGAGTGCATACGCCGCAGCGAAGTCAGTAGGGCTTCGCCATCAGATGTGCTAGGCAGGAGCATCATCATCAGGCCACCGCACAGAATACCGGTGATGACCTCACAGACGCGTGCTTGGGCGATATCAAAAATCTCCCGCGTATCGGTAACGTTGACCGTACTGAAGGCAATGATCGCTGCGGTATACCCGGCTAAGGCAAAAGCGTAAGAAACGTTGTTCTGATAGTGGTTGGAAATGTAGGTGCAGAATCCCAGCCAAGAGGCAATCGACAGCGAAAACAGCCAAGGATCGTTCAGACAATGACCGGCAATGAGCAAAGAAGCCATTGCCCCTATCAGGCTGCCAAAAATTCGCCCGATGCTCTTGCTGATAACACCGCCGACCGTAGGGAAACTGACCACGGCAGCAGAAGTCAACGCCCAATAAGGTTCGTCGAGCTGCAAAACGAAAGCGATCCACAGTGCCAGGCACATGGCCAGCGAATTGCGCAAGGCATAACGCCATTGCCCAGCGGTCGCTTTGCCCCATGGGGTGCGGTTCCATTCAAGAAAAGGCAGATTCACCGCTTAATCCCGAGTGTGGATCGAAATGGTACAGGTGGTGCCTGCCACCAACGTGATGTCGTCCGGAACGTTGAGCAACTTTATCCGTACCGGCACCCGTTGGGCTAAACGCACCCAAGGGACGTTAGGTTTGACGTCGACTAACAAGTTGTTGTTACTTTCCACATTCTGATCGTAAATCGCTCGGCCAATGCTTTCGACCCTACCTTGCAGTGGGACGTTGCCGTTATATAAAACAATATCCGCTCTGCGGCCTTCTTTAATATGACGTAGTTTGGTTTCTTCAAAATAACCAAGAACATAGAATGAATGGACATCGACCAACGCCACCAGCGGGGTGCCCGCAGTCGCGTAGTTACCGACACGTGCCTGCAAGTTGGTGATGTAACCGTCGGTTGGGGCATAAATTCTGGTCTTGCTTAAATTCCATTTGGCCTGCTCCAGATTGGCCAGTGCGGCTTTATAGGCGGCTTTCATGGCCTCGGCGGCGAGATTGGACTCATCCAGGTCTTCCGAAGAAATAACGTTGTGCGGCAGGCTACGGCGGCGAGCCGCTTCGTGATCGGCTCTGGCCAGGTCGGATTGGGCCTTGGCCAGTGCAGCTTCGGCGCTGGCTAAAGCGATCTGATAAGGTGCCGGATCGAGGCTGAAGATCAAACTCCCCGCAGCGATGAACTGATTGTCATGCACATTGATTTTTTCTAGCCTGCCAGAGACTTCTGGGGTGATATTGACGAGCTCTGCGCGCACTTTTCCATCACGGGTCCAAGGGGACTGCATGTAATAATTCCATAGCCACCAGCCGGCGCACAGGGCAAGCATGCAGATAAATACCGTTGAGAAATATTTCAATGTCTTATGCTTCATAAGCTACCAACTCGCTAATATCCAAAGTGAACCACTGACGGCAATAACGAAAATGGAGAGATCCATCAACATGGGATGCCAGATCTCGCCAGAGTAGAGCCAGTCACGCAACAGGTGGTGAACCAGTAGCCAAAATACCAACCCGAGCAGAAACGCCTTAAATAGAGGGGGAAAGTAAAGCGAGGCACCGAAAACTAAATCGGGTAGTGGTGACGCAGTTGGGAACCAGGAGACATTCACATTAACAATCCCTATGAGTGAATATGGTAATCATTTGCCTAGAGAATAACCAATAACGGATAAAGAGGGTGGTTATTTCTGTAATATGGATTATATACATTTGTATTCTTAATGTGATTTACCCAGAATAGTCTACAATCAAAGGGTTTAATATTAGCATGCTAATGATAAGGAGGAGGAAGTGGAATCAACATTAGGTTCAGATTTAGCACGATTGGTTCGTGTTTGGCGTGCGCTGATCGACCATCGGCTCAAACCATTGGAGCTAACCCAAACACATTGGTTTACCTTATATAACATTAATCGGTTACCACCGGAGCAATCGCAGATCCAACTGGCCAAAGCGATCGGTATTGAACAACCTTCTTTGGTGCGAACGTTAGATCAACTCGAAGAAAAAGGGCTGATCAGCCGCCAGACTTGTGCAAGTGACCGGCGTGCAAAACGCATTAAACTCACGGAAGCCGCAGAGCCGATTATCCGGGAAGTGGATAGCGTGATTACCGTGACCAGGGGTGAAATACTCGACGGTATCTCGACAGATGAAGTAAAGCTTTTGGTAACCTTGATTAATAAACTCGAACGAAACATCATTGAGCTGCAAGAAAAATAATAACCCCAGCGGCTTCTTTGAGCGACATTTAAGTGGCACAGATATAAAAACGGAGGCTGAGGGCCTCCGTTTTGCATTCGGGAATGAAGAGCTTACAGCGGGGAAACGGTCACGGTACTGCCGTTCTGCGCCATACGCACGCGTTGACCAGGGCTGAACTTGGTCGCACCTGCTCTCTGCACTACTACGATATTTTCTTTGTTGTCGGTTCTGATTTCCAGCTCGACGCCGTTAGTACGAGCAGCAACGCTCCCTACGCTGTTACCCACGACACCACCGGCTACCGCGCCTGCTGCTGTTGCCAGCGTGCGGCCAGTACCCCCGCCAACGGTATTCCCCAAGAGGCCACCCAGCACCGCACCGCCGATAGCGCCGATCGTGTTCGCAGTTTCACTGCCCTGAATTTGTACCGGACGTACAGAGACTAAAGTACCAAAGGTTACGGTCTGTACTTGCTTGGCCTGAGAGGCTGAATAAACATCACCGGACGTTGTAGGGTCTGCACATCCCGCCAGCGTAATTCCGGCGAGAGCAACCACGAGAAGACGCTTGATCATATAAAACTCCTGCGGATTAGTAATCCCGATCTGGGAAAACAGCCCAAATCAGGCTTGATGAAAATGTTTCAACAAGTGTGGCTGAACGCGTGCGTTATCACCATGACTCGCAACTGCATACAGCTTAACTTTTCTCTGTTCAACCAATAATAAACGGTGGTTTAGCTTTATAACAGGGGAGGGGGAAAATAAGCGTAATTTTTTGTTGTGACAAGGCGTTACCTGTTGCCTGGATAACGCTTGCCTATCATTCACTGCGTGCAGAAAATGCATCATAATTCATGGCGTTAATAGTGAAATTCTGTTTTATTTAATAGGTGTCAGATTCTTAGCCGCAAGGATAAAAGGATATTACTATGAAGTCAGGCCGCTATATCGGTGTTATGTCGGGGACCAGTCTGGATGGCGTTGATGTGGTTCTTGCTGTGATTGACGAACGTATGGTGGCCCAGCAGGCCATCTACAGCCATCCGATGCCGATTCAACTGAAGAAAGATATTTTGGGCATGTGCCAGGGGCAGCAAACCACGCTCTCGGCGGTTGGTCGGCTGGATGCACAGCTAGGCACCCTGTTTGGTGAAGCGGTGATGGGCCTGCTGAAACAAACCGGGGTGGCGGCACATGAAGTGATGGCGATTGGTTGCCATGGGCAGACGGTATGGCATGAGCCAGAAGGCGAGACGCGTTTTTCCATGCAATTGGGCGACAACAACCGCGTTGCTGCGCTGACCAATATCACCACCGTGGGGGATTTCCGGCGGCGGGATATGGCCTATGGCGGCCAGGGCGCGCCCTTGGTCCCAGCGTTTCATCAGGCGTTGCTGGCGCACCCGATGGAACGGCGCATGGTGCTGAATATTGGTGGCATCGCCAATCTTTCGTTGCTGTTACCGGGGGCTCCGGTACGCGGCTTTGATACCGGGCCGGGTAATATGCTACTGGATGCCTGGGTATGGCGTCATCGCGCACAACCTTATGACAAAGGGGGCCTGTGGGCCATGGAAGGGCAGGTCTGCTTGCCACTATTACAGCAGATGTTGGCCGACCCTTATTTTGCGTTACCGGCACCCAAGAGCACCGGGCGGGAATACTTCAACATCGGTTGGCTGGAGCAGCAGTTAACCCGGTGGCCGGGGCTGAACCCGGTGGATGTGATGGCTACGCTGGTGGAGTTGACAGCGGTCACTATCTGCGAACAGGTGTTGCTGGCGGGGGGCTGTGAACGGTTATTGGTGTGCGGCGGCGGCGCGCGCAATCCATTACTGATGATGAGGATGTCTGCTTTGTTGCCAGGGATCGAGGTTGCGGCTACCGACCACTTCGGCGTCAGTGGCGACGCGATGGAGGCGCTGGCCTTTGCCTGGCTGGCTTACCGGACGCTTTCCGGGCAACCCGGTAATCTGCCTTCGGTAACCGGGGCCAGCTGTGAAACGCTGCTGGGTGGGATTTATCCGGTTTTGCCATTCGGGCACCTTTAGCTCTGTTAGGATAAACAGAAGTTAAATCTCCTGAGGAACAACACCATGAAAAAAACACTGATTGCCGCTGTCGTTCTGCTGTTGGCGGGTTGTAATAGCTACCATGCACTGCAGAAGAAGAACCAGACGCTGCATTATCAATGTGGCACTACGCCGTTGACCGTAGCGCTGAATGCTGAAGAGAATACGGCGAGCTTTCTGATGGATGGTGAACGGTTGAAACTGAAACAGGTGCAGGCGGCATCCGGGGCTCAATACAGCGACGACAAGTACAGGTTTTTGACGAAAGGGTCTAATGCCGTGCTTGAGCGTAATGGCAAAGTGATCATGAATGACTGCACATTGGTGTCAGATTGATTGAGATCCTGGTGCCGCAGGCGCAGAATGTCACAACGAATTTACCGGCGGGTTGATATCCCAGATGACTGATAATAATGAGTTTGATGTTGCGGACCTGCGCCGCGAATACACCCGTGGCGGCCTGCGTCGCCACGATCTGACTGCAAATCCTCTCGAACTGTTCGAACGCTGGTTGCAGCAGGCCTGTGAGGCACGCTTGGCCGATCCTACCGCCATGTGCGTGGCAACGGTGGATGAACATGGGCAACCTTTTCAGCGCATCGTGCTGCTTAAACATGTCGATGATAAAGGGTTGGTGTTCTATACCAATCTGGGGAGCCGCAAGGCGCAGCAGCTAGCGCAAAATCCACGTATCAGCCTGCTGTTCCCGTGGCACATGCTCGATCGTCAGGTGATTTTTCTCGGTCAGGCCGAGCGCTTGTCAACGCTGGAGGTGATGAAATACTTCAGCAGCCGCCCGAAAGACAGCCAGATTGGGGCCTGGGTATCACAACAGTCATCGCGTATTTCTGCCCGTGGCGTTTTGGAAAGCAAATTCCTTGAACTGAAGCAAAAATTCCAGCAAGGCGAGGTGCCGCTGCCCAGTTTCTGGGGCGGTTTTCGGGTCAAATTTGATTCTGTCGAATTCTGGCAGGGTGGTGAACACCGCCTCCATGACCGTTTTCTGTATCAGCGGGCTGGAAATGACTGGAAAATTGACCGACTGGCACCCTGACAGACGGAAAATCCCCCTTAAGCGCTGGCACTGATGCCGCTGGCGCTTTATTCTATGCGCTACCCCGAATTTTACTATTTTCGCCAACGGGCGAAGGCCGTGTACCGGTAAAGGTGCATTCGTTTATACATGGAGAAATTGATGGCTAGCATCAACCTGATACAACAACTGCAAGAGCGGGGCCTGATAGCACAGGTAACGGACGAGGAAGCGTTAGCAGAGCGGCTGGCGCAAGGGCCAATTGCACTGTATTGCGGCTTCGATCCAACCGCTGACAGCTTGCATTTGGGCCATCTGGTGCCTCTGCTGTGCCTGAAGCGTTTCCAACTGGCCGGGCACAAACCGGTAGCGTTGGTCGGCGGTGCGACCGGCATGATTGGCGATCCCAGCTTTAAAGCCGCTGAGCGTAAGCTGAACACCACGGAAACGGTCAACGAATGGGTTGAGAAAATCCGTAAACAGGTGTCCCCATTCCTCGATTTTGATTGTGGCAGCAACAGCGCGATCGCGGCAAACAACTACGACTGGTTCGGTGGCATGAATGTGCTGAGCTTCCTGCGTGATATCGGTAAACATTTTTCGGTTAACCAGATGATCAACAAGGAAGCGGTGAAACAGCGCCTGAACCGCGATGATTCAGGTATCTCCTTCACCGAGTTTTCTTATAACCTGCTGCAGGGTTTTGACTTTGCCGAACTGTACAACCGTCATCAGGTTGAGCTGCAGATTGGCGGTTCTGACCAGTGGGGTAACATCACTTCGGGTATCGATCTCACCCGTCGTATGCACCAGAAACAGGTATTTGGCCTGACGGTGCCTTTGATCACCAAATCTGACGGCACCAAATTCGGTAAGACCGAAGGTGGCGCAGTCTGGTTGGCACCGGAAAAAACCAGCCCGTATAAATTCTATCAGTTCTGGATTAATACTGCGGATGCTGACGTTTATCGCTTCCTGAAGTTCTTCACCTTCCTGAGCCTGGAAGAGATCAACGCGCTGGAAGAGGAAGACAAGCACAGTGGCAAGGCACCGCGCGCCCAGTACGTGCTGGCGGAAGAAGTGACCGGTATGGTACACGGCCCTGAAGGGCTGGCTGCGGCGAAACGTATTACCCAAAGCCTGTTCTCTGGTGCGTTGCACGACATGACCGAGGCGGATTTTGCCCAGTTAGCTCAAGACGGCATGCCAACCATCAAGTTGGAGAGTGATGCCGATCTGCAACAGGCGTTGGTGAATGCCGAACTGGTGCCTTCTCGTGGGCAGGCTCGCACCATGATCGGTTCTAATGCGGTGACCATCAACGGTGAGAAGCAATCCAATCCAGAATATCAGTTCGCCGACAGCGATCGTCTGTTTGGCCGTTATACGCTGTTGCGTCGCGGCAAAAAACACTACTGCCTGGTTGACTGGAAGTAAGACGTTATGAGTACCAAGGGGCCTTTAAGGCCCCTTTATTTTGACAGGGTCAGGGGCAGGTCTCCCTGTGGTGGTGTCTAGGGTCAGGTCGTTTAGATGAAAAATATTCTTTCTATACAATCGCATGTCGTTTTTGGCCATGCGGGTAACAGCGCAGCAGAGTTTCCCATGCGGCGGATGGGGGTCAACGTCTGGCCGTTGAATACCGTGCAATTTTCTAATCACACGCAATACGGCCAGTGGACGGGATGTGTGATGCCAGCCAGCCATCTGACCGAAATTGCGCAGGGGATTGCCGCGATCGATAAGCTGAAAGACTGTGATGCGGTGCTGAGCGGCTATATTGGTTCGCCGGAGCAGGGTAGCCATATTCTGGAGATTGTGCGGCAGGTAAAGCAGGTGAACCCTGACGCCTGGTATTTTTGCGATCCGGTCATGGGGCATCCGGAAAAGGGCTGCATTGTGGCACCGGGCGTTGCCGAGTTTTTGTGTCAGCAGGCGCTTTCGTTCAGCGATATTGTGGCACCGAATCTGCTGGAGCTGGAACTGCTGAGTGGGCAGGCAATCAGTAGTGTAGAGCAGGCGGTTAATGCTGCCCGTGAACTGATAGCGCAAGGGCCGAAAGTGGTGTTGGTGAAACACCTTAGCCGCGCCGGTTATCACACCGACAGTTTTGAAATGCTGCTGGTCACTGCCGATGAAGCCTGGCATATCAGCCGTCCGTTGGTGGATTTTGGTACGCGTCAACCGGTGGGCGTGGGCGATCTGACCAGTGGTTTGTTGTTGGTGAATCTGCTGCAAGGGGTTGCCTTGGATAAAGCGTTGGAACACGTCACTGCGGCAGTCTATGAAGTGATGCTCACAACTCAGGCTATGGGCGAGTACGAATTACAGGTCGTGGCGGCGCAGGATCGTATTGTATCGCCGGATTGCAGCTTTAAGGCAGTGAAACTGTAGTAGAAATCCCCCGGCATAACCGGGGGACTGATAAGATTACTTCAGGCCTTCTGCACGCAACGTGGCTTCTACCGCAGGGCGAGCCGCGACGCGTTCATAATAGGCAGAAAGATGCGGATATTTCTTCAGGTCGAACTGCATATAGAATGCCCAACCCAGCACGGTGAACAGATAGGCGTCTGCTACGCTGAAACGGTTACCGAGCAGATAGTGCTGTTTCTCCAGCACTGAATCCAGATAGCTGAACTGGCTCTCCAGTTTTGCCCGCACCATGGTTTTGTATTCGTCCGGTGTTTGCGGGTTAAACAGTGGGCTGAATCCCTTATGCAACTCGGTTGCCACATAGTTCAGCCATTCGATCGCGTGGTAGCGTGAAAGCGTTCCTGCTGCAGGGATTAGATTGCGGTCCGGTACGCGGTCTGCCAGATATTGCACAATGGCGACGCCTTCGGTCAGCAGGCTGCCGTCATCAAGCACCAGTGCTGGCACTTGCCCTTTGGGATTGATCGCCAGATAGTCAGCACCGCTTTCCGTTTTCTTTTGTGCTAAATCGACTTTTTCCGCAGTAAAATCCAGCCCTGCTTCGCGCAAAATGATGTGCGGTGATAAGGAACAGGCGCCAGCTTTGTAGAACAATTTCATCGGAAACTCCTTGATAGTGACGAATGACAGGCATATTTAACCTCTCATCCTAGTTCTCTGGCAGTAAAATTACAGTGTTTTTAGCAATAAAATTTAGTTAACGCGTGCTTCCTCGGGGTGCAGTTGTTGCAGAATGCTGGCGATCTGCTGTTGCAGTCGTAGAGGCGCGGTCTGCATCGGCGAGCGTAATTCGTTGCAAATCCAGCCTTGTAAGGCCAGTGCTGCCTTTACGGGAGCGGGGCTTGGGAAACTAAACATTTGCTGGATCATCGGTAACAAGGCGTAAAAATTGCGGCGTGCTGCTGCCAGATCGCCTTGCGCCACTTGTTTGACCAACCTAACAAAACGCTCTGGGCAAATATGTGCCGAAGCGCAAATCGCCCCGCTGCCCCCCAAGCATAGTGTGCTCAGAATCAGATTGTCCTCACCGGTCAGTACGTCAATCTCACCATCGTGAATCAAGGCCATCGTAGCATCTGGGTTACCGCCACAGTCCTTAATGGCTTTGATTTGTGGGTGACCAGCAAGTTGACGCAAAGTTTCCAGTTCACATGCCACACCGGTGCGATATGGCACGTTGTAGAGGATCACTGGAACGCGTGAGGCATCGGCAAGATGAGTAAAATACTCTATCAACCCCGCTTGTGATGGCCGGATATAGTAAGGTGCCGGGATCAGCACACCTGCAATATCACGTTGCTGAATGGCCTGCTGCATTTGCAACGTGTCGAGCAGATTATTACCTGAAAGCCCCATCACCACTTGGTAGGATGGTACTACGTCCAATACGGCATCCAGCACGGTCAGTTGCTCTTCTTTGCTCAGGGCCGCTGCTTCACCAGTAGTACCACACACGACCAACCCGCTGACGCCAGAGGCTATCAGGTGCTGTGCCAATTTTTTCAGTGCCGGTAAATCGATGCTGTTATCTTTGAACGGGGTTACCAGCGCCACCCAAATGCCCGAAAACGAAGCCATAGAATAATTCCTTCTGCGTGACCGACAAGAAGTCAGATGAAAAAGAGATAAGGGAGGGGAAACGCGCTGTACAGCGTCCTGTCAGATTCTCTGACGGGAAGTACACCCCGACTGTTCCTTCGATTTAATCGCCATTGACTCGTCAACGTTCAACTCTGGGAGCTGTGATGTTATTTGTTGAACGATGAGGAGTGAGCTGATAATGAGGATTTGTTATTAGGCTGTCAATTTATAACATATTGATAAAATTGATATTAATAATCTTCAGGGGCTAATGAGTTTGGCTAATAAGTCAACGTTTGGTCAGATCAGCCATGCTGAACAGTTAAACCGGAAGCGATACGGCCCTCCCTTATGGAAGGACCGATGAATCTTAACGTAATACATGACTGATGCGGTTTCGTTCAACGAGGAGGACGGGTACTGATGGAGGCTGTCCAGCTAAAGGTTGTGCTCGTGGGTTGCACGCGATTGGCTTTACGTTCTGCCCGGGTTGCTTTGGCAATCTTTTCACGCGCGGCCATGATGCGATCAATCGCTTCGCCTTTCACTTTGTTCTGCTCAGCGTTGGTCAATGGGCGTCCATGGCTTTTTCGTGCTCTATCCAGCTCGGTTTTTACTTCACGTTGTTCGCTTTCCGTCATGTCTTTCAGCGTCAGTTTCTTCATTATCGCTACCCGTTGTGTGAAGTTGGCTTTCAGTGTACAGGATTTACGTTATCAATATTGCAGCGCAGCTATCAAACTTCTTCTTGAAATTCGTTGAAGAATCGACGCATGCGCTCGGTGCGCTGTTCGGCCATGGTCCGGCCAGCCGAGGTCTGGAAACTTTCCTGCAATTTAAACAGCTTGGTTTCAAAATGATCCAGAACAAAACGCTGATCGTCATATTGTCTCCGCTGCGCCAGCGGGTCGGTGACATCGTAAAGTGCACTGCGCATACGGCCACCAATATAAAAGCAGCGGGCGATACCAATCATGCCTATGGCATCAAGCCTGTCGGCATCCTGCAGGATCTTGGCCTCCAGCGTTTGCGGCGGAATGGCAGCAGAAAAACTGTGTGCTTCGATCGCATGTGCCGTCTTTTCGATTTCAGTCGCATCCCAACCAAGCGCGCTCAGGATTGCGCCAGCCTTTTCTGCGGCCAGGCGTGAGGCCAGGGGGCGTTGCGGGGAGTTTTTTTCTACTATCACGCAATCATGTAACAGTACGGCAGCGCAAAGGATACGCAGATCCCCCCCTTCTTTACGGCTAATCTGGCGCACGTTTTTCCATACGCGTTGCAGGTGGGCTACATCGTGAGAACCATCATCGCCGTCAAGCGTCAGTGGTAACAGCTCTTTAGCCAATTCCTGATAGGGGTAAAAAGGCTGTAGCAATTCCAACGGTAAAATGGGAGCAAGCACAGAACTTTCCTTATTAGTAGGGCTGATTTCCATAGGGAGCAATCCTCCGTGAATACGTTACCAGAATACTTCGCTTGGCGTTATCCGTAGATGTATTGGTTTTGCTTTATTCGTACCAATCCCAATTAATTGGATATTTAATTTGACTAAGAAAGGAATAAGCTATTTATTCGTTATTTGTGACTTTTTATTCAGGAGGTGGAGGGTGATCGTTAGAACCTGGCACGGCTGCGTGCCTTTAGAATATCAGCAAGGGTTTGCCGACCATTTGGCCGTTACCGGTGTACAGCATGCCGAATCTGTTGCAGGTAATTGCGGTGCCTTCGTCAGGCATGAGGTTCAGGGTGAGTATGCCCACTTTTTTCTAGCCACCTATTGGGAATCATGGCGGGCCATCAAAAGCTTTGCCGGTGAGGATTACCACGTGGCGGTAACTTACCCAGACGACGAAGCTTTCGGCCTGATTTCCGATCCTTATGTTTTTCACCATCAGGTGAATGAAGTTGTTGCGTTTTAATCTTTGCGCATGGCTAAGCTAAGGCAAGGATTGCTTCGATCTCAACGTTCAGTTGGGGGGAGAACAGGGCGCTGACGGCCATCAGTGAACATGCTGGCAACGCATCACCCAAATAGTCGAACAGCACTTCGCGGATCGCGGCCAGATCGGCGATGTCCGTCAGAAATACGCTGATCTTTACCAGAGATTGGAGGTCGGTACCTTCGCTGGCAGCAATCGTGGCCAACTGTTCAAGTATGGCGCGAGCCTGATGTGGGGCCTCACGTCCTTGGGCATCGGTGGCGAAGGCGGTTAAGCCCGAGATATATAAAGTGCCTGCATGTTGGACTGCGTGCACGTAAGGCCCGCCCGGCGTGGGTAACTGTGGATAATTGGTGCGTTTTATTACCGACATGATAAACCTCACAAAAATTTTGCAGTATATTGCCAGGCGATACTATCATCTCAGCAAGCAGTTCACGTAATTAAGGATGTACCAAGGGAATGAACCAGGCATTTATTCCTTATCTGCAACGCTGGCAACTGGTGCCAGACGGGAAAGCGTTCGAAACGCACAGCAGTTTGCTGATGCCAGTGAGCTACCATGGTTTGCCCGCTATGCTGAAGATTGCCCGGGAACAGGAAGAGAAGTTCGGCAACCTGCTGATGTGCTGGTGGCAGGGCGATGGTGCTGCGCGGGTGCTGGCCTGGCATGATGACGCTATCTTGTTGGAGAGGGCGATGGGTAATGCGTCACTGGCACAGATGGCGCGTAACGGTGAAGATGCGCAGGCAACCGAAATTTTATGCCAAGCGATCGCTAAGCTGCATGCTCCCCGCATTGAACCTTTTCCTGCCTTGATCCCGCTGCACCAATGGTTTAATTCCTTATGGCCTGCGGCACAGGCCCATGGTGGGATGTTGCGGTTAAGTGCAACAGCGGCGGCAGAGTTACTGACCAGCCCGCGCGAGCAAGGGGTGCTGCACGGCGACATTCACCATGACAACGTGCTGGATTTTGCCGAGCGCGGTTGGTTGGCGATCGATCCTAAACGCCTGTATGGCGAGCGTGGGTTTGATTATGCCAATATCTTTTGTAACCCCAATTACGGTACTGCTACCGATCCCGATCTCTTTCACCGCCGCGTGCGGCAGGTTTGTGCCCTTGCCGGGTTGGAACGCAACCGCTTGTTACAGTGGATCCTGGCCTGGGCCGGGCTTTCCGCTGCCTGGTTTCTGGAGGAGGGCGAAACCGCAGATATCGACTTCCGCGTGGCTGAATTGGCAGCGCGAGCGTTGGGTATCGCGCTGCCACAAGGCGATCCAGGGTTTATCCTGCCCGTAATAGAGCGTCCTTGAATAGGCTAGGCGTTAGGCAAACGCCTGGCTGACAATCTGTGCCGCAGAAGCAATAACCTCATTCTTGGCTTTAGCGTCCTGCTGCGGTTGAGTGAAGTATACGACGATCACCAGCGGAGCACGGTTCGCTTGCCAAACGATACCAATATCGTTGGTGGTGCCATAGTCGCCACCCCCGGTTTTATCAGCCACTCTTGCTCCGGCAGGCACGCCCGCACGGATGCGCTTATCCCCGGTGGTATTCGCTTTCATCCAGGCCACCAGTTGTTCGCGCTGGGCTTTCGGCAACGCGTTGCCCAACGTCAGCTTCTGCAAACTGGCTGCCATGGCCGCTGGCGTGGTGGTATCACGCTCATCACCAGGAATGGCGCTGTTGAGTTCGGTTTCCCAGCGATCCAGGCGGAATGTTGTGTCGCCAATGCTGCGCGCATAGGCGGTAATCGCCGCAGGCCCGCCGAGCTGTTTCATCAGTAGATTGACGGCAGTGTTATCACTGTACTGAAGCGCTGCTGCGCAGAGTTCAGCGATAGTCATACCGCTATCGAGGTGTTGCTCCGTGATCGGTGAATAAGTTACCAGATCGCTTTGCTGGTAACGGATGCGTTGCTGCATAAAGCCGCCGTGGCTCAGGCTATGGTGCAAAATGGCACTGGCCGCAATCACTTTAAAGGTGCTGCAAAACGGAAAGCGTTGTTCTGCATTAAGTTGCAGCATTTGGCCGTCAGCGGTATTGAGAGCAACCACGCCAAGGCGACCGCCGGAAGCTTTTTCCAGCGCAGCGAGCTGTTGCTGAGCTTGTTGTAATGTTGTATTGGCAGCAGACGCCAATAAAGGAGTCAATGCGCTAATGGCAGGAATGACCGCCGCAGCCAAAAGCAATTTGCGGCGTAGTGGGGAGAATGGCATGGGGTATCGTCCTGGTTGATTATTCGACACGCCATTATATGCGGATTCAGGGAGTTATATGCTGTGGCAACAAGAAAATAGTGACTGATAAGCTCCGATAAAAAACGCCGGGGTAATCAGCCCCAGCGTTATTTTACGCAATGGCAGCCAGCATCAGTGAACGGTAGCGGTCTGCGCTTTTGTTGCGGTGTCTTCTGTACTATCCAACGTCATACGGTATAGCTTCGGTGCTGTCAGCATCATCAGCACGGCAATCACGCCGGTCGCAATACCGATCTGCATAAACACGTGGCTATAGATAGCCAGCGAAGCATGCGCATCGTTGATATCGCTTGGCACCGCAGTCAGCCCGGCAACTTTACCGGCAATCAGCGCTGCTGCAGCGGTGGTCAGGAACCAGGAACCCATGATAAAGCCCATCAGGCGTTGCGGCACCAATTGCGCTATCATCGCCAGGCCAAGACCAGAAATCATCAGTTCACCGATACTCTGCAAGCCATAGCTCAAGATCAGCCAGTTAACCGAAACGATGCCCTGTTCGTTAGCAAAGCTGGCCCCCCATGGCAACACCAGGAACGCCCCAGAGCAGAGGAACATGCCGAAGGCAAATTTGTGTGGCATGGGCAGGCGATCGCCCATCTTGTTATACAGCGCCGCCAGGATCGGGCTGGCCAACATGATCCAGAACGGGTTGAGGGCTTGATATTGTTCTGGTTCAAAGGCTACGCCCAGAATATTGTGCTCAACATTGTGGATAGCGAAAAAGTTCAGTGAGGTTGGCATCTGGCTATACAGCACGAAGAATACCACGGCTTCCAGCATCAGCAGGAATGCCACGATCATCTTGCGGCGTGCGGCACCGTGCAGCGCAAAGGTTTCTTTGGCAAACACCAGCACAATCCCTACAGAAATGATGGCCAACGCCCAGCGTGCAATAGTCTGGTTGTGCAGTAACCAACTGGAGAGGGCAATCAGCGCCACGACACCGACCAATACCATCAGCAGTTTATGGATCTGCATTGGCTGAAAGTCAGGTTTTGAGCCGTGCTGCTTAACCCAACCGTGACACATCATAAAGTTGACCAGCGTGATCAGCATACCGACTACGCTCAGTGAGAACGCGACGCTCCAGCCATACTTTGCTGCCAGCCAAGGTGTGGCGAGCATAGAGAAGAATGAACCGATGTTGACGGACATATAGTACATGGTAAATGCACCGTCCAAACGCGGATCGTCTTTCTCATAGCAGGTAGAAAGCAGGGAGGAAGGGTTTGCTTTGAACAGGCCGCTACCTACCGCGATAGTCGCCATACCCAGATAGACCCAGAAGACATCGTGGCCGGAGTAGGCCACCATGGCATAACCGGCGGCCAGAACCATCGCACCCAGAACGATCACTCGTTTAGAACCGAGCACCTTATCGCCCAACCAGCCGCCGATGGCCACAAAGCCATACACCAGAGCGCTGAAAGAAGAGAACAGGGTAATGGAGTCTGCTTCGCTCAGGCCAAGCATTTTGACCAGATAAACGGCCATAATGCCTTGCAGGCCGTAATAACCAAAACGTTCCCACAGCTCGATCGAGAAAATGAGGTAGAAAGCCTTAGGCTGTTTGAAAGCGTTGAGACTGACGCTTTCCGATTGTTTGTTGTTTGCAGTTGACACAGGAACCTCTGGTTTTTTCACTGCCCGCATTATCAATACGGGGAATAGCAAAAAGTGATGCGGGGAGCATCCTTTGCTTGTTATAGGAATAAATGACGGCGGGTAATGTTCACTATCTTTGTCAACGAGGCAAGCTTTTTGACATATTCCGTTACAGATAACATTCGTTGCACAATGAAACTATGTTACAAGTTTTATGCAGTATTAACGGTTGTATTTACTTTATTTGTCGATTTTTTGTCTTGAAAGAATGGTGGGGTTTGTTTTAAAGGTGATATGTTCTGCTAAATTTAATTTATTCAGTTCATATCAATATTCAATGGTTATATATCAACGGATCGTTGTGCATAAATGGTTTTTTGTAAAATTATGAATTTTTGAAAATATTGAAAAAAATATGTGACTACAATGTGAACCCCAGAGTGCGGGCCATCGGTGGATTTTAACTAATTTTTTTCTTAAAAATATCGTGGCAAGGCATTTTTTGCGGGCAGTGTACAGAACATCATGGGGCTATACGTTGCTAATAGAGCGATGCTACCTGCGAATCTGTGATCGCTGGGCAGCATCAAGGGACGATCTGAGAAGAGAGTGTCACACTGGGTGGGTTCTACAGATCTGTTTTGTCACCGAATTCGCACAGGTCTTCAATCATGCATGAGCCGCAGCGCGGTTTGCGCGCGATGCAGGTATAACGGCCATGCAGGATCAGCCAATGATGGCAGTCAACTTTGAACGCGGCAGGGACCACTTTCAGCAACTTTTCTTCCACTTGTTCAACGTTTTTCCCCGGGGCGAAACCCGTGCGATTACAAACGCGGAAAATATGTGTATCAACGGCGATGGTTGGCCAGCCAAAAGCGGTGTTGAGCACCACATTGGCGGTTTTGCGGCCCACACCGGGTAAAGCCTCCAGGGCTGCACGATCTTCCGGCACTTCGCCTGCGTGCTTTTCCAGCAACAGGTGGCAGGTTTTTATCACGTTCTCGGCCTTGCTGTTAAACAGGCCGATGGTCTTGATGTACTCTTTCACGCCATCAACCCCCAAAGCCAGCATGGCTGCCGGAGTGTTGGCGATTGGGTAGAGCTTGGCGGTAGCCTTGTTAACGCTGACGTCGGTGGCCTGTGCGGAAAGTAGCACCGCAATCAGCAATTCGAAAGGCGTGCTGTAAACCAGTTCCGTGGTCGGATGTGGGTTGTTGTCCCGCAAACGGGTAAGAATTTCCAGGCGTTTCTCTTTATTCATGACGCTTTCTCTGTGTGTCCTTGCCCAATTTGCTCTTCCGTTGGCAAAAGCTTGGCTTTGCGTACCTTCATTTGTTCATCAATCAGATATTTGGTGGCCAACATCAGCCCCAGGCCAATAAAGGCACCCGGTGGCAGCATCGCCAACAGGAACGGCGTATCGAAATGCACCACCTCAATCCGCAGCACCTTGGCCCAACTGCCCAACAGCATATCGGCCCCGTCAAACAGGGTGCCATTGCCAATCAGTTCGCGCAGCGAACCGAGCACAAACATGGCTCCGGTGGCTCCCAGACCAATGGCAAGACCATCGACTAAGGCTAAACCAACCGGTTTTCTTGCCGCGATAGCTTCTGCGCGGCCTACCACGATGCAGTTGGTGACGATGAGCGGGATAAAGATCCCCAAAGACTGATAGAGACCGAACGCGTAGGCGTTGATCAGCATCTGCACGATGCTCACCGCAGCCGCAATGATCATCACATAAATCGGAATACGCACTTCGCTGGGCACCCAACGACGCAAGGCTGAAATGGAGCCGTTGGTGATGGTCAGCACCAGCGTGGTGGCCAACCCCAGCCCCAGCGCATTGGTGGCGGTTGACGTCACCGCCAGCAGCGGGCACAGGCCCAATAACTGCACCAGCGCGGAGTTGTTCTTCCACAGCCCCTGAACGATTAACTCTTTGACTTCACTCATTCGCTGGCTCCACAGACAGGTAAAGTATCCAGTTTAGATGGCAGCGTTTCCATATACAACGCTGTACGGCGCACGGCGTTGACCACGGCACGCGGGGTGATAGTGGCCCCGGTGAACTGATCGAACATACCGCCGTCTTTCTTCACTGCCCAGCGGCTATCAGCGGGGCCTTCCACTTTTTTACCGCTGAAAGAGGCGATCCAGTCTGAAATGCGTAATTCAATTTTATCGCCAAGCCCCGGTGTTTCGTGATGTTCCACGACCCGAGTACCGAATACGGTGCCGCTGAAATCAGCGCCCACCAGTAATTTTATGGCACCGGAATAGCCGTCTGGCGCAGTGGTTTCCAGCGCCGCTGCCACCGGTTGGCCATTTTTACGTGCCAGATATAAATGATGTGGCGCACCGTTGCCTAAAGCCGGATCGCTGACCAACAGGCATTCGCTTTGCATATCGTTGTCGTAATACTCCGGTGGAACTACCTGATCCAGCAAGGCTTTCTGCTGGAGCGCTGCCTGATGGGCAATGGTATTTTTGGTCAAGGTGTAGACCATCGCGGTTAAACCGGTGGTCACTGCAGCAAACACCGCCAGGGTGATGCCATGCTTTCTCATGGAATTCAGCATGATAGTTCCTCAGCGGTGGCCATAGACACGCGGCTGCGTGTAGTGATCGATGAGCGGTACGGTGATATTGGCCAGCAGTACGGCAAAAGCTACACCGTCGGGATAACCGCCATAAACGCGAATCAGCCAGACCAGCAAACCCACCAGCGCGCCATAGATCAACCGGCCTTTGGGCGTGGTAGCGGCGCTGACCGGATCGGTGGCGATAAAGAATGCGCCAAGCATGGTGGCGCCGGAGAACAGATGCAGCAACGGCGATGCCTGATGAGCGGGATCCAGCAGCCATGCCAAGCCCGAACAGAACCCGACCGCAGCCAGCATACTGACAGGGATCTGCCAGTGAATCAGCCTGCGGCCCAGCATAAACAGCCCGCCAGCTAAAAAGCCCAGGTTGATCCACTGCCAGCCGATACCGCCCAGAACGCCGCCAAACAGTGGCTGTTGCAAGACTTGCTCCACCGAATGCCCGCTGCGCAGGCCGGTTTTAAACCCATCGAGCGGGGTGGCCTGGCTGATACCGTCAATGCCTATCTGGAGTTGATGGATGGTGGCCCCTTGAACGGTGTGTCCAGTGAAAATAGTCAGCAGGGTATCCTGGAACGACAGTGCGGTCGTCCGTAGCTCATCGGGTGGCAACCAACTGGTCATTTGCACCGGGAAGGAGATCAGCAGCACCACATAACCGACCATTGCCGGGTTAAACGGGTTTTGCCCCAAGCCACCGTAAAGCTGCTTGGCGATCACGATCGCAAAAAAGGTGCCGATCACGATCATCCACCAAGGTGCCAGCGGCGGTAAACTGATCCCCAGCAGCAGCGCGGTGAGCAGGGCTGAGTTATCCGCCAGGCGCGCGCGTACCGGTTGTTTACGCAAAGCGAGGACTGCGGATTCTGCCAGTAGCGCAGTGACCATGGCCAGTGCCGTCTGCACCAGATTGCCATAGCCAAAAAACCACACCTGTGCGGCCATACCAGGGATACAGGCCAGCATCACCCAAAGCATGATCCGGCGGGTGTTTTGCTGGTTATGGGTAAACGGGGAACTGGCGATGTGTAAGCCTTTGGTGGCTGTTTGTTGTACCGGCCTGAACTTCATAGAGTCACTACCATTTCTTTGCCATGTTATCAGCACGTTCACAGTGCCTTGTTCTGCGGCACTGAGGGAAATTAGAGCGCTGCATTCTACCTTTTTGTTATAAACATGCGCTAGGTTAATCTGAGGTTGGCGGGCTTCGAGTATAAAGCGTTCAGTGCGATACGCTTCATACTTCACGTTGCCTGGGGGTTGGTTGTGCGTTGTCGCCTTCAAGCAACGCGGATTATTTTGGGGATATATTTGTGGCGCTTACCCGCACAAAATAACAACTTTTATATAATCCAGATAGGTTACTATCCCAAGTATTATTTAGTTGGCGAACAAATAATAATGACCAATGAAGACATTTATTTTATTGAAGAACTGATTGAATGGGTAGAGATCCATCTGGAGACGCGGCCCAACCTTGATGAAGTCGCGCGAATTTCCGGTTATTCCAAGTGGCATTTGCAGCGCAAGTTCAAACGTATCACTGGCATTCAGCTTGCCACCTACATTCGCTCACGTATTCTTACCCGGGCTGCAGTAGCCCTGCGCATTACTCATCGTTCGATTATTGATATTTCAGATGAGCTGGGTTTTGACTCGCAGCAAACCTTTACCCGCATGTTCAAACAGCGTTTTGGCATCACGCCAAACCGTTACCGTACCATGGACAAATGGGATGTGAAAAACCTGATGCCGCGCTTCAATTTCGATGCGCGCTATGAGGCGGATTTTTACCCCGAAGTGAAGCGGCTGACGCTGCCGGATATGCATCTGGTGGGGGTCACCCGAGAACTGGAGTTTGATGCTGCGGAGGAGATGGAGCTTTCTTCCTGCGTAGCCATGAAATCCGAGATATTTAAAGACTTTTTCCGGGGATTGAACGTTGAGTGCCACAAAGTGTTCAGCATCCACGCCGCGCGGGAATCGGGTGATGACGAGTGTTTATCCACACACATCATTGCCGTAGAACCCGAGCATAAGAAAGATATTCTCTCCGGTCATCAGATTGATAATATTCATGTTCCAGGGCGTGAATATATCTCTATCAGCCATCAGGGAACGGCGAAAGAGTGCGGCCAGTTTGTCTCTTATCTGATAGCCAACGTGCGGCCTGGTTTACTTAACGAGGTAAAAGGCAGCGTTGAGATGGAAATGCTGGAAGCCAAAGAGTGGCAACCGGATGCTAAACTGCGCCAGATTGATATTAACTACACCTATTTGATTTCTATCGATTAAACTAAGCCTTGCGTTCTGCAAGGCTTACTTCATTACTCTTTATCCGCAGTGGCGAGTTGTTGCGCCGCCTTCTTCGCCTTTACGCGTGCAATGGCAGCGGCAACGGCGGCTTTGCGTGGATCTTGTTCCGCTAAGTGTTCAGCCGATTCATCGGTAACCGTTGGGGTTGCCTGCTGTGCGGCTTTCTTGGCTTTCACGCGTGCAATGGCAGCGGCAACGGCGGCTTTGCGCGGATCTTGTTCCGCTGCGGGTTCAACCGGTTCAGCGGTAACCGCCGGGGTGGCCTGCTGTGCGGCTTTCTTGGCTTTCACGCGAGCGAGCGCGGCGGCAACGGCGGCTTTGCGTGGATCTTGTTCCGTTGCAGACTCAGCCGGTTCAGCGGTAACCGTTGGGGCTGCCTGCTGTGCGGCTTTCTTGGCTTTCACACGAGCGAGCGTGGCGGCAACCGCCGCCTTGCGCGGATCGGTTTCTTCGGTTACTGCTTGAGTTACTTGGGATTCCGTTGGGACTAACTGAGCCTTACGCTCTCTGGCCTGTGCCTTACGCGCTTCGCGAGCGGCAATAGCAGCACTGTTGTCTGGTTCTATCCCGGTAATTATCATGCCCGCGGCTGCACTGTTTTTGCTGCGCACTCGCGCCAGAGCGGCGCTGACGGCGTCCTGATCGCTGTCAGTCAACGTCACTGCGGCTTTTTTATGGCGTTCTTCCCGCGCCAATTTTTCACGCTCTAATCGTGCCAGTTTAGCTTCATAACGCGCCTTGGCTTCTGCGGTGCGGGTTGCTTCCTGATCCAGCGCTTTGATCTCCGCTTTTTCTTGGCGGTAGTACTGCACCAGCGGAATATTACTCGGGCAGACATAAGCGCATGCACCGCATTCAATGCAATCGAACAGGTTATGGTTACGCGCTTTCTCGTGTTCGTTACCTTTACTGAACCAGTAAAGCTGCTGCGGCAGCAGCCCGGCAGGGCAGGCATCAACGCACAACCCGCAACGGATGCAGGATTGCTCCTGTTCCTGTGCTGCCATTTCGTTGATCGTTGGGGCCAACAGGCAGTTGCTGATTTTGACCACCGGCACGTCCAGAGAGGGCAAAGTAAAGCCCATCAGTGGGCCACCCATGATCACCATCTGCTGCGTTTGTGCCTGTGGTTGGAAACCGCCAAACGCCAACAGATGCTGAACCGGCGTGCCAAGGCGCGCCCAGACGTTGCCCGGTTGGCTCATCGCATCGCCCGTTAAAGTGACCACACGTTCAATCAGCGGCTCACCATCCACAATCGCGCGCTTGATGGCGAACGCAGTGCCGACGTTTTGCATCAACACCCCGATAGAGGATGAATGCTTGCCATGCGGCACTTCTTGGCCGGTCAGGATCTTGGTTAGCTGCTTGGCTCCACCGGAGGGGTATTTGGTAGGAATAACGCGCAGTGCGATATCAGTATGATCGCGCAATGCGGTTTTTAACGCGGCGATTGCCTGCGGTTTGTTATCCTCAATGCCGATCAGCGTCAGCTTGGGTTGCAGTAGATGACGCAGGATCTGAGTACCTTCAATAATCTGAGCGGCATGTTCCTGCATCAAACGATCGTCGGCTGTAATGTAAGGTTCACATTCAGCGGCATTCAGGATCAGCGTTTCTACCTGGTGGTTGCCGCCCTGTAACTTACTGGCGGTGGGGAACCCTGCGCCGCCCAAACCGGCAATTCCGGCCTGGTGGATACGTTGGATCAAATCTTCTGCATTTAATTGGCGGTAATCCGCCACGGGCGCCAGCTCACACCAGCGATCTTCTCCGTCCGGCTCAATGATCACGCATGGCTCTGCCAATCCGGAGGGATGGGCTGTCACACGGGGTTCAATGGCGCGAATGATTCCTGAAGTAGGCGCATGGACCGGCAGCGTGCGGCCACGGCCAAAGGTCAGCGGTTGGCCTTTCAATACCCGATCGCCAGCCTTAACGCACAACTCGCCCTCTGGCCCCAAATGCTGTTGCAGCGGGATGATAAATACGTCCGGCAGGGGAACCACGCGCAGCGGCACACCGCTGGATTGGGTTTTCATTTCGGGTGGATGAATACCACCGTTGAAATCCCAAATCCGGTCTTTTTTGAAGGCGGTGAACAGATTAAACATGTTGCTCCACGTGAATCACTTGCACCGGAATAGCCTGCATATCCCACTTCCAGTTGGCGGTAGTGGTGGCGACCGGTTTCATTTCAATACAATCGGTTGGGCAGGGGGCGACGCACAGGTCGCAGCCGGTACAGAGATCGGCTATCACCGTGTGCATCGCGCGGGTGGCGCCAACAATGGCGTCGACCGGGCAGGCTTGAATGCATTTGGTGCAACCGATGCAGTTGGCTTCATCGATAAACGCGACTTTACGCACCGGTTCGGCAACCGCTTCGCCGCCGTCCAGCGGTTGCGGTTCGACATTGAGCAATTCTGCCAGTTTCAGCATGACCTGCTCGCCACCGGGGGCGCATTTGTTGATCATTTCGCCATTGGCGACGGCTTCGGCATACGGGCGGCAGCCGGGGTAGCCGCATTGGCCACACTGGCTTTGCGGCAGGATCTCATCCACCTGCTCGGCAATCGGATCTTCTTCTACTTCAAAGCGGCGTGCGGCAAAACCCAACACCACGCCAAACAGCAGCCCCAATGTACTCAATGCAGCAACGGCTATCCACAACGCGGTCATCAGAATTTCACCAATCCAGTGAAGCCCATAAAGGCCAGCGACATCAGCCCGGCGGTGATCAGCGCAATTGAAGAACCACGAAACGGGGCTGGCACGTCGGCGACCGCCAAGCGTTCACGGATGGCGGCGAACAGCACCATCACCAGCGAAAAACCTGCGGCAGCGCTAAAGCCATAGACCGCAGATTGCAGGAAGTTATAACCCAAGTTGACGTTAAGCAACGCCACACCCAGCACGGCACAGTTGGTGGTGATCAGCGGCAGAAAGATCCCCAGCAGGCGATACAGCGCCGGGCTGGTTTTGCGCACCACCATTTCGGTAAATTGCACCACAACGGCGATCACCAGGATGAAGGACAGCGTGCGCAGATACACCAGATCCAGCGGGATCAGGATAAAGCTGTTGATGAGCCAGGCGCAGACAGAGGCCATGGTCATCACGAATGTGGTGGCCATTCCCATGCCGATGGCGCTTTCCAGTTTTTTGGAAACGCCCATAAATGGGCACAGGCCCAGAAACTTCACCAGGACAAAGTTATTCACCAGCACGGTGCCGACAAACAGAAGCAGGTATTCGGTCATTGCGATGCCTAAAAAAATAAAAGCCGCCTATTATCGGGAATTGGCGGCATAACGACAACCGATGAATCGCAGGGGTATAGCGCTTTTTTGTGTCTTTTGATGAAAATTTGCCCTGCGGGATGGCTATCGCTCGACAAAAGTGCCCTTTACCCGCTGGGAGCGTTTGATATAGGGCACCAGCAATGCCGCCATCAGCAGCGGCCACATCAGGCTACGCACCGCCATCTCGTCCGACACCGGGGAGAAAGCAAAGGTTTTGATCGCCAGCAGCACGGTGATCAGCAACCAGAGCAGAAACAGTTTAGGGAAACGCTGCGAACGTTGGCAGAACAGCCACAGCAGATACAGGGTGAAGCCCCACATCACCAACGCGGTGAGCACGGAGAAATACCATTGCATGGTGAACGCTTGGGCATTAGTGATCAGGTATTCGCGCGATTCCGGCATAAAGATCGCCATACCGTACAGCATCAACATCAGGCTGGCGCTAAGCAAGGTGACGATCAGATAGGCCATGGGGGCCAGCAGCCAACCGCCGATGCGGGAATATTCAGCTTGAGTCATAACGGTATCCTGAGTGACATGATTTGGCGTGATAAGCCGCATAGCTTAACGGGTTAGGGGCGATTCGTCACCAGCAGGCGGTATATTCGGTTGCAGGTGGCGCAGCGGTTCCTGTGTTTGGTGGAGTACCGCGAGCACCTCGATGCCATATGAAGTTTCGCGATAGTAAAGCATATGGCTTTCACAGGGGAAACTCTTGATTCCTGGCCCTAACTCCTCTCGGGCTAGCCCCGGAGAAGGATGGTGGTCAAGCATTTCAGTCAGAATAGTGCGGATAGATTGTGCGTATAGGTCAGCAATTTCTTTTCCCCACCGCTGTTGTGAATAGGCGCGGATTTTACGAAACTGAACCTTGGCGTCAGTAGTAAATCTGACGGTCATTCTTATCCCTCTGCCTGCTTCAGTTCATCTGGCGTCAGGTCACTGAAGACATCGTCGAGATCGTGCAGTTGGCCTCTTTCCGCTTGGGCAATGGACTTTGCCAAAACAGCTTTCAGATTTTGCCGCTTGAGTTCTTCAAAAGCGTTGAAGTCTTCATAAGACATCACCACTACCTTCGGGCGGCCATTTTTGGTAATGCTGACAGGTTCGCGCATCGCTTTGCTGATGACTTCCCCAAACTGGATCTTGGCTTCACTGGCCGTGAAACTGTGCATTTGCTACCCCCTTTATCAGTACAAAACGGTACGAATCGTACCTATTTATACCCATATTAGGCGATAAATGAAAAGGGTGCCAGAAGGGAATGGCTGGTCAGAAGCAAGTGTTGCCACTTTTATCTCTAGCTCAAAAACAATCGGCGGGCTCAGCAGAGCCCGCCTGCAAAATTACCGCTCCGCTCCATTACTGCCGATCAGCTTCTGATACCAGAAGAAGCTTTTCTTGCGTTGGCGCGCCAGATCTTTGTTGTGATCCACATAAACAAAGCCGTATTGCTTCTGGAAGCCATTGAGCCAGCTCAGCAAGTCGATAAACGACCACGGATAGTAGCCACGCACGTCGGCACCTTGCTTGATGGCGTCTTCAACGGCATTGATATGTTGGCGCAGATAATCGATACGATCGTCATCCACCACTTCACCATCAATAATCGGATCTTTGGCACCTAAGCCGTTTTCGGTGATATACATTGGAATATCGCCATAACGTGCTTTGATGTTCATGATGCCTTCGGTCAGGCCCTGCGGATAAATCTCCCAGTCCCAATCGGTATAAACCCCGTTCGGGTTCCGCACGAACTTGAACAGCCCTTTGAAACCGAATTCGCTACCTTGCTGGTGGCCTTTGCCTTTTTCGCCCGAGGTATTCATGGTCAGGTGTGATTCTTGCTGGTTGGCGGCGATGGTTTCACGTTTGTAGTAGTTCAGGCCGATAAAGTCACAGATATTGTTGCTCAAGAGCTGTTCATCACCTGGAGCAAACTGCGGCACACCCCATACAGCCTGGGCTTGCGCCAGCAATTCTGCCGGGTATTCGCCTTTCAGCACCGGATCGTACAACCAGTGGGTGAAAATGCCTTCCGCCAGCTGATAGGCGGCCAGATCGTCTGGAGACTGGCTGAGTGGGGTATGGGTCTGCAACACGTTAACAAAGCCGATTTTGCCCTCGATCCCGCTGGTGCGGAATGCTGCCACCGCTTTGGCATGGGCGACAAACACGTGGTGGCAGGCCTGCAACGCGCGCGCAGGTTCTTTTATACCCGGTGGGTGACCGCCAGTGATGTAGCCAAAACCGATAAAGCAGACGGTTTCATTGAAGGTTGACCAGAGCTTGACGCGATCGCCATAACGCTGGTAGCACAGGCGGGCATACTCCTCGAAGGCCTCTGCGGTGCTGCGTGCTTCCCAACCGCCTTCGTCCTGCAATGCTTGCGGCAGATCCCAGTGGTACAGGGTAATCATCGGTTCGATGTTATGTTCCAGCAGTGCATCGATCAGATCGCTGTAGAACTTGACCCCGGCTTCGTTGATGGTGCCACGGCCCTGTGGCAGCAGGCGTGGCCAGGAAATGGAAAACCGGTAACTTTGCAAGCCCATCTCCGCCATCAGCGCCACGTCTTCACGGAAACGATGGTAGTGATCGACGGCGACATCGCCATTGGTGCCCTGGTAGGTGGTGCCTGGCAGGTGGGAGAAGGTATCCCAGATGGAAGGGCCTTTACCGTCAACATCATGCGCACCTTCAACCTGATACGCTGCGCTGGCCGCACCCCAGAGGAAATCTTTCGGGAAAGCAGACATAACTATTCTCTCTTTGTAGGAAGGTAACTTGAGGATAGTTTATGTGGATTGGAAATGTTTTTGCAACCGGTTTCAGAAACCGGTTGCAGTTTTATGGCAGGTTAACGGCGATTCAGTTGGAAATAGACTTCATTCCAGCGGATTTCATTCTTGAAGGCCGGTAGGTTGGTGGCATTGTCAATCAGCAGGAATTCGATGTTATGCATTTCGGCATACAGGCGCAGATAATCGGCATTGATGGCTTGTGAGAACACTGTATGGTGCGCACCGCCGCCGAGGATCCAGGCCTCTGCCGCCGTTGCCAGCGTTGGCTGTGCTCGCCAGATGGCGCGGGCTACCGGCAGTTTTGGTAACGGGTGAGGTTGTTCAATGGTATCGACCTGATTCACCAGCAGGCGGAAGCGATCGCCCATGTCGATCAGGCTGGCGTTCACCGCCGGGCCTGCCGGAGTAGAGAAAATCAGGCGGGCCGGATCGGCTTTGCCGCCGATGCCTAGGCGCTGAACATCCAGCAGTGGTTTTTGCTCTTTGGCGATCGATGGGCACACTTCCAGCATATGCGACCCTACCACCAGATCGTTACCCGGCTGGAAGTTGTAGGTGTAATCTTCCATAAACGAAGTGCCACCGTTTAAGCCTGAACCCATGACCTTCAGAATGCGCAACAGAGCGGCGGTTTTCCAATCGCCTTCGCCGCCAAAGCCGTAGCCTTGCTGCATCAGGCGTTGTACGGCTAGCCCCGGCAACTGCTTCATACCGTGCAGGTCTTCAAAGTTGGTGGTGAAGGCGTGGAATTTACCCTGCTCCAGAAAGCGTTTCATCCCCAGCTCGATGCGGGCGGCGTCCAGCAGATTCTCACGTTTCGCGCCGTGACTTTTCACGACATCGCTGAGTTCATAACTGGCTTCGTACTCTTCGATTAGCGTATTGACGTCACCTTTACTCACTTCGTTGATCACGCTGACCAAATCACCGATGCCATAGGCGTTGACCGAGTAACCGAACTGGATTTGCGCCCCCACTTTGTCGCCGTCGGTTACTGCCACTTCGCGCATATTGTCGCCAAAGCGTGCCACTTTCAGTTGCTGGCTCTCCTGCTTGGCGGCGGCCACACGCATCCATTGGGCAATACGCTGATGTGCGGCAGGATCCTGCCAATGCCCTGCGATCACGCTGTGTTGCTGGCGCATGCGTGCGCCAATAAATCCGAATTCGCGGCCACCGTGGGCGGTCTGGTTCAGATTCATAAAGTCCATATCCATGCTGTTCCAGGGAATTTCAGCGTTGAACTGGGTATGGAACTGCAACAGCGGTTTGTTGAGAATCGACAGCCCGGCAATCCACATTTTTGCCGGAGAGAAGGTGTGCAGCCAGGTAAGGATACCGATACAGCCCTGATGATAGTTGGCGTCGCGGCAGACGGCGGTGATTTCATCCGGTGTAGTGACCAGGGGTTTCAGCACCAGTTTTACCGGCAGACCAGCTTCACTATTGAGGCGATTAACTACCTGTTCGGCGTTTTCTTTTACCTGCTGCAAGGTTTTCGGGCCATACAGATGCTGGCTGCCGATCACGAACCAGACTTCACGCTGTTTGAAGACGTTCATCAAAGACTCCTGATAATAAAGGAAATAAATTAAAGCTGTGTGGTATATACCCAAAATAATTCGAGTTGCTTGTAGGTGGCAACCGAACGAAGCCCCAGGAGCTTACTCAAGTAAGTGACTGGGGTGAGTGAGGGAAGCCAACACCCAAGCAACTTGAAGTATGAAGGGTATAGCGCGGCTCAGCGGCCTGGCACCACTGCTGATAACGCTCATACAATTGCTGATAACGTGCCACCCGCTGTGGGTTAGGCTGCAGAGTGCGTTCGATACTGCAAGCCATCTGCTGTTGTGCCTGCGGGACGTCGCTGAAATGTTCGGCGGCAACGGCGGCGAAGATCGCAGCCCCCAGAGCGCAGCATTGATCGGAAGCGACAATCTGCAGCGGGCGGTTCATCACGTCGGCACAAACCTGCATGATCGCGGGTGACTTGCGGGCAATGCCGCCTAATGCCAGCACGTTATCGACAGGAATATCCTGCTGCTCAAAGCACTCCATAATGGCGCGAGCACCAAAAGCGGTAGCGGCGATAAAGCCACCAAACAGGGTGGGGGCATCGGTGCCGAGGTTCAGATCGGCGATCACGCCTTTGAGGCGCTGGTTGGCATAGGGCGTGCGGCGGCCATTAAACCAGTCCAGCACTACCGGCAAGTGGTCAAGCGACGGGTTTTCCGCCCAGGCGGCGGTCAGAGCCTGCAGCATGCCGTTTTCAATCTGTTGTAGCTGCGCCTGCAACTGCGGCTGATTTTTGGCAGCCTCGCGCAATGGCCAACTGAGCAGGCGGCTGAACCAGGCATACATATCGCCAAAAGCGGATTGCCCTGCCTCCATGCCGATAGTCTCTGGTACTACGCTGCCGTCCACCTGGCCGCAGATGCCACCGATGGCGCGTTCGCCCACGCGTTGACGTTCGGCGATCAGGATGTCGCAAGTCGAAGTGCCAATCACTTTCACCAGCGTATAAGGCTGGGCTCCGGCCCCAACCGCCCCCATATGGCAGTCAAAAGCCCCGCCGGAAAGCACCACGCTCTCAGGCAGCCCCAGCCGTTGCGCCCAGGCTTTGGTTAGCGTACCGACGGGCAGATCGGCAGTGTAAGAGCCGGTAAACAGCGGATAGGGCAAATCGTTCACCAGCAACGGATCCAGCGCTGCAAAGAACGCTTTTGGTGGCAAGCCACCCCAATCCGGGTGCCACAGGGTTTTATGCCCGACGCTGCAACGGCCACGTTTCAACTGGTGCGGTGCGGTGGTACCGGAAAGCAGCGCGGGCACCCAGTCACACAGTTCTACCCAGGAAGCGGCAGCTTGACGAACGGCGGCATCCTGGCGTGAAACATGCAGGATCTTGGCCCAGAACCATTCGGAGGAATAAACACCGCCGATATAGCGCGAATAATCGGGGAAATCACCGCTGCGGCACAGTTGGTTAATGGCATCGGCTTCTTCAATCGCGGTGTGATCTTTCCACAACACAAACATGGCGTTGGGGTTGCTGGCAAATTCCGGGCGCAGCGCCAGCACATCGCCGTTTTCATCGATCGGTGCAGGGGTGGAGCCGGTGGAGTCGACGCCAATGCCGATCACCGCTTGCCGCTGTGTTGGGCTCATGCGCTGTACCACAGCGACAATTGCCTGTTCCATGGCTTCGATATAGTCAAGCGGATGGTGGCGAAACTGGTTTTCTGCCGCGTGGCAAAATTCACCGCGTTGCCAGCGAGGGTAGTAAACCACCTCGGTATCCAGTTCATTGCCATTATGGCACTCGACAGCCAGTACCCTTACCGAATCGCTGCCAAAGTCCAGTCCCAGGGTGATCGCGCCTGCCGTCATGATGCTGACTCCTTCGTTGTTAGACAGTGATTAACGATAGGAGCGCGGGGGCGAGGCAGGTGAGGAGCGGTTAGCTGGAAGTATGCACTTTTCTGCTCCCTGCAGTCATTTTGTGATGGCAGTCAAAAGTTATCTACGGGCCAAATTTGCTGAATATATGGATATATCTGCTGTTATTCCTGGATGTGATAGCGCTCTACATTTGGGTAACAAATACCCGTTAAAACTGTTCCCGTCTTACTGTTGAGATCGGAAGATGGCGCGCAATAAGCGCTATGCCGTGATTGATACCCTAATGATAACGTTTTCACAGCAAGCCCGTTTCACTGCTGCAGAAAACAACACAGCGGAGAGCATCATGCATAAATTCACTAAGGCACTGGCGGTCATCGGTCTGACGGCGGTTATGTCACATTCGGCTATCGCCGAGACCATGAAGCTGGGCTTTTTAGTTAAACAACCAGAGGAACCCTGGTTCCAGACCGAATGGAATTTCGCCGACAAAGCCGGGAAAGATCTCGGGTTTGAGGTGATCAAAATCGCCGTGCCGGATGGGGAGAAAACCCTGAACGCCATCGACAGTCTGGCGGCCAGCGGTGCGAAGGGGTTTGTTATCTGTACGCCCGATCCGAAGCTCGGTTCGGCGATTGTGGCCAAGGCGCGCAGTTACGATCTGAAAGTGATCGCGGTTGACGATCAGTTCGTTAATGCCAAAGGCGTTCCGATGGACAGCGTACCGTTGGTGATGATGGCAGCGACCAAAATCGGCGAGCGTCAGGGCCAGGAGCTGTGGAATGAGATGAACAAGCGCGGTTGGAAAGTGACGGATACTGGCGTGATGGCGATCACGGCGGATGAGCTGGACACCGCCCGCCGCCGCACTGGCGGGTCGATGGCCGCGCTGAAAGCAGCGGGCTTCCCAGAAAAGCAGATCTATAAAGTCCCGACCAAATCTAATGATATCCCAGGGGCATTCGACGCGGCTAACTCTATGCTGGTGCAGCATCCAGAAGTGAAAAACTGGCTGATCGTCGGCATGAACGACAACACCGTGCTGGGCGGTGTGCGCGCGACCGAAGGCCAGGGCTTTAAAGCACCAAACGTCATCGGTATTGGCATCAACGGCGTTGATGCGGTCAGTGAACTCTCTAAAGCGCAGTCGACCGGTTTCTATGGCTCCCTGCTGCCAAGCCCCGATATTCATGGCTATAAGAGCATCCAAATGCTGCATGACTGGGTAGAAAAAGGCGCAGAACCACAAAAGTTCACCGAAGTGACCGACGTGGTGCTGATCACCCGCGACAACTTTAAAACCGAACTGCAGAAAAAAGGCCTGATGTAATTTGTTGTGCCGCCTGCGTTACGCGGGCGGCTTTGTGTCAACACCATGAGGAAAGCATTATGACCGCCGTAACGCCCTATCTGGCTTTTAAAGGCATCGGTAAAAGCTTCCCCGGCGTAAAAGCATTGGATGATATCAGCTTTAGCTGTCAGGCCGGGCAGATCCACGCGCTGATGGGGGAGAACGGTGCGGGCAAGTCCACGCTGCTGAAGATCCTCAGTGGCAATTATGTTCCGAGCCAGGGTGAAATCATTCTCAATGGTCAGCCGGTGCAGTTCAGCAATACCACCGAAGCGTTGAACGCTGGTGTGGCGATTATCTATCAGGAATTGCATCTGGTGCCGGAAATGACGGTGGCCGAGAACATCTATCTTGGTCAACTGCCCACCAAGCTCGGGCTGGTGGATCGTAGATTGCTGCGTTACGAGGCTGGTTTGCAACTGGAGCACCTTGGCCTGGACATCGATCCGGATACGCCGCTCAAGTACCTGTCGATCGGTCAGTGGCAAATGGTGGAGATCGCCAAGGCACTGGCGCGCAATGCCAAAGTGATCGCCTTTGACGAACCGACCAGTTCGCTGTCTGCTCGTGAGATCGAACAACTGTTCCGGGTGATCCGCGAACTGCGTGCCGAGGGGCGGGTGATCCTGTATGTATCGCACCGCATGGAAGAGATTTTTGCCCTTAGCGATGCAATTACCGTGTTTAAAGATGGCCGCTACGTGCGCACGTTCAACGATATGCAGCAGGTGAATAATGCTCAACTGGTGCAGGCGATGGTAGGGCGCGATCTTGGCGATGTTTACGGCTATCAAGCGCGTGAATTAGGTGCGATACGCTTGCGGTTGGCCGGTTTCAAAGCCACGGGCGTGAAAACCCCGATCGATCTTAGCGTGCGAGCCGGGGAGATTGTCGGCCTGTTTGGCTTAGTGGGGGCCGGGCGCAGCGAACTGATGAAAGGGATTTTTGGCGCGACCTCGGTCAGTGCAGGCAGTTTGACGCTGGATGGTCAACCGCTGGCGATCCGCTCCCCGATCGATGCTATTCGCGCCGGGATCATGCTGTGCCCGGAAGATCGCAAGATCGACGGCATCATTCCGGTGCATTCGGTGCGTGACAATATCAACATCAGCGCTCGCCGCAAAAGCATCAAAGCCGGTTGCCTGATTAATAACGCCTGGGAAACCAGCAATGCCGATCACCACATTCGTGCGTTGAACATCAAAACCCCCAGTGCTGAACAACTGATTATGAACCTTTCCGGTGGTAACCAGCAGAAGGCGATCCTTGGCCGCTGGCTGTCGGAAGAGATGAAGGTGATCCTGCTGGATGAACCGACGCGCGGTATTGATGTTGGGGCAAAGCATGAGATCTACCACGTCATTTATCAGTTGGCACAGCAGGGTATTGCGGTGCTGTTTGCTTCCAGCGATTTGCCGGAAGTGCTGGGGCTGGCGGATCGCATCATTGTGATGCGTGAAGGGGCGATTTCCGGTGAGTTAAGCCATGAAGATGCCACTGAGGAACAAGCCCTCAGCCTGGCGATGCTGAGTACCCCAAATATCGCTGCGGCGGTGGCCTGATTGTGAAGGAGAAAGAGATGTCTACCATGACGACCGAATCTGTAAAAACCCGCAGTGGCCAAGGGCTGGCGCGGATCTGGGACAGCTACGGCATGCTGGTGGTGTTTGCGGTGCTGTTCATTGCCTGTGCGCTGTTTGTGCCGAACTTTGGCAGCTTTATTAATATGAAAGGCTTGGGCCTGGCGATCTCCATGTCTGGCATGGTGGCCTGTGGCATGCTGTTCTGCCTGGCTTCTGGCGACTTCGATCTGTCGGTAGCCTCGGTGATCGCCTGCGCGGGTGTCACCGCCGCAGTGGTGATCAACATGACCGAAAGCCTGTGGATCGGTGTTAGCGCAGGGCTGTTGCTCGGCGTGCTCTCTGGGCTGATCAACGGTTTTGTGATCGCCCGGCTGAAAATCAATGCCCTGATCACTACGCTGGCTACCATGCAGATCTTCCGTGGATTGGCCTACATCATTTCCGACGGTAAAGCGGTGGGGATCGAGGATGAACGCTTCTTTATACTCGGTAACACCAACTGGCTGGGGCTGCCAGCACCGATCTGGATCACCGTGGTTTGCCTGATCCTGTTTGGTTTTTTACTGAATAAAACCACTTTTGGCCGTAATACGCTGGCGATTGGCGGCAACGAAGAAGCGGCTCGCCTGGCTGGGGTGCCGGTGGTGCGCACCAAAATCATCATTTTTGTGCTTTCTGGGCTGGTATCCGCCGCTGCGGGCATCATTCTGGCTTCGCGTATGACCAGCGGCCAGCCGATGACCTCGATTGGCTATGAGTTGATCGTGATTTCGGCCTGTGTGCTGGGTGGCGTCTCGCTCAAGGGCGGGATTGGCAAGATCTCTTATGTGATCGCCGGGGTGCTGATCCTGGGGACGGTGGAAAATGCCATGAACCTGCTGAATATCTCGCCGTTTTCGCAATACGTGGTGCGCGGTGTGATCCTGTTGGCGGCAGTGATTTTTGATCGCTATAAACAGAAAGCCAAACGCACGGTGTGAAGCATGACACTTTTGGAGGCCAGATGTACCAGCGTGTAGTTCATGAACCTCAACCGAACCCGTTATTGCCGGGTTATACCTTCAATGCCTATCTGGTTGCCGGGCTGACGCCCATCATGGCTGATGGGCCGCTGGATTTCTTTATCGATCGCCCTGGCGGGATGAAAGGCTATATCCTCAATCTGACGATTAAAGGCCAGGGCAAAGTCTTTGACGGTGAAGACACTTTTTACTGCAATCCGGGCGATCTGTTGCTGTTCCCCCCCAAGGCGGCGCACTACTATGGCCGTTCGCCGGAAAGCGACTGCTGGTATCACCGCTGGGTTTACTTCCGCCCGCGTGCCTACTGGGCCGACTGGTTGGAGTGGCACAGCAAAACTCACGAGGTGGGCCGCCTGACTCTGCCCAACAATAATCTGTTGCTGGAGTTTGATCGGCTGTTTGCCAATATTGAGCAAACCCAGCGCTCTGGCCGTCGCTTTGCCGAAGAGATGGGCATGAATCTGCTCGAACGCCTGTTGTTGCGGGCGATGGAGGAAGATCCCCTCAGCCCACAGAAAATTATGGATCCAAGAGTGATCGAAGCCTGCCAGTTTATTACCGGCAACTTGTCCGGTGAGTTGCGCATTGATGAAGTGGCACGGCACGTTTGCCTGTCACCTTCGCGTTTGGCGCATTTGTTCCGTGAGCAGGTGGGGATCAATATTCTGCGCTGGCGTGAAGATCAGCGGGTGATCCGCGCCAAACTGTTGCTGCAGACCACGCAAGAGTCGATCGCCACGATTGGCCGTGTGGTGGGGTATGACGATCAACTCTATTTCTCACGGGTATTCCGCAAGCGTGTGGGCGTTAGCCCAAGCGATTTCCGCCGTCGTAGCCTGGAAATCAATTATCCGGCGAACGACGCTCGCGATCGCACTTTAGCGGCTGCATCCCGCTGAAGGTGAATTTACCGCTTGTGAGCGCCAGCGCCATGGTGTCAAATCGGCTTTATCGATGTTTGCGTAAGAGAGGAATACCATGGCAGAAAAAATCCGTGTTGGGCTGGTCGGTTACGGCTACGCCAGTAAAACATTCCATGCACCGCTGATAGTCGGGACGTCGGGGATGGAGCTAGCTGCTGTTTCCAGTAGCGATGCCGCTAAAGTGCATGCCGACTGGCCGTTGATGGCGGTGGTGAACGATCCACAAGCCTTGTTCAACGATCCGTCGATTGACCTGATTGTGATCCCGACCCCGAACGATACCCACTTCCCCTTAGCGCAACAGGCGATGGCCGCAGGCAAGCATGTCGTGGTTGATAAGCCGTTTACCGTGACGTTGTCACAAGCACAGCAACTGCAACAGCAGGCCGAACAGAGCGGCTTGCTGCTTTCGGTATTCCATAACCGCCGTTGGGACAGCGATTTTCTGACGCTAAAAGCATTATTGAAAGAAGGTGAGCTTGGCGAGGTGGTGTATTTCGAATCCCACTTCGATCGCTTCCGCCCGGAAATACGTCAGCGTTGGCGTGAACAAGGTGGTGTCGGTAGCGGTATCTGGTATGACTTGGGGCCGCATTTGCTCGATCAGGTATTGCAGCTGTTTGGTAAACCAGAAACGCTGTTTGTCGATCTCGGCGAGTTACGCCCTGGAGCACAGTCGGTGGACTACTTCCATGCGGTGCTGAATTACGGCAAACGCCGCGTGGTACTCCATGGTACGGTATTGGCAGCAGCAGAAAGTGCGCGCTATATCGTACATGGTACACAAGGCAGCTTCGTGAAGTTTGGTCTGGATCCACAGGAAGACCGCCTGAAAGCCGGGGAGCGCTTACCACAAGAGGATTGGGGCTACGACATGCGCGATGGTGTAGTGACGTTGTCACGTAATGGCGTGCTGGCTGAGAAACCACTGTTGACTATTCCGGGCAATTATCCCGCCTATTACGCTGCGATCCGTGATGCGATCAACGGTGAAGGCAGCAATCCGGTACCGGCCAGCGAAGCAATCAGCGTGATGGAAATGATCGAGCTGGGCATAGAATCGGCCAAGCAGCAAAAAGCGCTGCCGGTTGTTTGACACCATTATGGCTGGCGTTGCAGAGGTTTTGCGCGCCAGCCCCATGGGGTAACGGAATAAACCATGACTCAAGTCGTTGAAATTTTACAATACCGGCTGAAAGCGGGTTCGGGCGAAGATTTTCACGCCATCATGCAGCAACGTAGCGTACCACTGCATCAACAAGCAGGCTTGGTGGTGTTGGAATATGGTCTTTCTCTGCATGCGTCAGATGCCTACTACCTGATGCGCCAGTTTGATAACGTTGATGAAATGGAACAAACGTTGCAGCGTTTTTACCACAGCAACGCCTGGCTTACGGGCCCGCGCGCCGAGATCATCGCGTTGATTGAGGAAAGCCACCGGGTGGTGCTGCCTTGGCCGTTAAAGTAACGGCCAAGGATGAAGGCGTGTCAATCAAGGTTAACCAGTTCCCTCTCCCTTGGGAGAGTGGGCTCCAACTTGCTACGCAGTTTTGCGCTTAACTGACCTGCATTACGCTCAAGGTTGGGGTTATAAGGTGATCATGCCGCCATCTAGCAGGATTTCTCCACCCGTCATATAAGTTGCCGAACTTGCCAGATAAAGAACCGCCTGGGCGATTTCCTCTGGCGCTGCAAAGCGCCCCATGGGGATACGCGAACGTATCGTATCCTGTACCGCATTACGCTCCTGTTCTGGCATCTCTGGCCAGTCAAGGATAGGCGTTTGTGTGACACCAGGGGCGACCACGTTGACTCTGATCTTGCGGGGCGCCAACTCTGCGGCAAAGCTACGGGCGAGTGAGCGCACCGCTGCTTTAGTTGCCGAGTAGACACTGCATCCTGGCCAGCCCGCTTCCTGCATGATTGAGCTGGTGAGCACTATTGATGCACCTTCACGCAAATGGGGCAGACAATGCTGAACGGAAAAGTAGGTGCCTTTAACGTTGATATTGAAGTGCCAGTCAAACAGATCCTCATCGACTTCTGGCAGCAATTTACTTTGAAATACGCCCGCATTGGCGAAAAGTAAGTCAAACTGACCGAAACGTTCGGCCACCGTGTCAAAGAAAGCTTTCAGCTCCAGTGGTTGGCTGACATCTGTCTGTATCGCCATAACGCCTAGCTCGTTCGCCGCCTGTTCTAGCGTGTTTTTATTGCGCCCGGCGATCGCTACCTGCGCCCCTTGTTGACGTAACAAACGTGCAGTTGCCAAGCCAATACCGCTGTTCCCACCAGTGATTACAGCTACCTTGCCATCGAATTGATTCATGCCTTTATTCCTATAAATAATTTAGGCAATGAGTATTAGCCAGGATTAATGCCATGATAAGCTGGCAAAAAAGCATATTATTTATTCTTAAAAAGAATCAATGAGGTCAAATGGATCAACTTTCAGCGATGCGGATATTGGTAAGAGTGATTGAAAGTGGGAGTTTTACCGCCGTAGCGCGTGAAATGGGAACTTCACAGCCAACCATCAGCAAGCAAATCCGTGGGTTGGAAAAACGGCTTGGGACGTCATTGCTGGCACGCAGTACGCGCCATGTAGCCCCCACGGCACAAGGTTTGCTGTATTACCAGGAATGCCGGGCCATTCTACAAACGTTGGATGAGGTGGAATTACGCATTGCTAACGCTGAAGGGCAGTTATCTGGCGTGCTACGCGTTGGTGTGCCATCGGCTTTTGGCCGTATGGAAGTTATTCCTCATCTGGCCCCTTTTCTAGAGATGCATTCTGGATTAAAAATCGAGATATTACTCAGCGATGATATCGCCAATCTGTTGCAGTCGGGGATTGATGTCGCTTTCCGCTGCGGACATTCGTTGCCTGAAGGTGTGGTGGCACGCAAACTGGGTGAGATCCCCAGTAATTTGTTTGCCTCAAAAGAATACCTGGCACGCTATGGTATCCCGCAAACGCCTGAACAACTGGCAACCCACCATTGCATCACTTATCAGAATACCACCGTGCTACAGCGTTACTGGCAGCTGAAATTGCATGATGAAGTATTTACCGTACCGGTCAATGGGCAATTGAGCTGTAATAGTTCTGATGGGTTACGGGCGGCGGTGCTTGCCCATTTGGGGATCAGTTACGCTCAATCCTGGCTGTTTAAAACCGAACTTGCTGAAGGTGAGGTGATCGCTTTGCTTCCCGCTTACCATTTATCGCCAAAGCCATTGTACGCAATCTACTTGCCCGAGCGGCGAGGCAACCTGCGCATTGGAGCATTGATAGCCTATATGGAGCAATGCTGGCGGCATCATGGCACGTTGTCGTTGATCGATTAGCGAGAAAGAGGTGGTTTTGCCACCTCATTGCTATAGAGCGCGTTACCCCTGAACCTTGTTACGCAACGCCTGTTTCTCTGGTTCGCTGAGGAACGCCATCTTCAGGCCGTTTTCCTGTGCGGTGCGGATTTCTTGTGGTGTCAACCCGGCCTGTGGTGCTGCCACAAGGTATTCATGCTCAATCTCAACGCCCTGAACTGCCGGATCGTCGGTATTGATAGAGGCTAATATTCCGTGGCGTAGAAACGTTGCCAGAGGATGCTGGGCTAGTGCAGTCACCGTGCTGGTCTGAATATTTGAGGTCAGGCAAGACTCAATACCAATATTGTGCTCAGCCAGGAAATCCATCAGGGTCGGATCCTGCACCGCTTTGACACCGTGGCCGATACGCTCGGCACCTAGCTCGCGGATCGCCTGCCAGATGCTTTCCGGCCCGGCGGTTTCACCCGCATGGACGGTAATGCGCAAACCAGCGTCGCGGGCACGCTTGAAGTGGCCAAGAAACAGGTTGCCCGGAAAGCTCAGCTCATCACCTGCCAGATCCAATGCCGTGACAGCGTCACGATGGGCTAACAGACCTTCCAACTCTTGCAGGCAGACCCCTGCACCAAAAGTGCGGCTCATTATGCCGATCAGGCGCACATCGATATTATGTTCGCGGCAGCCAGAGCGGACGCCATCGATCACCGCTTCGACCACACCAGCTACCGGCAGGCGGTGTTTCCGCGCCATGTAATAGGGCGAGAAACGCAATTCTGCATAATGTAGCCCGGCATTGGCCGCATCTTCTACGTTTTCATAAGCCACACGGCGGCAGGCATCCAGATCGCCCAGCACGGCGACGCCCCAATCCAGTTTTTGCAGAAAACTCATCAGGTCAGGCTCCGCCTGAGTGATTTGTACATGTGGGCGCAATGCTGCCAATTCATTGGCTGGCAGAGGGAGATTAAACTGACGGCCTAGTTCGAGAATGGTTTGGGCACGGATATTGCCATCAAGGTGGCGGTGAAGGTCGGTAAGCGGTAGGTGGGGATCGATCATGGTAGGCACTCGTCATAGTGTTATTGATAAAGTGCGTATCAGTATAAAAACAAAACAATGAAAACTTCCATTTCGTTGCATTAAAAAGTGATTTATATCACAAAAAATACGCACTTCATCAAGTAATGCGCAGGTAAAAGCCATGATAAATACCGTTCTGAATCAAGATGCTTCCCATTCAGGAACGGTATTTGGCAAATCTGGTGATTATTTCGCAAGATTATTTGCGATGGCATTAAACATCAGTGAGGCTTCCAGGGGCTCAGCGTTAGGTTCAGGCTTGGCTTTCGGCCAGACGGACCATTGAACGATCACTAATTTTTGCTGGGGGTTAACCACCATCATCTGACCAAAAATACCGAGTGCCCACAGGGTATCCGCGCTGGTTAAGCCCTGTTTTGGCCCCACGTCTTTGCTATCGGCTGGCACGCTGTTGTTCCACCATTGGTAACCATAAATCCCCTCAGGGTGCTCAGCGCTAATCGAATTTTTTGCCTTGACCCAGGTACGGGCATCCGCTACCCAGTTGTCGGGTAACACTTTGGTTCCATTGGGTAATACCCCTTCGTTCATGATAAATACGCCAAATTTTCCCCAGTCTTCCAGCGTGGCATTAAAACCATGTGCTCCGACACTATGCTTACCTGTCTGATAGCTCTGCCACACACCATCATGAACCATGCCATAGGGCTGCCAGACTTTTTCCTCTAAGTATTGCGCCAGAGATTTGCTGATTGCCTTTTCCAGCGTATCACCGAGTAACCATGCGCCCCCGGAAGAGTAAGACCATACCTGCCCTGGTTTGGCATAAGCTTTACGCTGCGGATCGTTGACCAGCCGGTTGACACAATCATAAGTCTGTTTATTGGCTTCACACTCAGTGAACAGAGCAAAGTCAGATTTGGGATTGGTGTAGTCTTCATTCCAGGTCACGCCAGAAGTATGCTGCATAAGCTGGCGTATGGTCACCTGTTCCCAGGCCGTGCCGCGTACATCTGGATTATATTTAATAATCGCATCATCCAACGAGGCGATCTTTCCCTCTTTGAGAGCAATACCGACCAAGGTGGACACGACCGCTTTACCCACAGAGCGTGATGTCCACAAGGTGGTGTTGGTATTACCCTCGCTATAATAATCCCAGACTATTTTCCCATCCTTAATAACCATCATCCCAGTAGCGTTATTGCGTTTCAGGTAGTCGGAAAGAGTGTAATTCTGCCCTTGATATTGATAGTTCACTGCGGATAAATCTCTCGCCTCGCGTGAAAGCGGGGCTGCTTTAGCTGCTTTGAAGACATCACCTGCATAAAAGTAAGAGCGGTAATCGTTACGAAATCCGATAACACGTTGTTGCTGGTTCCATGTCAGCATATCTTTCACATCGGGTAATTGGTTATCGAGCGGGGCAGGACAGACGCTCAATTGTGCTACTGGACATGCGATTGGCGTTTGTGCCGCATTGACTTGCAGTACGGTGCCTGAACACCACACAAGGAAGAAAAATCCAGTTTTCAGTTTTTTCATAACACTTTCCTTAGGGTTATCTTGCTCAATTAAATACCAAAACATCAGAGCTCTTATAGGAAGGAATCGTGTCGGATAGCAATGGATTTTTACAAAAATGATACATAAATGTTAATCAAATAACACTTATGTATCATTTGTTGAATATTCAGTTATAGCGGGATGGCAGTTGCTAAAGGGAAAACGAGCAAGACATGCAGGAAGAACTGACCCGGTTCGCTGCCAGGGTTGCGGGTCAGTTCGGTGAAGTGCAAATACCGGTTCTCACAGGAGGGAACACGTTCAGGATTGTGCGACTGATGACTGATCTTGGCTTTTCAACACAAACGTCAGAGCGGCAATCAGCTTATCCATCCCGGCCACTACCTTGCTGCGTGGGCAACCGACGTTTAAGCGCAGGAAACCCCGACCTTCTTCGCCATAGGTAAAGCCCGGCATAATCGCCACTTTCTCGCGCTCGATCAGCACCTGTTGCAACTGGCGATCGTCAATGCTCAACGGACGCAAATCGATCCAGGCCAGATAAGTGGCCTGTGGCGGTTGCCAGTTCAGTTGCGGGAAGGCCTGATTGAGCCGTTCGGCAACATAGGCCAGATTATCTTGCAGATAACTGCGCAACGCATCTAACCAAGGTTCGCCATGGCGATAGGCGGCAATGTGCGCCGCGACCGCCAGCACTGCCGGGGAGGAAAGCCCGTCGCGGTTTTTCAACGCCTGAGTGTAACTCTCGCGTGAGCTATCATCGCTGATCAGGCCGTAGGCGCCGGTCAGCGCGGGGATATTGAAACTCTTGGAACCGGAGGTCAGCAGCGCCCAAGGCGAAGTTGCCACCTGGCTCCATGGGATATGGCGCTGTTCGCCCCAGGTCATGTCCATATGGATTTCGTCGCTGATCACCTTCACGTTGTGGCGTTCGCACAGCTCGGCCATCTGTTCCAGTTCCTGCTGGCTCCAGACTTTACCCGTTGGGTTCTGCGGGCTGCACAGCAACAGAATCTTGGTCTGTGGGCGAGCCAGCAAGGCTTCCAGGTGAGCCATATCGCACTGCCAGTCGTTATCCACTTTGTGTAGCGGACATGGCAGCAACTGGCGCTGGTTGCCGAGGATCACTTTGTAAAACGCATCATAAGCGGGCGTGTGGGTGACGACGAATTCACCCGGTGCCGACCAGAGGCGAATCAACTGTGACACCATATAAATCACCGAGGGGCCATAAACCGCCATCGAAGTATCGATGGGGGCATTAAAACGTTGCTGATACCAGTGCCGCACTGCACCGAGAAAATCTTCGTGCTGCCAACGGCTGTAGCCCAGCACGCCGTGCTGTATGCGCTGTTGCAGAGCGTCGAGAATGCAGGGCGCAGTGGCAAAATCCATATCGGAAATGGTGAAAGGCAGCAGGTCAGCCGAACCAAACCGGTCAGCAATGTAATCCCACTGGGTACACCAGGTACCGTGACGATCGACCGGGGTGGAAAAATCAAACATGTGTAGCTCCGGATTGGGGCGCAGCAGGCTGCGCCCGGAGGGGAATTAAGCTGTGGCTATCAGTGAGTCTAATTCATCTTTCACCGATTGTACCTGTGGGCCAATCACCACCTGCAGATTATGCTCATTAAGATGAACCACACCGATGGCGCGGTTGGCTTTCAGCACAGCATCATCCACTTTGCTCATGTCGTTGACCGACATGCGCAGGCGGGTAATGCAGTTATCCAGTGACACGATATTCTCTTTACCGCCCAACGCAGCCAGGATTGCCGGAACGTTATAGCCGGATTTGCCGACGGCACCAACCGGTGCGCTCTGGGTCGCGGTGGTTTCGGCTTCACGGCCCGGCGTATTGATGTTAAAGCGCTGGATGGAGAAGCGGAAAATGGCGTAGTAGGTGACAAACCAGATAGAGGCTACAACCGGTACCCAATACCATTTGGTAGCGGTACCGTGCAGGATGCCGAACACCACAAAGTCAATAATGTTACCGTCGGTGTTACCGATAGTGACGCCCAGCAGAGCCATTACGGTGAAGCCCAAACCGGTGAGAACGGCGTGGATCAGATACAGGAACGGGGCGACAAACAGGAACAGGAACTCGATCGGTTCGGTCGTACCGCCTACCACACAGGCCACTACGCCAGAAATCAGCAGGCCCTTAATTTTGTGGCGGTTCTCTGGTTTGGCACAGTGGTACATCGCCAATGCAGCACCCGGCAGGCCACCGAGGAAGGCGGGCATTTTGCCCTGCGACAGGAAGCGAGTCGCGCTTTCAGCAAAGCCTTGAGTGGTTGGGCAAGAAAGCTGCGCCTGGAAGATGGTCAGCGCACCGCTGACTTCACGGCCACAAACATCCAGCGTACCGCCCGCTTCGGTAAAGCGGATCAGCGCGACCAGAATATGGTGCAAACCAAATGGCAACAGCAGGCGTTCGCCGGAGCCGAAAATCATCGGGCCAAAGATACCAGCACCGTTAATCATCCGCCCCAAACCGTTGATACCGGCAGCAAACCACGGCCAGATCAGCGGGATCACCAAACCGCACAGGCCCAGCACCACGGTGGTGACAATCGGCACAAAGCGCGTGCCGCCGAAGAACGCCAGTGCATCCGGCAGGCGGATGGTGTTATAGCGCTCATGCAGCAGATACACGATGATACCGACGATCACCGCGCCGAGGATCCCGGTGTCGATAGACTGGATCCCCAGGATGTTTTGAATGTTGTTGGCTTTCAGCACCAGCGGATCGCTGGAAGGCAGAATACCCGTGGTTGTCAGGTAGAAGTTGGTCGCCAGATTCAGCACGGCAAAGCCAACAAAACCGGAAAACGCGGCCACGCCTTTGTTCTCGCGCGCCATGCCCAACGGAATGGCAATAGCGAACATCACCGGCAGGAAGCTGAAAGCAAAGGAGCCGATCTTGCTCATCCAAGTGAAGATCAGTTGGAAAATCGGATGGCCGATGAAAGGTAGCAGGGTAATAACGTCACGGCTACTGAGTGAGCTGCCGATCCCCAGCATGATGCCGCAGAAGGAAAGTAGCGCGACGGGCAGCATGAATGTCTTACCCAGGCTCTGGAAAAACTCCCAAAGCGTAATTTTTTGTTTTTTAGACGCTGGCATAACCGACCACTCCTGGCGAAAAAACGTGCAATGTTGTGTGTACCCAATGAGGTAAAAACAAGATAAAACGTTTTACCTAGCAAAAATGCGCCGCTAGTCACAATTATGCACCAGGCTTTGCGGTGACAATGACAAGAGCAGTAAAACGTTTTACCGAGTAAAGTTATCCGGTATATCCCCCAAATGCTGGGTATACCCTTGGCTGGTGGAAAGGTTGTTTGCAGAGGTTATGACTATCAAAAAGATCACCATCACCGACGTCGCACAATTGGCGGGCGTATCAGTAACGACAGTGTCGTTGGTGCTGAGCGGCAAAGGGCGTATTTCACCCGCGACCATGACCCGAGTGAATCAGGCGATCGAAGTGCTTGGCTATGTGCGTAACCGCCAGGCGGCGACGCTGCGCGGTGGCGAGTCGGGGGTGATCGGTTTGATTCTGCGTGATATTTGCGAGCCGTTCTATGCCGAAATGACCGCCGGGCTGAGCGAAGTGCTGGAAGCCAACGGTAAAGTGCTGTTCCTGACGCAAAGCGGGCGCGAAGGCAAAGGGTTGATGCGCTGTTTTGATACCCTGCTGGCACAGGGGGTTGATGGCATGGTGCTGGCAGGCGGTGTGCGTTCAGCCAGCGGCCTGAAAGAGAAAGCTGAAGAGCAGGGGGTGCCGCTGGTTTGCGCTGCGCGCTCGAACGGTTTAGAAGGCGTTGATGTGGTGCGACCGGATAATATGCAGGCGGCGAAGATGGCCACCGAATTCCTGATCAAACGCGGCCATAGCCAGATCGCCTATCTCGGTGGGCAAAGCGATTCCCTAACGCGTGCTGAACGTTTGGGGGGATTCTGTGCCACGCTGGTGCAATATGGCTTGCCGTTCCGTTCCGAGTGGATTGTGGAGTGCGATTGCCATCAGCGGGCTGCGGCGGAAGCGGCGGAAAACCTGTTGCGGCAGTACCCAAATATCAGTGCGCTGGTGTGCCACAAAGCGTCGGTGGCATTAGGAGCTTACTTCGGGATGGTACGCAGTGGCCGCAGTATCGGCTCAGAAGGGATGGACAGTTTTTATGCTCAACAGGTGGCGTTGATCGGTTTTGGTGATGTGCCGGAAGCTGAACTGACCGAACCGCCGCTCACTTTTATCTCCAGTTCCGCCCGTGATGTTGGCCGCAGCGCGGCATCTCGACTGTTGCAGCGCATTACCGATGACGATCTGCCGCCGCAAAATGTGATTTTGCCACCAACACTGATCAAACGCGGTTCGGCCTGACGAAAGTGATGAGTTGAAATGAAAGGGCCAACAATGTTGGCCCCTGCAATACACCTTTATTTATCCAGAGAAGGCTGAGCTGGCTCGGCATCCTGTGCCGGTGCAGCCGGGCTGCCGCCCATCATGCCGAACAAGCCAACAAACTCCTGCAACGACATTTTGTTACCGTTCAGTTCGACCTGATTATCGGCGTAGTGGAAGCTGCTGCCGATGACATCATCTTTCAGCGTGGTGAGCTTAAACATCTGCCCCATGGCGGCCAGGCTTTGTATCTGCTGCTGGGCCATTTTCTGCGCTTCTTCTGCGCTATAGCCTTGCAGTTTAGCCGCTTGCGCTGTGGTTTCAGTTGCCATTGCTACCGGGATAACCAACGCTGCTTCCAGTTTTTTCACCGATTGTGCGAGCAACTGATCGGGGGAAACAGCGGTAGAATCGGCCTGAGTCGGATCGGTCAGATCCAGATTCAGCGTAAAGGTACTTTCACCTTTGCTGTTTTTCCAACTCAGCGGAGCGATGCTGATGGACGGATTGCCTTTCAGTAACAGTGGCAGATTTTTGATCAGCATTTCGGAAGTCTGTTGCTGATAAGCTTGCGGATCCAGCGTTGCGGACTGCTGTAACAGAGCCATGGCTTCCTGATTGTAGCGAGTGGCGAACTCTTTCAGCCATTTGCCATCCAGGTTATCAATTTTCAGCAGCAGTTTACCGGAACCAAAATCATTCCCCTGAATTTTGACAGCGTCGAGTGTGTAATCGAACTGACCATTCAGCTTGGTGTCTTTCTCACCGAATTGGCTGGCCAGGTTTACCCCGTCCATGGTCAACACTTCTTTACCGTCAACGGCAACTTTCAACTGCTTCAGCCCCAGTTTCTGATCGCCCAAGCTGAGATCGAACTGGCCTTTATGGGTATTGCTGTTCAGCGTCAGGCCCTGCAGCGTGACTTGCTCGGTCAGGCCCGACTGGCCTGGGCCGCTGATAATGGTGCTGTCACTGTTGCCGTTCAGAACAATCGTTTTCAGGTCACGGCCAACGTCAGCATTGAGGGTAGCGCCGCTGAATTTCAGTGAGGTTTGGTCTTTTTGCAACTCAACCGGGATCACGTCGATTGCCGAAGAGGTGTCGCCACTGTAGGTAATGCGCGAATCAGCGGTGAACAGGGATTGACCTTTAGTGATCTTAAACAGCGCTTTGACTGGCGGTGTGTTTTCCAGTTCGGTATGAACCGACGCCAGGCTTGGGATCAGGTTGAATCTTTTCAACTGAGCGAGAGGGAATGGGCCATGATCGACAGTTTCAAGCAAGGCCACTTCTTCACCCGCTTTCAATAACCCGCCATCGGTTTTAATCGTGCCATCGGAGCGCAGCACGTAGCGCAAATGGCTGCTGAAAATGCCGCGCTGGTAGTTTTCATAACTCAGTTTGATACCGGCATCAGGCAGGTAAACTTTCAACTGGCTGTTGGCGTTATCCACCATCTCGCCCATCCGCTGCTCGATCAGCTTGCCGGTGTACCAAGAGGCTCCGGTCCATGCCGCGCCAAGAACCACAATAACGCTGACAGCGACTAACGATTTTTTCATAGTTCTGTTCATCCTTTCTTTGGCCACCTATTTCAATAGATGGATGGGCAAATTGTGCCTGCAAAAAAACGCCGAGAGGCGTTTGCGCTCGATGACAAAGTGGTCTTTTAACCCGAGATATCCGGGTCTAGCGCACCGAGGGGCGCTCCCCCTAATAACGGGCTTTGTCAGCAGTCTGAAACGCCGGGAGGCGTTTAATTGTGTCGGTAACTGAATCATCTTAGCAACTAATTTGCTTAGTTTTACAGGTGATTAAGCCAAGATATTATAAACACGGGCTATACGACCGCTACCACTCACTGAAATCAGCGGCTCGGCAGCGGCAATAAAGCAGGATTCACCCGGTTGCAACACGACTTGTTGCCCTTGTTTTTCTAACGTAGCCTCACCGGCAACGCAGAACACAATGGCTGCGCTGTCTTGCGCCAGTGGTTGTGCGGTGGTGGAAAGATCGTGCAAAGAAAAAGCAAAATCCGCAACCGGGATCGGGAAAAACAGCTCATTACCGCGCTTTTCTGGTTGAGTCAGTAAGCCAGACGCCGGTTGTGGGTGGAATTGCAGGTTGGCCAGCAATTCTGGAATATCGATAAACTTGGGCGTCAGCCCGGCCCGCAACACGTTGTCTGAATTCGCCATCACCTCCAGCGCCACGCCATTCAGGTAGGCATGCGGGGTTTCGGCGTACAGGAACATCGCTTCGCCCGGAGCCAGTTTGACCACATTCAGCAACAGTGGCGAGAACAGCCCGTTATCATCGGGATAAAAACCGGCGATAAAACGCAAGGTATCCCAAGGCTCACCCTGTTGGTTATTCAAGGCGGCTTTCAGCACCCCCAAAGCCCGCGTTTTTTGCTGACCGCTCATGCCCAGCAGGCTGGCAAACAGCTTCGCCAGGTGAGCGGTATCCGGCTGTTGCAGGAAGGTGGCGATATCGTGATGTGCCACGGAGATCGGTTGTAACAGGGAAACGATGTCATCAAGCTCGCGGAAACCATTCATTGCCAGGAATGGCGTTAGAGCAAATACCAACTCTGGCTTGTGGTTGGGGTCTTTATAGTTACGTTCGGCGGCATCAAGCGGGATGCCTGCGGCATTCTCTTTGGCAAACCCCGCCTCTGCGGCGCTTTTACTCGGGTGCACCTGAATGGAAAGCGGTTGATCGGCACACAGCACCTTAAACAGAAACGGCAACTCACCAAAGCGCTGTGCCACTTTGGCACCCAGTTGTTCTGGCTGGTTTTCATCAATGACATCACGCAACGAGCGCAAATTTCCATTGGCATCGGTTACCTGTGAACTGCTTTTCGGATGGGCTCCCATCCACAGTTCAGCCATCGGTTTACCGCTTGGGTTGGCGATACCGTAAAGCTGGGTTAACGCATCAGCGCTACCCCAAGCATAATTCTGTATCGAGTTGGTCATTTTTTGCATGATTACAACCTGCTTTCTAAAGGAAATTGCCTAAGTAAACAATGTGGACAAGGTGCATGCAAGCAGAGAACGCTAAAAAGCCCGGTGGCTAAGTGCTTAATGCGAATAATTATTATCTCGCTATACTGATGGTACCCCTTAATCTTTAGGGAATGAGCTAAGGAGACAGCTATGGCACACGTTCGCATTGAAAAAGACTCTATGGGGCCCATCGCAGTACCCGCCAATCAGCTCTGGGGAGCACAGACTCAGCGCTCGTTGGAACATTTCCGTATCTCTACAGAGAAAATGCCGCTGGCGCTGATCCACGCATTGGCCATGACCAAACGAGCTGCTGCCAGCGTTAATATGGAACTGGGGTTGCTGCCGGTTGAACGGGGCCACGCCATCGTCCAGGCAGCGGATGAAGTGCTGACCGATCAACACCCCAGCGAGTTCCCGCTGTCGGTTTGGCAAACGGGTTCCGGTACCCAAAGTAATATGAATATCAACGAAGTATTGGCTAATCGGGCCAGTGAGTTGCTGGGGGGCGAGCGAGGGGAAGGACGCCGGGTACACCCGAACGACGATGTGAATAAAAGCCAGAGCTCGAACGACGTTTTCCCAACCGCTATGCACGTAGCGGCGGTGATCGCATTACGTCAGCATCTACTCCCTGAACTACGGCTGCTGCACCAAACGTTAAGCAGTAAGGCAACGGCTTTTCACGATATCGTCAAAATTGGCCGAACCCATCTGCAGGATGCCACACCGCTAACCTTAGGGCAGGAAATCTCTGGCTGGGTGGCGATGCTGGAACACAACCTCAAACATATCGAAGCCAGCATTCCGCATCTGTGCGAATTGGCATTGGGGGGCACGGCGGTAGGCACCGGGCTGAACACCCATCCAGAGTATGCGGTGCGGGTGGCTAAAGCGTTGGCAGCGTTAACTGGGCAACCCTTTGTTACTGCGCCTAACAAGTTTGAAGCCCTGGCGAGCTGCGACGCGTTAGTCCATGGGCACGGGGCGTTGAAAGGGCTGGCAGCATCGCTGATGAAGATCGCCAATGACGTTCGTTGGCTGGCTTCTGGCCCACGCTGTGGGATTGGTGAGATCTCTATTCCAGAAAACGAGCCGGGCAGTTCCATCATGCCGGGTAAGGTTAACCCAACGCAGTGTGAAGCCATGACCATGCTGTGTGCCCAAGTGTTGGGTAATGATGTGGCTGTGAATATCGGCGGTGCTTCCGGTAACTTTGAACTGAACGTATTCCGCCCGTTGGTGATCCACAACTACCTGCAATCAGTCCGCTTGCTGGCAGATGGTATGAGCAGCTTTAATCAGCACTGTGCGGTAGGGATTGAGCCAAACCGCGATCGGATCAGCCAATTACTGAATGAATCGCTGATGCTGGTGACTGCGCTGAATCCCCACATCGGTTACGACAAGGCGGCGGAGATCGCCAAGTATGCCCATCAACAAGGGCTGACGTTGAAAGCTGCCGCGTTAAAGCTGGGATATCTCACTGAGCAGCAGTTTGATGAATGGGTACGCCCAGCAGATATGGTTGGGAGTATGAAGAAATAGTCTGCCCCAATATTTCAGGCGCAGCATATTGCGCCTGTTGTTGGTTTTATCTCAATTCAATACCCCTCTCCATAGGCAATTACTTGCTGAACATTTACTCATTCCTAGTTTTTTGCTCGAATTAACTTGAGAAATTACTTATTTCCCTCTTGGGTGGTGAAAAAACACTCACCACCCTCTATATTCGTCCGTCTCCGGTATTTTCCAGCGCTTTTCAGGCCTGAGGAACGGGCCTGAGGCAAGATAATATCAACCGTGATGTAGAGGGAATTATGTCGTTAAATGTGATCTATGTGAGTGCGAATGGCACTAAAAATGCGCTGGGAACCGAGAGTAATCCGATGGATCTGGCCACTGCTGTTTATGCGGGTGGCGAAAACAGCATTATTGTTTTATTGAATTCGGCTGGGGCAATTCAAACCTCTGGCGTGGCATTGTTCAAAAACCAGTATCTTCTAGGTGAAGGTGCCAGCGCAGTGGTCTATCACACAGACGGTGTGACCACAGAGAATTTTACTGCCACGGGTTCAGGCGGGGCGCTGCTTAACGGTATATCTAAATATAACGCCGTAGTTGGCACCAATATGCATACCGAAGGCCCTGCCGTGATTGGGGTGAAGGCCAGTGGTGGAGTAAACAATGCGGGGATTATTGCAGAAACACGCTATAACTTCGTGTTGTCCGGCCAGTCGAACATGGCTGGTTGGGAAGATGTGGCTGACTTTGATCCTGAACTGCGCGGTGTGCAGGAACAGGTAAAAATCTGGACCGGTAACCAGTTTGAAAGCCTGACACCGAATAAAAACACCCATCCATTGGAGTTTGGTGCTGCTTCAGCCAAAACCTGGGCGGGTTCTGAATTGTCTCTTGGTGCCAACCTGACACAGGCCTTAGGCTCAGATGTCTATCTGACCAAAGTGACTGCGGGTGGTACTTCCATTGACCGTTGGCTTAACGGCGACATGCTCACACGTATTTTCACCAATACGCTGAAGGCTTCACAGGCGATTGCCAATGAAGGATATGCGCCGTTTATTGGTGGTGTCGGCTGGACGCAAGGGGAAAATGATTATGGTCGCCACAGTGACTACGATCAAAAACTGCTGACCTTACTTGCTCGTATGCAAAACGAATTTGCCATGGAGGATCTCAAATTGGTGGCAAGTGGCACCTCTCCATACCAAGGGGGGCCACAGATCGAGGCTGAGTTGCAGCAGGCCGCTAATGCTTCTGACTATATTGAGTTTTTCAGTATGCAGCATTTCCAGAAGTCATCTAACGGACTGGTACATTTCGATGCGGAAGGATACTCCTATATGGGGTATCAGTTTGCGGTCAATTTCCTGAAGGATCTGATGGGTAGCCCGGTCGCACAGGAAGATATTACCGGGTATATTCCACTGTGGTTGCGGCCAGTGGCACCAGAAGCCAATGACGATCGCGTGACTGTGATCCCAGGCATCACTGAAGATGTTGGCAACGTTCTGCTCAATGATCGTGACTATAACCCGCAGGTGATCCAGGTTTCTGCTGTTGATAACCGTGCGGATGCCGTGGGTGAATGGATTAGCCTGGAGCAAGGCGGGCGCCTTAAGATCTCCGCCAATGGGCAATACATTTTTGACCATCAAGGTGCTTATGCTGATTTGGCTTTTGGCGAATCAGTAAGGATCGTCGTCGACTATCAGATCAGTGATGAAACCGCATTAACCGCTCATGCCCAACTGCAGTTGGTCATTTATGGTCAAGGGCCTGCGGGGGAACATACCACTATTTATGGTAACCAATACAATAACGTACTGAACGGTGGCGACGGCAACGACATTATCTATGGCTATGAGGGTAATGACGTTATCTATGGTAATAAAGGTAGCGAGATTATTTTTGCTGGCGCAGGCAATGATATTGTTTATGCTGCCAAAAACGGCAATACGGACGATGCCGATGCTCGGCATATCATTTATGCCGGTGAAGGTAATGATACGGTTTATGGTGCTAAAGGCGACGATTTCATCGATCTGGGTGAAGGTAATAATGTCGTGCGCAGTTATGGCGGTAATGATGAAATCATTGCTGGCGCAGGTAATGACATTATTTATGCCACATCCAATAACCGCCAGCAGGACAAGGGCTTTACTAAACTGATTAACAGTGGGGCGGGCAACGATTATATAGAAGCCTCGGACAGTGACGATACCATTGTGGGTGGCGATGGGGATAAGCGTATTTATTCCTACGGCGGTACAGACAGTATCAAGGTTGGCAATGGTAATAATACTATTGCGGCTTATGCCATTAACCGTAACGACGATATTAATATTACTAAAACAATCATCAGCGGTGATGGTCGCGATATCATTGATACCTCTTACAGCAATGACCAAATCATGGTTGGTAATGGTAATAAAGTTATCCGCACCTATGGTGGTAATGACAGCATTATTACTGGTAACGGCAATAACTATATTGATACCGCCAGAAACCGTACTGAAGGCAGCGGTAATACGGTTAAAGTTATTACCGGCAGCGGTAACGATATTATCTATAGCGGAGCCAGCAACGATCTGATTGAGGCCGGAGAAGGTGACAACACCATTTATAGCTACGGTGGTAATGACTACATCAAGACTGGCGATGGTAACGATAATATTCATGCCTATTCCAGTAATCGCAACGACGATCTGGGAGCCACCAAGCAGGTGGTCACGGGCAATGGTCGGGATTCCATTTACACATCATACAGCAGCGATCTGGTGATCGCCGGTGACGGTGACAAGCGCATCTATACCTACGGTGGTGCCCTTGATATTGTGCAAACCGGCAACGGTAATAACTATATTGATACGGCGGCCAATCGTCTGTTAGGGAGTGGTGATCGGACCATGATCAAAACCGGTGATGGTAACAATATAATCCACACCAGTAGAGCCGATGACCATATCGTGACCGGCAACGGGAATGACACCATTTATGCCTATGGTGGGAATAACATCATTGAATCCGGTGGGGGTAATGACGTTATTTATGCCTATGACCTCGACCGTAATAATGACAAAGATAAAGTAAACTATATTGATGCCGGGGCAGGTAATGACACCGTCTATGGTACGCTGGGGGTAGATACCATTATCGGTGGCTTGGGCGATGACGTTTTGTATGGTTATGGCGGTAACGATCTCTTCATCTTCAGCGGTAGCGCGGGTAAAGACATTATTGGTGACTTCAATGTTAAAGAAGACAAAATAATGTTCACCGACTCTGCGGTGAGTTTTGACGATCTGCGCTTCAAGGCGGTTAATAACGATACGGTGATCTCTTATCTGGACAGCCAGATTACCCTGCGTGGGGTGGCAATCAGTAAGATTGAAGAAAGCATGTTTATTTTTTAATCCCGTCTCAGCCAGACAATACCTTGTTGTCTGGCTTATTTTTGTTACCCTTGGGCACACATTTCAGAGCTGACCCATGGAAGCAAACATGTCCCGAACTCAACGCCTGCTTGATTTGATGCAGATCCTGCGCCGCCATCGTTACCCGCTGGCGGGGCATGCACTGGCCGCAGAATTGGGGATCAGTATGCGCACGCTGTATCGTGACATCGCCACGTTACAGCAACAGGGTGCCGATATTGCTGGTGAAGCGGGCGTCGGTTATGTGTTGCGGCCAGGATTTACGCTACCGCCGCTGATGTTTTCACAGCAAGAGACAGAGGCTTTAGTGCTGGGTATGCGTTGGGTAGGGCGACGGGGTGACAGCCAACTGGCACAAGCCGCGACCAATGCGCTGGCAAAAATTGCCGCCGTCTTGCCTAATGAACTGCGAGAAGAACTTGATGCCAGCACTCTGCTGATCGGCCCGGTAGAAGCAATTCATGTCGCTGATGAAACCCGCGTGTTGATACGTGAAGTGATCCGCCTTGAGCGCAAAATTAGTGTGGAATATCAGGATCAGGCAGGCAGTATCAGCGAACGTATTCTGTGGCCGTTTGCCATGGGCTACTTTGAGCAAGTGCAGGTGCTGATCGCCTGGTGCGAATTACGTGCATCGTTCCGCCATTTCCGCCTCGATCGCATCCGCACGTTGACACAATTGGCACAACGTTATCCGCGTGGCCGTCGGGCATTGATGAAAGCCTGGTGTGAAACCGAAGGGATGTGCACAACCTAGTAGGGCTACTGCCAGAAACTGACAACCGGGCGGGCTAATCTATGTTTATCGGGAACACTCAGGTTCCTGCCATTATCAGGAGATAAGCATGATAACGCCAAGCATGACCATCATTTATGTGGATAACCCGGAAAAAAGCGCTGATTTCTACCAACACTTACTGGGGGTAGAACCTGTGGAAAAATCACCCACCTTTGCGATGTTTGCTTTCAGCAACGGTTTCAAGTTGGCGATGTGGTCTAAACACACCGTGGAGCCCGCTGCTAAAGCAACCGGTGGCGGGGGCGAAGTCTGTTTTCTGTGCGAGCAAAAAGAACAGGTGGATGCGCTCTATCAGCAGTGGCAGGCTGAAGGGGTGGCGATAGCGCAAAAACCGACGGAGATGGATTTCGGCTATACCTTTGTTGCCGAAGATCTGGATGGTCACCGCCTGCGTGTTTATAAGTTTTACGGCTAATCCGGCACGTTGGTATACAAATGCAGGCGTTTTACTAATAACCGCAACGGTTGAGCCTCTGGTTTGTACTTGTGTTTTACCGTTGCTGCGTCGTAATTGAGCAATTCGCCAATTCTTGGCACTTGAGCTCCGGCTTCCCATTGACATAGCGCTATCAGCGGCAGCGGGCAAGGGTGCTGCACCTGTTTTTGCTGTTGCTGATACCAAACCCGGGCGATCGGCTGCACCTTCACCGGGCGCTTGATCTTCAGCACCGCATGCTGCGGTAAGCGGCTGACATCGTCGATTTCGCGGCTGACCAATGCGGCCCATTGTTCGCGGTCAAAAGGCGGTACCGCTCGCCCGGCATTCAGGCTTTTTTCTAACTGCTTGAGAATATCGTCCCGTTTCACATTTTTGATGATGTGCTTGTTGGCCCAACCGAAGCGCACAGAATCAGGGTTGGTTAACAACGTCAGTGAGCGGTAAGCGCTGAGGGTGAGCAAACCGTGCAAACGGGTATGCACAAAGTCGAAGCGTTGTTCTGGGGATAAACCAGATTCAACGGTGATGATCTGTTCCAGTTCCGCTTTCAGTCTGTTTATCAGCGTAATCTGTTGCTGCAGAGCCGAGTATTCTGCCTGATCGACGGCGAGGCAGAGCACTCCGGGCAGGCGTACAGCGGCCTTACTGCTGATGTGTGGCAGGTTGTGGTGGATAAATAAACGCTGGTAATGCTCCAAAGCCAAATCGCGGGCTGCATGGCCAACGCGTTGTTCAACGCTGATTTGTTCCACAGCGGCATGCTCTTTGCCTTTCTCGATTTCCGGCAGGATGAAAACCCGGGCGGCAAGGAGCTGCAGCGGCAGGATCTGCTGGTGGAGTGCTGCCAAAGCCTGTTCCAACTCGGTAAAGCAGGCGTTCATTCTGCCTATGAGGCTATATTTATCCATCACTCCGCTCCATTTTTAGTTACAACATACATTATAAGTTAAGACCAAAACAGGGGCAACTTCAGCCCCTAAATGTTATGCAACCTGGGTTATTCAGCTTGGCAGGGGGGTTATGAAAACTACCCTTAAACACGGGTGGCTTCCGGTAGTTTTTTCAGGTGATGTGCTACCCAAAGGGCCAACAGCAACATAACGCTGATGAATATTACCACGCCGTTCCAGCCAAAACGGTGCCAGAATACTCCCCCTAGGGTTCCTGCAAGGCTGGATCCGACATAATAGCAGAACAGATACAGTGACGAAGCCTGGCCCTTGGCGCGGCGTGCCCGGCGGCCTATCCAACTGCTGGCAACCGAGTGGGCAGCAAAGAATCCGGCGGTAAACAGCATCATACCGATAAAGATCGCCGTGAGCGGTGCCAGCACAGTAATCAGAATACCGATCATCATAATCAGGATCGAAGCCAGCAGCACGGGCCCGCGCCCGAAGCGCGTAGTCATAGAACCTGCCTTCGGTGAACTGTACGAACCCGTAAGATAAACCACCGACAGCAGCCCAACGGCTGCCTGGCTGAGATGATAGGGATCACCCAGCAAACGATAACCAATGTAGTTAAACAGGGTGATAAAGCTCCCCATCAGCAGAAAACCTTCGGCAAACAGCAGCGGTAACCCTTTATCATGCCAATGCAGCCTAAAGTTGATCAGCAGAGTATGTGGGCGTAGCGAACTGGCACGAAAATGCTTGGAGGCGGGCAAAATACGCCAGAACATAAAGGCTGCCGCGAGAGCGAACAGCCCGATGACCGCCAGCGCAATGCGCCACGAGAAGAAATCGGTCAGTACCCCGGTGACCAAACGCCCACTCATTCCACCAATAGAGTTCCCACTGATATACAGACCCATGGAAAACGCGACAAAGCTGGGGTGAATCTCCTCACTCAGGTAAGTCATGCCAACCGCAGCAACGCCGCTCAATGAAAGGCCGATCAAGGCGCGCATTAACAGAATACTGTGCCAACTGGTCATAAAAGAACAAATCAGCGTACAGAGTGCTGCCAGCAGTAAAGCCACGACCATCACGGGTTTGCGGCCTACGGCATCTGACAGTGGGCCGGTGAACATCAGGCCGATAGCCAATAATCCGGTAGAGACAGAGAGCGAAAGGCTGCTTTCGGCGGGGGAGATACCAAAATCCTGCGAAAGTACCGGTAAGATCGGTTGTACGCAGTACAACAGGGCAAAGGTGGCCAAACCTGCGGAAAACAGCGCCAAGGTGACGCGCGTAAATTGCGAGGAGCCACGTTCAATAAAGGGGAGTTTATTCAGCGCCGAACGCCTGGTTTTAGCCAGCGTGTTAGCGCCATCAGGGGAGTTCTGCGCCAGTGGTGTTGTGGCAGCAGAACGCACGGGGGTTGTCACAGCATTTCCTTACCGAATACGGCTATATCTTGAGTCACACAAAATGATAGGGAGAGGGCAGTTTTTTGTCTAATATATTAATCATTGTCATTAAGACTTTTAAGATATGAATATCGAACTCAGACACCTGCGTTATTTTGTCGCCGTTGCAGATGAATTACACTTTGGCCGCGCAGCGGAGCGGCTGCGCATATCCCAGCCGCCGCTGAGCCAGCAGATCCAGGCGTTGGAAGAACGGGTCGGTGCCCGTTTGCTGGCACGTAATAACCGCAACGTTGGCTTGACTCAGGCCGGGGAAATGTTTCTCAAAGAAGCTTACCAGATCCTTGATCAGCTCAACCGCGCGGCAGAAAAGGCGGCACGGCTTGAACGTGGTGAGATCGGTGAGTTGATGATCGGCTTTACTTCTTCAGCTCCTTTTATCAGCGCAGTGTCGCGCAGCCTGAGAGCATTCCGCCAATTGTCGCCAAATGTGCATATCAAAATGCGGGAGATCAATACCAAACAGCAGCTGGAACCGTTGCTGAATGGCGAGTTGGATTTGGGCGTGATGCGTAACACCCGCTTACCGGATGCGCTCCAGCATCAGTTATTGCTGCGTGAACCGCTCTTGGCGGTGGTCCCGAATGAACACCCGTTAACCCTGATGGAATCGGGTAGGTTGCGCTTTAGCGACTTGGCGCAGGAGCCGTTCGTTTTCTTTTCCCGCGAGGTGGGTACGGCGCTGTACGATGAGATTTTGGCGCTGTTAGCCAATGCCGGAGTGATTCCTTATATTACTCAGGAAGTGGGTGAAGCCATGACAATTATCGGCCTGGTGGCTGCCGGGTTGGGGATATCCATTCTACCGATGTCATTTAGCAGGGTCAGAATTGATGGCGTCACGTATCTGCCCCTGGCGGAACCGGATGCCATTACCGAAGTTTGGTTGGTGCACCACCGTAACCGCCCAGTGACCGTGGCTGCCCAAACTTTGATGGCGTTAATGCTGGATCTGCACAAATAAGATGCGCTTCCAGGCTAAATATCGGTGAATTTGTGCTGTTAATCACATAACTAATCAAATAGTTGACGCTGTATTCCAAAAGCCCCACCATAGCCTTTAGTCTTTATTTAGAAGCGCGAAAAATAGTAGGAGCAGGTTTGTGATTGCGGATGGGCAGCCTGGGCATATCGATCAGATCAAGCAAACCAATGCAGGTGCAGTTTATCGGCTGATTGATCAGCTTGGGCCTATTTCGCGCATCGAATTGTCAAAGCGCGCCCAGTTGGCCCCCGCCAGTATCACTAAGATCGTGCGTGAGCTGCTTGAAGCGCATCTGGTCAAAGAAACCGAATACCAAGAGGTGGGTAGCCGTGGCCGCCCGGCAGTGGGTCTGGTGTTGGATACCGAAGCCTGGCATTACCTTTCTGCCCGCATCAGCCGGGGGACCATTACGCTGGCGCTACGCGATCTCAGCAGCAAAATGGTGGTAGAAGAACTGCTGCCGCTCGATGCTGAACATCCAGAACCGTTGCTGCAGCGCATTGTGGGTGAGATAGACCGTTTTTTTATCCGCCATCAAAGCAAGCTCGAACGCCTAACCGCAATTGCCATCACTTTGCCCGGCATGATTGATACCGCGTCTGGCATTGTTCACCGGATGCCGTTTTATGATGTGGAGGAGATGGCGCTCGGCCCGGCATTGACCTCGCTTACTGGGTTACCCGTATATCTGCAGCATGATATTTGCGCCTGGACTATGGCCGAAGCGCTGTATGGCGCTTCGCGCGGCAGCATGAATGTTATTCAGGTGGTGATTGATCATAACGTCGGTGCTGGGGTTATCACCAATGGCCGTGTGCTGCATTCTGGCAGCCGCAGCGTCGTGGAAATCGGCCATACGCAGGTCGATCCTTATGGTAAACGCTGCTACTGCGGTAATCACGGTTGCCTGGAAACGGTTGCCAGTATTGAAAATATGCTGGAGATCGCTCAACAGCGTTTGGGCGGTTCAATGACTTCATTGTTGCATGGCACACCTCTGACGGTGGAATCCCTGTGTGATGCCGCGTTGGCTGGGGATCAATTAGCCAAAGACATCATTCTTGGCGTCGGGCACAGCGTCGGGCGCATTGTGGCGATCATGGTCAACCTGTTTAATCCGGAAAAAATTCTGGTAGGTTCGCCGTTGAATCGAGCTGCCGAGATCCTTCATCCGGCGATTGCCTCCTGCATTCGCCAGCAATCTCTGCCTGCGTACAGCGAGCATGTACAGGTGGAGTCCACACAGTTTTTCAATAAAGGCACCATGCCTGGTGCGGCCCTGGTGAAAGATGCACTTTATAACGGCTCGCTGCTGGTAAAACTGTTGCAGGGCTAAGAGCGACGCTTCCTATCAGAGTTTCTTAATCTTTACCGACAAAATATTGAGCTACCTCAAGCCCTGTCGGATTCGCATCCCCTAGACTTTTCTCGGCAGGCTACTAGCGCCGCGAACGGCGGCGCTCCTTATGTTAACGGAGCATTCCAGGGCAATCTATTCATGTTAAAGCGTTTATTTGTTACAGGCACGGATACCGACGTAGGTAATACCGTGGTTTCCCGTGGATTATTGCAGGCATTTGCCGCACAGGGCCGCTCAGTGGCGGGGTATAAACCCATTGCAGCGCGTTGCCAGGAAACCAGCGAAGGCATTCGAAATAAAGACGCTTTGGTGCTGCAAGCTTCGTCTACTTTGCCTCTGTCTTATGAGGAGATTAACCCGATAACCTGCCTGGATGAGGTCTTTCACGCCCACGCCACACAGGATATTGACTACGGCGTGATGAGCCGTGGGTTACGACATCTTGCCGCCAAGGCCGATACCGTGGTGGTTGAGGGCAGCGGTGGCTGGCGCGTCTTGATGAACGATCTGCGCCCTTATGCTGAATGGGTGGTGCAGGAACAGCTCCCGGTGATCCTGGTCGTTGGCATCAAGTTGGGCTGTGTCAGCCATGCTTTGCTGACTGCCCAGTCGATTCTTAACGATGGCTTACCGTTGTTGGGATGGGTCGCTAACCGTATCAACCCCGGTTTAGCACACTATGCCGAAACCATCGAGGCGTTGCAGCAACGTATTCCCGCACCGCTCTTGGGTGAGATCCCTTATTTGCCACGGGCTGAACAGCGCGAACTGGCGCAGTATCTGGACATTTCCAGCCTGATGGAATGTCACGCATTATAACTGTTCGCTTGGTTGCATAAAAAAGGCCGGGAAACAGAAAGGTTCCCCGGCCTTTTATTTGTGTCGCTAAGTTAGCTGGCAGGCGGCGTGGCCGGTTGATAGGTGCCGGTCATGCTTTCCAGCAACGCCACCAAGTCGTTGACATCGCTTTCTGGCAGAGTAACGCCTACCTGATATTTCAACATATCTTTCACTGCCTGGTTAAGCGAGTTGACGCTGCCGTCATGGAAGTAAGGGGCGGTTTGGGCGATATTACGCAGCGTTGGCGTTTTGAAACGATAACGATCAGCTTCGTTTTTCGTGACATTGTAACGCCCAAGGTCAACTTCGGTTGGCTTACCGCGTGCAGCGAAGTAATCTGCTTTTACCCCCATGATTTCGTAAGACTGGCCGCCAAGATTAACCCCGGTGTGGCAGGTGCCGCATTTGTTCTGCTGGAACAACTGATAACCGTGCTTCTGTTGTGCCGTCAGGGCACCTTCATCGCCTTTCAGATAGCGATCAAACGGGCTGTTTGGCGTGATCAGCGTTTTCTCAAACTCAGCAATCGCATCGGTAATGTTATCGCCAGTGAAACCGTTGGCATAGACGCGCTGGAAGTCGGCTTTCAACCGCGCATCTTTTTCCAGTTTGCCGATGATGTCATCCCAAGAGCCTGAAGCCATTTCGATCGGGTTCATCGGTGGGCCACCGGCCTGCGCCTGCAGATCTTTTGCCCGGCCATCCCAGAATTGCGCAATGTTAAATGTGGCATTGAACACTGTAGGCGCATTGATCGGGCCTGGCTGGTTATTCACCCCAAGTGAAGTCACACGGCCATCGACACCACCCGCGCCCAATTGATGGCAGTGGGCACAAGAGATGCTGTTATCTTTGGATAGCCGTGGATCGTGGAACAACCGGAAGCCCAGCGCCACTTTCTCTGGGTTGGTTGGCAGCGATTCTGGCAATGGCCGCAGTGTTGCACCGCGCAGTTCAGCCGGGGTGTCAGGGTAAGAATAATGTTGCTCACGTTGCTGGTGAATCCAGCTCAATAACTCTTGCCGGTCATCGTCACTGATTTTGCCAGACCAGTGCATAGTCTTATAAAGCATTGGCGGCATGCTCTGATCTTGCAGTACATATTCCAGTTTGGCCAGATCGGCTTCTGGCACTGCGGTTTTCTGCTGCAGAGCCGTGCGTATGGCATCAAGGTTAAACTGCCGGTTGCCAGTGCGAACATCATAGTCCATCAACTGCTTGGCAATCGGTAGCCCGGCGTAGAAGGGCAGTTTTGCTGAGGTTGTATGGCAATAATCACATCCGTAGCGGGTTAACAGGGTATCAATTTTATTGTCGGCAATCGCAGGTGCACGTTGTTGATCGTAATGGTAGATATAGCCGACGAACCCCAGATAGCCGACAACGGCTACGGCGGCACATCCCAGAATGATTTTTTTAATCATGTTCACGCTCCAATGAATTTAACTTCCAAATTGCCCGTTATCCGATTGTGCTGATGAAAAAATGGGCAGCCGAGGTTGACACATTTGCAGGTTCGGCGACTTGACTGAAATCAAATACTTTAATTTATATTAACTATTGCTGCAATAGGTTTTAACGATGAACCAGGTAGGGTGCGGCCTGCAGGGTAAACTAGGAAGTTACTTATAATTCAATATTTTTAGGTTGGTTGGCGTTATTGTTCAATGAGTAACAGGCAAAGTAAGATACATTTTTTATACATGTACACAAGATTTTTTGATACCGAAAGCTGCCTAATTAATTAATAATAATTATTATTTCGTGTCGCAGTTACGTGTGACAATGTCACTAAAAATCATCTCATGCTGTTATTACACAGCGGAATAATCGGCTGGTTTTGCTGAGGCACGGCGGTATACTCGGTGGGAAATTAAAGCCGGGATAGCTGATAACTTGATGACAAATAACACTTCACCAGCACCGGTAGCTCACCGGCCCCTGATCCTGCTCGCCTGTATGCTGGCAATGTTCATGTCCGCGATTGAAGCCACTATCGTTGCTACAGCCATGCCGACGATTATTGGCGATCTTGGCGGTTTCTCGCTGCTGGGCTGGGTGTTTGCCGTCTATTTAATGGCGCAAGCGATTACTATTCCGATCTATGGTCGGTTGGCAGATCTGTATGGCCGCAAACGCATCTTCTTTTTTGGTGCCACGCTGTTTCTGCTTGGTTCGATACTGTGTGGTTTTTCAACCGATATGTACTGGCTGATTGGTTTCCGTCTCTTGCAAGGGCTAGGGGCCGGGGCGATCATGCCAATCGCCACCACTATCATCGGGGACATTTATTCTGCCACCGAACGGCCGAAAGTGATGGGGTATATCTCTAGCGTCTGGGGCGTTTCAGCCATTATCGGCCCGCTGCTCGGGGCGTTTATAGTGCAGCATCTGCCTTGGGCGCTGGTATTCTGGGTCAATCTGCCGATTGGTCTGTTGGCAATGTTTTTTCTCGGGCGTTATCTGCCAGCACAACAACAGGTCCGCCAGCATGCGTTGGATCTGATCGGCACGGCGTGGCTGACAATTTTTGTCACTGCTTTATTACTTTCGTTATTACAGGCGGAGGTGTTGGGGTGGTGGTTATTGCCGCTGTTAAGCATTGCGCTGTTTGCGTTGCTGGGGCTGATTCGCCAGGAGCGCCGAGCTCCAGAACCCTTATTCCCGTTAGCGCTCTGGCAGAACCGCGTGATTGTGGCGGGTAATATCGGCGGGATAGCTATTGGGGCGGCCATGATGGGGATCAGTGCCTTTTTACCTACCTTTATTCAGGGCGTGAAAGGCGGTACACCGTTGGAGGCAGGCACTACGCTGGCGCTGATGTCGATCGGTTGGCCGTTGGCCAGTACCTTGAGTGGCCGTTTGATGTTGCGGACTTCTTATCGCACTACGGCACTGTTGGGCGCATTGCTGCTGGTGAGCGGTGGGTTGATACTGCTGTTGCTGCAGCTTGCCGGGGGCCTGCTGTGGGGGCGTTTGGCGGCCTTTATGGTCGGTGCCGGTATGGGGCTATGCAACACTACGTTTCTGGTTTCCGTGCAAAATGCGGCGCATTTCAGCATTCGGGGTATTGCCACCGCCTGTACCGTATTTACTCGAATGATAGGTTCGGCAATCGGCACGGCTATTTTAGGTGCCACGCTCAATATCAACCTGCAATTACGTTTGCCCGATATTGTCGATCCGGTACAAAAGCTGATGGATCCGGTGTTGAAGTTTACTCTGTCGTGGGGGGAATTGACCCACCTGCAACAACAAGTGGCGGCCTCGCTGCATTGGGTGTTTTTGGTGTCGGCACTCTTGTCTCTGTTTGCCTTTGCTGCGGCAATGCTGATCCCGGCGCGCCATCGGCCACAAGGTGAGGGGGAAAAGGCTGAACAGGCACAGTGAGGTGAGTAAAGAGGGCGCAGAACTGCGCTGCGCCCTGCGGTAGGTTATTGCGCGATTTTGGTGTCCTGGCTGGTGCCAGCCTGTGCTGCGTCACCGACTTCATCGCTGTTGTGCAGGCGAGTGTAGACAATTTTTTGCGTGTCAAAACCACAATGACCAACGACTTGCCCACCGGCCTGGCTTGCCTGATCGTTAGGCACAATCTCCAGCTTGAAGCCGGATTCAGGCACGCCGTTGTTCACGATCTTCTGTGCGATCTCCGCTTTCACGGTTTCGCATGAGGAGGCCAAGGCGGCCAATGGTGCGCTTGCCAAGAGTAGTGCAAGTACAAGTGCTTTTTTCATCATTCAATCCTTATATGAGAATGAACTTCCTCTGCAGGTTAACAGCATTCAGCAGAACGGTTTAACGCTATCGGTTGATTGGCCGGCCGGTTTGACGATCCAGGCACTTACGGGTGGTGGGTTCCCAATAGGCATTGACGTTGTAGCTGTTGTTACAGTTATCCTCGTCATCAACGGCGCGATCGACCTTATCAAACTCTTTTTCGACGCGGGTATTCACCTTGTGGCGCAGGGAACGGGTATCATTCCACTGTTCTTTGCTTTGGTTAGCCTGTTGTTGGTTCATACCTGTGTCACCGTTGACGGTGACACAGGTGCTACCTTGAGTGCATGTCGCTGCTTGGGCAGAAGCCTGCCAGCTGCCAGCCAGCACCAACATGGCGACTGGCAGCATCCCGCATAGCAGTCGTTGAACAGAAAGTGATTTCATCGTCTTATCCTTATAAGTTAGTGTTGCGTCGTTCGGCGACACTGGCTGTAGCATTTGGCTAAATATATCATCGTGTTCTTGCGTTGCACCAGCTTAGCGCCGTACTCGTTTAATCTTTAGAGAGAATAGGCCACGGATGTTAAAAACCACTTTATTGTTCTTTATGACCGCGTTGGCAGAAATCATTGGCTGTTTCCTACCGTATTTGTGGCTGAAAAAAGGGGCTAGCGGCTGGTTGCTGCTGCCCGCTGCGATTAGTTTGATGTTGTTTGTCTGGTTGCTGACCTTGCACCCGGCTGCCAGTGGGCGCGTCTACGCGGCTTATGGGGGTGTTTATGTTGCCACGGCCCTGCTGTGGTTGCGGGTTGTGGATGGGGTGAAACTGTCGGCAATGGATTGGCTAGGCGCAGGCGTGGCACTGGTGGGGATGCTGATTATCGTCGCAGGCTGGCGTACGGCCTAGCTGAAAGGTGGCAGGGCATTTGCCTGCCACCGTAGGATCACGACTCGCGGTGGATGTTCAAACCGGCAAAAGACTGGCAGACCGGCATGATCTCCAGGGTGTTGATGTTGACGCGTGCGGGCAGTGTTGCCACCCAGAATACCGATTCTGCAATATCTTCTGGCGTCAGGGCATCGGCTCCGGCATAGGTTTTGCCTGCTTTGCCATCGTCCCCTTTGAATCGCACGTTAGAGAATTCGGTACCACCCACCATACCTGGTTCGATATCGGTGACGCGGATATGGGTGCCGTGCAGATCGGCCCGGAGCCCCAGGCTGAACTGCCGCACAAACGCCTTGGTTGCGCCATACACGTTGCCACCTGCGTAAGGCCAGTTAGCGGCGGTGGAACCGATATTGATCACGTGCCCGACATTGCGTTCCACCATTGCAGGCAGCAGCGCGCGCGTCATGTTCACCAGCCCTTTGGTGTTGGTGTCGATCATGGTTTCCCAATCATCGGCATTGGCTTTGTGCGCAGGTTCAAGGCCCAGAGCCAGCCCGGCGTTATTCACCAGCACGTCTATCTGGCTCAGCTCAGCCGGTAATTCCGCGATCGCCTGCGTGATCGCCGCGCGGTTACGCACATCAAGGCGCACGATATGCAGTGCCTCACCCAATTCAGCCTGCAGTTCTTCCAGGCGCTCCATGCGACGGCCAGCGGCAATCACCTGGTGGCCTTCACGCACAAATTTGCGGGCAATGGCTACGCCAAACCCGGATGTCGCACCCGTAACAAAAATGATCATCTTATTGTTCCTCAACTGTTTTACCCTGAGTTCACTCTAACGCGGCTCTATCTTCCCGGCAAATTTAACCGATAATGGCACCACTCAGCGGTTTGGGTGTGCCGTTAATTCCATCGTTTGCGGGTGTTGAGTAATCACTTGTTTTTGCTGAAACTGTTAACTACGCCTAAGCTAGGCTGGAACCCAGATATTCTAGACATGGAGGAGTTTTATTTTGATGCGTTTAACCACTCTGGTACTTTCGGTCGGTATGGCGCTGAGTGCGCAGGCTCAAGCAGAAGAGAGCACGTTATCATCAAATAATGCCGCCGTGTCAAACGGCCCGCTGAAAGAGACGAATATGATCAAACCACAAGCCGAGCTAAAGGAAGAAAACCCGTTCTCTTCTGCCAGTCCTCTGTTTTTTCAGACCCCTCCCTTTAACGTGATCAAAGAGAGTGACTACGCGCCAGCGATTGCGGCAGGTATCCAGCAAAAACTGGCGGAGATCGAGACGATTGCCAACAATCCGGCAGCACCAACTTTTGCTAACACATTGGCGGCGTTGGAAAAGGCTGGCGCTTTGCTGACGCGCACGGTTAATGTGTTTAGCGCCATGACAGCGGCCAACACCAGCGATACTTTGCAAAAACTGGATGAAGAAACCGCACCAAAGCTGGCCGCGTTGAACGATGCCATTATGCTGAATAGCAAGCTGTTTGCACGAATTCATACCATTTATGAACAGCGTGACGCACTCAAATTGGATGCGGAGTCTCGCCGTTTACTGGATGTGACTCATCAAAATTTCCTGCTGGCAGGGGCTAACCTTCCTGAAGTGAAGAAAGAACAGTTGAAGGCGCTGAATCAGGAAGCGGCGACGCTAAGCACTCAATTCACCAATAAACTGTTGGCCGCGGGCAAAAACGGTGCATTGGCCGTAACCGATCAAGCCTGGTTGGCAGGGCTGAGTGAAGGGGAAATTGCCGCTGCGGCACAGGCTGCCAGCGAGCGGAAGCTGGGCAAGCAGTGGCTGTTAGTGTTGCAAAACACGACGCAACAACCTGCCTTGCAGAGCCTGCAGGCGCGGGATGCCCGTAAAGCGCTATTTGCGGCCTCATGGCAGCGGGCAGAACGGGACGATGCCAACGACACGCGTCAGACTCTTGCCCGGTTGGCACAGGTGCGGGCAGAACAGGCTCGTTTGCTGGGGTTTCCGAATTACGCGACCTGGAAGTTGCAAAATCAGATGGCAAAAAACCCAAATGCGGCGCTGAGTTTTATGCGCAACATTGTGCCAGCCGCGACGGCTCGTGCGGAGCGCGAAGCCCAAGACATCCAGGCGGTGATCGAGCAGCAAAAAGGAGGCTTTAACGCTGAGGCCTGGGACTGGCAGTTCTATGCAGAGCAGGTGCGAAAAGCTCAGTATGATCTGGATGAATCGCAGATAAAGCCTTACTTCGAACTGAACAACGTGCTGAATAATGGTGTGTTTTATGCCGCCAATCTGCTGTATGGCATCAGTTTCAAAGAGCGCCGGGATATTCCGGTGTATCAGGCGGATGTGCGAGTGTATGAAGTGATCGATAAAGATGGCCAACCGTTGGCGCTGTTCTATACCGATCTGTTTAAACGCGACAATAAGGGCGGTGGGGCCTGGATGGGCAACTTCGTTGAACAGTCAAAACTCAATGGTGCCAAACCGGTCATTTATAACGTTGCCAACTTCAGCAAACCCGCTCCTGGCCAGCCCGCGCTGTTGTCCTATGACGAGGTGATCACTCTGTTTCATGAGTTCGGCCACGCTCTGCACGGCATGTTTGCCGATCAACAATACCCGAGCCTGTCAGGCACCAATACTGCGCGCGATTTTGTCGAATTCCCGTCACAGTTCAACGAGCATTGGGCTAAAGATCCTCAGGTGTTTGCCCACTTTGCCAAACATTATCAAACCGGCGAAGCCATGCCTCCGGCGTTGGTCAGCAAAATTGAGAAGGCCGATAAATTCAACAAAGGCTATGACATGACAGAGTTGCTGTCTGCGGCCTTGCTGGATATGCATTGGCACATGCTGGTTGCCGGTCAACCTCTGCAGGAGGTCGATGCTTTTGAAACTGCGGCGCTGCAAAAAGATCACATCGCTCTCAGCACCGTGCCGCCACGCTATCGTTCCAGCTATTTCCAGCATATCTGGGGTAGTGGCTATGCCGCTGGTTATTACGCCTATCTCTGGACCCAAATGCTGGCGGATGATGGTTTCCAGTGGTTCACCGAACACGGTGGGTTGACGGCAGAGAATGGTCAACGCTTCCGCGATAAGGTGTTATCACGGGGTAACAGCCAGGATCTGGAAAAACTGTACGTTGAGTGGCGTGGCAAAGAACCGAGCATCGAGCCGATGCTGATTAATCGTGGGTTGAAAGAGCGGTAAATTGTTTGAGGAGCCCACCCAACAGGGTGGGCTGAGGTTGATGACAAAGTGGCTTTTTAACCCGAGATACCCGGGTTAATCCAGCAAGCCCCGCTGTTGCAGTGTGTATCTGGTGGCTTCGTTCAGATCGTAACTGGCGAGATCTTCTTTCTTCACCCAGGCGTAATCGGCAAATTCGTCGTTGATAGTGACTTCGCGATTGGCTGCGTGACAGTCAAAAATCAGATAAATCATGTATATCTGCTCTTTGCTGCCGTCTTCGTAGGTCTTTACCCGCACATCGTCGCGAAAGGTCCAGGGTTCTATACGATCCAACACCAAGGCGGCACCCAGTTCTTCACAGACTTCGCGGCGCAAGGCTTCCTCGATGGTTTCTCCCGGCTCTGTGCCGCCACCAGAAAGTGCCCACTGGCCGGGGAAGACACCTTTATGTGCAGCCATTTTGCACAAGAGATAGGCGTTGTCGTTCTCTATTAACGGGCAAACAATAATGCGTTGACGCATAGCGGCTCCATTTTCAAGTTTGTTCAAGAGGATACCAGCAAAGGGACAACGCATTATATCGTTTTTCACATCGGGGCAATGGGTTACAACTTGGCCCGGTACTCGTCTTCCATCCGGGTAAAGGTGGCCCAGAACGGCTGTGGTGGGCGTTCCTGCAGACGGTCACGCAAAATATCCAAGTGAGTATGCCAACCACCAGCAACGGTGAGCATGGTATCGCGGTCTGGCAAGCGGCGGTGGATCACCGTCAGCAGTACGTTATCGCCTTGCTCGGCTAACTCAAAGGTGACTTCGGAAGGGCGGCCTTCGCCTTTTTCTGCCCAGGTAAAACTCAACAGGCGCGGAGGGAAAAGGCAGGTAATATGGCCCACGTTGGCAACTGTGCCGCCATATTGCTTATATTTGGCCGGAGGTTTTTCATGTTCGCCAGCAAGTTCAGAATTGCAGAACATCAACTCAACTCTGGCACCTTTTTGTAGCGACATTTCGCCCGTGGCTAACCAGGTGGCACGCTTGTTTGACTCGGTCAGGTAGGCCCAGACGCGATCAAGTGGGCCAGGCAGTAACCGCTGAATGCGTAATGTTCCAGGTTCAAGGATTATACCGTAATCGTTCATGGTTCACTCCGTTGGAGGAGGCAAGCTGGCTCACCGCAAAACGAGTTTTAGTGCGTTTAACCGCTCACTCCAGAAATCCAGTTGTAACGAGGATAATTTAATCATACGGCTAAATATAGAACAGGGGGGATAATGCTCAATCAAATTATTGAATATTTTTATAAGATTGAGAACCTGATACGGTATGACGAACATAAGGCATTATGATAGCTATCATTGCTTTAGCTTTGCAGCCAGGGTTCATGGAGAGATTATGCTTTTTGGCGTGTTATTTGCGTTAGCCGCCGGGCTGATGTGGGGGCTGATTTTTGTCGGCCCGGTGTTGGTGCCGGATTATCCGGCGGCGTTGCAGTCGACCGGGCGCTACCTGGCGTTTGGCTTGATCGCGTTGCCGCTGGCGTGGTTCGATCGTCGCCGTTTACGCCAGTTATTGCCTAAAGACTGGCTGGAGGCGCTGAAACTGACCGCTATCGGTAATTTATTGTATTACCTGTGCTTGGCCAGTGCGATTCAGCGCACCGGGGCTCCGGTTTCCACCATGATTATCGGTACGCTGCCCGTGGTGATTTCTGTCAGTGCCAATCTGCTTTACGGCCACCACGATGGTCAACTTTCCTGGCGCAAGTTAACCCCGGCGCTGCTGCTGATTGCCTGTGGCCTGATACTGGTCAATATTGCGGAACTGATGGGTAACAGTGAGCCCGTGGATGTTTGGCGTTACCTCAGCGGATTGATCTTGGCGGTTTTGGCCGTGGCTTGCTGGACCTGGTTCCCGCTGCGCAACGCACGCTGGCTGCGTGAGAACCCGCACAAACGGCCAATGACCTGGGCCACTGCGCAAGGGGTGGTGACGCTGCCGTTGGCTCTACTGGGCTACCTGTTGGTGTGCGGGCAGCTAGCGTTAACGCAGCCACAGTTCGCGTTGCCGTTCGGCCCAAGGCCGCAGGTATTTATCCCGCTGATGATTACCATTGGCGTCTTGTGTTCATGGATTGGTGCTTTGTGCTGGAATGAAGCGAGCCAACGTTTGCCAACGGTCTTGGTTGGGCCATTGATCGTATTCGAGATTCTGGCCGGGTTGGCCTACACCTTTATGTTGCGCCACAGCTGGCCGCCCTTGCTGACATTGTGCGGCATTGCTTGCCTGATAGTCGGGGTAATCAGCGCCATGCGCATCAAGCCGGAACCGATGGTGGTGGCGCTGTCAGTAAAAGAATAAAAAGACGCTGGCGTCAGTTGGCAAAGATATGCGCTTGGCCGAGAATATTCAGGCTGACGTTCGAGCCAACCTGAATACCTTCACGGCTGATGGTTTTAATCTCCACGCTTTCATGGCTATCGGCCATCAACAGGCTGAGAGTGGAAACGAAACCCGCAAAGTCGATATGGGTCACCACCGCTTGGCGCTGAGCGGGTTGGGGGGCAAGGCTAATCTGGATCTGCTCTGGGCGCAGCATAATGCGTGCCTGCCCGCTACGCAGTTGGTCATCTACGGCAATACGGCCCAAGATGCAGTCGGCCCAACCTCGCTCCAGGTAAGCCGAGAGCACCAGCGTTTCCCCCAGGAAGGTGGCCGTGGATTCATCCACCGGGCGCAGATAAAGTTCTTGTGGCTGCCCGACCTGAGCCAATTGCCCATTACGCATCACCGCAACCTGATCGGCAAAGGAGAGGGCTTCTGCCTGATCGTGAGTGACCAGGATCGAAGCAACCTTGGCTTCTGCCAACAGATCCGCCACCGCTTTGCGGGTGGCGGCACGCAGGCCGGTGTCCAGCGCCGAAAAGGGTTCATCCAGCAGCATCAGTTTAGGCTGTTGTGACAGGGCTCTGGCCAGCGCCACCCGCTGTTGTTGCCCGCCGGAGAGCTCATGCGGCCATAAGTTCGCCAAACGTCGATCCAACGCAACCATGTCCATCAATCGATCAATATGATGCTGCTTTTCCTGCTTGCTGCCGCTCAGACCAAAACCGATATTGCCAGCCACGTTGAAATGGGGAAACAGAGCACCATCTTGCGGCACAAACCCGATACCGCGCTGATGTGCCGGGATCCAGATTCCATCATCAGCCAGCGTTTTGCCTTGCAGCCGCACATAGCCATGCTCCGGGGTTTCAAAACCGGCAATAATGCGCAGCAGCGTGGTTTTCCCCGAACCTGAAGGGCCGACAATCGCGGTACGACTACCTTCAGCCACCCGAAGGTTAATGCCCTCAAGCACTTTTACCCCGTTATAGGATTTAGCAATGTCCTGCAGTTCAAGCGTACTCATAATCCTGCCGTGCGTTTAGATTGAGAATAAAGAAGCCAGGTTAACGGTAATGACAGTAAAACCATGATCAAGGCGTAAGGGGCTGCGGCCACATAATCAATTTCACTGGTCAGAGCCCAAAATCCGGTGGCGAGCGTGCGAGTCCCGTTAGGTGCAAGCAGCAAGGTAGCGGTGAGTTCATTGGTGATTGCCAAGAACACCAGTGCGGCACCTGCCGCCGCACCCGGTGCCGCAAGGCGCAGCGTGGTGCTGCACAATGCCTGTAGCGGCGTGCGCCCAAGGCTGCGCGCCACGTTTTCCAGTTCAACCGGGGCTTGGGCAATGCCAGCTCGCAGATTGATCAGCGCTCGGGGCATAAACATCAGCAAATAGGCCAGCAGCAGTGTGATTTCGGTTTGATAGATTGGCCGGAACGCATGGATGGTGATCGTAACCAGCGCCAGCGCCACTACGATACCGGGTAGCGAACTGGTGACGTAATTACAGCCTTCCAGCACCCGGTAGAGCCGCGCGGGGTAACGAACCGAAAGCCAGGCCATCGGGATTGAACACAGCGTGATGATGAGAGCGCCACTGGCGGCCAACGACAGGGTTTGCCGGACGGCTGGCCACAGATCGCTGTTATCCCATACGGCAAAACCGCCCAGATATAACCAGCGTACCAGCGTGATAAAAGGCACCCCTAAGGCCAGAGCGGTCAGCGTTATCGGCAGCAGTTGGCACAAGAGGCTGAGAACCGGGCTGAGCTGATGGGGATTCTGGCTGCGTGCACTGCCAGAACCGACACGGGCATAGCGCGCTCTGCCACGGCTCGCGGCCTCAACCACTAACAACCCAAGGCAGCACAAAACCAGGACGCCTGCCAGCATATTGGCCGCTGCACCGTTAAACGTGGATTGGAACTGATCGAAAATGGCGGTAGTAAAGGTATCGAAACGGATCATGGCGTACAGCCCATACTCTGCCAACAGATGCAGTGCAATCAGCAATGAACCGCCCCAGATAGCCAGTTTTAGCTGTGGCAGAACAACCCGGAAGAAAACGGCCAGCGGCTTGGTCCCCAGAGAAGTGGCAACATCCTCAATCCCCGGATCAAGGCGGCGTAAAACCGCTGAAACCGGTAAATAGATAAACGGGAAATAGGCGATAACCGAGATAAAAACGCCAGCGGCTAAGCCATTCATGCCCGGCACCAGGCTGATCCAGGCGTAGCTTTGCACAAAAGCAGGAACGGCCAACGGCGCAATGGCCAGAATAGACCAGATACGCCGCCCCGGTAGCCGAGTACGCTCTGTGAGCCAGGCTAGCGTGACGCCCAGCAGCGCACAAATCGGCAAAGTGAAAATGACCAGTAATAGCGTGTTGAGTAGCAGTTCCCCGACTCTGGGCCGGAAAACCAGTGTTTTAACCGTTTGCCAGCCGGTATCGATAGCAACACCGATGACAAAACCCAGCGGGAGCAGGGCCAACAACGAAAAAATGACCGCAGCAACCACCATCCACAACCCCGGTCGCTGCTGATAACGTCGTGCCACCGAACCACCTGGCAATGCTCGCGCGGCATGGATAGAAATATTCGACATAACGGTTAAAACACTCTGTACATATAAATTCTGCCTTACAGCAGGCCTGCCTCGGTCATCAGTTCAACGACTTTCTTACTGTTCAGTTTAGAAGGCTCTACTTTTGGTGCTTCGAGATCTTTCAACGGCACCAGCTTAGGGTTCGAAACGGCACCAACGCCAACGGCATATTCAAAAGCATTGTTGGTGCGCAGGATCTCTTGGCCTTGTTTGCCGGTGATCCATTTCACGAACTCTTGTGCTTGTTGCTGATGCTTGCTTGAGGCTAAAACACCCGCGCCAGATGTGCTGACAAAAGCGCCAGGATCCTGATGCTTGAAATAGTGCAGCTTGATGTTGTTGCTGTTTTCGCCCGTTTTAGCGCCATCTACGAATGGGTAGTAATGATAAATCACACCGCCATCGATCTGGCCAGCATTCACGGCCTTCATTACGGTGCTGTTACCTTTATAGGCCGTGGAGTTGGTTTTCATGGCTTTCAGCCATTCGCGGGTGGCTTCTTCACCCTTCAGCTCCAACAGGGCGCTGACGATCGCCTGGAAGTCGGCACCTGACGGGGAGGCAGCCCAGCGGCCTTTCCATTCCGGCTTAGCCAAGTCCAGCAGAGATTGTGGTAATTGTGCCTGATCGATCTTGGCCGGATTATAAACGAACACCGTCGAGCGAGCAGCAATGCCTGTCCAGCGGCCATGTTCAGGGCGGTATTGTGGTTCGACCTGCGCCAAGGTGCTGGCATTAAGCGGGGCAAACAGTTTGGCATTGTCTACCAAAACCATTGCCGGGGAGTTCTCTGTGAGGAAAACATCTGCCGGGGAAGCATTGCCTTCTTGTACCAGTTGGTTACCCAGTTCGCTGTCCTTCCCGTTACGCAAGGTGACTTTAATACCGGTGTCCTTGGTAAAGCCATCGACCCATGATTTTACCAGGTTCTCGTGTTGGGCATTGTAAACCACGATCTCTCCGGCGCTAGAGGTTGCACTGGCGGAGAAGGCCAACATCATGGACGAAGCAAGCAGGGCTAGGGGACCAAGAGAGGTGAAACGCAACTTCATACGGTTATCCTTTATGGTGTTCGAAGAAGAAAGTGAGCAGCGCCGGTTAGCGCGGAATGCTAATTGTATCCAAGAACATCAAGAATGATAGTGAAAACGATTCGTATTAGGATTTTTTTTTTGCTTTCTGCTCAAAAAACGTCTTTTACCGGCAACACTGTGGTTGAGTTTTGTTCGTCGAATGGGGGTAGGTGCAGTAGCGATATATGGGGAGATGATGTCCTCTGGCACAAGTAAGTTTTGCCTGCACCAGAGTTTGCCGCATTATTCGGAATGTTTGGTCGGAATACAAACTTTTCCGTTAATAACATGTGCATCACGGCGTATCCAATCGTGGACTTTATAAACGCTGGTTTTGTGCTTTTGCGCGAAAAATCTTACGTCTCCGCCGTATTTTTTATATACGATTTCCTTAATGCTAACAAATATACTTTTTTCCATTTGGTGTTGTTTCCATTTTCAAATAGATGTGAAATTTATCGTTTTTATAATGGTAAAGCACAGTCTTAACATGGGTATAGATACCAGCGTAACATAAAGAATTAAGTGTGGGAATTATCTTTTATTACAAAGCTTTATCTTGGATTTTTCTCATGAGATATTCTTAGGGGATTTGTTGAATTAAAAAAAAGGCTAATACTTTTTAGATATTTCCTAAATATAACCTCAACGGGAGAGTTATTGTTCAGCACAATCAAGCTCATGGGGTTATAATCGCCGTGTAGTTTATATGCAGTATCTCGTTTGGCGAGGCTCCTATACAAACACAGGTTACTGATCTGACGACATCGAGAGATGCCCAAGGTTAAGACAGGCTTTATCGGATTAAGGTTTAGCCCAAGGTAACTTCTGAAATTTTTTTTTCAGATACGTTGTATAGTGCTAAAACCTGGACGCGGAGATAGGCTGTCTGCACTCCCTCTTTGGTTAACGCCCCTATGCGATTCACTGTTGAAGTTTAAACAGAAATAGGGACTAACATGATTAAATCACTTCCATACTCTCCAGCGATGGTGGCTACCCCGGCGATAGTTCATAAAGAATCATCGGTTGCGGGTTATATGACCTCGGATTTTATTACCGTTTCCGGCACGATGACGGTGAATGAGGCAAGAGACTACTTCCTGTCGCAATTACAAACCGATGAAATACCAACACAATTGTTTATCACTGCTGATGATTACCAACTGCGCGGCATGCTGTCAGTGAAGAAACTGCTGCAATGCCAAGAGGGCGACCGTGCATTGGCTTCGATGATGAACCATACCTACTTCCACGTTTCACCGGATGATGACCGGAGTGATGTCGCTCATTTGCTGGGCAAAGGTGGGCTGGATGTTGTGCCGGTCGTCGTCAATAAGACACTGGTTGGTATCTTGGGGGAGAAAGAGATTGCTCGTCTGATCGAAGATGAAAATACCGAGGACGCGCAGCGTCAGGGAGCGAGTTTACCGCTGGATAAACCTTATCTGGAAACCAGCCCATGGGCGTTGTGGCGTAAGCGTTCAGCCTGGTTATTGCTTCTGTTTGTGGCAGAAGCCTATACCGGCAACGTGTTAAAGGCATTTGAAGAACAATTGGAAGCGGCCATCGCACTGGCTTTCTTTATTCCGTTGTTGATTGGTACCGGTGGGAACAGCGGTACACAGATCACCTCGACCCTGGTGCGAGCTATGGCGTTGGGCGAGGTCAGCCTGCGCAATCTGGGAACAGTGCTCAGCAAAGAGGTCAGCACTTCGTTGCTGATTGCTCTCACTATCGGGATAGCAGCCTGGATCCGCGCCTGGATTATGGGCGTTGGGATGGATGTAACGTTGGTCGTCAGCCTTTCACTGGTAGCGATCACCGTCTGGAGCGCTATTGTTGCTTCCATCATTCCAATGCTGTTGAAGAAAGCGGGGATCGATCCGGCAGTGGTATCCGCACCGTTTATTGCCACTTTTATTGATGGCACGGGTTTGATTATTTATTTCAAGATTGCTCAGGCTGTTCTGGGGATTTAAAGCGGCTCTAGGCTCCCGGATCGTCGGGAGCCTATAACCAAAAGAGGAGGTCAAAAAGCCAACACACGTGCAATTTTATGTAGGTAAAAGAGGATGAAATTATGGGAAACATGATGATGTTTATGGGTTTTTTGGGATTGGTCAGCGTACTGGGGCTAGCGGCAGCCTACATGAGCACAAAATGGGATAACTGATGAACGAAAAAGCACCGCCTAGAAGCATCCTCCCCGTAATTACATTACAGATTATGGGGAGGATATTTGTAATAGTCAAAAACTGACGGTATTAACCGCGTGTGATAATGATGGTTATTCTTATTATTGGGTTGTTCTACGCGATTTTTATGATTGCTGTAGGTATTAATGAGATTTATTTCTATTCAACCGGAGAGTCTGCCTTTATTTCCAGTTTGATATTAACGTTTTCAGCGGGTATTCTGCTCGGCGCTTTTGTCTGGAAATTTTCGGCAAAAACAAAAAATTAATTATATATAACCAACACTCTGTGAACATGAGTCGTGCTATGCAAAATGAAAAGCAAACCGTTGCCAGAAACTCCATGATCGCCAGCGGTCTATTGGCTTTGGGCAAATTTATTGCCGGTATTTTCACCGGCAGTATTGGGCTTATATCTGAAGGTATTCATTCCTTCACCGATTTTATCGCAACTTCTATTACCTGGTGGGCGGTGCGTGTCAGCGACAAACCGGCTGATGACGATCATCACTTTGGCCATGGAAAAGTTGAAAATCTGGCGGCGCTGTTTGAAGTATTACTGTTACTGGCTGCAGCGGGTTGGATCATTTATGAAGCGGTGAGTAGCTTGTTAGGTGAGGCGCATCAGATCGTCGCGGCCCCCTTGGTTATTGCTGTGCTGTTGATCTCTATCGTAGTCGATTTTTTCCGTGTCAAAGCGTTGAACCGCGTGGCAAAAGCCACCGACAGCGCTGCACTGGAAGCCGATGCGTTACATTTTTTCTCCGATATGCTGTCATCCGCTGTGGTGCTGTTAGGGATGGTGTTTGTGCTGTTCGGTTTTGACCGTGCCGATGCTTTGGCAGCACTGGTTGTAGCTGGATTCATTCTGGTTGCGGCGTTGAAGTTGGGTAAACGTTCATTTGATTCACTGATCGACACTGCACCAGCCGGTAGCCGGGAAGATATTATCGCTTTACTCAACGATTTCCCGGCGATCCTCTCCACGGAAAATATCCGCCTGCGCAGCGCAGGGGCCATGCTATTTACTGAAGTGAGCGTTGGTGTGTGTCGGACGCTGCCGTTGGAACGGATTAACGCGCTGAAAGCGGAGATCGCTGCGCGAATTGAGCGGGAGTACAGCAACGCCGAGGTGAGGGTGATTGCCATACCTCAGGCCCGAAGTGATGAAGATATGGCAACGCGTATTCGCATTCTGGCCGCCAACCATGGTGCCGTGGTGCAAAACCTTGCCCTGCAACAGTTAACCGATCATATGTCGATCAGTATGGATTTGGCCGTTCCAGCCAGTGCCAGCGTAGAGCAGGCGCATGCCATCGCTTGTGAGGTCGAGGATATTCTGCGCCAGACATTGGGGGAGAATACCGAGATAGAAACGCATCTGGAGCCGCAAATTGTACATTGCCTGACGAGTCATGATGTGGAGCGTAGCGAACTGACGCAAATTCAGCAGGCACTGGTGCTATCCGCCGAGAACGGCGGGCTGGTCAAGGATGTACACAATATCCGCGCCCGTAAAACGTCACAGGGAGTGATTGTGAATTTCCATTGCCGAGTATTGCCTGCACTATCGATTATGGCCGCGCACGATGCTGTCGACTTTATTGAACGGCAATTGAGAATGCAGTTTCCTGCCGTATCTCGGGTTGTCGGGCATGTCGAGCCGTTGTAATGGATTAACACCGCCTGTTCATTGAGAAAGGCGGTACTTTACTGGTTTCTTCCTCCTTATATGCTCTAAATAATTCGTACTCATGGCGAATTATTTAGAGCATATGCTTTTGTGCAGTATAGGTTATTACTATAATCGGAGCCCATATCGTTATTCAGGCGAGACCGGTTCATTGCACCCCAGTCGCGTCCATCGCCAACTCATGCTGAGTATTCACAGTTATGATGAAATCCTTACAGATTTTCCTGTTTATCTTCTTGTTGTCTGGCTTGCAACTTGCCACGCAGAGCTATGCTGCCGTTCCTGCAACGACGGTGGATAGCAGCCAACCAGATACCGCTACAGCACTAAAAAATTATCAAAAACAACTGGATACTATCAAGCAGCAGGTCTCAAAAGCCCGCACTGATAATCAGTTGAGTAAACTGTTTATTGCCACGCAGACGCTGGCGGCAAGTTTAGAAAAATTGGTGACCGATCTGCAGCCCGAGCAGGAAAAGCTGCAGGCACAGTTGGACGTGCTTGGGCCAGTTCCCACTTCTGGTTCAATGGCGGAGACGGCTGCTGTTGCCAAACAGCGCGATACGCTCAACAGCAGTAAAGGGCTGCTGGATGATGCGGTAAAACGCTCTCAAGCGATCAGAGGCAATGCGATCTCTCTGGGGCAACAGATCAACGATTTGCGTCGCGTTGCTTTCAAAACCCAACTGGCGTTGAACACCGGCAGTATTTTGAGTGCTGATTTCTGGGGCGCGGAGGAGCAACCGCCCGAAGAGGACTTGAACCGGTTCAGCGATTTCAATCAGCAGATGCTGCAGATTTGGGATACCAGTTGGCAGGAAGAGTGGCGTTACGGCACGCTGGGATTGTTGGGATTGGCGATTGCCGTCTGGTCGTTGGGGCGCTATGCCATTGAGCGTTTCTTAGCCTGGTTGAGCGTGCGTTATTTACCGGATGGCAGGCTGCGCCGTAGTTTTATGGCGTTGGCAACCGCGATGATTACGTTACTTGCGGCCACGCTTGCGCTAAATCTGATTGAGCTTACCTTTTCTCGCCTTCAAGAATTCAGCCCGGTAGTTCAGGACTTTGCCAATGGTTTCAAACAATTGGGTATTTTCTGTGCCTTGATCGCAGGGTTAGGGCGGGCTTATCTTTCTCTTGGCCGCCCATCCTGGCGTTTGGCGCACATGGATAATGCCATTGCTGCCGGTATGCGCTATTTCCCGCCATTGCTCGCTGCTTTGGCCCTGGCTTTTGGTTCGATAGAACAGATTAACAACGTGACGGGCGCCAGCCTGAAAACTACAGTATTAGGCAACGGGCTGGTCTCTACCTTAATGGCGTTGGTGCTGTTGGCAATCCCTTTACGCACACGCCATATTCGCCATAAATTAGTGCGCAACGGTGAGCATGTTGAGAAACGCTCAACGCTTGATGGGATAGCTAATATCCTGATCTTGCTGTCTTCTGTGGTGATCCTGCTATCACTGTTAATCGGCTACGTGGCGTTTGCCCGCTTTTTGGTCTATCAACTGATCTGGATTGCGCTGGTTTTGATGGCGTTTTATTTCCTGGTGCTGTTCACCACCGATCTCTGTGCCGCAGTTTTCTCACCGCAGACGACCAGCGGGCGCACCTTGAAGAAATCACTTAACTTCAAAGATCGCCATCTCGAACAACTGACGATTATTTTCACCGCTATTTGCAAATGTTCGTTATTGCTCCTGATGATTGTCGCCTTACTGAATGGCTCATTCGGTACTACGACACCCAATTCATTGATTGAGAAAATTATCGCTATTCTGAGCGGCGATGGTTTGAAGCGTTTGAACATCGTACCGAGCAATCTGTTCAATGCTGCGCTTTTCCTGGTGATTGGTATCTATATTCTGCGGGTTACCAAACGTTGGTTGAGCCACGAATTGCTGCCCAAAACCATCAGCGATATTGGTATTCGCGCTTCATTGGTAACACTGTTCAGTAATGTCGGTTATGTATTAATCATTTTGATCACACTGGCTGCTCTGGGCATCCAGTGGAACAACCTTGCCTGGATTGTCAGTGCGTTATCGGTTGGTATCGGTTTTGGCTTGCAGGAGATAGTGAAAAACTTTATTTCTGGCCTGATTCTGCTCACCGAACGCCCGGTAAAAGTCGGGGATATGATCGGTATTGGCGGTGTAGAAGGGGACGTGCGTCGTATAAACGTGCGCGCTACCGAGATCCAGCTTAGCGATCGTTCAACCATGATCGTGCCTAACTCGCAGCTGATTTCGCAAAACGTGCGCAATGCGACCATGGGGAATGCGCAGGGTGTGGTGACGATCGCGCTGACTTTCCCGATTAATATTGATCCAGAGCTGGTGCGTAATATTCTCTTGGACGCGTACCGAAGCTATGAGTCCATTCTTGAGACGCCAGCACCGTATGTGCGCTTTAGTCAGTTGGGCCCGGATGGCATCATCCTTAGCGTGACCGGTTATGTCACCAGCCCGCGTATGGTCGGCGCTACCAAAAGCGAATTACTGTTCAATATTCTCAAATTGTTACGTGAACAACAGGTAAATCTTTCGAATCCGAAAGAGGTGGTGTTTATGAAGCAGCGAGCTAAAGAGTTGGCTGACGAAGAAGAACACTCTTCCTGATCATTAAATGGAGAAAAGCGCAGATGATAACGAATATGCTGAAACATTTTCCTGACGCTGCGCTAAAGGCAGAGGCTGAAACTTTCGAGGAGTTGATTTCTCAACCTGGGGTGCTAATCGAGCGGATTGTTTCTACCGGGCAATCGAGCCCTGAAGGATTTTGGTACTGCCAGCCGCAGAGTGAATGGGTTGTGGTGCTACAGGGTTCAGCAGGTGTTCGATTCGAGAATGAAGCAGAAATGCGAGTGATGCACGTGGGTGACTTTATCAACATCCCTGCACAATGTCGGCACCGTGTTGAATGGACGGATCCACATGGCCCAACCGTGTGGTTAGCCGTTCATTATGGTTTGGAGACGACAGAAAAGAATCCGTAGAACGTAGAATGAAGCTGCTTGTGAACTTAGTGTGGTAACACAAGCGGAGTTCAGGTAATTACCATTTTCTTCTCAGGAATAAACAAAACGGATAAGTAAATATGGAAATTATTCTAATGCGTCACGGTAAGCCTGCCTTCACCGATGCCCAAAAAGTAACTGCCCATGAAATGCCAACATGGATTGAGCATTACGACCTTTCAGATATCAGCGATAATCAACCACCCGAAGCCTGCCGGGTAATGGCGCGTAAGGCGCGGCTGGCTGCCAGTAGCCACCTTCCCAGAGCAATATCCTCAGGAGCTGCGCTTAATTTAGAGCCTCAAATTGTGGATGACATTTTTAGGGAAGCTGAACTGCCAATATATTTTATACCTGTCCTCAGGTTGTCTCCTTTTAGTTGGATTATTTTGCTTCGCCTGATATGGCTTTGTGGCATGTCAAAAGAGGCTGAATCTTTATCTATGGCGAAAAGGCGTGCCCGACGAGCTGCTGACATATTGATCAATTATGCCAAAGAACACGACGGACCAATCCTCCTGATGGGACACGGGATTATGAATCGACTTATAGCGAAGGAGTTAACATCATTGGGCTGGAAAGAACGCACCCGAGCCGGAAAAGGATACTGGAGTGCTGGCGTTTTTCAGCTTTCGTAGCATTATGCAAAAGCCTGCTCTTGGCATAGGCTGTGTGAAAACTCATGCAACATGGCAAGACCACCGCCAGCCGAGACGGGGGGCCAGTGAAACGGTCAGCAACGCCATGACTCATGGTGCAAGGATGCTTTCGATTAACGCATCTCGGCCAGCATCCTTAGGCGTATTTCTATCGTTCATGATTTGCTTTGCGTTTTTTACAGCATCAATAATATCTGTTTTTTCCTGTCCTCCGACAAGCGCCAGGCGTGTGAGAAGAACACTTGTAATCTGATACCCACAAAAAGCAGGCTCTTCGTAGAGTCGGTTTGCAAGCCATATTATATAATTTCATTTGTGCGGTCAGTCTTGCTTAGCCTGGTCGGTTCTCAAATCGGTGAGGGCCACTGAAAGCACCTTATCACCAGCGGTGTTGTTTATCCGCTGGCTGACCGGAATAGAAAACTGACCGGAATGGACGACGGATTAAATTTAACATAATATACATTATGCGCACCATGATGACGGTACGCATAACAGTTGAAATGTCTTGCGGCCTTTTACTGGGATTACGGTCGTCCGGTTGTTTTCTTCGGGACCTGATTTAAATGAAACAATTGATACTGGCCGTGGCTGCTGCGATAAGTGTAACTTTGCTACCATTCACATGTTCAGCAAATGCTGACTCAATGGGCATTAATAAAGATTGTAATCATCCGGTTAGTCAATACGGCATCGACTCTATCACTGCGTTCGCTCAGTACAAGGCTGAACCGAAAAAATTCATGGAGGCCATGACGGAATTTTGTAACAGAGGCAAAACCATGGGTGATATGGGATTCGATGCTGTGGCGAATCTGTCGCTCACCGAGTCAAGAAAATGGACCGATTCTAACCTGCAAAGCCAGAGTAAAGAACAAAGCGAGTTTTCAAGCAGCTTCGCTCACCTTCTGAACTCAGCAATGCTGAATGGCTATACCGGATTTGACTATCCAAAACCACCGGAGCAGAACAAAGCACCCTTACCAGATTCATTCAAACCGTATGAGATGTGTGATGTAATCACCTCTAAAGCAGCAGAATACGCCACCTCACAACTCCCTCCTCAGGTGCAAATCACATTATCCGAATGGAAGAAAATAAAAAGTGAATTTGAAATGGTGTGTCTTATTGGAATGGCGAGCGGTAATGGTCGCAAGCCGGTTGATCATGAACTGATGAGCGGACTTAATGATATTGCTAAAGATGTTTATTCTCAGGCATATAAAATTGGCTCAAAATATCCAAAGCACAACAACTCCAAATAATCAATCGGTGAATATACAATGAATAGTTCCTATTTAACAAAGCATCTTTCAAAATTATCGCTGATTATCAATCTCGCACTAACAGTCATGCTCTGGTTTTATTGTATAGGAACAAGTGACCCGCTCTTATTCTCCATAATCAGGAGTTACATCTTTATAAGTTATGATGCTGTGAAAATCATTATAACTGTAGCTTGTGGGATATGGGTAATCAGAAGTATTACTGTTTATGAAGCCAAGGTTATTCAGTTTGTTCAGGCGGACTTTCTGAAAGAGATTCTCAAAGAGTTGCAGTCTTCAAGAAAGCTGAAGCAAATTGATAATGCAGATACAGTGAAAGATGTTATCAGAATAGACTTTGACAAAGTAGAGCGCTAACTCTTTTTACTTCTGTTGGCTCAGGGTCTTCACTTCTGTGGAGACTCATTATTATTTAATTTGTTTTCTATTTGTTATTGGTCAACTCAAGCCGTATGGCTCTCCTGCGGAGGGCTTAAAAGATTTAAAAGAAATGAAGTTCCTGATAGTGCAGATAACTGAGATAGTACAAACAACAAAGGAAGTACAGAGAACCGATTAAGATAAAACAACAGAGGATATATATAACAGCAACCCCGGAAAGGATTGGCGCAGCTTATCATGAATATCCAAGCCTGTAAATAATATATAATATTTTTTTATCCTCTCTCCCTATCGGGTTAATCTAGTACAGCATCCCACCGGAATGCAATTCGCATAACACCCCACAGGCCACAATCACCATAATACCAATGCAGATAGTCAGCTAATGCCGAAAACACCACACAACCGCATACAGAGAGCTATTGGTCACTATGCACACTAAATTAGAATAACTGTATAAATAGACAGTGATGCATATGCCCACCTAGCACCCAGAAATCACTGTCAAGCCCCCTTTCCTACCCCATTTATGGCGCCTGTAGCGCTTGTGAGGCATGCCAACTTAACTACTCTTAGGCTACCTCATGGAGACTCTGTGGCTCCCTGACAAGGCGTCTAGCAGACTGTAACGCTACCTGACACAATTTATGGCTTGAACGCTTTTTTTTATTTTATTTTTTGAATTTTTAATTTTAATTAATCCTGTACCTCCGCCCGCAGTGCTGGCTTGAAAGAATGCGAACGAAAAAGTAGGACCCATCCCCGATTCCTTTTTCTCTTTCCCATCTTTATTTTCATCACTCAGGAGATACCCTTATGGAGCAATACAAGAAATACATTCGTAATAAACGTTATCATCGGAATTACACGCATTCCGTTCTTTATCCTGGAGCGACATTCAGAACCAAAAGTGATGGAGAATGCTCTATCCCCGACACGGTACAGTTGTGCCGATTAACACAACTGAGAAAATGGTTCTCATCGCAGGCGGCTTTTCTATATAACTTTTAGAGCACCGGCTAGGCCTAAAAACGAATTCCTTAATTTGTCGGGGTTTATACATAATGAGCCACCATAAATTTGTCCCTCTTTGCTTTATCCCGCAGAACGGCGAAGTCATTATGCAGGCATGTGTTCAGAGACCACCGAGCAGTACCGGCTAGGCCTAAAATGCATTCCTTAATCTGTCGGGGTTTAGGCATCATGAGCTACCATAAATTTGTCCCTCTTTGCTTATCCCACAGAATGGTGAAAATCATCATGCAGGTATGTTGAGTCGAGCTTGTTCTGGTTAAGTAGTACGGGTTATCATACTAAAGTTCGGGTGTCACAGAACCCCTAACCGTTTTGCGGATAAAATCTGAAACAGTGGTATTAAGATTCTATGAGAAGAAGAATGTCTGAAATACTCAATAACTCAATAAAAGTAATAGTGTCTTTTTTTATCGTTTTGTTTATAAACAAGGCACTATCAGTTTTTCGTAAGAGACAGCTATATTTAGCTTGCTGGAATTATTTGAAGAATACAAGTCTTTCAGATAATTCATGTACAACAAACGGAAGTATTTATAATAAAGGAAAAGATAAAGAAAAGAACGTTGAAATATCAATGCCTAGTGGCATAAAGATATCATTGATATCAAGCGACTATAGTTCAATAAAAACTGAAAATGGAAAATTAATCATAGATAGGGTTTTGCCAAAACAAAAAATATCTATTGTCGCGTTGGTCGAAGGCATAACAGAGATTAACAGAAAGATAAAGCCAGAAATAAAGTCAGAAGATTCAAATGGGAAAACTTTTTTGGGTGCGGATTTTGTTCCACCCAGCATGGGAATAATAGTATTGGCAATGACAATCATTTTATTTGTAAGTGGGATGATACTGTATATTGAAAAGGTTGACAAGAATGCAATTTTTTTCTTCGAGAAAAAATACAATCAAATCAAGTATAATGATTTGTATGATCAAGGGTTTTCGTTAGAAATATTTCAACAAAAAGAAGGGGTGGATAGATTCACGTTAAAAAACAGTAAGTTGCCAGTCAGGCTTTTGGATATTAGTGAAGCTAAAGGAAATGTGGTTTACAATTTTGAACTATATAACTTGACTGATAAAGATGTTGATGTTAGAGCGGAGTTTATAGTGAAAAACTTATCTGATTATTTAAGTGATTTAAAAGCCTTAAACAAGAGGCACCCCAATATAAAAGATGAAAAAAAACCAGAGAATTTAGGGAAGTACTTCAATGAATTGAAGTTAATTTATGACAAGCATAACATTGGTTATAAAATGGTGAAGGCTAATAAAATAAACATTCCAATTCAAGAAGGTGTATATAAATTTATTATGAAGCCTGCAGAACATAAATTACTTAAAATTGAAAAGAAAATAGATAAAACACAAAGCGATACTGAGTTCAATTTAGATCTGGATTTCATAATTGATAGAGATGAAAAAGATGGCTATCTCAGTTTAAAATTTAATCCTATGGACTCACATAAGAAAGCAAAATTTGAGGGTATAATGCAGAATAAGAACTGATTCGCAGTAAGCGTACGGTGATCTCATATTGCTAGCTTCATTCAATACAACGAACCTGAGGTAAAATATGGCAAAACAGTATTCTCACAGTGAACGGCAACAACATCTCGACGCCTGGCAACAGAGTGGATTGTCTAAAAAGCACTATTGCCAGCAGCATGACCTGAACCCAGCCACCTTCTATTACTGGCTCAAGCATCATCGCGATGACGCTACCGTGCCCCCTCCTGCCGCCTTTATTCCTGCGCGCCGAGTAATACCTGAGAATAACGACGCCGACACGGTAACCCTCAACCTCCCCAATGGCTGTTCGGTCCGTTGCCTCCCCACTCAGTTGCGGGCGGTGACGCAGGCCTTGTCCCTATGTTAACGCCGCAGCACATCTGGCTGGCACAGGAGCCCGTTGATATGCGCCGGGGTATTGATACGCTGACGCAGTATATTACCGACCACTTGCACCAGCCCTGGCAAGGGGAAGCCGCTTTTACAAGGCACGCTCACGTATCAAGGTTCTGCGTTGGGACAAGCACGGTGTCTGGTTGTGTCTTCGCCGTCTTCATCAGGGCCACTTTATCTGGCCCCGACAAGGGGATGTTGCCTGGATGCTGTCACCCGAACAGGCCGACTGGTTGATGAAAGGCATTGACTGGCAGCGGGTTGAGGGATTTGAACTGACTCAGTGGAAGTCACCTTAATAATAAATTAACACATTGATTATCAATGACAATGTAGTGCCGTACTGATAAAATAGCCACATGAATATCGATGCACTGCTGACCTCAAAAAACCCCGACGAATTGCGCTCTCTGGCGTTGAGGTTACTTGCAGAGCTTGTATAGGTAAAATAAAAGATGAATAAACAAATTGAAATCTGAGGTTTCCTGTGCTGTTCATCTCTCATCGGAGCATCTGTCGCCTTGCAGCCAGAAAACAGATTGGTTTTCTGGCTGTTTCTAGTGAGGTTAAAATTCTGTCAATAAATCGGCTGATAATTCACATTAAAACGCTTCGCCAACGTGTCAAGCCGCTTATCCAGCGTCCAGAGTTTCGCTCCTGGTGTTATCAAGGTCGAGGCCAGCAACGTAAGATCAATCAATCCACATCCTAGCCCGTACAGTTTTTCGTTTTCAATAAACGCCATTACTTCGGTAAGGTCGGCCTGATGGCTCTGTTGCAACAACCCCAAATCGCCAAGCGTTCGCAGTCTTGGGGCCGGTGGAGTTCCGCAAGCTATTTCTGCCAGTATCATTGGGTGAATCAGAGCCAGATCCAGCCTCAGCAGCTGAATCAATCCGTTATTGCTGTTTTTGAAATGGTCAATCCAGATGGATGTATCAACTAAAACAGTCATTATGCCGATGGTTCCTCCCGGCGACGGGAAACTATCGGCATATCAGGTGATGTACCGCCGAGCGAAGCCAGCCTTTTTGCTGCCTGCACTCGGACAAATGTTTTCACCGCTTCACGGAAAATATCTGCCTTATCCATATCTGGGTCAGCCATTTCCAGTGCCTGCGCATACAGCGCATCATCAATCGTGACAGTAGTTCGCATAATACAGCCTCCTTGATTCATAAATTGATGACAGTATACATCAAAAATAGAATCACGGAGAATTGCATGGGATAACCTTGTATCCGCATTCTTGAGAAGCTCAAAGCGCTTCTCAAGAAATCAAACTAACGCTAACTCTTGCAGATATAGTTATACAACCGCTGAGTATCCTCTGGTGAACAAAGACGAGTCCCTAGGTTAAGTGTGGCAGCGCTACCAGCGGCCACGCCAAAACGCACGGTATCGACCAGATCGGCCCCTTGTGCCAGTTTCAACGTCATCGCCCCCACCATACTGTCACCGGCTCCAACGGTACTCATTTTCTTCACTGGTGGCGGAACGATCTGCACGCAGCAATCACGATCGACGGCCATGGCTCCCTGTGGCCCAAGTGAAACCACGACGCGTTCTGCAGCACCGCATTGCACCAATTCCTGTGCGGCACAGCGCACATCATCAGGGTGTCCCAATGGCCGACCGAGTAACGCAGAAAGCTCATTCTGATTAGGTTTGACCAAGGCTAACCCGCCGAGATCCAGGCAGGCTTTTAATGCGTCGCCAGAACTATCAATGATGCACTGCAACCCCATCGTCTGCGCCTGTTGCACCAGATAAGTCAATTTTTCAACGGATGTATCTGGCGGCAAGCTGCCGCTGATCACCAGAATAGAATCGGAGGGAATGCCGTGTACTCGCTCTACAAGCTGCTCAAACTCTGCGTCATTCAGCCGTGCTCCCGGCATAACAAAACGGAACTGTTCACCACTATTATCAACATGGACATGCAGATTTTGCCGCGTCCAGTCTTGGGTTTTCAAGGTTTCCGTATGAATCCCTTCCCTATCAAGCAACTCTTTCAAATGCTCGCCGGTTGGGCCGCCGATAGGGAAAATCGCACTAGCTTGGCCACCAAGATATACCACGGCGCGGGCAACATTAATGCCCCCACCACCTGGTTCAAATATTGGCGTAGTACAGCGCAGCTTTCCTTCAGGATAAATTTTTGCAGTCGTCGTGGCGCTGTCTAACGAGGGGGACAATGTTAAAGTGAATATCTGAGTCATGATAATACACCCTTCCTTTTGGGATTTTACTTCGTAATAAGGGGTCAAAAAGCTCAGAACCTTCAACTCCCTTTATTACCTTAAGTAAAGCACATGGATACTCGGTTGCTAGTTAAATCAGCGGCTAATGGCAAAGTGAAACGCCTTTCGTTAACCAGCGACCAAGCCAAATAACGCCCCAACGCCAGATGACACCCCCATCGCAAGCGCGCTCCAGAATGTGATACGAACCACGCCAGGTCCAATAGGTGCTCCCCCGGCTTTAGCGGCAATACCCCCCAAGATTGCCAGCGACAACAAGGCCGAGAAGGCGATAGCCGGAATGGCCCATTGCGTAGCAGCAATCAGCGCGACACAGAGTGGCAGCACTGCCCCTGCGGCGAAGCTGGTCGCCGAGGCCAAAGCCGCCTGCAATGGGCGCGCGGTGGTGATTTCTGAAATGCCTAGTTCGTCGCGAGCATGCGCCCCCAGAGCGTCATGCTGCATCAACTTCTCTGCCACTTGCTTGGCCAACGCCAGATCCAGCCCACGATGCACATAAATAGACGTCAATTCACGGTGTTCACCGTGGTAATCGGCGTGCAGCTCCGCCTGCTCTTCTGCCAATGCGGCTTTTTCGGTATCGGCTTGGGAGGAAACAGAAACGTATTCACCCGTTGCCATAGACATCGCGCCAGCCACCAAGCCGGCAATGCCCGTCAGCAGAATGCTGCTGTGGGTAGCGTTAGCAGAGGCCACCCCCAATAACAGACTAGCGGTAGAAACAATGCCGTCGTTTGCTCCTAAAACGGCAGCTCGTAACCAGCCGATTTTTTCTATGCTGTGGCGTTCTCTGTGCATCAGGATTCTTCCTTTATTATCATTTCGTTCGATGTTACTGGTCTTCAGTGTCTCACCTTTGTTACCGATGAACTATAACTAACAGAGTTCCCCTCCACCTGAGATGCTTACAATGTCCAAGAAAAAGATACTGATGCTGGTTGGTGATTATGCTGAAGATTATGAAACCATGGTGCCGTTCCAGGCGTTGCAAATGCTGGGATACGTTGTAGATGCGGTCTGCCCGGACAAAGGGAAAGGCGATTACATAATGACGGCCATTCATGATTTTGACGGAGCACAAACCTATAGCGAAAAACCGGGCCACCGGTTTGTACTGAATGCAGACTTTGCAGCAACCCGCTCTGAGGATTATGACGCCCTGCTGATTCCCGGTGGCCGAGCGCCAGAATATCTGCGTCTTAATCAGCGGGTGATTGAGTTGGTGCAGGAGTTTGATGCCGCACGCAAGCCGATTGCCGCTGTTTGTCATGGCCCACAGTTATTGGCGGCAGCAGGTGTACTGCAAGGGCGAACCTGCAGTGCCTACCCAGCCTGCGCCCCTGAAGTGCGGTTGAGCGGTGGCGAATATGCCAATATTGGCATCGATCAGGCGCACGTTGATGGCCATTTGGTTACTGCCCCAGCCTGGCCTGCTCATCCGCAATGGTTAGCGAAATTTGTTGAAGTCTTAGAGAAATAGAAGGTTTCAGTCAGGGCTCTCCGGCCTGAGCCGGGGAGCTTGGGCCAGGCACCCCAAACTGCATAATTGTGCAAAAATCATTGCGATATATCGCTGCAAGCTATACTTACCGCAATGGTTCCATGGGCATAGCAGTACAACGAACTTAAAAACCTCGGCGACCCCATTGTCTTATTTATCTACGGAGTACATATGGACAATCCAAAAACCCCCCGCACGGTGAAGGCACCAAGTTATCTTGATGCATTGATTCCGGTCTTTACGTTGATCATTTTGGTGGGTTCTTCCGTTGCTCTGTTTGGTCTTGATGCTGTCAATGGTCCACTGCAAGTGGCGATCATTGTAAGCACGATGATCACCGCAGTGATCATTTTAAAGAACGGCCATACTTGGGAGGACGTGGCAGAGTCTGGGCGTAAAGGCATTTCAACCGTGGTCGGAGCGATCTTTATCCTGTTTTCCGTAGGTGCACTGATAGGCACCTGGAATATGTCTGGCACTATTCCCACGATGGTTTATTACGGCATTCAGATGATCACGCCGAACTGGTTCTTCCCTATCGCTTTTCTGGTCTGCGTTGCGGTGTCGATGAGTATCGGCAGCTCCTGGACGACGGCGGGTACGCTGGGCGTTGGTTTAGTGGGCTTGGCCAACATGCTGGGGCTCTCGCCGGAAGTCACTGCAGGTGCGGTGATCTCAGGAGCTTATGTGGGGGATAAAATCTCGCCACTGTCAGAGAGTACCGTGCTGGCAGCCCAGTTGAACGGGGTGCCGTTATATAAGCATATCCGTTCACAACTGTGGACCACCGTTCCCGCTGGTGTGATTGCCCTGATCGCTTTCATCGTTTTGGGTATGAATAAAAGTGGTTTCGACGTTACGGTCACTAATAACGAACTTGCCCGGTTTGGTGAGCTGTTCCACATTACCCCTTGGAACCTGTTGCCACTGGTTTTCTTGCTGGGGCTTTCGGTGTGTAAAGTACCTGCCTCACTGGCGATCATGTGTTCGGCGTTATTGGCCGGTATCATGGCTGCTTTTGTACAACCGCAGGCTATCGTGCGGTTTGTGGCGGAACCCGATTTGGCCACGCCATTGCTGGCAGTAAAAGCCACTTGGCTGGCAATGGCAAATGGTTTTCAAGAAAACTCGGGGATAGAGCAGATCGATGCCCTGCTTTCTCGTGGCGGCATGGACAGCATGTTGCTGACCATCTGGTTGATCATCGGGGCGGTGACCTTCGGGATCATGGTGGATGATTTTGGCTTGCTCAATAAATTGGTCACGCCACTGCTGCTGCGGGCCAAGGGTATCGTCCGTTTGTTCACCTCGGTTGTGGCCACCGCTATTGGGCTCAATATCGCCGCAGGCGATCAGTACATTGCATTACTGTTACCAACTCGCTTGTTCCGTGGCGAGTTCGCTAAACGCGGTCTGGCGCCAGAGAATCTCTCGCGAATCGTTTCAGACGCCGGTATTGTCACCTCCCCGCTGGTGCCATGGAACTCATGCGGTGCTTATATGGCTGCTGTTTTAGGGGTTTCAACCATGGGATATATGCCGTTTGCCGTGTTCAATATTGCCGCGCCGTTAATGACGCTGGCACTGGGTATTACCGGCATTAACATTCGCCGGATACCCATTGCCACTTCGACAGATGATTCAAAAGGAAATAATTCTGGCAGTGAACCGGTTCAGAAGTAACAGACGGCAAATCATCACTGAGGCAATAAATACCAAGACCAGCAGCGTAAATTTTAATGTGACGTCATCAAAGCGATACAAAGAGGTGATAAAGTAAAACACGCTGTAGTGGACAATATAAACCCCAACCATTGCCGGGCTGATAAACTCAACGATGTTGGTTATCAGCCTGCTTCTGATGTTGATATTATCGAACAGAATGAACAGCACCGAGCTCATGGCGAGCAGATGAAGGTGCTCCACCACAAACCAACCGGCAACGCTGAGCTGAACGTGGGTTGACAAGTAACGTTCATAGAAATACATCGAGATCCCTAGCGGAATAATCAACATCTTTGCCAAACCAAATACGCGCACACTCTTGGTAAAGAGGCGGCCCTTTTCAGACCCGAGCATATGGCCAAAAATATAGTACCCACCCCAGATCCAGATGAATGAATAACTGGAAATAAACAGGGGATCATCTTTGGCATCCAGTGGGCTAAAGATATCCAGCAAAGCAATAATAGCTACCAGGCTGGCGAAGAAAAGCGCAGTGATTCTTAAATGCTTAATGCCTTTAAGAATAATAGGATAAATTAAATAGATAATACCCATGTTCAACAGGATACCATTCTGCAATAAATAGCCCTGCTGTATGTAATTGGTGGTAATCAGTGATAAGATGATATTCCAAAATATCATGATTAAAAAAATTGACTTTATCTTAACCACGATGTCTTTTTTTGTCAGTTCTTCCACTTCATCCATATAGCCTATTATTATAAAAAATAAAGGCTTAGCTACTATTGATAAGAAGTATAAAATACTCATGGCATCAGCGTTGAGAAAACACTCATAGGCACATATTTGGCTTGTTGAGAAAAAAGTGACCGCTGCAAAACAACTCAGACTTTTTAATGCATGCTGACTGACATTTTTAATCATTGCGCTACCACCAATTACCGAGCACGTACTGGCGTACCCTGCTGTTTTTTATAAAAATAATTTTAGTACAATAATGTTAACTGCACAACGCATAATTATCACTGCCTATTCTTTATAGGGGGTTATTTCTCTTTCCAATTAATTGCCGCCAGAATGAAAGTGGTCAATGATTAACCATTCCTGGTTATCGGGTTGATTATCATCAGTTTGTGACAACCTCATGACAAAGTCGGGTTTATGCCAAAATTTAACGAAAAGAATAGAGCTTAATAACGCCATCTTATGTACTGTTCTTCTTTTGTGTAAAAATAAAGCAATATCTTTATTTTTATCAATTCAAAGAATTATACTCTGCAAGTTGTTTTGTTTTTGGTGTTTAAATCCATTGGCGGGGTGGGATTTAATCGATTGATAGCGGCTATGTAGTGAATGATTGTAAAGGATTCTTTCAGAACAGGAAAAATCGGCGGTTATGGCTATGATTTAAATCGTGAGTAAGTACGTTAGCCTTTAATAACACATAACTTATGACTTGGTGTCAGTAAGGAAAACTATGACAAGTTCATCAACGAATAAACTGTCCCTATGGTCTCTCACCGCTTTAGTGGTGGGTTCCATGATAGGCGCCGGGATATTTTCTTTACCGGCAACCTTTGGGCGCGCAACGGGTGGGTTTGGTGCCATCATCGCCTGGTGTATTGCGGGCGGTGGTATGTTAATGCTGGCCTTTGTTTTCCAAACCCTGGCTCAACGTAAACCCGATCTCGATTCGGGCGTATTCATTTACGCCAAAGAAGGGTTCGGTGATTATCTTGGATTTGCTGCGGCACTGGGATTCTGGGCCGGTACCTGTATCGGTAACGTTTCCTACTTTGTGCTGATCAAATCAACATTAGGAGCGTTCTTCCCAATATTTGGTGATGGTAATACCATTCCTGCAGTAATAGTGGCTTCGGTCATTCTGTGGGGATTTCATATTCTGTTACTGCGCGGGGTAAAAAGCGCGGCGGCCATCAATACCATTGCCACCGTTGCTAAAATTCTGCCAATCATTCTCTTTGTTATCGTCTTGGTCTTTGCCTTTAAAGGTGATGTATTCGCGCTCAACTTCTGGGGAGCTCCGCAAGTGGCTGCCAGCGTAGGCGATTTGTCACACCTTAATGACTATGGTTATGTTGGCCATGCGGCGGCGGCAATTGCCCCAACCGTGGAGCCGGAATCCCTGTTCAGCCAGGTACGCAGCACCATGCTGGTCACGGTGTTTGTGTTCTTGGGGATCGAGGGTGCCAGTGTTTACTCCCGCTATGCCAAAGATCGCAGCCATGTCGGTATCGCAACGGTAATGGGGTTCATCGGCGTACTGTGCCTGCTGGTGCTGATCACCATGCTGTCTTACGGTGTGATGTTGCGTCCTGATTTGGCCGCATTGCGTCAACCTTCCATGGCAGGCGTGCTGGAAGCCATTGTTGGCCGCTGGGGTGCCATCTTCATCAGCGTCGGTCTGATTGTTTCTGTGCTCGGTGCTTACCTCTCCTGGTCACTGCTGGCAGCAGAAGTGCTGTTCTCTGCAGCGAAAAGCCAAAGCATGCCAAAAGTGTTTGGCACAGAAAACAGTAATGCGGTCCCCTCTTCCGCAGTCTGGTTAACCAACGTCACTATTCAAGTGTTCTTGATCCTGACCTTGTTCAGTCAATACGCGTTCCAGCTGGCGCTTGAGCTGACCAGTTCACTGACTCTGATCCCTTACCTGTTGGTGGGTGCATACGGGTTGAAACTGGCTTGGACTGGCGAAACTTACGAGAACGATAAAACCGACCACAAGAAAGACCTGATTATTGCATTCATCGCAACTTTTTATTCACTGTTAATGCTGTATGCAGGAGGAATGAAGTATCTGTTGCTGTCGGCTGTTATCTATGGCCCAGGCACACTGTTGTACATTATGGCCAAGCGTGAGCAGCACGCGAAACTGTTCACACCGGCTGAAATGGGGCTCTTCGTTATCGTTATGGTCGCCGCAGTTGTTGCAATCTATAGCATTGCAACAGGCGTAATTACTATCTGATCGAGGCAAGTCATTATGTCGACTAAAAAAAAGACACAGACTAAGTTTGGTGTACATTCAGAAGTAGGGAAATTGCATAAAGTGATGGTGTGTGCGCCTGGTAAGGCGCACAACCGGCTGACGCCAAGCAATTGTGATGAATTGCTGTTTGATGATGTGTTGTGGGTTGAACGCGCCAAGCGTGACCATTTTGATTTCATGACCAAAATGCGTGAGCACGGCGTTGATGTGGTCGAAATGCACAATCTACTGGCAGAAACGTTGACCCTGCCTGAAGCCAAGAAGTGGATACTCGATCAGCAGATTGTCCCCAACGAAGTATCGCTGGGGATTCTGAATGAAACTCGCAGCTTCCTGGATAGTCTTGCCCCACGTGCTTTGGCCGAAGTGTTGATTGGTGGTCTTTCCACCACTGAACTGGCAAAAGAAGGCTATGCCGATCATGAAGAGCTGAAACTGATCCGCGAAGCGGTGGGTATTACTGAATATCTGCTGCCACCGCTGCCAAATACGTTGTATACCCGTGATACCACCTGCTGGATCTACGGTGGCGTTACGCTGAACCCACTGTATTGGCCTGCTCGTCACGAAGAAACCATCCTGACAACGGCCATCTATAAATTCCATCCGGACTTTGCGGGCAATGTTAATGTCTGGTGGGGGGACCCAACCGTGCACCATGGCACCGCAACCCTTGAAGGGGGTGATGTGATGCCAATTGGCAATAAAACTGTGCTGATCGGTATGAGCGAACGTACTTCGCATCAGGCAATCACCCAGTTGGCGGCGGCCTTGTTCGCCAACAAGCACTCAGGCGTTGAACGCGTGATGATTGCTGCAATGCCGAAACTACGTGCCGCCATGCACCTGGATACGGTATTTACCTTCTGCGATCGTGATGTTGTTACGCTCTACCCTGCGATCGTCAATCAGATCAAGACCTTCTCCTTGCGCCCAGATGACGGCCCAACCGGCATGAAACTGAGCCGTGATAAAGGTACCTTTGTTGAGGCGATTGCCGGGGCGTTGAATCTGAAGAAACTGCGCGTCGTAGAGACTGAAGGCAACGACTACGATACCGAACGTCAGCAATGGGACAGCGGTAACAACATGGTTGCTCTGTCTCCAGGTGTTGTGCTGGCTTACGATCGTAACACCAAGACCAACACCCAGCTGCGTAAAGAAGGGGTCGAGGTGATTGAGATTGTGGGTAGTGAATTGGGTCGTGGGCGCGGCGGCGGCCACTGTATGACCTGCCCGATTATCCGCGATGCTATTGATTATTGATTAAATAGTCGCTTCTGCGGTTGAGCTCAAGCCGGATAGATAAGCTATCCGGCTTTTCTTTGTATTCAGAAAACCCCCAGCTAGGCTGGGGGTTCCGTAAAGCTTCCAGCTTTGAGTCGGCTCTTTTAATGGCCAGTAACGCTTGTGGTCAGGTAGCAACAAAGCACCTCTGGAGATAGATAAGCCGCTAATAGTTGATGAGAAAGGCTTAGCGCATACCCGATGAATGAGAGAAGTACCAACACGTTACTTATTCAGTGTCTTGGGGGGTAAGTACAAAGGAAACTGTCATATGCGCTAAGGAAGATATGTGTATAGAAAGATGTGATGGTAACTACAGTCGCCCTTACATTGATGTAGCCCGTTTACGGGCAGTAAGTAACAGAAGTAATGCAAATGTGAGGTAGTCATGCGCCTGTTAGGGCGCGGCAGGTAAGAGAGCCTTACAGGCGCATATGAAAAACCTCCGGCTATGCCGGAGGATATTTATTTGCCTGTAGGATGGAATAGCGAGTAACAAAAAAGCCCCTTTCGGGGCTGAGGTTGATGACAAAGTGGCTTTTTAACTCGAGATACCCGGGTCTAGCGCACCTGTAGTGGATCAGTAATA
>NZ_JQEI01000015.1 GCF_000743355.1 Serratia sp. Ag1
CTGCCTGCTTTAGTATTTCTTTTTCCATTTCCAGCCGTTTAATCTGCGCTCTGAGCGACTGGATTTCACGTTGCTCTGGTGTCAGTGCAGGATTGTCCGGCGTCACCCCGCTGACTTCTTCTTTGTACTGGCGTATCCATTTACGCAATTGGCTGGGGTCCAACTCCAGAGCGCGTGCAACCTCGATGGTTGACCGCTGATACTTAACGACCTGCTCAATAGCTTCCAGTTTGAATTCAGGAGAAAAACGGCGTTTGGTCTGTTTAGGTTGAGTCATTATCAATTACCTCAATTGGCTGTCATTAAATTAACAGGCTATTGAGGTGTCCGGTATTACTGATCCACTACAGGTATACCCGGTGAAAGCAGAGGTGAGCATGAACCTGTTGTACAACGGTTTCCTGGTGGACTCGCAGGGTGCACCGGTCAGCGGGACGCTGCAGGAGAGTGGCGATACGGTTTATCCGAACGGGTTGTTCTCGCTGGCGTCCTCGACGCTGCTGCAGGAAATCACCGTGAGCGGCAAACAGGGGCGCTACCGCTGCGATCTGACCAAGCCGAAAGACAAACGCTTCTTGTGTGTGCCTGGTTGATACAGGCGAGAAACCCTAGGGTTGAACAGAGAATACAAGCGAGAAAGACAGATGAAATCAATGATAAATACCCTGCGCCTTACTCTGGCGCTGGGCCTGGTAACCCTCGGCGGTTATGCGCAGGCCGACGGCCAGTTGATGGTGATGCCTGCCCGCACTCTCGTTGAGGGCCAGCAACCCCGCACCGTGCAGGTCAGCAACCTGGGTGACAAGCCGCTGTACCTGAAGGTTGACCTGATGCGGGTGGAAAACCCCGGCGAGACCCCAGAGCGCAAGACCGCCATCGGCGATATTACCGTGCCGGAAATGTTGGCCAACCCCGCCAAACTGACCCTGGGCCCGGGCCAGAAGCGCGACATCAACCTGGTGGCGTTGAAATCCCCCACGCGCGAAACGCTGTACCGGTTGTATATCGTGCCGGTTTCCAGCATCAAGGTGGTCGGGGAAGAGAGCAAGGACAAAATCCGGGCACCGCTGACCTTTGGTGTGGCCTATGGCGTGCTGGTGCACCATCTGCCCCCCACCGCAGCGCAGACCCATGGCTGGCAGCATCAGTGCACCGCCGCAGGTCTGCAGTTGACCGCCACCGGCACGGTGAACAGCCAGTTCCGCGGCCTGCAGGTCACCCCCGCCGGCAGCATGCCCGCCGAGCAGAAAGTGTTCCCGGGCACACCACGGGTGTTTCCGGTTAAAACCCTGAAAGGTAACGTTGATGGCCAGCCGTTTGATATCAGTTGCCCGTAAGGCCCTCGGGTTGGTGTTGTGTGCCCTCCCGTGGGGAGCGGCACAGGCGCTGATTGATATCTCGCCCAAGATACTGGTGATGGAAGCGGAGCAGGCAACGGTCACGGTGATTAACACTGGCGATACCCCGGAGTTTGTCAACGTCATGCTCTACCAGCTCACCAATCCGGGCGTGGCGCCGGAAGAGGAACAGACGGTGCCGCAGGGGTTGCTGAAAGAGCCTTATCTGTTTGCCACGCCGTTCAAACTCTCGCTGGGGCCACATCAGGAGAAGCGCGTGCAGTTGAAGGCGCTGAAAACCCCGGAGAAGGAGCGGGTTTACCGCTTGGTGGTGACCCCTGAAAAGCAGGCCAGCATCAGCGGCACCCAGAGCAATGTGATGCTGCTGAACCTGGGGTTTAACGGGCTGGTACGGCAGTTGCCACTCAACCGGGTGGCAACCTGGCAACACCGCTGCGGGGCGGAGGGGATTGAACTGGAAGCCACGGGCACGGTGCGAGTGGAGTTCAGCGAGCTGCGTTTGGCAGGGAAGGCGGTGGATGATTTTAATCTCTACCCGGGCACACCGCGCCGGCTGGCGGCGAAGAGCCTGAGCGGCGAGGTGCAGGACAAACCTTTCAGCCTGCAATGTGGAGCAGGGAAGTAATCATAACAGGAGCGCAAATGAACAGGTGGAAACAGGCGCTAGGCGCAGCATTACTGCTGTGGACCGGGCTGGCGAGTGCAGTAGATACCCCATTAGGCGGCATACCGGTCAGCATTACCTTGACCAATCTGCCGAAAATTACCGTAGAAAAACCGGGCGGTGGCTGGTACGACACGCTTACGCTGAGCAACAGCGCAGGCAGTGACATCACCCGTTATCAGGCCCAGGTACCGGTGCAGGTGAGTATCCGCAACGAACGTAATTTTACGGTGTCGCTGGTCAATCCGCTGGTGCTGACGCATGAAACCAAACCCGAGCTGACGTTCACTACCGAGCAGGTGGCGTTTGGCAGCAACGCCACGAATTTGCAGGCATTGAGTGCCACGCCAGTCGCCTTCAGCAACCCGGCCCCGTTGGCGGATACCTCAAGCGGCAGTTACCTGCTGTCACTGGTGGCGCGCCAGCCAGTCGGCGTATTGGGCACCATCTCCGGGAGCTACCTGGGCAAACTGGTGCTGCTGTTTGAAGTTCAGGCATAAGGCTGCCGCGTCACCGGCAGGTCGGTCTGGCATGAAGCCAGTGTGGCCGATGGCGTATGGCGAACCCGGCAGCGGGTTCCCGCTGAGACATATAGGATGATGTGTAATGAAAACGAAGATTTTTTCTGTATTGGCGTGCGTTTTAGGCCTGCTGGGTATGAGGGGCGCTCAAGCAGTTGTCAACATCAGTAACTGCCTGGTTACCGAGATTGGTAATGGCATCTGGGAAGGTTCATTTAATTTTGTTTCAGAGAACTTTCCTACAACTCAGACTCTCAACATAATTTATGTCGGTATACCGATCCCAGTGAATGGATTCATCGGTGGACAAACGATGCCAACTGTCACGCCGTCACCGCTGCAAGTGGCAGACTTTACACTCGCGTTAACATTAGGTAACGCGCAAGTCATCAAACAGAGTGATGGCGGGATAGCGATCGTACCAGTGTCCGGAGGGGCCATACTGCGGGACGTGAGAGGTACTGTCAAGGTCAGGTTCGATATGAACAACCCCTTGATTTACCCGGCTCTCAGGATAGATACAAGATTTACATCCCCGGATCAAAGTATCTGGGGATGGTATTTTGCCGTCCCAGGCAGGACAACAGGCTGTCTGGCAGGTTCATCTACGGCGGTCGCGCCCCCGAAGGAGGATCTGATAGATTCGGACCCTAAATTCGCGATGAGTACGGCCCAGTGGATGCTGAATACGGCGGATGTAGGGGATTTACCGGATGCTTCGGCGCCGGGTAACGGTTATGCTGCAACGATCAATAACCTGCCCAGCAACAACCTGTGCATGAACTATCTCACCGACAAGGTTAAGGATAAAAGCTATGCCCTGAGCGTCAGTAACGGTTACAGCTCGCAGGGGGGGCGCAACCTGTTTGCCCTGAATGGCAGTAACGGCAGCCAATTGCTGTATAACCTGCAACTGGTGAGTAATGACGGGATGACGGGCAATAACTTTAACTTCCCGGCCACTGCCGCTAATTACATTACGCTCTCACAGTTGCCCAGCAGCGTCGATAAACGTAGCGAAATGTGCTGGACGCCGAAGATCAACCTGTTCAAAAATGCGACCACCCAAGCGGGTATGCATACCGACACATTGAATTTTATGGTCACGCCAAAGGCATAAATCAGTGTAGCCCTGTGGCCCTTCAAGATGCAGGAATGTTGATTGAGGTGATGTACTTGCATCAACGAGTTCTCTCCAACAGACTCACACCTGCTGTTGACCTGCATCTTGAAGGCACGTGGGCATAAATATTTTTCACCTTTAATAAATTGAAAATGGTATGCAAAAAGAAAAACTGATGGTCATTCAATGCCCATGTCATTTTACTTTATTGGGGCTGGTCAAATTGTTCGGGAACTCTCTGTTTTCCGAACAGCTAGAAAATTCAGAGAAATTTAAAAGCCTGGATGAGTGTGAAGAATATTTAAGAACGGAGTCGGATATTGATCTTCTGATGCTGACGTTCAGCAGTAAAGAACATAATCTGGTTCAATTGATCAACTTCATTGCTAATAAACTGCCGTTATTGCACCCTAGAACAAGGCTGCTATTGCTTGCTGATAACGTATATATTACCTTTCTTAAAAGCTATTACTCTGAGTTTGACAAGGTCAGCGCAATACTCGATGTTTCAGCTTCGTTAGACAACCTTCATGCGCTATTGAGTGATGTTTTAAAAGGGAATAGGCAAGAGAAAAAGAGTGCTGTATCACTTTCATCACGTGAATTGACGGTGTTAAACCGCTTACTCAGTGGTAGAACCCAGGCACAGGTGGCCAATGACTTGAAATTGAGTCATAAAACAGTAAGCCACTACAAACGCTCCGCACTGGTTAAATTAGGGCTTCCTTCATTGCACCCTTTTTTCATGCAAAGATATAAAAATGGATCGTTAAAAAAAGTGTATCAGGTGGTCAATAGACAATAGCCTTTCAGGGTTGTCTCTGTATTACTGGTGACAATAGGGTTTGAATTTTACTGTCAATAGTTAATTGATGTTTTATTTATCAAATGCACCATGTAGCCTATTTATGAGAAATTTACCCAAATTAAGTCAGCTGCAAATATTCGAGTCTATTATACAACACGGCAGCTTCCGATCTGCCGCGAAAACCTTGAATCAGGCACAACCCGCATTAACACGGGCAATCAACGAACTTGAAAAAACATTGGGTACCTCGCTGATGGTACGTGGCCCGAAGGGCGTCGTGCTGACAGAAGCCGGGCAGTTGCTGGAGCCCCGTATCCAACTGATCCTGAGGGAGCTGGAGCGGGCTGTCAATGAAGTGGAACAAGTGAGCTACTCATCGCGCGGGAGCGTGGCATTGGGCAGCTCCTCACTGCCTTTTTTCACCATGCTGCCTGCGGCTATCAAGCGCTTTCAGAAGCGCTTCCCCCAGGTGAATATCTATCTCACCGAGGGGCAAATCCCTGAACTATTGTCTGACATACGACATGGCAAACTGGATTTTGCTATTGGCACCACAGGAGCCGAGGCAGTAGCCGGTGATTTTATTACCGAGCCCTTTTTCACGGCCTCCTTTTGTGTGCTGGCCCGTAAGGAACACCCACTGGCTCAGAGCACCTCTTTGGAGCAACTGGAAGAGGCAAAGTGGTATTTACCCGGGGAGAATCAGGGCTATCACAGCCAGTTAACCCCGCTTTTATTCCCCAAGCCGCACCATCCTTATACGGTTGTTAGAGGTGATACGATCACAGCAGGGTTGCAAATGGTTTTCGACGCCGATTTTTTGATCGTGGCATCCAAAGAGATGTTAAAAGTGCCTTATTTAAAAGACCATCTTTGTACGCTCCCGCTAGAAAAACCCTTGCCGGATGCCACTTACCACTTTATTTACTCGCAACGTCTCTCATTGACGTTGGTCGCCAGAAAGCTAATGGATAAACTGCAATGGGAATGTAAAAACTATGTCTGGAACTAAATAGCTCTGCATAGTGGCGCTATACTGAATTAAGGACATTTGACTCGGCCCATCGCTGCGATAAGCCGCCTTCATGTAACTTGGATTAACCAATGTTTATTTTCTTACCTATAGATTGTGCAGTATGATGATTTCTGGAGTTTGTGATGAGGAAAAAGCCCAAAATACAACAACTTATGATTTTTTCAACAGTGGCGGAGATGGGCAGCATTAGTGCAGCAGCGAAAAAACTGTATCTTTCACAACCGGCTCTGACAAGGAGCCTAAAAGAACTGGAGGAAATCGTCGGTGTAGAGCTTGTAGTAAGAGGGATTAATGGTATTTCTTTAACAGAGATAGGTAAGGTTTTTAATGGTAGGGTGCAGCAGATATTGAGTGACATGGATAAAGCTATTATTGAAATTGAGAATATTATCAAATTTACAGAGAGTACTATTAAGTTCGGTTTTTTATCTTCATTGACATACTCTATATTGCCTGATGCAATGAAAAATTTTCAAAATATTTTTCCAAATGTGTGTGTTGAACTTTATGAGGGGCAGATCACTGATTTACTGCCCTATTTAAGACAGGGAACTTTAGATTTTGCTATTGGTATTATCAACTCTGAAATGTCAAAGGACGAGTTTCTTTTTGAATCTCTTTTTTCCATTCCTTACAAAATTATTGCTCGTAAAGGACACCCGCTGGAAAATTGCACTACAATAAAAGAATTGCAAGGTGCTTCCTGGTGTTTACCTTCTAACAGCTTTGGCTATCAAAAAGAGATTGAATCTATCGTATTCCCTGATGGAATAAATGGGCATATCTTAAGAGGGGACTCTGGCCAAATAAGAATCAATATGGTTTTAAATGCCAATTATTTGACCTTAGAACCTGATACTGTATTCAGTAACCCTTCTTTAAGTCGAGATCTCACCGTAATTCCAATAAAGGATAAAATACCTACGGCTTTATATTGCATCATTTATAAAAAAACGTTCCCACTCCCGCCTGTATCCAGATGGTTGATTGATGAGTTCAAACGGAGTATCGATAAGTTCCACTGTTAAATAACTTACATGAGTGATCCATCCGGGTAACTGCCTGGATGGTTAGGTTGTAAAGGGTGTTTCGGTTCCGAGACACCCTCTTAATAAAACAACCCGGCTATTTGCCTGCTCCACATTGCAGGCTGAATGGTTTGTCCTGCACCTTGCCGCTCAGGCTCTTCGCCGCCAGTCGGCGCGGTGTGCCCGGGTAGAGATTAAAATCATCCACTGGCTGCCCTGCCAAACGCAAATCGCTGAACTCCACCCGCACCGTGCCAGTGGCTTCCAGCTCGACTCCTTCTGCCCCACAGCGGTGTTGCCAGGTTGCCACCCGGTTGAGTGGTAACTGCCGCACCAGCCCGTTAAACCCCAGATTCAGCAGCATCACATTGCTCTGGGTACCGCTGATGCTGGCCTGCTTTTCAGGTGCTACCACCAGACGGTAAACCCGTTCCTTCTCGGGGGTTTTCAGGGCCTTCAACTGCACTTTCTTCTCCTGACGTGGCCCCAGCGAGAGTCTGAACGGCGTGGCAAACAGAGAAGGCTCTTTCAACACCCCCTGCGGCACCGTCCGTTCCTCTTCCGGCACCACGCCCGGGTTGGTGAGCTGATAGAGCATGACATTGACAAACTCCGGGGTATCGCCGGTGTTAATCACCGTGACTGTTGCCTGATCCGCTTCCATCACCAGTATCTTGGGCGAGATATCAATCAGCGCCTGTGCCGCCCCCCAGGGGAGGGCGCACAGCACCAGCCCGAGCACCTTACGGGCAGCTGATAGCGAACGGCTGGCCATCAACGTTACCTTTCAGGGTGTTAACCGGAAACACCCGCGGTGTGCCCGGGAACACTTTCTGTTCAGCAGGCATTTTGCCAGCCGGGGTAACCTGCAACGCAGTGAACAGCGAATGCACCGTCCCGGTGGCGGTCAATTGTAGCCCTGTGGCGGTGCATTGATGCTGCCAGCCATGGGTTTGGGCACTGGTTGGTGGCAAGTGATGCACCAGTACGCCATAGGCCACACCGAAGGTCAGTGGCGCAGTGATTTTGTCTTTGTTCTCTTCCCCGACCACTTTGATGCTGGAAACCGGCACGATATACAAGCGGTACAGCGTTTCCTGAGTTGGGCTTTTTAGCGCCACCAGATTGATATCACGCTTCTGACCGGGGCCCAGGGTCAGCTTGGCGGGGTTGGCCAGCATTTCCGGTACGGAAATATCGCCGATGGGGGTTTTGCGCTCTGGGTTCTCGCCGGGGTTTTCCACCCGCATCAGGTCGACCTTCAAGTATAACGGCTTGTCACCCAGGTTGCTGACCTGCACGGTACGGGTCTGTTGACCTTCCACGGTGGTACGTGCGGGCATCACCATCAACTGGCCATCGGCCTGCGCGTAACCACCGAGGGTCATCAGGCCCAGCACCAGAGTAAGGCGCAGGGTATTTATCATTGATTTCATCTGTCTTTCTCGCTTGTATTTACAGTCTTCTATATCGGTGGATAACGTTGTAGCAGCGGCAACAGAAAGTATTGCCTTTAATATTAGGCTTAACCTTATTATTTATTGGACTGTTAATGATTTAGGTATAGATACCAAATGAGTCGCAGTAACCTTTAGATGTAACAAAATCATTAATCAGTAGAGAGGGGATATATCATCAAAACTGCTAATCCACGCCAGTTAATATAAGATTATTCTCAGTATGTGTGAATACAACATTTTTGTATTGGCCATGCAAAAAAAACATACCCTGTAAAAGGGTAGGATTTTTCTGCATTAAAAAGATATTGTAATCAGAGGGATAACTAATTTAAGTAGCGTGAGGGTACAGGTAACATGCTGAGTGGATACGCTGCGCTCGCATAACTTGGCCGGAGATCACCGGCCAAGGTTGCAGAGTTAACGGTGATGTTGAGGCTCGCTTACAGCAATTGCCCCAGATTAACGTATTTGGTTTCCATGTATTCATCCAGGCCAACGTCCGATCCTTCGCGGCCTAAACCGGACTCTTTCACTCCACCAAACGGTGCCACCTCGGTGGATATAATTCCTTCGTTGATGCCGACCATACCGCTTTCCAGCGCCTGGCTGACGCGGAAGGCGCGCGCCAAATCGCGGGTATACAGATAAGCCGCCAGCCCGAACGGCGTCGCATTGGCGCGTTCAATGGCTTGTTGCTCGGTGCTAAAGCGGAAGCAGGCGGCCAGCGGGCCGAAGGTTTCTTCATGAGCCAACAGCATGTTTTCATTGGCATTGGCCAGCACGGTAGGTTGAAAGAACGAGCCGCCCAGCGCATGGCGCTCGCCGCCACACATCAGTTTGGCCCCCTGTTTCAGCGCGTCCTGCATGTGAGCCTCTACTTTTTCTACCGCTTTCAGATGGATCAACGGCCCCTGCTGTGCCCCTGACGTCATACCCGGTGCCACTTTTAACGCCTGAGCGGCCTCGGTCAACTGTTGCACAAAGCGGTCGTAAATCCCGTCCTGAATGTAGAAACGGTTAACGCACACGCAGGTTTGCCCACTGTTGCGGAACTTTGCCGCCATTGCACCGGCTACGGCGGCATCGAGATCCGCATCGTCGAACACAATAAACGGCGCATTGCCACCCAGTTCCAGTGACAGCTTTTTCACCGTGTCCGCCGCTTGGCGCATCAGCAATTTGCCGGTGGGCGTGGAGCCGGTGAAAGACACCTTACGCACCAACGGGCTGGCCATTAATGTTTCACCAATAGCCACGGTATCACCGGTAACGGCGTTGATCACGCCAGCGGGAACCCCGGCCTGCTCTGCCAATACGATCAGCGCAAAGGCAGAAAGCGGCGTTTCATTGGCCGGTTTAATCACCGCCGTGCAGCCTGCGGCCAACGCGGGGCCAAGCTTACGCGTCAGCATCGCCAGCGGGAAATTCCACGGAGTGATGGCGGCAATCACGCCAACCGGCTCCTTAAAGGTAAAGATCTGGTTACCCGCTTTGGTGGCTGGTATGGTTTTGCCGTTGGCGCGTTTGGCCTCTTCGGCAAACCATTCGATAAAGCTGGCGGCATAGGCCACTTCGCCGGTCGCTTCGCTCAGCACTTTACCTTGCTCGGTGACCATCAATTCCGCCAGCTCTTTTTGATGCTGCATAATCAACTGGAACCAGCGCTGTAAAATCTCTGCCCGCGCTTTGGCGGTGTGAGCGCGCCAGGCTGGGAGCGCTGCTGCTGCTGCGTTAATCGCGGCGGTGGTTTCTGCCCGGCCTGCCAGCGCCACATCGGCCACCTTTTCGCCGTTGGCCGGGTTATCGACCGGATAAGTTTGGGTTGTGGTTTGCCATGTGCCGTTGCAATACCAGCCGGTACGCAACAGTGAAGAATAAGCCGTCATGCAATGTTCCTTTTTTCTACGTTATCCAGGGCGAATAAACCGCGCGCCGGGCGGCTTTCGCGTGCAATGCGCTTACCGGCGGTGTAGTCGTTGATCACATCGCACGGGGTGTAATTGCGTTCCAATTCATAGCGTTCGTCTTCGCTGAGCGGGGTGTTCAGTGCCGCGATGGCGCTGTCGATCTGTTGTACTGAGTCGGCCCCGACCAACATGCAATCCACCCCTGGGTGGTTGATCACCCAGGCTTGGGCGATCTGTGCCGGGGGAACGCCGCGCAACTGCGCGACATGGCTGACCGATTGCGCCACGTTAAGCGAAGCCGCATCAGCATACATTTCCTGCGTGAAGAAGTCGGTTTTGTTGCGCACAGAGTTGAAATCACAGCTCAGCAACCCGCGAGCCAACGGGCTGAAGACCGAAACCCCCAGCCCCTGATCGCGGCAGAACGGGATCATTTCGCGCTCTTCTTCGCGGTAAGCGCAGTTGAGCTGCAGTTGCATATTGATTGGTTTGGCGTAGCCGTTACGCTCGCAGCACCACAGGATCTTGGCCAACTGCCAGGCAGTCATGGTGGAAACCCCGACATAGCGCGCTTTACCAGCGCGCACAATGTCGTTCATGGCGGCCCAGGTTTCTTCGATTGGCGTGTTGACGTCGAAGTAGTGCAGCATATAGATATCCACATAATCGGTGCCCATGCGGCGCAGGCTGGCGTCGATACTCTCCATAATGTGCTTGCGGGAATGCCCCTGATTATTCATACCTGCGCCGATCGGGTAGCCAACTTTGGTGGTCAGCACCAGTTCGTCACGGTTGGCGATGTGGTTAATTACCCGCCCAACCACTTCTTCCCCTGCGCCGCTGGAGTAAAAGTCGGCCAGATCGATAAAGTTAATCCCATTCTCCAGCGCGTGGCGGATCAATGGCTCGCTCTGCGCTTCATCGAAAATCCACGGTTTCCACTGTTTGCTGCCCATATTCATGGTGCCCAGGCACAGGCGTGAGACTTTCAGGCCACATTGCCCCAGATTGATGTATTCCATGGCGCTTTCCTCAGGCTTTTGGCGTATAGAACGGGTTGCCCAATTGCGGTAGCGCTTGGGTTAACTGATGGCGCGTTGGCAATTTTTCCATCGCTGCGCAGATTGCCTGAGTACAAGCACGATAGTTGTTGTGATAAACCTCATCGATATCGTTACAACTCGGGTTTACCCAATTCGCGGTGATGATGCACCATTCGTCCTCGGCCTGTGCTGGCAGTACGCCTGACAGCAATGCTTCGGTAACTGCTTTGGCGATCGCCGCCTGTGACGCGCCCCAGGTGGCGTTGCCGTGCAGTTCACCGCTGATTTCTGCCTTGTTGACGTACAGCGTCATCGGCTTGGCCGGGACGTTAGGCTTGATCACCACCATAAATGGGCAATGCCCTTGGCTGGGTGAGGCCAGGCTGGCCGAGAACGCCTGGCCGACCACGCCATTACGTGGTCCGATCATGATATTGATATGCGAGGCGTTCACGCCGTTACCTGCAAAGCCTTCACCGATATACATTTCCACTAAAAGATCTCCTGTTTTTTAAGATGAGGTTATTTCGCGATGGCAGCGAAGGTGTTTTCTGCCTGAGGCGCTGAATCCTGAGCGGCATCCACCAACGTCAGCCCTTTGGTTTCCGGGGCCCAGGCAATGGAAACCATCGCGCCAATAATCAGAATCAAGGCCAGCAGGCCAGTGGTGGCGGGCATGCCGTAATGGGCGATCGAGAGTGGCAGCAGGCTGGTGCCGATGGCAGAACCCAAGCGGCTGATAGACAAGGAAAAACCCACCCCCATGGAGCGCACTTCGGTCGGGAAGCTTTCGGCTGGGAATACGCCCACCAGATTGCTGACCGCTGACATCACCAGCGTAAAAGCGGCAAAGATGGCGATCAGCCAAGCGGTTTGGCTGGCCGGGATCAGGCTCAGCATCACCAGGCAGGCCGCAAGAAAGATAAAGGAGCCGATCAGGAACCCACGGCGTGAACACACCACCGTCAGCACGATCCCTAATACAGCGCCAACGATCAGCAGGCCATTGAGCAGCAGATCGGTGGCAAAGTTATTGTCTAACCCCATGATTTGCAGAATCGAGGGCAGGAAGGTGTAGATCGAGAAGTACGGGATCACCAGGCAGACAAAAAACAGGCTGTTAAACGCGGTGCGGCGGCGATATTTGGCACCAAACAGTGACAGAAAGCGTTGTTGAGACACGGCCTGCACTTCATCATTGAGCGCCACATTCGGCCCGAAGTGTTGATGCACGATCGCCATTGCCTGCTCACTGCGCCCTTTACCCATCAGCCAGCGTGGTGATTCTGGCGTGCCGATGCGCATCAGCAGAATGGCCAGCGCCGGTAGTGCGGAAGAGCACAGCAGCCAGCGCCAGGCATCGGGGCCGGTCGCCGTCAGGAAATGGCCGACGATCCCTGCCCCCACATAGCCAAATGTCCAGACCACGCTGAAAGCGCCGAGCAGCACGCCCCGGTGTTTACGCGGCGAGAATTCGGCCAGCATGGTGTGCCCGACCGCAAAATCCCCCCCTAAGCCGATACCTATCATCACGCGCAGCAAGAATAACTGTTCCGGTGTGCTGACAAAGAACTGCAATGCAGAGGCGAGCGTGATGATAATAAAGCTGAAAGAGAAGATTTTCTGGCGGCCAATATAATCAGAAATCCAGCCGAACATCAGGCTACCGATAAACAGGCCGATCAGGGCGGAGCTGCCGAGCATGCCCTCCCAGAACGCGGAAACGCCCATTTGCGGTTTGATCTGCGCCAGTGCGAAGCCAATAACGCCGAGCACATAGCCGTCGGTGAAGTGGGCACCGAAGGTCAGCCCAGCGATCTTGATATGGAAGCGGTTTAACGGCACGTCATCCATACGGATGGTGGGTTGTTGTGTCAGATGTTGCATTGACCTGTCCTCCTGTTGGAGTTGAGCGGTTTTTGTAGGTTTGTTGTTGGTTTTTTGTTTTTATCGCGTTAACAATGTGGCAGCGGTAGGGGCGGTAGGCGAGTGCGTTTTAGTCATACCGTTCAGCGGAAAATGCATGTGATCTGGCTCTGGTTTTACAGAGATAACTGCTGCGGGTATGGGCGAAATCCACCAGATTGGCAACATCTCTCTAACAATCCAGTGCATAAGGCAGAGGTCTGTGGATCGTGAGAAAACTCCCATCACTCACTATGTTGCGCGTATTCGAAGAAACCTGCCGGACGCTGAGTTTCAGTAAAGCGGCTGAAGCGCTGTTTATCACTCAAAGTGCTGCCAGCCGCCAGATTAAGCAGTTGGAGGCGTTTCTCGGTAAGTTGCTGTTTGTGCGTAGCCACAGCGGGCTGGCGTTGACTCAGGATGCCATGCTGTTATTGCCGGTGGTGCGGCAATCGCTGGATATTCTGGAAGAAGGCGTGCGCCATGTGCAGTTGCACAACCCTTTACAACACCTGCGGTTGCAGGTGGCCCCTACGTTCGCCACCCGTTGGCTGGCACCGCGCTTAGTCACGCTGCGTCAGCGCAATAGCCAATTGCAGATCGCTCTGATCAGCGAAGCACGGCAGAAGTACTGCGACTTTGACTGCGCGGTGCGCTTTGGCGAATGGGCCGAGAGCTTTGGCGGCGAATGGTTGTGCCATGAGCAGTTGGTGCTGGTGGGTAGCCCGTTGCTGATGATTAACGGCGTTTTCCCACCGCTGAACACGCAGCCACAATTGCATATTCTCAATGGCGATAGCCGCATGGATACCTGGCAACGCTGGCTGGCGGCGGCAGGGCGCACGGAAGTGCAGGAACAAGGGGGGTTGGAATTCAGCACCCAGGATCAGGTGATCAACGCCTGTATTACCGGCGCAGGTTACGCGGTGCTGGATAAAATGATGATCCGCAATGAATTGCACAGCGGTTTGCTGGTGCTGCTTTCACCGCTGGAACTGAAAAGCACCAACGGCTATTGGCTGGAGATCCCGCCCGGCAAGCGTGAACTGCCACGCGTGCGCTACTTTCATGATTGGCTGCGGGCAGAAATTGGCCGGGGAGAACTGGCCAAAGTGGCAATAGTTAACGGGTAAGCTGCCAGCCGCGTTGTTGCCACAGCGCAGGCAACTGGGCCAGATCGTCAAACATGGTGACCAGCGGGTGCTCGATCGGTTGATTGTGCGGATCGGCGCAGAAGTAAAACACCGGGATCCCGGCAGCGATACCCGCCTGGGCTCCAGCGGCGGAGTCATCCACCAGAATGCAGCGTTCTACCGGCACCTGCATCTGTTGTGCCGCGTGGAACACGATGGCCGGATCGGGCTTCCAGCGCTGAATATCGTAGCCGCTGAACAAGCGGTCATCAAAATAGGACAGCATGCCGGTCAACCCCAATGAATGCTGCATTTTGCTTACCGGGCCGTTGGAAACGGTGCACATCGGTGCTGCCATCTGTGCCAACAGTTCGCGGGCTCCGGCGATCGGTTGCAGTTCTGCCTCAAACAGGCGTGCCACTTCCTGGCGGTAAACCGGCTCCAGTTCGCTGACCGGTAAGTTCACACCCTGTTCAGCATTAATCTGTTCGACAACCTCGTACAGCTTGATTCCTTTGAATCGCTTGAACACTTCCTCCAACGAAAGCGTAATACCAAAGCGCTCAAACATGTGCACGTAGGCTTTGCTGCACAGCACTTCGCTGTCTACCAGCGTGCCATCACAATCAAATAAAACACATTCAACCTGATTCATCGGGGTAAAGATCCTCAGTTAAGCCATGATGGTTGCCACTTTAACCGGATTGTGCAGAATTGCGACCTCTTAAGCATTTATTGACGGTCAATATGAGTAAATACAAGCCGTTGAAAATTTCAGCCATAAACTAGGGTGAAAAAAGCCTGTGAGTAAGGTCAAAAACCCAACATTTTGTTATAGGATAGCGGCCAAAAGTCCATTCCCTTCTTCGGAATTCTGATAATGAGCAAACAAGACATCAGCCTTGATGCAAAGCAAGGCTTGCTTGAGCGTGTGTTTAAACTCAAGCAGCATGGTACTACGGCACGCACGGAAACGATTGCCGGTCTTACCTCCTTTTTAACCATGGTGTATATCGTGTTCGTTAACCCCCAGATCCTGGGTGCAGCGGGCATGGATACTCAGGCGGTATTTGTGACCACCTGCCTGATCGCCGCATTCGGCAGTATTTTCATGGGGCTGCTGGCTAATCTGCCAGTGGCGTTGGCACCGGCAATGGGTCTGAATGCGTTCTTCGCGTTTGTGGTGGTCGGTGCGATGGGGATTTCATGGCAGGTCGGGATGGGGGCGATTTTCTGGGGCGCTGTGGGTTTCCTGCTGCTGACCCTGTTCCGCATTCGTTACTGGATGATTGCCAATATCCCGTTGAGCCTGCGTGTGGGGATCACCAGCGGTATTGGCCTGTTTATCGCCATGATGGGGCTGAAAAATGCCGGTATCGTGGTGGCTAACCCAGATACGCTGGTGGCGGTAGGTAACCTGACTTCCCACAGCGTGCTGCTGGGGGCGCTGGGGTTCTTTATTATTGCCGTGCTGGCTTCACGCAATATTCATGCGGCGGTGCTGGTTTCCATCGTGGTGACTACGTTTATCGGTTGGCTGTTGGGTGATGTGAAATATGGCGGCGTGTTCTCTATGCCGCCGGATATCACGACCGTCGTGGGGCAAGTGGATTTGGCCGGTGCGCTGAATCTCAGCCTGGCCGGGGTGATCTTTGCCTTTATGCTGGTGAACCTGTTCGACTCTTCAGGCACCTTGATCGGCGTGACCGACAAAGCTGGCCTGACGGATGAGAACGGCAAATTTCCGCGTATGAAGCAGGCGCTGTACGTTGACAGCATCAGTTCGGTGGCCGGGGCGTTTATCGGCACCTCTTCTGTGACTGCCTATATTGAAAGCTCGGCGGGCGTTTCCGTCGGTGGCCGCACTGGCCTCACCGCCGTGGTGGTGGGGATTCTGTTCCTGCTGGTGATTTTCCTGTCGCCGTTAGCCGGGATGGTGCCCGCCTATGCCGCTGCGGGTGCGTTGATCTACGTGGGGGTGCTGATGACCTCCAGCCTGGCACGTGTGAAGTGGGAAGACATGACCGAAGCGGTTCCGGCCTTTGTCACCGCCGCCATGATGCCTTTCAGCTTCTCGATCACCGAAGGTATTGCCCTGGGCTTTATCTCTTACTGTGTGATGAAGCTCGGCACTGGCCGTTGGCGCGAAATCAGCCCATGTGTGATCGTGGTGGCGCTGCTGTTTGTGCTTAAAATCGCGTTTGTTGACGGGCATTAAGAGTAGAAAAGAGGCCCAGTGAGCTGGGTCTCTCAGACTGCAGACGAAGCCAGTTATTAGGGGGAGCGTGCCGAAGGGGTCGTAACGGCGTAAGCCGTCGGAGTGCCCCTCGGTGCGCTAGACCCGGGTATCTCGGGCTAGAAGACGACTTTGTCATCAAACTCAGCACGTTGGGCCTCTTATCAGAATCCCGGCGATGCATCCGTAGTTTTACCCATCACCCAGCGTAATGGTTGGTTAAAACGCGCCTGCCAGCCACCGAGCGCATCCTCTCCCTGAGCAAAATGTTCAATCTCGACCTGGTTCTTTTCGTTGAACAGATCGGCGAAATACAGGGCCAGCGCCTGATCGTCGAAATTCTGCCGATCGTAATAAGCGATCATTATCCGCTTTTTTTCTGCCAGTGAATGTTTGGCCGGAGTGATTTCACCGTTGGGGGCAATCAATAAAGCACCTGCATAAAACTGCGGGTATTTGGCCATCAGATTGGCACCGTGCAGGGCACCTTGCCCACGCGCGGTCAGGAATACCTGCTTGGGATTCAGCTTCAAAACCGGGGTTAAAGAGCGCAGAGCACGTTCAATCGCGCTTTGGGTGCTCTCATCACTGTAATTTGACCAGCGGAAATTGTGCTCCGCCAGCATTTGGGTGCCATTAAGCTCAATATAGGCGACACCAGCTTCTGCAAACAGTAAGCGGTCTTCTGGCTTGATGGCTGCTGCCTGACCATAGGCGTGCAGGTAGACGATGGTGGGCCAGCCTCCTGGCGGTGGTTCGCCACTCGGGACGGCATAATAGGCTTTACCTTCAAACTGTGAAGCGTATTGCTGATAGCGGGTCTTGGTCTCGGCGAGAATGGAACGGTAGGTTTCACCTTGCTGGATACTGTTGAAGGCACTGTCTTCCAGCAGGTTGTAGTAATACCACAATCCGCGCTTGGCGCTCAGTTGCAGATAACGTTCAGCAAGCTCGGTCTGGCCCTTTTCGGCTGAAGAGGCTGCCAGTTGATAGGGGGCCCAGACATTGCGTGTATCTTCGCGCATCAGGGTCAGATACAACGACATGGCTTCTGTCTTTTTATCCTCCTGGCTATAGGCAGGCCGTGGCAATGGCGTAGTGGGTGAATGGCGCGCAGGGAGCTCTACCGGTTCTTCTCCGGCAGGGTAACGCATTTCTGCAGCAAACAATGAACTGCCAGTGCAAACCATCAGCATAGCTAGGATAATCAAACGCATATTTTCTACTACATCAATAATGCAGCGGCACCGATCACGATGCCGCAAGGAAGTTTACTTCACGCGACGAATATAATCGCTGAATGCAGATAGTTGGCCCGCCAGAAAATCCAGCGTGCCTTGATCAACCAATTCACCTGTTTGTTCATCAACCTTGTTCTGGATCACGCCGCCCATAAATTCGGGTTTGTTCATCACCATGGCATCAAGAAACACCAGGATCTGGCGCAGATGATACTGGCAACGTGCACCACCGATCGGCCCCATGGAGCTGGTTTGAATGGCAACCGGTTTACCGGCCAGAGGTTGATTGGGCAAGCGTGAAAGCCAGTCGATGGCATTTTTCAGGCCGCCAGGAACCGAGTAATTATATTCTGGTGTAACAATAATGACGCCATCAGCCTGACGGATTTGTTCTGCAATGGCCTCAACCGTGGCGGGGAAACCGTCTTCCTGCTGCCGATCGGTATCATAGAGAGGGATATCGCGAATCGAAGGCAGGGCTTCTATGGTTACGCCGTGGGGAGCCAGCTTGGGTAAGCTGCGGGCAATCATGGCGTTATAAGAACCTTTGCGTAGGCTGCCCAGCAAAGTGACGATTTTTAGTGTTTGCTCTGACATAGGGTCATTCTCGCTTTCTAAAAAATGGATCCAGCTAATATCTACAGATTTTAGCTGCTGCTTGAAAAATGAAGGAATAAACAGCAGGTAAATAGTAGAGCAAATTTTCAACAGATAATAGGCGAGCTATATAATTTATCTGCTTTTACCATTCTATGTAGGAATTAATTTCTTTAAAAAAGTTTTATTTCACATATTCCGCCATTAGGGTGACTCATCGAGCCGGTAAGCTGGTCAGCTTGAGAAAATGGGTTGATAGTGGTGGATTGCGCGATGATATTTCACTTTTTTTGCGCAATCCAAGCCGGTCGTCATACCGCCAGCAAATCAGGCGTTCCAAACCTGGCGTGCGAGCGCAGGCCCAACTCAGATACTCCCCGGCCTCGCTCATGACATGCACAATTGGCGCTGCGCTGGAGCGCAAATGCCCGGAAAACGGATAAAGATGTAAGGTTTCCTGCCCATCATTATTCAGGCCACAAAGTTTCAACACGCACTGGCGAATGCTCCAGAGCTGAGTTTCTGCCTCCAGCCGATCGTCCTGCTCTTCAATCCAGGCCTGCTCGGTAACGGATTGGTACTGCTGCTGCAGGTTACGGCCACGTGCGCGTATCACTTCAATATCCAGCCCGACCTTACCTTCCAGGCTCAGCAAGGCACCGACCGTATTGCCCGCATAAGCCAGGCTGAAGTCAGGCAAATAAGGATCGACAAAATACGGTCGCCCGGTGGGGGTGGCGGTAATCGGGGGCAGAACGGGCAGGCGATACAGATAGAACATCATTTCAGCCAGCAGGATCCGCCCTTGCAGGAAACGCTTGCGGCGTTTATGTGAGAAATTCAGCGTTTTTTCAACAAGATCGCTTGATAGCCGATGAGTGTTAAAAACCTCGGAGGTGGTATCCCAGCGGATAAAGTGACAAGTCATTATTCACTCCATGATCGAGGCTGAAAAAGCTGTAATGCGAGATTAAGCATAACGTTAAGCTTTTCCATCAATAAAACACATTTGAATTATCTTAAATATTCACATTATGAATATTTAAATCATAAGATATACTTATATTGTGGAATAAAAATCCCACAAAACAACCTGTCGAGTGGGATTTTAGAAATGGGAAGAGGTATAGCGATGTGTGGGGCTTACTTACCGATACAAAAGCTGGAGAAAATACGCCCCAATAGATCGTCGGAAGTGAATTCACCCGTGATCTCACTCAAGGCCTGCTGTGCCAAGCGTAACTCTTCGGCGAGCAACTCCCCCGCGTAAGCGCTCACTAACTGTTCTTTGCCTTGCAGCAGATGTTGGGCTGCCAGCTCCAAAGCTTGCAGGTGGCGGCGGCGAGCCAGGAAGCCCCCCTCCATATTGCTGGTGAACCCCATGCTTTGCTTCAGGTGGTCGCGCAGCAGATCGATGCCTTCGCCGGTACGTGCTGACAGGCGAATAAGTGAGTGGCCATTTACTTCGCTAATCCCCAGCGCTTCGCCAGTAATGTCGGCTTTGTTACGCACCACGGTGATGGGCAACTTGCTGGGCAGGCGGGCCATAAACTCTGGCCAGATTTCGCTGGGTTCGGTTGCCGCCGTGGTGGTTCCATCAACCATAAACAGCACGCGATCGGCCTGTTCTATCTCATTCCACGCACGTTCGATGCCAATGCGCTCGACTTCATCGCTGGCTTCGCGCAGGCCTGCGGTATCGATAATATGCAGCGGCATGCCATCGATATGAATATGTTCACGCAGCACGTCCCGCGTGGTGCCAGCAATGTCGGTAACGATCGCCGCTTCACGACCGGCCAACTCATTGAGTAAGCTGGATTTACCCGCGTTTGGCCGCCCGGCAATCACCACTTTCATCCCTTCGCGTAGCAGGCTGCCCTGGCGCGCTTCGGTACGCACGTTGTCCAGATCGGCCATCACGCCATTGAGCTGTGCTTCGATTTTGCCGTCGGAAAGGAAGTCGATCTCTTCATCAGGGAAGTCGATCGCCGCTTCCACATAGATACGCAGGTGAGTGAGTGCTTCCACCAACTGGTGGATGCGGGTAGAAAACGCGCCTTGCAAAGAGTTGATGGCTGAACGTGCCGCTTGCTCCGAGCTGGCATCGATCAGGTCGGCAATCGCTTCCGCCTGTGCCAGATCCAGCTTATCGTTGAGAAATGCACGTTCAGAGAATTCACCGGGCCGCGCAATACGCACACCGGGCAGTGCCAGCACGCGCTTGAGCAGCAGATCGAGGATCACCGGCCCACCGTGGCCCTGCAGTTCCAGCACGTCTTCACCGGTAAAAGAGTTCGGGCCGGGGAACCATAATGCAATGCCCTGATCGAGAACCGCGCCTGCAGCGTCGCGGAACGGCAGGTAATCGGCGTAGCGCGGCTTCGGCAGTTTACCGAGCAATGCCTGGGCGACATCTTTCGCGTTGCGGCCTGAAATACGCAGAATGCCGACGCCGCCGCGTCCCGGCGGGGTGGCAAGGGCAGCGATAGTATCGGTGGTACTCATAACGGGTTATCTCTCTGGCAATATGCAAAAAGGCGGTCGAATGACCGCCTTTGAGTTTCGCAGAAGGGGCATAAACTGCAACCCCTTGCCTACGCTTAAGACTTCTTCTTGTCGCGGCTGTGCAGGCCACGTTTTTCCAGCCCGCGATAAATAATCTGCTGCTGGAGGATGGTTACCAGGTTACTGACGATGTAGTACAGCACCAGACCAGACGGGAACCACAGGAAGAACACGGTGAAAATCACCGGCATGAAGGTCATGATCTTCTGCTGCATCGGGTCGGTCACGGTGGTCGGTGACATCTTCTGGATGAAGTACATGGTCACACCCATCAGGATCGGCAGGATGTAGTACGGGTCCTGCGCTGACAGATCGTGGATCCACAGAATGAACGGCGCATGGCGCAGCTCAACCGAACTCATCAGCATGTAGTACAACGCCAGGAAGATTGGCATCTGGATGATCAACGGTAAGCAGCCACCCAGCGGGTTCACTTTCTCTGCCTTGTACAGCGCCATCATTTCTTGGCTCATGCGCTGTTTGTCGTCACCGATCCGCTCACGCATCGCCTGCAGTTTTGGCTGCAGCAAGCGCATTTTGGCCATCGAGGTGTACTGCGCTTTGGTCAGCGGGTACATGATGCCACGCACGATGAAGGTGATGATGATGATCGAGAAGCCCCAGTTACCGATAAAGCCGTGGATGAACTTCAGCAGTTTGAACAGCGGCTGGGAAATAAACCACAGCCAGCCGTAATCCACGGTCAGATCGAGATGCGGAGCCAGTTCGGCCATCTTATCCTGCAATTCAGGGCCAACCCACAAGGTGGCACTCAACTGCTGCTGCGCACCCGGTTGCACCACCACAGGAGTCGACTTAAAGCCGATCGCGGACAGGTTATCGCCAGGTTTTGCGGTGTAGAAGGTGTTTTTGCCCTGAGTCTGTGGCACCCACGCGGTCGCGAAATACTGCTGCAGCATGGCAACCCAGCCGCCCTGCGTGGTGATATCCAGGTTCTCTTCCTTATCGAACGCATACTTCTGGTATTTGTTGTCACTGGAGGAGTAGGCCGCGCCACGGAAAGTGTGCAGCGCAAAATTGTTGCTGCCGGTGTCACGGTGTTTTGGCAATTCGGTGCTTTGCTTGAGCTGGCCAAACAGCGTCAGTTCCAGCGGTGCTGCACTTTTGTTGACGATGGTGTAATCCACGCCCACGCCGTAGTGGTTACGCTTGAGAACGAACGTCTTGGTGAACACCGAGCCGTCTTTGCCGGTAAAGGTCAGCGGGATACGCAGTTCATCCTGGCCATCTGCCAGTGTGAAAGTATCTTGCGTGGCTTCAAACAGAGGGCGCTCGCCGTTGGCCGGGTTATCCGGGCCGTTTCTGCCGGTCAGGCCGCTTTGTGCTTGGTAGACAAATGCCGGTGTGGTTTCCAGCAACTGGAATGGCGTTGATGAACCCAAAGATTCCGGGTAGGCCAACAATTTAGCCTGTTCGATATCACCACCACGGGTGTTGATGGTCAGCGACAGTACGTCAGTATTAACAGTAATCAGTTTACCCTGACCACTGGCTGGCAAAGCCTGGCTGGCAGCATCACCGGTAGCAGTGTTCGCAGTCTGTTGCGTGGTCTGGGCGGTTGGCTGCGGAGCGTTGTCCGTTTGCCAAGCCTGCCAGATCATGAAAGACACGAACAGCAGAGCGATGAGGAAAAGATTGCGTTGCGAATCCATCGTTAATGTTCTCTGTTATCGTCGGTTTTCGGCGGCACGGGATCATCGCCACCTGGGTTCAAAGGATGGCATTTTAATACGCGTTTCAATGCCAACCAACTGCCTTTTAACATGCCAAACCTGCTTAATGCCTCAATTGCGTAATGAGAGCATGTTGGCTGGAAGCGGCAACGAGGCCCAAGCAGCGGACTGATGACGAGCTGATATGCCCGTACCAGCCCGATCAGGATGCGGGAGCCTGGCGACAGTGGCGACGCCATAATTTTTCCAAAGCTTCCGTCAGCGCGCGGTTATCCAAATCCGCGATCCCTTTTTTAGCCACCACGACAAAATCCATCGCCGGTAATTCGTGCTGACGTAAACGGAAGCTTTCGCGGGTTAGGCGTTTGATCCGGTTGCGTTCATGTGCGCGTTTGACGTGTTTTTTGGCGACAGTAAGACCGATACGGGGATGCCCCAGCTGGTTCAGGCGGCCGAGAATGGTGATTTGCGGCGTGCCAGCCCGTTGTGGCTGCTGGAAGACGAAAGTGAAATGAGTGGGAGTTAACAAACGTAACTCCCTGGGAAAAGCGAGCTTAACCACTCAGCGGGTTAGCTTTTATTACTTAGAAACAGTCAGACGAGTACGGCCTTTCGCACGACGGCGGGCCAGAACTTGACGACCATTTTTGGTGGCCATACGGGCACGGAAACCGTGGCTACGGTTACGCTTCAGTACGGACGGTTGGAAAGTGCGTTTCATAGCGATTTCTACCTAAACTTAAATGAATTACTGAGAAGTCAAATGCGTTTGGCTACTCGGCGTGAAGACGACCGACACCTCAATCGCATATAAAGAGGCGGGATTGTAATAATTGTACAGTCCTGAGTCAATTCGCATCATGCGCCAAACCTGCATATTTCGAGTCGCAGTCAACCTGCACCTTGAGATCTGCTGGGCATAGCCTTACCTGGTTGCTTGCCAAATACGGAAAAGATCCCGCTTTGGCCCGTGGTCACCGCAGAATCCTGTCTGGTAAATGACTCACCGTTGAGGAACCAGGTATCACACGTAGGGCGAAGATTATACGGACTCGGGGTGAAATCGCAAGGATCCAGGTACGATCCTGTGTGTCTAAGACGAAGATCCTGCGTGGATAACCGGGTATAACTCATTTGTGTCGTAAAAATCGAGCACGACAAAATCAGATTTTATCGGTATCGGGACGTAAGTGGTTAAAATACAATCACTCACTAATGGCTGTGGATAAAATGGATCTAATCTGTGAGGAAGGGGAGGATCTCTTGCGCGTATTGCGTTATGATCCTCTATTCCGATCGCGATCCCAAATGAGGGATCGTCAGGGACATAAACCGTGAAAGGCGGTTCGCATGCCCTACAGGTTTTCAGCCGATGCCGGGCGTGTGTCAAAAATCATGAGTTATAAAAAAGTAGCCTGATTCTTTTCTTTTATTGATCTTGTTCGAGTGGAGTCCGCCGTGTCACTTTCGCTTTGGCAGCAGTGTCTTGCCCGATTGCAGGATGAGTTACCTGCCACAGAATTTAGTATGTGGATACGCCCATTGCAGGCGGAACTGAGTGACAATACCCTGGCGCTGTATGCGCCCAATCGTTTTGTGCTGGATTGGGTTCGCGATAAGTACTTAAACAATATCAATGGCCTGTTGAACGATTTCTGCGGGGCAGATGCACCGTTACTGCGTTTTGAAGTGGGCAGTAAACCGCTGACACAAACCATCAATCAGGCCGTCACGGCCAACGTCAGCAGTGCGCCTGTAGCTCCTGCGGTGCGTGTGGCTGCGCCATCGCGCCCAAGTTGGGACAACGCAGCACCGCCTCCCGAGCTTTCATACCGTTCCAACGTTAACCCCAAGCACACTTTCGACAACTTTGTCGAGGGTAAGTCCAACCAGCTGGCGCGTGCTGCTGCCCGTCAGGTGGCGGATAACCCTGGTGGGGCATATAACCCACTGTTCCTGTATGGCGGCACTGGTCTGGGTAAAACCCACCTGTTGCATGCGGTCGGTAACGGCATCATGGCACGTAAAGCCAATGCCAAAGTGGTTTACATGCACTCGGAACGCTTTGTGCAGGACATGGTCAAGGCCCTGCAGAACAACGCGATTGAAGAGTTCAAACGTTACTACCGTTCGGTTGATGCATTGCTGATCGATGACATTCAATTTTTTGCCAACAAAGAGCGTTCGCAGGAAGAGTTTTTTCATACCTTTAATGCGTTGCTCGAAGGTAATCAACAGATCATCCTGACCTCGGATCGTTATCCGAAAGAGATCAATGGCGTTGAGGATCGTCTGAAATCCCGCTTCGGCTGGGGCCTGACGGTGGCGATCGAACCGCCAGAGCTGGAAACCCGTGTGGCGATCCTGATGAAAAAGGCCGACGAGAACGATATCCGTCTGCCGGGCGAAGTGGCGTTCTTTATTGCCAAGCGTCTGCGTTCCAACGTGCGTGAGCTCGAAGGCGCACTGAACCGGGTGATCGCCAACGCAAACTTTACTGGCCGTGCCATTACCATTGATTTCGTGCGCGAAGCGCTGCGCGATTTGCTGGCATTGCAGGAAAAACTGGTCACCATCGACAACATTCAGAAGACGGTGGCGGAGTACTATAAAATCAAAATCGCGGATTTGCTGTCCAAACGGCGTTCGCGCTCGGTTGCCCGCCCGCGCCAGATGGCGATGGCATTGGCGAAAGAACTCACCAACCACAGCCTGCCAGAAATCGGCGATGCGTTTGGTGGTCGCGACCATACCACGGTGTTGCACGCCTGCCGGAAGATTGAGCAGCTGCGTGAGGAAAGTCACGACATCAAAGAAGATTTCTCCAACTTAATCAGAACATTGTCGTCATAGCGCATATGAAATTTATCGTTGAACGTGAGCATCTGCTAAAACCGCTGCAACAGGTGAGCAGCCCACTGGGGGGCCGCCCGACGCTGCCGATTCTGGGTAACCTGCTGCTGCAGGTGACGGAAGGTTCCCTGCTACTGACAGGTACCGATCTGGAGATGGAGATGGTGGCGCGCGTTGCCCTGTCTCAGCCCCATGAAGTGGGTGCGACCACCGTCCCCGCGCGTAAATTTTTTGATATCTGCCGTGGCTTGCCGGAAGGTGCCGAGATTAGCGTGCAGCTTGAAGGCGAGCGTATGCTGGTGCGTTCTGGTCGCAGCCGTTTCTCACTGTCTACGCTGCCTGCGGCGGACTTCCCGAACCTGGATGACTGGCAGAGCGAAGTCGAATTCACCTTGCCGCAAGCGACGCTGAAGCGCCTGATCGAAGCCACCCAGTTCTCGATGGCGCATCAGGACGTGCGTTATTACCTGAACGGTATGCTGTTTGAAACCGAAGGGGAAGAGTTGCGCACCGTGGCGACCGACGGCCACCGCTTGGCGGTGTGTGCAATGCCGATCGGCCAGCCGTTGCCAACCCATTCGGTGATCGTGCCGCGTAAAGGGGTGATGGAGCTGGTACGCCTGCTGGATGGCGGTGATACGCTGCTGCGCTTGCAGATCGGCAGCAACAATATTCGCGCCCATGTGGGGGATTTTATTTTCACCTCCAAGCTGGTTGATGGCCGTTTCCCGGATTATCGCCGCGTATTGCCGAAGAACCCCGACAAAACTTTGGAAGCAGGCTGCGACTTGCTCAAGCAGGCGTTTGCGCGCGCGGCCATTCTGTCGAATGAGAAGTTCCGTGGTGTGCGTTTGTACGTCAGCCAGAACCAGCTCAAGATCACCGCCAATAATCCGGAACAGGAAGAGGCGGAAGAGATCCTCGACGTCAGTTACGACGGTACCGAGATGGAGATTGGTTTCAACGTCAGCTACGTGCTGGACGTGCTGAATGCGCTCAAGTGTGAAGATGTGCGCCTGTTGCTGACCGATTCGGTCTCCAGCGTGCAGATCGAAGACGGTGCCAGTCAGGCGGCGGCCTATGTTGTCATGCCCATGCGGCTGTGATCTATGTCCGGGCTATCTTGGCTTGCCATTTTACGTTTGGGCAGTGCTCGCCATCCTCACGTACTTTGTGTACGCTCCGGTGGCTGTGCGGCTTGCCGCACGTAAACTGTCTGTGCCGATAACGCCCTGACATCGCGCTTAGATTTCCTGGTAATGGGATTGGCATGGCATTAACGCGCTTACTGATTAAAGATTTCCGTAATATCGAAGCCGCCGATCTGGCACCCGCGCCGGGATTTAACTTCCTGGTGGGGCCCAACGGCAGTGGCAAGACCAGCGTGTTGGAGGCGGTGTATACGCTTGGCCACGGGCGCGCGTTTCGCAGCTTGCAGGCTGGGCGGGTGATCCGCCACGATCGGGCGGAGTTCGTGCTGCATGGCCGGATCGAAGGTGCTGAACGCGAGTTGTCGGTAGGATTAAGCAAGAGCCGCCAGGGTGACAGCAAAGTGCGTATCGATGGCAGTGATGGCCACAAAGTGGCTGAGCTGGCCCAGTTATTGCCGATGCAGTTGATCACCCCGGAAGGTTTCACTCTGCTAAATGGCGGGCCGAAGTACCGGCGCGCTTTTCTGGACTGGGGTTGTTTTCATAATGAACCCGGTTTTTTCACCGCCTGGAGCAACCTGAAAAGGTTACTGAAGCAGCGCAATGCCGCGCTGCGCCAGGTCAGCCGCTATGCGCAGATTCGCGCCTGGGATCAGGAACTGATCCCGTTGGCCGAGCGCATCAGCGAATGGCGGGCATCCTACAGTGACGCAATTGCCGCGGATATCACCGCGACCTGCGCGCAGTTTTTGCCCGAATTTGCCCTGAGTTTCTCTTTCCAGCGCGGCTGGGACAAAGAGAGCGACTACGGAGAGCTGCTGGAGCGCCAGTTTGAGCGCGACAGGGCGTTAACCTATACCGCACTGGGGCCGCATAAAGCGGACTTCCGTATTCGTGCCGAAGGCACGCCGGTAGAGGATATGTTATCGCGCGGTCAGCTTAAGTTGCTGATGTGCGCATTGCGCTTGGCGCAGGGTGAGTTTCTCACCCGCCAGAGCGGGCGGCGTTGCCTGTATCTGATTGATGATTTTGCCTCCGAGCTGGACACTGGCCGTCGCCGGTTGCTGGCCGATCGCCTGAAAGCCACCCAGGCTCAGGTTTTTGTCAGCGCGGTCAGCGCTGAACAAGTAACCGACATGGTGGGTGAAAAGGGCAAGATGTTCCGCGTGGAACAGGGTAAAATAGAGGTTCAACCACAGGACTAAAATGAGCGAGAAACGTTGATGTCGAATTCTTATGACTCCTCAAGTATCAAGGTATTAAAAGGGCTGGACGCGGTGCGTAAGCGCCCAGGCATGTATATCGGCGATACTGATGACGGCACCGGTCTGCACCACATGGTGTTCGAGGTTGTGGACAACGCTATCGACGAAGCACTCGCTGGCCACTGTAGTGACATTCAGGTGACCATCCACGCCGATAACTCTGTTTCAGTACAGGATGATGGCCGTGGGATCCCAACCGGTATTCACGAAGAGGAAGGGGTGTCTGCGGCGCAGGTCATCATGACCGTGTTGCACGCTGGCGGTAAATTTGACGACAACTCCTATAAAGTTTCCGGCGGCCTGCACGGCGTGGGTGTCTCGGTGGTTAACGCCTTGTCCGAGAAGCTGGAGCTGGTGATCCGCCGTGAAGGCAAAGTGCACCAGCAGACTTACAGCCACGGTGAGCCGCAGGGCCCGCTGACAGTGACCGGTGAAACCGAACAAACCGGCACCAGCGTGCGCTTCTGGCCGAGCTATCAGACCTTTACCAACAACATCGAATTTGAGTACGACATCCTGGCCCGGCGCCTGCGTGAGTTGTCGTTCCTGAACTCCGGTGTTTCTATCCGCCTGAAAGACAAGCGCGATGGCAAAGAAGACCACTTCCATTACGAAGGGGGTATCAAGGCGTTTGTTGAATACCTGAACAGAAACAAAACCCCTATCCACCCAACGGTGTTCTACTTCTCGACCGTGAAAGACGATATCGGTGTGGAAGTGGCGTTGCAGTGGAACGATGGTTTCCAGGAAAACATCTACTGCTTTACCAACAACATCCCACAGCGTGACGGTGGCACTCACTTAGCCGGTTTCCGCGCGGCGATGACCCGTACCCTGAACACCTACATGGATAAAGAAGGCTACAGCAAAAAGTCCAAGATCAGCGCGACCGGTGACGATGCGCGTGAAGGGCTGATTGCGGTGGTTTCGGTGAAAGTGCCCGATCCCAAGTTCTCTTCACAGACCAAAGACAAACTGGTGTCTTCTGAGGTGAAAACCGCAGTTGAATCATTGATGAACGAGAAGCTGGTGGATTACCTGATGGAAAATCCATCAGATGCCAAAATCGTAGTCGGTAAAATTATTGATGCGGCCCGTGCCCGTGAAGCGGCGCGTAAAGCACGTGAAATGACCCGCCGTAAAGGCGCACTGGATCTGGCTGGCCTGCCGGGCAAACTGGCGGACTGCCAGGAGCGCGATCCGGCGCTGTCTGAACTGTACCTGGTGGAAGGGGACTCGGCGGGCGGCTCGGCAAAGCAGGGGCGTAACCGCAAGAACCAGGCGATTCTGCCGTTGAAGGGTAAAATCCTCAACGTCGAGAAAGCCCGCTTCGACAAAATGCTGTCTTCACAGGAAGTGGCGACGCTGATCACCGCGTTGGGCTGTGGCATTGGCCGTGACGAATACAACCCGGACAAGCTGCGCTATCACAGCATCATTATCATGACCGATGCCGACGTCGACGGTTCGCATATCCGTACGCTGCTGTTGACCTTCTTCTATCGCCAGATGCCAGAAATCATCGAACGTGGCCACGTGTTTATCGCTCAGCCGCCGTTGTACAAGGTGAAAAAAGGCAAGCAAGAGCAGTACATCAAAGACGACGAAGCGATGGATCAGTACCAGATCGCCATTGCGCTCGACGGCGCGACGCTGCACACCAACGAAGTTGCCCCGGCCTTGGCCGGTGAAGCCTTGGAAAAGCTGGTGGCAGAACACTACAGCGTACAGAAGCTGATTGGCCGCATGGAGCGCCGTTACCCGCGTGCGTTGCTGAATAACCTGATCTACCAGCCAACGCTGCAGGGTGCCGATCTGGCCGATCGCGCTAAAGTCGAAGCCTGGATTGAATCACTGGTTAAATTGCTGAACGATAACGAACAGCATGGCAGCAGCTACAGTTTTGTGATCCATGAAAACCTTGAGCGTCAGATCTTTGAACCGGTGTTGCGCATCCGTACCCACGGTGTAGATACCGATTATGAGCTGGACTTCGATTTCATCCACGGTGGTGAATATCGCAAGATCTGCCAGTTGGGTGAAAAACTGCGCGGGCTGCTTGAAGAAGACGCCTATATCGAACGCGGTGAGCGTCGTCAGCCGGTGGACAGCTTCGAGCAGGCGCTGGAATGGCTGGTGAAAGAGTCACGCCGTGGCCTGTCGGTGCAGCGTTATAAAGGTTTGGGTGAAATGAACCCAGAGCAATTGTGGGAAACCACCATGGATCCAGAGCAGCGCCGTATGCTGCGTGTGACCGTGAAAGATGCGATTGCGGCTGATCAACTGTTCACCACCCTGATGGGTGATGCGGTTGAACCACGCCGTGCCTTTATCGAAGAAAATGCCCTGAAAGCGGCAAATATCGATATCTAACGCGTTAATGAGTGATTAAAAATCCGCGCCGGTTCGCCCGCGCGGATTTTTTTATGCCGTTTTGAGCGCTGATATGGCAAGCTGAAACGCGTTAGCATCGAGAAAACCACTGGGAGAGGAGAGGCTTGAATGACCATTGAACTGATTGCAATTGATATGGATGGCACGCTGCTTAATCCGCAGCACCAGATTACGCCAGCGGTAAAGCAGGCGATTAGCGCAGCGCGCAGCAAAGGGGTGCATGTGGTGCTGGCCACCGGGCGGCCTTACGTGGGCGTGCAGGACTATCTGCGTCAGTTGGATATTCAGGGCAGTGGTGATTTCTGTATCACTTATAACGGTGCGTTGGTGCTGCAAGCGGCAGATGGTGCCTGCATTCTGCAGGAAACGCTCGGTTTTGAGGATTATCTCTATTTTGAGCAGATGGCGCGCGAATTTGGCGTTCATTTCCAGGCGTTTGACTTCGATACTCTGTATACGCCGAACAGAAATATCGGCAAATACACCGTTCACGAAGCGGCCATGACCGGTATCCCACTGAGATACCGCAGCGTGGAAGAGATGGATCGGGCGATCCGCTTCCCGAAAGTGATGATGATTGACGAACCCGAGTTGCTGGACCAGGCCATTGCCCGCTTGCCAGCTGAAGCGCTGGATCGTTACACCATCATGAAAAGCGCGCCTTTCTACCTGGAGATTTTGCACAAGCGGGTAGATAAAGGCGCTGGGGTGAAAATGCTGGCGGATCACCTCGGCATCAAACAGCAAAACGTGATGGCGCTAGGCGATCAGGGCAACGATATTGCGATGATCGAATACGCCGGGGTTGGCGTGGCGATGGGCAACGCTATTCCCGAACTGAAAGCGATCGCCCAGTTTGTGACCACCACCAATACCGAAGACGGCGTGGCGCGTGCGATAGAGCAGTTTGTGCTGAATGTTTGATGACTGGCTGCATTAGCTCCCTCTCCTTTGGGGAGAGGGCTTAAACATAGCAATTATTGATGATTCTTATCGTTAATAGCCTTCAGGTATTTCTCCAGTACGATGTTTTTACCGCACAGCACCACGGCCACTTTTTTACCCTGAAACTCGGGGGCCAGCTTGCAGGCTGCCGCCAGCGCCACACCGGCAGCCCCTTCAATAATCCAGCGATCGCTGGCGGCAATCATGCGCATCGCCTGCTTGATTTCCTGTTCGCTAACCAGCACTTTGCGGTCGATCACCTGTTGGCACAGCGGGAACGTGATAGCGCCTGGCTCAACGCTGCCAGCGGTACCGTCAGACAGCGTCTCCTGCTCTTCCACCGGGTGGATATGCCCGGCCTCCAGCGCGCTATACATGCTGGTGGCGTTTTCTGGCCAGCAGGCAATAATTTGTGTTTTCGGCGACAATCGCTTCATTACGCTGCCGATACCGGCAATATAGCCGCCACCACCCACTGCAATGAACACCGCATCCAGATCGGGCTGTTGCTCCACCATCTCCAGACCGCAGGTGCCTTGACCGGCTATGACCTGCAGGTCGTTGTAAGGGGAAATATAGCTTTTATGCTGTTCACGGGCGGCTCGCTCCCCGGCCAGTTCGGCATTCAAGGCGTCACCCGCGACCAACTCTACTTGGCCGCCAAGGGCGCGAATGGTTTCCAGCTTGATGGCAACGGCGGTTGCAGGTGCATACACGGTGGCATTAACGCCCATCAGTTTACTGGCTAACGCAACCGCCTGGCCATGATTGCCGGTGGAAGCCGCGATAACGCCTTGTTGACGTTGTTGCTCGCTCAACAGGCGCAGTTTGTTACTGGCTCCACGAAATTTAAATGAGCCAGTATGCTGCAGATGATCGCACTTCAGGTACAGTTCACAACCCAGTTGTTGTGAAAGCAGGACGCTGCGTTCCAAAGGCGTAACGCGAACCTGTGGGCGTAACAGTTGGTGCGCTGAGACAATTTCATCAAACAAGCTGTTCATACCAATTCCTTTAATTTTTCAGGTGGTTGTAAACTCTGGAGAGGGCAATATTTATGATCATGTACTTTTACTCTATCTGTCCTGAATAAAAAACCATACGTTAAATGACATTTACCGCATACAAACAGGAGCCGCCATGAGCCACCGGGAACAACAACTGACGTTTGCTCTGCGCAACCATCAACTGACCAACATTAACGTCTGGACGCCATGCAGCCAGTGGTTGGCTTACGATGTGCGCCCAAACGGCGCTTCTTTTACCGGGTTAACTATTGAACGTGTGAATGTGGTGAGTGGTGAAGTTGAAGTGGTGTATCGGGCACAGCATGGAGCACACGTGGGAGTGGTGACGGTCAGCCCGGATGCACCGGCACGCTATGCGTTTATTCATGGGCCTGAACACCCGGACAGCTATTGGCATTATGATTTTCACCATCGTCGCGGCGTGATTGTTTGCGAGCCGGATCGTGAACTGGCGGTTACGCTGGATGCGATGGATATTACCGCCCCTTATACCCCGGGAGCCTTGCGCGGCGGCACGCATGTACACGTGTTCAGCCCGGACGGCAGCCGCCTGAGCTTTACCTATAACGATCACGTGATGCACGAACGCGATCCAGCGTTAGATCTGCGCAATGTCGGCGTTGCGGTGCCATTGCATGGTGTGAATCCACCCAAGCAACACCCGCGCGAGTATGACGGCAGCCACTATTGTGTGCTGGTCAGTTCAACCACGCCAACCCCGCAGCTGGGTAGCGATCAGATCAATCGTGCTTATGAAGAAGGTTGGATTGGGCAGCAAGGGTATCTGAAAGCCGATGGCAGCCGCCAGCGCTGGGCGTTGGCATTTATTGGCGACACGCTTTCTACGCAGGGTGAAAAGCTGCCGGAAGTGTTTGTGGTCGATCTGCCTGAAAACGATGCCGATTATGCCAAAGCCGGTGGTGCGCCGCTGCAGGGCACCGACAGTACCCTGCCCGCGCCACCGCTTGGGGTGCAGCAGCGGCGGCTGACCTTTACCGGCCAGCGGCGTTATCCAGGGGTGGTGACCGCGCCGCGCCACTGGTTGCGCAGTTCCCCGGACGGTAGCTCCATCGCCTTTCTGATGCAGGATGAGCGCGGTGTGGTGCAACTGTGGACCATCTCACCGAATGGCGGCCAGCCACATCAGGTGACAAAAGGCGTACACCCTATTCAGTCGGCGTTCAGTTGGCATCCGCAGGGGGTGAAAATTGCTTTAGTGTGCGACAACAGCGTGATGTTGTGCGACCTGAACGACGGCAACATGCAGCGCCTGACGCCACGAACTCCGCAACCCCCGCTGGGAGAGGCGGTGGTGCTTTCACCAGACGGCAAGCAGGTGGCGTTTATGCGCGAGGTTGAAGGGTTCAGCCAGATTTTTACGGTGACAATCTAGATTGCGGGCCAGACGGCCCGCAGTGGAATGTAATCAGTGAGAAGGCGTGGGCATACCCTGGCCAGGATTCTTGTTGGTGGCCTGATTCTGCTCTTCATCATGTTGGATGCGTGCCTTGGGTGATTCTGCGGTTTTATCTTTGCCTGAGCGCAGGTAATCATAAGGCAATAACAGAGTATCCATCGCCGCCGATAACGGCAGGTCAATCGCCAGCAGTGGCATCATGGCCCAACTGGTGTCATGGCTTTTCATCATATCCACATTGGCGCGCGTGCCAGCATAGTATCCCTGATCGGCCCCAGTGTGGCTCATCACGCTGGAACAGCCGCTGGTGGTCAACAACATGCAACTCGCTATCACTTTTAGAGGTTTCATCAGTCCATCCAGAAGGGTACGGTTTCCCTTAAATTTGCTTAATCCATCGAAGCTACAGCGTTGTTGGCCGCACAAGCGTTCTGATTTATCACTTGGCGGCAACCTATATTGTATGTGATAAACCCATCCCCGTCGTTTCCAATGGGCAAATTTTTATTCATCAATGGTTGAAATGAAAAAATCAAACCCCACTTACTGGTTGAGGCCAAATTAAGAACTTGCCGTCAGGGAGTTTGGGCCAGAAAAATTGAGTCTGTCCATGGTGGAGGGCTTATTAATAACCTCGCTGAAGTGCCTTAGGAGGCTGTTTATGCGCAATTTCGATCTTTCCCCATTATACCGCTCTGCGATTGGTTTTGATCGCCTGTTCAATGCGCTTGAAGCAAACCAAAGCCAGAGCAATGGTGGTTACCCCCCCTATAATGTTGAACTGGTGGATGAAAATCATTATCGCATCGCGATTGCGGTTGCCGGGTTTGCCGAGCAGGAACTGGAGATCACCACGCATGACAATCTGCTGATTGTCCGTGGGGCCCACAAGAATGAGCCTGCAGAGAGAACCTATTTATATCAAGGCATCGCCGAGCGCAATTTTGAGCGCAAATTCCAACTGGCCGAACATATTCAAATTAAAGGGGCCAAATTGGAAAACGGGTTGCTGTATATCGATATGCAGCGCATCGTGCCGGAAACATTAAAACCGCGCCGGATCGAAATTAAATAATTTTTATATCTGCCTGCCGTTAGGGGGCAAAACAATATCATCTCGCTTCTTGGAAGGAGTTAATACCATGCGTAATTACGATTTATCCCCGCTTCTGCGTCAATGGATCGGCTTTGACAAGCTCGCCAGCTCAATGGGGGGCCAGGAACCACAAGGATTCCCACCCTACAATATTGAGAAAAGTGACGATAACCACTATCGCATTTCTCTGGCACTGGCCGGGTTCAAACAAAGTGAACTGGATATTGAAGTAGAAGGCCCGCGCCTCACCGTGCGCGGCAACCCGGCACCACAGGAAAAACAGGTGGAATATCTGCATCAGGGGTTAGTGTTTAAAGAGTTCACCCTGACCTTTACCCTGGCAGAACACCTGCAGGTTGCCGAAGCCAAATTTGAAAACGGCCTGCTGCATATCGATCTGGTGCGCCACGTACCGGAAGCCTTGCAGCCACAACACATCAGCATCGGCAGTACGCCGGGGTTAGAAGCTAAATAACCGGCTGAAAAAAAAGAAAAACTCACGGGGGAAGTCCATTCGGGCTTCCCCCGTTGCATTCTGTGGTACAACCCACATTACCCCCCTCCTCCTTATGTCAGAATCCCTTATGATATTTAAGTATTTATACTCTGTGGATTTCAAGTGGCAGCTTGAACGGCGATGGGGATATAGCCACAGACCGATTGTTAAACTTGAGGTAAGGATGTGACGTATGAGTGATATTGCCCTGACCGTCAGCATGTTGGCGTTGGTGGCTATTCTCGGATTATGGATCGGTAATTGGAAAGTGTATGGCGTTGGGCTGGGGATTGGTGGGGTGTTGTTCGGCGGGATTATCGTCGGGCATTTTGCCCAGACTTATCAAATCAGCCTTAACGGCGACATGCTGCACTTTATTCAGGAATTCGGTCTGATCCTGTTTGTTTACACCATCGGTATTCAGGTTGGCCCAGGTTTCTTCTCGTCCCTGCGTGTATCCGGCTTGCGGTTGAATGGCTTTGCCATTTTGCTGGTACTGGTAGGCGGGGTGGTCGCTGCGATCGTGCACAAGCTGTTTGCCGTGCCGCTGCCGATCATTCTTGGTGTGTTCTCCGGTGCGGTCACCAATACTCCGGCGCTGGGGGCCGGGCAGCAAATCCTCACCGATCTGGGTTCCGATCCGGCTCTGGTTAATCGCATGGGCATGGGATATGCGATGGCCTATCCGTTCGGCATCTGCGGCATTCTGTTGGTGATGTGGCTGATCCGCCTGTTTTTCCGCATCAATATTGAGAAGGAGGCGCGGGAGTTCGAAAGCAGCCTGGGCAATAGCGAGCTGCTGCAGACCATGAACGTGGCGGTGCGCAACCCTAACCTGCATGGCATGGCGATCAAAAATGTACCGCTGCTCAACAGTGACGACATTATCTGTTCGCGCCTTAAGCGCGGTGATTTGCTGATGGTACCCGCTCCGCAGGAGAAGCTGGAACTGGGGGATTTCCTGCACCTGGTCGGCAAGCGTGAACAGTTGGAAAACGCCCGCTTGGTCATTGGTGAGGAGGTGGACGTTTCGCTCTCCACGCAGGGTACGGCGCTGCAGGTGGTGCGCGCGGTGGTCACCAACGAAAAGGTGTTGGGTAAAAAAATCCGCGATCTGAATCTGAAGCAGAAATACGATGTGGTGATTTCGCGCCTCAATCGCTCCGGGGTAGAGCTGGTGGCCGGCAGCAATGTTACGCTGCAGTTCGGCGATATTCTCAACCTGGTCGGGCGGCCAGAGGCGATCGAAGCCGTGGCGGCGATCGTCGGTAACGCCAAGCAGAAGCTGCAACAGGTGCAGATGCTGCCGGTGTTTATCGGGATCGGCCTGGGGGTGCTGCTGGGATCCATCCCGTTGTTTATTCCCGGTTTCCCGGCGGCATTGCGCCTAGGGCTGGCCGGTGGCCCGCTGGTGGTGGCGCTGATCCTCGGGCGTATCGGTAGCATCGGCAAGTTGTACTGGTTTATGCCGCCGAGTGCCAACCTGGCGCTACGTGAGCTGGGGATCGTGCTGTTTTTAGCCGTTGTCGGCCTGAAGTCGGGCGGTAACTTTATCGATACTCTGCTGCATGGCGAAGGGATGGCGTGGGTGGGCTATGGTGTATTGATCACGTCTATCCCACTGATCACTGTAGGGGTTTTGGCGCGGATGGTGGGCAAGATGAACTACCTGACGCTCTCCGGTATGCTGGCTGGCTCGATGACCGATCCGCCAGCGCTGGCTTTTGCCAATAACCTGCATCCTACCTGTGGTGCGGCGGCGCTGTCTTATGCCACGGTGTATCCATTGGCGATGTTCCTGCGCATTATGTCTCCGCAACTGTTGGCGGTGCTGTTCTGGACGATGTAGCTCGATTGGGGGCTCTGCTGGCAGAGCCCCCGCTGATTTAACCCGCTTCCTGATGTGCTTGTTCGATTTCTTCAGCCAAAATTTTCACACCACGCTCAATCTGCTCAGGATCTGGCACGTAGTTCATGCGCATGCACTGGTGGGTATGCGGCCAATCATGCTCCAACCCAGGGAAAAAGTAGTGGCCCGGCACCATCAGAACGCCGCGCTTTTTCAGGCGCTGATACAGTAATTCGGTGCTGATCGGCAGATCTTTGAACCAGAGCCAGAGGAAAATCGCTCCTTCCGGTTTGTGGATCAGGCAACGCTCCGGCGATAGATAACGGCGCAGGATGCCGATGGTCTGTTCGACCCGCTGTTTGTAGAACGGGCGGATCACTTCATTGGATAACCGCAGCAGATCGCCGCGCTCAATCATCTCTGTGGCCACCGCCGGGCCGATGCTGCCCGGTGACAGGCTGATAATACCGTTCATATTGGTGAGCGCCGTGATGATTTTCTCATCGGCAATCACAATGCCACAGCGTGAACCCGGCAGGCCGAGTTTGGACAGGCTCATGCACAGAATGATGTTCGGGTTCCACAGCGGTGTGGCTTCGCTGAAAATGATGCCGGGGAACGGTACGCCGTAGGCATTGTCGATCACCAGTGGGATATCCCGCTGCTGCGCCAGCAGATCGAGCTTCATCAGCTCTTCGTCGGTGATCACGTTACCGGTCGGGTTGGTTGGGCGCGAGACGCAGATCATGCCGATGTCGTCGCCGATAGTCAGATGTTCAAAATCAACGTGATACTTGAATTGGCCGTCTGGCAACAGCTCAATATTCGGCTTGGCAGAGACAAATAGCCCATCGTCCAGCCCGGAATCGGCATAGCCAATATATTCCGGCGCCAGTGGGAACAGCACACGGCGGCGGCTACCGTCGGCATAGCGACCAGCAAACAGGTTGAACAAGTAGAAAAACGCGCTTTGGCTGCCGTTAGTCAGTGCAATATTCTGTGGTTCGATCTGCCAGCCTTGCTCGTCTTGCAACATCTTGGCCAGCGCTTTCAACAGGGTATCTTTGCCCTGCGGGCCATCGTAGTTGCACAATGCTTCGGTGAGTTTGCCCTGATCGAGCATCTCTTGGCACAGTTGCTTGAAGTAGCTTTCCATCTCTGGGATATGCGCCGGATTACCGCCACCGAGCATGATCGCGCCGGGGGTGCGCAGGCCGTCGTTCATATCGTCCATTAAACGGGTGATGCCCGCGTAACGAGTAAACTTGTCGCCGAAAAGTGAAAAAGTCATAGATGCAACAGTATTGTTATTAGCAAGTAAACCACCACCATAACGCCAGACAAATGCTGGCGCAATGCGGCGATATTTTCCCCGTCGGGAGAGATATCGCCCGGCGGTTTTTTGCTAGCATAAATCGCTGAATTACTGTGACCGATCGCCGACCCACACCACCATCACCTTGTCGCCAGCATGCTGGCGGCTGAACGCATAGTAGCTTGGTGTTTGTTGCGATTGCTGCGTACCTGCGCCGATCGCCGGGTGGCGCGCGCGGAACTGGCCGAGTACCTGCCAATGCGCCAGTAGCGGCGCTTTGGCCCCTTTCAGCTCATCCCAGTTCATATCAGAACGTGTGCCTTGCAGCGGATCGGAACCCGTAGGGCCGAATGGCCGACCGCTTTCATCCCCGTAATAAATCTGCACCGCGCCGGGAGCCAGCAACAGCAGGTCTGCCGCCCGCTGCTGCAGCGGCAGTGAACCTTTGGCATCGTTGGTGAAGAACAGGCGCGTATCGTGCGAAGAGATATAGCTCAGCACGTTGAAGTTCTGCAGTTTATCGGCCATTTGTTGGTAGATGGTGTCGATATTGGAGAAACAGCCTAGCGCCTGCGCGGCCTGATCCTGGAAATCAAAGTTGATCATCGCGTCAAAGCCATTCTGGTAATAATCACTCTGCATCACACCGTGGCCCCAGGCCTCGCCGGTCATCCAGAACGGTGCATCGTCCAGCACCTGTTTAGGATTGGCGGCTTTCCACTCTGCCAGCGCCTTGGCGGCGCGCTGTTTCAGCAACGCCAGCGTCGGTTTGTCGACGTGCTTGGCGGTGTCGACGCGGAAACCATCAATGCCGTAATCATGTACCCACTGGCTGAGCCAAATGGTCAGATAGTCGCGGGGGGTAGCTCCGGGGATTTCACGTGCGGCGGTGTCTGGCTTATGGCGGTAAAACAGCGGCAGACCGCTGGCCCCGGGGGCTTCGGTTTTGATGTCTGGCAGAAACGCCAACGACATGGTCAGATCGTCAAAGCCCGGTGAGTCGTAGTCGCCGATATCGGTGCGGATCCAGTTTTTGCCCCACCAATTTTTCCAACCCTCTTTATCACTGAAATTAATGTAATCGTTGAAACTGTGCCAGTTCTGGCCTGGGCTCGGTTGCCAATTGCCCCAGTTTTTACCCAGGGTTTTTTCGAGTTCACTGCCTTTCAGGTATAGCGAACCGAACTGAAACTGCTGCATATCGGCCAGCGTGGCATAACCGACGTGATTGACCACCACGTCAAACAGGATACGGATACCGCGCTGGTGCGCCTGCTCCACCAGGTTGCGTAGATCCTGCTCACTGCCCATATTGGCATCAAGCTTGGTCCAATCCTGATGGTAGTAGCCGTGGTAAGCATAATGCGGGAAATCGCCTTTGGTGCCACCGCCAACCCAGCCGTGGATTTGCTCCAGCGGTGAACTGATCCACAACGCATTGACGCCAAGCTGTTGCAGATAGTCCAGTTTTTGCGTCAGCCCAGCGAGATCGCCACCGTGAAAGGTGCCGATCTCCTGCATGCCGTCGCTGCGGCGACCATAGCTGTGATCGTTGGCGGGGTTGCCGTTTTCAAAGCGATCGGTCAATACAAAATAAACCGTGGCGTTGTGCCAGTTAAAGGCAGCCTGCCGCTGCGTGGCGACAGATTCCAACAGCAGCATCCCACCGCTGTTGGTCGCCGGTTGCAGGGTGACTTTACCCAGACTGATCTGCGCGGTTTGGCCGGAGTAGAAATCGCGCACCATTTCACCTTCTGCAAAGGTGCCGTTAACGGCGATGGTGACCGGTTTGCCGTCCCAGCGTTGGCAAGTATGAGCCACGGCGACGACGCTGTTTTCCGCTGCGGTTTTCAGGCTAAGCTGCAGCGTTGGGGTGCCGCTGCGGGTATCAAGGCGCACCTGATATTCCCCGCTGCGAAACAGCCGCCAGTTGGCCGGTGCGTTATCCGCGCAGGGTTGCAGCGACAGGGGCTGATTGAGTTTGATCGCCTCAAATGGCTGCCAGCACTGCTTATTCTGGTAAAGCTGCAACGGCAGTTGCCCTTTGGGTAACGTTGCCTGGCTGATAAACAGCCCACAGGAAGGTTCGTTGAAGGCCGGGAAGCTTTGCAGCGTCCAGGTGGCTAAGGCTGCGGGTGAAATCAGCATTAACAGCGGAATTGTCAGGCGTTTCATGGCTCTCCTTACTCAGGGTAGGAAGCGTTTTTATCCTAGGGTTGTGCTCAGTTTGCGGTATGAAGGAAAAATCGCCTCCTCCCCTGGTGGGAATTTGGGGGCGGAGGGGGCAGGGTGAGAGGTTTGACTATGTTCTGTTGTTTTTTTAATCTACACTACAATGTATACATTGTAGTGTGAGGTAAACCTATGAGTGTGATGTCTGTTCGACTCTCTGACGATCTCTCCGCGCAGCTTGAAGCCTTGGCGAAAACGACCGGCAGAACCAAATCCTTCCTGGCGGCACAAGCGATTCGGGATTTCTTAAACCGTGAAGCTTGGCAAGTGGCTGAAATTCAACAGGCCATCACTGAGGCGGATAACGGCGACTTTGCATCAGACGCTGAGATGACGGCCCGTTTTAAGCGAATGGGAGTGATTGATCACGATGGAAATTAAATGGCTAAGGAAAGCCGCAATCAATTTTGATGATGAGTATGACTGGTTTTGCCAAGAGAGCCCGCAAGTGGCGACTGAATTTGCCAGAGAGGTTTTCCGCCTGGTTAACTTGCTGATTGCCAATCCGGCGTTAGGCCGTGCAGGTAGAGTGATGGGAACGCGGGAAATTGTGATGCAAACCTTCCCTTATCTGATCCCCTACAGAATAAAAAACCATGAAATACATATTCTCAGGGTATTGCATACGCGCAGGCGTCCGCGGGAAAAGTATTAGTATTTCAGTCTGGTATCAAACAGATGAGGGACTGCCCGAACGCTGGCAATACAGGCGGCGAAATCAGCGTGTTGGGGGTTAATCAACAGGTTGTTTTCCATCGGTACCACCACCGAGGGGACCAGTAAACCGACAGATGTCCCTGAGTACAACCATTCAGAACCGATATCCATGGTTTCTTGCGGCGCGGTTAATTGCTGCCAGTTTGCGGGCAATGCGCTGGGTTCCAGTGTAATGATATCCGTGTCGGCCACCTCAATACTCAACAGGGTGTAATGCTGCAACAGGGCGGCTTCGTCGAAGTGCACCAGGCATTCGAGCATCGCCAATGAAACCGAGGTTGCCAGGTAGATCATGGCGTTGCCTTTGTGGTTCCAGCGGCCACCATATTGTTGGGCACCGTAACCTGACCAGGCGCTATCCAGGTACTTGGTTTTCACGATGCGATAACCGATCATGAGAAGACGCCGTGCTCAAGTCTGCCGATGAGATCGAGCACCTCAACCGCGCCGCTTTCGGTATTCAGCAGGCTTTCCGGGGTTTCATTTGCCAGGCCACGCACGGGCTTACGCATCCAGTTGACGGCTTTTTCGCGATCGCCTTCAAACAGCGCGACGGCGGCATCGGCCACACGGATCAGGCGCGCAATCTTTTCGCTCTCGTCCGGGCTCAATACCCCGCTGCCCGCTTTTCTGCGGCTTAGCGTTTTGGCATTGATGCCGGTAATACGCAGGATATCCGCTTTCGGAAAACCCGCCCAACTGTGGATGGTTTCAATCACCGACACCGGCAGACCTTGGCGCAGGCGCAAGATTAACTCCGGCCCCCTGCTGGCAGGGAAACCGGCAGTGCGCCACAGTTCATTACTGGTTGGCCGCTTAGATGGGCTGAATGTGCGCATAACATCTCCGGATTTCTCATTTGTCTTACTACAGTATAGACATTTGTCCAGGTTGCACAATCAGCCAATTGCACTGAGCCTGAGTTACTTCTGCAATATTGCTTGCAGTACCTGCGGATTGACGCAGTTTTCTTGCACCGGGCCGGTCAGCGCGGCGATCAGATTATCCACTGCGCAGGCGGCCATGCCGTAGCGGGTTTCATGGGTGGCAGAACCGATGTGCGGCAGCGCCACCACGTTCGGCATCTTCAGCAGCGGTGAGCTTACCGGTAGCGGTTCCTGCTCAAACACATCCAGCCCGGCGGCATGAATCGTACCGTTTTGCAGGGCTTCGATCAGCGCAGCTTCATCGATCACCGGGCCGCGACCTGCGTTAATCAGGATGCCGCTCTTTTTCATCTTCGCCAACTGTTCACGGCCAATCATATGGAAGGTTTCGTCGGTCAGCGGCAGGATAATGCAGAGAAAGTCAGACTCGGCCAGCAGTGTGTCGAGATCGCAGCGGCGGGCGTTGAAGCGTTGCTCTGCTTGCTGATGAACGCGGCGGGCGTTATACAGCACCGGCATGCCGAAACCAAAGTGTGCACGTTGCGCCAGCGCCATGCCGATGCGGCCCATGCCGAGGATGCCGATGGTTTTATGATGCACATCCACGCCATACCACTCAGGGCCGATACTCTCCTGCCATTCCCCGGCTTTCACCCGTTCTGCCACTTCTGCCATGCGGCGCGCGGTGGCGAGCATCAAACCTATCAAGGTGTCGGCGACGGTTTCGGTCAGCACGGTTGGCGTATGCATCAGCGCGATGTTGCGCGCGTTGAGTGCATCAACATCAAAGTTATCGTAACCCACGGCAATGGTTGACGCCGCGCGCAGCTTGGGGGCCTGTTGCAGGAATGCGTCGTCAATTTTGCCGCCAGAGCCGATAATCCCTTCGGCCTGTTGCAGAGCCTGTTTTAGGGCGGGGTTCTCTGGGTTCAGCTCGTCGAAGGCATGGACGGTAAAATGTTGTTCCAGCCGTTTATGCAGATCCGAGGGAATGCTTTTGTACAACACAATGGAAGGTTTCATCACAAACTCCTGCAAGCTAACGATTTGTTTAAAATAACATAAAGTGCTGAGCGGAGAAGGGCGGGGTTTTCTGTTTGTGGGGAGTCGGGCGGGCTGGCGGGGCTGACGCCCCGCACGGCATTACTGCAGTGGGCTGAGGGTGATCTCAACGCGGCGGTTTTGCGCCTTGCCTTCTGCGGTGTTGTTGGCGGCAATTGGCTGGTCCGGGCCGACACCGCTGGAGCGGATGCGGTTAGCGGCGACACCTTGGGTGATTAATGCGCTGGCAACGCCATCGGCACGTTGCTGCGAGAGCGTCATGTTGAGCGCGCGGGCACCGGTGCTGTCGGTATGGCCTACCACGTTGACGGCGGTTTTTTCATACTCTTTCAGCACCATCGCCACGCCCACCAGCGTATTAGCTCCTGCCGGTTTCAAGGTGCTGCTGTTGGTGTCAAAGGTGACGTTATTTGGCATATTCAGCACGATATTGTCGCCCTGACGGGTAACGCTGACGCCGGTACCCTGCATTTTTTCACGCAGTTTGGCTTCCTGTACGTCCATGTAATAACCGGCTCCGCCGCCCAGTGCTGCTCCGGCTGCGGCGCCGATCAGGGCCCCTTTGCCGCGATCCTTTTTCGATGAAGAGAGCACGCCGATACCGGCTCCCAGAACTGCGCCAACGCCAGCGCCAATCCCGGCTTTGCCCGCTTGTGATTCCCCGGTGTAAGGGTTGGTGGTACAAGCGGAGAGCGTCATGATAATGGCGACGGCTCCAGCAATAATCGCAATGCGTTTTTTCATGGTTTTCCCTTAAATGGCATCAATATCTGTAGTGAGCTGTTCCAACACGGAACAGCTAAGTTGCACCGAGTGCCTACAAAGATAACGGGGCAAATTACCCGCCAGCCAGTGGGAGATGAACCAGAAAAAACCGAATTATTACCGGTAGTTCCATCTTTAAGATAAGGCTCCCCTCTTAATGGGTCGGGAGGGGAGTGATTCAGGCGTCATGCAGGTCGACAACTGCCCAGTTCATGATCAGCGTATAAGCCTGGGTTTCCTGGTTGAACAGGCGCTGCATCTGACGAAACCCCAGCTTGCGGTAAAATGCACAGGCGCGCAAATTCTGCTCATAAACTTCCAGGCTCAACCAGCGGTGGCGCTGCTGCACGTAGGCCATCAATGCCTGGCCGATCCCTTTGCCATGAAATTCCTGCTTAACAAATAGCGCCCCCACGAAGCACTCATTCAACACGCTGATAAAACCAACGACTTGCCCGCCATGCAGATAAACCCAGCTTTGGGCTTGCGGCAGGTAACTGTGGCGCACCAGTTCAGCACTTTGCAGCCAATACTCCTGCGCAATAAACGGGTGCGCCTGGGTCGTGCTGGCCAACCACAGCGTCATCAACGTTTCGATGTCGGTGGAATGGGCGGTGCGGATTACGCCCCGCGCCGCTTTGGGTGGCTGATGCAGCCGGTAAGATGATCGTTCACCAAGCCGCTGGCCTGCATAAAGGCATAGCAGATGGTGGAGCCGATAAACTTGAAGCCGCGTTTTTTCAGGGCTTTGGACATGGCGTCTGAACGTTCGGTTTTTGCCGGAACTTCGCTCAATGCTTGCCAGTGATTCAGTACCGGTTCTCCGTCGACAAAACTCCAGATAAAGGTGACGAAGTCTTCACCTGCAGCTTCCATGGCTAAATAGGATTTGGCATTGGTAATAATGGCTTCGATTTTGCCGCGGTGGCGGATAATACCGCTGTCTTGCAGCAGGGTTTCCACATCCTGTTCGGTCATGGCAGCAACACGTTGTGGATCGAAATTGTGGAAAGCCCGACGATAGTTTTCGCGCTTTTTCAGTACAGTGATCCAGGAAAGCCCGGCCTGCTGCCCCTCCAGGCAGAGCATTTCAAACAGTTCCTGCGTATCGGTGGTGGGTGTACCCCATTCATTGTCGTGATACTCAAGATACAACGGATCGGCTGTCACCCAACCGCAACGCTCGCTGGTCATACTGATGTTCCTTATGCTGTATTTATTTACAGGTAATCATCGCCTGAAGTGGTCTGGCTGGCAAGCTTTTGATGGTTTTAGCAGCACTTGGCTTGACGTAATGTGAAAGCCAGCAATATTTACAGCATGGCTGCGAGATAACGGCCAACGATAAAAAGCGTGATTTTTCATTTTCTCTGGCTCAGAGGAGTCTATTAATGCCTCTAAAAACGATTTGCATGCCGCGCCCGGCGGCGCTTGCAGTGGCTTTGGCGTTTTTTCTCAGTGCTCCGGTACAGGCTTATGATCAACTCTACGTGTTTGGTGACAGCCTGAGTGATACCGGCAACAACGGGCGATTTACCTACGACAACCGTCAACATCTGCTGTATGACGAAGCGCTTGCCCAGCAGATTGGCGCTGCGCTGCTCGCTTCTGACGATGGTGGTTACAACTATGCTGCGGGTGGCGGAGTAGCGGTGCCTGCACTCAACCCGCTGGACAATACTCAGGATCAGGTGCAGCACTATCTTGCTCGGGTTAACGGCAAAGCGGATGGCGATGGGCTCTATATCCACTGGATTGGTGGCAACGATTTAGCGGCAGCGGCCATGAACCCGGCCACGGCGCAAAAGGTTGCTTACATCAGCGCCACAGCGGCGGCGGCGCAGGTACATTCGCTGCTTAATGCAGGGGCTGGAACGGTGATTGTGCCAACGGTGCCGAATATCGGTTCTACTCCCCAATTGATGGAACTGATTATCCAGCAGGCGCTTGCCCCGGTGCAGGGGGCTGCCATACAGGCAGCCTATGCCACGCTCAATGCGCTGGCCACGCCGGATCCGGCGGCGCGACAACAGGCGATTCATCAGGCGTTGAGCGCTGCAGCGGCGCAGGGCAGTGCGAACCCGCAGGTGCAACAACTGATAGCCGCGCAATTGATCGCTGCTTTTGACAGCCTGAGTGCTCAGACCGCACAACTCACTGATTTTTATAATCAGAGTGAAGAGCGTTTGCTGGCACAGAGCGGTGGCAATATCGTGCGGGTGGATGTTAACCAGCTCTTCAACGAGGCGATTGCCAACCCAGGGCTGTTTGGTTTTGCTAACACCGCCGGGATGGCTTGCCCGGCAGGGGTGTCATCGGCGGTATGTAACTCGTCGACGCCGGGTTTTGACGGCAGCCAGTCTTATCTGTTTGCCGATCATCTCCACCCTAGCCCACAGGCACATCAACTGATTGCTGACTATATCCAGGCGGTGCTCGATGGCCCGGCACAGGCGGTGGCGCTCAATCAGGCGACAGCGGCCATGGCGCGCGACAGCCATGCCACTCTGGATGGCCGTTTCCAGCAGCTGCGCTCCAGCAATAATCCGCAAGGCTCATTAGGGGTATTCGGGGGGTATGCTGGTCAACGTTATGATTATTCGGCGAATCTGGTGGCAGGTGATGGCGATGCCACCACGCATAACCTGACGGTGGGGGTGGACTATCAGTTGACGGATGACTGGTTGATCGGTGCGTTACTGGCCGGTTCCAATGACGATCAGCAGCCTTCCAGCCGTTATGAATATAAAGCCCGTGGTGTGCTGTTCTCTGCGTTCAGTGCCCTGACGCTGTTTGAACAGGGCTGGGTGAATGCGGATCTGCATTATATGACGATGAATTACGACGACATTCGCCGCAGCATGTCATTGGGCCCGTTGAGCCGTACCGAAACCGGTTCGACGTCGGGCAAACAGTGGGGCGCGCGCATAACCACAGGTTATGATTTCCCGCTGACTTCCTCTCTGACTACCGGGCCGCTGGCGCAGTTTGCCTGGGATTACAGCAACGTTTCTGGTTATAGCGAGGACGGCAACGACAGCACCGCGATGCGGTTCAACGATCAGACCTATCGTTCACAGATTGCGGCTTTGGGGTGGCGGTTGGATGCACAGTTGGGCGTGGTTAACCCTTTTGCCGAGGTGAGCTATCAGCACCAGTTTGGTGATGATGTCTACCGTGCAGGTGGCGGGTTGAAATCAACCCAGACTTCCTTTACCCAGGACAGCGCCAGCCAGGATAAAAACTGGGTCAATATGACGCTGGGGGCCAATGTGCCGTTGACCGAGCAGGTTGCGGCCTTCACCTCGGTTTCGCAAACGGGCGGCTTGAGCAGCGGGGAACAATTTATGTATAACGTCGGGATCAGCGCACGGTTCTGAAGGCAATAAAAACAAGGTGTTGCAGGGCAAGGCCTTGTTTATCGTTACGATGAAAAAATCGCCAATGTATCTAGCAGGAAAAAGTACAGGTAATGACTATACTTTTGTATAGTCATTATGTACTCTTGATTGCATAAGATGCCTGATTGTTATCGGCTAGCGATAAAATACTGATAAAAGCATTCCAGAATCAATTATTTGGTCAGCACCAGGGGAATTTTTGTTTGTTTTATGAACTGTATATCGATATATACGGTTTTTCTGTTTTTTTTGTACCTCTCAATCACCCTTCTTGCAACGCTCCGATTTTTCAGCCATGGTCCGATTGTTTGTCTCGAATTTTAGTGCGTAGATCTGCTGATAGCGAAATTCGTCGCCTATGTTAGAATTTTATTTTTTTCGGGTTTATAAGGAGGGGGCTGGTGTCTGATTTATTCTTTAATAATGATTTTATTAATGCCACTATAGAGAACTATTTAGAAAGAAAGTTGGCTGAGTATAAAAACATAAATTTCGTCTATGGCATAATAAATAAAAGAAACCCGGCGAATATTGCAATTATTTCTAATAAAAAAGAATGGTTTGAGGTTTATAAAGAAAATAACTATCAGTTTATCGATCCGGTTGTTATCACTGCAACGCAGCGGGTAACGCCGTTCCCTTGGGATGAGAATATCATGATAAACTCCGGGCTGAAGCTTTCCAGAATTTTTGATATGGCCAAGGATTACGGGGTTATTAATGGATATACCTTTGTCCTGCATGATTATAACCATAATCTTGCGGTGCTTTCTATTCTGATAGACAAACAGTGCGGCGGTATCATAGAGGAAATCGATAATAATAAACATAAACTCCAGATGTTATTGCTGACCGTACATGAAAAGCTCACCACACTTTACCAAGAGCTGAATGGTAAGGTCTATTTTGAAGCAATGAATAACCAAGAGATTTTCTCAAAACGTGAGAATGAGATTATTTATTGGGCCAGTGTAGGCAAGTCCTATCAGGAAATTGCCTCCCTGTTGGGGATAAAGCTGACCACGGTCAAATATCATATTGGCAACGCGGTAAAAAAGCTGGGCGTGACCAACGCCAAACATGCCATCAGGCTGGGGATCGAGTTGCAACTGATCCGGCCAGTGCTCCCAGATGCAGAATCCTAAAGTGGCCTGATCAATGATTCACACTTGTTGCGGGATTCTGGCTGTATATCTTACGGTCAACGGGTATACTGGCACATTCTTTTAAATCCACTTGTATCGCGTGCGAATCTAACATGCAAAAGTTTGATACCAAGACCTTTCAGGGCCTGATCCTGACACTGCAGGACTATTGGGCGCGCCAAGGCTGCACCATCGTTCAACCATTGGACATGGAAGTCGGCGCGGGAACCTCTCACCCAATGACGTGCCTGCGCGCACTGGGGCCGGAGCCAATGGCCGCCGCCTATGTGCAGCCGTCACGCCGTCCGACCGATGGCCGCTACGGGGAAAACCCGAACCGCCTGCAACATTATTACCAATTCCAGGTGGTGATTAAGCCATCGCCGGAAAACATTCAGGAACTGTACCTGGGCTCACTGAAAGAGCTGGGTCTGGATCCGACCATTCACGATATCCGCTTTGTAGAAGACAACTGGGAAAACCCGACGCTCGGTGCCTGGGGTCTGGGCTGGGAAGTGTGGCTGAACGGCATGGAAGTGACGCAGTTCACCTACTTCCAGCAGGTCGGTGGCCTGGAGTGCAAACCGGTGACTGGTGAGATCACCTACGGCCTGGAACGCCTGGCGATGTATATCCAGGGCGTGGACAGCGTTTACGATCTGGTGTGGAGCAACGGTCCGTTAGGTGTGACCACTTACGGCGATGTGTTCCACCAGAACGAAGTGGAGCAGTCCACCTACAACTTCGAATACGCCGATGTCGATTTCCTGTTCAGCTGCTTCGAGCAGTATGAGAAGGAAGCGCAAACCCTGCTGGCGCTGGAAAAACCGCTGCCACTACCGGCTTACGAACGTATCTTGAAGGCTGCCCACACCTTCAACCTGCTGGATGCACGCAAGGCGATCTCGGTCACCGAACGCCAGCGCTATATTCTGCGTATCCGCACGCTGACCAAAGCCGTTGCCGAGGCCTACTACGCTTCCCGCGAAGCGCTGGGCTTCCCAATGTGTCATAAGAAATGATAGAGGCAGCCATGACTCAACAGACTTTCCTGGTGGAAATCGGCACGGAAGAGCTGCCGCCGAAGGCTCTTCGTTCACTGGCAGAATTGTTTGCCGCGAATTTTACCGCTGAACTGGATAACGCCGGCCTCGAGCACGGTGCCGTGAGCTGGTTTGCTGCACCGCGTCGTTTAGCACTGAAAGTGGCCAACCTGAGCGCTGCGCAGGCCGATCGTGAAGTTGAAAAACGCGGCCCGGCGATTGCCCAGGCTTTCGACGCCAGCGGCCAACCGAGCAAAGCGGCTGAAGGTTGGGCACGCGGCTGTGGCATCACCGTCGAGCAGGCCGAGCGTCTGGTGACCGACAAAGGCGAATGGCTGCTGTATCGCGCCCATGTGCCGGGCCAATCTGCGCAGCAACTGCTGGCAGGTATGGTGAGCACTGCGCTGGCCAAATTGCCGATCCCGAAACTGATGCGCTGGGGCGATAAAGACACCCAGTTTGTGCGCCCGGTACATACCGTAACCCTGTTGCTGGGGGCTGAACTGATCCCAGGTACCGTGCTGGGTATCGATTCTGCGCGCACGCTGCGCGGCCACCGCTTTATGGGTGAGCTGGAGTTCACCATCGACCACGCCGACCAATACCCGCAGATCCTGCAAGAGCGCGGTAAAGTGATCGCTGATTACGAAGCCCGTAAAGCGCTGATCAAGCGTGACGCCGAGCTGGCAGCACAGAAGATTGGCGGCAAAGCCGATCTGAGTGAAAGCCTGCTGGAAGAAGTGGCCTCGCTGGTGGAATGGCCGGTAGTGCTGACCGCCAAGTTCGAAGAAAAATTCCTGGCGGTACCGGCAGAAGCGCTGGTGTACACCATGAAGGGTGACCAGAAGTATTTCCCGGTGTACGACGCTGCAGGCAAGCTGCTGCCGAACTTTATCTTCGTGGCTAACATTGAATCGAAAGATCCGCAGCAAATCATCTCCGGTAACGAGAAGGTGGTGCGCCCGCGCCTGGCTGATGCCGAGTTCTTCTTCAATACCGATCGCAAAAAACGGCTGGAAGATCACCTGCCGCGCCTGGAAACCGTGCTGTTCCAACAGCAATTGGGCACTTTGCGTGATAAAACCGACCGCATTCAGGCACTGGCTGGCTGGATTGCCGGGCAGATTGGTGCAGACGTCAACCACGCCACGCGCGCCGGGCTGCTGTCGAAGTGCGATCTGATGACCAACATGGTGTTTGAATTCACCGACACCCAAGGTGTGATGGGCATGCACTATGCGCGCCACGACGGTGAAGCAGAAGACGTTGCAGTGGCGCTGAACGAGCAGTATCAACCGCGCTTTGCCGGTGACGAACTGCCGCAGTCGCTGGTGGCTTGCTCTCTGGCGATCGCCGACAAGATGGACACCCTGGCCGGGATCTTCGGTATCGGGCAGCATCCGAAAGGCGATAAAGACCCGTTCGCTCTGCGCCGTGCCGCGCTGGGTGTGCTGCGCATTATCGTTGAGAAAAACTTGCCGCTGGATCTGCAAACCCTGACCGAAGAGGCCGTGCGCCTATACGGCAGCAAGCTGACCAACGCCAAGGTGGTGGACGAGGTTGTCGACTTTATGCTGGGCCGTTTCCGTGCCTGGTATCAGGAAGAAGGCCACGCGGTAGACACCATTCAGGCGGTATTGGCGCGTCGCCCAACCAAACCGGCGGATTTTGATGCGCGCGTGAAGGCGGTCACCCACTTCCGCACGTTGGAAGAGGCGGCGGCATTGGCGGCAGCCAACAAGCGTGTTTCCAATATTCTGGCTAAGTCCACGGATACCTTGTTGGATCAGGTACGTGCTTCCGTGCTGAAAGAACCGGCTGAACTCAAGCTGGCGACTCACCTGGTAGTGCTGCGCGACAAGCTGCAACCGGACTTCGCCGCAGGCCGCTATCAGGAAGCCCTGGTAGAACTGGCCGCGCTGCGTGAAACCGTCGATGCTTTCTTTGATGGCGTGATGGTGATGGCAGAAGATGAAGCGGTGCGTGTGAACCGCCTGACGCTGCTGAGCAAGCTGCGCGAGCTGTTCCTGCAAGTGGCGGATATTTCGGTACTGCAGTAATGCTCGGTTTAAGTATTGCTTGAACCCTCTTATCAGCGTGTGAAAACCCGTAATCTCGCAGGAGATTACGGGTTTTTTATTGAGGGGTTAATTTACCCAGTCTTCCAGCATCAGCCCCGGTACGCGCTCAAATTCCCGTGTATTATTTGTTACCAGAATGGCTTCCACAGCGATCGCATGTCCGGCAATGGCGGTGTCGTTTGGCCCGATTGGTGTGCCAGTGACCGCCAGAGCAGCCTTAATTTTTGTGGTTGCATCTACGGCGGCTCGATCCCAAGGCAGCACGGCGTCGAGTCGTGTGCAGAACGCATCAACCAGTGCTGTGTGGCGTGGTGAGGCTTTCTTGCCGATAGCGCCGAAGCGCATTTCGGCATAAGTGATGGCTGATACCACGATACGGTGTTTGCTCAACACGGTTTGCTGCAGACGGTTAATGACGGCTTCTGGCTGTTCCCGCATGATGAATGAACAGATGTTAGTGTCCAACATATAGACCTTACTCATAACGCAAAACGCCCGTCATCGCTGATCACATCCTCGCGATCTGCCATAAAGTCCCCATCTGCTTTTTCTTCCTTAAGGAAGGAGCTCCAGTTGGGTTTGGCCGGACGTAGGATGATCGTGTCGCCTTCACGGATAATCTCCAGCTCATTAACACCGTCAAAATCCAGGTCGCGTGGCAGACGTATCGCCCGGTTATTACCGTTTTTAAATACCGATACAATTCGCATGATGGCATTCCTCCGTTTTGCATTTAAGGATGTGCAGGTATGTCAGTTGTTGAGGTTAATTATATACCTATTCCTAGCATATGCATATGTGTTGCATAGGCATGGGTTGCGATTGATCTGAACTGGCTGAACTGTTTCGTAGGACTATGCACTCTAATGCAGCATCCATGCCCTCATTTGGCGCGCCGCATGTCATCTTGTCTCGAGAGTTTTCTCTCCCCCTAGCTTGGCGCGTAAATATAATTATCTTTTAATTCAATTCATTAAGTGAATTACTGCCTTGCATAATCTCGAACCAATAAAAATTGGTTCTTTTCTTGCTTATCCATTAACAACCCGTATTGTGCGTTTAATATCCTTGTGATAACTTAATTTTAACTTAAATGTAACAAAAACCTCTTTTCAATCTTTTTTGCGATTAAAATATAGGCGAACCAATAATGGATGAAATGGCTGGCCGCAGCGCAAACTCCAGTTCCGCATTGGAAAAGCTCCGTCAATTGATTCAGCAAGACGACATACAGCCCGAGCTGGCCTTGCCCACCGAGCGTGAGCTGGCAGAGCGTTTTGCTGTTGGTCGGCGGGAGATCCGCCGGGCGTTGAACGTGCTGGAAGAAGAGGGGCGGGTTTGGCGTAAACAGGGGAAAGGTACCTTTGTCGGCCCGGCTGCGCCAGTGCAGCCGCTGCAATTGCAGGATTTGCCCCAACAGTCGAACCTGTTGGAAGTGATGGAAGCGCGCATCCAACTGGAGCCGGGCTTGGCGCGTTTAGCGGCGCTGCGCGCCAGCAAAGAACAAATCGCCCTGATGCAGCGCTTGTTAGAGCGTATGCACAACATCACGCTGAACGATAGCGATCAACATGAGCTGTGGGACAGCGCCTTTCACCGCGCCATAGCCGAAGCGGCAGGCAACCGCCTGATGCTCAGCCTGTTTGATGCCATTGACGCCGTGCGCCGTGAGCCCGCCTGGCAGCATCTGCGCGTGCAGGCGCGCACGCCAGCGCGGCTGGAGCATTATGATCACCACCACGTCCGCTTGGTGCAACACATTGCGGCGCGCCAGCCGGTGGAGGCCGCGCAGGCGATGCGTGAACACCTGCTGGCGCTGCAACAGGCGCTGCTTGAGGCGATCAACCAGAGTGACGAGGAGCTGCCATGAGCCTTTCTTCTGCCTGTACCCCGGTGCTGCGCCTGCAGGATCTTAACGTCCAGTTCAGCGGTTCGCCGGTCACGGTGCTGGATAACATTTCACTCACCGTTTACGCCGGGGAAACGCTGGCGCTGGTGGGTGAGTCCGGCTGCGGCAAGAGCATTACCTCGCTGGCACTGATGGGGTTATTGCCCAGCAGCGCGCAGGTCAACGGCGGTGAGATGTACTTCAACCATCACGATCTGCGCCAGTTAAGCGCTCGCGACTACGCCGATCTGCGCGGCAACCAGATGGCGATGATCTTTCAGGAACCGATGACCTCGCTCAACCCGGCGTTTACGCTTGGCGATCAACTCAGCGAAGCTGTGATGCGCCACCGTGATTGCAGCCGTCGCGAGGCGATGAGCGTGGCGCTGGAGATTTTGGAAAAGGTGCAGATCCCGGCGGCGGAAATGCGCCTGAAAGCCTATCCGCACCAGCTTTCCGGCGGTATGCGCCAGCGCGTGATGATCGCTATGGCGTTGATCAACCACCCGCAATTGCTGATTGCCGATGAACCCACTACCGCGCTCGACGTCACTATTCAGGCGCAGATCCTGGTACTGCTCAACACCCTGAAACAGGAAACCGGTACTGCGGTATTGATGATCACCCATGACTTGGGCGTGGTGGCCGAAGTGGCGCAGCGGGTGGCGGTGATGTATGCCGGGCAAGTGGTGGAAAGCGGTGAGGTGGCCGAGGTGTTTAACGATCCTCAGCATCCTTACACCATCGGTCTGATGGGGTCGATTCCCAGCCTCGGTGCGCGCAGCGCCAAATTGGCAACCATTCCTGGCAACGTGCCGCTACCGGAGCAGATGCCCGCTGGCTGCCGTTTTGCTACCCGCTGCCCGTTTGCCGAGGCGCGTTGCCATCAGCAAAAACCCCCGCTGCAAGTGTTGAATCCGCAGCATCAGGTGGCCTGTTTCCGCGCACCGCTGGAACATTCCGTGGCTCAGGGAGCATCAATATGAAGACGCCCATTCTTGCCTGCACCGATTTAAGCAAAACCTTTAGCGGCCCGACCTCATTGTTTAAACGTAACAAGCAAGTGACCGCCGTTGACCGTGTTTCGCTGCAAGTGATGCCCGGAGAAACTTTGGCGATCGTCGGTGAATCCGGTTCCGGTAAATCGACGCTGGGTCGCCTGCTGCTGCGCCTGCTCGCGGCCAGCCACGGCCAGGTGTTTTATCAGGGGGAAGAGATTACCCATGCCAGCGGCAACCGGCTGAATCAACTGCGCCGCGAGTTACAGATTATTTTTCAGGATCCGTTTGCCTCGCTGAACCCGCGTATGACGGTGGAAAATATCGTAGGCGAGCCGATCTGGCTGCATGAGTCGTTATCAAGCGGCGATCGTCAGGAAAAGGTGCATCAACTGTTGCGTACTGTCGGTTTGCCTGCCGCCTGGGCACAGCGCTATCCGCACGAGTTTTCCGGCGGCCAGCGTCAGCGCATCGGCATTGCCCGCGCGCTGGCCAGCGGCCCCAAGCTGCTGCTGGGGGATGAGCCGGTTTCTGCGCTGGATGTGTCGGTACAGGCGCAGGTGGTCAATCTGCTGGAGAACCTGAAATCACAATTTGGCCTGACCATGGTGATCGTGGCCCACGGTTTGGCGGTGATCCGCCATATGAGCGATCGCGTCGCGGTGATGTATTTGGGGCAGATTGTCGAACTGGCCAGCGTCGATGAGATTTTTGACGCGCCGTTGCACCCTTATACCCAGGCGCTGATCGCCTGCGCGCCGCAGCTCAAACCGGGTATTGAGCGGGAAATACCGATGCTGCAGGGCGATCTGCCGAACCCGGCTGCACCACCCAGCGGTTGCCGATTTCATACCCGTTGTCCGCACGTTCGCGACGAATGCCGTCAACATGAGCCCATTAATCAGGTATTGGCCGGTGGCCGTCAGGTAGCTTGCCACCGTTGGCAAGAGATTAACCGCGATCGCAGCGTGATTGAAATAGCTCCACCGTCATCTGCATTTTTACGCCGCCGCGCGCTGTTTGAGCAGGCTGTGAGTCAACAATCACCAATCCCCTCAGGAGAAGTAACGCGATGAAAGGACGTCATATGTTATTGAGTGTGCTCGGTGGCCTGCTACTGACCGGAGCCAGCGTACAGGCACAGGCAGAAAGCACCCTGCGCATTGGTTTGGGGGCCGATCCAGACATGTTGGATCCGCATTTGGCGCGCACTTATTATGGCCGCTTCGTGTTTGCGGCGATGTGCGATCGGCTGGTGGATATTGATGAAAATCTGAAGATTGTGCCGGGGTTGGCTACCGACTGGGCATGGAGCGATGAGGGTAAAACCCTCACCATGAATCTGCGTCAGGGCGTCACGTTCCACGACGGCGAGAAATTCGACGCGCAAGCGGTGAAGTTCAATATCGAACGGGCATTAACCCTGCCGGGATCGCTGCGTAAAAGTGAAATTTCTTCCATTGCGTCGGTTGATGTCACCGAGCCTTATCAGGTGGTGTTTCACCTGAAAACCGCCGACGCGGCACTGCTCAGCCAACTGACCGATCGTGCTGGAGCAATGCTGGCACCGAAAGCTGCTGCCAAAGCGGATTTCGCCACTCAGCCAGTGTGTTCCGGCCCTTACCAGTTTGACAGCCGGGTGCAGCAGGATCGCATCGTGCTAAAGCGCTTTGAAAACTACTGGAACAAGTCTGCCTACCACTTCGATAAGGTGGTGTTCCTGCCAATCCCTGATGCTTCGGTACGCTTGGCGAACCTGCGCTCTGGCGATCTCGATCTGACAGAGCGCATTGCCGCCAGCGATGTGAAAACCGTGGAGGCCGATCCGAAACTGAGCTTGGCCAAGGTGACCGGCCTGGGTTATCAGGGGATTACCTTTAACATCGCCAACGGTAAGGTCGATCCTAATAACCTGTTCGCCAAAGATGCGCGAGTGCGCGAGGCTTTCTCATTGGCGATCGATCGCGAGGCGTTGAATCAGGTGGCATTTGAAGGGTTGGCGACTTCAGCCAACCAGGGGATTTCCACCGTTAGCCCTTATCACGTCAACATGCCGGTTGCTCCACGCGATGTAGAAAAGGCTAAAGCGCTGCTGGCTGCCGCCGGGGTGAAGACGCCGCTCAACGTCACGCTGCTGGTCACCAATGACTCGATCTCACAACAGGTGGGCCAAGTGCTCCAGGCGATGGTGGGCGAGGCCGGTTTTAACCTCAACCTGCAAATGAACGAGTTCGCGACTCTGCTTGATCGCCAGCAGCGCGGTGAATACCAGCTCAGCCTGTCAGGCTGGTCAGGGCGGCCCGATCCCGATGGCAGCATTTTCTCGTTTGTTCACAGCAAAGGCACGCTTAACGACGGCGGCTACAGCAATCCGCAGGTCGATGAATGGCTGACGCAAGCGCGCCAGACCAACGATCCGGCGGCGCGTCAGGCGCTGTACAACCAAGTGGTGAAGCAGTTGGACATCGATATGCCGATTGCCTACCTCTATTTTGAGCCACGCATTTTTGGCCTGAGTAAGAAGCTGGAAGGCTTTAAGGCTTGGCCGGACGGCGTCGTGCGTCTTGCCGGTGTGAAAATGGTGCCCTGAAGGCCAGCGGAGAAGCACTGATGGTTGAATTGATCTGCAAACGCCTGCTGCTGGCCATCCCCACACTGTTGCTGGTGAGCATAATGGTGTTCTCGTTGCAAAAGCTGTTGCCCGGTGATCCGGTGCTGGCGATGGCGGGCGAAGAGCGCGATCCGGAGGTGATCGCGCAGTTGCGCGAGGAATATCACCTCAACGATCCGATCCCGGCGCAGTATTTTTACTGGGTAAGCAATGCGTTGCGCGGTGATTTAGGCGTTTCGCTGCGCACCAAAGAACCGGTCACGCAACTGATTATCAGCAAGCTGCCGGTAACGCTGGAACTGTCGTTGCTGGCGATGATGGTGGCGCTGCTGGTGGGGATTGGCATGGGGATTATTGCGGCGGTGCGCAAAGACAGTTGGGTCGATCACACCACCAACTTTGTGGCGCTTTCGGGGATTTCGGTGCCGCACTTCTGGTTGGGTATCTTGCTGATTCTGTTGTTCTCGGTGCATTTACAGTGGTTGCCCGCCTCTGGCTATGTGCCGTTCAGTGAGAGCATGCCGCAGAATCTCAAAACGCTGCTGTTGCCTGCGCTGGTGCTGGGTACGGGCTTGGCGGCCACACTGATGCGCCATACCCGCGCTGCGATGATTACCGTTTTGAAAGCCGATTATATCCGCACCGCGCAGGCCAAAGGGTTGCTGCCAAAACGGGTGATCCTCAAACACGCCTTTCGTAACGCGCTGGTGCCGATTGTCACCCTGACCACGCTGCTGTTTGGCGAACTGCTGGGGGGCGCGGTGCTGACCGAACAGGTCTTCACGCTGCCCGGCTTTGGCAAGATGATTGTCGATTCGGTGTTCAACCGCGACTACGCGGTGGTGCAGGGCGTGGTACTGGTGGTGGCGATCGGTTTCCTGCTGCTGAACCTGTTGGCGGATGTGCTCTACGTGCTGATTAACCCGAAAATGCGAGGCTGACCATGAGTGAGGTTTTGGTTTCTGGTGCGGCAGTCACCGCACCGCTGCGTGCGCCGCAAAATCGGGTGCTGAAGAAGTTTCTCGCCAATAAAAGCGCGATGATTGGTGCGGCGATTGTGCTGCTGTTTGTGGCGGTGGCGCTGCTGGCCCCTTGGTTGGCACCGTTCGATCCGGTGAAAGCCAACTTCCTGGCGGTGCGTAAACCACCATCGGAGCTTTATTGGCTCGGCACTGATGAACTGGGGCGGGATATTTTCTCGCGCCTGATTTGGGGGGCGCGGACTTCATTGCTGGCAGGCTGCATTTCGGTGCTGATCGCCATTGTGATTGGCGTGCCGCTCGGTCTGATCGCCGGTTACTGGCAGGGGGGGTGGGACGGCGTGATTTCACGCGTTATCGAAGCGCTGCTGGCTTGCCCGTTCCTGATCCTGGCGATTGCGCTGGGGGCATTTCTCGGCCCGAGCCTGGGTAATGCGATGATCGCCATTGGCCTGTCGGCGATGCCGATTTTTGCCCGCTTGACGCGTGGTCAGGTGCTGGCGATCCGCCATGAAGAGTATATCGATGGTGCAAAGGCTATCGGTTTGCCGGATCGCTGGATTGTGCTGCGTTATGTGTTGCCCAACGTGATGTCACCGATTCTGGTGCAGGCCACGTTGGCGATCGCTGCGGCGATTATTACCGAAGCCAGCCTGTCGTTTCTCGGGCTGGGTCAGCAGCCGCCCAACCCTTCGTGGGGAGCGATGCTGAATACGGCAAAAGGTTATCTGGAACAGGCACCTTGGATGTCGATTTTCCCGGGGATTGCCATTTTTCTCACCGTGCAGGGCTTCAATTTGCTGGGTGACGGGTTGCGAGACGCGCTCGATCCGCGTAATGACTGACAAAAAGGAAGAGTGATGAGTGGAGAATTGGATTTTAACCTAGGCTATCCATCCTGGCGCGTGCCGATGATGGGGGCGAATGCGGTTGCCACTTCGCAGCCGCTGGCGGCACAGGCCGGGTTGTGTATGCTGCAGCAGGGCGGCAATGCGGTCGATGCGGCGATCGCTACCGCCATTGCCTTAACCGTGGTGGAGCCCACCGGCTGCGGTATCGGCAGCGATGCGTTTGCCATCGTCTGGGATGGCAAGCAGTTGCACGGCTTAAATGCGTCTGGCCGCGCGCCGGGGGCCTGGTCGCCAGAAAGGTTTGCCGGGCGGCAAACCATGCCAGAGTTGGGTTGGGATGCGGTGACGGTGCCGGGCGTGGTTTCTGCCTGGGTGGCATTGGCAGAACGTTTTGCCACTCTGCCGCTCAGCACGCTGGCGCAGCCGGCGATTGATTACGCGCGCAACGGTTTCCCGGTTTCTCCGTTGATCGGCGTGCTGTGGCAGCGGGGCTATAGCAAACTGCGCGATCAACCCGGCTTCAGCGCCTGCTTTGCGCCTAACGGCCAGCCGCCGCGTGCTGGTGAGCTGTTCCGTAACCCGGATCAGGCCAATTCACTGGAAAAGATTGCCGCGACTCAGGGTGAGGCGTTTTACCGTGGCGAACTGGCAGAAAGGATGGTGGCTTTTGCTCGTGAGCATAACGCGGCGCTGAGCATGGACGATCTGAGGAATCATCGGGCCGATTGGGTTGAGCTGATCTCGCGCCCGTTTGCCGGGGGCTCGGTGCATGAATTGCCGCCTAACGGCCAGGGGATCGCCACGCTGATTGCGCTCGGCATCCTTGAACAGTGGGATATTGGTCGCTATCAGCCGGATTCCGTGGCGTGGCTGCATTTGTCGATCGAGGCCATGAAGCTGGCGTTGACAGATCTGGATCGCTATGTGGCTGATGCAGAACACATGGAGTTCCCGGCAGAGCGTTTGCTGAGTGACAGCTATCTGAAAACGCGCGCGGCGCTGATCGATCCGCAACAAGCCGGTGATTTCACCTTTGGTGCGCCGACGCAGAGCGGCACGGTGTATCTCTCTACCGCTGACGCAAATGGCATGATGGTGTCGTTTATTCAGTCCAACTATATGGGCTTTGGTTCCGGCGTCGTGGTGCCAGGCACTGGCATCAGCCTGCAAAACCGTGGTGCGGGTTTTTCTCTGGATAAGCAGCATCCGAATCTGGTGGCCGGTAATAAACGCCCGTTCCATACCATCATTCCGGCGTTCGCTCTGGACGGTCACGGGCAGCCGCTGATGTCATTTGGCGTAATGGGCGGGCCGATGCAGGCTCAGGGACACTTGCAGATGGCGCTGCGTATTATGCTGCACAAGCAGAACCCACAGGCGGCGATCGACGCGCCGCGCTGGCGGATTGTTGCTGGGCGTGAGGTGATCGTCGAACCTTCGATGGATCGCAATACGCTGGCGGCGCTGCGTGCCATGGGCCATAACGTGGTGCTGGAAGATCCGTTGCAAACCTACAGTTTCGGCGGCGCGCAGGCGATTGTCCGCGATCCGCAAGGGTTCTACATTGCGGCCACCGAAAGCCGCAAAGATGGGCAGGCGCTGGTTTTCTAATTCGAATCAGGGTCGGAAAGATCTGACCCTGTTTCTAGAAAGTAATGAATATGTACGCTTCATCTTCAGTGTTCTATAGGAAATGGCGTGCCTTACTGTAAGGATTTAGCATATGCGTTTCCCTCCTAAATTGGCTCCAGGCGACTTAATTGCTGTCACGGCTCCCTCATCTGGAGTGCCTTTACCTTTACATCCTCGCTTGGAGTTCGCCATAAAAAACCTCAAGAGCAGAGGGTTTAGGGTAAGCGAAGGTGATTGCTTACGTTCCCAACATAAAAATAAAAGTTCATGTAAAGAGTCGCGCGCGAAAGAGTTAATGGCTTTTTTTACCGCTCCTGAGATAAAGGCAGTTATGCCGCCCTGGGGAGGCGATTTGGCGATGGAATTACTTGAGTTGATAGATTTTGAACGGTTAGCGCAGACTGACCCAAAATGGTTTGTAGGCTTTTCAGATCTGAGTACATTACATTTTCCGTTAACGGTTATTTCTGGCTGGGCGACTTTGCATGGCCCTAATCTTATGGATCTTGGGGCCAAAGAGTTAGACGCAACGACACAAACCATATGGGATATTTTGGAGAGTGATCGAGGAGTGGTGATTAAACAGTATTCTTCAGAGGCTTTTCAAAGGGAAGAGAATCGGTGGGGGACAGCGACGGATGCCGGATTTAACCTGACACAACCGACAGAGTGGAAACGCCTTGACGGCGGTACGTCAGCAATCAGTTTCCAAGGGCGCCTGATTGGTGGCTGTTTAGATACCATTTCAAGGCTAGCCGGTACCAAATTTGGTAATCTTCCGCGATTCTGCGAGCAAAATAAAAACGATGGCGTCATTCTGTACTTTGAAAATGCGGAAATGGGTCCCTGCGAGCTCACGCGGGCTTTATGTAGCTTACATATGCATGGTTGGTTCGACAATCTAGCAGGCGTTCTGATAGGTAGAAATGCTGCGCCAGAAGTCGATGATCCCGGACAACAAAACTATCTAGATGCTATAAGTTCATCATTAGCCGATCTTACCGTGCCTGTGCTGTATGACGTTGATATAGGCCATATCCCGCCCCAACTGTCGCTAGTCAATGGCGCAATGGCGACTATTGTATTCGCTGAGCGTGGTGGTTCAGTTTCTCAACATTTATAAGAGAAACCAGTGAAGGCCTTACACATCTGAAACATTTAGCGCTCGAATATCATCAGAAAGCCGAATCGCGTATCGCATCGCATCCAGTTGATCTATTCTTATAGCCCCCAAGAATTTGTCGTTACATATGATGGGGAGAGGTGCATGGAAAGCAGTAGAGGGTATGGAGCCAGGTAAAAGATACGTTTAAACAGGAGTTATGTCACATGGCGGTAGGGATCCAGAGTAGAGGTTTCGCGCGTTGGTTGGCACCGGTTTTGGCATTGCTGGTGGTTATGCAACTGACCGCCTGCGGTGATAAAGAGCCGGCACAACGCAAGGCATTCATTGATTACTTACAGAATACGGTGATGCGCAGCGGCGTGCATATCCCGACGCTGAGCGAAGATCAGAAGCAGAAATTCGGCAATTATGCTGGCGATTACGCCATTTTGGTCGGTTTTTCTCAGCAGTTATCAAAGTCGGTTGACGCCAGCCTGACACCGGTGCTGGATCAGATTAACCAGATCCATACTGCGCAGGATTACATGATCAAACGCGATGCCCTGAGGCAGTCAACAGGGGCGCTGAACCTGCTGGGGCAGCAAATCCAGTCGGCGAAGTCGCAGGCGGATACTGCCCGTGCAGCCTTGAAACAGTCGGACGACTTGAAAGCGGTTTACAATCAGGCGTATGACAAAATTGTCACCGCCCCGGCGAATGCCTTGATGCCTGCCATCCCAACCACGGCCAACTTCGTACAGGATCTGGTGCAGGTGGGGGACTTCCTCCAAGCGCAGGGCAATCAGGTCAGTTTCAACAATGGTGGCGTGCAGTTCCGCACCCAACAGCAGGCGACACAGTACAACACCATGATGACGAATCTGGTGGTGAAACAGCCTGATTGGCTGAACGCACAAAAAACGGTGCAGGCGGCTATGCAGTAAGACGAAAACGCTGTTGCGCATGGAACGATGCGGCTGGGGCCAAGCCGATTGGCCCCAGCTCTGTTGTTGCGTTTTTCTCATACCGGGCCACACAACCTCCTAACACTTCTGTACTACACTTCAACTAGGCGGAATACCGCCAAATCATCACTTCTTCTAATGTAGTTTTCTTTCATTCACTCGGCTGCTGGAGTGCGTGCTCACAGGGAAGATGCGCTTTCTGCTTGGATCTGGCTGGCGCATGTAAAATAAATTGTGATTTATGTCACAATTTAAAAACAAACCACTAAGATATTAATGTGATAAAAATCACATTTAATGCGTATTTTGTACGATTATTGCCTTGTTGTGCTTTTTTTACACCGACTAAATGTGATGTTTGTCACGAAAAAAGCCTGCTTATAGGGGTGTTTTGTGTGATATGAATCACAAAATGGTTGGGAGATTCGCTCAGTAAAAAGAGCGTGGTAGAGTCCGTTTAGCATACAGCTTTAACGCGGCTGTAACGTTACAACAATTATCACGCGCTCTTATTGTCAGCGCGTAACAATAGGGGTGTGTTTTATGTTTTCACCAGATATCAAGGTTAAAGTGCAAAACTTTGGCCGCTTCCTGAGTAATATGGTGATGCCCAACATTGGCGCATTCATCGCCTGGGGTATCATCACCGCATTATTCATTCCTACCGGTTGGTTGCCTAACGAAACGCTAGCCAAGTTGGTTGGCCCAATGATCACCTACCTGCTGCCGCTGCTGATCGGTTATACCGGCGGTAAACTGGTGGGTGGCGATCGCGGTGGTGTGGTCGGTGCAATCACCACCATGGGCGTGATCGTCGGGGCAGATATGCCGATGTTCCTCGGTGCCATGATTGCTGGCCCATTGGGCGGCTGGGCGATCAAACATTTTGATCGCTGGGTAGACGGCAAGATCAAAAGCGGCTTCGAGATGCTGGTGAACAACTTCTCCGCCGGTATCATCGGTATGTTGCTGGCGATCCTCGCTTTCCTCGGCATTGGCCCGTTGGTTGAAGCGCTGTCCAAGATCCTGTCGGCTGGCGTGCATATCATGGTGGTGAACAACCTGCTGCCATTGACCTCGATTTTCGTTGAACCGGCGAAAATCCTGTTCCTGAACAACGCCATCAACCACGGTATCTTCTCACCGCTGGGTATCCAGCAGGCGACCGAAGCCGGTAAATCGATCTTCTTCCTGATCGAAGCCAACCCAGGCCCAGGTATGGGCGTGCTGATGGCTTACCTGTTCTTTGGCCGTGGCAGTGCCAAGCAGTCTGCGGGCGGTGCGGCGATCATCCACTTCCTGGGCGGTATCCATGAGATTTACTTCCCGTATGTGCTGATGAACCCACGTCTGATTCTGGCGGTTATTCTGGGTGGGATGACCGGTGTATTCACGCTGACCATGCTGAATGGTGGCCTGGTTTCCCCAGCGTCTCCGGGGTCTATTCTGGCCGTGCTGGCCATGACGCCAAAAGGTGCCTACTTCGCTAACCTGTCAGCCGTCTTCGCAGCCTTCCTGGTTTCTTTCCTGGTTGCTGGCTTCCTGCTGAAAACCTCGAAAGTGAAAGAAGAAGATGACCTGGAAGAAGCAACCCGTCGTATGCAGGACATGAAAGCCCAGTCCAAAGGTGGCAAAGCGGCGAATGCCGCCGTGGATGGCGATCTGAGCACCGTGCGTAAAATCATCGTAGCCTGCGACGCCGGTATGGGTTCCAGTGCCATGGGTGCCGGTGTGCTGCGTAAGAAAGTGGCAGACGCCGGGCTGAAAAGTATCTCTGTGACCAACTGTGCGATCAACAGCCTGCCGGAAGATGTGGATCTGGTGATTACTCACCGCGATCTGACCGAGCGTGCGATGCGCCATGCGCCGCAGGCCCAGCATATTTCGCTGACCAATTTCCTTGATAGCCAGTTGTATAACGATTTGACCGCGCGTCTGGTGGCGGCCAGCCAAGCAAGCGAAACCGAGCAGAAAGTGATCGCTACGCTGGATGACAGCTTTGAAGCCAGCGAGCAGAATCTGTTCAAACTGAGCGCAAGCAACGTGTTCCTCAATCTGCATGCCACCGACAAAGAGCAGGCGATCCGTTTTGCAGGTGAGCAACTGGTGAAGGGTGGCTACGTTGAACCTGAGTATGTTCAAGCCATGCTGGAGCGTGAAAAGCTGACTTCCACCTATCTGGGTGAGTCGATTGCCGTGCCGCATGGTACCATCGAAGCCAAAGACCGTGTGCTGCGCACCGGGGTGGTATTCTGCCAGTATCCGCACGGCGTGCGTTTCGGTGACGAAGAGGATGAAGTAGCGCGCCTGGTCATTGGTATCGCGGCACGCAACAACGAACATATCCAGGTGATCACCAGCCTGACCAATGCGTTGGATGACGACAGCGTGATTGAGCGGTTGGCGAATACCACCAGCGTGCAGGAAGTGCTGGATCTGCTTGGCGGCAAGCAAGCCTGATAACAGAATCATTTTAAAGGGTGCAGCTTGCTGCACCCTTCTACATTAATAAAGGTAGGAATATGAAAGCATTACACTTCGGAGCCGGGAATATTGGCCGTGGTTTTATTGGCAAGTTGCTTGCTGATGCACATGCCGAACTGACTTTTGCTGACGTTAACCAGACGGTGCTGGATGAGCTGAACAAGCGTAAAAGTTATCAGGTGCATGTGGTGGGTGAGCAGGCGCGGGTTGAGAACGTGAACAACGTCAGCGCCGTCAACAGCGGCAGCGAAGACGTGGTGGCGTTAATTGCCACCGCAGATATCGTCACTACCGCCGTTGGCCCGCAGATCCTGGCCAGAATCGCCGGGACTATCGCCAAAGGGCTGATTAAACGCCATCAGCAGGGCAATACCCGGCCGCTGAACATTATTGCCTGTGAGAACATGGTGCGTGGCACTAGCCAACTGAAGCAGCACGTGTTCGATGCGCTACCGCAGGATGAGCAAGCCTGGGTTGAGCAGCATATCGGCTTTGTCGACTCTGCCGTGGACCGCATCGTGCCGCCAGCAGAAGCAGGCAGCAACGATCCGCTGGAAGTGACGGTGGAAACCTTCAGCGAATGGATTGTCGATCAAACCCAGTTTAAGGGCGAGCCTCCGGCGATTGCCGGTATGGAACTGACCGATAACCTGATGGCGTTCGTTGAGCGCAAGCTGTTCACCCTGAACACCGGCCATGCGATCACCGCCTATCTGGGCCAGCAGGCCAATCTGCTGACTATTCGCGATGCGATCCTCGATCCGGCCATTCGCCAGACCGTAAAAGGTGCGATGGAAGAGAGTGGCGCAGTGCTGATCAAACGTTACGGCTTTGAGGCTGACAAGCACGCGGCCTACATCAACAAAATCCTGTCGCGCTTTGAAAACCCGTATCTGCATGATGATGTAGAGCGCGTTGGCCGCCAGCCGTTGCGTAAACTGAGCGCGGGCGATCGCCTGATCAAACCACTGCTGGGTACGTTGGAATACGGTTTGCCGCACGCTAATCTGATCCAGGGTATTGCCGCCGCCATGAGCTACCGCAGTGAGCAGGATCCTCAGGCCAAAGAGCTGGTGGAATTGCTGACAACGCTGGGGCCACAGGCTGCGCTGGCACAAATTTCCGGTTTACCGGCGGACAGCAAAGTGGTGGCAGAAGCGGTCGCTGTCTACAGTGCCATGCAGCAACGTTAGGCCATCTATTTATCATCCTGAGGTCGGGCGCTGCTCGACCTGTTTATTGATACCCTGTACGCTGCGCAGTCCCCAAGCCATTCGAAAAGCGACGATGATCGAGACACAGGCATTTGAGAACAACGTTCTGGAAAAACTGAACGCAGGTAAGACGGTGCGCAGTTTTCTGATCGCAGCGGTCGATCTGCTGGCAGAAGCGCTTAACGTCCTGGTGGTTCAAGTTTTCCGCAAAGACGACTACGCGGTGAAATATGCCGTTGAACCGCTATTGTCCGGCGAAGGGCCGCTGGGCGAACTGTCAGTCCGCCTCAAGCTGATGTATGGCCTGGGGGTAATCTCACGCCATGAATATGAAGATGCCGAATTGCTGATGGCGATGCGCGAAGAACTGAATTACGACGGCTCGGAATACCGTTTTATCGATGATGAAATCCTTGGCCCTTTCAGTGAACTGCACTGTGTCAGCGCGTTGCCACCGGTACCAACCTTTCTGCAACCTGGCGAAGCGGATGAGTCGCTGATTGCCATGCAGCACCAGCGTTATCAGCAGATGGTGCGTTCCACTATGGTGCTGTCGGTGACCGAACTGCTGGCGGGTATTGGTGCCAAACAACCCTCTCGCCTTTCGCCGCTGGGTGCGCAAAAGCCTTAAGCGAATGCAGTACGCCATTCATCAAATAACAGCCACAATGCCGTGGCGGCCATCAAACCCGCCATCACTGCGTTAAACAATCTCAGCTTCCAGGTGACGCGCAGCGCGTGGCGCAACCGATCGCCCATCAGCGTCCAAATCAGAATGCAGGGAATATTCACCGCGCAGAAGCTGGCAATGATGAGCAGCGTTTGGCTAAGCGTGGCTCCTTCACGCGGCGCAAACAGGATCGCCACGTTAATCGCCATCAGCCAGACTTTTGGGTTAATCGCCTGAAACAGCGCGCCGTTGATAAAGCGCATCGGCTGGGCCTGCTGCTTGGCATCCGGCGAGGCGGCTTGGAAAAGTTTCCACGACAGCCATAACAGATAGGTACAGCCGACTACGGCCAACGGGAAGCGGATTGTGCCCACCCAACTGAGGGCCGCAGCCAGCAACAGAGTGGTGAATGCGAGCTGCACGGCACAGCCCGCCACAATGCCCAGCAACATCGGCAAGGTACGGCGGATACCGAAGTTGACGCCGGACGACGCCAGCAGCAGGTTGTTGGGGCCAGGGGTAATCGACATCACGGTAACGTAACTGATAAAGGCTGAGTCCAGCATAGAAAAGCTCCTAAAGAATATATATCCGTCATAATTCGAGTTGGTTATCAGCATAAGGCCCGAGGCTGGATGGTGACAGAAGCAGAAATAAAGTATTGTCATGGTTACAGTTGAATTATTTTTAAACTGTATCCATTAACTGGAGCCAAACTGTGACCCTGCTCGATGCGATCCCTGAAATTCGTTACCGGCAATTGGCTGATACGCTGGCGGCGGCGATTCACCGTGGCACTTTACTGCCCGGCAGTCGCCTGCCTTCGGTACGGCGCTGTGCGCAAACCCATAACGTCAGCATCAACACTGTGGTAGCGGCTTATCGCCAGCTTGAAGACCGTGGGCTGATTGAAGCGCGGCCCCAGTCCGGTTTCTACGTGCGTGCCACGCTCCCGGCGCTGAAAACCGCGTCGGCCCCCAGTAACCGCATAGAAAAACCGGCGGACGACGTGTTGGCACTGATCGATACGGTGTTTGCTGCCCAGCAAAATCCGGCCTTCACCAATCTGTCGTTGGCCTGCCCACAGACCAGCGATTTTTATCCCGGCAGCAAGCTGGGGCGTATGCTCGCTTCACAACTGCGCCGCCAGCCGAACCTGATCGGGCAATACGCGTTGCCCCCGGGCAACCTGCGGTTGCGCCAGCAGATCGCCCGCCGTTCAATGACGCTGGGCATGTTGCTGGAACCGGGGGATATCACCCTGACGCATGGCTGTATGGAAGCGCTGCAACTGGCGCTGCGCGCCACCACCAAGCCGGGCGACTGCGTTGGGCTGGAATCGCCAACCTATTTCTACCTGCTGCCGCTGCTCGCCAGCTTAGGGTTGAACGCGCTGGAGATCCCGACGGATTCCCAGAATGGCCTCTCTTTGGATGCGCTGGAACTGTTGCTGCAGGAAAAGCGGCTCAATGCGGTGATCGCTATGCCGACGGTGCAAAACCCGCTCGGGTGCACCATGCCGCTGGCGGCGAAAAAACGCCTGGCGCGGCTGATGAACGATCATCAGGTGCCATTGATCGAAGATGGTTTGTATGCCGAACTGCAATTCGGCAGTGCGCTCAGCCCGGCGGTGAAAGCGTTCGATCGCGATGGTTGGGTGCTGTTCTGCTCCAGCTTTACCAAAACGCTGGCGCCGGATTTCCGCATTGGTTGGGTTGCCGGTGGGCGTTTTAGCGAAGCGTTGCATAAGCTGAAGGCAGTTTCTTCCATGTCGGAGTCACAATTGTTGTCGGAAACCTTGGCGACGTTTCTGGAAGCGGGCGGTTACGATCATCATTTGCGTAATTTGCGCAAACGCTATGCCACACAGGTGGAAGAAGCCAGAGCATTGATCGCCCGCCATTTCCCGCGCGGCACGCGGGCGACGCAGCCTGCCGGGGGGTTTGTGTTCTGGGTGGAGTTCCCGTTGGCGGTCGATGCGGTGGCGCTGTTCCATCAGTTGCTTGAGGAGCAGATTTGCCTGACGCCGGGCACGCTGTATTCCCCCAGCGGGCGTTATCGCAACGGGCTGCGGCTCTCTTGCTGTTACCCGTTTGATGCGCGTTACACCCAGGCGCTGGCGCGTGTGGGGGCCAAAGCCTGTGAAATGAGCGGGTTGCCAGCGGGGATTGCGCAAGGCGAGTAACCACGCGCACATTTTGCTACAATGCTAAGACGAATTTTCCGCGCATAGCGTGCCGATAGCGGCACAAACAGGCTAAAGACCATGAAAGAGATAGAAAAGGCAGAGATTAAGCGCCTTAGCGACCTGCTGGACGCACTGAACCATAAAGAGACTACGGTGATCCAACAGGGCAACCTTGACCTGATCGCCCAGCACACCAAAGAAAAAGAGAAGCTGGCGGCAGAAATTGAACGCCTGAAGCATGTGCGCGTCGAGAAACTGAGTGTTGAAGCCCAGAAGCTGAGCCAGCTGCCATTCAGCCGTGAGATCACTAAAAAAGAGCAGGCGGATATGGGCGCGCTGAAGAAAAGCGTGCGTGGCCTGATCGTGGTGCATCCGATGACGGCGCTGGGCCGCGAAATGGGCCTGAAAGCCGTCACCGGTTACGCCAAAAAAGCCTTCTGATATGGCTGCCTGGGGCGAAGCGGTTTGCCCCAGGCGCTGCATTAGGGCATCGCTCAACGGCAGATATCGCCCGTACACCATGTTGTCACTGTGTTAGGCACTAGAACGTCGTCCAGTTATTTTCTGCTGAGGTGGCGGTTTCCCGTGGTTTGTTTGCCAGCGGTGATTTGAGCGTTGCCGTTTTCACTTCGGTGGATTCAGAGTGTTCAGCCAAACGGAACACCGCAACGCTTTGCAAGAGCATTTCTGCCTGCTCCTCCAGTGAATCGGCAGCGGCGGCGGACTCTTCCACCAACGCGGCGTTTTGCTGAGTGGTGTGATCCATTTCCACGATCGCTTGGCCGATCTGGGCGATGCCGCGAGTCTGTTCATCAGAAGCGGCGGCAATTTCCGCCATGATATCGCGCACGTGCGTGACCGAACGGACGATCTGCTCCATGGTTTTGCCGGTATCTTCCACTAAGTTGGTGCCCGCTTGTACGCGGCTGACAGATTCGGCGATCAATCCTTCAATCTCCTTCGCTGCCTGCGCACTGCGTTGGGCCAGATTGCGCACTTCGCTGGCCACCACCGAGAAACCACGGCCCTGTTCACCGGCCCGTGCCGCTTCCACCGCCGCATTTAGCGCCAGAATGTTGGTCTGGAAAGCAATGCCGTTAATCAAGGTGGTAATTTCGGCGATCCGCTGCGAACTGCCAGAAATATCGCGCATAGTGCTGACCACCTGATTAACCAATTGGCCGCCCTGCTGTGCGGTTTGTGAGGCATCGGCTGCCAGTTGGTTGGCATGGTGGGCGTTATCGGCATTTTGCTTCACCGTGGCGGTGAGTTGTTCCATGCTGGCGGCGGTTTCTTCCACTGCCGCCGCTTGCTGCTCGGTACGTGAAGAGAGATCGGTATTGCCTGCGGCAATTTCCCCGGCGGCGGTGGACACCTGGCTGATGCCCATCTGGATTTTCTCAATCATATCGCGCAGATTCTGGCTCATGGCCGCAACGGCATTCAGCAATTGGCCCAGTTCATCGCGGCGGTTACTGGTTTGCACCTGGCGCAGATCGCCAGTGGCAATACGCTCTGCCAGTGCCAGCGTGGTGTGCAGCGGGCGAGTCATTTGTAATGTGATGCGCCACGACACCAGCAGACCGGCGAGAATCGCAATCGCGGCAATGATCCCCATCTGGATCTGGGCGGCATCAATATTACTGTTGGTTTGCGCCAGTTCGTTTTTCATAAAGGTGCCGATCAGCGTATCGACTTTTTGCGCGGTATCCCCCAACTGTTGGCTGAGCTTTTGTTCGTGATCATAGGCGGGCAGGTAGGCTGCAATACGGTCTTTATATTCGTCGAGTGCGGCTAACAGGGGCTGCAGCAGAGGGCGATCGGTTTCTGCTAAACGTTGACTGAGTGCATTGGCCGCACTGCGGGCGTCGTCGATGGCGCTCAGCAACGGCGCTTCTGCCTCTTTGGTTGGGCTCAGCAGCAGGCCACGGGCATGGTAGCGGATCAGGATCAGCTTCTGGTTGAGTTGGGTAAAAACCAACGTGAGTTCGCCCTGGGCTAACTGTGTTTCAATCTGGCTTAAACCCTCTTGTACCTCGGACATATTCCAGGTAGCGCGCACCGCATCCTTTTTGGCTACTGCCTGTTGGAAGCTGTCTCGCTGCTGCTGATACTGGTTCATCAGGGCTTTCAGCGATTCCAGTTGTTTACGGTTTTGCGGATCCCAGTCCAGTTCCTGCGCATGATTAATCAGTTTGAGCACATTTTCGATATGCTCGCGGTTGCTGTTCAGGTAGTCGATTTTGTAGGTTTGGCCGAACATGGCGCGGGCATATTTCGCCAGGCTGATTTCGCTGGTGATCTGATAGCTGAAATCGACGCGTTCGGTGCGCGACTCGATGAGGCGCAGATAATAACCCCCGGTGCCAGCGAGCATGACTGACAGTAATAGAATCAGGATGAATCCCAACGAAAGTTTTTTACCGACGGTGAGATGAGTGAACTTTCCTGCCAAGGTCTTCAGTGCCGCCATAAGATTTTCCTTTTGAGGCGATCGTCAAGTGAACAAAATATCGGCAAGAAATGGTCGAGCTTTAGTGGCAGGCTGGCAAAAAAATGCCCGCATTTGCGGGCATCGTCAGGGAGAGCGGAATTACTTCTGCGCTTCGGCAAAGCGTTTTGCCGCTTCGTCCCAGTTCACTACGTTCCAGAAGGCTTTGATGTAATCCGGGCGGCGGTTCTGGAATTTCAGATAATAAGCGTGTTCCCACACGTCCAGGCCGACCAGCGGGAAACCGGAAGCGCCAGCAACGGCTTCGCCCATCAACGGGCTATCCTGGTTAGCGGTGGAGACCACGGCCAGTTTGTCGCCTTTCAGCACCAGCCAGGCCCAACCGGAACCGAAACGGGTGGCTGCGGCTTTCTCAAACTCTTCCTGGAATTTCTCCACGCTGCCGAAATCGCGTTCGATAGCGGCTTTCAGCTCGCCACTTAGCGTGGTGCCGGTTTTCAACCCTTTCCAGAACAGGCTGTGGTTAGCGTGGCCGCCTGCGTTGTTGCGCATAAAGGTGCGTTTGTCAGCAGGCACTTTGTCCAGATCCTGAATCAGGGCTTCAACGCTCAGCGTAGCCAGCTCAGGGTAGGCTTCCAGCACGGTGTTGGCGTTGTTGACGTAGGTCTGATGATGTTTGGTGTGATGGATTTCCATCGTTTGCTGATCGAAATGCGGTTCCAGCGCGTCATAAGCATAAGGCAGGGATGGCAGTGAGTAACTCATAATCATCGTCTCCAATGGGTGTTGGGCGGCGCAAAGTATGAGCACCGCATAAACAATCGGCTCCCATTATAGGGGATTAAATGAGATTGAAAATGATTATCAATGCCGTATGGGCTGTGTGGTTTTTGTGCTAATCGATAAGGCGTTGCGGATATGTAAACACCGTTGCCCTGCCGAGTTTGCTAAAGCCTACCAGCGTCAGATTGCTGCGTTCGGCGATCTCCACCGCCAGCGAGGTTGCGGCAGACACCACGAACAGGATCTCGGCACCGCACATGGCTGATTTTTGCACCATCTCATAGCTGGCACGGCTGGAGACCAGGATCGCCCCCTGTTGCCAGCCCTGCTTGGCGCGCAGGCCGAGCATTTTGTCCAGCGCCACGTGGCGGCCCACGTCTTCGCAGCCGCCCTGCAATTCACCCTCCGGCGAGATCCAACTGGCGGCATGGGTGCAACCGGTCTGCTGGCCGACTTGCTGTACCTGGCGCAATTGCCCCAGTGCACGATCGAGATTGGCGAGTGAAAAGGTCTGGGTGAAAGGCAACGGGGTCAGCGGGCGAAAGATATCCGCCAGCTGTTCAACACCGCAGACGCCACAGCCGGTGCGGCCTGCCATGGCGCGGCGGCGCTCCTTCAGCCCGCTGAAACGGCGGCTGGAAAGCTCAATTTGCACCTCAAGGCCGTTGCAGGTCTGATTAATCTCTATACTGTAGATATCGCGCGGTGACTCAATGATGCCTTCCGACAGGGAAAAACCCAGGGCGAAAGCCTCCAGATCTTTGGGAGTGCACATCATTACGACGTGAGAAATACCGTTATAGACCAGCGCTACGGGGACCTCTTCTGCCAGCCAGTCTTGTTGCGCAGTGGTCAGTTGCCCACGCTGAAATACCGGGGCCTGAATCATGCCTGTGATGGCAGTCGCGTTTATGGGTTGCTTTGGGTCTATATTGTTCACTTTAGTGGCACCTGTTTGTAACAACCCCAAGTCCGCTATGATATCATCGCGGCGTCGTTGCGGCCTTCTGGCCAAGCCAACATAAGAATAGCGATTTTAGCGCTTCCGGCTCTGTCGGGGAAAGCGCCATTTGAACAATGTGACAACACGAGTGAAAGGAGACCCCCATGCAGGTCAGCAGAAGGCAGTTCTTTAAGATCTGCGCTGGCGGTATGGCAGGGACGACGGTCGCCGCTCTGGGCTTTGCCCCGGAAGTGGCGTTAGCGGAAACCCGGCAGTACAAACTGCTGCGTGCCCGTGAAACCCGTAATACCTGCACGTATTGCTCAGTCGGCTGTGGGCTGTTGATGTACAGCCTTGGTGATGGCGCGAAAAACGCCAAAGAGAGCATTTTCCACATCGAAGGGGATCCGGATCATCCGGTAAACCGTGGCGCGCTGTGCCCGAAAGGGGCCGGTCTGGTGGACTTCATCCACAGCGAAAGCCGCCTGCAATACCCGGAATATCGCGCGCCAGGTTCTGACAAATGGCAGAGAATCAGTTGGGATGATGCCTTTACCCGCATCGCCAAGCTGATGAAAGAAGACCGCGATGCCAACTTTGTTAAAACCAACGATAAAGGCGTTACCGTCAACCGTTGGCTGACTACCGGTATGCTGTGTGCTTCGGCCTCCAGCAACGAAACGGGGTATCTGACCCAAAAATTTAGTCGCGCTCTCGGCATGCTTGCCGTAGACAACCAGGCGCGTGTCTGACACGGACCAACGGTAGCAAGTCTTGCTCCAACATTTGGTCGCGGTGCGATGACCAACCACTGGGTTGATATCAAGAACGCGAACTTGATTATCGTCATGGGCGGTAATGCGGCAGAAGCGCATCCGGTGGGTTTCCGCTGGGCGATGGAAGCCAAAATACATAATAAAGCCAAGCTGATCGTCATCGATCCGCGCTTTACCCGTACCGCATCGGTGGCGGATTTTTATACGCCTATCCGTTCTGGCACCGACATTGCTTTCCTGTCGGGCGTCTTGCTGTACCTGATGACCAACAACAAGATCAACCGCGAATACGTTGAAGCCTATACCAACGCCAGCCTGCTGGTGCGTGAAGACTTCAGCTTTGACGATGGCCTGTTCAGTGGCTACGACGCGGAAAATCACAAGTACGACAAAACCACCTGGAACTATCAGCTCGACGAAAACGGCTTTGCCAAGCGTGACGTTACCCTGCAAGATCCGCGCTGCGTGTGGAACCTGCTGAAACAGCACGTCAGCCGCTATACGCCAGAGGTGGTGAACAATATCTGCGGTACACCAACCGAAGATTTTATCAAGGTTTGTGAATATATCGCTGAAACCAGCGTCAACGACAAAACCGCCTCGTTCCTGTACGCCCTGGGCTGGACACAGCACTCGGTCGGCGCACAGAACATCCGTACCATGGCGATGATCCAGTTGCTGCTCGGTAACATGGGGATGGCAGGCGGCGGCGTGAACGCCCTGCGTGGTCACTCCAATATCCAGGGCCTGACCGATCTCGGCCTGCTGTCGCAAAGCCTGCCGGCTTATATGACACTGCCTTCCGAGAAACAGCCGGATCTGGACACCTACCTGAAAGCCAATACGCCGAAGGCGCTGCTGCCGGGCCAGGTGAACTACTGGAGCAACTACCCGAAATTCTTCGTCAGCCTGATGAAGAGCTTCTACGGTGACAAAGCGCAGAAAGAAAACAGCTGGGGCTTTGACTGGTTGCCGAAGTGGGACAAAGGCTACGATGTACTGCAGTACTTCGAAATGATGCATCAGGGTAAGGTTAACGGCTACCTCTGCCAGGGCTTCAACCCGGTTGCTTCGTTCCCGAACAAGAACAAAGTGGTGGCTGCGCTTTCCAAACTGAAATTCCTGGTGACCATCGATCCGCTGAATACCGAGACGGCCACCTTCTGGCAGAACCACGGTGAATCGAACGACGTTGATCCTGCGAAGATTCAGACCGAAGTATTCCGCCTGCCATCCACCTGTTTTGCCGAAGAAAACGGTTCGATCGTCAACTCTGGTCGCTGGCTGCAATGGCACTGGAAAGGGGCTGATGCACCGGGCGAAGCGCTGGGCGACGGTGAGATCCTGGCTGGGATGTTCATGCGTCTGCGTGAGATGTACAGCCGTGAAGGCGGTGCAGTGCCTGAGCAGGTGCTGAACATGAGCTGGAACTACCTGACCCCGGATGCACCAGCGCCAGAAGAAGTGGCGATGGAAAGCAACGGTAAAGCACTGGCGGATGTTCTCGATCCAGACGGCAAAGTGCTGGCGAAAAAAGGCGAACAGCTCAGTACCTTCGCGCATTTGCGTGATGATGGTACCACTTCCAGTGGCTGTTGGCTTTTCGCAGGCAGTTGGACACAAGCTGGCAACCAGATGGCGCGCCGCGATAACGCCGATCCATCCGGCCTTGGCAACACGCTGGGCTGGGCCTGGGCATGGCCGCTCAACCGCCGCATTCTGTACAACCGTGCTTCTGCCGATCCAGCGGGTAAACCGTGGGATGCCAAGCGTCAGTTGATTGAGTGGGATGGCACCAAGTGGAGCGGGATAGATATCCCAGACTACGGTAATGCCGCACCAGGCAGCGATGTCGGGCCGTTTATCATGCAGCCGGAAGGCATGGGCCGCCTGTTTGCCATCGACAAAATGGCAGAAGGGCCGTTCCCTGAGCACTACGAACCGTTTGAAACGCCACTCGGTACCAACCCGCTGCACCCGAACGTGGTTTCCAACCCGGCGGCGCGCGTGTTTAAAGACGATCTGGCGGCGATGGGCAAATCCGACAAGTTCCCGTATGTCGGCACCACTTATCGCCTGACCGAACACTTCCACTACTGGACCAAGCACGCGCTGCTCAACGCCATCATACAGCCGGAGCAGTTTGTGGAGATCGGTGAGAAACTGGCCGAGAAGAAGGGCATCAAGAACGGCGATCTGGTGAAAGTCAGCTCCAACCGTGGCTTTATCAAGGCCAAAGCGGTGGTGACTAAGCGTATCCGCACGTTGCAGGTGCACGGGCAGGATGTTGACACCATCGGTATCCCGATCCACTGGGGTTATCAAGGTGTGACGCAGAAAGGCTTTCTTGCCAACACGCTGACGCCGTTTGTTGGTGATGCCAACACGCAAACGCCAGAGTTCAAGGCGTTCCTGGTTAACGTGGAAAAGGTGTAACGGAGACGAATTATGGCAATGCAATCTCAAGACATCATTCGTAAATCCGCCACCAACGGTTTAACACCGGCCCCGCGTGCCCGTGACCACCAGGAAGAAGTGGCGAAGCTGATTGATGTCACTACCTGTATCGGCTGTAAAGCCTGTCAGGTAGCCTGTTCTGAATGGAACGACATTCGCGATGAAGTGGGGCACAACGTCGGGGTGTATGACAACCCCGCCGATCTGACCGCTAAATCCTGGACGGTGATGCGCTTCTCTGAAATCGAGGAGCACGGCAAGCTGGAATGGCTGATCCGCAAAGACGGCTGTATGCACTGTGCCGATCCGGGCTGCCTGAAGGCCTGCCCGGCGGAAGGGGCAATTATCCAGTACGCCAACGGCATCGTCGATTTCCAGTCTGAGCACTGTATCGGTTGCGGTTACTGCATCGCTGGTTGCCCGTTCGACGTGCCGCGCATGAACAAGGACGACAACCGGGTGTACAAATGTACCCTGTGTGTTGACCGCGTTGATGTCGGCCAGGAACCGGCCTGTGTGAAAACCTGCCCGACCGGGGCGATCCACTTCGGCACCAAAGAAGCGATGAAAGATATCGCGGCGGAACGTGTCGGTGAGTTGAAAACTCGCGGTTATGAAAACGCAGGTCTGTACGATCCGGCAGGCGTGGGCGGCACCCACGTGATGTACGTGCTGCATCACGCCGATAAACCGCAGCTGTATCACGGTTTGCCGGACAACCCGACCATCAGCCCGGCGGTGACCTTCTGGAAAGGGATCTGGAAACCGCTGGCAGCCGTCGGTTTTGCTGCCACCTTTGCGGCCAGCGTGTTCCACTACATCGGTGTCGGTCCAAACCGCGTCGAGGAAGAGGAAGAACACGACAAACCGCACGATGAGGAGACGCGCAAATGAGGAAGGAAAAGCCAATTCAGCGTTATAACGCGCTGGAGCGGATGAACCACTGGGTTGTAGCGTTCTGCTTTATTCTGGCAGCCATCAGCGGGTTGGGGTTCTTCTTCCCCTCCTTCAACTGGTTGATGAACATTTTCGGAACGCCACAGCTGGCGCGCATTCTGCACCCCTTCGCCGGGGTGATTATGTTCGCCGCGTTCATGATCATGTTCCTGCGCTATTGGAAGCATAACCTGTTCAACCGCAACGATCTGATCTGGGCCAAAAACCTCCACAGAATCACGCTGAATGAGGAAGTGGAGGGTGATGACACCGGGCGTTATAATTTCGGGCAGAAATGCGTATTCTGGATAGCGATCATTAGCTTGGTGCTGTTGCTGGCCAGCGGTATCGTCATCTGGCGGCCATACTTTGCTCATGCTTTCCCTATCCCGCTGATCCGCTTGGCATTGCTGGTGCATTCACTGGCGGCGGTGGGGTTGATCATCACGATTATGGTGCACATTTATGCCGCTCTGTGGATAAAAGGCACCATTACCGCGATGGTGGAAGGTTCTGTTCCGGCGGCCTGGGCGAAGAAACACCATCCGCGCTGGTACCGTGAGGTCCGCGAGAAACAACGGGAAGATAAACCCTGATGAGTATCCGCATTGTTCCTAAAGAGCAGTTAGGGGCACAGCGCGAGAAGTCCACAACGGCGGAAACCATTCCGCCGTTACTTTTCGCGAATCTGAAAAGCCTGTATACCCGCCGAGCAGAACGTCTGCGCCAATTGGCGACAGACCATCCGCTGGGCGACTATCTTAATTTTGCCGCCAGCATCGCAGCAGCGCAGAACAATGCGTGCCACGATAACCCGCTGGTGATGGATCTCAGCGCGGCACTGATTCAAGGGGCTGCCAGCGGCAAGCCACCGTTGGATGTGAGCGTTTATCCGCGCAGCGAACACTGGCACAAACTGCTGGCATCGCTGATCGCTGAACTGCGCCCGCAGGCACCGGAACACGTGGTGCCGGTGCTGGAAAACCTGGAGAAAGCCTCGGCCCGCGAGCTGGAGCTGATGGCCAGTGCGTTGCTGAATAACGAGTTTGCCAAAGTGGGCAGTGATAAAGCGCCGTTTATCTGGGCCGCGCTGTCGCTGTACTGGGCACAGATGGCCAGCCAGATCCCTGGCAAAGCGCGCGCCGAATATGGCGAACACCGCCAGTTCTGCCCGGTGTGCGGCAGTATGCCGGTTTCCAGCATGGTGCATATCGGCACGGCGAACGGCCTGCGTTATCTGCACTGCAACCTGTGCGAAAGCGAATGGCACGTGGTGCGGGTCAAATGCAGCAACTGCGAGCAAACGCGCGATCTCAACTACTGGTCACTGGACAGTGAACAGGCGGCGGTGAAAGCAGAAAGCTGTGGCGATTGCGGCACTTACCTGAAAATCATCTATCAGGAAAAAGACCCGCAGGTGGAAGCGGTGGCCGACGATCTGGCGTCATTAGTGCTTGATGCCAAGATGGAAGAAGAAGGCTTTGCCCGCAGCAGCATCAATCCGTTCCTGTTCCCTGGTGAATAATGCTGGCGGTTAATGAATCGCACTGATTGACCCCTCTCCGGTGGGAGAGGGTTTGGGCGTGCAGCTACGGTTACGCCAAATAGCGTAAGTAAAGCGAAGGAAAAGGATGATGTTGAAGACGATTGCCAGATTGGCGGGATTGGCTGTTTTGCTGGCCGGGCTGGTGGCCTGCGATAATCAGGATACCAAAAAGCCAGAAGCTCCCAAGCCACAACCAAAGCCGGTTGCCACCCAGCCCGCGCCACCAGCGCCAGTGCCTGCGGTTGAAACCAAACCGACCCCTCCGCCCGGTTTAAGCGTTTCGCTGCAAAAGGGCAAAATCACCTTTGAATTGCCTGCGGGCTTTAGCGATCAAACCAAGCTGAGCGGCATCGTCAACGACGATAAATCCATCATTCAAATGTTCCTCAACGGTAAAGCGCGCCAGCGCACCGTGGCTTCTGAAGTGAACGCGCCAGCGGGCATGAAGCTCAACACCAGCGATACTATGCTGAAAGATCTGACGCAAAGCATCATTACCGAACTGGGCGATCGTTATCAGAACATCAAGAAAACCAAAGAAGAGAACATCACCATCGGTAAACAGAAGTTCCACCGTCTGGATACCGAACAAACGGTGAACGGGCAGAAAGTGGTTTCCACCATTATGCTGACGGTGTTCAATAAACGGGTTGTGACGTTGCAGATGTTGTCACCGGCTAAAACCCCTGAGGTGCATCAGGCACTGGTACAGCGGATTATTGATACGCTGGCGGTGAAATAGCCGATTTCACCGCACCATTAAACCTTGAAAACCGAGCGCCTATGAGCACTGAATCCCAGCAACTTTACAGCCAGCTGCCCGCCATCGACCGTTTGTTGCGCGATCCTGCCATTGAACCGCTGGTGGCAAAACATGGGCAGACGCTGATTAGCGAACTGCTGCGCCAGATGCAGGCGCAGGCGCGCGAGGCGATCAAAACCCGCCAGCAATTGCCACTGTGGTGCCACGACTGGCCGCAGGCGCTGCTTGAACGCCTGAGCCAGCAGCAGCGCCCGGCGCTGCAACCGGTGTTCAACCTCAGCGGCACCGTGCTGCATACCAATCTTGGCCGCGCATTGCTGGCTCAACCGGCGATCGACGCGGTGGTGCAGGCGATGGGCAGTGCCGTAACGCTGGAATACGATCTCGACGGTGCCGGGCGTGGCCATCGCGATCGGGCCATCGCCGATGTGCTGTGCCAACTCACTGGCGCAGAGGATGCCTGCATTGTGAACAACAACGCAGCGGCGGTCTTGCTGATGCTGGCGGCGGTGGCACCGGGTAAACAGGTAGTGGTTTCGCGCGGTGAACTGGTGGAGATCGGCGGAGCGTTCCGCATCCCCGATGTGATGCGCCAGGCTGGTTGTGAACTGGTAGAAGTGGGCACCACCAACCGCACCCATCTGAAAGATTATCGTGCCGCCATCAACGAACAAACCGGCCTGTTGATGAAGGTACACACCAGTAATTACTGTATTCAAGGGTTTACCACCGCTGTTGATGAAGCGGAGCTGGTAACACTGGGCCGCGAGCAGGGTATCCCTACTGCCACCGATCTGGGCAGCGGCGCGCTGATTGATATGGCGCAATACGGCCTGCCAGCGGAACCGATGCCGCAGCGCTTGATTGCTGCAGGGGTCGATCTGGTGACCTTCTCCGGCGACAAACTGCTGGGCGGGCCGCAGGCGGGCATTATTGTCGGTAAAAAAGCGCTAATCGCCCGCTTGCAACAGCACCCGCTGAAACGTGCGTTGCGCGTTGGCAAAATGACGCTGGCGGCGCTCGAGGCTACCTTGCGGCTGTATCAGCAACCGGAACTGCTGGCGGAACAGCTGCCGACGCTGCGCTTGCTGACGCGCCCGCAACAGGCGATACAACAGGCCGCCGAACGGCTACTGAGCCAGTTGGCGGCGCGTTTTGCCGAGCGCTTTGAGTTACGTGCAGAACCCTGTTGGTCACAGATTGGCAGCGGTTCGCTGCCGGTCGATCGCCTGCCAAGCTATGCCCTGACCTTTACCCCGCTCGATGGCCGTGGCGCGACGCTGGAACTGTTGGCACAGCAGTGGCGCAGTTTGCCACATCCGGTGATTGGCCGGATCCACGATGGTCGGCTGTGGCTCGATCTGCGCTGCCTGGAGCAAGAGAGTGCACTGCTTGAGGTATTGAACCCATGATTCTTGCCACCGCTGGCCACGTCGATCACGGCAAAACCACGCTGTTGCAGGCGATTACCGGCATCAATGCCGATCGCCTGCCAGAGGAGAAACGCCGTGGTATGACTATCGATCTCGGCTACGCCTACTGGCCGCAGCCGGACGGGCGTGTGCTGGGCTTTATCGACGTTCCCGGCCATGAGAAGTTCCTTGGCAACATGCTGGCAGGGATTGGTGGTATCGATCATGCACTGCTGGTGGTGGCATGCGACGACGGTGTGATGGCACAAACCCGCGAGCACCTGGCGATTCTGCGCCTGAGTGGGCACCCGCAACTGACGGTGGCATTGACCAAGGCCGATCGGGTTGACGAAGGGCGGATCGCTGAAGTGCGTTCGCAGGTGGTTGCCGAACTGGCACAGCAGGGTTGGCACGACGCACCCTTGTTTGTCACGGCGGCGGCGCAGGGCGTGGGGATCGACTCCCTGCGCCAGCATCTTTTGGCGTTACAGCCGGGTGAACATATGCTGACACGCCGTTTCCGGCTGGCAGTGGATCGTGCCTTCAGCGTGAAAGGGGCAGGATTGGTGGTGACCGGCACCGCGCTGGGCGGCAGCGTTAAAGTGGGGGATACCCTGTGGCTGACCGGTGCCGATGTGCCGGTGCGGGTGCGTGGCCTGCATGCGCAGAACCAAGCGGCGGAGCAGGCATTTGCCGGGCAACGTATCGCGCTGAACATCAGTGGTGATGTCAGTAAAGAACAGTTGGAACGCGGTGATTGGCTGCTGGAACAGCAACCGCCGGTAGCCGCTGAACGTATTTTGGTGGTGGTCGAGGCTGACGCACCGTTGCAGCATTGGCAACCGCTGCATCTGCACCACGCAGCCAGCCATATTACTGGCCGCATTGCGCTGTTAACCGGCAATTTGGCGGAATTAATTCTCGATCGCCCGTTGTGGCTGGCGGAAAACGATCGTTTGGTGCTGCGGGATATCAGCGCTCGCCATACGTTGGGTGCGGCACGCGTGCTGGTGTTAGCTGCGCCGAAGCGCGGTAAGCGTCAGCCTGATTATCTAACCTGGCTGGCGGCGCTGGCGGAGGCGCAGAACGACGAACAGGCGCTGGATTTGCGCTTGCCAAGCGGTGCGTTGGATCTGGCTGCCTTTGCCTGGGCGCGGCAATTAACCCACAGTGGGCTGGCGCAGTTGCTGGCCGAGCGCGAATTGCTGATAGCCGGTGAAATGGCGCTGGCGCAGGCCAACGTGCAGCAGGGTGAACAGCGTTTGCTGCAAGTGTTGGCCGAATATCACCAGCAGCATAGCGATCAACTGGGGCTGGGGCGCGCTCGCTTGCGCCGCATGGCCTTGCCAGCGTTGGATGAACCGCTGGCATTTATGATGATCGATCGGTTGCTGTCTGCTGGCCTGCTGCACAATACGCGTGGCTGGCTGCATTTGCCCGAACATGGTTTGGCGTTCAGCGCCGAACAGCAGATATTGTGGGATCGCATTGAACCGTTGCTGGGTGATGAAGCTTGGTGGGTGCGCGATCTGGCCACCGCATTGGGTGAAGATGAAGCCAACGTGCGCGCTGCGCTGCGTAAAGCCGCCCAGCTTGGCCATGTGACGGCGGTAGTGGTAGATCGTTACTATCGCAGCCAGCGGATTGAGCAGTTTGCGGCGTTGATCCGTGAGCTGGATGTGGCTCAAGGCAGCGCCAATGCCGGTGATTTCCGCGATCGGCTGGGTGTGGGCCGTAAACTGGCGATTCAGGTACTGGAATTTTTTGATCGCAGTGGTTTTACCCGCCGCAAAGGTAACCAGCATCTGCTGCGTGACAGCGGGTTGTTTGGCGGTTGAAGAATCGGGTGCCATCTGCGCACCCGATTTAAAGGAGTTATGAAAGCCAGAACCTTAGGTTGCTTCCGTCGGCGTTGAGGCCACCCCGCCGCGCTTGGTGAGGAAAACGACCACCAGCGCCAACCAGAGCAAGCCACTCAGCAGGTTGAACAGGTTAAACCACCCGCTGCCGCCCCAAACATAGGCGACTTTAGCCAGCTCGATCCCCACGGTAAACACCGCCATGCTCAGCATTCCCATGGTGGCAGAGACGGTGCCTTTACTGACGTCGCTGGAGAACAGCGTCAAGCGATACAGCCCGGCGTTTGCCAACCCGATACCGAAGGCATACAGGCTTAGCCCAGCAGTCATCCACAGATAAGCATGCTCAGAGAACACCGTTGCCAGCGCAGCAATCATTAACCCCACAATCATTGGCCAAGCCCCCAGTTTGATCGGGTGTTCAACGCTGTGCTTGCCGGTCAGGCGGGCCAGCGTCAGGTTACCGACGATCAGTGCACCGAATACCGGGATTTGCAGCAGGCCATATTCCATGGTGGAAAGCGACTCACCGCTAATCAGAATGACCGGCGACTGAGCAATCCACGCCAGCAACGGCAGGCTGGCAAAACCGATCGCCAGCGCGCCGCAGACAAAGCGGCGGTTCATCAGCACTTGGCGGTAATCGCGCCAAAGGTTGGCCGCAGAAAAGGCTTCCCCCTGCAAAGTGGCCGTTTCTGGCATCGCTTTCCACAGGCCGACGAAGGCAATCGCCGCCAGAACGGCGAAGATCACAAACATGCTCTGCCATGGCGCAACATGGATCAGCGCGGCACCGGCCAGCGGCCCCAGCAACGGGGCGATCAGCGCCACGTTGGCCATCAGCGCGGTGATCTTGATGCACACCGACTCTTCAAAGGATTCCTGAATGGTGGCATAGCCCACCGCACCGATAAAGCACAGGCCGATGCCTTGCAGGAAGCGCATAAAGATGAACTGTTCAATGTTGGTCACCAGCAAAATTGCCAGGCAGGCGACGATAAAAAAGGCAACCCCGGCCAGCATCACCGGGCGGCGGCCACGGCGATCCGACAGCGGCCCCAGCAGCCATTGCAGAAAGATACCGCCAGCCAGATAGGCGGTCATGGAGCTAGGCACCCACTCGACACCCGCGTTAAAATCGGCGACAACCGCCAGCATGCCGGGTTGGATCATATCGTTGGCGATATAGGTGGTGAATTCGAACAGCACCAGACAAAGCGGGAATAACAGCGCCTGTCGGCCTAAACGTGCCACAGGAGGTAATGTTGTTTTCATATTTATATGACTGATAGTAAAGAAAAATAAGGAACTGCCAGGGGCGGGAAGCGCAATCTGAGCGAGTCGAAGCGGTTATTTTGCCGCCAATTGTTACTCTTGGCAATCAACATCTGGAGCTTACCGCATTGGACCTGCTGCCGTTGGGTGCTTTGGGGATTAGGTTGCTACGGTTGTTAGCGCTGCTGGCAAGAAACCTAAAAACGGTCATCATTAGGGGACGAGCGGAGTACTCTTATCTTAATCGTTCGCTGGCGAGCTGATAAACCTCGCTCCGTTCCCTTTTCCCGACGGCGACAACGGCAATCACCAGACAGCGATCAATGACTTCATAAACCAGCCTGAATCCTGAGGCGCGCAGTTTTATTTTATAGCAGTTAGCCATACCGCGTAATTTGGCGGTGGGAATGTGAGGATTTTCGCAGCACTTCTTCAGTTTTTTGGCAAACTGCTGCTGTACCGACTTATCCAGCTTGTTCCATTCTTTCAACGCTGATTCACGGAACTTAATCTGATATGTCATAGAAATTCGTCCAGATCGACCTCAATCAGTGCCTGATCCCGACGTTCATTGACCAGTTTAGCCAGCTCATGATCGTCTAGCGCGTCGAGCATCTGTTCATACAGTTCTGCCGGTACGCAGTAAAATGCTGGTTGGTTGCGATTAAGAATCGCTACCGGAAAGCCCGCTCCAGCCCCGACCGTCGCCATCGGATTTTTTTTCAGTTCACTGATGCTGGCGCTGGTATCGCTCAAAATAATGTTGGCCATGTTTATTACCTACTCAAAAGACTGATTAACAGGTCTTATTGTAGTAGCGAAATGACCTGTTAACCAGTCTTTTTAGTGAACTTGCCAACATCCTCTCGGTTGGGTATTAACGGAGCAATCACATCAGTGGCCGCAGGCAGCGATACAGTTCGCGGAAGGTACTGCGCCGTTCGGCGTATTGCTGATGCCGCCCAGCATCCGGTTCGTGTAGCTGCTCCAGCGGCAAGGCTGGCAGCAAATCGCTCAACGGCTGCCCAGGGTTCAGTGCAATCTGCGCTAAACGCGCAGCCCCCAGCGCCGGGCCGACATCACCGCCAGTGCGGTATTCCAGCCGCTGGCCGCTGATATCTGCCAGCATCTGTCGCCAGAACGGGCTGCGAGCCCCACCGCCAATCAACTGGATGGCAGAAGGTTGCAAGCCGCTGGCGTGCAGCACATCCATGCCGTCCGCCAGCGCGAAACCGACGCCTTCCAACACCGCGCGTGCCAGATCGTTCGGCCCATGCTGATGGGTAAAGCCCCAGAAAGCGCCTTTGGCATTCGGATTATTGTGCGGGGTACGTTCGCCAGAAAGATAAGGCAGGAACCACAGCGGGGTTTCTGCGGGCTCAGCCTGCTCGACATTGCGCAGCAGGGTGGCAACGCTGTCGACGTTGGTTAACTGACAAGCCCAGTCTAAACAGGATGCGGCACTGAGCATCACTGACATCAGGTGCCAGGTGTGCGGCAATGCATGGCAGAAGCTGTGCACCGCGCTAGTCGGGTTGCTGAGAAACCCGTCGCTGACCGCGAAATACACGCCGGAAGTGCCGAGCGACAGCATCGCTTGCCCGGCCTGATACAAGCCCACGCCAATGGCTCCGGCGGCGTTGTCGCCGCCACCGGCGATCACCGGCACAGGGGTGATGCCCCAGCGTTTGGCTAATTCGGCATGTACCTGGCCGGTGATCTGATTGCCTTCAAACAGCGCAGGCATCTGATCGCGCGTTAGCCCGCAGGCGGCGAGCATCGCGTCGTTCCAATCGCGCTGTGCCACGTTCAGCCACATCGTGCCCGCCGCATCGGACATATCGCTGGCAAATTCGCCCGTGATGCACCAGCGCAGATAATCTTTTGGCAGTAACACTTTGTCGATCTGGCGGAAAACCTGCGGTTCATGCTGTTGCAGCCACAGCAGTTTGGGGGCGGTAAAGCCGGGCATCATCAGGTTGCCGGTAATTTCCCGCGCCTCAGGCACGGCGTGTTCTAATTCTTGGCACTGCGCAAAACTGCGGCCATCATTCCATAAGATTGCCGGGCGCAGTACCCGCTGTTGCTTATCCAGTAGCGTTGCGCCATGCATCTGGCCGGTCAGGCCGATGGCTTTAACCGCTAGCAGGTCATGCTGTTTGGCCAACGCCAGCATGGCGCGATCGGTGGCCTGCCACCAGTCTTGCGGCGCTTGTTCAGACCACAACGGGTGCGGGCGTGAGATGGGCAGAGGTTCACTTTGGCTGGCGAGCAGTTGGCCCTGTTCGCCGAGCAGGATGACCTTTACGCCGGAAGTGCCAAGATCGATACCGATGTACATGGGTGCAGTTCCTTTAAAATGTCGTATCGTCCCAACGGAGGGAGAAGGCCGGGGTGAGGGAGATTCACCGATGTTCCGCCTTCTCTAAACAAGCAACAGGCATTAACCAAACAGATAACGGTTAACCAGATTTTCCAATTGCTCCTGATGCCCGCTCGCATGTTGCGGGGCCAGAATCTGGTGCTCAGCGTACTGCGCCAGCGCTTCGAGCGACAGTTTCCCCTGCAAAATTTGCTGGCCCAGTTCACTGTTCCACCCGGCGTAGCGCTTGGCGACCTGCTGATGCAGCTTGCCATCCTCGATCATGCGCGCCGCCACTTTCAGCGCCAACGCCATGGTATCCATCGCGCCGATATGGCCGTAGAACAGGTCATATTTATCGGTGCTCTGGCGGCGCACTTTGGCGTCAAAGTTCAGGCCTCCGGTAGTGAAACCGCCTGCTTTGAGGATCTCGAACATCACCAGTGCGTTCTCTTCCACGCTGTTCGGGAACTGATCGGTATCCCAGCCCAGTTGCGGATCGCCACGGTTGGCGTCGACCGAGCCGAAAATGCCCAGCGCAATGGCGGTGGCGATTTCATGATGGAACGAATGCCCGGCCAGCGTAGCGTGGTTGGCTTCGATATTCACCTTGATCTCTTTTTCCAGCCCGAACTGCTTGAGGAAGCCGTACACGGTGGCAACATCGTAGTCATACTGATGCTTGGTGGGTTCCTGCGGCTTAGGTTCGATCAGCAATGTGCCCTGGAAACCGATTTTGTGCTTGTGCTCCACCACCATTTGCATAAAGCGGCCAATCTGCTCGCGCTCCTGGCGCAGATCGGTATTCAGCAGGGTTTCATACCCTTCGCGCCCGCCCCACAGCACGTAGTTTTCACCGCCCAATTGATGGGTGGCATTCATGGCGGTGAACACCTGGGTGGCGGCCCAACTGAACACTTCCGGGTTCGGATTGGTAGCGGCCCCGGCGGCATAGCGCGGATTGGTGAAACAGTTGGCGGTGCCCCACAGCAGCTTCACGCCGCTGCTTTGCTGTTTCTCGGCCAGTACTTCGGTCATGGCGGCAAAATTGTGCAGGTACTCTTTCAGCGTTGTGCCTTCTGGCGCCACGTCGATGTCGTGGAAGCAGTAATAGGGCACATTCAGCTTGTGGAAAAACTCAAAGGCCACGTCGGCTTTGCTCCTGGCGAGCGCCAGCGCATCACCCGGCTGCTGCCATGGGCGATCGAACGCGCCCACGCCGAACATGTCTGCGCCGTTCCAGCAGAAGGTATGCCAGTAGCAGGCGGCAAAGCGTAGATGCTCGGCCATCCGTTTGCCAAGAATGATTTCATCGGGGTTGTAATGGCGGAAGGCCAGCGGATTATTACTGCTGGTGCCTTCGTAGCGAACCTGCTCAAGCTGATCAAAATAGGATTGCATTAGTGAACTCCTGAATAACAAGGTTGGTGCATTTATCTTCGGAGTTCAGTGAGTCAGGCTCAATTACGTTATTTCACACTTAAATTCACAGAATTATTAAATGTGCGTGGGATCTCATATTGGCGTTTAATTCAGCGTTATCGGCGGAACAGCGATAAAACATGATCGCTATCATAAAATTAACATTAAACCAAAAATCGTAATTCGCTGGTAAAAATCTGTAATTGCCGAATGAAAAATAAGTGTCAACAATCGGCTGGACGTTTCGTGATTAATATTTCCCACGTACTTTACTCGACGTATGACGAGTATAAACTGAAAAAGGGTTATAAGATGATGATCAAGCCTATTCTCCTCTCCGCCTGCGCTCTTTTGCTGCTGGCCAGCCAATCAGGGTTCAGTAAAGAAATTAAAATCGGTATGGCGATCGACGACTTGCGTTTAGAGCGCTGGCAGAAAGATCGCGATATCTTTGTTAAAAAAGCTGAATCGCTGGGGGCAAACGTGTTTGTGCAGTCTGCCAACGGCAATGAAGAAACCCAGATGGCGCAGATTGAAAATATGATCAATCGCGGCGTCGATGTGCTGGTGATTATCCCTTACAACGGCCAGGTGCTGAGCAATGTAATCAGCGAAGCGAAACGTGAAGGCATTAAGGTGCTGGCTTATGATCGCATGATCAATAACGCCGATATTGATTTCTATATCTCGTTCGATAACGAAAAAGTGGGTGAAATGCAGGCGCAAAGCCTGGTGCAACGGGTGCCGCAGGGCAATTACTTCCTGATGGGTGGCTCACCGGTGGATAACAACGCCAAGCTGTTCCGCAAAGGGCAGATGACCGTGCTGCAACCCTTAATCAGCAGCGGCAAGATTAAGGTGGTGGGCGATCAGTGGGCCGATGGTTGGCTGCCAGAAAACGCGCTGAAGATTATGGAAAACGCTCTGACGGCCAATAACAACCAGATCGACGCGGTCGTCGCTTCCAACGATGCCACCGCAGGTGGGGCGATCCAGGCACTGGCGGCACAAGGCTTGGCGGGCAAAGTGGCGATCTCCGGCCAGGATGCCGACTTAGCGGCGGTGAAACGCATTGTGGCGGGCACCCAAACCATGACGGTGTATAAACCGATCAGCAAGCTGGCCGATGAAGCGGCAGATATTGCGGTGCAACTGGGCAAAGGTGAACAACCCAAATCCAATGCCAAATTAAATAACGGCAGCAAAGAAGTGGCTGCCTGGTTATTAACCCCGGTTCAGGTGGATAAATCGAATATCGACAGCACCATTATTGCCGATGGCTTCCATAAGAAATCCGATCTTAATTAATTCTCGCGACGTTATGTGGAGGGAATAATGCCCTGCCTGTTAGAAATGAGAAATATCACTAAACAATTCGGCGCAGTGAAAGCCGTGGATAATGTCAGCCTGCAATTGGATGCAGGGCAGGTATTATCCTTGTGCGGTGAAAATGGTTCAGGGAAATCCACGCTGATGAAAGTGCTGTGTGGAATATATCCGCACGGCAGTTATCAGGGGGAGATTTATTTTTCTGGCGATCTTATTACGGCCAAAACCATTCGCGACACTGAACAGAAAGGCATTGCCATTATTCACCAGGAACTGGCGCTGGTGAAACAGATGACGGTGCAGGAGAACATGTTTCTCGGCAACGAGTGGGGCCGCTGTGGGCTGATGGATTACGACAATATGTACCTGCGCTGCCAGCGCATGCTGGCGCAGGTCAAACTGGCGGTGGACCCCAATACCCGCGTTGGTGAACTGGGGCTGGGCCAGCAGCAGTTGGTGGAGATCGCCAAAGCGTTAAACAAGCAGGTGCGCCTGCTGGTGCTGGATGAACCCACCGCTTCGCTGACGGAAAGCGAAACCGCCACCTTGCTGGCGATCATCGCCGATCTGCGCGATCACGGCATTGCCTGCATCTATATTTCGCACAAGTTGAACGAGGTGAAAGCGATCTCGGATCTGATCTGCGTGATCCGCGATGGGAAGCACATCGGCACCCGGCCAGCGGCGGGCATGAGTGAGGACGACATCATCGCCATGATGGTAGGGCGTGAACTGACCGAGCTGTATCCACAGGAGCAGCACGCTATCGGTGAGGTGATCCTGCAGGTGGAAAATCTTACCGCCTGGCACCCGGTCAACCGGCATATCCGCCGGGTGGATGAGGTTTCTTTCCAACTACGGCGCGGCGAGATCCTCGGCGTGGCCGGGCTGGTGGGATCGGGCCGCACCGAAACCATGCAATGCCTGTTTGGTGCTTACCCAGGGCGCTGGCAGGGCAGTATCTGCATCGACGGGCAACCCGCTACTATCACCACTTGCCGACAGGCGATGCAGTATGGCATTGCCATGGTGCCGGAGGATCGCAAGCGCGACGGCATTGTGCCGGTGATGGGGGTGGGAGCGAACATGACGCTGGCGGCGTTGGGGGATTTCAGCGGCCCGCTGACGGTGCTGGACGACGCGCAGGAACAGGCGACCATTCAGCAGTCGTTAGCAAGATTGAAGGTAAAAACCTCTTCGCCGGAACTGGCGATTGGCCGCCTGAGCGGTGGCAACCAACAGAAGGCGATTCTGGCGAAATGCCTGCTGCTGAACCCGAAAATCCTGATCCTGGATGAACCGACACGCGGTATCGATATCGGTGCCAAACATGAAATCTACAAACTTATCAACCAACTGGTGCAGCAAGGGATCGCGGTGATTGTGGTGTCTTCCGAACTGCCGGAAGTACTGGGGCTGAGCGATCGGGTGCTGGTGATGCATCAGGGGCGCATTAAAGCCGACTTAATCAACCGTGGTCTGACCCAGGAACAGGTAATGGAAGCGGCACTGAGGAGTGAAACCCATGTTGAAAAGCACGCAATCTGAAGCAAACCTGCCGCCATTGGTTCAGAAAAAACCGCTGCCGGGGCTAAAATCCATCAATCTGCAGGTGTTCGTGATGCTGGCAGCGATCGTTGTCATCATGCTGTTCTTTACCTTTACCACCGAAGGGGCTTATCTCAGCGCGCGTAATATCTCCAACCTGCTGCGCCAGACGGCGATCACCGGCATTCTGGCGGTGGGCATGGTGTTTGTGATTATTTCGGCGGAGATCGATCTTTCTGTCGGTTCCATGATGGGCTTGCTGGGCGGGGCGGCGGCGATCTTCGACGTCTGGCTCGGCTGGCCGCTGCCGCTGACCATCGTGGTTACGCTGTTGGCGGGGCTGTTACTCGGAGCCTGGAACGGCTGGTGGGTGGCGTATCGCAAAGTGCCTTCGTTTATCGTCACGCTGGCGGGCATGCTGGCGTTTCGTGGGATTCTGATCGGCATCACCAACGGCACCACCGTTGCCCCCACCAGCAGCGTCATGTCGCAGATTGGCCAAAGTTACCTGCCGAACGGGCTGGGTTTTGGTATTGGTGCCGTTGGCCTGATGCTGTTTGTGGCCTGGCAGTGGCGGCAACGCAGTCGGCGCGCCCAGTTGGGTTTACCGGTAACTGCACCGAGCGGGGATGTTACCCGGCAGAGCATTCTGGCGATTTTGGTGTTAGGTGCCATCTATCTGCTGAATGATTACCGTGGCGTGCCGACGCCAGTGTTAATTCTCACCGCACTGATGCTGGCGGGGATTTTCATGGCGACGCGCACCGCCTTTGGCCGCCGTATTTATGCCATCGGCGGTAATATCGATGCGGCGCGGCTTTCTGGCGTGAACGTTGAGCGCACCAAGCTGGCGGTGTTTGCCATCAATGGCCTGATGGTGGCGATTGCCGGGCTGATCCTCAGTTCACGTTTAGGCGCGGGTTCGCCTTCGGCGGGGAACATTGCTGAACTGGATGCCATCGCCGCCTGTGTGATTGGCGGCACCAGCCTGGCGGGTGGGGTCGGCAGCGTAGCGGGGGCGGTGATGGGGGCATTTATCATGGCGTCGCTGGATAACGGCATGAGCATGCTGGATGTGCCAACCTTCTGGCAGTACATCGTCAAAGGTGCCATCTTGCTGCTGGCGGTGTGGATGGATTCTGCCACCAAGCGGCGGGTGTAACCATCCTGATAGGAGTGAGGGATCTTGCCAGCCATGAAACTTTTATTCAGGAGGATCCCGATGTTTGAAAAGCGCTACCGTATTACCTTGCTGTTCAACGCCAACAAAGTATACGACCGCCAGGTGGTGGAAGGCGTGGGCGAGTATCTGCAGGCATCGCAGAGTGATTGGGACATCTTTATTGAAGAAGATTTCCGCTGCCGCATCGATAACATCAAAGACTGGTTGGGTGATGGCGTGATCGCCGACTTCGACGATCGGGAAATTGAACAACTGCTATGTAACGTCAAGGTGCCGATTGTCGGCGTCGGCGGTTCCTATCACCGCGAAGAGGATTACCCGCCGGTGCATTACATCGCTACCGACAACTATGCGCTGGTGGAAGCGGCGTTTATGCACCTGAAGGAAAAGGGGCTACACCGTTTTGCGTTTTACGGCCTGCCGGTGGAAGGCGGCAAGCGCTGGGCGCAGGAGCGCGAACAGGCGTTCCGCCAACTGGTGGCCGAAGAGCAGTATCAGGGTGTGGTGTACCAGGGGATGGCCACCGCGCCGGAAAACTGGCAATACGCACAAAATCGCCTGGCGGATTGGGTGCAAACGCTGCCGCAGCAGACCGGGATTATTGCCGTGACCGACGCGCGGGCGCGCCATTTGTTGCAGGTGTGCGAGCACCTGGATATCCCGGTGCCCGAAAAGCTGTGCGTGATCGGCATCGATAACGAAGAGTTAACCCGCTATCTTTCGCGCGTCGCGTTGTCGTCGGTGGCGCAGGGTACGCGCCAGATGGGCTATCGTGCCGCCAAGTTGTTGCATCAACTGCTCGATCGGCGCGAGTTACCCTTGCAACGCATTCTGGTGCCGCCAGTGAAAGTGATCGAGCGCCGCTCGACGGACTTCCGCTCGCTGCGCGACCCGGCGGTGATTCAGGCGATGCACTACATTCGCCACCACGCCTGCACGGGGATCAAGGTAGAACAGGTGTTGGACGCGATCGGCATGTCCCGCTCCAACCTGGAGAAACGCTTTAAAGACGAAACCGGCCAGACCATCCATAACGTGATCCACGAAGAAAAACTCGATCGCGCCCGCAACCTGCTCACCGCCACGTCGCTGCCGATCAACGAGATCTCGCAGATGTGCGGCTACCCGTCGCTGCAATATTTTTATTCGGTGTTTAAGAAGGGCTATGACATGACGCCCAAAGAGCACCGCGATCGTTATGGTGAGGTGGGGTATTGAGGCCTTTAGACCTGTGAACTGGGTGGGTAGACAGTTTGCGAACGCCAATATGCATAAGGCAGGGATAACACGTTTACTCTGCTGAATATAAAGGCTGGCTGAGCGTTTAAAACAGAAAGCGCGGTAACAGTCTTCGCTCCCGGCGTCAGGCCAGAAAGCGCTAGCTGTGCCGCGCCAAGTTAGCAGCAGTATTTATGCAGGCACTGCTTGTTGTGGCATTTGCCAGTTTTCGTGATAGATGTGCTCAGCCTGTTCTTGCGTAGTGGCATAATCGCCAGTGAGGCGATAGCCGACGGTGAAGGCAAAATCAAACGCAGCCCCCGGCCCTTTACCGCTGATCAGGTTACCGTCTTCAACCACTTTTTCAGCCACATAGGTGCCATCTGCCACGCCACGGTGCAGTTCACCGGAACTGGCATAACGGCGCCCTTGCAGCAACCGGTTGACGGCCAGCACGCGAGCAGCAGCGGAACACAGTGGGCAAATCAACTTGCGGGCATCATCGTGACGGCGGATAAACTCCACGGCCAGCGAATTATCCGCCATGTTGGCAGTCGCCTGCGGCCCACCAGGGATTACCACAGCGTCGTAAAGAACATCCATACGGCGTTCCAGCAGAGCATCGGCGAACATACGCATCTTGTTATAGCTGCGGAGTTCCAACCGATCCTGACAGGACAGCAGTTCCACCTCGATCTTCAGACGACGCAATACGTCGATCACAATAACCGCCTCAGCCTCTTCAAATCCTTCGCTTAGCAGGACGGCAACTTTCTTGGTCATAGCATCTCCAGCAATGGACGGGTGAATAACCCGGGCCGTATCAAGTTAGCAGATAAATAGAGAGAATCTTTGTCTTGAGACAAAGTGTAAGAAGGGGATCGCGGAAACACGATTTCGCGCTTAGCACCCACGGTGATTCGCGCTATAATCTGCGACTTGCTTCCGTTTTCTAGAGGAAGATCATCGTCCCCGGTGGGGCGGCTGGACTTCAAATCCAGTTGGGGCCGCCAGCGGTCCTGGGCAGGTTCGACTCCTGTGGTCTTCCGCCATTCGATGTGTTTTCAATTTCAAAGCTCTTGATGGTTACGGTCAGGTTGGTAGGGTATTACGTGAACAGGTGAAAGAAGGAAAATTGCCTACGTTACGTTTATCTATACGGCGCATATTAAGTCAGACTAACAATTTATTCCTTGATGCCGAGACTTTTTATTTCTTAATCAATATATGAAGGAACATGTATGTATTGCGTACGCCCTTTAACGCACCCGCTTTTTTTTCTGTATCTCTTGCCGTTTTCTTTCGTTCAGGCTGCTGATAAGCCTGCATTGATAGATGGTGGCACTAACCCCTTGTCTGTAACCAGACTCCACGATCGTGTGAATTACATGGTGTCGTTAAATTTCAATAACGGAAAAACAGCTCAGCAATGGCGTTCCGTTGATTGTAAACAGGGTAAGGCACAACTTCTGTACAAGGATTTACTGAATGAGGAGGGATTTACCAAAGCTCGCTATTACGGCAACAGCTACCTCCGTTATGCGCCTGCACAAGATGATAAGCAGATGACGGCAGAGGATATCCGTACGGTTTGCCAGCTACCGATAAAAGATGCACGGTGGGAAAGATTATCAGCCACGTCTAAATTCGGCATTACCGATCTTGTCGATGTTAATAATATTCAACGAATTGGCGACATTTTATCGGTACGTATGGGATATGACTTTGCCGATATCATCTGGGAACCGCCTTACGACGCTCCGCTTGAATTAAAGATTGAGCACTACTTATATAACTGTAAAACCCATCAGGGTGACGCTGTCGCTGCAATGAACTTCGACAGCGAGGGTCGTGTTACGGACTCACTCATCACTGCTGATATTGTTCGCCGCAAGAGTAGCTTCAAAATTAACACTCAAATGGCACAACGCTTCGAGCAACTCTGCCAGTTACCAGCAGGAAAAACGTTCACAGCCGAAGGGCACTTTGTACCCGCTGCTAACAAGTCAGCATCAACGTTGATGGGGCCATCAATGCCTGATCTGAGTAATAATAATCCGCAGTGGCTGAATAAATACCCCCTTTCTGCTGCAATTGAGCGCCAGGCGCAGTCATTGATCAAACCATGGGCGCTTCCGCGCTTTAAACAGGTTCGTTATACCGAAGTAAGCGCGCTCGGTAGGGTCAAAGTACAGTTGGATGCACAACCGGATGGTTATGTACGCAAGCTGGAAGATTATGGTATCTGGACGGTGCAACGTTTAACGCTGGCTAATCAGCTACAGCTGAAGTTCACCATGTCCATCAGTAGTGGTCCCACACTACTCAACAAGTTGCAGACGGATCTGCGTTTCCCATTAGTGACTGGTCAACGATATCAGGCGCAATGGGATAATATTGATTCCGCTAAGAAAGTCACTGCTTCAACATTGCGCTGTGACGTAACGGGAGAGGGGGACGCAAATAGGATTGCACCTGAGTTTAGTGGGAAATATCTACTAGTTGAGTGTTATGCAACTAATGAAGGGCAACTAGGTAGCAGTAGCAAACTAGCTTGGCTGCAAGATCTCAACGTTTTTGTCCCGGTCGCTCAGCAAGTGGGTGATAAACCTGAAAGTCTGGTGAAACTGGAAAATGTTAGTGTGATACGTTAATAAGCAAGCAGGCTCACCGCTTTAGCCGGTGAGCTTTTTATGACCTGTTCCTCGTTGATTAACACTCGGCAATCTTAATAATGCACCGGTGGTGAGAATAATTGCGTACTTCTGCTTCTCGCTCATAGCTGTCCTATGACGGTTATGAGCGCAGGCTGTGTGAAAACCCTAGCCAAAACTGAATTGCGTGAGGCTATGCAAAATCTGAAATCGATCGGCTGGTTAGCAGAGTCAAATTTTACGTAGGAACGCAGTTCTCAACTCTGTTTTTGGCCGCTTCTGCGATCAAAAACGTTTTCACAAGCCTGAGCGAGAAGCAGACAATGTAGCCTACTAGCCACGTAGTTATCTCCATGTTCTGCTGATCACAAAAGCCTCTAATGCTAATACATCTAATGCGCTGTTATCTTATCTGTTCTCTGGGGTTTGCCCGGTCTGCTGTTTCCTCTGGGCAATCTGCGCATGGATAAATTCTACAACACAAGCGGCCTCGCTCTCGGAAGTAAAAACCCTCTCAGGAATAACAATACAGCTATCATTTCGCATGTGAATAAAGATAAAACCACCTTTTCGGTAACTCGTTTTAATATGCTCCCAGTACACTCGTCCAGTAGCTGAGTTGGTGATATTTTCAACAAAATACCGGGTAAGCTTCACTCTTTGAGCAATCTCATCATCAGTTTGCTCCGCGGCCTCATTTTTTTTCATGGCCTTGATTAAGAGCTTTTCCTGAATATTAAACAATGCCAGCGATAGCCCAAACAACGCCAGCAGAATGATATTTATCACCCGGGTTCGAGCCATCAGACTGTCACCATGTGGGGCATCAATAATCTGTATAATCATCTGCAGCATAGTAAACATCGCCGCAAAAATTAAAATATAACCTGCAGCGCGCTTGATGAAGTCAATATATTCGTAGGGTTTAATAATCTCTTTCTTGTATGTTTTTATCAGTTTGCCTGCTTCAGCGCGCTCAAGCATGGACATTGAAAAATCAACGACAATCCGGCTTTTTTTTATCATCTGACATCTCCCTGTTTTTCGATTCAATGCCCCCTGATAATATCAAACCTAATTGCCCTGAAATAGTGGCGGGTTAAGGAGCATCACGGTATCATTGCCCCCTCTACATGTCGTTGTTCTTGGTTGAATATCCTCCTCCAGTAATTACTCACAAACCCTGTTGATATCCCATTTGTCTTATCCAATCAGCGGAAAGCGCAATCAGATAAAGATCACGCGTAAAAAGGAAGAGTATCCTACTGCAAGACTGTTTTTAAACAGTAAGGGATAAGCAGGTAGCTTTGAGCGAGGAGCGGAAGTTTATCTGATTATTTACACCGTGAGCTTTCGAGTCGATTTTAATTCTTTCACAGCAGAGTGTGGTTGGCATCGGCCATAAATGATTGAAGAGTAACGGCGATCAGTGTCATCAATTATCTGACAACAACATTGGAAAGGCTCGCCTGAGGTTGAGCATTCATACGACTGGGCGTGTTTAGCATTAACGTTAAAGTCGATCGTAATGCTAGCCTCACTTACCCAAAAGTCAGGAATTTGTTGCTTTCTTAACAGATGTTCGAGCCTGCCTGCGTAGTGACGTACAATATCATTTTGTAGGTTGAAGCTGGTCTCGGGCTTAGATGTGGTAAGAGAAAACGCCATTGAGGTAAGGCTGTTATTAATAGCGAATGATTTTAACTGACCAATAGTCCAGTATCCTCTAAAATCGTTGTTACGACTAACAAAGCTCTCATTAAGAGCATTGGCTATGCCTCGAAGCTCAATTCGGCGTGCCATTGTGATTCCCCGATTACTTGCCAAAAACTATTATTAGCAACTGTAAGCTATATTGATACCCCGAGCCAATCTTTAGTGCGCTTTTCGTTGTTATGAACAGTCAGTAAGTAATTAGCATTCCGTGATGTTTGCTACGTCCGCTAAGCAGGACTTCCTTTGTTTCGTAATACATCCGATGGGTTATCTCCATTTACAAGTAAGAAGATGAAAAAAATGTGTACTCTTATCTGAGCAAGTAATGAGTTTAAACGCAGACCTCTGGCATACTAATCGGATTCCAGCGTTGCTAAGTCAGATTAAAACGGAGGTGGCATGACAGGTAAGCACTTAACCCAATCCCCAGCAGGTGAATTTGTTATGTTTGCCAGCGATGACGGCGAAGTGCGTGTTGAATGCCGCTTTGAGCAAGAAACACTATGGCTGCCCCAAGCGACTATTGCGAATCTTTACCAGGTGACTCCCCAAGCCATCACGCAACACATTAAAGCGATCTACGAAGAAGGCGAACTTGAGCAAAACGCAACCTGTAAGTCTTACTTACAGGTTCAACAAGAAGGGAGCCGTCAGGTAAGCCGCAACATGCTTCACTATAGCCTGCCTGTCATTCTTGCTGTCGGCTACCGCGTTCGTTCACCTAGAGGTACCCAATTCCGCCAGTGGGCAACTCAAACGCTCCAGGAATACCTGATCAAAGGTTTCGTGATGGACGATGAACGGCTGAAAAATCCGCCCGTGGGTTCATCGGCTGTACCTGACTATTTCGATGAGATGCTGGAACGCATCCGTGATATCCGCGCTAGCGAGCGGCGGGTTTATTTGCGGGTTCGGGAGATCTTTGCGTTAGCCGCTGACTACCAGCCTTCACTCAAAGAGACAACGTTGTTTTTTCAAACCATCCAGAACAAACTGCATTTTGCCTGTACCGGTCATACTGCTGCCGAACTGATCCACCAGCGTGCTGATGCCAGCCAGCCTCATATGGGCTTGAGCAGCTATAAAGGCGAAGAGGTGCGTAAAAGCGATGTGACGGTGGCGAAAAACTACCTCAATCAGGATGAAGTCGGCGAACTTAACCGTGTGGTCAACATGTGGCTGGATTTTGCCGAAGATCAGGCCCGGCGTCGCCAGCAGGTATTCCTGCGTGACTGGCAGGAAAAGCTGGATCAATTCCTGCAATTTAATGACCGCGAGGTTCTACAAGGTGCTGGTACCGTCAGTAAGAAAACGGCAGATGAAAAAGCGCAGGCTGAATATATCCAATTTGCTGAGCAGCAGCGCCGCTTAAAAGAAGCTGAAGGGGAAAAGGATATTGCCAGTTTGCTACAGTGGAAAACTGACACCAAAAAATAGCTTCAATGTCCCCAGTTTCCACAAGCAAAATCATTTGGGGGCACCGAGCAAAATAAAATACGATAAAAATAAGTAAATTCAATAGCACTAGCTATCAAATGCGATTCCTGTGATCCACCCGAAACTATTTCGGCACCGCCTCCACCGGAATAGCGAAAGTTAAATCATTATAATGGCAATAATTACCTACATTGATTAATTACAACCGCCCCTATATTCCCTGGAGGTGGGTTTTTTCTTATCGCCATCTTTGCCTTTTGCCGCTTTTTTCCTGGCGAGCCTGTCATTTTTGCGCGTGCATGTGTAAAAATCCTGCTGCTGAGGGCGGGATTTTGCTTCCTTTATTTCTTGGCAGTTTTCCCTGTATGCCGTTGAGGGAATAACGATATTTGGTAATATCACATTCATCATCAGGGTTGATAAAGACGTATTTATCTAGATCTGAGTCAGGATAACCATTGCAAACCGCTCTCCTCATGGTTAATATTCGCGCAAATTTATATAAGCAAGTATTAAGCGTTTTCCAACAAGGATTGTTTGATGTTATCCCCCCGTTTTATCCATCGGGCGCATTATTTTCGCGTCTGCGTTGTTGCTGTGCCTGCGATTCTGATGGTTTCACCTTTGACCTTTGCCGCTAACATCCTCAATAACAACGAACAAATGATCTTGCAGCAACAACGCCAGCAAGCTCTGGAGCAACAGTTGTTGCCGCCTACGCCCGATGTACGTCTGTTGCCCCCGGCTTCGCGGTTGGGCCGCCTGATGTTCCCGCAGGAAAAACCCTGTTTCAACATCGATCGCGTAGAACTGAACGGTCAGGAAGCGTTGCCGCGCTGGTTGCCGTTACAACGCATCGCCAATCAGGCGCAGGGCCAGTGTCTGGGCGGCAAGGGCATCAATCTCTTGATGAGCACTATGCAGAATCGCCTGGTGGATCACGGCTATATCACCACCCGCGTGCTGGCCCCGCAGCAGGATTTAAAGAGCGGCACGCTGCAACTGAATATCCTGCCCGGCTTTATCCGCCAGGTGAAACTGACGCCTGACAGCAGCCAGCATGTCAGCCTGTTCAACGCTTTCCCGCCGCGCGCGGGTAACCTGTTGGATCTGCGCGATATCGAACAGGGACTGGAAAACCTGCAACGCCTGCCTACTGTGCAAGCCAAGATGGACATCGTTCCGGGTGAAAAACCGGGCGAAAGCGACATCATGCTGCATTGGCAACAGGCCAAAATCTGGCGACTGGGCGCGTCGCTGGACGATTCCGGCACCAGCAGTACCGGGCGTTACCAGGGCGGATTAACCTTCTCGCTGGATAATCCGCTGTCTCTCAGCGACCTGTTCTACATCTCCGGCACCCGTGCGCTGCAACCCGGCAATGACAAGGGCAGTAAGAACCTCACCGCCCATTACTCGGTGCCGTTCCGCTACGCGATGCTGTCGGTCACCGCCAACGACTACGACTATCACCAGACCGTGGCCGGGCTGAATAGCGATTACCGTTACAGCGGCGACAGCCAGAACCTGACGGTGCAACTGAGCCGCGTCCTGCACCGCAGCGGCAGCCAGAAAACCACCTTCACCTACGATATCCTGACGCGTGGCGCGAAGAACTACATCAATGACACCGAAGTGGAAGTGCAGCGCCGCCGCACTGCAGGTTGGCGCATGGGGCTGCAACACCGCCACTTTATCCAGCAGGCGACACTGGACGCCGGTATCAGCTATCAGCGTGGCACCCGCTGGTTCGGCGCACTGCCTGCCCCTGAAGAGTCATATGGCGATGCCACTGCACTGAGCAAGATTATCCAACTTTCCAGCCAGTTGAATGTGCCGTTCGCGCTGGGCAAGCAGACCTTCCGTTACAACGTTCAGTATCAGCGCCAGATGAGCAACACCCCGCTGACGCCGCAGGACCAGTTTGCCATCGGCAGCCGTTTTACGGTACGCGGCTTTGATGGTGAGCGTACCCTCAATGCCAATGCAGGCTGGACGGTGCGCAACGAACTGGCCTGGACGACACCGGTTCCCAATCAGGAACTGTATCTGGGAGCCGATTACGGCCATGTCAGCGGTCGCGGTACCGAAAACCTGACCGGGACCAACCTGGCCGGTAGCGTGCTCGGTGTGCGCGGCAGCGCCTTCAAAACTCGCTACGACCTGTTTGCTGGAATACCACTCTCCAAGCCGGATGGTTTCAAAACCGATTCGGTCACGCTGGGTTTCAATCTGAACTGGGATTTTTGATGCAGATAGGTGCTTACGACGTTCATGCCCCGCTGATGTTAGGTGGGGATCGCAGTGAAGCCGAGGTGCTCGGGGCCGCCGTGTGGCTGTGGATGCACTCGCCGTAGCACCGGGATCTCCCGCTGCATGCGTTGCCCACGGTATTGCTGCCGATTATCAAACACCAGCACTACATGCTGGTCAGCCGGGGCACCCAGCCGCTGTTTTTTCTCAGTTGGATGTGGCTGAGCGTTGAGGCGGAAGCGCGTTATCTCACACAACCGGCCATCCTGGTACAGGAAGCCGATTGGGCCAGTGGCGAGCGCCTGTGGATCCGTGACTGGATCGCCCCGTTTGGTGAAACCCGCGCCATGAGCCGCTTGGTCATCGAGACGCTGTTCCCCGATCGCTGTTTCCGAGCGATCTATCACCGTGGCGCGGAAACTGGCCAGCGGGTGATGAATTTCAAGGGTGACCAGGTCAGTCACGCGCAGGCCTGCGCCTGGCGGGCGGCCAACCCTTTATCTGTTTCTCTGCCCGAATCCCCTGCCTGCCGATGAGCAGCGGGGCTAGGGCGAGGTAACTCGCTGTTAAAACAAGCATGACTCACTATAAAGGATGACACAATGAAAGCATTATGGATGACCTCGGCGCTGGTCGCTGCTCTGGGTTTGAGTTCGCTGGCACAGGCCGATCAGCACACGGTCTCTCTGGGCTACGCGCAGAGCAAGGTGCAGGACTTGCACAATATCAACGGGGTGAACCTCAAGTACCGTTATGAGTGGGATTCACCGGTCAGCGTCATCGGTTCATTCACCTACATGAGCGGTAAAGACGATTATTCTTATCTGCTCGCCAGAGACATTATCGACAACAAGGTCGATCTCAAATATTACTCGCTGTCCGTGGGCCCGGCTTACCGCTTTAACGAGTTTGTCAGCATCTATGGCCTGCTGGGGTTCAGCCATAACAAAGTGGATTACAGCTCATCCTGGAACAACTACGAATCCGGCTCTTACCGCTATATGGGCACGGAAACCGGCAACATCAACAAGACCGCGTTGCCGGGCTGTATGTGCAGCAGCCGGATGGCACGCTGGCATTGCAGGCCGGGCGCGATGTGAATCTGACGGCGGCGCAGGTGGTCAACAGCGGCGAAGGCGGCAGCACCTCTATCACGGCGGGGCGTGACCTGAACCTCAATACCGTCACCACTGGCAGCACAGACAACCTCAACTGGGGCGACAACTGGCAGCATCATTCCAGCAGCCAGCAGCCAGCAGCCAGCAGGTCGGCAGTGAAATCGTCGGTGCCGGTAACGTGCAACTGGGTGCCGGACACGATGTGAATATCACCGCAGGCAACGTCTCTGCCGGTGACAAGCTCAGTGTGGCGGCGGGTAACGATATCAATATTCAGCATGGTATCGACAGCACTACACTGGACCAGCATTACAAGGCCACCGGCAGCAGCGGCATGCTCTCGAAAACCACCACCGAGTCGCGGGACACCCTCAGCCAGCAGAGCGTCAATGGCAGCCAGTTGAGTGGCGATAGCGTGAGCATGCAAGCCGGACGTGATTTAACCGTCACGGGCAGCAGCGTGGCGGCTACGCAGGATGTGAATTTGACCGCGGGTAACAACCTGAACCTGCAGGCGGCGACCGAGCAGCGCGATGAAACCCATATGCTGCAGGAGAAGAAAAGCGGCCTCTCTGGTACTGGTGGCATCGGCTTCAGCTACGGCACCAATGACACCAAAACCACCGATGATGGCAAATCCCAAACCAGCGTCGGCAGCACCGTGGGCAGTACTCAGGGGAATGTCACGTTGAATGCGGGTAATAGCCTGACGGTGCAAGGCTCTGATGTGCTGGCGGGGAAAGATATCAACCTGACCAGCAAGGAAGTGAATATCCTTGCCGCAGAAAACCAAAGCACCCAGAAGCATGTGGTGGAGCAGAAGCAAAGCGGCCTGACGCTGGCGCTCTCCGGTACGGTGGGCAGTGCGGTGAGTTCGGCAGTCTCCAGCGCCAACGAGGCCAGCAAGGAGAGCAACGGGCGTCTCGCTGCCTTGCAGGGCATGAAAGCGGCATTGAGCGGGGTGCAGGCGGCTCAGGCGAATGAATTGCACAACGCCGGGGATGAAAACACCAGCCTGGTGGGGCTGAACCTCTCCTACGGCAGCCAGTCGTCAAAATCTGAGCAGACCACGGTGCAATCACAGAGCCAGGGCAGCACCCTGACCGCAGGCAACACTCTGAATATCCGTTCGACCGGCACCGATATCAACGTGCAGGGTAGCCAGTTGCAGGCCGGGAAGGATATCAACCTGAATGCGGCGCGGGACGTCAATCTGCTGTCAGCCCAGAACACCCAAACTGTCGATGGCAAGAACGAAAACCATGGCGGCTCGGTGGGTGTGGGCGTGAACTTCGGTCAGGGCAAAAACGGCCTGACGCTGAATGCCAGCGTGAACAAGGGCAAAGGTTCGGAAAGTGGCAATATGCTGACCCATACCGAGACCACGTTGAATGCCGGTAACAACCTCAATATCACCAGCGGACGCGACACCACTCTGACCGGCGCACAGGTGAGCGGTGAGAAGGTGACGATGGATGTCGGGCGCAATCTGACGCTCACCAGTGAGCGCGACAGCGACAACTACGACTCGAAACAGCAAAACGCCAGTGCAGGCGGCAGTGTTGGTTTCGGTTCTGCCAGTGGTTCGGTCAATCTGAGCCGCGACAAGATGCACTCCACTTACGATGCAGTGCAGGAGCAAACCGGGGTCTTCGCCGGCAAAGGCGGTTTCGACATTACGGTCGGCGAACATACCCAATTGAACGGGGCGGTTATCGGTTCGACAGCCACGGCAGACAAGAACAAACTGGATACCGGCACGTTGGGATTCAGCAATATCGAGAACCAGGCCGAGTACGATGTTGAGCACCAGAGCGTGGGTATCAGCAGCGGTGGCCCTATCGGTGGGCAATTCGCGGGGAATATGGCCAACGGCCTGCTGACCGGGGTGAATGGCAGCGGTAGCGCCAGTTCAACCACCCAATCGGCGGTGAGTGAAGGCACCATTACTATCCGTGACCAGGCGAACCAGAAGCAGGACGTGGCAGACTTGAGCCGTGATGTAGAGAACGCCAACCCTGGGCTGGACAAAATCTTCGACAAGGAAAAGGAGCAGAACCGGCTGAAAGAAGCACAGCTTATTGGTGAAATCGGTAGCCAGGCGGCAGATATTGCGCGGACGCAGGGGGATATCAACGGGCTGAAAGCGGCGAAAGAGAAGTACCCGGACAAGACAGCTGAGCAACTGCGTGAAACCCAAGCCTATAAAGATGCCATGAAGCAATATGGCACTGGCAGCTCACTACAGCAGGGTATTCAGGCGGCAACGGCGGCCATTCAGGGGCTTGCAGGCGGTGATATGGCTAAAGCCTTGGCGGGAGCAAGTGCGCCGTATCTGGCGGAAGTGATTCATAACATGACCACAGACGCCAACGGCAAGGTAAATACCGAAGCCAACCTGATGGCCCACGCCGTTCTGGGCGCGGTGACCTCAGCCATTAATGGCAATAGCGCGTTAGCGGGAGCGAGCGGTGCGGTAATGGGTGAGTTCATTGCCCAGCAGATGTACCCTGGTATCAAGCGTGAGGATTTGACGGAAGAACAGCGGCAGACTATCAGCGCCCTTGGCACCCTGGCTGCTGGGTTGGTTGGTGGCGTGGTGGGTGATAGTAGTGCTAACGTTGTTGCGGGGGCACAGGCCGGGAAGAACTCGCTCGAGAACAATAACCTGAATGCCAATGATTTTGGTAAAGGCATGGCGGATTATGTACAGGCTGCAACATCCTGGAATCAATATGCGGAAGATAACAACCTGTCTCCAGAGCAGAAACAAGCCGGGTTAGATAAATTAGCAAAAGGAGATATGCCGGAAGGGCAAGATATCGCCAAAGTGATCGTCGATGGTTATGTGGATGGGGTGTTGATTGCTGGTGCGTGGTATCTGGGGCCAGCGGCATCGGCGGGTAAAGTTGTAGTGGGTTCTACGATAGGTAGTATCGCCAATGGCACCTATCAGTGGTATGACCTGAACCAGCCGGGTAATGAAAACAAGACCTGGGATTATAAGAGCAGTATTGGTGCGGCTGTCACAGGTGGCCTTGCTCCAGGGTGGGAAATCGGGGCCAATATCGGGATAGCGATGGGGGGATCGGTATTTAGTGATGGGCCAAATGTGGGAGCGCAACTTAGTTCCGGGTCTGGGGCATTCTTGGGGGGAGTTTTTGGGAAATATGTTCCTACTGTAGTTGATAAAATCATGGGTAGTAACAAAGTTCCTAGTGTTGTTTATGATTATTGGGGAGGAGTAGCTTCTGAGTTTTCGTCAGGATTTATCAAAGAAGTAGCCAAACCAAAATCAGATACGGAAGGTAAGAAATGATCAAGGATATTTATAGATATATTGCATTGTTTTTATACAGTTTTTTTTCTTCTGTACTAATGCTTCTAGTGCTGGGTTTTGCTATTTCTTCTTTTTATTATTTCAAAGAAGGCTCTTTTAATTTTCCTGCATCGCAGGTAAAACGAGCAATAGTATTCGGCTGTGTTGCTGGAAGTGCTATTACACTGTATGTGTTAGTCGTTAATGTGATAAATAAATTTAGCACTAAAAAATCCCCCCCCGAAGATCCTAAGTAAGCGAAATCATCCCCGGCCAAAACTGGCCGGGGGGTGTGGTTTCTACAATGGGGGGGAATGCTGTTAGCGGAGGTGCATCCTACGCAACCAAACTGAGGTTACAGGGCAGTTCACTATCTCAAAAGACATGCTGCCCAGTAAAGTTCCAGGTGTTGTTGGTAATGTGGGCTCATCTCTTGCAACAGAGGGAACAAATGCTTTTACTCAAGAGCAGCTAAAAAATATCCAGGAGAAAAAATGATGTTTTCAAAGAAAAGTATTATTAGATTTCTTTTGTTAAATATCATTTGGATATTTGTTATTTTTTTCATGGCTTCTGTCATGTTTTTCATCATTAGAAGTTTTACTTGGTATGCCATTGGCGGAGATTTTCTTTTTTCTTTCATGGATGTCAAAAGAGCCTTCAAAGTGGCAATGTTAGTGGGGCCTGTTTGTGGGATGGGGCTTTGGGTTTTATATTGTCAACGTTCCCGTTCTTGAAACGAATCTTCGACAAAGAAAAAGAGCAAAACCGGCTGAAAGAAGCACGGCTCATCGGTGAAATCGGCAGCCAGGCGGCAGATATTGTGCGGACGCAGGGGGATATCAACGGGCTGAAAGCGGCGAAAGATAGGCATGCCCGTGGATAAACTGCGTGAAACCCAAATGCCATGAAGCGATACGGCACCGGTAGCTCACTGCAGCAGGGTATTCAGGCGGCCACGGCGGCCATTCAGGGACTGGCCGGTGGTGATATGGCGAAAGCCTTGGCGGGAGCCAGTGCGCCGTATCTGGCGGAAGTGATCCACAAGCTGACCCTTGACCCCAGCAGAGAAGGGGGTGTCAACACGGAGGCCAACCTGATGGCGCACGCGGTACTGGGTGCGGTGACGGCTGCGGTTAATGGCAACAGCGCGTTAGCGGGAGCCAGCGGTGCAGTAATGGGTGAGTTTATTGCCCAGCAGATGTATCCTGGTATCAAGCGTGAGGATCTGACGGAAGAACAACGGCAGACTATCAGCGCCCTTGGCACCTTGGCACCTTGGCTGCTGGGTTGGTTGGTGGCGTGGTGGGTGATAGTAGTGCTAATGTTGTTGCGGGGGCACAGGCGGGTAAGAACGCGCTCGAAAATAATAATTTGGGCTACGGTGGTTTAATTTCGCCACGTGTCCAGCAAGAGGCTTCACTGGCAATAGATTTGGGGCAGAAAGGAAAAAATGCAGAAGAGATAGGAAATGCTATCGACTCATCCCATTTGGGGCCTTCTGGCGGCAGAGAATACAAAATCAAACCTAATGTAAAGGTCGAGGTTTCAGGTGGTGTGGGGCCTGCATTGAAGGGAGGGGCTGAGATTAATAATGACTACCTATCTATTTCTACAGGGTATACGCAAGAATTTGGTGTTAAGGCCGGAGCTTCAGTAGGTATTGATTTTGGTCCATACTCGCCAGGGCTTTTTGGTGACATAAACCGTGATTACTCAACTAGTATTGGCTTTGGCGCTGGCTCTATAGGGGTATCTGCGGGGAAAGATGGATTTTCTTTTTCTGTTGGACCAAGTATTGGTTTAACTGGTTCTTCTACTGGATCTCAAAATGAAAAAATAGATCTGAACGGGGACTCTACTAAGGAGATATATCATCATGATTTCAAATGATATCATACTCAATGTATCATCATTATTTATGCTGCTTTTTTTACTGTCATGGGGAGCATGTTTTTTTATTTTTGTATATAGAAGACTTGATGGTCCTAAAGTGGGAAGAGATTCACTTATTTATTTTAATTTCATGTTCTTTAAAAATGATTTTTTATCAAACATTGCATTGAGTTTCCTTTTTTTTGGCTATATGGCGGCAGCAGCTTTTGAATATAGAAGGGAGTTTAATGATTTAATTTTGATGGCTAACCTGGCTGGGGGTATGTCACTTTTTCTCTTTGCAATATATGGAAGATGTTTTTATAAAGGAATCATTGATGATAAGAAACCATTCTTTTTCATTAAGATTTTTTTGACCGAATTTGATTTATCCTTCGGTTCAACCTTCCTTTGGTTATCGAGATTAACATATGTAACATGGTTGCTTATGCTTATTCGTGGCTGAGCTGAACCAAGATATTTCGAAAGTGATCGTTGATGGTTATGTGAATGGTGTACTTATTGCCAGTGCGTGGTATCTGGGGCCAGCGGCATCGGTGGGTAAAGTTGTAGTGGGTTCTACGATAGGCAGTATCGCCAATGGCACCTATCAGTGGTATGACCTGAATCAGCCGGGCAATGAAAATAAGACCTGGGACTATAAAGGTAGTATTGGTGCAGCTGTCACAGGTGGTCTTGCTCCTGGGCGGGGCATTTGGGCGAATACCGGGATAGCAATGGGCGGGTCGGTATTTAGTGATGGGCCAAATGTGGGAGCACAACTAAGTTCTGGAGCTGGTGCATTTTTGGGCGGAGGATTTGGAGAGTTGGCTCCTATCGCTCTGAAACCTATTTTTGGTAATTCGTCTGGTTTTGTTGGTGACGTTGGTGGAGCCTTTGTGTCCGAGGTAATTAGTAACGGAATGAAAAACTATAAAAGCAGTGATGAGAAAAAGGATGAGAAAAAATGAAAAAGAAAATAACGCTCCCTCTATTAATTTGGGGGATTATTTACTGTTTTGTTTGTTTTTTCATTCTTGGAGTAGTGATTCAATGTGGGATTGTTTTCATGCATGAAGGGCATTTCCTTATTGGTAGGAAAAAACTGATTGATACTTTAGTATTGAGTGGAATCGCTGGTTCTGCTGCCGGTCTAGGCTCTTGGATTTTTGCAAAGATTGATGAATATAAAGCCCGAAAAAAACCTCCCACTGATCTTGAGTAAGTAAAACCAACCCCGGCCATTTAAGCCGGGGTTGTGTAATGTTACGGTGATATGGTAATCGAATTACAAAGGACTTTGATCTTGTTGTCAGGATCTTTAAAGAGTTCTTCGATACTGGCAATGTATCAACGGATCTTCTAAACTGAAATTATAGCCCCAGCCAATCGGCTGGGGTTCTTGCTTTTACGCCCTGAAAACTTCCCCTTCCCGCTTTTGCAACCGGAGCACTCCGGGCGCAGCGGTCACCTCAAGCTGTTCAGCACTGGCAATGCCGGACTCGGTGTTCATGCGTTCCCTTCTGTGGCGGGAGTGGTGCGGATAATCAGTTGGCCGTGTTCGGCGGTAATGCTCGCCGGTTGGCCCTGGGTAAACCCCAATGCTTCCAGCCATTGTCCCTTGATGGTCAGTTGCGGCAATGGGTTCGGCCTGCCGCTGTTGGTGCGGTATCCGCTGGATACAGGCGATACTGGGCCATGCGAGTATCGAATCGACGCAAATCTATACGCAAGTGAGTATCCGGGCGTTGCAGGCGGTTCATGCTTCTACGCATCCGGCGGAGCAGTCGGAGAGTGAGCAGGTTGATGATAATGAGTAAGTCTGAAATACTAACAGTTATTAACTGATAGTAATCCTGATGGAGAAAATACGATGCCAACCAGCGTGGCCCTGAGCCCCTACTTCGAGGCGTTTATCCGGGAACAGATAGAAAGCGGACGCTACAACAATACCAGCGAAGTTATCCGTGCTGGACTCCGTGCACTGGAGGAGCGTGAACAACAGATGAAACTGGAATCACTGCAAAAAGCGGTCAATGCAGGCATAAACAGCGGCGAAAGCAAGGATGCAGAAGTGGTGTTCAGCCGACTGACGCGTAAATACCGGCGCATGGCAGAAGGTGAGCGGAGCGAATGAAGCTGAGTTTATCGCCACTGGCAGAGCATGATATAGAAGCCATCGGCGACTATATCGCCCAGGATAATCCGTTAAGGGCGATGAGCTTTACCGAGGAGTTGTATCAGCAATGCCTGCTGATAAGTGAATCGCCAGCCGTTTACCGTGAGAGGCCAGAGCTGGGCCATAGGATAAGAAGTTGTGCTTACGGGCGTTACCTTATCGTGTTCAGCGTTAATGATGTTGAAGTGAGAATAGAACGGGTGCTGCACGGAGCCCGAGATATCAGCCTGTTGTTCCCGGAGCCGCCTGAGAGTCCGTAAGCTCTCTGCCAGTGTGTTGGCGAGTGCCCTGGCATCCGCTTGCGGAGGCTCGCCGCCCCGCACCTGGCAGGCGCCGATGCCATTGATGTGTGAGTAGTTGCTCTTTAACAGGTAGGGGAAAATGGCGTCGTGGGCGTAAAAGTCGCGTCGGGGCAAAAAGTTGTCTGCGCCAAAATGCACTGGCGAAAAGGGGTTGTAACTGGCTGACGGGACAGGGAAAAAGTGAGTTCGGCAGTAGTCTTCACGACGGAGCATGTTGTTGTGGAGAATAACGTTCCAGGTTTTGTATTTGATGCTGTAGGCTCTCTCGGAACTGAGTTTTTGGGAGGGCACATAAAGAACGCATCAAATCCTCCAACAGCTACGGACATACAAACGGATAAACAGGAAAATAAAAAATGATTATTTACTTTAATTTATTCATGTTTTTTCGCATATTGGTGTGTTTTTTCCTTGGTGCTGTAGCGTCACTGTATATATATATTACAAAGGGTTATTTTTACATACCTCTTGGGCAGATAAAACGAGCAATAGTATTCGGTTGCGTTGCTGGAAGTACAATCACACTGTATGCATTAGTCGTTAATGTAATAGATAAATTTAGTACCAAAAAATCTCCCCCTACAAATCCTGAGTAAGCAAAATCATCCCCGGCCAAAACTGGCCGGGGATGTGACTTCTAACCCTTTCTTCCTGCCGCTGTAATCAGATCATTCGGAATGTAGCGGTGAGTATCTGTTGCTCCAGGACTATCAGGTGGCTTGAATGGTTCAGTTGGTGCTGCATTGAGGGAAAATTTACCGATGATGAAGTGCGGAACATCAGAAATGGAAAATAAGAAGATAGATATAAAAATTTTTTCCTGTCTAGTCATATCTTTCATTGAATAGATGGTAATTAATTTTTTTATATTGGGAATTATAACTGGATCTATCTCGCCGTTTTACCGTCCCCGTAATCCTACGGTTAGGTTCTCAAGCGCAGTTACCCAAACCTTCCAGCTGCTCTGTTTTCAGCAGGTTCATGGTGTAGAAATGCGATCAGTGAACCCGCAGACTTAGATGATATTTTGCCTAATGCTATCACTGAATTTTTTTATTAATCAGTTGCGACAGCTCACACAGATGAGTGATTAATGTATCGAGCTTTTCTTGTTGATTGGCATCAAATGATTGAACATCTGTCGGCGCGGTTTTTTCCAGCGTGTCGATTATGCTTTCAACCTCTTGGTAATGTTTGGAAATGAGTGAAGAAATGCCTAGAACTGCACATTTTAGTGTGTTCAATTTGCCAGTTAGCTCTTGAAGATGGTGTTCCTCAACCGAGCTTCTTCAATAACTTTGCTATTTTTTTGCCCAAAGAGCGATTAGAGGTTTACGCGATGCAACAAATTGATTTTTACATGATAGATGCCTTCAGTAACACGACCTTTGGCGGTAATGCCGCAGCAGTATGCCCGCTCACAGAATGGTTGCCTGATGAAACATTATTGAAAATGTCTAAGCAGCATAACCAGTCAGAAACAGCATTTTTTGTCGCAAATGATAATGGTTTTGAGTTGCGCTGGTTTACCTCCCAGGCTGAAATAAATCTGTGCGGACATGCCACACTGGCAGCTGCGCACGTTATCTTTGAACATCTTGATTACCAAGACACGACTATTCATTTTGATACCCGATTTGTTGGCCCCCTGACGGTGACACGCAACGGTGAATGGCTGACGCTTGATTTCCCTGCCTGGGAAACCAAATCCATCATGCCGCCGTCATTATTGCTGGAAGCGTTGGGTATCACAGAATGCAAAGAAGTGCGCGTGGCGCGTGATTACTTGGTAGTCATGGAGAATCAGCAGCAGGTAGAAACGGTACGTCCGAATATCAATGCCATGCTGCCTTTGGGAAAAATGGTTTGTATAACCGCTCCAGGTGACAGGGAATATGATTTTGTTAGCCGTTTCTTCTGCCCAGGCGAAGCTGTTGCGGAAGATCCTGTTACAGGTTCGGCGCATAGCATGCTCATTCCTTACTGGGCTGAAAAACTGAATAAAACGCAGATGTTGGCGCATCAGGGATGTGATCGTGGCGGGGATTTACGCTGCCAACAAGTGGGCGATCGCGTTAACATCGGCGGACAGGCAACAACGTATCTGATTGGCAAAGTGCTATTGCGCTAGAACTTCCAGAATATAAGGTCCGCTGGTAGCGCCTACACGATGCCGGGGCTAGGTGGATTGTCTGAGCGGGGCATTGAATGACCCGCTCAGATCCGTGGTTAAGACGGCTTTTTAATGAATTTGCGGTAACACCACTGGCTAAAGTCATCAACGTATAAAAATATCGCCGGGATCACCAGCAGGCTCAGCACGGTTGAGGTCAACAAGCCGCCAATCACGGCAATTGCCATCGGTGAACGGAAGCTGGGATCGGCATTGCCTAGCCCTATCGCAATTGGCAACATACCTGCCCCCATAGCAACAGTGGTCATGATGATCGGGCGCGCACGTTTATGGCAGGCATCCATCAGGGCCTCTTGACGCGGTTTGGCCGCAACGGCTGGCCGCCCGTCGCTGCCATCATTGCCACGCCGCGCCACAATAGCGTACTCCACCAGCAAAATAGAGTTTTTTGTGGCAATTCCCATCAACATGATCAACCCAATCAGCGAAGGCATTGACAAGCTTTGCCCAGCAGCTAACAGCCCGACGAAGGCCCCTCCTAAAGAGAAAGGCAGTGCGGCAAGGATGGTCACCGGGTGGAGGAAATGTTTGAACAGCAGCACCAACACGATGTAAATACAGAGGATACCGATCAGCATGGCCAACCCAAAGCTGGCAAAGAGTTCGCTCATGGTTTCAGCATCGCCTACTTCTACCACACTCACCCCGGCAGGCAAATTCTGTATTGAGGGCAGTTTTTTAACCTCACTGACCACGGTACCTAATGGAACATTGGAAAGTTCAATCTCCAGATTGATATTGCGCGAGCGATCGTAGCGGTTGATCACCGCAGGCCCGCTGGCGATCGCGATATCTGCAACCTGGCTGAGCATCACCGGGCCTTTAGTACCGGGGATAATAAGACGTTTTAATGTTTCGATATCTTGCCGTGCGGCATCATCCAGTTTTACCACGATGTCCAGTTGCCTTTGGGGTAAATTCAACTTTGGCAACGACATATCATAATCCCCCAACGTGGCGACCCGCAGCGTCTCTCCGATAGCGGCACTGCTGACCCCCAGATCGGCTGCGCGGGCAAAGTCAGGGCGAATGACCACTTCTGGCCGGACGAGGCTGGCGGTTGACACGATATTTCCCAACCCTGGAATCGTGCGCAAATCGCGCAGCACCGCCTGTTGGGCGGATATCAGGTTGCGCGGATCTTCGCCACTCAGCACCAGAATATATTTCTCTCCAGATGCCCCTAGACCCACTTTGGTGCGCACCCCAGGCAGTTGTGTCAGTAGATTGCGGATGCGCGCTTCAATAGGTTGTTTACGCTCCCTCTCATTGCGCTCAATGAGTTGGATGGTCAAGGTCGCATTACGCGGCTCCACCAGGGCGGAGGAGAAGGGATCACTTCCCGCACTTCCGGCGCCAACAGTGGTATAGATGCTGCGTATTTCAGGGACCTGAAGGAGTAACTGACGAGCCTGTTCAGCTATCGTTTCAGTCTGGGCTAACGTCGAGCCCGGCGGCAGCTCAATAGACACTTGAGTTTGCGAGTTATCATCCGGCGGCATAAATCCAGAAGGGAGCAGGGGGATCAACATCAGTGAGGCAATAAAGAATAGCCCGACAGAAAGCAGCGTTTTGACCTTATGATGAGTACACCAGTTGACGAGGCGTAAATAGCGGGTGAGCCAGGCTGGATCGCGATCGCTTCCCACGATGGGTTTGAGCAGATAAGCGGCCATCATCGGCGTAAGAATGCGCGCAACGACCAGTGAGGCAAAAACGGCGATCGATGCAGTCCAACCGAACTCTTTGAAAAATTTGCCTGCAATACCACTCATAAACGCCGTAGGAAGGAAGACGGCGATCAGGGTAAAAGTGGTTGCAATCACCGCCAAGCCAATCTCATCTGCGGCTTCCATCGCAGCTTCATAGGGGGTTTTACCACCGCGCAAGTGACGCACGATGTTTTCGATCTCAACAATCGCGTCATCAACCAGAACCCCGATCACCAACGACAGTGCCAACAGGCTGATCACATTGATAGAAAACCCCAGTAAAGCCATCCCAAAAAAGGCTGGGATCACCGACATGGGCAGCGCCACTGCCGAAATAAAAGTAGCTCGCCATTCACGCAAGAAAAACCAGACGACCAACACCGCCAACAGCGCGCCCTCATACAGCAGATTAAGCGATGAGTTGTACTCCGCTTTGACTGGGCTGACGAAGTCAAATGCTTGGGTGAAAATCAGGTGCGGGTATTCTGCCTTGATTTTTTCCAACGCTTTTTCCACAGCGTCGCCAACTTCTACCTCGCTCTCCCCACGGCTACGCACGATCTCAAACCCAACGACAGGCTTACCGTCAACAAAGGCAGAAGCACGGACTTCAGCCACAGCGTCTGTGACAGTCGCGAGTTGATCGAGGCGGACGTAACGCCCATCGATAAGCGGGATCTGTAGTGCCGCGATTTCCTTGGCGGAATGTTGCCCCCCCAGGGTGCGGATAGTTTGTTCGCTGTTGCCGAGTTCGGCTCGTCCGCTGGGCGCATCCTGCTGCACTAAACGCAGTTGTTGCGAGATTTGTGCTGCGCTCAGCCCCAGACTTTGTATCTTTAACGGATCGAGCACGACCTGGACCTGACGATTGACGCCACCGACTCGTTTGACGGCCCCGACGCCGCGGATCGCCTGCAAGCTGCGCACCAGTGTGTTATCCACAAACCATGACAGTGCTTCGTCGTCCAAATGTTCTGAGCGCACCGCATACACCAGCACAGGCGTTCCGGCCAGATTGACCCGTTGTACCACAGGATCACGTACATCGCTGGGCAGGTCAGAGCGCACGGCCTGGACTGCCGAACGAGTATCATCCACGGCTTCCTGGACAGGTTTCTCCAGTTGAAATTCCAGCGTCATAACAACACTGCCTTCGGAGATCTTGGTGTAGATGTGTTTTAGCCCTTGCAGGGAAGCAACGGAGTCTTCCAGTTTGCGCGCCACGTCGTTTTCCAACTGTTCCGGCGAAGCGCCCGGCAAGGCGGCGCTGACGGTGACCATCGGTAACTCGATATCTGGAAACTGTTGGATCTTCATGCTACGGAAACTGATGATTCCAGCGAAAGTGAGTAGCACAAACAACATCGCTGCAGGGATGGGGTTGCGTATAGACCAGGTAGAGAGATTCATTGCGCTGCTCCCCCTATCGGGAGGGGGTTAACGCGCACTTTTTCGCCGTGGTTGAGGAAACTGGCACCGCGGGTAACGATGCGCATATCAGGCCGCAGGCCGGTGAGGATTTCAAACCGCCCTTGATATAACTGACCAATGTCGACTTTAATTTCGCTGACGTTGCCCGCTTCATCAACAGCAAAAAGATAATGAAATCCTTCGCGAGAGACGAGAGCGGATTGTGAAACGGTGAGCGCCGATATTTCACCGACGTGGAACGCCCCTTGGGCAAACATGCCTGCTTTTACCCCGAGTTGTTGCTGTGGCGTTGGGGTGATATCGACATAGACGATGGCGTTGCGGGTTTGCAGATCGAGTGCAGGGGCCAGGGCGCGGATGCGGCCAGTGAGTTCGGTTCCGGCTGTGGTGCGCAAGACGGCACTCATCCCAGGTTTGAGATAGGGTAACTCTGCGGCGGTCAGCTCTGCGCGCCATTCCAGGCGCTCTTGACGGATCAGCCGGAATAACTCGTTGCCACGGTTGGCGACGTTACCCACCGTGGCGCTTCGCGCTGAGATAACACCGTCGTCGGGGGCCAGTACGCGGGTTTTTTCCAGGCGCAAGCGCTGGTATTGGACTTGCGCTTTGGCTTGTTGCACGCGAGCACGTGCGGTTTTATCAGCGGCGAGATATTGGTCGATCTGCAGTTCGCTGAGTGCCCCGGTATTTTTTAGTTGGCGTGCGCGTTGTGCATTAGTGCTGGCTTCGTCTTTATTGGCCAGAGCTTCTGCTAAAGTAGCCTCTGCTTGGGCAAGATCGGCGGTGACCGTTTCGGGATCAAAACGCGCAAGAAGTTGGTCCTTACGCACGCGGTCACCTACATTGACGTAAATTTCTGCCAGGCGTAGCCCATCTGCCTCACTACTGACGATCGCCTCCTGCCAGGCGGCAATATTACCATTGGCATTGATTTGGCGTGGTAAATTCTGTTGCTGAGGTACTTCGATATTCACGGTGAGTGCAACCTGTTTCTCTGGCGTAGTATCACCATGAGCGGGTTTATTGGCACTTGTTGCAAAGATAAAATAAATGCTGATACCGGTTATGAGGACAACAGCGCTGAGAAAAATTCTATTTTTGTACCACGTCATCTTAATTCTCAATCCAGTGGTGGTGGTTAAAAAGTCCATTTAATTCATCATCATACTATGTCACATAATCCAATGAATCAATCATGACGACAATCAAGAAATATCTCGAAATCACATTCGGGCAGCTTTAACGAGCTCTTGCAGCAAGAATATCTTTGCAGACGGTGAAGCGGTCGAAAATTCAGTTGTTCGGTTTTACCGAACAATTGCCGGATTTGCAAAGCAGCAGCGCCACTTAAAAAAGCTGACGGGGAAAAGGATATCGCCAGTTTACTGTAGTGAAAAACCAACACCGAAAAATAGCCATTGATCGCCACTCTCACAATTCGACACCTGCAGCGCTGAATATTCAAAGAAACAGTTTAAATATGCTGGGCATTTCACAGGCTTGCGCTTGCAAACGCTGGGATTTTGCGACAGGTTAAATATGTGTTAATTAATTGCTGAATGTAACTATTACGCTCGGCGGTGCGGATAGGCAGCAGCACCGTACCCGGCAGTTAAACTGCAAACTTTATCAGGGCATCAACGAAGGAGTTGGATTGCATGAATGAATTTGTCAATGCCGTCAATGGCGTGATTTGGAGCCAGGCGCTCATCTATCTATGTTTGGGAACGGGCCTCTACTTTTCTCTGCGTAGCCGCTTTTTACAACTGCGCCATTTGAAAGGGATGGTTCGTCTGATCTTCCAGGGCAAAGCCAATGCCGCCGGGGTATCTTCTTTTCAGGCGCTTTCCATGACGCTAGCGGGGCGGGTAGGAACCGGTAACATCGCCGGGGTGGCAACCGCTATCACTTTCGGCGGCCCAGGGGCGCTTTTCTGGATGTGGATGGTAGCCTTTCTCGGTGCCAGCTCTGCGTTTGTGGAATCAACGCTGGGCCAGGTTTATAAAGAGAAGCTCAATGGAGAATATCGTGGCGGCCCGGCCTTCTATATCGAGAAAGGGCTTGGCATGAAGTGGTATGCCTGGATTTTTGCCATTGCCACCATCTTTTCCTGTGGGCTGCTGTTGCCGGGCGTTCAGGCTAACTCCATCGGGGCCAGCCTGAATATCGCGTTTGGCATCAGCCCGAATGTGACGGCTGCGCTCATTGCCATTTTACTGGGGTTTATCATCTTCGGTGGGGTTAAGCGGATTGCGAGTTTTGCCAGCACCGTGGTGCCGTTTATGGCGCTGGGCTATATCATTGTGGCCTGCGTGATTGTTGCGCTCAATATCACTCAACTGCCCGGCGTAATCCTACTGGTCTGGAAAAGTGCGTTCGGCCTTGACGCCGGTTTTGGCGCTATTCTGGGGATGGCTATTATGTGGGGGGTTAAGCGCGGCGTGTACTCCAACGAGGCAGCGCAGGGAACTGGCCCACACGCCTCTTCTGCCGCTGCGGTTAGCCACCCGGCAAAACAGGGACTGGTGCAGGCGTTTTCCGTTTATATTGATACCCTGTTCGTGTGTTCTGCCACAGGCTTTATGCTGCTTATTACCGGCCTGTATAACGTTCAGGGGCCGGAGGGTGCCGCGCTCTATACGGGGATCGCCGGGGTTGCCGCTGGCCCTGGGTATGTGCAAACCGCGATGGAAAGCATGATGCCCGGCTTTGGCAGCTATTTTGTCGCCCTTGCGCTGTTTTTCTTCGCCTTTACTACCATCGTGGCCTATTACTACATCGCCGAAACTAACGTGGCGTACCTCAACCGGAAGATTAATCGCCCCTGGCTGACCTTTGTGCTGAAAATCGCGCTGATGGCTTCTGCCGTTTATGGCACGGTGAAGACGGCAGATTTGGCGTGGGGGCTGGGGGATATTGGCGTCGGGATGATGGCTTGGCTGAACATCGTTGCCATTTTGCTGCTGCGTAACAAGGCTTTCTCTTGCCTGAAAGATTATGAAGCGCAATTGGCACAAGGCGTTGACCCGGTGTTTCATCCAGAAAAACTCGGTATCGAGCGGGCTGACTATTGGATCGACAATCGCGCTGAGGTGAACCTGATACGTGAGTCAATGGGAAACATTGATGAAAATGCGGGGCTCCCGGGCAAATAGCGCATCATTAGGAGCACGGGGGGTTCATTTTAACCGTGCTCCACGTTGAGCAACCTCAACCTGTTGGTACTAAAACATAACCTTTTTTATATTTAATATTTATAAAGAGGGACTAAGAAAGCTAACGTAAAAATAGAGATTATACCCGTCATACTTCAAGTTGCTTGGGTGTTGGCTGCGTTACTCGGCCCATACTGGGCCTCGCCCCTTCGGGGCCGCTGCAAGCAGCGTTCAAATCTGCCAAGCAGATTTGTCACTCACCCCAGTCACTTACTTGAGTAAGCTCCTGGGGATGATGAGCCTCATAAATGAGGCTCCCCCTGCGGGCCAGCGCAAGCGCTGTTCAAACCGGTCTTTGACCGGTTTGTCATTCAGTTGCCGCCTACAAGCAACTCGAATTATTTTGGGTATAGAAAGTCGGGCGGCAGAGGTTATTACTTTCTATACTCAAAATAATTTGAGCTGTAAACAATAGCTCAACGTTGAGGGGGCTTTATGTCAGGTGAGCCAAGTCGTATAGTTTACCAATTGATATCCAAGCTAAATGATAAGCAGGGGAGGTTATTCTCTACAATAGATGGGAGCCTGTTTGCGATTAATCAGCATGATGAAGAACAGCGAGCTGGGAAGGTTAAATATTACTTTATTGATGCCAGTTCTGCACTTGATGCCGGTTATAGTTTAGCCGAGTTATTCAATATGATACCGAGCTTGGCACAGTTTCTTGGTGGCCTTTATGAGCGGCATGGTCTTTTCTTTAAAAAAAAGATACAAAACTTGTTAGGGGGGGAACCATGGAATCCGAACTTATTTATTATAGACAGGATTGAAATATTACCTGAGTTTAGAGGTAAAGGTTTTTTTTTGAAAATGATAAATGATGGTGTGCAGCATTTTGCGTGCGGAGCCGAGCTTATGGCCTTAAGGGCCTTTCCGTTACAGTTCGAAGTTAATGCTGAGGGGCAAGAAATAAACAAATGGGTTGCAGGAATGAACTTGAAAGAGTTATGTCAGGAAGAGAAAATCGCCTTTCATCGTCTGGCGAAATACTATCAAAAGTCTGGTTTTGTCAGGGTTACCGATTCTGGGATTATGGTAAAATCGATTAAAAGAGGGTAGCCAGGTAATTAATGCAAAAAATAGAATAACGCTTGCCATGGTTGGGTTGAGTAGCTAAGGCATTATTTTAAATAAACTAATACACTCCTTTCATGCTAATAATGTTCGTTATTTATTCTATTAGGTCTTGGAGCTAATAACAAAGTTTACGGTGCCGGTGTGCATCCCTTGCCGCTTTAGCATAATACCCTGGTTTGTAGTGCAACACCTTGTTGACAGTTATGCATCATAAAGACAACTTTCACCCCGATCGAGACAACATTTTTTTATATGAGATTAAATTATCTGTTCAGTGCCTGTTGCCCATATAGGATTATTTATCACATATAAAAAAATGTTACTTTTGTATTCTTGAGGAGTTAATTACACTCCTGTGAGTTTCTTTTAAACCTAACAATATAACTATCTTCACTATTTGATGAGACTTGCTTTACGCTTGCTGTCGAGAAGTCAGTATATTTCTGCAAAAAATATCTTCATGTGTGTAACGGGTTATACATACCTGCAAAATCATCTCTTGGTTAATTGATTTAATTTCTTAATCCGCATCATGAACCCGAGGTTAATGTTTAAGGTGAAAAATGAATGGTGATATAGTGATAAAAAGCTCATGTAGCTTTATTGAATTGGGGATTGAAAAATTATTGGGTGATTTGATTAAGGAACGAGGAAGTGAGTTAATAACTTACTATGGCGCTGACGATCAGATTAAATCCATTCTTGTTGGTAAGTTGCTTTTCATAACTTTTCTGTGCAAGGATTACACAAATGATTTTATTTTAAAGCTGATTGAAGAAAACACCCGCAGGTTACAATATGATTGCAAGGTGATTTTGCTGACAGACTTTACACATCAAGATAGGTTAAAGAGGTGCATCATGAGTTTATATGACTCTTGCCTTGTTCTGGATGTTTCGCTGAGTATCAATGAGTTAAAAGATAAGTTATCGTCCTTTTTGTTAAAAGAAAACAATGTGGGCTATAGTAAAAAAATAACGAATAAGTTAAAGCTTTCTCAAAGAGAAATAATAGTATTGTATTACCTTTTGAAAGGGCAGAAATTGAGTTATGTTGCTGAGCGTTTAGGTATTAACTATAAAACGGCAAGTGGTTATAAGTGCTCTGGAATGAATAAGTTTGGTCTTCGCTCACTGCACACCTTTATGGTGCCGAGAAATAGAGTTGGTACATTTAATGATGACTCTTAACGGGTGAGTGAAATTTAATAATCATAGTCTATCACCCAGGCTCTCCTCGTCCCTCATTCACCCTGTTCCTGACGCGGTAAGGTATTTTTAGCGTTATCTTCCTGACGCCAAGATTAATCTTGGCAAGGGGGAATTTCTGCGGCGGGCGTTTTCTGATGAGACAGGCAGTGAAACGAGCACGCAAGATAGGAAAATGTTGCCAGTAGGATAAGGACTTATCTGATTAATGGCGTATTAGGTTGCTTTACCCGCGTCAGCATTGAACGATGGTCTATAGTTAACCCTCAGGATGGCGGGCGGGATGGAAGATATGCGCTTTATCGTGATTAGGCATGCAGAGTCACAATGGAACCGGGAAGGGATTATCCAGGGGCAGTTTGACAGTCCAGTGACGCCGCACGGGCATCGGCAGATCGCCGCATTGATGGCCGCGCTGAAAGACATTCCTTTCACACAGTTTTTCAGTTCGCCTTCGGGGCGGGCGATGACGACTGCACAGGCGCTGGCGGCACATTGCCAGTGTGAGGTTAGCAGTGACGCGCGATTGCATGAGCAGCATTTTGGTTATCTGCAGGGGCAACCCTATCACCAGGCGATGCGCAACCATCGTGAGACGTTTACGCGTATCTTTGCGGGAGATCCCACTGCTGCGGCACCGGAAGGTGAATCGGCAATGGATGTTGCCCGGCGTATGTCGGCATTTTTTCTCGGCTTCTCTCCTTTCCAGCGTGGCACCTTTGGTGTGGTAACGCATGGTCATGCATTACAGGCGCTGATTTGGCAACTGAAAGGCGGTGATTGGATGGAGGATATCAGCAAATATAACCACCCCAGTTGCGGCTATTCTGTGATTGAAGTGAATCATGGGCGGCTGCAGTTGCAAAGTTGGGGTATCGCGACACATTTGCGAGCGTTACACCCGGCACCGATTTGAGGCCTCACTTTATAGAGTGTATTCAACGGTGTTTCTCTTTTAATCCACGCGTTTACTCTTTGTAAAACTCAGAAAAGATTATTAATATTTAGCCGCTGCTTGTCAGCAGGGGGCTTATTGCCTTTTTGGGAATATATACCCGTCATACTTCAAGTTGTTCGGATTATTTGGGGTATAGGGTTTTAACGAGGGAAAACAGACTGTGAAAAATATTTTCTTTTTTGAAGCGATGCTCACGCCAAAAATCATCACTTTCGTCTATTGGCTCTGTTTGTTGAGCGTTGTGATCGGTGGCGTTGGGTTGATGGTGTATGGCGAGTTCTTCCGTGGCCTGCTTGGCTTGGTTGTTGGTGGCGTGTTTACTCGCGTATGTTTTGAAATGGTCATTATCGCGTTTAAGAATAATGAGTATCTGCGCAAAATTGCCGAAAAGCCGTAATTTTCTGTCTCATTAACGCCGGGATCCACCCGGCGTTGGGCGATTTGCCGGAGCAAGTCAGCCATGACTTTTAGGTAAAACCGAGCAGGGAGAACGCATCATCCTTAGGGTGATAACCGAGCAGGTGCGTAGTTTCCTCTAGCGACAGCCTTTTATAATGATTGTTGGAAATGCCGTGCACCACGGCATGCTGCACGTCTGCCACCCGAATGCAGCGATCAAGCAGATTGACAGCGTCCCGGTGGCTGAGAAAAGTACTCATATCACGTGCACTGATTTGTCGGTTGGCCGTCAGGGTAGTGAAGTTGGCAATCCTGACCGACAGTGACGAAAGCCCCTCCTGATAGGCAAAATAGGCGGCAATGCCTTCTCCGAAGGCTTTACTGATGCCGTACAGGTTCTTTGGCTTCGGTGCATCTGCCGGGCGAACCTGATAATCCAGTGGATAACCCTCTACTACCTGCGCGCAGCTGGCGTAAACCACCCGCTTGCAGCCTGCGTCTTTTGCCGCACGGAACATATTGAATGTACCAAGGATATTGTTTCTCATCAAAGAGGTGCAGAAATCCTTACTGGACGAAGGATCGGCGGCCAGATGTAAAACGGTATCGATATTGGCACAAGCGTTACGGCAAGCTTTGATATCGGTAATGTCAAACACCAACGTTTCATCATCGGGGCGCACATGGGTCAGCAGGCTCCGGTCTTTCTCCGCTAACCGAAACGTATAACGGTCGGCTGCAAATTGCCTGAAGGCCATCGCCACCCTGCCGCCTGCGCCAGTAATTAAAATCCGCCCAATCTTTGCACGTAAAGCCATGGTCACAACTGTCCCTAAAACAAATACGCAGGGCATCATTAATAATACTGCTGATTATTTTTGTCTACATTTTAATTAATTTTTCTGATGTATTGCGTTTTAAAAATGAGATTAATCTCATGATTTTTTTGTAAAAACAGTGACTTATTTAAGAATCTTCTTGTTGAAGGATTTAGGTTGGCGTTAAGCTCTCTTATCTTCGAAAGATACCTTAAAAAACTAATGATATGTTATCTATATGTTTTTTATGTTCTAGGTAGTGTGAAATGTTCAATTTAAATGTATACTCAATATGAGTTACATTAGCGAATAACATTAGAATGCCTAATGTTTAAGTGGCCTGTAGTATCTCATCCTGTTTTGCCTTGTGGATCACAGTTCGGCAACTTTGTGGCGGAAAGTCTTGCTGCATTGAAAAACAGAATGCTACCGTCATAGCTCAGCCGTTTTAGGGTTGTCACTGTTTCGACAGGCAAAACCTAAACCTCAGGCTTCTGTCTTCCCGTGTTGGGAGCAGAGGTGATGAGGTTTAGGTTTTTTTTTGCGCTGAATTCCACCATGGCGATTGGCCTACGCCCAGGAAGCGAGTCGGCAGAGCTGAGTGTTAAGGATACCTTTATGAAATATCATGAATTAGCCAGTGAGGTCTTGGCCGGTGTCGGTGGCCGCGATAATGTGAAAAGCTTGGTGCATTGCGCGACCCGTCTGCGGTTTAAACTGCGCGATGGCAGTCAGGCAGATGCTGAAACATTGAAGAAGAATCCGGGTATTATCATGGTAGTGGAAAGCGGCGGCCAGTTTCAGGTGGTGGTCGGTAACCATGTCGGAGAGGTGTATAAGGCCGTGAATACCTTGGTTGGGGCAGATGAAGCTCCGGCCAAAGGCGATGATGACCAAAAGGAAAATCTGCTCAGCCGTTTTATTGATGTCATTTCCGGTATTTTTACCCCGTTGCTTGGCGTGATGGCGGCTTCGGGGATTCTGAAAGGCTTTCTGGCGCTGAGCCTGGCCTGCGGTTGGTTGCTGGAGAGCAGCGGCACTTACAAACTGCTGTTTGCGGCGAGCGATGCGCTGTTTTACTTCCTCCCTATCATGCTGGGTTATACCGCAGGTAAGAAATTCGGCGGTAATGTCTTTGTGACCATGGCGATTGGCGGTGCACTGACACACCCCTTGATGATGGCGGCCTTCCAGGCGGCACAGCAACCGGGGGCGCAAGCGGAACATTTTCTCGGTATTCCGATCACCTTTATTAACTACAGTTCGTCGGTGATCCCGATCATTTTTGCGGCTTGGGTCTCCTGCCGTTTGGAACCGCTGTTTAACCGGGTGATCCACAGTGCGTTGCGTAATTTTGTAACGCCGCTGATGTGTCTGCTGGTGACCGTCCCATTAACGTTCCTGTTGATTGGCCCTGCCGCGACCTGGCTAAGCCACCTGCTGGCGCACGGCTATCAAACTATTTATGCCTTCAACCCGGTTGTGGCCGGGGCCTTTATGGGGGCTATGTGGCAAGTCTGCGTGATCTTCGGCCTGCACTGGGGCTTGGTGCCGCTCATGCTCAACAACCTGAGCGTGCTGGGGCGCGACACGATGTCGCCACTGCTGCTGCCCGCAGTGATGGGGCAGGTGGGGGCTGCGCTGGGGGTGATGTTGCGCACTCGCGACGCCAAACTGCGTGTCCTGGCGGGTTCTGCCGTGAGCGCTGGCATCTTTGGCATTACGGAACCGGCGGTTTACGGGGTCACTTTGCCGAATAAGCGGCCATTTATTTTCGGCTGTATCGGTGGTGCATTAGGTGGCGCGGTGATTGGTTACTTCCACAGTGCGGTCTATTCGTTTGGTTTGGTGAGTATCTTCACCTTTGCCCAGATCATCCCCGCAGGAGGCTTTGACGCCACAGTATGGGGGGCGATTGTGGGTACATTGGCGTCGTTTCTGTTTGCGGTGGTTGCCAGCTATCTGTTTGGCCTGGAACCACCCGCAGAAGCCCCCTCAGCGCAGCCTTCATTGGCTGACATTCCCTTGGACCGTAAGCAATTCGTGAGCAGCCCGATCGCGGGTGACATCATCCCCTTGGAACAGGTCAAGGACGCCACTTTCGCCAGCGGTCTGTTGGGTAAAGGTGTGGCGATTAAGCCGCATCTGGGCCGGGTGGTGGCACCGGTGAATGGCCGGGTCGTGTCGCTGTTCAAGACCCGACACGCGATTGGCATAGAATCGGATGAAGGGGCAGAGCTGCTCATCCATGTCGGCATTGATACCGTCAAACTCGACGGTTTGCATTTCACCGCACATATCCAAGAGGGCGATCGCGTCAGGCAAGGCGATCTGCTGATCGAATTTGACCAGGCAGCGATTAACGCCGCCGGTTTTGACACCACTACGCCGATCATCATCAGCAACAGCGATGATTACATTGATGTGTTAACCAGCGGCCACAGTCCGGTACAGGAACAGGCATCGTTGCTGACTTTATTACGTTAATCAGGATCATTGAGGAGAGACCATGAGTAGCAAATTTCCAGAACATTTTCTGTGGGGTGGCGCAGTCGCGGCAAATCAGGTGGAAGGCGCTTATCTGGCGGACGGTAAAGGCCTTTCCACCTCTGATCTGCAGCCTCACGGGATTTTCGGGGCGTTGACGCCACGCGTGGCGGGTGACAGCGGTATTAAAGATGTGGCGATCGATTTCTATCATCGCTATCCGCAGGATATTGCGCTGTTTGCCGAAATGGGCTTTAAGTGCCTGCGTACTTCTATTGCCTGGGCGCGCATCTTCCCGCAGGGGGATGAAGCAGTGCCGAATGAAGCCGGGTTGGCATTTTACGATCGGCTGTTTGATGAGATGGCGAAACACGGCATTCAGCCGCTGATCACGCTGTCTCACTACGAAATGCCGTATGGTCTGACGCAAAAATATGGCGGCTGGGCCAGCCGTAAAACTATCGGCTTCTTTGAACGTTATGCCCGCACGGTGTTTGAGCGCTACAAGCACAAGGTCAAGTATTGGCTGACGTTCAATGAGATCAACATGTCGCTGCACGCGCCGTTTACCGGCGTCGGTTTGCCGGAAGACAGCAGCAAAAGCGAGATTTATCAGGCGATCCACCATCAGTTGGTGGCCAGTGCCAAAGCGGTCAAAGCGTGCCATGAGATTGTGCCGGGTGGGCAAATCGGCAATATGTTGCTGGGGGGCATTCTGTACCCGCTGACGTGTAAGCCGGAAGACCTGTTGGAAACCCAGCGCCAGAACCGCGACTGGCTATTCTTTGGCGATGTGCAGGCGCGCGGTGCCTATCCGGCCTATATGCAGCGTTTCTTCCGTGAAAATGGTATCCAGATAGAAATCACCAGCGAAGATAAGCAGGCATTGCGTGAAACTATCGATTTTATCTCGTTCAGCTATTACATGAGCGGCTGTGTGACCATCGACGAAGCGCAAAACAACACTGCCCGTGCCAATATTCTTAATATGGTGCCGAACCCGCATCTGGCCAGTTCGGAATGGGGCTGGCAGATCGATCCCGTTGGCCTGCGCTATCTGCTCAATATGCTGTATGACCGCTATCAGAAACCGCTGTTTATCGTTGAAAACGGTCTGGGAGCGAAAGATCGCCTCGAAGCCGACGGCAGTATCAATGATGATTACCGCATCAACTACCTCAACGATCATCTGGTGCAGGTGGGTGAGGCAATTGACGACGGGGTTGAGGTGATGGGCTACACCAGCTGGGGGCCGATCGATCTGGTGAGCGCCTCGAAAGCTGAAATGTCGAAGCGTTACGGCTTTATTTACGTTGATCGTGACGACAGCGGTAGTGGGAGCTTGGAGCGCTACCGGAAAAAGAGTTTCTATTGGTATCGCGATGTGATCCACAGCAATGGCGGCAGCCTGAAAGCCAGGTAGCTGTAAACGGTTGGCTGGATGATGCTTTTGCCACCACTTGAACCGCCCGGTAGGAAAAAGTCATTGACGCATATAATCGCCAGCAGTAATATGCGCCCCGCTACGGCGAGTAGCGCAGCTTGGTAGCGCAACTGGTTTGGGACCAGTGGGTCGGAGGTTCGAATCCTCTCTCGCCGACCACATTTGAAAAACCTGCTTTCGAGCAGGTTTTTTGCTTTTGTAGCTTAAGAGGATGAGAACCTCCGAAGGAGGTTTGAGCCGAGCGAAGCGAGACAACGTTGCTTTAGCAACGGCCCGCAGGGCGAGCATCGGAGATGCGAGTTATCCTCTCTCGCCGACCATATTTGAAAAACCTGCTTTCGAGCAGGTTTTTTTTCGTCTGTAATTTAAGAAGATGAGAAAAGCCGAAGGAGGTTTGAGCCGAGCGAAGTGCGGTTTTGCCGTCAATCATAAGCGCTGAATAGCTCCCGCTTGCCGCCTGTTTTTATCCCACGCGTTTAGCATTTCCTCCTGTTTTTTACCTGGATCACAAAAATAACCGTTCAGATAACCATCATTTAGCAACAAACTTTCTTGGTTTTTTATTAGCGTTTAACGCCAGAATAATGACTTTATTCAGGTCGTTTATCTGATTTTTGGTGGGTAGCACAATTTTAAATGCCGCAAATGTTACTTAACGGTTTTTTTTATGTTTGTTTGCTGTTTCTCACAGTCTAGGTAAATCCCGACTGGTTATATTGACGGCATCCCAAACAGTTGGCAATTTGGTAGCCTCAGGGATTAGAGCGAGAGTTGCATGAGTGAATTCCACGTGCTCAAACGCCCAGCTTGATGCGTTCCATCCGGCACTTTTGCGCTATCATTCCTCTTGCCTCCGGGCACCGACTGCACGGGCCGCGTCATAAAAAATATAGGCTCGGCAGTATTTACCCAACAGGTTTCAGGCTGTAACTCACATCGTTACGGCCTGAAGACGAGGGTGTACACACATCACACAAATTGGAGCACTAGCGATGACAAGTTCCTTGGCGAAATCGGGGATTCTGAAATTCGGTATTGGGCTGATCGCGTTGACCGTAGCGGCCAGCGTACAAGCAAAAACCCTGGTTTACTGTTCTGAAGGCTCGCCTGAAGGGTTTAACCCGCAACTGTTCACCTCTGGCACCACTTATGATGCCAGCTCGGTGCCAATCTATAACCGCTTGGTTGAGTTCAAACTGGGTACCACCGAACTGGAGCCTGGCCTGGCTGAGAAATGGGAAGTCAGCGAAGACGGTAAAACCTATACCTTCCACTTGCGCCAAGGCGTGAAGTGGCAAAGTACCAAAGATTTTAAACCGACCCGTGATTTTAATGCCGACGACGTTATTTTCTCTTTCCAACGTCAGCTTGATCCTAAGCACGCTTACCACAAAGTCTCTGGCGGCACCTATGAGTACTTCCAGGGTATGGGCATGGGCGATCTGATTGCTAAAGTTGAAAAAGTTGACGATCACACCGTGCGCTTTGTGCTGACCCGCCCAGAAGCCCCGTTCCTGGCCGATCTGGGGATGGATTTCGCCTCGATTCTGTCGGCGGAATATGCGGCTAATATGCTGAAAGCTGGCACGCCGGAAAAAGTGGACCTGAACCCGGTGGGTACCGGCCCGTTCCAACTGCTGCAATACCAGAAAGATTCCAAAATCCTCTACAAAGCCTTTGACGGTTTCTGGGGCACCAAGCCGAAGATTGATCGCTTAGTGTTCTCCATCACGCCAGATGCCTCTGTGCGTTACGCCAAGCTGCAGAAAAACGAGTGCCAGGTCATGCCGTACCCGAACCCGGCTGACATTGCCCGTCTGAAGCAGGACAAAGCTGTCAACCTGATGGAGCAGCCTGGTCTGAACGTGGGGTATCTGTCGTTCAACGTTGAGAAAAAGCCGCTGGATAATGTGAAGGTGCGTCAGGCACTGACTATGGCAGTGAATAAGCCAGCGATCATCGAAGCGGTTTATCAGGGCGCGGGTCAACCGGCCAAGAACCTGATCCCACCGACCATGTGGGGCTACAACGATGCAGTGCAGGATTATGCTTACGATCCTGCCAAGGCGAAAGAACTGCTGAAAGAAGCGGGTTTACCGGATGGTTTTACCATCGATCTGTGGGCGATGCCGGTACAACGTCCGTATAACCCGAACGCGCGTCGTATGGCTGAAATGATCCAGTCTGACTGGGCGAAGATTGGCGTTAAGGCCAATATCGTCAGCTACGAGTGGGGCGAATACCTCAAGCGTGCTAAAGACGGTGAGCATCAGGCAGTGATGATGGGTTGGACCGGGGACAATGGGGATCCGGATAACTTCTTCGCCACCCTGTTCAGCTGTGCAGCCGCCAAAGATGGCTCGAACTACTCCCGCTGGTGCTACAAGCCGTTTGAAGATCTGATTCAACCGGCGCGTGCTGAAGCGAACCACGACAAACGCGCAGAACTCTACAAGCAGGCTCAGGTAGTGATGCACGATCAGGCTCCGGCATTGATCATCGCTCACTCAACCGTTTATGAACCTGTGCGTAAAGAAGTGAAGGGCTATGTGGTGGATCCGCTTGGTAAGCATCACTTTGAGAACGTTTCTCTGGATTAAATTTTAATCTGCTGCACGGCCAGATAGCAGTGCGGTGCTTACAATCTCGCCTATCTTAAATAATATGCGTCGATTGTTATGCACCACACGTCTTGCTCTCTGGCCTGTTTAGCCGGGTTAAAAGCCAGAATTAGGTACGGTGAATGTGCAGGGGCGCAACGGGTTGCGCCCCTGCATTCCTGTCCCTAAAGGAATGTTGTGAAGCATGTGAGTTTTAATAAGCTTGGCGGACGATGAGCTGCCGGGCATTGATACAGAGAGTTCGGGATATGTTGCAGTTCATACTCCGACGTTTGGGGTTAGTTATCCCAACGTTTATCGGCATTACGTTGCTGACTTTTGCATTCGTTCATATGATCCCCGGTGACCCAGTGACCATCATGGCCGGGGAACGCGGGATCTCCGCAGAGCGCCATGCACAGCTCATGGCAGAAATGGGGCTGGACAAGCCGCTGTTTCAACAATATTTCCACTATGTATCCAACGTGCTGCAGGGCGACTTGGGTACGTCACTCAAAAGCCGCGTCTCCGTTTGGACAGAATTTGTTCCGCGCTTTAAAGCCACGCTGGAACTGGGTATCTGCGCGATGCTGTTCGCGGTGATCGTCGGTATTCCGGTTGGCGTGCTGGCGGCGGTTAAACGCGGCTCGGTTTTCGATCACACCGCCGTGGGTATCTCGCTGACCGGTTATTCCATGCCGATTTTCTGGTGGGGCATGATGCTGATCATGCTGGTATCGGTGCAGCTCAACTTGACGCCGGTGTCGGGGCGCGTCAGTGACACGGTGTTCCTGGATGACAGCCTGCCGCTGACCGGTTTTATGCTGATAGATACCCTGATCTGGGGTGAACCTGGCGATTTTAAAGACGCGGTGATGCATATGATCCTGCCCGCGATCGTGCTGGGGACTATCCCGTTGGCGGTGATCGTGCGTATGACCCGTTCCTCGATGCTGGAAGTGCTGGGTGAAGACTACATCCGCACTGCGCGTGCTAAAGGGGTGAGCCGTATGCGGGTGATCGTGGTGCATGCACTGCGCAACGCCTTGCTGCCGGTGGTGACGGTGATCGGCTTGCAGGTCGGTACCATGCTGGCCGGTGCGATCCTCACCGAAACCATCTTCTCCTGGCCGGGCCTTGGCCGTTGGCTGATGGACGCGCTGCAACGCCGCGACTATCCGGTTGTTCAGGGCGGCGTATTGCTGGTCGCCTGTATGATTATTTTGGTTAACCTGCTGGTAGACGTGCTCTACGGCGTGGTCAACCCGCGTATTCGCCACAAGAAATAAGGGGCGCTCTGATGTCTCAAGTTACCGAGTCGGTAGTGAAAGGTGCGCCGAAGCCAATGACCCCATTCCAGGAGTTCTGGCACTATTTCAAGCGCAACAAAGGGGCCGTGGTTGGCCTGGTTTATATCATCATTATGTTGATCGTGGCCGTGGGGGCTGGGTTCCTGGCTCCGCACGCCCCGGCAGAACAATTCCGTGATGCTCTGCTCAAACCCCCGGTGTGGCAGGAAGGCGGTAGCTGGCAGTTTCTGTTGGGCACCGACGATGTCGGGCGCGATGTGCTGTCGCGCCTGATGTACGGTGCACGTCTGTCGCTGCTGGTGGGCTGCCTGGTGGTGGTGCTGTCGCTGATTATGGGCGTGGTGTTTGGTTTGCTGGCGGGCTATTTCGGCGGCGTGGTGGATGCGATCATCATGCGTATTGTCGATATCATGCTGGCGCTGCCAAGCCTGCTGCTGGCGTTGGTGCTGGTGGCGGTGTTTGGCCCATCGATCGTCAACGCCTCGTTGGCGCTGACTTTTGTGGCTTTGCCTCACTACGTGCGTTTAACCCGTGCGGCGGTGCTGGTGGAGGTCAATCGTGATTACGTCACCGCTTCCCGCGTGGCGGGTGCTGGCGCGCTGCGCCAGATGTTCGTCAATATTCTGCCAAATTGCCTGGCACCGCTGATCGTGCAGGCGTCTTTGGGGTTCTCGAATGCCATTCTGGATATGGCCGCTCTCGGCTTTCTCGGCATGGGCGCGCAACCGCCAACGCCAGAATGGGGCACCATGCTTTCGGATGTACTGCAGTTCGCGCAAAGTGCCTGGTGGGTGGTGACTTTCCCAGGCGTGGCAATTTTGCTGACGGTTCTGGCATTTAACCTGATGGGGGACGGCCTGCGTGATGCTCTCGACCCCAAACTCAAGCAGTGACGAGGACCGGATCATGGCATTATTGAATGTAGATAAACTTTCGGTGCACTTCGGTGACGAAGGTGCGCCGTTCCGCGCAGTAGACCGAATCAGTTACCGCGTTGAGCAAGGGCAGGTAGTCGGTATTGTGGGCGAATCAGGCTCCGGTAAATCCGTCAGTTCGCTGGCGATCATGGGGCTGATTGATTATCCCGGCAAGGTCATGGCCGACAAACTGGAGTTTAACGGCCAGGATCTGCGCAAGATCTCTGAAAAAGAGCGCCGCCAACTGGTGGGTTCTGAAGTGGCGATGATTTTCCAGGATCCGATGACCAGCCTGAACCCGTGCTACACCGTCGGTTATCAGATTATGGAAGCGCTGAAGGTGCATCAGGGCGGTAACCGCCGCACTCGCCGCCAGCGAGCGATTGATTTGTTAACGCAGGTTGGCATTCCCGACCCTGCTTCGCGGTTGGATGTGTATCCGCATCAGCTTTCCGGTGGGATGAGCCAGCGCGTGATGATCGCCATGGCGATTGCCTGCCGGCCCAAGCTGCTGATCGCCGATGAGCCAACTACCGCGCTCGACGTGACCATTCAGGCACAGATCATCGAACTGCTGCTGGAATTGCAACAGCGGGAAAACATGGCGCTGCTGCTGATCACCCACGATCTGGCGCTGGTGGCGGAAGCCGCGCATCACATTATTGTGATGTACGCCGGGCAGGTGGTGGAGTCGGGGAAAGCGTCGGAAATCTTCCGTGCGCCGCGCCACCCGTATACGCAGGCGTTGCTGCGTGCTTTGCCGGAATTTGCCACCGACAAGGCGCGCTTGGCGTCGTTGCCGGGCGTGGTACCGGGGAAATACGATCGGCCAGAAGGGTGTTTGCTCAACCCGCGTTGCCCGTATGCCAATGAGCGTTGCCGTACTGAGGAGCCTGAGCTGAGCACCATCCCGGGCCGTCAGGTTAAATGTCACACACCGCTGGACGATGCGGGGAGGCCGACCGTATGAGCCAGAATCAACCTTTATTGCAGGCCATTGACCTGAAAAAACACTATCCGGTCAAGAAGGGGATGTTTGCCCCGGAACAGCTGGTGAAGGCGCTGGATGGTGTTTCCTTTACGCTGGAGCGTGGTAAGACGCTGGCAGTGGTGGGGGAATCTGGCTGTGGTAAATCCACGCTGGGCCGCCTGTTGACGATGATTGAAATCCCGACGGGGGGCGAGCTGTACTATCAGGGGCAGGATCTGTTGAAGCCGGATGTTACGGCGGAAAAGCTGCGCCGCCAGAAGATCCAGATCGTGTTCCAGAATCCTTACGGATCGCTGAACCCGCGCAAGAAGGTCGGGCAGATCCTCGAGGAACCGCTGTTGATCAATACCGCGTTGTCCACTGCCGAGCGGCGTGAAAAGGTGTTGGCGATGATGGCGAAAGTCGGCTTGAAAACCGAGCATTACGATCGTTATCCGCATATGTTTTCCGGCGGGCAGCGTCAGCGTATTGCTATCGCACGTGGGCTGATGCTCAATCCTGACGTGGTGATCGCCGATGAACCGGTATCTGCACTCGATGTTTCCGTACGTGCGCAGGTGCTGAACCTGATGATGGATCTGCAGCAGGAACTGGGGCTGTCTTATGTGTTTATTTCCCACGATCTGTCGGTTGTCGAGCATATCGCTGATGAAGTGATGGTGATGTACCTTGGCCGTTGTGTGGAAAAGGGCAGCAAAGACGCGATCTTCAACAACCCACGGCATCCGTATACGCAGGCGTTGCTTTCTGCCACACCGCGCCTGAACCCGGATATGCGCCGTGAACGCATCAAACTGACTGGCGAACTGCCAAGCCCGATGAATCCGCCACCGGGCTGTGCGTTCAATGCTCGTTGTCGCCGCGCTTTTGGCACCTGCAGCCAGTTGCAGCCGCAACTGAAAAAGTATGGTGAGCAGATGGTGGCGTGTTTTGCGGTCGATCAGGACGAAGCGTCAGGCACCTGAAGCTATTTTCTGTGCCTGAACACCTCCAACGCCGGTAGAAATATCGGCGTTTTTTATTGGGTGAAAGAGAAAAAGCACGCCCGCAGGCGTGCCGAGGTGAAGTTACTGTGGATAAGGCACCCAGTCGCCACCGTTGAGGCGAATATAGGGTTTGCCCTGGAACGGCATGATAACCGCGTTGTCATTCTCAGAGACGGCGATGGTTTGTGGCAGGCCCTGAGTCAGCGTTTGCCAGTCGATGTTCGGTGCGCTAAAGACTTTGCCATCCACCAGCCGTGAGACCAGTTCAGACAGCGCCAGATAGCTGCTTGGCGTTTTAATCTCAAACGGACTGCCGGGGTGCGGCGCCTGCATACCGAACAGTTTGATCCCCACTGGCGTGTGTGTGATGCTCGGGCTTGGAATGTCGCGCAGGCCAGACATCTGCATTTTGTCGCCAACCAGCGCTGCACCATGTTCCGGTACGAGTACGACCATCACTTTCCGCCCGGATTTCTGCAACTCATCAAAGAAGATGTTCAACTGATCTAACAATTTTTGCGCCCGTGGTTGGTAATCTGCGCCCTTGTTGGCCCCCACAAATCGATCGCCATCGTGTAACGGAATGATGTTGAAAAAGGTTGCCGTGCGCGGATCGGTGCCTTTTTGCCGCTGATCGACCCAGCGTCTCAGCAGTTCCAGGTCGTTGTAAATGGGTTCACCGTCGAAAGAGGTCAGTTCATTGCTGATACCCGCTTGAGACATCAACGGTGCCTGCAGGCCGCCATCGGTACGCAGGTTTTTCAGGTAATCACCGAACTGGCCTGAGTGATCCAGCATCAGTTGCGGCTTGAAGCCCAGCTTGGCCAGGTTATCAAACAGGTAACACTGCTGATCGGCGGGCTGGTACAGATCGTGGTGCGAGTCCTGACCGCAACTGGCACGCAACAGACGGATGGCCGCCGGGCCGCTGTAGGCAGTCGCTGAGTTGAAGTTGGTGAACATGATGTCCATCTTGCTCCACAGCGGATGGTTCTGCAGATTTGTGGCATCCAGATCTGACCAAGAGAGCGAACAGATGTTGATGATCAACAGGTCGAACGGTTGAGCATCCGTGGGCAGCGTAGCCGGAAAACTCGTCGCGCGGTTTTTTTCCTGATCGTAAAACTGTTCCAGGCTGGCAGTGAGATTGGCGTTGGTCGGCAGGCCACTCACGGTGGGCTGAGCGTTGCCGCCTGAATTAGCATCGTTGGCGGCGGGCATCATGGGCATTGAGGCTGCAGCAGTAGTGGCCGCTGGCAGTAAGGGCACTGCCGGGCCGCTGAGATTCACCACATTTAGCCAAGCCATCGCCGCGACGGAGAACACCGTAATCCGTAACCATTGCGCCAAAAACAGATAGGCAATCAGCATAACGAAGGCCACGCCCAGCATTTGCCAATTGATAAAGCGCTCGACCAGCTCAAGCAGGTACTGACTACTGAAACCCGCAAGCTGTGAACCCTGGCTGATAATGCTGTTAATGCCGGGCAGCCAGGTGTCGTAATAGAACAGACCCATCCCGATTGGAATAGCAATAATGTGCCGCCAGCGGTGCAGCCGCTGAGAGGGAATAGGCATCAGCAGAAATGCCATAAACACCAGGTTTGGCAGTGCATGAAAATTCAGATAGCCAAACCACAGTAGGGCAAACTTGATCAAAAAGTAAAAGTTCCAGCCGCCCAGGCCGCGCCAGTAGCGCCATGGACTCAGCTCAGGCGGCGTTGTTCTCTTTTTATCCATTGTGTTTTTCACGCTTAATCGGAGAAGAAGGCTCTTCACGAGTCCATAGCCCCGCCCGCTTTAAATAACGTGGCGAGAGCAGCAGGTTTTGGCAATATTGACGCCAGTTTGGGAAGCGGCGATGCAAAGCGTAACCTAACGGGATAAAGACTATCGCGCATAAGAGTGTTAACTGCATAATATCGTTAATATCCATCAGACTTACTCCTTTTGCCCGTGGCTTAACAGAGTGATAGGGATCGGCTGGCGGCGCTCCTCAGTTGGCACATCTTCAACAGTGGCCGCAGTTTTAGGGGCCGATTTCAGATCACGTTTGAGAGTTGACTGGGCAAGTTCCATGTTCTGGGCGAGTCGTTTGATTTCAGAAAGAATATCGACGTCCTCATACCAGACGACCCAGTTACTGAAAGCTTCGCGCACCGGTAACCGGAAGATGAACTTCAGTGCGGTGTCGAGATCGTTGATCCGGCAGGTAGAAAGGAACAGGAATAACCGGTTTTGTGCCACGGTCATGATGTCGCCGAAGCGGCGTTGATGGCACAAGGTCATCGACTGCCGAGCGCTTAGCCCAGGGACCGGGCGTAATGCAACCATCACGCCTTTACCGTCTTCTGGGAGCAAGGTGTTTTCCAGCAGCGATACCACGGCCTTGCTGAAATCTTCCAGCGGCAGGTATCCCTTCACTGGCAACGGACGCAGCCCAGCCAGCAGAGCATCAATATTGACGGGGATATAGCGCGATAAACGCTGGCCCTGAACCCCTTCCAGCATGGTCAGAAAACTTGAAAGCGGTGCAATATGGGGAACAATCAGGCTGGCTCCGCAGGCCAATAGCAGGCGTTCATCACTGTAGCGCAGGCTGGCGCTCATTTCGCGAACCACAATCTTGAGCCCGTTTCCACGCTGGCGGCGCAGGCTGTGGATTTGATGCGCTAAAATTTCGACCTGATCGCTCTGGTAGAGGGCATAAATCAGCGTGGCCGCCATGGCCTGCATACCGTGCTGGGTCAGCAACACGCTGTTTTCAAAGAGTTTCCAATTAACAGACAGCGGCGGAGCACCTTCAAGAATAGACCTTTCTGCCAGATAGCGGCCCGCATCGCTGACCACCCTGGTGGGTGAGGATGTGGTCTTTTCTTCCTCTTGGGCCAGCCAGCCCTCTGGGGTTGGGTACAGTGTCATCAGTTGGTTGGCGTTGATGCAGTTTGCAGTGCTCCACCAGTTTACCAGGTACTGTGCGCTGTCCTGCTGCCACTGCAGGTTGGCAAGCCCATTCAGAATACGGTGCTCGGCGCTGAGCCGATCCTTGAGTTTATTAACGCCACTGCCGTAGCTGAGCAAAATCAGGGTGCACTGCCGTTGGCGCAACCATTTGGCGAGGCCGTACGACCAGACGCGCAGTTCATCGTCGGTGAACGTTTGCCAGAGATCTGCCTGAGCCAGCAGAATCAACAGGCGATTTTTGGGATGTAACGTGCGCATCAGGTCGTCACGTAAAAATAACAGCGCGGTCTTTTTATCCGGCAAAGTATAGAGGGGCAGTTTCTTTATTGCTGGTGAAGGGAGATCGGCCAGCAAATGGCTCGGTTTGTCATGGCTGCAAATCAATGCCAGCAAACTGTCTTCTGTTTGGGCGGTGATAATTTGCCGGCAAAGCAAATTCGCATCGATCTGGCGATCGACATTAACCCAGTAAAACCCGGGTGACTGCATGACCGACAATTCTTCCCATATTTGTCGGATACCTAATAAGAAAGAGTGCGCCATAGTTTTATTCTACTTTTGTCGAAAGTATCACAGAACTGACAGATTAAGCCGTTGAAAAACCGTAACACAATGCCAAGAATAACGCTCCTGTTTGCTTGCGTTATAATAAATAAATAGATTTATACCATCAGTTTTTTTCTGAATTCATTACTATAGTCATTTAACATTAGCCTACTTTAATTGAAGGTGGCAGAATGAATAACGGTGATTTATCACATTTCCGCAAGGCGGTTGAGCAATCACAGATGCAAGATGATTTGGTCACCCTGACTCTTGCGTTTTCTTTGCCTGAATTAAATTACATCGATATTTTGCGTCAGGAACGGCTAGCGAAAATGATGGATCGCTGGCCATTATTAGCGGAGTTAGCGCAGAAAAAATAGGGGGCCTCTGACCCATGCCGGTGATCGCATTGCAAGGGGTGCGGGGGGGTAGCGGCGCTACCTCGTTGGTAGCCGCGTTATCTTGGGCATTCCAAGAATTAGGGGAGTCGGTGCTGGCGATCGATTTTTCGCCGGATAACCTATTGCGTTTACATTTCAGCACCCCTTTCGAACTGAGCCGTGGCTGGGCGCGATCCGAACTGGATGGCGATAACTGGCAGCAGGGGGCGATGCGCTACTGCAAGAAACTCGATTTTCTGCCGTTTGGCCGCTTAAGCGTGGCCGAGCAGTCGAGGATAGAGCAGCAATGCTGCGCCACTCCGCAACGATGGCAGGATTTTTTGCAGCAGATAAAATCCTCGAAACAATACCGTTGGATCCTGCTGGATATTCCAGCCGGTAATACCCCGTTGATTCAGCAGCAACTGGCGCTGGCTGACAGCATCTTTCTGGTGCTGAATCCCGATGCCAATTGCCATGCCCGCTTGCATCAGCAAGCTTTACCGGCCCACTGCCATTTCCTGATTAATGCCTATTCTGCCGCCAGCCAATTGCAGGAAGACTTACACCAGTTCTGGTTGCAAACGCTGGCGGGTCTGATCCCGCTGATGGTTCACCGTGATGAGGCCTTGTTCGAAGCGCTGGCCGCCAAACAGCCGCTGGGGGAATACCGGCCAGAAAGCCTGGCTGCCGAGGAGGTCCTGACGCTGGCCAACTGGTGCCTGATTAATCTGCAGGGGGCGGCGGTATGAGCCGGGCATTAAGCCTGCTGCTGATTCCTCCTGTTCGTGAGGCGATACAGGCGCGCTACCGCACCTATCGCCAGAAGAAAGCCTCCCCCTTTGCCGCCTTTTTCAACACGCTGATGGTATTACTGGGCTGGGTTTTCCTACGCTTTGAATCCCCGGAGTGGCAGAGGATCCTGGCCAATCACCCTCATTGGTTCCCCGCTCTCTCACGTAGCCGCCCGAAACCTGCCGACGTCTTGCGTTATCTGCTGCAATGCACGTGGTTGTTGATCACTCGCCGCCCTGCCGCACCGAAAAAACGGCGCTATGCCGAAAGTTGGCAGCGTTTTCAGCGCAGTTACATTATGGAAATTAAGGGGTTACCGCAGCGCATACAGCAATTCGAATTGGGGCAACGGCTCTGGCAACGTTTCAACCGGCTGAACCGGCGGGTGCGGCAAGCGATGTTGATCGCCGTTGGGGTGTTGGTGGCGCTGATGGCGCTGCTATGTATTTCTCAGCCGTTTGAACTGTGGGCGCAGTTTGTCTTTGTGCTGTTGCTGTGGTGTGTCGCCATGATGGTGCGCCGTTTGCCTGGGCGCTTACCGATCCTGATGCTGATCGTGCTCTCGCTGACCGTTTCATGCCGCTATTTGTGGTGGCGTTATACCGAAACGCTGAACTGGGGTGATCATTTCAGCCTGATTTGCGGGCTGTTGTTATTGGCGGCGGAAACGTATGCCTGGGCGGTGCTGGTTCTGTGTTACTTCCAGACCGCCTGGCCGCTGCATCGCCAGCCGGTGCCGATGCCCATGGATGTCGACTCTTGGCCGACGGTCGATCTGATGGTGCCGACCTATAACGAAGATCTGGGGGTGGTCAAGCCTGCGGTTTATGCTGCGCTGGGTATCGATTGGCCCAAAGAAAAGCTCAATATTTATATTCTCGATGATGGTAATCGGCCTGAATTCAAAGCGTTCGCCGAAAAAGTCGGAGTGCGTTACATCGCGCGGCCCACCCATGAGCATGCCAAAGCGGGCAATATCAACAACGCCTTGAAGCAGGCTACCGGTGAGTTCGTGGCGATCTTCGATTGTGACCATGTTTCGACGCGCTCCTTTCTGCAACTGACCATCGGCTGGTTTTTCAAAGATAAGAAACTGGCGATGCTGCAAACGCCGCACCATTTTTTCTCCCCGGATCCCTTTGAGCGTAACCTTGGGCGCTTTCGCCAAACACCCAACGAAGGGACTCTGTTTTATGGGCTAGTGCAGGACGGCAATGATATGTGGGACGCCACTTTCTTCTGTGGTTCCTGTGCGGTGTTGCGCCGCAGTGCGCTGGATGAGATTGGCGGTATCGCGGTGGAAACCGTGACCGAAGATGCCCATACCTCGTTACGTTTGCACCGCATGGGGCATAGTTCGGCGTACATCCGCATTCCACAGGCCGCTGGCTTGGCAACGGAAAGCCTGGCGGCCCATGTTGGGCAGCGCATTCGCTGGGCGCGCGGGATGGCGCAAATATTTCGGCTGGATAATCCCTTGCTGGGCAAAGGGTTGAAGCTGGGGCAGCGGTTATGCTATGCCAACGCCATGCTGCACTTTTTTTCCGGCGGCCCGCGCCTGATTTTCCTGATTGCGCCACTGGTGTTCCTGCTACTGCATGCCTACATCATCTATGCCCCTGCGCTGGCGATTGCGCTGTATGTCTTGCCGCACATGATCCATGCCAGCCTTACCAGTTCGCGGATTCAGAGCAAATACCGTTATTCGTTCTGGGGCGAAATCTATGAAACCGTGTTGGCCTGGTACATCGCCAAACCCACCACCGTCGCTCTGTTCAGCCCGCATAAAGGCAAGTTCAACGTCACGACCAAGGGCGTGCAATCAGATCAGGATCATTTTGACTGGGTGATTACCCGCCCTTACCTGTTTCTGGTCATCCTGAATCTGGCCGGTATTGGATTTGGCATCTGGCGGCTTTTCTTCGGCCCGACTGAGGAGTTGATGACGGTGGTGCTCAATCTGGTATGGGTTTTGTACAACATGCTGATTCTTGGCGGTGCCATTGCGGTAGCGGTGGAAGTTAAGCAGATGCGCCAGTCACACCGGGTCGAAATTGCCATGCCAGCCTCCCTGGCTAAAGCCGATGGTCATCTGTTCCCTTGCACCTTACGGGATTACTCTGACGGCGGTGTGGGTGTTGAAATGCGCGTGCCGGATCAATTTAAAGAAGGTGATAAAGCGTTGCTGTTGCTCAAGCGCGGCCAGCAGGAATTCAGTTTCCCCTGCCTGATCACGCGTGCTATTGGTGCGCATGTCGGTATGCGTTTGGAGGATCTCTCCATCCATCAACATATTGAATTTATTCAGTGTACCTTCGCACGTGCTGACACCTGGGCACTGTGGCAGGACGGGTTCCCTGAAGATAAACCGGTAGGAAGCCTGCGTGATGTATTGATGTTGGGGATCCACGGTTACATGCGAATGGCGGATTACTCGCCGCCAATCATTCGCGGCATTATTGCCGGTTTGACCACGATGATTGCTTGGATAGTGTCATTTATGCCGCAAAGTGTGGGTAGGGAACCGGCTTTCATTCAAAAAGAGGCTGTGGCATCGGCGGTATAAACCGCTTGCCCGTGAACAGGTTCTAACATTGACGATAATATGATGAAGAGACAAATAACCTGGTTTACCGCATTGGCCTTAGGCATCAGTACGCTGTCTCAGGCGGAAACGCCGAGTTCAGCGAGCGCCTTCGGGGTACCACCGGCGACAGAGGCCGTGGGGTCTTCTACCACCACGCCGATCAGATCGGCGGTGCCAGAGGATCCGAATGCACCGGTACGCGATGTGCAATTGCCTTTTGCACAAATTGCGCCGCCGCCGGGGACCTTTGCGCTGCGTGGTACGCGCCCTGAAGGGCAGGTGGAGTTTGGTGTGCGCAGCGACGAAGTGGTATCGCAGGCGATGCTTGATCTGACCTTTACCCCTTCACCGTCGCTGATCCCGCAGGAATCCCACGTTAAGCTCTATCTCAACGATGAGTTGATGGGGGTGAAAACCATCGCCAAAGAGCAATTGGGCCAAATCAACCAGGCTCAGTTCCCCATCGATCCGCGTTATATCAGCGATTTTAACCGCGTGCGCCTGGAGTTTGTCGGGCATTACCGGGACATCTGTGAAAACCCGGCCAACAGTGCGTTGTGGCTGGACGTCAGCAAATCCAGTTCGCTCAACCTGCGTTTCCAGAAATTACCGCTGGACAACGATCTGTCGCACTTCCCTGAGCCTTTCTTCGACAGCCGCGATAACCGCCCGTTAAATCTGCCGATGGTGTTTGCCGGGCAGCCAGATCTGGTGCAACAGCGTGCGGCGGGCATTCTTGCTTCCTGGTTTGGCAGCAAGGCGCAGTGGCGTGGCCAGTCGTTCCCAACGCTGTTTAATCAGTTACCAAATCAGCACGCCATTGTGTTTGCTACCAATCAGCAACGGCCTGATTTCCTGAAAGACTCTCCGCAGGTGAACGGGCCGACGGTGGCGATGGTCAGCCATCCGAAGAATCCCTATGTGAAGCTGCTGCTGATACAGGGCCGTGATGACAACGATCTGATCACCGCCGTGCGCGGGATTGCGCAGGGTAATATCCTGTTCCGTGGTGTGAGCCTGACGGTGGATAAGGTTGAACAACTGCTGCCACGGCAGCCGTATGATGCACCAAACTGGGTGCGTACCGATCGCCCGATGACCTTTAGCGAACTGCAACAATATGCCGGGCAGTTGCAAACCAGCGGGATTGAACCGGGGCCGATCACGCTGAATATGAATCTGCCGCCAGATTTATTCCTGATCCGCAGTACGGGTATCGATATGTTGCTGAAATATCGTTACACCGCTCCGCGTGTGCAGGATGGTTCACGTTTGAGCATCAGCCTGAATAATCAGTTTGTGCAGGCTTCACCGCTGTTGCCGGAGGACGAGCGGGGCTTGAAATTGCTGGGTATTCCGCTGCGGCAGGGGCTGATTGCCTCTGAGAAAACCGTCAATATTCCGGCGCTGAAGCTGGAAGCCGTCAACCAGATACGCTTTGACTTTGATTACACTACGCTTTTAGGCAGCGGCACGGCAGATCGTTGCGAAACCTATTCAGTAGCACCCAATCATGCGGTGATCGACGGCAGTTCCACTATCGATTTCTCCGGCTATCGCCACTTTATGGCGATGCCGGATCTGCGTGCCTTTGCCAATGCCAGCTTCCCGTTCAGCCGGATGGCGGATCTGTCACAGACCTTGGTATTGGTGAGCCCACAGCCACAGCCCGCCCAAGTGAGCGCTTTGCTTAATGCGTTGGGGAATATGGGGGCTCAAACCGGTTTCCCCGCATTGGAATTTATGTTGGCCGATGATTGGTCACAGGCCAAGGGCCAAGATGCCGACATCCTGCTGATTGGCACCATTCCGCCTGAACTGCGTGATGAGAAGCAAATCAATCTGCTGATAGAAGCCACCCAAAGCTGGGTAAAACACCCGATGCGGCAACTCCCGTTGCCGGAAATGAAAGTACAACAGGATGATGCTACGCCGGACAGCAAAACCACCATCAGCTCTGAAGGGGCGATGGCGGCGATAGTCGGTGTCCAGTCGCCGTTTAACGATCAGCGCAGCATCGTGGCATTGTTGGCGGATAGCCCGCGGGGGTATGAACTGCTGAACGATGCACTGCTGGATGGAGCCAAACGTGCCGTTGTATTTGGTTCGGTGGCGGTGCTGCGTGAATCGGGAATTAACAGCCTGAGCGTCGGGGATATTTACTACGTCGGCCATCTGCCCTGGTGGGAGCGTGTCTGGCATATGCTGGCGACACACCCGGCTTGGCTCGCGGCGGTAGCAACATTTGTGGTGGTTGTTCTGGCGCTGTTCCTGTGGCGTGTGCTGAAGGCTTATAGCCGCCACCGTCTGTCACCGGATGAGCGGGACTAAATGCCATGTGGGCGATGCGTAACTTCAGCAGAAACTGGTGGTGCCTGTTTCCTTTGAGCCTGGTGACATTACCGTTGGCGCAAAGTGCAGAAACCGTTGCGCCTGAGCAATGGTTACTGGAGCAGGTGCGCGTTGGTGAAGCCAGCAATAAAGACGAACTGGTGCGCCAGTCGCTGTATCGTCTTGAACTGATGGACCCGAATAATCCTGAAGTGATTGCGGCGCGGATGCGCTTGGCGTTGCGCCAGGGCAATCAGGTGCTGGCGCAACAGCAATTGGATAAGCTGAAGAATGTCGCCCCACAATCCACCGTTTACCATCAGGCAGAGATGAATCTGCTGCTGACTCAGCCGGAAACGCGGCAGAAACTGCAGCAGGCGCGCCTGATGGCTGCTGCAGGGCGCTTGCCGGAAGCCAAGGCACAGTACGATCAATTGTTCCAGGGCGATCCGCCGACGCTCGATCTGGCGGTGGAGTATTGGAAACTGGTGGCGCGTATAGCCGGGCAAGAGCCTGTGGCACAGCAAAAAATGCAACAGCTGGATCGGCAGTATCCCGGCAACATTGCGCTGCGTATGGCGTTGGCACAACTGCTGTTCAGCCAAAATCAGGAGCAACAGGCCTACGATGTTTTGCAGCAGGTGGCCGTCGATCCCGCTGGGCGTGGCCCCGCTGCCGATCTGTGGCTGGAGAAGATCAAAGCCATGCCGGTCAGCGCCCAGAGCGTGGCGGCGCTCAACCGTTTTCTCAGCGTGTTTGAAAACAGCGATCAGGCTGCCGGCGCGCGGCAGGAGCTAGCCAGACAGCAGACCCTGCTGGCCGATCCGGCTTATCAGGCGCGCCTGGCCGGTTTGGCGCGGGTGGATAAAGGGGGGAGCCAGGCGGCGATCCCAGAGTTGAAAAAAGCCCTGGCCAGTACGCCAGATGACCCACAGGTGTTGGGGGCGTTGGGATTGGCTTACGCGCGTGCGGGTAACCGCCAGAAGGCATTAAACCTGTTTCTGCAGGCGCAGAAAGCGGATAAAAATGGCTACAACAGCGGTAAATGGCAGAGCCTGATTCAGAGCAATCGTTACTGGTTGGCGATCGACGCCGGTGATAAAGCGCTGAAAGCCAATAATCTGCCGCTGGCACAGCAGAACTACCAACAGGCGCGGCAGATTGACCGTAGCGACAACAGCGCATTGATCGGCTTGGCTGATGTTGCCGTGGCGCATAAAGATGATGTGACCGCAGAGCGCTACTATCAGCAGGCCCTGCGCATGGATCCGAGCAGCGGCAGTGCGGTGCGTGGTTTGGTCAATATCTACCAGCGGCAATCTCCGCAGAAGGCGTTGGATTATCTGCACAGTTTGCCGAGCAGGCAGCAGGAGAAACTGCGCGATACCCTCAATAGCCTGCAACTGGATAGTCTGAAACAGCAGGCCGAAGCGCTGACGCAGCGCAAGCAATGGCCTCAAGCGATAGAACTCTATCGGCAAGCCTATCAAATTGATCCGAATGATGTCTGGCTGACCTACCACTATGCGCAGGCACTGCGGCAGGATTGGCATCCGTTACAGGCCGATGCGCTGTTCCGCCAACTGGTGCGGCAAAAGCCTGACGATCCGCAGCAAATTTATGCCTATGCGCTGTATCTGTCAGCCAGCGAGCGCGAGAGCCTGGCTTTAGCGCATTTGGATACGTTGCCGAAAGCGCAATGGAACGACGATATACGTGAGATGGCGCAGCGTCTGCGGATGCAGGCCACGCTGGATTATGCCGAAAAACGCCGAGCCGCGGGTGATGAACCGGGGGCTATTACCTATCTGCATCAGCAACCTGTGGATACGCGCATCGATCTACTGCTTGCCGATTGGGCATTGGCAAGAGAAGACTATGGCGAAGCCCTGGCGAATTATCAGCGGGTGCGTCTGCGTGAACCGAGTAATCCAGAAGCTCAATTGGGGGAGATAGAAGCCTATGTGGCCGAAGGCAAGCTGAGTGCGGCACATCAGCGGTTGCAAACCGCCCCCCTCAAAGAGGAATCGCTCAACGGCCAGCGCCGGTTAGCCAATGCCTGGTCTGCGGTGGGGGAACCGCAGAAAGCGATGGCTATCTTCACGCAGTTGAAAACTGCCGCGGTGCATGAGCCTGTGGGCCAGGCGAAAGCGTTGGTGTACCGAGATGCGGCACGGTTAGAGCAGGCACAACAGCAACCCACTGCGGCGCAGCAGGATTATCGTCAGGCCATGGTCGCCAGCGGTATGGTGCCAGCGATCCTGCTGGATAATGACAGTTACACCCGTGCGACACGTAATAACCCAATGGATGACTGGCTGAAGCGCGGTATCCGCTCTGATGCCGCCGATCTTTATCGTCAGCAGGATGTGAAGGTGACGCTGAACCATGACTACTCGGGTTCAAGTGGGACAGGGGGCGTCTCCGATTACAAGGCACATGACACCATGTTGCAGGTGGATATGCCGTTGCGTGATGGCCGTGCGTTTTTCCGTACCGATACGGTTCAACTGAACGCAGGCACCTTTGCGACCAGAGACGGTAAACATTTCGAGACGTTCGGTACGTGTAACACCATAGGCTGTACGGGTGATGAAAGGCAGAGAGCCACGGGTACCAGCGTCGCGATTGGCTGGCGAGACGAACGTTGGGAAACCGATCTGGGCACCACGCCGATGGGCTTTGACGTGGTGGATTGGGTAGGGGGCTTGGCATACAACGGGGATTGGAATCACATCGGCTGGCGACTAGGGGTATCACGTCGGCCAATCTCCAGTTCACTGCTGGCGTTTGGCGGCACGCGCGATCCTAATACCGGTATTACCTGGGGCGGCGTACGGGCGACCGGCATCAGCCTGAGTGGCAGCTACGATCGCGGTGAGGCCAACGGTGTCTGGGCCGATCTCAGCGCTCATCAACTCACGGGGAAAAACGTTGAGGATAATCAGCGTCAGCGCCTGATGGCCGGTTATTACTACAAACTGATTAATGAAGACAACCGCCGCCTGAGCCTCGGCCTCAGCAGCATGCTGTGGCACTACCAGAAGGATTTAAGCGGTTACTCTCTGGGGCACGGGGGGTATTACAGCCCGCAAGAATATGTATCGCTGTCGGTGCCGATCAATTATCGCCAGCGTACCGAGAACTGGTCTTGGGAGTTGGGTGGTTCGGTGTCGATTTCTCATTCGAAATCCAATGACCAAAAACGTTATCCGTTACAGGGGTTGATCCCCGATTCTCTGCCAGACAAATTTGACGTAGAAACCGGCAGCTCTTCTTCGGGTATTGGCTATACGCTGCAGGCAATTGTTGAACGCCGCCTGGGTTCTCATTGGACGATGGGAGCAGGGGTGGATATCCAGCAGGCCAAAGACTATACGCCAAGCCACGCTCTGATTTATCTGCGTTATTCATTCGAGGGTTGGCAAGGCGATCTCGATTTGCCGCCACAGCCGCTGACGCCATACGCCGATTTCAAGTAATGAGAAATTGGTCGATTCGGGTGTTACCTATAGGGTGGTTTTGTTACCCTGTAGGTATTCCGGCTAGGATAAGGCTGAAACCCGCGCTTTTCTATCCCCTGCCAGCGGGTTGGCAAGGCGAAAATACGCAGCCATCGAGTATACTTAGACCGGTTCGAGGGGAGAATAGACGGCTTTTAATGCAGTAGGCATCAGCGGAGAGACGGTTTGCAGGTCAGGCGTTCGTTAACGATTAAGCAGATGGCCACGGTGTCCAGCGTGGCACTGGTGACGATCTGTATTTTCATCGTGATACAGCTATTCCATTTTGTGCAGCAGCGCAGGGATGATTACGCTCATCAATTAGAGAATATCGCGTACTCTGTCCGTCAACCGCTGGCCGAAGCTGTGTTGCGTATGGATGTGACGGAAACGGAGGATGTGCTCAATTCGTTGCTGCCAGTGGGGATCCTCACGCGAGCGTATATCGTATTGCCGAATGAATTTCAGGCGGTGCACGCTAATTTTCCGCCTGAGCGGCCCGTCCCTGCGCTGCTGGCGCGTATTTTTGAGCTGCCGGTACAGATTTCAGTGCCGCTGCATTCCCTCGAACGGGTGCCTGCTAACCCTCAGCCGCTGGCTTATCTGGTTTTACAGGCCGATTCGTTCCGTATGTACCAGTTTATTATCAGCACCTTATCGACCATGATGTCGACTTATCTGTTGCTGGCGTTGATCCTGTCTGTCGCCGTGACCTGGTGCATGAATCGGTTGCTGGTTTATCCGTTGCGCGCGATGGTGAGGGAACTGGAGGATATTGCCCCAGAAGATATGCCTTATCATCAACTGATGTTGCCTGCCCATCACCAGGATGATGAACTGGGTTTGCTGGTGCGCAATTACAACCGCAATCAGCAGATGTTGGCCAAAGCACATACTGAAATGAGCCGCCTCAGCACCCACAACTCGATGACCGAATTGCCCAACTCGGTGCTGTTTACCGCGTTGCTTGAGCAGCATATTGCTTCCACCTCCCGTGCGGCGAGTTTTAATCTGCTGGTGGTGGGGATTGAAACACTGCACGAAGTGTCTGGTGTACTCAGTGCGGCAAAGCGTGAAGCACTGTTGCTGATGATGGTGGATAAACTGCGCGTTTCTCTTGCGGCCGACTGTGTGCTGGCGCAGTTAAGCAACGCTGAATTTGCCATTCTGGCGAAAAATATTGAGCAGCCACTCCAGGCTATGCAGTTGGCCAGGCGCATTATGGCGGAGATCAATAAACCGCTGAACTTGGAACATCTGTCGCTACGGCCAAATGCCAGTATCGGTATTGCTCACTTTCCTTACCGTGGGGAATGTGCGGAGCAACTGCTGCGTAGTGCCACTTCGGCGATGATGTCGGCACATCGCGAAGGCAAGAATCAGATCTTATTCTTTGAACCCAGCCTGACGGAAAGAACGCAAAAAAGATTAACGCAGGAAAGTGAGATTCTGCGGGCGATTGAACAACGTCAGTTTACGCTGTTCCTGCAGCCTCAGGTGGATATGCAAACCCAGCAGGTGCTGGGTGCCGAAGCGTTGCTGCGTTGGCAGCGGCAGGACGGAAGTTTGGGGTTACCAACGGAAGTGATCCCGTTGGCAGAGGAATTGGGGGTGATCATCCCGCTCGGCAACTGGGTGCTGGAAGAGTCCTGTCGCATTCTGGAACAGTGGCAAAAACAGGGTATTGAGCTGCCGCTGGCGGTGAATGTTTCTGCGATTCAGGTACAACATAAAGATTTTGTCCCACACCTTAAGCAACTGTTGGCCCTGCATCAGATCGCACCGGGCAAGCTGTTGCTGGAGATCACCGAAACCGTGCGCCTGAACGATCTTGAGCATGTGCTGGAACTGTTGCGTGAATTGCATGATTCGGGCCTGTCTATCGTGCTGGACGACTTTGGCATGGGCCATTCCAATCTGAATTACCTCAATCACCTTAAATGCTTACCGATCGATCTGCTCAAGATAGACAAGAGTTTCATTGATGGCCTGCCGGAGGATGATGCGATCGTCCGCATCATCAGCACCATTTCTGATGTGCTCCATCTGCCTGTCATGGCGGAAGGCGTCGAAACTGAAGCTCAGCGCGATTGGCTGGTGCAGCAGGGTATCCGCAATGGTCAAGGTTTTCTGTTTGCCAAGCCATTGCCCCGCGAGGCGTTTGAAGCGCAATTCTGCGTGTCGGCACGGTAATTTTTTGCGCGACGTTCTTCCAGGAATGCCCTTATTTTCTGGTACTTCTGCGAGGCCTGAAAACCGTTCATTCCCCCTACCTCTTTTGCGTTAATGCAAAGAAAAGCTTACATAGCTTTCAGTTTTGCAGTCTAGCTGACGCGTTTCAGCTCTTAAATTCGTATCAATAAGCGCTTTTGGGGGCAACAAATTATTTCCATGTTGTTATGTGGGTGTTATTTTCCGCGCTAGCGATAAACAGGACGGACGAGTGAGTGTCCTCCTGCCGCGTTGTTCCCCCCCCAAAGGATTTCATATGAAAACAACTATCTTTAAAAGCCTCTATTTTCAGGTGCTGACGGCAATAACGTTGGGTATCCTGCTTGGCCATTTTTACCCTGACCTCGGTGCCCAGATGAAACCACTGGGTGATGGATTTGTTAAATTAATCAAAATGATTATCGCACCAGTGATTTTCTGTACCGTGGTGACCGGCATCGCGGGCATGGAAAGCATGAAGGCCGTTGGCCGCACCGGGGCGATTGCACTGCTGTATTTTGAAATTGTCAGTACCTTGGCGCTGCTGATCGGTTTGGTGATCGTTAACGTGGTGCAGCCGGGGGCCGGGATGAACGTCGATCCGGGTACGCTGGATGCCAAAGCGGTGGCAGTGTATGCCGAGCAGGCGTCGCAACAGGGGATCATCCCCTTCCTGCTGGACATTATTCCGGGTAGCGTGATTGGCGCGTTTGCCAGTGGCAATATCCTGCAAGTGTTGCTGTTTGCCGTGCTGTTTGGTTTTGCCCTGCATCGCCTGGGTGAAAAAGGCCAGCTGATCTTCAACGTGATCGAGAGTTTCTCACGTGTGATCTTCGGCATTATCAACATGATCATGCGCTTGGCTCCACTGGGTGCGTTTGGTGCCATGGCGTTCACCATCGGTAAATATGGCGTGGGGACGCTGGTGCAGCTTGGCCAGTTGATCGCCTGCTTCTATATTACCTGTGTGCTGTTTGTGGTGGTGGTGCTCGGCTCGATTGCTCGCTTCAACGGCTTTAGCATCTTCAAGTTTATTCGCTACATCAAAGAAGAGCTGTTGATTGTGCTCGGTACTTCGTCTTCCGAGTCCGTACTGCCGCGCATGCTCGATAAAATGGAAAAGCTGGGCTGCAAGAAGTCAGTGGTCGGGCTGGTTATCCCCACCGGTTACTCGTTCAACCTGGATGGTACCTCGATCTACCTGACAATGGCCGCGGTGTTTATCGCTCAGGCCACTAACACCCATATGGACGTCATGCATCAGGTGACACTGCTGGTGGTGCTACTGCTGTCTTCGAAAGGGGCTGCAGGTGTTACCGGTAGCGGCTTTATCGTTCTGGCTGCGACTATCTCGGCGGTGGGCCATTTACCGCTGGCCGGTCTGGCGCTGATTCTGGGTATCGACCGCTTTATGTCAGAAGCGCGTGCGCTGACCAATCTGGTCGGTAACGGTGTTGCAACCGTGGTTGTCGCGAAGTGGTGTAACCAACTGGATGAGAAACAGTTGCATGACACGCTGAACAATAAACATGGTGCCCTTCCTGCCGATAAAACACTGCCTTCTGCCTGATTATTCTTGCTAAAACCTCGGCTGCCACCCGCAGCCGAGGTTGCTCCTCTTCGCTTTTGTGACGCTTACCGTACTTAAAATTCCGCACTTTATATATTTTTCGCTCGGATGAGTGACATCCGCAAAGGCACGCGGTCTAACAGGATGGTACACTTCCCGCTTTCCGCCCGCGGCGAAACTCAGGGCGTTATTGTCGGCTGTGCGATCCACCAATTGTGGGTGCAGCCTGATATTCCATTGAATGGGATATCCTTATTTACCTATAAAAATTGGACAGTCATAAAGTAGGGGTTCACATGCAGGGCACCAGAATTCATCTTTTAGTGGGTGGGCTACTGTTGGCTGCGGCCAGCGGTGGCGTGCAGGCTGAAGCGCTACAACCGGATCCCGCCTGGCAACAGGGCCAACTGGATAACGGGTTTTCCTGGCAGATTCTCGATACGCCGCAGCGGCCAAGCGATCGGGTTGAACTGCGTTTGATGGTCAATACCGGATCGCTGATGGAATCTTCCCAGCAGATCGGTTTTGCTCATCTGTTGCCGCGTATTGCACTCGCGCGCAGCGAAAGTTTTACCGAGCCGCAGTTACGCTCGTTGTGGCAACAGAGCGTCGATAGCGAACGGCCATTGCCGCCAGCCGTAAGCTCGTATGATTTCACCATGTACAATTTGAGTTTGCCGAATAACCGCCCCGATCTGTTGAAAGAGGCTTTGAACTGGTTGGCAGACACCACGGGCAGAATGGCCATTGATGAGCCTACGGTGCAGTCGGTGATCAACGCTAACGGCGACCCTATCGGTACTTTCCCGCCTGACCCTAAAGATTCCTGGTGGCGTTATCGCCTGAAAGACTCAACGTTGCTGGCACACGATCCCGGTCAACCGATCAAGCAGCCAGTTAATATCGAAGAACTGAAGAAATTTTACGGGCAGTGGTATACCCCGGACGCTATGACCCTATACGTGGTAGGGAAAGTGGATAGCCGCAGCCTGAGTGAGCAGATCAACAAAGCGTTTTCGCCGTTAAAGGGTAAACGCGAATCACCAGCGACCATGCCGACGTTGACACCATTACCGCAGCAGCCGGTTAGCCTGATCAGCGATCAGGTGAAGCAGGATACGCTGTCGATCATGTGGGATTCGCCGTGGCATCCGATCCGTGATTCACAAAGTTTGAGCCGCTACTGGCGCAGCGATATCGCGCGTGAAGCCCTGTTCTGGCATATTCAGCAGGTGTTGCAGAAGAGCGAGCAGAAAAATATTCAGTTGGGCTTTGACTGCCGGGTGCAGTATCAACGTGCGCAGTGTGCGATCCATATGAATTCGCCGAATGACAACCTGAATAGCGGCCTGGCGTTTATTGCCCGGGAATTGGTTAACCTGCGTAATAACGGTTTCTCTCAAGATGAGTTCAATGCGTTGTTGGTGCAGAAAAACGATCAGTTGAGCAAACTGTTTGCCACCTATGCCCGCACGGATACCGATATCCTGATGAGCCAGCGTTTGCGTTCGCAGCAGAGTGGGGTGGTGGATATTGCACCGGAACAGTATCAGAAACTGCGTCAGGCGTTTCTTTCCGCGTTGACGTTGGAGGAACTGAATCAAGAGCTGAAGTCGCAACTGTCGCAGGACGCAACGCTGGTGCTGATACAACCGAGAGGTGAACCGGAGATGAACATGAAACAGCTCCAGGAAACCTACGACGGTATCATGAAGCCTGCTCCGGCGGTGGCCAGCGAAGAAGCCAAACCGGCAGATACTGCCGTGCCCGAAGCCAGCACGCCGTAACATCAGGGGCAGAACGCTGCCCCTTGGGTTTAATTGCGATAAAGCACCTTGATGATGTGATAACCGAACTGGGTTTTCACCGGGCCGTAAGGTTTCAGCAGTGGAATACTGAATACGGCTTTATCAAAAGCCGCGACCATGGTGCCTTTGTTGAACTCACCCAGTGAACCACCGTTACGCTTTGATGGGCAGCTCGAATATTTGCGCGCCAGCGTATCGAAGCTGACGCCGCGCTTCAGTTTGGCCAACAACTCGTTGGCCAATTTTTCGTTATCTACCAGAATGTGCAAGGCACAGGCCGTTTTAGCCATCATTTTATCCATCAGTCATGCAGAAATTGCCGTCATTATACCTGTTAAATCTCGCTGGCGCTTTCTGCTACAATCCTTCCCCCACGTTATGAGAATCGAGCAATAAAGCGCCATGCGATTAAACTCCAGCCAACAACAAGCCGTCGAATTCGTTACCGGGCCATGCCTGGTGCTGGCCGGTGCCGGTTCCGGCAAAACACGTGTGATCACCAACAAAATCGCTCATCTGATCCACCAGTGTGGCTATCAGGCGCGGCACATTGCTGCCGTGACTTTTACCAACAAAGCGGCTCGGGAGATGAAAGAGCGTGTGGCGCAGACCATGGGGCGTAAAGAAGCACGTGGGTTGATGATTTCTACCTTCCATACGCTCGGGCTGGAGGTGATCAAACGGGAATACGTGGCGCTGGGGATGAAGTCTAACTTTTCGCTGTTCGACGATCAGGATCAGTTGGCATTGCTGAAAGATCTGACTGAAAAATGGTTGGAAGGCGACAAAATGCTGGTGGCGCAGCTGATTTCTACTATTTCCAACTGGAAAAATGATCTGATAGACCCACCGCGAGCGATGGGGTTGGCGCGTTCTGAGCGCGATAAGCTGTTTGCTCACTGTTATGGGTTGTACGATGCCCATATGAAAGCCTGCAACGTGCTGGATTTTGACGACTTGATTCTGTTGCCGACGCTGTTGCTGCAACGTAATGAAGAGGTGCGTGAGCGTTGGCAGAACCGCATTCGCTATCTTTTAGTGGATGAATATCAGGATACCAACACCAGCCAGTACGAACTGGTCAAATTACTGGTCGGTCACCGTGCGCGTTTTACCGTGGTGGGGGATGACGATCAGTCGATTTATTCCTGGCGTGGCGCACGCCCGCAAAATCTGGTGTTGTTGAAAGAAGACTTCCCGGCGTTGCAGGTGATTAAGTTGGAGCAAAATTACCGTTCCAGCGAGCGCATTCTTAAAGCCGCCAACATTCTGATTGCCAACAACCCGCACGTTTTTGAAAAGCGGCTGTTTTCTGAGTTGGGATACGGTGAAGAACTGAAAGTTATCACTGCCAATAATGAAGATCATGAGGCTGAACGGGTGGTAGGTGAACTGATCGCCCATCACTTTGTGAAGAAAACCCACTACGGCGATTATGCCATCCTCTATCGCGGTAACCATCAGTCGCGGCTGTTTGAAAAAATGCTGATGCAAAACCGGATCCCGTACAAAATTTCTGGCGGTACCTCATTTTTCTCGCGGCCTGAAATCAAGGACTTGTTGGCTTATCTGCGCGTGTTGACCAACCCGGATGACGACAGCGCCTTCCTGCGCATCGTTAATACTCCGCGACGTGAAATCGGCCCGGCTACGTTGCAGAAACTGGGTGAATGGGCCAATCAGCGTAATAAAAGCCTGTTTCGTGCCAGTTTCGATCTCGGTTTGGGGCAGCATCTCACTGGCCGTGGCCTGGAGTCGCTGCAACGCTTTACGCATTGGATGGAGGGGATCGCCCAATTAGTGGAGCGGGAGCCCGTTGCGGCGGTGCGTGATCTGATCCACGGCATCGACTACGAAAGCTGGCTGTTCGAAACATCACCTAGCCCGAAAGCAGCGGAAATGCGTATGAAGAACGTGAACACGCTGTTTGGCTGGATGACTGAAATGCTGGAAGGCAGTGAACTTGACGAAGCCATGACGCTGACGCAGGTGGTTACCCGCTTTACCCTGCGCGATATGATGGAGCGTGGTGAAAGTGATGAAGAATCGGATCAGGTGCAGTTGATGACACTGCATGCCTCCAAAGGATTGGAATTCCCTTATGTGTTCCTGGTGGGCATGGAAGAAGGGCTATTGCCGCATCAAAGCAGTATTGATGAGGATAATGTCGACGAAGAGCGGCGTTTGGCTTATGTCGGTATCACCCGTGCCCAAAAAGAGCTGATTTTCACGCTGTGCCGCGAACGTCGCCAATACGGCGAACTGGTACGCCCTGAACCAAGCCGTTTCCTGCTGGAATTGCCGCAGGATGATTTGGCCTGGGAGACGGAGCGCAAAGTAGTTAGCCCGCAGGAGCGTATGGAGAAGGGGCAGAGCCATTTGGCCAGTGTGAAAGCGATGCTGGCGAGAGCCAAAGGCGGGAATTAAGAATAAGGACGCTGGCAGCGCCCTGATCACATCAGCGTTGCTCTTCCAGATACAGTGGCCAATGGACATCACTTTGCCAGTGACTCTCCTGCTCCAGCGTTTCGGCACGCAGTGGATGTTGCTCCAGCCAGCCACGGGGCAGGGTGATATGCAGTTCTTCATCGTTGGCGCGCAGGCGCACCGCAGGCAAGGTATCGTCCCGGCGACGGCTGGCAAAGATGATGGCTAAACGCAGAATCCGGCACAAACGCTGCGCCATACGTGGCAATACGGCGTTTTGCTGACTCAGCAGCGGCAAGTCAATGGTATTGCTTTGGTTTTGCAGCAGCGTTGCTAACAGTTTCTTCTGCGCTGGGGTAAAGCCGGGTAAATCCAGATGACGGATCAGATAAGCGGCGTGCTGTGATGCCTGTTTAAAATCAACGCTGAGGCCGATTTCATGAAGCAGGCAAGCCGCATGCAGCAGTTCACGACATCGAGCATCGAGCTGCCATGCGTTGGCAACCTGCAGAGAAAAGTTTGTGGCAAGCTGGCTGACACGTTCCGCCTGCTCGATATCCAGCAGATAACGGCGTTGCAGATTGCGCAGGGTACGGCTGCGGATATCCTGCTCGACGGGCAAATCCAGCATGCCATACACCAATCCTTCGCGTAGCGCACCGCCAGCAAGCAGCATGTATTCGATGTTCAGTTCCTGAAAAATCGCCAGCAGAATCGACAAACCACTGGGGAACACCAGGGCACGCTCTAGCGTCAGGCCTTCAATCTCCAGCTCTTCCAGTTTGCCGCACTGAATAGCACGCTGTTTCAGTTGGCGCAGTTTGGGCAACGTAATGCGTTCGTCCATCCCCTGAGCCACCATGATTTCCTGCAGCGCTTGTACCGTGCCAGAGGCCCCGACGCAAATCTGCCAACCCTGCTGACACAGCTGTGGCGCAAGAGGGCGAACCATTTCGCGCGCAGCCTGTTCCGCCGCATCGAAGTTTTCCTGCCCCAGATTACGATCGCTGAAAAAGCGTTCAAGCCAGGTGACACAACCCATCGACAGGCTGTAAAGCTGCGTGGCCTGTGCCCCGGAGCCGGTCACCAGTTCCGTGCTGCCGCCGCCGATGTCCACCACCAAACGTTGAGCTGGGCCACCGGTGGTGTGTGCGACACCGTGATAAATCAGCCGGGCTTCCTCTTGGCCGCTGATCACTTGGATCGGGCACCCGAGGATCGCTTCGGCGGTATGCAGGAATTCGGCGGCATTGCTTGCCATCCGCAAAGTTGCCGTCGCGACAACGCGGATTTGCTCACGGGGGATATCCTGCAGGCGCTCTGAAAATAACTTCAGGCATTGCCAACCACGCTGCATGGCCTCGTGCGACAGATGATTATGCGGATCCAGACCGGCAGCCAGACGCACTTTGCGTTTGATGCGGGCCAGAGTCTGAACGCTGCCAGCGACTTCACGAACCACCAGCATGTGGAAGCTGTTGGAGCCAAGATCGATGGCAGCATAAAGAGTATTGGAACTGGGCATAATAATTATTCACTTCGCCTGGCAAGTTGCAACGCTGTTGGCCACCCCCAAGAACTTACCCGCGTAAGTTCTTGGGGGTGAACGTTGGCGCCAATTGGCTGCAACTTGAAATTCATCGGGAATATCAGCCTGGACGCCTGCGGTTATTCCGTGGAGCACCGCCGCTGCGGCGTGGCGTAGAGTTACGGCGTGGGCCGTTGTTGCCACGTGGACGCACCAAGCGTTTTGGCGCAGGCAGATCCGTCAGCAGCGCATCGCTGTTGTATTTGCTCACCGGGATACTGTGACCGGTATAGGTCTCGATCGCTGGCAGGTTCAGGGCATATTCTTCACAGGCCAGGCTGATGGAGTGGCCGCTTTCGCCCGCGCGACCGGTACGACCGATACGGTGAACATAGTCTTCGCAATCGTCAGGCAGATCGTAGTTGAAAACGTGGGTTACCAGCGGGATGTGCAAACCACGCGCTGCGACATCGGTCGCCACCAGAATATCCAGATTGCCTTTAGTGAAGTCATCCAGAATACGCAGGCGCTTTTTCTGTGCCACATCGCCAGTCAGCAGGCCCACACGGTGACCATCGGCAGCCAGATGGCCCCAGATGTCTTCACAGCGGTGCTTGGTGTTAGCGAAAATTATGCAGCGATCCGGCCACTCTTCCTCGAGCAGAGTCTGTAGCAGACGCATTTTCTCTTCATTGGAAGGGTAGAACAGCTCTTCTTTGATGCGATGGCCGGTTTTCTGCTCCGGTTCGACCTCAACATATTCGGCATTGTTCATCTGCTCGAAAGCCAGTTCGCGAACGCGATAAGACAGTGTGGCAGAGAACAACATGTTCAGGCGCTGATTGACCGCGGGCATGCGGCGGAACAGCCAGCGGATATCTTTGATAAAGCCCAGATCGTACATACGATCGGCTTCATCCAGCACCACCACTTGGATCGCACCCAGATCGATATAATTCTGTTTGGCATAATCGATTAAGCGGCCCGTGGTGCCAACCAGGATATCCACACCGCTTTCCAGCACTTTAAGCTGCTTGTCGTAGCCATCGCCACCGTAGGCCAGGCCCAGTTTCAAACCGGTAGACTGTGAAAGAGTTTCAGCATCGGAATGGATTTGAACGGCCAGTTCACGCGTTGGCGCCATGATCAAGGCGCGCGGCTGGTTGGTCTGGCGACCTTCTTTCGCCGGGTGGGACAGCAAATAGTGAAAAGTAGACGCTAAAAATGCCAGCGTCTTTCCGGTACCGGTTTGCGCCTGACCTGCAACGTCACGCCCAGAGAGCGTGAGCGGCAATGCTAACGCCTGGATAGGCGTGCAATGATGAAACCCCTTTTTCTGAAGGGCTTCAAGGACTAACGGGTGCAGGGCGAAGTCGGAAAACTTCTGTTCGGTCAAGTGTGTTTTGCTCATAGTATGGTAGAATATCAGCTAACTATTGCTTTACGAAAGCACATCCGTTGAAATAAACGCGGTGAAATAAAATCACCTTGGGTTGGTGAATAAGACGCCAACACTTACAAGGTAGACTTAATCCTGTGGAGTAGAACATGAGCGATAAAATTATTCACCTGACTGACGACAGCTTTGATACCGATGTGCTGAAAGCCGAAGGGCCAATCCTGGTAGATTTCTGGGCTGAATGGTGCGGCCCGTGCAAGATGATTGCGCCGATCCTGGATGAGATTGCCGAAGAATTTGCAGGCAAACTGACCATCAGCAAGCTGAACATCGATCAAAACCCGGCTACTGCACCGAAGTATGGTATCCGTGGCATCCCTACGCTGCTGCTGTTCAAAAACGGTGAAGTGGCGGCAACCAAAGTAGGCGCATTGTCTAAAGGCCAACTCAAAGATTTCCTGAACGCGAATCTGTAATCGGGCAGGAAGCCCTGTGACGGGCGTCTGGGAGTGAGGATGTAATTCACCGCTAGACGCCTGCCAAGAAGCGTGCTAAGTTTAACCACACTGCATATAGAACTTGCCCTAAGTATTAAATCTAAAGAGTTTGAATCTAAGCTTTACTCTATGTTGAACCATCGGCACCGTCATTTGCTATCAACTCTGCCCCTGTTTCGACAATCAAACAGTTTTACAAAAATCAGTTTTAAGGCACCTTCGATTCTTGACCGTTAGCGCGTGCATCCAACGTAAGCCATTTCTTACCGCGACAGCTCAGCAGCCCGGCGATCGAACGTCCAGTAAACAGGCACGCATCTCGCTGCCATACCATTCACGATATAAGTTCGAGACATACCCCGAGTTTAAGAACCCACCACTATGAATCTTACCGAATTAAAGAATACGCCGGTTTCTGATCTGATTACTCTCGGCGAAAATATGGGGCTGGAAAACCTGGCTCGCTTGCGCAAGCAGGACATTATCTTCTCTATACTCAAGCAACATGCGAAAAGCGGAGAAGATATCTTCGGCGACGGCGTGTTGGAGATATTGCAGGATGGATTTGGTTTCCTCCGCTCTGGAGACAGTTCCTACCTCGCCGGCCCTGATGATATCTACGTTTCCCCCAGCCAAATTCGCCGCTTTAACCTCCGCACAGGTGACACCATTTCCGGTAAGATTCGTCCGCCAAAAGAAGGCGAGCGTTATTTTGCACTGTTGAAAGTCAATGAAGTCAACTACGACAAACCGGAAAACGCCCGTAACAAAATCCTGTTCGAAAACCTGACGCCACTGCACGCCAATTCCCGTCTGCGGATGGAGCGTGGTAACGGTTCAACGGAAGATCTGACGGCTCGCGTGCTGGATCTGGCGGCCCCGATTGGCCGTGGCCAACGTGGCCTGATCGTCGCCCCGCCAAAAGCCGGTAAGACCATGCTGTTGCAGAATATTGCGCAGAGCATCGCTTACAACCACCCAGACTGTGTGCTGATGGTATTGCTGATCGACGAGCGCCCGGAAGAAGTGACCGAGATGCAGCGTCTGGTAAAAGGTGAAGTTATTGCTTCTACCTTCGATGAACCCGCTTCCCGCCACGTGCAGGTCGCAGAAATGGTGATCGAGAAAGCCAAGCGTCTGGTTGAACATAAAAAAGACGTTATCATCCTGCTGGATTCCATTACCCGTCTGGCGCGCGCATACAACACCGTAGTACCTGCTTCAGGCAAAGTGCTGACCGGTGGTGTGGATGCCAACGCCCTGCATCGTCCAAAGCGTTTCTTCGGTGCGGCACGTAACGTTGAGGAAGGCGGTAGCCTGACCATCATCGCCACTGCGCTGGTTGATACGGGGTCCAAAATGGACGAGGTTATTTACGAAGAATTTAAAGGTACCGGCAACATGGAACTGCACCTGGCGCGTAAAATCGCCGAGAAGCGTGTGTTCCCTGCTATCGATTACAACCGCTCAGGTACCCGTAAAGAAGAGTTGCTTACCTCATCTGAAGAACTGCAGAAGATGTGGATCCTGCGCAAGATTATTCACCCAATGGGTGAGATCGATGCGATGGAGTTCCTCATCAATAAATTGGCCATGACCAAAACCAATGATGAATTCTTCGACATGATGAAGCGCTCGTAATTCAGTAAAAATATTCGAGGAACGCCACGCCTAGTCGTGGCGTTTTTTGCTTTTGGCGGATACGATAAGCATCGATAAAGGGAAAGTCAGTTTTTTATGGCTTACTGAGAATTAATCTTATTTACGCCCGCTGTTGACGCTAAGGCGTTGAAGTAAGAAATAGTTTGTGCATGCATGAGTGTTCATGTCTGTCGCTATAGGAAATGACTGAAAGGTAGCCCCGTATATGGCGCGGTTTTTTACCCATGCTAAGCTGCCTCATCTTCTTCAGAGATTTGTTAACTGTGAACTTACTCACTATGAGTACTGAAATTCTTTTTGTTTTCCTGTTCTCTCTGGCTTTTTTGTTTGTTGCCCGCAAGGTAGCAAAACGGATCGGTTTGGTTGACAAACCCAATTATCGCAAACGTCATCAGGGCCTGATCCCTCTTGTCGGCGGCATTTCTGTTTATGCCGGTCTCTGTTTTGCTTTCCTGATTTCTGACCAAACGATTGCCCACGCTAAACTTTATCTCGCCTGCGCGGGTATCTTGGTGTTCGTGGGCGCTTTGGACGATCGCTTTGACATCAGCGTTAAAATCCGTGCCACCGTTCAGGCTCTGGTTGGCATTGCCATGATGGTTTTTGCTGGCCTTTATCTGCGCAGCTTTGGCTATGTGTTTGGTGGTTGGGAAATGCTGTTGGGGCCGTTCGGCTACCTGGTGACCCTGTTTGCTGTCTGGGCGGCGATCAATGCTTTCAACATGGTTGATGGTATTGATGGGTTGCTTGGTGGTCTCTCCTGTGTGTCGTTCGGAGCCTTGGGTACGCTGCTCTATTTGAGCGGTAACACGGCGCTCGCATTTTGGTGTTTCGCCATGCTGGCAGCTATAGTTCCCTATATTCTGCTCAACCTCGGCGTATTGGGCCGCCGTTATAAAGTCTTTATGGGGGATGCGGGCAGTACGCTGATTGGTTTTACGGCTATCTGGATATTGCTGCAAAGCTCCCAGGGGCCTAGCCACCCGATCAAACCGGTCACGGCGCTGTGGATTATTGCTATTCCGTTGATGGATATGATCGCGATCATGTATCGTCGTCTGCGCAAGGGGATGAGCCCGTTTTCTCCCGATCGTCAGCATATCCATCACCTGATTATGCGTGCAGGCTTTACGCCGCGTCAGGCTTTTGTCCTGATTACGCTGGCAGCCGCGATTCTGGCGGCGATTGGCGTGCTTGGTGAACGTCTGTCGTTTATTCCTGAATGGGTGATGTTGGCACTATTCTTGCTTTCTTTCTTCTTCTATGGCTATTGCATCAAACGGGCATGGCGCGTAGCGCGTTATATCAAACGTATGAAGCGCCGTATTCGACATTCAACGAACAACAAGCAAGTACCTTAACCTGAGGCTTTTGGGCAGTGATGACTCCAGAAACAACGTCTGAAAAAAATACTCCGCCGGTCGATAATGAACTCGATATCCGCGGTTTGTGCTGTACGCTGTGGCGCGGCAAGAAATGGATTATCGGTTTTGCGGTGTTGTTCGCCGTGGTGGCACTGATCGTCTCCTATCTGGTCAAACAGGAATGGAGCGCAACGGCGATCACGGATAAGCCAACGGTAAATGCATTGGGCGGATATTATTCGCAGCAGCAGTTCCTGCGTAACCTCGATGTGCGTACCGTGCCAGCAGTCGCCGGGGAACAACCCGGTATTGCTGATGAAGCCTATAATGAATTCATTATGCAACTGGCAGCCTATGACACGCGCCGTGATTTCTGGCTGCAAAGTGACTATTACAAACAGCGCCAGGAAGGTGATGCTCGCGCGGATGCGGCATTGCTTGACGATCTGATTAACAATATTCAGTTCACTCCGCGTGATGACAAAAAAGTGCTCAACGACGGCGTGAAGCTGACGGCGGAAACCGCACCGGACTCCAATCGTTTGCTGCGTCAGTATGTCGCATTCGCCAGCCATCGGGCAGCGCAGCATCTGAATGAAGAGATTCAAGGGGCTTGGGCGGCTCGCACTGCTTCGATGAACGCGCAGGTCAAACGGCAGGAAGCGGTTGCCGATGCGGTTTATCAGCGTGAACTCAAAACCGTGCAGCAGGCGTTGAAAATCGCCGAGCAGCAAGGGATTGGCCGCAGCCAGACCGAGACGCCAGCCGAACAGTTGCCTGATTCCGATTTGTTCCTGCTGGGTAAGCCAATGCTCCAGGCTCGCTTGGAAGGGTTACAGGCTTCTGGCCCAACCTATGATCTGGGTTACGACCAGAACCGTGCCATGCTGGCAACGCTGAACGTTGGCCCGACGTTGGATGGCAAGTTCCAGACCTATCGCTATCTGCGTACGCCGGAAGAACCGGTAAAACGCGATAGTCCGCGCCGCGTCTTCTGGCTGATCATGTGGGGATCCATTGGTGCTCTGATTGGCGCTGGTGTTGCTTTAGCTCGTCGGCCACGCAATTAAAAAAAGAAGACCATGATTTCGTTGATGGGCGCTTAAGCGCCCAGTTTGCAGGTTCGCCTGCGGTTCACCGACCAAAAGAGATTCGCTGTGAAAGTGTTGACTGTTTTTGGCACCAGGCCGGAAGCCATCAAAATGGCTCCTCTGGTACATGCTCTGGCTGAGGATGCAGCCTTTGAATCAAGAGTCTGCGTTACGGCACAGCATCGTGAGATGTTGGATCAGGTATTGCGTTTGTTTGAAATCGTACCGGATTACGACCTTAACATCATGAAACCAGGCCAGGGGCTGAGTGAAATCACCTGCCGCATTCTGGAAGGGTTGAAAGGGGTTCTGGAAGATTTCAAACCGGATGTGGTTCTGGTTCACGGTGATACCACCACCACTATGGCAACCAGCCTGGCTGCGTTTTACCAGCGTATTCCCGTTGGGCACGTGGAGGCCGGTCTGCGTACCGGTAATCTCTATTCTCCATGGCCTGAAGAAGCCAACCGCAAGCTGACGGGCCATCTGGCGATGTACCATTTTGCGCCGACCGAAAACTCGCGCTCGAATCTGCTGCGGGAATCGCTGCATGATGACCATATTTTTGTCACGGGCAATACGGTGATCGATGCGTTGTTATGGGTTCGCGACCGTGTCCTGAGTGACGAAGTGTTGCGTAACAGTCTCGATCAGCGTTATCCCTTCCTGGATGCCAATAAGAAGTTGATCTTGGTGACTGGCCACCGTCGCGAAAGCTTCGGCGGTGGGTTCGAGCGCATTTGCAGCGCTTTGGCGGAAATCGCCCGGCAGCATCCGGAAGTTCAGGTAGTTTACCCTGTACACCTCAATCCCAATGTCAGTGAGCCAGTTAATCGGATCCTGAAAGGTATCGATAACATTATCCTTATCGATCCGCAGGATTACCTGCCATTTGTTTACCTGATGACCCACTCTTACCTGATTCTGACCGACTCGGGCGGTATTCAGGAAGAGGCACCGTCACTGGGTAAACCGGTGTTAGTAATGCGTGATACGACTGAGCGGCCAGAAGCGGTGGATGCTGGAACGGTGCGTTTGGTAGGAACCGATGTGGCAAGAATAGTTGATGAAGTGACTCGGCTGTTGACGGATGAGAACGAATATCACGCCATGAGCCGGGCGCATAACCCCTACGGTGACGGGCATGCCTGCCAGCGTATCCTCAAAGCTTTAAAGAATCATCAGGTGACACTATGAGTTTTAACACTATTTCAGTTATTGGCCTGGGTTATATCGGCTTGCCAACGGCGGCGGCGTTTGCTTCCCGCAAGAAAAAAGTGGTAGGTGTAGATGTTAATCAACATGCGGTAGATACCATCAATCGTGGTGAGATTCATATTGTAGAGCCCGACCTGGACCGCGTGGTGAAGGAAGCGGTTGACGGGGGATACCTGCAGGCCGTCACTAAACCATTAGCGGCAGATGCTTTCCTGATCGCGGTGCCGACGCCGTTCAAAGGGGACCATGAGCCCGATCTGGCCTATGTTGAAGCGGCTGCCAAGTCATTGGCACCGGTGCTGAAAAAAGGCGATCTGGTGATTCTGGAGTCTACCTCACCTGTCGGCGCGACCGAGCAAATGGCGCAGTGGTTGGCTGAAGCGCGTAGCGATCTCAGCTTCCCGCAGCAGGCCGGTGAGCAGGCTGATATCAATATTGCCTATTGCCCTGAGCGCGTGTTGCCAGGCCAGGTGATGGTTGAGCTGATTCAGAACGACCGCGTTATCGGTGGGATGACACCGAAGTGTTCCGAACGCGCCAGCGCACTGTATAAAATTTTCCTTGAAGGTGAATGTGTTGTCACCAACTCACGCACCGCCGAGATGTGTAAATTGACGGAAAACAGCTTCCGCGATGTCAATATCGCGTTTGCTAACGAATTGTCGCTGATTTGTGCCGATCAAGGGATCAACGTGTGGGAACTGATCCGTTTGGCCAATCGCCATCCGCGCGTCAATATCCTGCAGCCGGGGCCTGGCGTTGGTGGGCACTGTATTGCGGTTGATCCTTGGTTTATCGTGGCGCAAAACCCGCAACAGGCTCGCCTGATCCACACTGCGCGCCTGGTTAACGATGGTAAGCCGCTGTGGGTGGTCGAACGCGTTAAGGCCGCCGTGGCCGATTGCCTTGCAGCAACCAACAAGCGCGCTTCTGAAGTGAAGATTGCCTGTTTTGGCCTGGCGTTCAAGCCCAATATCGACGATCTGCGTGAGAGCCCGGCGGTAGAAGTGGCACACCTGATTGCCGATTGGCACGTAGGGGAAACCTTGGCCGTGGAACCGAACGTTGAGCAATTGCCGAAATCCTTGGCTGGCCACGTGACGCTGAAAAGCCTCACCGATGCACTGCAGCAGGCGGATGTGATTGTTATGCTGGTCGATCACAAAGAATTCAAGGCGATTAAGCCGGAAGAGATTAAGCAATCCTGGATTGTTGACACCAAAGGGGTCTGGCGTTGAAACGTATTTTAGTTACCGGCGGTGCCGGTTTTATTGGCTCTGCCGTAGTAAGACACATCATCAGCAGCACTGCCGATAGCGTGGTGGTGGTGGATAAGCTGACCTATGCAGGCAACCTGGAGTCGCTGGCTGAGGTGGTTGATAACGAGCGCTATGCTTTCGAACAGGTTGATATCTGCGATCGCGCTGCGCTGGATCGGGTATTTGCCGAGTATCAGCCTGATTTCGTGATGCACCTGGCGGCAGAAAGCCATGTTGATCGTTCCATTGACGGCCCGGCGGCATTTATCGAAACCAACGTGGTGGGAACCTACACCATGCTGGAAGCGGCCCGCCATTACTGGCAAGGGCTTGCAGAAGAGAAAAAGCAGGGTTTCCGCTTCCACCATATCTCTACCGATGAAGTGTACGGCGATCTGCACGGCACCGACGATCTGTTTACCGAAACCACGCCTTACGCACCCAGCAGCCCGTATTCAGCATCTAAAGCGTCGAGTGACCATCTGGTGCGCGCCTGGTTGCGCACTTACGGTTTCCCAACCGTGGTGACTAACTGTTCCAACAACTATGGCCCTTACCACTTCCCAGAAAAGCTGATCCCATTGGTGATCCTGAACGCCATTTCTGGCAAACCGCTGCCGGTCTACGGCAATGGGGCTCAGGTGCGCGACTGGCTGTATGTGGAAGATCATGCGCGTGCGCTGTATCAGGTAGTGACCGAAGGTGCGGTGGGTGAAACCTACAACATCGGTGGGCACAACGAGCGCAAGAATATCGAAGTGGTACATACCATTTGCGATCTGCTGGAAGAACTGGCCCCGAACAAGCCACAAGGTGTAGCGAACTACCGTGATTTGATCACTTACGTTAAAGATCGCCCAGGCCACGATATGCGTTATGCCATCGATGCGGGGAAAATCGAACGTGAACTGGGTTGGCGCCCGCAGGAAACCTTTGAAAGCGGCATTCGCAAAACGGTGTCCTGGTATCTGAACAACGAAACCTGGTGGCGTCGTGTTCAGGACGGTTCCTATGCGGGTGAGCGTTTGGGGCTGAGCTAAACCCCAAAAGATTTGGCGTTGTAGCCCTATAACGCTATCTAGATATACCCCAAGCGACTTGAAGTATGACGGGGATAAACGCGCGGTGGCTAACAGGCACCGCGTTGTTACATGAGTTCAGGAGTTATTATGAAAGGTATCATTCTTGCTGGCGGTTCAGGGACGCGTTTGCACCCGATTACTCGTGGTGTTTCCAAACAGCTGCTCCCTATCTACGATAAGCCGATGATCTATTATCCGCTTTCGGTGCTGATGCTGGCCGGGATCCGGGACGTTTTGATTATCTCTACACCGGAAGATTTGCCGTCGTTCCGCCGCCTGTTAGGTAGCGGTGCAGAGTTTGGTATCAATCTGAGTTATGCCGAGCAGCCAAGCCCAGACGGGCTGGCACAGGCATTCCTGATCGGTGAAGAGTTTATCGCTGGTGAGCCAACCTGCCTGGTGCTGGGTGACAATATCTATTTTGGTCAGAGCTTTAGCCCGAAACTGAAAAATGTGGTCGCTGGCCTGAAGGGCGCGACCGTGTTCGGTTATCAGGTCATGGATCCAGAGCGTTTCGGCGTTGTGGAGTTTGATGATCATTTCCGCGCGTTGTCGATCGAAGAAAAACCGGCTAAACCAAAATCCAACTGGGCGGTTACGGGGCTTTATTTCTACGACAACCAGGTGGTGGATTTCGCCAAACAAGTTAAACCATCGCCGCGTGGTGAACTGGAAATTACCAGCATCAACCAGATGTATCTGGAGCGCGGTGAATTGAGCGTTGAGTTGTTAGGCCGTGGTTTTGCCTGGCTTGATACCGGTACTCATGACAGCCTGATCGAGGCCAGCACCTTTGTGCAGACAGTGGAAAAACGCCAAGGGTTCAAGATTGCCTGCCTGGAAGAAATTGCCTGGCGTAATGGCTGGTTGGACGATGAAGGTGTAAAGCGTGCTGCTCTGGCGCTGGCGAAAACTGGTTACGGCAAATATTTACTGGATTTACTGCATGTCCGTCCACGCCAATATTGAGCCTCTGGGCTGGGAAAGCGAGTTTTTCCAGATCCCCAGCGGCAAACTGCATTTTGATGACAGCGCGTCACCGCTCAGTGACGCGCAGTTAGATGCTTTTACGCTGGTGCAGGCCAAGATCCCAACACAACGCCTTGATTTAGCTGACGCATTGGCTGAGCATGGTTTTCGGCTGGTAGAAGGTGAGGTGGATTTGGCGCTGACGGTTGGCACGGAAAGTGCTTCTGTCTCGTCAGTGCGTGTCGCTGTTGCTGATGACATTCCGGCATTGCGAGCGGCAGCGGCCAGCGTATTCGCCGCTAGCCGTTTCCGGGCTCCCTGGTATGGGCAACAGGACAGTGGACGATTTTATGCCACTTGGATTGAAAAAGCGGTGCTGGGGACCTTCGATCATCAGTGCTTATTAGTGCTGGGAAGCGATGGGCAACCAGAAGGTTTTGTCAGCCTGCGTGATATTGGCCAACAAGAGACCCGTATCGGTTTGCTGGCCGTTTTCCCAGGTGCGCAAGGAAAGGGTGCCGGTTCACGGCTGATGGCTGCCGCGATCGCCTGGTGTCAGCAGCGTGAGCTGCGGCGCCTGTGGGTTGCGACCCAGATGAGTAATATTGCCGCGTTACGGCTCTATCAACGGCACGGTGCCATTATAGAAAGCACCGCGTATTGGTTCTACAGAGGCTTACATGATTCCATTTAACGCACCACCGGTTGTTGGCACCGAGCTCGATTATATGCAGGCTGCAATGGGCAGCGGTAAACTCTGTGGTGACGGCGGTTTTACGCGCCGTTGCCAGCAGTGGATGGAACAGCATTTCGGTAGCCCGAAGGTGCTGTTGACGCCTTCTTGCACTGCTTCACTGGAAATGGCCGCCATTCTGCTGGATATCCAGCCGGGTGATGAAGTGATCATGCCGAGCTTCACCTTCGTTTCTACTGCCAACGCCTTCGTGCTGCGTGGCGCGATAGTGGTGTTTGTCGATGTGCGTCCAGACACCATGAATATCGATGAAACCAAAATCGAAGCCGCTATTACCGATAAAACCCGCGCGATCGTGCCGGTACATTATGCTGGCGTGGCCTGCGAGATGGACACCATCATGGCGCTGGCGAAAAAATACAACCTGTTCGTGGTTGAAGATGCTGCACAGGGCGTGATGTCGACTTACAAAGGCAAAGCGTTGGGGACTATCGGCCACATCGGCTGTTACAGCTTCCATGAAACCAAAAACTACACCGCTGGCGGTGAGGGTGGCGCAACGCTGATTAACGATCCGGCACTGATCGATCGGGCGGAAGTGATTCGCGAAAAAGGCACCAACCGCAGCCAGTTCTTCCGTGGGCAGGTTGATAAGTACACCTGGCGCGATATCGGCTCCAGCTATCTGATGTCTGACCTGCAGGCGGCTTATCTGTGGGCGCAGTTGGAGGCAGCGGAAGAGATTAACCAGCGTCGCTTGAAGCTGTGGCAGAACTATTATGAGGCGTTTAAACCGCTGGCAGATGACGGGCGTATCAACTTGCCAGTGATCCCTGAGGGTTGCGTGCATAATGCCCATATGTTCTACGTCAAACTCAAGGATGTTCAGGATCGCACGGCGTTTATCGATTACCTGAAAGAAGCCGAGATCATGACGGTATTCCATTACATCCCTCTGCACGCCTGCCCAGCGGGTGAGAAGTTTGGTCGCTTTGCTGGCGAAGACCGTTTCACCACCAAAGAGAGTGAACGTCTGGTGCGCCTGCCACTGTTCTACAACATGTCCGATGTTAACCAACGCACGGTGATCACCACCATCCTGAGCTTCCTGGCCTGATATGTCGCTGGCAAAAGCATCGATTTGGACCGCCGGCTCCACGCTGATAAAAATTGGCGTGGGGCTGCTGGTAGTCAAAATGTTGGCGGTGGCTTTTGGCCCCAGCGGTGTCGGGCAGGCGGGTAATTTTCGTCAGTTGATTACCGTTCTTGGTGTGCTGTCCGGTGCCGGGATTTTTAACGGTATTACCAAATATGTGGCGGAATATCACCAGGACCCACAACGTTTGCGTATGGCGGTGGGCACGGCTTCCAGCATTGTGCTGGGTTTTTCGACCCTGTTGGCGTTGGTGTTCCTGTTTGCCGCCGAGCCGATTAGCCGTGGGCTGTTCGGCCATGCCGATTATGTGAACGTGGTGCGAGCCGTCGCGTTTATCCAGATGGGTATCGCTTACGCCAACCTGTTCCTGGCGGTTCTGAAAGGTTACCGCGATGCCATGGGCAATGCGCTGGCGGTGATCGCCGGTAGCCTGATCGGTGTGGTAGCTTTTACTTTGTGCTTCAAGCTGGGTGGTTACGAAGGGGCGTTGGCCGGTTTGGCTCTGGTTCCGGCGCTGGTGGTGCTGCCAGCGGGCTTCCTACTGTGGCGGCGTAAGCTGCTGCCGTTGCGCTATCTGGCATTGGCATGGGATAAAGCGCTGGCCAGCCATCTGGGCAAGTTTACCATCATGGCGCTGATCACCTCTGTGACTCTGCCGGTCGCCTATGTGATGATGCGTAACCTGTTGGCCGCGCACTATAGCTGGGACGAGGTGGGTATTTGGCAAGGGGTAAGCAGCATTTCTGATGCTTATCTGCAGTTTATTACCGCCTCATTCACCGTTTATCTGTTGCCAACGCTGTCGCGCCTGCAGGAAAAAAGTGCGATTTCGCAAGAGATAGTGCGTTCGCTGAAGTTTGTATTGCCTGCGGTAGCTACCGCCAGTTTGGTCGTGTGGCTGTTGCGTGATTTCGCTATCTGGCTGCTGTTCTCCGAAAAATTTGTTGCGATGCGCGATCTGTTTGCCTGGCAATTGGTCGGTGATGTGCTGAAAGTCGGTTCTTACGTTTTCGGCTATCTGGTGATCGCTAAAGCGTCGCTGCGTTTTTATATTCTGACGGAAGTCAGTCAGTTTTCCTTGCTGACGCTGTTTTCGCATTGGCTGATCCCGCAGCATGGGGCGCTGGGGGCCGCACAGGCCTATATGGCAACCTACATTGTGTATTTCGCGCTCTGTAGCTGCATATTTATCCTCTATCGTAGACGAGTATGACCACACTGATTCACGTATTGGGATCTGATATCCCGCATCATAATCATACGGTGCTGCGCTTCTTTAATGACGTGCTGGCAGAGCGGTTGCCTGCCGAGCAGGTAGGCCATTTTATGGTGGCAGCCAAGGATGTTGCGGCATTGGGCCCGTTCCCTGCACTGCAGGTGGACGCTTTTCCGGGCAAGAAAAGCCTGGCGGAGGCGGTGATTGCCCGCGCTCAGGCCGATCGTCAGGCGCGCTTTTTCCTGCATGGCCAGTTTAATGCGGCACTGTGGCTGGCGCTACTGAGCGGTAAAATCAAAGCACATCAGGTGAGCTGGCACATCTGGGGAGCCGATCTGTATGAGAACGCCACCAGTTGGAAGTTCCGGTTATTCTATATCCTGCGCCGCGTCGCGCAGGGGCGGGTCAGCCACGTGTTTGCTACGCGTGGCGATCTGATCCATTACCAGCAACGCCATCCGCGCGTTCCGGCCTCATTGTTGTACTTCCCGACGCGTATGAACCCACAACTTACCGGTATTGCGGTGCAGAAAAACAGCGCTGGGCCGTTGACCATTCTGGTGGGGAACTCTGGGGACCGCACTAACCGCCATATAGAGGCGTTCAAGGCGATTCATCAGCAGTTTGGTAGCGATGTACAGGTGATTGTGCCGATGGGCTATCCTGCCAATAACGAAGCCTATATCGAACAGGTGCGTGCTGCCGGGTTGGCGTTGTTCAGCGAAAATAACCTGCAATTGCTGACGCAACAGGTGGCGTTTGACGACTACCTGAATATTCTGCGTGCCTGCGATCTCGGTTACTTTATTTTTGACCGGCAGCAGGGTATTGGCACTCTGTGCCTGTTGATACAGTTTGGCGTGCCGTTTGTGCTCAGCCGTAAAAACCCTTTCTGGCAGGATCTGGCAGAACAACATCTGCCGGTACTGTTCTATGGTGATTCGCTGGATGAAGCCATCATCCGCGAGTCACAGCGTCAGTTGGCTCTGGTGGATAAACATGCGATAGCCTTCTTTAATCCGAACTACGTCGATGGCTGGCAACGGGCATTGTCGCAAGTGGCGGGAGAAAAACCATGACGCTGGCTCAGTTTGGCGGGTTGTTTGTTGTCTACCTGATTAGTGCACTGTTTGTGCTGACGTTAACTTATCAGGAATTCCGGCGGGTGCGATTTAACTTTAACGTCTTCTTTTCCCTGCTTTATTTATTGACGTTTTATTTTGGTTTTCCGCTGACTTGCCTGTTGGTATTCCAGTTTGATGTGCAGATAGTGCCGGTCGAATATCTGTTGTATGCCATTCTGGCGGCAACCAGTTTCTATGCGATCTACTACGTCAGCTATAAGACACGGTTGCGCAGGCGCAGCGACCAGCAGCATAAGCCGATATTTACCATGAACCGGGTGGAAACCCATCTCACCTGGATGTTATTGGCGCTGGTGGCGATTGGCACCGTGGGTATCTTCTTCATGCAGAATGGCTTCCTGCTGTTCAAGCTGAATTCCTACAGCCAGATCTTCTCCAGCGATGTATCCGGGGTGGCGCTCAAGCGCTTCTTCTACTTCTTTATCCCGGCGATGCTGGTGGTCTATTTTCTCAAGCAGGATGTGCGCGCCTGGTTCTTCTTCCTGGCGGCGACGGTGGCCTTTGGTATCCTGACCTATGTGATCGTGGGGGGAACACGGGCCAATATCATCATCGCGTTCTCGCTGTTCCTGTTTATCGGCATTGTGCGTGGTTGGATTTCGCTGTGGATGCTGGTGGCCGCTGGGGTGTTTGGCATTGTCGGCATGTTCTGGCTGGCGTTGAAACGCTATAGCCTGGATGTCAGCGGCCCTGAAGCGTTCTACACTTTCTTGTATCTGACGCGCGATACCTTCTCGCCGTGGGAAAACCTGGGGTTACTGCTGCAAAATTACGACAAGATCGATTTCCAGGGGCTGGCTCCGATCGTGCGTGATTTCTATGTGTTTATCCCTACCTGGTTATGGCCGGGGCGGCCTGATCTGGTGCTGAATACCGCTAACTACTTTACCTGGGAAGTGTTGGATAACCATTCCGGGTTGGCGATCTCTCCTACGCTGATTGGTTCGCTGGTAGTGATGGGCGGGGTGCTGTTTATCCCGCTGGGGGCCATCGTAGTGGGTTTGATCATCAAGTGGTTTGATTGGCTGTATGAAATGGGCAAAAGTGAGCAGAATCGTTTTAAAGCGGCGATTTTGCAGGGTTTTTGCTTTGGTGCCGTATTCAATATCATCGTTTTGGCGCGTGAAGGGGTGGATTCCTTCGTTTCACGCGTGGTGTTCTTCTGTATCATTTTTGGCGTCTGCCTGGTATTGGCCAAATTGCTGTATTGGCTGTTTGATACAGCCGGGCTTATCAAGGCTCGTATAACGCGCAAACGCGTCATAGCGCCTTCCGTTGGCAGCCTTCTGTAAAGGTAATAATCATGGAAGCAAACATTTCGGTTCCTAAGTACGAGTTACGCGGCTTCAGCCTGTGGGGATTCCGTGATATGGCACAATGCATGGATTTTCTGTTTGACGGTGGCCGGGTAAAACAAGGCACGCTGGTTGCGATGAACGCAGAGAAAATCCTCAAGGCAGAAACCGATCCTGCGCTGCATGCTCTGCTGGATGAGGCTGAGTATAAGTATGCTGATGGGATCAGCATGGTGCGCTCGATCCGCCGTAAATATCCTGGTGCAGAGGTTTCCCGCGTGGCCGGAGCCGATTTGTGGGAAGCGTTGATGCAACGTGCCGGGCAGGAAGGTACGCCAGTGTTTCTGATTGGTGGTAAACCTGAGGTGTTGGCAGAAACCGAGCAGAAACTGCGTAGCCAGTGGAATGTGAATCTGGTCGGGACTCAGGATGGTTACTTTACTCCTGAGCAGCGTGAAGGTTTGTTCGAACGCATTCGCGCCAGCGGAGCGGCCATTGTGACGGTAGCTATGGGGTCACCGAAGCAGGAAATCTTTATGCGTGATTGCCGCAAAGTGCATTCACAAGCGTTGTATATGGGCGTAGGCGGCACTTATGACGTGTTTACTGGTCATGTGAAGCGTGCCCCGAAGGTTTGGCAGAATCTCGGCTTAGAGTGGCTCTATCGCCTGCTCAGCCAACCAAGCCGTATTGGTCGTCAGCTCAAATTGCTCAAGTTCCTCGGTTACTATTATACCGGCAAGATGTAATCCTCGTAGTAATGGCAAAACGCAGTATCAGGCTGAAAAACGTGTGGAAAGTCAGCAATCACCGTTGAACAGGGGCAATGGAAAGCCCTTTCCTGTTCGGGAGTGAACAAAGCGTAATCAAACGCAACATTTCTGCGAAAAAGCACTAGACAGGATGGGTTTAAAACCGTAGTATCCCCACCCGCAACGGCGCTACGCGCCCGTAGCTCAGCTGGATAGAGCGCTGCCCTCCGGAGGCAGAGGTCTCAGGTTCGAATCCTGTCGGGCGCGCCATTAAGTTTGTGCGCAGGAGCTGCGGTGGTATGATTACCGCGTGAATAAAGTAGTAATGGTGGCTATAGCTCAGTTGGTAGAGCCCTGGATTGTGATTCCAGTTGTCGTGGGTTCGAGTCCCATTAGCCACCCCACTTTACCTAGGTGTAAAGTAAAAAATTGAAAGCTGTTTTGTGACAGTGCGAAGGTGGCGGAATTGGTAGACGCGCTAGCTTCAGGTGTTAGTGTTCTTACGAACGTGAGGGTTCAAGTCCCTCTCTTCGCACCACACAAAATGTCTGATAAATTTTAATATTTACATAGACATAAGCTTAGATTTTCAGTAGTATCTGCAACAAGAAATCGGCGAGTAGCGCAGCTTGGTAGCGCAACTGGTTTGGGACCAGTGGGTCGGAGGTTCGAATCCTCTCTCGCCGACCAATTTAAGAAACCTGCTTTATAAGCAGGTTTTTTGCTTTTGTAGCTTAAGAGGATGAGAGCCTCCGAAGGAGGTTTGAGCCGAGCGAAGCGAGACAACGTTGCTTTAGCAACGGCCCGTAGGGCGAGCATCGAAGATGCGAGTTATCTCTCTCGCCGACCAATTTAAGAAAAGCCCGTTCAGTGATGAACGGGCTTTTTGCTTTCTGTTTTTAAACTTTTCCGCAGTTTTTGCTATCTCACTTCTGTTTCAACCCTGCTTTTCTGGATGTTGTTTTTCAACGACAGCGATACTTGCCGTTGTCGTCAGTTTGAGACGTTTAACTGTTTGATTTTAAGTAATAAAAGCAATTTTTGCTTATGGCGTCGTGTTAAAGCGACAGATTGAAGTGAGGGTTAAAAAACACCGGGCAGAGCAGTGAGGTATGAGTTGAAGAGGGTGTGAAATTTAAATTCTTTAAATTCAATGTGATGAGTGTATTTTTAATCTTTGTGGCATGAAGGGCATAAGTTGGCACGTGAAGTGCAATATCTAATGCGTAGATGCTCATTCCACTTCTTATGTTTGCCCCGGCTTCATAAACCCAGGAATGATGCAGAGCCAATTTTAGGGTGCCTATTGTCCACAAGAACGATGAAAGCAACTGCTTCATCACACTTCGGGCATAACGTTGAGTGAGGCACCACCCCTGTTGTTCTAGACCTGATTGCTTCTTATACACTTGCCTACTCGGCAAGTGTTTTTTTTGCCCCTAACCAGCTAAGAGAGTGCTGTTGGCGTCGGTCTTTATTTAAAGACGGGGTATTCAGGCAAAAAAAACGCGGCCAAATATTGTGGCCGCGTTTGTCTGGGAAGGGGGGCTTATTCGCTGTCTTGCTTCAACGTTAGCATCAACCCTTCGCGGCGCATCTGTGCAGCTTCGTCGGGGCGGTGTAGTTTTTCCAAGGCATCAGCCAGCCATGCGTAGTCATAGGCATCGGGGCGTTGCTTCAGTGCTTCATTGAATGCCTCACTGGCCTGCTGCCATTCACCATGCTTCATGAGTAGCTGACCTAGCGTGCTGCTCAGCAACGGGGTAGTGCCATGTTGTTTGATCTGTTGGCGCAAGGCTTTTTCCAACTGCTCCGGGTTACCGGACTTGATGCGCGGGAGCAATAAGACCAAACGTTCATCATACTGGCGTTTCAGGCTACTGAGCACAATATCCTGTGCCAAATCATGATCATCACACTCAATCAGATGTTCTACCATCGCCACCTGCAGTGGGACTTCATGGCGCGTTCTGCGGCTTTGCTCTTTCCACCAGAGTTTCAGGCCATCACTGCCTTCGTCTGCCATCGCCTGGTTCATCAGGCCGATATAAGCCTGCTGTTGCAGCGCCTGGAGTTCGTCTTCGGTGTGCAGGTTGATCTTGCTCATCGCAGGTAGAATTTCCAGCAATGACGCGTAAGCACCCGTCTGCAGGTAGGCCTGTTCAGCCAACCTTAAGACTTCTGGGTGACGAGGGGCCTGATTCAGCAGGCGATCGATGCCGTGGCGGGCCGCGTGGGCTTCTCCCTGAGCCAATTGGATCCGCACGCGGGTAATATCTACCGGCAGTTGATCGGTGTCGGCCACTTCGGCAGCACGTTCCAGATACTGATTGGTTCTGAAACCATCACCGCGTTGCTGTGCTGCTTCGGCAGCGAGCAGATAGTTCACTACCGGCTGCTCTGCGTGATCGGCATTACGCGTCAGCAGTTTCTCTACCTGTTTATAATCACCCTCTGCCAGCTTGATCAGTGCGGCTTTGGTCTGCTTGTGAGCGCGGTGGCGTTTACGGCCAATGAACCAGCCACGGGTACGGGCACCGGTATGGAAAATATGGCGCAGGAACCATTCGATCACAAACAGCACCAGGAACAGCAGAATGACCATGATCACCAAACCGGTGACGCTGGTTTCAACGTTGTAGCTGTCAGTCTGAATCAGCACATAGCCCTGATGGCCAGCCAGCATCGGCCCCACCACCACGCTGGCGATCAGCACCAGGAACAGGAATAACACACGTAACATGGCTTATCCCTCCTGATGAGTGGCAGGTGCCTGGGCTAACAGATTGCGTACCCGGCTCTGCATCAGTTTTTCCAACAGTGGCTGACTCTTCAACTGTTGTGGCACATCCATGGAGATCGGCTGTTGGCTCAGATTGTCCAACTCATCCAGGAACGCTTTGGTGGTTGGGTCGGTGGTATCGAAGTAAGCGCGTACCCAGGTAGAAACGGTTTCCAATGACTGTTTATACACTTCGTTCTGATGGCGGGGGACGGCCTGTGCCGCCACCAGCAGACGCGAACGGATGTTCTCACGCAGGTAGATATCCTGATTCGGTGCCAGCAACGGTTCCGCATGGGTATCACGGCGGCGGATGGTGATGAAGTCAGCCATAAAATTGTGCCAGCTTTTGGTCAGGTTCTGGCGCCATTCGCTCAATGAACTGGAAAGCTCGCTGCTGTCTTGGTCCATCGGGGTTTCATCTTTATTGTTATCCGCCAGGCGCAGGTTATCTACCTGATTGGAAAGCTGATTGACCTTCAGGATAATGCCGTCAAAATCCACTTGGGCAACGGCAGAGAGTGAGCCTATGTCTTCAGTGATGGCACGGCGAATGTCGATTAAGCTGGGATCGTTCATTTCTGCCAGGCTGGCGTCGGCGCTTTTCAGCAGGGTTGCTGCGGTAGTGACATCCTGATCGCTCCACAGTTTGCGGCCCGCCATTTTCACCAGGAAGTCGGCCTGTGCCAGTAGCCAGGTCTTGGCGTCGCTGCCGGAGATGGTGGAAACTTTCTCCTGCAATTCATTTAACTGGCGGGCGAGGGTGGTTTGCTCGTGATCGGTGGCATCCAGCGTTTTGGCTTGCTGCTGTAATAAGGCTTCCAGCGCGCTTTTCCCCTGCAACTGGTTCTGTCTCAGCTCAGTCAATTGCTGCACCAAACTCTGGTTGGCAGCGATCAGCACTTGTGCCTGTTGATGCGTATGGTAATAACCGCCAACACCCAGGGCGATGACCAGGACGATTGCGATCGCACCCAGCATCGGGCCGGTACTTTTCCCTTTAGGGCGATCGGAATCTGGCTGTTGAGGGCTCTTGACCGCAAGGGTTGGCTCTTCAACTGGGGCGGATGGAGTGTTTTGTTCCGTCATAATGGCACATCCCATAGTCTGGTTATTGTAGCGCGCGTATCAGCGCGTCATTATCAGCGTTATCAGCTACCCGTATTGAGCTCCAGCCCAATTCTTGCGCGAGGTTAGCCAAGCGTTCACTGACGACTATCAGGCGGCAGCGTAACAGCCATGAAGAACGATAGTAATCAGGAACTAAATTATAGAGTTGTTGTAACATTTCACCGCTGGTCACTACCAGCGTATCGACACCGGCACGCTGCCAGTGGGCACTTTGCTCGGTGCCATCATAGTGAATCGGGCTGCGCTGGTAGCATTCATAATAGCGGACAACGGCTCCGCGCTCACTCAGCGTACTGCCCAGCAGCTCACGGCCTCCGTTGCCGCGCATGATCATTACCTGTTTCCCCGCCAGTTTCTGCAAGGCTGGCAGCAGCAGCAGTGTTTCGCTGATTTCACGTTCGCGCGGGTATTCTACCGGCAGGCTGCTGATACGGTGCATGGCCAGTGCGGTGGTGCGGCCAATCGCATAATAAAGCAAGTGAGTAGGCCATTGAAGCCCGGCACGGTTAATCACGGAATTAGCATAGTTGACCGCGTGCTGCGACAGCGCGAATACCAGATCGCCATCGTTTAACTGTGCCAACGCCTGGGGGAGTTGAGCCAGATCCGCTCCGGGGGCAAAATCAATCAGCGGCGCATGATAGGCAACCTGGCCAAGCTTGCGCAACCGCCCTACCAACTGTTCCCCTGCCGGAGACGGGCGGGTTACCAGAATGGTCATGCCGGAGAGTTTCCCTGATAAACATCCTGCAGGATTTCACGGGCACCTGCGGCCAGCAACTCTTCCGCCAGCTCAACACCCATCTGCTCGGCCAGAGCGGCAGGGCCACGGCGTTCACCGCGCACCATCAGGCTGCCGTCTGGCGCGCCAACCAGCGCCCGCAGCCACAGTTGATCGCCTTCCAGTTCGGCATAGCTGCCGATAGGTACTTGGCAGCCGCCCTCAAGCCGGGTATTCATCGCGCGTTCTGCGCGAACGCGAACTTCGGTGACATGATGGTTGAGCGGCGCGAGTAGCGCGCGGGTTACCGCGTCGTCAAGGCGGCATTCAATACCTACGGCACCTTGGCCGACGGCAGGGAGGGATTCTTCTGCACTGAGTGGGCAACGGATCCGGTGCTCCAGGCCCAGGCGCTTCAAGCCGGCGACGGCCAAGATAATAGCGTCGTAATCGCCATTATCCAGTTTGGCTAAACGGGTGCCCACGTTGCCGCGTAGATCGCGCACCAGCAGATCGGGACGACGGGCGCGTAATTGGCACTGGCGGCGCAGGCTGGAGGTGCCGACCACGCTACCGAGTGGCAGTTGATCGAGGGAGGAGAAACGGTTGGAGACAAAGGCATCACGTGGATCCTCACGCTCGCAAATAGTCACTAATCCCAAGCCTGCGGGGAACGCGACGGGCACATCTTTCATTGAGTGCACGGCGATATCCGCCCGTCCTTCCAGCAGAGCCAGCTCCAGTTCTTTCACGAACAGGCCTTTGCCACCGACTTTGGCCAGCGGCGTATCCAGAATAATATCGCCGCGAGTGACCATAGGCACCAGTTCGACCTGCAGGCCGGGGTGGCTTGCCATCAGACGCTGCTGCACATAGTGCGCTTGCCACAATGCCAATGGGCTTTGGCGGGTGGCGATTCGAATAATTTTGTCTAGCATGCGGGTTACCGTTTTTGTCATTCACCGTCCATCCTACCACTGAGTAGGCAAACTGTCAGTGCAAGAAGCCACAGGCGGAGAAAGGATAAGGGAATCAATGAGGCAGGAGGAAATGTCAGGGCTGGGTAAATCATTTAAAGAGGCGCGAGAATAAGTGTGTCGCTTTCCCTCCTTTACGGTCAATCGGCAAGGTGTTAGATTGATCACGTTTCCAGCAATAAGTCGTCAAATATTCTTCTAATCTAAAGACGCGGATGGAATACGGGGCTTTTTCAAGTACCAGAACAATCGGGCGAGACGTCTTGTACCTCTACATCGAGACACTGAAACAAAGACTGGATGCGATTAACCAACTGCGTGTTGATCGTGCCCTGGCGGCCATGAAGCCTGCGTTCCAACGGGTGTATAGTCTGCTGCCTACCTTATTACACTACCATCATCCGCTGATGCCGGGTTACCTCACTGGTAACGTTCCCCATGGCGTCTGTCTTTACGCCCCTGATGAAATCCAGAACGATTATCTTACTGATTTAGAAGAGAAGTGGGGAAGCCCGTTTGAGCCAATCGCCTGCGGTGAACTGCCGATTACCGGCGTTTACACTATGGGCAGCACTTCATCGATTGGCCAGAGTTGTACGTCTGATCTGGATATCTGGGTGTGCCATCAGTCCTGGCTCGACAACGAAGAGCGCAACCGTCTGCAGCAAAAATGTAGCCTGCTGGAAAAGTGGGCGGCATCAATGGGGGTTGAGGTCAGCTTCTTCCTGATTGATGAAAACCGCTTCCGCCACAATGAAAGTGGCAGCCTGGACGGTGAGGACTGCGGTTCTACCCAACATATATTGTTGCTGGATGAGTTCTACCGTTCTGCGGTGCGCCTGGCTGGAAAACGCATCTTGTGGAACATGGTGCCGGGCGAAGAAGAAGCACATTACGACGAATATGTCCTCTCGCTGTATGCGCAGGGGGCATTAATGCCGAATGAATGGCTGGATCTTGGCGGGTTGAGCACGCTTTCAGCCGAGGAGTACTTCGGTGCCAGCCTGTGGCAACTGTACAAGAGCATCGATTCGCCGTACAAAGCCGTGTTGAAAACGTTGCTGCTCGAAGCGTATTCGTGGGAATACCCCAATACGCAACTGCTGGCGATGGATATCAAACAGCGCCTGCATCAAGGGGAGATCGTCTGTTTTGGCCTTGATGCCTATTGCATGATGCTGGAACGTGTTACCCACTATCTGACACAAATCAACGATACCACCCGCCTCGATCTGGTTCGCCGTTGTTTCTACCTGAAAGTCTGCGAAAAATTGTCGCTGGCTAAAGCCTGCGTGGGTTGGCGGCGTGAAATTCTGGGCCAATTGGTCAGCGATTGGGGCTGGAGTGAAGAACGCCTGGCTATTCTTGATAATCGCGCCAACTGGAAGATCGAACGCGTCCGCGAAGCTCATAACGAGCTGCTGGACGCGATGATGCAGAGCTACCGTAATCTGATCCGTTTTGCTCGCCGTAATAACCTCAGCGTCAGCGCCAGCCCGCAGGATATTGGCGTGCTGACCCGCAAGCTGTATGCCGCATTTGAAGCACTGCCGGGTAAAGTGACGCTGGTGAACCCGCAGATTTCACCGGATCTTTCGGAAAGCGATTTAACCTTCATCCACGTACCGGCGGGCCGTGCCAACCGCACCGGTTGGTATCTGTATAATCAGGCACCGTCGATGAGCACTATCGTTAGCCATCAGCCGCTGGAATATAACCGCTACCTGAACAAACTGGTGGCCTGGGCCTATTTCAATGGCCTGCTGACGCCGCAGACCCGTTTGCATATCAAGAGCGGCGATATCTGCGATACAGCCAAATTGCAGGAACTGGTTGCTGATGTATCGCATCACTTCCCACTGCGTTTACCGGCTCCGACACCGAAAGCGCTGTACAGTCCCTGCGAAATCCGCCATCTGGCGATTATCGTCAACCTGGAAAACGATCCGACAGCGGCTTTCCGTAATCAGGTGGTGCACTTTGATTTCCGTAAACTGGACGTGTTCAGTTTCGGTCAGCAACAGCAATGCCTGGTCGGCAGTATTGATCTGCTGTACCGCAACTCGTGGAATGAGGTGCGCACCCTGCATTTCAGCGGTGAACAGTCGGTGCTTGAAGCGTTAAAAACCATTCTGGGCAAAATGCATCAGGATGCCGCACCGCCAGAGTCGGTCGAGGTATTCTGTTATAGCCAGCATCTGCGTGGCTTGATTCGTACCCGTATTCAGCAGTTGGTTTCCGAGTGCATTGAACTGCGTCTTTCCAGCACCCGCCTCGAGCCGGGCCGTTTTAAAGCGGTGCGTGTCGCAGGGCAAACCTGGGGGCTGTTCTTTGAACGCCTGAGCGTGTCGGTGCAAAAGCTGGAGAACGCGGTGGAGTTTTACGGGGCCATTTCTCACAACAAACTGCACGGTTTGTCGCTCAAGGTGGAGGCCGATCAGGTGCATTTGCCTGCGGTAGTTGATGGTTTTGCCAGTGAAGGGATCATCCAGTTCTTCTTCGAAGACACCAAGGATCAGAAAGGCTTCAACGTTTATATTCTGGACGAATCGAACCGCATTGAAGTTTATCACCATTGCGAAGGCAGCAAAGAAGAACTGGTGCGCGATGTCAGCCGTTTCTACTCTTCATCACACGATCGCTTTACTTACGGTTCCAGTTTCATCAACTTCAACTTGCCGCAGTTCTATCAGATTGTGCAGCTTGATGGCCGCACTCAGGTGATCCCATTCCGCAGCAATACACTATCGAACCTGTGCGCCACTTTTTCTGACAATCATCCTGCCCAGCCGCTGAGGCAGCAGTTCCAGCTGAATTAGTCTGGCACCATCGTCCTTAGTTGATCAGCCTTAAAATTAAAACAGGTATAGATATGTCCCTAACTTGGGGATAAAATACTTTCCTGTCAAGGATAGCTAACGGTGTTGCAATGGAAGCGTTGTTTATTGAACTTCCGCCATTTGAGCGTTACCGATCAGAATATCTAACCGATGATGAATTTCGCGACTTGCAACAAACGTTGTTGAAGAACCCTGAGTGTGGTGACGTAATCAAACACACTGGCGGGTTACGAAAAGTTCGCTTTGCGGATTCAAGACGGCAGAAAGGTAAGCGGGGTGGAATTCGAGTGATTTATTACTGGTATCTGGAGAAATCACAATTCCTGTTGTTCACTTTGTATGACAAAGACCAGAAAGATGATTTGACCAGACCACAGCAAGAGTTGCTGCGTGGAATGCTCGAACAGGCGAAGAAGAGGGGGAGTTGATGAACGAGCGTAACATTTTTGCAGAGCTTCAGGAAGGCATGGAGGCTTGGGGGGAACATAATGCGGGCAAAAAAACGCTGCGCACCCATCGGGTCAGTGCCAAGATGCCATCAATGACCCCGGTAGAGCTGAAAGCTGTGCGCGAAAAATTGAAGCTATCACAGGCCGTTTTTGCTCAGTACCTGCATACCGGCGTGACGACCTATCAAAACTGGGAACAAGGTTTGGCAAAGCCGAACAAACAAGCAGTATTGTTGATCAAAATGATCGACAGATACCCCCAAACGCTGGCCGAGCTGGCGACGCTTTAAACATGGTCAACTTGTTGTCTGGGGCGTAATAATTCACGCCCCGTGGCCTCATTCAACCAAAACTGACCGCTTCCCCTGCCTGAGCGCTGGCAGCTTCGCTAAGTAATGCATAGAACTCACGAGCGCTGCGATCGCAGAACCAGGTGCCGTCACGATAGTTAAAATGATAACCCCCGGCTTTGGTGGCCAGCCAGACCTGATGCAGCGGCTCTTGGCGGTTGATAACGATCTTGGTGCCATTTTCGAAGCTCAACGTCATCACACCACCGTTGGTTTCGTAATCAATGTCCGCATCGCCATCAAAATCATCCAATGTCTGTTCAATATCAAGCATCAGTTGGTCGGCTAACTGGTGAAACTCGCTGTCGTTCATATTCGATTCCTATTGCTTTTCATGATCCACCTGCGATTATAGTGAGCTTGGACGCATGAATTACAGGCATTAATGCAAATGAAAAAACAACTACGCTATGCGCTGATGGCCGTTTTGCTGGCTGGGCTTTTGGGTTGTGGCCTGAAAGGCCCGCTGTACTTCCCGCCGAATGACAAACCAGCGGCACAACCGACGACAAATGCTGATAATCTAGGCAAAAATCAACCACAACCCGCTGGCACTCAGCAATAAGCGTCGATGAGCACCCCGTCACAACGGTGGCCGCAGCCACCTGGATGTCAGACGGATAGCGCGTCCAGATAGCGGAGTATGATATGCAGTTCTCCAAAATGCACGGCTTGGGTAACGACTTTATGGTGGTCGATGCCGTAACACAGAATGTCTATTTTTCACCTGAGCTGATCCGCCGTTTGGCCGATCGGCATTTGGGCGTGGGTTTTGATCAGATGCTGATCGTAGAACCGCCTTATGATCCAGAACTCGATTTCCATTATCGTATTTTCAATGCTGATGGCAGCGAAGTGGCGCAGTGTGGTAACGGAGCCCGCTGTTTTGCCCGCTTTGTCCGGCTGAAAGGGCTGACTAACAAGCGTGATATCCGCGTCAGCACTCAGACCGGGCGCATGGTGTTGAGCGTGACTGACGACGATCTGGTTTGCGTCAATATGGGTGAGCCCAACTTCGATCCGCAGATCGTGCCGTTCCGCGCCACCAAGGCAGAAAAAACCTACATCATGCGCGCGGCGGAGCATACTGTATTGTGTGGCGTGGTCTCGATGGGCAACCCGCACTGTGTTTTGCAGGTGGACGATGTCAAAACCGCCAAGGTTGAATTCCTCGGCCCGGTGCTGGAAGGGCACGAACGTTTCCCTGAGCGTGCCAACATCGGTTTTATGCAGGTAGTAAGTCGTGAACACATCAAACTGCGTGTTTACGAGCGTGGAGCCGGTGAAACGCAGGCTTGTGGCAGCGGTGCTTGCGCGGCGGTAGCGGTCGGCATTCAGCAAGAACTGCTGTCAGAAGAGGTACATGTAGAACTGCCGGGCGGCAGCCTGCATATCCGCTGGAAAGGGCCAGGTAACCCCTTGTTTATGACTGGCCCTGCGACCCATGTCTATGATGGATTTATTCATTTATGAAGAGTATAGAGGACCAGGCAGTGACAGGTATCGAGCTTGAGGACGAGGTCATCATGCAGTATCTGCTACAGAATCCTGATTTCTTTATCCGCAACGCGCGCCAGGTGGAACAGATGCGCGTACCGCACCCGGTGCGTGGCACGGTTTCACTGGTGGAATGGCATCTTGCGCGGCAGCGCAACCATATCGCCCAGTTAGAAGAAGAGATCACCTTGCTGATGGAGCAGGCCAGCGCTAACGAAACGTTGTTCGCCCGTTTGCTGCATCTGCAGGCCGATCTGGCCACGGCCAGCAGCCTGCAGGATATGCTTAACCGTCTGCAGCGCTGGGCGCGTGGTTTTGGTTTGGCGGGGGCCAATATCCGCCTGTTTAACGAGTGCTGGAATATCGGTGCTCCTTCCGATTTTACCCATCTTGGCCTGGCGCGTTCAGCGTTTGAGCCTTTGCGTATTCAACGGCTGGGCAACCAACCGCATTATCTCGGCAGCCTTAACGGCCCTGAGCTGTTGCTGCTGTTACCGCAGGCAAAGCAGGTGGGATCGGTGGCGCTGTCATTGCTTGGGGAACAGGGCGAACTGGGCATGGTGATTTTCAGCAGCCGTGACACGCAACATTACCAGCAGGGGATGGGCACGGCGATGCTCGATCAACTGGCGCGTATGCTGCCGGTGCTGCTGGAACGCTGGATCGAACGCGCATGAGCCTCTCAGCGGCCAGCCTGCAACCGCCGGTGGACGCTTTCCTGCGCTATCTTAAGGTTGAGCGTCAGCTCAGCCCGCTTACCCAAATCAGCTATGCGCGTCAACTGCAGGCGCTGATCGCGCTGGCGACCGATCTCGGCGTCAGCGAATGGTCGATGCTGGACGCCGCGCGCGTGCGCCAATTGGCGGCGCGCAGCAAACGCGCCGGGTTGCAGTCTTCCAGCCTGGCTTTGCGCCTTTCGGCGCTGCGCAGCTTTCTGGATTGGCTGGTCAGCCAGGGCGTGCTGAGTGCCAACCCGGCGAAAGGGATCCGCACGCCGCGCAGTGGCCGCCATCTGCCGAAAAATATCGACGTTGATGAGATGAATCAACTGTTGAACATCGATCTCAACGATCCGCTGGCGGTACGCGATCGCGCCATGCTGGAGGTCATGTACGGTGCCGGGCTGCGTCTTGCCGAACTGGTGGGGCTTGATTGCCGTTATGTCGATCTGGCGGCAGGTGAGATCTGGGTGATGGGCAAAGGCAGCAAAGAGCGCAAACTGCCGCTTGGCCGCATGGCCGTCACCTGGCTGCAACACTGGCTAGCGCTGCGCGATCTGTTTGCACCAGCTGACGATGCGATGTTTCTTTCCAACCAGGGCAAACGTATTTCTGCCCGAAATGTGCAGAAGCGTTTTGCCGAATGGGGCGTGAAGCAGGGCGTCAACAGCCATATTCACCCGCATAAGCTGCGCCACTCTTTTGCCACCCATATGCTGGAATCGAGCGGCGATCTGCGCGCGGTGCAGGAGTTATTGGGCCATGCCAACCTGACCACCACACAAATTTATACCCACCTCGACTTTCAACATCTGGCGAAAGTGTATGATGCTGCGCATCCACGCGCCAAACGGGGGAAATCCTGATGCATTTTTACCGCCCGCTGCGCCCGTTGGCGGCGCTGACCTTCGATCTGGACGATACGCTGTACGACAATCGCCCGGTGATCATTCAGACCGAGCAGCAGTCGGTGGCCTTTTTGCAGAACTACCACCCAGGCTTGAGTGGTTTCCTGTCGGCAGATTTTCACCGCTTGCGCCAGGAACTGCGCGAGCAGGATCCAGAGATTTACCACGATGTTACCGAGTGGCGCTGGCGAGCGGTCCACTTGGCGCTGAGCCGCCAGGGTTTGCGCGATGCCGAAGCCGCGATAGGTGCGGATGCCGCCATGCAGCATTTTGCCCTGTGGCGTAGCCGTATTGATGTGCCGGAAGCCACCCATACCACGCTGCAGGCGTTGGCACAGCGCTATCCGCTGGTGGCGATCACCAATGGCAATGCCGATCCGGCATTGTGTGGCCTGGAGGGTTATTTCCAGTTTGTGTTGCGCTCAGGGCCGGATGGCCGCGCCAAGCCGCATCAGGACATGTACCAGTTGGCTGCCGCAAGGCTGGGTGTGGCAGCGGAGCAGATCCTGCACGTTGGTGACGATCTGACCACCGATGTGGCGGGTGCACTGCGTTCCGGCCTGCAAGCCTGCTGGATCAACGATCGTCAACGTAGCCTGATGCAGGCCGATGACAGCCGTCTGCTGCCGCACATCGAAATTTCACAGTTGGCATCGCTGACAGCGTTGTTATAATCCTTGCGACAATCTGTATAAATCTCCAGTGGAAAGCATGCTTTCCCTTTACCAATCAATGGTGCCTATGGACGTTTCCGATCTGCTCGACAGCATGAATGATAAACAACGCGAAGCCGTGGCTGCGCCACGCAGCAACCTGTTGGTGCTGGCGGGCGCAGGCAGCGGAAAGACTCGGGTGCTGGTGCATCGCATTGCCTGGTTGCTGGCGGTAGAGAACTGCTCGCCGTACTCGATCATGGCGGTGACTTTCACCAACAAGGCGGCGGCAGAAATGCGCCACCGCATCGAACACCTGATTGGCACTAGCCAGGGTGGCATGTGGATCGGCACTTTCCACGGGTTGGCACATCGCCTGCTGCGTGCGCATCATATGGATGCCAACCTGCCGCAGGACTTCCAGATCCTCGACAGCGAAGATCAGCTGCGTTTGATCAAGCGTATCGTGCGCGCGCTGAACATTGACGAGAAGCAGTGGGCACCGCGTCAGGCGATGTGGTACATCAACGGCAAAAAAGACGATGGCCTGCGCCCGCAACACATCGAAAGCTACGGCAACCCGGTGGAAGCCACTTGGCTGCGTATCTATCAGGCTTATCAGGAAGCCTGCGATCGGGCGGGGCTAGTGGATTTCGCCGAGCTGCTGCTGCGCGCTCATGAGCTGTGGCTGAACAAGCCGCACATCCTCAATCATTACCGCGAGCGCTTCACCAACATTCTGGTGGACGAATTCCAGGATACCAACCGGATTCAATATGCCTGGATCCACCTGCTGGCGGGGGATCAGGCCAAGGTGATGATCGTGGGCGATGACGATCAGTCAATCTACGGCTGGCGCGGTGCTCAGGTAGAAAACATTCAGCGTTTCCTGCAAGACTTCCCCGGTGCAGAAACGGTGCGTCTGGAACAGAACTATCGCTCCACCAGCAATATCCTGAAAGCGGCCAATACCCTGATCGCCAATAACGACGGGCGACTGGGTAAAAACCTGTGGACCGAAGGGGCCGAAGGTGAACCGATTTCGATCTACTGCGCTTTCAATGAGCTGGACGAAGCGCGCTTTGTGGTCAACCGTATCAAGTCCTGGCAGGACAACGGCGGAGCGTTGAACGATTGCGCAATTTTGTACCGCAGCAATGCCCAATCGCGCGTACTGGAAGAGGCGTTGCTGCAAGCCGCAATGCCGTATCGCATTTATGGCGGCATGCGTTTCTTTGAACGTCAGGAAATCAAAGATGCGTTGGCCTATCTGCGTTTGATTGCCAACCGTAACGACGATGCCGCTTTTGAACGTGTGGTGAACACCCCGACGCGCGGTATTGGTGACCGCACGCTCGACGTGGTGCGCCAAACGGCGCGCGATCGGCAATTAACACTGTGGCAGGCGACGCGTGCTTTGTTGCAGGATAAGGTGCTGGCGGGCCGTGCCGCCTCTTCGCTGCAGCGTTTTCTTGAACTGGTGGATTCACTGGCGCATGAAACCGCAGAGATGCCGCTGCATGTGCAAACTGACCGGGTGATCCGCGATTCCGGCCTGTTCATCATGTATGAACAGGAAAAGGGCGAAAAAGGCCAGGCGCGCATCGAAAACCTGGAGGAACTGGTGACGGCAACCCGCCAATACAGCTATCAGGATGAAGATCAGGATCTGATGCCATTGCAGGCGTTCCTCTCCCATGCCGCGCTGGAGGCGGGTGAAGGCCAGGCGGATGCCTATCAGGACGCGGTGCAACTGATGACTCTGCACTCGGCCAAAGGGCTGGAGTTCCGCCAGGTATTTATCGTCGGTATGGAAGAGGGCATGTTCCCGAGCCAGATGTCACTGGATGAAGGTGGCCGCTTGGAGGAAGAGCGCCGCTTGGCTTACGTTGGCGTGACCCGCGCGATGCAGAAGCTGACGCTGACCTATGCAGAAACCCGCCGCCTGTATGGCAAAGAAGTGTATCACCGCCCATCGCGCTTTATTGGTGAAATCCCGGAAGAATGTGTAGAAGAAGTGCGCCTGCGTGCCAGCGTTTCGCGCCCGGTGAATCATCGCCGTATGGGAACACCGATCAGCGAGAATGATACCGGCTACAAACTGGGCCAACGCGTGCGTCATCCGAAGTTTGGTGAGGGCACGATCGTCAACCTGGAAGGCAGCGGTGAACACAGCCGGTTGCAGATTGCGTTTCAGGGGGAAGGGATCAAGTGGCTGGTGGCGGCATACGCCAAGCTCGAAACGGCTTAAGATACCCGTCATACTGCAAGTTGCTTGGGTGTTGGCTGCGTTACTCGGCCCATGCTGGGCCTCGCCCCTTCGGGGCCGCCCCAGTCACATAGTGGCCTATGCTCCTGGGGCCTCTTCCGCTGGCCGCCAACAACGCTACGGTTTTAAAGACGACGGGGAAAAGCGATCGCCCACTTTGGCGGTGGCATACCAGCGCATCACGGCGGCAGTCCCCTCGCCACCTTCTGGCGGTGCCCAGGCCATACAATCTTCTTCTGCCAGCGCCCGATACGGGCCTTGTTTCACTTCGAACACCACACCGCCCGGGTCGACGGACAGCACGGCGTGCCAGGTTGATGCGGGCATCTCCAGCACTTTGGTCTCTTCGCCTAACAGAGTGCGTTGGGTGACGACGCCGTCATCGTTGAATTGCAGCACCACAAAACGGCCACGCAGCGGCGTCAGCAATTCCCAGGTTTGTGGATGGCGATGGGGGCGGATATAGGTGCCCGGTTCCATCGCGATCGCCAAACGTTGTACCGGGTCACTGAGCTCCTCATGCAACGTGCGGTGCGCACGCAAGCGCACCACTGTGGCTGCCTGTTCGCTCATGGTTGTCAGGTCGTGGGCAGTAATCTGTTTCATCTGGTTATTCCGCAAGATTTTTGTCCCCTAATCTTAGCAATTTTCCGGGTTGCGGTCAGAGATCGCTGCAGGTTTTTCTGCCGCGTTTGGCTGTGGTTACTGAGCTGTTACAAAACGGCAACCGGCCTGGTGAATTGTTGCGCAATTATCCTGTCTAACGTGTTGACAGGCTTTTTCTTCTCGGCGTAACATGCGCGCACTATTATCAATGAGGACACATGTCTTGGACACACCCAGTAGATACTGGCTCAATGACCTGAACAACAACAGGTACAACTTCTAAGGCTATCTCATCGCGCTGATACCCTTCGTGGTTGTCGGCGACCTGCTTTGTGTCGCTCTGAGCCGGATCTCTTCATGGTCTGGAGCGAACTGGTGATACATCTTCCCACCTTTCTCGATCTCTGTGCTTCAACGCGTTGTCTCTATATCCAAAATAATTCGAGTTGTCTTTAGGTGGCAATACTTAAGCAACTTGAAGTATGAAGGGCATACCCGTCACTATAGGGGAGTTTTGGCACATGCTAAGCGCTTTTAAATTAGACAACAGCCGCTTATCCCGTCTGGAGTTGGATGACTCAGACGATCTTACCATGTCACTGTGGGTTGACCTGGTTGAGCCGGAGGAAGGCGAGCGTGAGCGCGTGCAAAGCGAGCTGGGCCAGAGCCTGGCAACACGCCCTGAACTGGATGACATCGAAGCCTCCGCCCGTTTCTTTGAAGATGAAGACGGTCTGCATATTCACTCCTTCTTCTATTTTGAAGATGCCGAAGATCACGCGGGTAACTCCACGGTGGCCTTCACCATCCGCGATGGTCGCCTGTATACCCTGCGTGAGCGCGAACTGCCTGCATTCCGGCTTTATCGTATGCGTGCCCGTAACCAGAGAATGATGGAAGGTAACGCTTACGAGCTGTTGTTGGATCTGTTTGAAACCAAGATTGAACAACTGGCCGATGAGATCGAAAACGTTTATAGCGATCTGGAAAAACTCAGCCGGGTGATTATGGAAGGCCATCCTGGCGAGGAGTATGACGAGGCGCTGTCAACATTAGCCGAGCTGGAGGACGTTGGCTGGAAGGTGCGGCTATGTCTGATGGATACCCAGCGGGCGCTGAACTTCCTGGTGCGCAAAGCACGCCTGCCAACCGGCCAGTTGGAACAGGCGCGTGAAGTGCTGCGCGACATCGAATCCCTGCTGCCGCACAATGAATCGTTGTTCCAGAAAGTGAACTTCCTGATGCAGGCGGCGATGGGTTTTATCAACATCGAACAGAGCCGCATCATCAAGATCTTCTCGGTGGTCTCGGTGGTGTTCCTGCCGCCAACGCTGGTGGCTTCGAGCTACGGGATGAACTTTGAGTTTATGCCGGAGCTGCGTTGGTCATTTGGTTATCCAGGGGCGATTATCCTGATGATGTTAGCGGGGCTGGCCCCTTACCTGTACTTCAAGCGTAAGAACTGGCTGTAAAGGAAATATTCGGGGCCTGAATAGGGCCCTAGATAGCTAAAATCGCCCATTTCATCCCTTCTTGGCTGGCTAAATCAGGGTAGAATAGCGCCCATAGTTGGCCGCCCGTAAGGCATGTGTTTTGATGGAGCGTTTCCCCCCTGTAGTTCAATGGCTGATCCTGTTACTGGCTTCGCTGGTGTTGGGCTTTAGCTTGCAGATATTCCATATTCCCGCCGCATTATTGCTGGGGCCGATGATCGTCGGTGTTGCCATGGGGCTGTCTGGTGCTTCGGTGCGTATTCCCGAGCCATTTTTTATTGCCTCGCAGGCCGTGTTGGGCTGCATGATCGCTCAAAGCCTTTCTCCTGCCATTATCACTCCGCTGCTTGCTGACTGGCCACTGGTGCTGCTGGTGCTGGTCGCGACGCTGATAGCCAGCGGTGTTTCTGGCTGGTGCCTGATTCGTTTCAGTGATTTACCAGGTTCCACTGGCGCATGGGGTTCTTCCCCCGGTGGGGCATCGGCGATGGTCGCCATGGCGGGGGATTTTGGCGCGGATGCCCGGTTGGTGGCCTTTATGCAGTATCTACGGGTGCTGTTTGTCGCCACCGCAGCTGCGATGGTGGCCCGCATTGGTCTGGGGGATGAGGCCGGGCATGGCAGTGCTGCGCTGGTGTGGTTCCCGCCGCTTGACTGGCGCTTTTTCGGCACCCTAGCGATTGCGGCGGCTGGAGCCTGGTTGGGCCCGCGCTTGCGTATTCCTTCCGGTTCGCTGATGCTGCCGATGATTATCGGTGCGGCGTTTCACGCCACTGGCACCATGACGCTGCAGGTGCCGGAGTGGTTGTTGGCACTGGCTTATACGCTGATTGGCTGGAGCATCGGGCTGCGTTTCACCCAGCCAATATTCCTGCTGGCATTGCGAACGTTGCCGCAAATGCTGGTGTCAATCATCGGGCTGATGCTGTTTTGCAGCGGGCTGGCCTGGTTGTTGACGCAATTCCTGGCGGTCGATCTGCTGACGGCTTATCTGGCAACCAGCCCGGGTGGGCTGGATACTGTCGCGATTATTGCTGCTGGCAGCCGGGTGGATATGTCATTTGTGATGGCAATGCAGACGCTGCGTTTATTCACCATTCTGCTCACCGGCCCGGCCATGGCGCGGTTTATTACCCGCCTGTCACCCGCCATCGATCAAGAGCCTAAAAACAGCACTGAATAGGTGAACATCAACGCCGCTTGCGTTGGTTGTAGAGCGCATCCAGCGTGAACAGCAGCAGTGCGGCCCAGATAAAACCAAAGGTGACCAACTTGTCCTGGCCGATGGTTTCGCCGTAGAAGGTAGTCGCCAGCAGGAACATCAGCGTTGGCCCCAGATATTGAAAGAACCCGAGCGTTGACAGGCGCAGGCGAGTTGCGGCGGCGGTAAAGAACAGCAGTGGCACGGTCGTGACAATCCCGGCGGCGGCCAGCAGCAGGTTCAGCGACCAGGGGTTGGCGCTCAGATGGCTGGTAGGGCTGTCGGCGATCAGGAACAGGTAGATCGCGGCCACTGGCAACAGCCACAGGGTTTCAATCAACATGCCGGTTTGTGCATCGATCGCAATTTTTTTGCGCAGCAGGCCGTAGAACGCAAAGCTGAAGGCCAGGCCCAACGCGATGATCGGCAAGGAACCGAATTGCCACAGTTGTACCAGCACCCCGGTAAACGCCAGCGTAACGGCTACCCATTGCATACGGCGGAAACGTTCGCCGAGAAACAGCATCCCCAGCAAAACGTTGACCAGCGGGTTAATGAAATAGCCCAGGCTGGCTTCCAGCATATGATGGTTATTCACCGCCCAGATAAATAGCAGCCAGTTGCCGCCGACCAGCAGTGCGGTGATCGCCAGCAACAGCAGCCGTTTGCGATTACGACAGGCGGCGCGCACCTGCGGCCAGTTACGCCCCAGTGATACCAGGATCAACATGAAGAAAAATGACCAGATCACGCGATGGGTGAGGATCTCGTCGGCAGGCACCTGCTGGAGCAGTTTGAAATAGGCCGGGGCGATACCCCAAATAAAATAAGCGGCCAGAGCAAAGAGAATGCCCTGCCGCGTTTGTTTCACATCCATGGTGGTTACCGGGTGGGTAAAAAAGATGTGATGATTTTACTTGAAGAGAGCGGGTTATCCCACCAGATAAGTCGCCGTCGCACTGGCAATGTGCAGGCCATCGTGGTTATGCAGCTCGACGCGGGCGACTGCCACTTTATTGCCGCTGCGCAACACGCTGGCGGAGGCAGTAAAATGCTCGCCACGGCCAGGGCGCAGATAGTCGACGCGTAAATCGATGGTGCCCATGCGCGAAAGGCGAGCAGCCAGTTCTTCTTCGATCAGCGGATCCTGGCGCAGCAGCACGCTGCCGACGCAGACCAGCCCGGCGGCTACATCCAGCACCGAGGCGATCACGCCACCGTGCAGGATATTCTGCGCGGCATTGCCCACCAGCTTAGGCTGATTGGTAAAGGTGAGTTCAACAACGTCGTCATCGAAGCGGCGCAGTTCCAGCCCCAGCTCACGGTTGAACGGCATATGGTAGATAAAGATCTCGCCTATTTTCTGGCGTGCGGCTTCCAGGGTGAGTAATGTATGGGACATAGTTCCTTTCTTCTTCACTGTGGTGATTGGGCTAACTGGTCAGTCCAGGTTAATGATTTGTAGATTTTAGGCTTATTTTTTGTTGCTTTCCAGGTTTATCCCACCGATGTATTCCTAGGGCTATCTCGCCATTGTCTTGAAATCCACTGGGTGTAAATGATTCTTTGTGTGTAAAATGGCCTGCTTTTATACCCAAGCAACTTGAAGTATGCCGGGTATATTTCGGGTCTTTTCCTAATCTTTCTGGAGTGATCACAATCATGCGCGTTCTGTCTGGGGTTGTTATGGCGATGTTGTTAGCGCCAACGGTAGTGCAGGCTGATGAGGCCAAGAAGCAAGCAGGTCCCGTTCGCGGTAGCATCATTTCTGGCATGCTGCAGAATTATGATGGGCCATTCACCTTTTATGCTTATGAACCCAACTATCTGATCTATACAGAAACCAGCGATCTCAATAAAGAAGCGATTGAGTCTTACAGTTGGGCGAAAAATGCCAATAAGGACGAAGTGAAATTCCAGCTCAGCCTGGCTTTCCCGATCTGGAAGGGGATTGCCGGTGAGAACTCATTGCTGGGGGCTTCCTACACCCAACGCTCCTGGTGGCAGCTCTCCAACCATGAAGAATCCGCGCCATTCCGCGAAACCAACTATGAACCACAGATCTTCCTGGGCTGGGCCACGGATTACCAGTTTGCTGGCTGGACACTGCGTGATATCGAAGTGGGTATCAACCACGAATCCAACGGGCGTGAAGACCCTACCTCCCGCAGTTGGAACCGTGGCTATGCCCGCCTGATGGCGCAAAACGGTGACTGGCAGGTAGAAGTTAAACCCTGGTTCCGTTTTTCAGAACGCGACAGCAATGACGACAACCCGGATATCACTAAATACATGGGTTATTATCGCCTGAAAGTCGGCTACGCCTGGCGGGAAAGCGTGTTCAGCGTCGATGGTTTCTACAACTGGAATACCGGGTATGGCGGGGCAAAACTGGGTTGGAGCTATCCGATCACCAGCCATGTGCGTTTCTATACCCAGTTGTTCAGTGGTTACGGCGAATCGATGATTGATTACAACTTCCAGCAGACACGGTTTGGCGTTGGTGTCATGCTTAACGATATTATGTAACCTTGATACCCATTGTCTTTCAAGCCGCAGCGTTGTTACCTGCACTTTTTCACCCCGGTCACTTACCTGTGTAAGCTCTAGGGGATGAACGAATTGGGTGCCTGGCTGCAACTTGAAATCCATAGGGTATATATAACGTGGTGCCAGCAGGCACCGTCGTAGCGTAAAAATGGGGAAGTGTGTGTCAACCGCAGCAGTGATAAACAGAGAGTTGCTGGCAGAACAGGTATTGCACGATACCTTTGGCTACCAGCAGTTCCGACCGGGCCAACAAACGATTATCAACGCTGCCATCGGCGGGCAGGATTGCCTGGTGGTTATGCCTACCGGCGGTGGTAAATCGTTGTGCTACCAAATCCCGGCGCTGGTGATGAACGGTCTGACGCTGGTGGTTTCCCCCCTGATCTCGCTGATGAAAGATCAGGTCGATCAATTGCTCGCTTATGGCGTTGCTGCTGCCTGCTACAACTCGACGCAAACGCGTGAACAGCAACTGGATGTGATGGCCGGTTGCCGCAGTGGCAAGGTCAAGCTGTTGTACATCGCCCCCGAGCGTTTGATGATGGACAGCTTCCTCGAGCTGCTGGAGCACTGCCCACCCGCGCTGCTGGCGGTGGACGAAGCGCACTGTATCTCGCAATGGGGCCATGACTTCCGCCCAGAATATCGTGCGCTGGGCCAGTTGAAGCAACGGTTCCCGGCGATGCCGGTACTGGCGCTGACGGCCACGGCTGATGAAGCTACGCGTAACGACATTGTACGCCTGCTGACGTTGCAGGATCCGCTGATCCAGGTCAGCAGCTTTGATCGCCCGAATATCCGCTATACGCTGGTAGAGAAATTCAAGCCGCTCGATCAACTGTGGCGTTTTGTACAGGATCAGCGCGGCAAGAGCGGCATTATTTACTGTAATAGCCGCGCCAAAGTGGAAGACACCACCGCCCGTTTGCAAAGCCGTGGGTTGAGCGTGGCCGCCTATCACGCCGGGCTGGAAAACGAACGCCGTGCTCAGGTGCAGGAAGCCTTCCAGCGTGACGACTTACAGGTGGTGGTGGCAACCGTCGCCTTTGGGATGGGCATCAACAAGCCCAACGTGCGCTTTGTGGTGCACTTTGATATCCCACGCAATATCGAATCTTATTATCAGGAAACCGGTCGTGCCGGGCGTGACGGCCTGCCCGCCGAGGCGCTCTTGCTATACGATCCGGCTGATATGGCCTGGTTGCGCCGCTGCCTGGAAGAAAAATCGGCAGGCCCGCAACTGGATATTGAACGCCACAAACTGAATGCCATGGGGGCGTTTGCCGAAGCGCAGACCTGCCGCCGCCTGGTGTTGCTGAACTACTTCGGTGAAGGTAAGCAGCAAGCCTGCGGTAACTGCGATATCTGCCTCGATCCCCCCAAGCGTTACGATGGGCTGGAAGATGCCCGCAAGGCGCTTTCGGCGATTGGCCGTGTTGGCCAACGTTTTGGTATCGGTTATGTGGTAGAAGTATTGCGCGGTGCCAATAACCAGCGCATCCGCGAATTTGGCCATGAAAAATTGCCGGTGTACGGCATTGGCCGCGATAAAACCACTGAACATTGGACCAGCGTGCTGCGCCAGTTGATTCACTTGGGCTTTATCAGCCAGAACATTGCGATGTTCTCGGCGTTGCAACTGACCGAGGCCGCGCGCCCGGTGTTGCGCGGTGAAGTAGAACTGCCCTTGGCGGTGCCGCGTATTCAAAGCCTGAAGGTGCGCAGCAGCGCTAATCAGAAATCCTACGGCGGCAATTACGATCGCAAGCTGTTTGCCAAACTGCGTAAGCTGCGTAAATCGATCGCCGACGAAGAAAACATCCCCCCCTACGTGGTATTCAACGACGCCACGCTGCTGGAGATGGCAGAACAGATGCCGATCAGGGCCAGCGAACTGCTGAGTGTGAACGGTGTCGGCCAGCGCAAACTGGAGCGTTTTGGGACGCCATTTATGGCGATGATCCGCGATCATCTCGACGATGACGACGAATAAGGACAATCAATCATGCTGATACTGTTTTTTACCGTGGCCGTGGTGCATTTGATTGCACTGATGAGCCCGGGGCCGGATTTCTTTTTTGTTTCACAGACCGCCGTTAGCCGCTCGCGCCGTGAGGCGATGATGGGTGTGGTCGGGATCTCGTTGGGCGTAATGGTCTGGGCCGGTGTGGCGCTGCTGGGGCTGAACCTGATCCTGCAAAAAATGGCCTGGCTGCATCAAATCATCATGGTGGCTGGCGGTCTGTATCTGTGCTGGATGGGCTGGCAACTGCTGCGCTCTGCCCGTACGCAAAACGCACAACCGGCACCAACAGAAGAGGTGGCCATGGAGCTGCCGAAAGCGGGCCGCAGTTTTATTCGCGGCTTGTTGACCAATCTTTCCAACCCGAAAGCGGTGGTTTATTTTGGCAGCGTATTCTCGCTGTTTGTCGGTGAAGATGTCGGTGCCGGTGCGCGCTGGGGGTTATTTATGTTGATCACCGGTGAAACCTTTGTCTGGTTCAGTTTGGTGGCGGTGGTGTTTGCGCTGCCCGCCATGCGCCGGGGCTATCAGCGTTTAGCCAAGTGGATTGATGGCGTGGCAGGCGTGTTATTCACCGGTTTTGGCCTGCATCTGATTTTTACCCGCTAGGCTACTTTACTTGCCAGTTTGAACCCAGGCAGTGCTCAGACTCCTCACGTACTTAATGTACGCTCCGGGTCCTGCGCGCTGACCGTGCCCAACCTGCCTGCGACAATAACGCCTAGCATTGAATTCTCAGGCTTTTCTGGCCGTTGCCAGCAACCCGGCCACCAGAATAAACAGTGAACCAAAAATACGGTTCAGCAAGCGCATTTGACGCGGGGTTTTCAGCCAGTTGGCAATACGCGTTGCCAGCGTGGCGTAGCCAATCATCACAAAGATATCCACCACCACCGTAGTAACGCCCAGTATCACGTACTGCTCCGCCTGCGGCTGATTGGGCACGATAAACTGTGGGAACAGCGCCGCCAGGAAGACGATGCTTTTCGGGTTGGTCAGATTCACCAGCACCGCGCGGCGGAACAGGCGGCGGCGTGGTAGGGTGCCCGCCAGAGTATGCAGATCCAACGCACCGGCAGCGCGCCACTGCTGAATACCGAGCCACACCAGATAGGCAACGCCGAACCATTTCAGCAGCTCAAACGCCAGCAGGGATTGCGAAACCACGGCTCCCAGACCGATTCCCACCATCACGATGTGCAGGCTGAGCCCCACCTGCAACCCGGCGATGGACGCTACAGCCCCACGATAACCGTGGCTGATGCCGGTGCTCATGGTGTTAATTGCCCCGGAACCGGGGGAGAGACTGAGGATAATCGTTGTCAGCAGATAGGTTAACCACCAATCTAAGGTCATTGCAAGGCTCCCACAATACGCTAGTATTGCATCTGTTTTTGTAAGAATTGAATCACAATACGCGAGTATTATTTCCTGTACCAGAGATCGCATTGACTTCTCTGAACACCCCGAGACAAGGCATTCGATGACGTTATCCTCTTTCAATTCCGCTGAATGGCTAAGCCGCGAAAAACAGTTCTCGGCTTTCGCCGCCGGGCCGTTGCTGGCTTTCTGGCGGCGGCGCGAAGAGGGGGAATTCTTTGGCGTGGGTGGTGTACCGATCCGTTTTGTGCGCTTCAGTTCGCCACAGCACCAGCGTGTGGTCGTGGTCAGCCCTGGGCGGATCGAGAGCTACATTAAGTACCCGGAAGTGGCTTACGACCTGTTCCACAGTGGCTATGACGTGATGATTCTCGATCATCGCGGCCAAGGGCGCTCCGGGCGCATGCTGGCAGATTCACACCGTGGACACGTGGTAAACTTTACCGATTACGTTGACGATTTCGCGCAGTTTTACCAACAGGAAGTGCTGCCGCACGGTTATCAGCAACATCTGGCGCTGGCGCACTCAATGGGGGGCGCCATACTGGCGCAGTTTCTGGCGCGCGAACCCCAGGCTTTTGCAGCCGCCGCATTATGTGCCCCGATGTTTGGTATTCACCTGCCGATGCCCGGCTGGATGGCAAATCGTATTCTGAACTGGGCAGAAAAACGCCCGCTGCTGCGTGATTATTACGCCGTTGGCACGGGCCAATGGCGGCCATTGCCCTATGTGGTGAATGCACTGACCCACAGCCGCGAGCGTTATCACCGCAGTTTGCGCTATTATGCCGATTACCCCGAACTCCAGGTGGGGGGACCAACCTACCACTGGGTGCGGGAAAGTATGCATGCCGGGCAGCAAATTATTGCTCAGGCAGCTAAAATAACCACACCGATTTTATTATTGCAGGCTGGTGAGGATCGGGTAGTCGACAACCGTTCCCATTGGGCTTTTTGTCAGGCCATGTCAGAAGCGGGGCATCCTTGTGAAGGGGGTAATCCGTGGGTTATCGCAGGCGCACGCCATGAGATCTTGTTTGAACGGGACGCGATGCGCGCCGAGGCACTGAACGCAATCCTGCGCTTTTTTGCCCAGCACTTAGGCAGCACTGCTGCTGCCGAAAACACCATTAGAGGTTAGAACATATCGCTATGTATCACGTTGTCGCTTCCGATTTAGATGGCACTCTGCTGTCTCCTGACCACACCCTGACGCCTTATGCCAAAGAGACGCTGAAGCTGCTGACGCAGCGCGGTGTACACTTTGTTTTTGCCACGGGCCGCCACCATATCGACGTTTCCCAGATCCGCGATAATCTCGGCATCAGCGCTTTTATGATCACCTCCAACGGTGCGCGGGTGCACAACACCGCAGGTGAACTGATCTTCAGCCACAATCTGGATGAAGACATCGCCCACGATCTCTACAACATGATGCATGACAATCAGGAGATCCTGACCAACGTCTACCGCAATGACGACTGGTTCATGAACCGTGAAAGCCCGGAGCAGGAAGAGTTTTTCCGCGAATCGGTGTTTAAATATCAGTTGTTTGAGCCAGGTTTGTTGGAAACCGATGGGGTCTGCAAAGTGTATTTCACCTGTGACGATCACGACAAACTGCAGCCGTTGGAAGATGCCATCAACGCGCGCTGGGGCGATCGCGTCAACGTCAGTTTCTCTTTGCCGACCTGCCTGGAAGTGATGGCGGGAGGGGTATCGAAAGGCCATGCGCTGGAAGAAGTGGCCAAGATCATCGGCTATTCGCTGAAAGAGTGCATTGCCTTTGGCGATGGCATGAACGACCTGGAAATGCTATCGATGGCGGGCAAGGGTTGCATCATGAGCGGCGCTCACCAGCGGCTGAAAGATACCTTGCCGGAGCTGGAGGTGATCGGTTCTAACGCCGACGACGCTGTACCGCACTACTTGCGCAAAATGTTCCTGTCGTAACCTATCGGGGCGCAGCGTGCTGCGCCCGTTGTTCTGGCAGCCGCAGCGACCCAGCTCACATTCCACCAACGATTTTTTCGATTCAAACCTCACTTCTGCATCAATTAAATTGCAACTGAAAGCCAGCTTTCCGCCTATCTCACATTTATTGTAAGGGTATTTTGCCTGCTGCAAAATTTTCGTTGCTGCCCGCGAAATCGTTTATCTGTTATGTCTCCCTGCGCCCTCTATACTCAAAACAGATCCTCAAGATTATCGGCTGCCAAGCCGAAACCTAACGAATCAGGAGATGGCTCATGACACAGAAAACCTTCCACGCAGAACCTTTCGCCCTGCCGTTTGAAATGGGCAGCACCGCACTAGTAATGATCGACATGCAAAAAGACTTTGTTGAGCCGGGCGGCTTTGGGGAAGCGCTGGGTAATGATGTCTCTTTCGTCCGCAGCGCCATCGAACCTTGTAAGCGAGTGCTGGACGCCGCGCGCCGCCAAGGGTTGCTGGTGATTCATACCCGCGAAGGCCACCGTGCCGATCTGAGCGATTGTCCTCCAGCCAAGCTGACGCGCGGTGGGCAAACCTTTATCGGCACGCATGGGCCGATGGGGCGCATTCTGGTGCGCGGCGAAGCGGGCCACGACATTATTCCTGAACTTTACCCGCAGGCCGGTGAACCGGTGATCGACAAACCGGGGAAAGGCGCGTTTTACCAGACTGACTTGCATCTGATCCTGCAAAATCACAGCATCAAGACGCTGATCGTATGCGGCGTCACCACCGAGGTTTGCGTGAATACCACCGTGCGCGAAGCCAATGACCGTGGCTACGAGTGCATTATTCCGCAGGACTGCGTGGGCTCTTACTTCCCGGAATTCCAGAAATATGCGCTGGAGATGATCAAAGCGCAGGGCGCGATTTTTGGTTGGGTCAGTGATGCTTCCGCGATTGTGGCAGGTCTGCAAGGCTGATCATCATGGGGCAGCCACTGTTTTTCCCGGTGCTTTCTGTGGGATATCTGGCTGCCAGCCGGTTGGCCGAAGGGGATCAACTTCAGGTACACAGCGTTTTTCAGCGCTCGTTGAACCTGCGTCATCCCGACGGTTATCTGCTCTCAATTCTGAGCCACGATAACCAGAACCTGCCGGATGCGATCCGCGTTGCGCTGCCCGGCAATTGGGATTGGCGTTATCACCTGCAGGCAGGGCAAAGCGTCCGGTTTGCCAACGGCATATTGCAGAGCGAACTCTGGGGGATAGCCGTAAACCAGAGCACCTGCTGGCATCCGCAGCTGTGGTTATCGGGTGAGTTTACTCCCGAACCGCAGCAGGTGCTGCGTCATTACGCAGTGCTTGCCAGCCAACTGAGCCAATATTGCCAGCAGCAGCAGGTTGAAAGCGATCTACAACTGTTGCCGGGAATGGGGCCGTCCACGCGGGCGGTCACGCTGGATGTTACCGACAGCCAAGCGCAACTGACGGCAGAAGTCACCGCATTGATCGGCTTCGGGCGCGGGTTGACGCCGGATGGTGATGACTACTTATTAGGGTATCTGACGGCACTGTGGCCGTGGCGGCAGCACCCTGCCATCGCCGAGCACGATGCCGCACTGCGCAACATCATTGGCAGCCAGCTATCACGCACCAATGACATTAGCCGCCATTATCTGGCGCGTGCGCTGGAAGGCCATGTTTCGCAGCCGATTTGCGATTTGATGCTGCTGTTGGGGACGACGGAAGTACAGGCCAGTGAGATCCAGGCGGCGGCATGGCAGGTGATGCAGTTTGGTGCTTCTTCCGGTGTGGATTGCTTGGCCGGGTTGTTACATGGCTTGAGGACGTTAAGACGCACGCTCCCAGCAAGATGAACCGATTAATTTCAATATGCTGAAAAACCCTTTTGCCTGCTGTTAACCGGTGGGCAGATCTCGTACAGGTAACCGCTATGAGTGTAATGCATAAAGTTTTTGCCAATCTCTATCAGGATTCCGTGTCGCTGATGCAGATTTCGGCGCAAATCAGCCAACTCCCTGGCATTGAACAAGCCTCGGTGGTGATGGGAACCGCCACCAATCTGGGCCAACTGCGTGATGCCGGTTTGGATAACGGCTGCCAGGCCGGGCCGAACGATCTGATCATTGCCGTGCGTGGCGAAGAAGCCGCTTGCGTTGCCGCGCTGGAACTGGCGCACCAGCGCCTGAACAGCAAACCCGCCGAAAGCAGCAGCGAAGGCGTGCGCGCACCACAGTTAGTCAGCCTGGAAATGGCCGCTGAGCAACAGCCCGACATCAATCTGGCACTGATCTCCGTACCCGGTGATTACGCGGCAGCCGAAGCGATCAAAGCCCTGCATCTGGATATGAACGTGATGCTGTTCAGCGACAACGTCAGCCTGGAGCAGGAAAAACAGATCAAGCTGCTGGCCCAGAGCAAGAACCGTTTGGTGATGGGCCCAGATTGTGGCACTGCGATCATCAATGGTTTGCCATTGGGATTCGCCAACGTGGTGAAGCCCGGTGCGATCGGCATCGTTGGCGCTTCAGGCACCGGCGTACAGGAAGTGACCTGCCGTATCGATCAACTGGGTGCGGGTATTTCTCAGGCGATTGGTACTGGTGGCCACGATCTGCATGAAGAGATCGGCGGTATTTCTATGTTGCACGGGCTACAGGCATTGGCCGCCGATCCGGCGACGCAGGTGATTGTGTTGATCTCCAAGCCACCAGCGCGTCCGGTGGCCGAACGGATTCTCGAGCAGGCGCAAGCTTGTGGAAAACCGGTGGTAGTCAACTTCCTGGGGGCGGCACCGGAAGAGGTCGCTCGCCCAGGGATCACCGCCTCCGCCACCTTGGCTGACGCCGCCGGGCTGGCGGTCGCGCTGGCTAACGGCACATCCGCACCGGCTACGGTGACGGCGATATCACCAGAAGATCGAGGGTTGCTGCAAAACGCCAGTACGCAACTGCCAGCTACCCGCCGTTACATTCGCGGTGTGTTTGCCGGTGGCACCTTCTGCTATGAAAGCCAACTGCTGTGCCAACAACAGGGGTTCAGCGCGGCGTCGAATACGCCGGTCAAAGGCAACACCACGCTGGCGGATATCTGGCGCAGTCAGGGCCATACGCTGATCGACATGGGCGACGACGATTTCACCCGTGGCAGGCCGCACCCGATGATCGACCCTACCTTGCGCAACCAGCGCATTGTGGCGGAACTGAACGATGCCGAGACGGCGGTGGTGCTGTTTGATCTGGTGCTGGGCTACGGCGCGGCAGCCGATCCTGCTACTGAACTGCTCACCCTGTTGAGCCAGAACAAGAGCCCATCCAGGCCGTTACTGATTGCCCATGTTTGTGGCACCGAGGCCGACCCGCAACAGCGCTCACGCCAGATAGATGCTTTGCGCCAGGCGGGCGTACTGATTGCGGGTTGCAATGCCCAAGCGGCGATGTGGGCCAGTCTGGTGGCCCGCACTCAGGCAGAGAAAAACGGAGAAAAAGCATGAATCCATTATTCCAGCAACCACTGAAAGTGGTGAATGCCGGGCTGACCGGCTTTGCCGATAACCTGAAACAGGCCAATGGCGACGTGGTGGCCTTGAGCTGGCAACCACCTGCGTTGGGCGACGTGCAAGCTGGGCTGGACCTGGCCGCGTTGATTCGCCACCCGTTGGTGGAGCAGGCCAACCAGATCGCTTTCGAACGTTACCTGAGCGCCCAACCGGTGCTGATCGATGTGATGAGCGCCGCCGAAGCCATTCCGGCCATGGCCCAGCGCAAGTTGATCCTGCATTCCGGCCCGCCGATTGCCTGGCCGGACATGTGTGGCCCGGTGCAAGGGGCGATTGTCGGCGCTGTGCTGTTTGAAGGTTGGGCTGCCGACCATCAGGCCGCTGAACGTCTGATCGCCGAAGGCAAGGTAGAACTGGAGCCTTGCCACCATCATCAGGCGGTTGGCCCGATGGCCGGTATCATCAGCCCATCCATGCCGCTGTGGGTGATTGAAAACAAAACCAACGGCCAGCGTGCGTTCAGCAACTTCAACGAAGGTTTGGGGAAGGTACTGCGCTTTGGTGCCAACAATGAAGAAGTGCTGCAACGTCTGCGCTGGATGCAGCAGGAATTGGCCCCGGCGCTGAAAGCCGCGGTGCGCCAGATTGGCGAACTGGAACTGAAACCACTGATGGCGCAAGCGCTGCACATGGGGGATGAGGTTCACAACCGTAATGCGGCGGCGACCGGGCTGTTGATCAAGCGCCTGGTACCGGCGTTGCTGGCCTGCGATCTGCCAGTAGCCACGCTGCAAAACGTGGTGGCGTTTATTACCGGTAACGATCACTTCTTCCTCAACCTGTCGATGGCCGCCTGTAAAGCCATGATGGATGCGGCTACTGGCGTGCCATACAGCTCGATGGTCACCGTGATGGCGCGCAACGGCGTTAATTTCGGTATCCGCCTGTCCGGCACGGGCGATCGCTGGTTCCAGGCCCCGGCTAACGCGGTGGAAGGGTTGTTCTTCCCTGGCTACGGTGTAGAAGATGCGGCAGCCGATCTCGGCGATAGCGCGATTACTGAAACCGCCGGTGTCGGTGGCTTTGCTATGGCGTCATCACCGGCCATCGTCAAGTTTGTCGGCGGGACACCAGCCGATGCCACCAATAACAGCCGCCGTATGCAGGCGATTACCGTGGGTGCTAACCCGGCATTCACCTTGCCTGCGCTTAACTTTGCACCAACTGCGGCGGGGATCGATGCGCGTAAGGTGGCTGATCGCCAGATCCTGCCGGTGATCAATACCGGTATCGCCCACAAACAGGCGGGGGTTGGGCAGATTGGTGCCGGTATTACTACCGCGCCGATGCCTTGTTTCGTCGAGGCTATTCAGGCACTGGCCCAGTCACTGCCAGCGGGAGAAAAAGCATGAGCAAACCTTTAGCCGTGGTTGCCGTTGGTGGTAACGCGTTGATTCAGAACGATCGGCAAAACAGTATTCCCGATCAGTATCAGGCGGTGATGGAAACCGTCGGGCACGTGGTTGAGATGATCGAAGCCGGTTGGGATCTGGTACTGACCCACGGTAACGGGCCGCAGGTCGGGTTTATCCTGCGCCGTTCCGAGTTGGCGGCAGAAGAAGTGGCCCCGGTGCCGCTGGATTATGCGGTGGGTGATACCCAAGGTGCGATTGGCTACATGTTCCAGAAGGCGCTGCACAATGAGCTGCAGCGTCGGGGCATTCAGCGCCCCGTGGTGGCGCTGGTGACACAAACCTTGGTCAGCGCCGATGATGCCGCTTTCCAGCACCCAAGCAAACCGGTAGGGGCATTCTTCGATCGGGAGACGGCGTTAGCGCGCCAGCAGAAACTGGGCTGGACGGTGATGGAAGACGCGGGTCGCGGCTGGCGACGCACGGTGCCTTCGCCTGAGCCGCTGGAGATTATCGAGCGCGAAGTGATTAGCCAACTGTTGGCGCAGGGCTGCATTGTGATCGCCTGTGGCGGCGGCGGGATCCCGGTCATCCGCGATGAGCATCAGCAATTGCAAGGTGTGGAAGCGGTGATCGACAAAGATCTGGCTTCGGCATTGTTGGCAGAGCAGCTCGGGGCGGATCTGTTGATGATCCCAACCGGCGTTGAGCAGGTGGCCATCAACTTTGGCACACCGCAGCAGCAATGGCTGGATTCGTTACGCATTGAACAGGCTGAAGAATTACTGCGGCAGGGGCAATTTGGGGCAGGCAGCATGCAGCCGAAAGTCGAAGCCATCCTGGGTTTTGTCACCCGCAGTCAGCAGCAGGGCAAGAACGGCCAAGGGTTGATCACCAGCCCGCAGGCGATTAAAGCGGCCCTCAATCACCAGACCGGTACTTGGATTAAGCCATAACTATTAAGGAATTAGCATAATGAGTCAGACTACTTTGGTGGCCGTAAACGGCACCCTGATGCGCGGCCTGGAGCTGAACGGCAATATGACCGGAGCCGGTGGGGTTTTCGTGCGTGAAGATCAAACCGATGCCCATTATCGGCTGTGGAGTATTAACGATCGCCACCCTGGCATGATCCGGGTGATGGAAGGCGGCGTTTCGGTAGCGCTGGAAATCTGGGAACTGCCGATGGCGTCGTTTGCCACCCTGCTGCTGAGTGAGCCAGCTGGGCTGTCGATCGGTAAGGTGAAACTGCAGGACGGCAGCGAAGTGCTGGGCGTGCTGGCAGAGCCTTGGCTGGTGGCCGGGCAAAAGGAAATTACCGAGTGCGGCGGTTGGCGACAGTATACCGGTGAAACTTTCACAGAATGAGTGGCTAAACCTTCAGGCCGCCCCACGCCAGCGGCACGGTGTGGGGCCAGCCTGATACAGCTCCATAGGAGTAATCTATGCGTAAAACGGATGAAAACGTCAGTACTGCGTCCGGCTTTCATATTGCGATGATCTTACTGGGGATTGCGGTCACCCCGGTGCTGCTTTCTTCTTCCAGCCTTGGTAACCAGCTCTCCCGTTCAGAGTTGCTCACCGTGGTAGGATTGGGTGGGATTATTCTGGCGGTGTTGGCTGCCATCACCATCAGCGTCGGTGAAAAAGCACGTTTACCGACCTACGGTATTGTGAAATATCCCTTTGGCGAACGCGGTGCGGTGGCGATCAATATTCTGATGGCGATCAGCCTGTTTGGCTGGATTGCGGTAACCGCCAACATGTTCGGCCATTCGGTACACGATCTATTAGCCCAGCATGGGCTGGAGCTACCAACACCGCTGCTGGTGGCCGTGGGGTGCTGTATTTTTGTGGCATCTACCGCGTTCGGTTTTGCCGTGCTCGGCAAGGTAGCGCAGATCGCGGTACCAATTATCGCGCTGGTGCTGTGCTATATCCTGTATGTGGCGATGAACGGTCAGGCGGAACTGGCGCAAAGCGTGGGCAGTATGGATACGGGAGTGGCGGTTTCTACCGTGGTGGGGACGATCATTGTACTCGTCGCTACGTTGCCCGATTTCGGCAGCTTTGTGCATAACCGCAAGCATGCGCTGATCGGTGCATTTACCACCTTCCTGATCGCTTACCCGCTGTTGTATTGGGTGGGAGCCACTCCGAGCGCGTTGAGCGGGCAAGGCTCACTGCTGGCAGCGATGGCGGTATTCGGTTCGGTATTACCGGCAGCCTTGTTACTGGTGTTTGCCTGCATCACTGGCAACGCCGGTAATATGTTCCAGGGCACTTTGGTGGTCTCGACGCTGTTAACCCGTTTCCCGAAATGGCAGATCACGCTGGCGCTGGGCGTGCTGTCGGCGATTGTCGGCAGTATGGATATCATGGGCTGGTTTATTCCGTTCCTGCTGTTTCTGGGCATCGCGACCCCGCCAGTGGCCGGTATCTATATCGCCGATTTCTTCCTCTATCGCCGCAATGGTTATCAGGAAGGCGTGCTGGCGGCGGAACCGCAGATCAAGCTGCTGACGTTTGTTGCTTGGGTTCTGGGCTCTGCGGTGGGTTTTATGACGGTCAAAGGGATATTTACTCTGACCACCATCCCTTCGGTAGACTCGATTCTGGTGGCCTGCGTGGGTTATGCGCTGTTGAGCCGGATTAAATAGCTTTTCAACGCGGTGTAGGCTGCAAGTTTGTACCCATGCAACTTGAAGGATGATGGGTATAATGCAACATAATGACGTACTGCCAGCGTGTAAGCTGGCAGTCTCCTCTCAGGCAGCTTCAGGGAATCATTATGTTTATCTCCGACGAGACATTGCGGGTCATCCATCTGGTTGCCAAATACCAGAGCATCACTACCGCCGCTGAACACCTGAACAAAGTCCCTTCCGCGATCAGCTATACGGTTAAAAAATTAGAGGAGAGCTTTGGCGTTGAGCTTTTCCTGCGTAAAGGCCGCTATATCGAACTCACCCCGGCGGGTGAATACTTTATCGAACACAGCAAAACCATCCTCAATGATTTGGATGCGCTACAGCGCAATACCGCCCTGATTCACAGTGGTGTGGAACAGGAACTGACGATTGCAGTGAACAATATTATCCCCCGTTCGGCGATCGTCGAGTTTGTGTGTGCATTTGAAGTGATGTTTCCCTCCACCCGGCTGACCATTGATACCGAAGTGTATAACGGCTGCTGGGATGCGCTGTATAGCAAGAGGGCCAACTTGGTGATTGGCGCTCCGCATGCGGTGCCCAGCACCGAGGGGATTATCAGTGAGTCGATCGGCCATCTGGAGTGGGATTTTGTCGTTGGGCCAGAGCATCCGCTGGCAACCCAGGTTTTGCCGCTACAGAACAATGAACTGCGGCACTATTCGGCAATGTGCATTCGCGATACCGCCGTCAACTTTGTGCCGCAGCAGGCATGGTTGCTGGAAGGGCAAAAACCGATGTTTGTGCCTGATTTCGCCACCGCTATTGAGCTTATCCAGCGTAATGTGGGGATCGGTTATGTGCCGCACCACTTGGCTTTGCCGCTGCTGAACTGTGGGGCATTAGTCAAAAAATCGATGCAGGAACACAAACATGCCACGCAGATCTTTCTGGCGGCCCGTTCGGATGGCATGGGCAAAGTCAGCCGCTGGTGCATGGATTATCTGCTGGCACCTTCGTTCCGTGCCCGGTTGCATGGGCAACTGTGATGGCGGTTCATTCCTGAACTTTGCAGACCAAATCGTAGGAATACAATGTGCCTTCAGGCGTTGCTTGAATGAGTTCCATATCCTGATCCAGACTGCAAAATAAAGCAGCACTGCTGTGGATGGCCGAAGCATAGGTAATATCAAAAAACAGCGGTGTAGGGTTTTCCTGTTGCCTGTTTTTCAAGGCTTTTTTGACCCACAGTTCCAGTTCGAGCGCTATTTTTTGTAGATCGTCATTTTCTTTCAGCGGATGGAGGTCATAATTTCTCTCCCCCGCCAGGTTCGCCAGCGTTTTTTTATATTCTTGCTGTAACGCTTCTGGAATCAGCAGGGATAATTTTTCTGCGGTTTGATAGGTTTGCAAGAATAAGGGCAAATGTTCCAACTGAGGGGCACCCACCACCTGCGGGCAGTAGAGCAGCGGCTTTCTTTTGGTCACCCGGTAAAGGTGCGGTTTTTTGACATGATGCAATGTCATGACCGAAGCAAATAACAGTAGCAGCGTCGTAAAAATTAACGGGATAAACCAGATAAAGAAGCTGACTAAATCGTTGAACGGATGGGAATAACGTTCAACGTCATCCGGGCGGAAAAAGCGCAGCACCATCTTGAAAATCAGCCCTTCATTCAAGGCATCGGTGACCCAGCCGGTAAGTACAATCGCCGATAAGGCGTAACATGACGTTTTGAGATGCTGCAATAATACCGAACGTTCCATGGATTATCCCCCCGATTAATCATCATCGTGGGTATCCTTCCATCATAGCTGCCATCTTTCAAGGGATTGGGGCTGTTTCAGGCTGTTGAAAAGCCCCACCCAGTGGGCGGGGCCAGCCGGAGTTATTTGTGCAGCTTGTGCTGTTGCAGGAACTGTACGCCTTTGTCCGGGAAGTCGGTGAATACGCCGTCGACGTCTGCATCAATATAGAAAATCTTCAGCATGTCGTTGAAATCCTTGGCATAGGCCGGAACCTGACCAGGATCGGCACGGAAGGTGTACGGGTGGATCTGCAAGCCCTGCTGCTTGGCTTCTTTCGCCAAGGTGGTCAGCTCAATGTGGCCAGGGGTGGAGGTGCTTTTCACAATCATTGGATACCACGGGCCAATGCCATCGGCATATTTGGCCAGCTTGGCCGCCGCGCCGGGTTCATACATCCAATCGTAGCTGTACGGTGTCAGGCTGCCATCCGGGTGGATCACCATCGTTTCGCTCACCTTCTGATCGCCAGTATTGGTGATCAGCTGTACCAGCTTGATGTCCATGCCCATAGCAGGCAGCAACTCTTTTTTCACCCGCTCTAAATCCGGTGCATCGAAGCTCTGCAGGTAAACTTTGTCATCTTTTTTGGTGTAACCGTAGGATTTCAACACTTCCAGCGTGGCTTTGGAGATATCCTTGCCTTCAATCTTGTGGAACCAAGGGGCTTTGGTTTCGACGTAAATACCCACATTTTTGCCGGTTGAGTGGTTCATCCCCTGAACCATTTCAATTTCGTCCTGCAGCGTGTGGATATGGAAATCAGATTTCCACATAGGGAAACGGTTAGGGAATTTTTGCTGTTGTACGCCGTCTTTGACCAAGAACTCTTCGGTGAACTTCAGCGACTTGATTTCCGGCAGGGTGAAGTCAATGGCGTAATAGCGGCCATCTTTACGGTGGCGATCGGGGAATTTTTGTGCCACGTCGGTCACGCGATCAAGGAAGTGATCGTGTAAAACGATCAGTTGATCATCCTTGGTCATCACCACGTCTTGTTCCAGATAGTCTGCGCCCATGGCAAAGGCCATCGCTTTGGCTGGCAGCGTGTGTTCCGGCAGGTAACCGCTGGCACCACGGTGGGCGATAACCACTTTATCTACCGCTTGTGCGATGCCGGTCATTGAGGTAGCCAGAATAAGCCCTGCCAACAGGGTTTTAACTTGAGTCCGCATTCAATTATTCTCCATGTTATAGGGGTACTAAAAAGGCCGCAGAGCGGCCCTGAGATTGATGACAAAAGTGGTCTTTGAGCCTGAGATACCCGGGCCTATCGCACCTAGGAGCGCTCCGGCGGCTTACGCCGCTACGACCCCTTCGGCACGCTCTCCCTAATATCTGACTTTGTCAGCAGTCTGAAAGCCGCAGAGCAGCCCTTCGATCATGCCAAAGCAATGTGACAATTAACCACGACGCTTGGCTGCAATTTCTTCGTGATGCTTTTTCTCGCTGATCATGGTCAACAGCAGCAGTAATACTGCGCCGATGCTGCCGCCAATCATCACCATGAAACCGCCATCCCAACCGAAATAGTCCACGGTGTAACCG
>NZ_JQEI01000016.1 GCF_000743355.1 Serratia sp. Ag1
TGGAAAGCGAGAGCCAAGCAACTGATGGAACGCGGCGATTTAATTGATGCCGATTGGCGCAACCTGGAATTGTATTGCCTCAACTACTCGATGTACCGCCGTGCCGTGGCAGACCTTGCGGCGCGTGGTTTTTCGGTTGAGGGTTCACGCGGTGCCACCACCACCAACCCCGCGCTGAAGGCCAAATCGGACGCCGAAAAAATCATGATCAAAATGTCTTCCCTGTTGGGTTTTGATCCGGTATCCCGCCGCCGTAATCCGGTAGAAATCGACGAGGAAGACGAACTTGACCGCCTGGGATGAATACGCAGAAGCGATAAAAAGCGGTGAAATACCGGCGTGTAAGCGGCTAAAACAGGCCGTAAACCGCTACTTTTCCGACCTCAACAACCCCCTTTACGTGTTCGATACGGCCACTGTAGAGCGTTTTGTCGCTTTTTCTCGCCTCTGTCCCCACGTTAAAGGCCCGTTGCGCGGCAAGCCGATCGCGCTTGAACCGTGGCAGCAGTTCGCCTTTGCCAACCTGCTGGGCTTCAAATTGGCGGCTACCGGTCGCCGCAAGTACCGCAGCGCCTACATTCAGGTACCGCGCAAGAACGCCAAATCGACAGTGGCCGCGATGCTGGCTAACTGGTTCCTGGTGATGGAGCACGGCCAGCAGGACATTTACACCGCCGCCGTGAGCCGGGATCAGGCCCGTATCGTGTTTGATGATGCCCGGCAGATGTGCCTGCTCTCCAAACCGCTGCGCAAGCGGGTGGCTATCCAGCAGCACAAGCTGATTTACGCCAAATCCAACAGCCTGTTAAAGCCGCTGGCGGCCAGAGCCTCCACCATTGAAGGGACTAACCCGAGCCTGGCGGTGGTCGATGAATACCACCTGCACCCGGATAACGGCGTGTATTCGGCGCTCGAGCTGGGGATGGGGGCACGCCCTGAAGGCATTCTGTTTGCCATCACGACAGCCGGCAGCAACATCGTATCGGCCTGCAAGCAACACTATGACTACTGTTGCCAGATATTGGCCGGGGAAGAAGAGAATGAATCGCTGTTCGCGTTGATCTACGAGCTGGACGACGAAACCGAAGTAGACGACCCGGCGAAGTGGGTGAAGGCCAATCCTAACCTGTCGGTATCCGTGGATGTGGCCGCGCTGGCCGATACCATCCAGAAGGCCCGCGGTATTCCCTCGCAGTGGGTGGAAATGCTGACCAAGCGTTTCAATATCTGGTGCCAGGGTGCAACGCCGTGGATGGGGGAAGGAGCCTGGAAAGCCTGCGCCGCCGACTATACCGAAGCCGACCTGGAAGGGCTGACGTGTTACGCCGGTATGGATCTCTCTTCCACCAGTGACATTACCAGCGTTTGCTACACCTTCCCGCTAGAACGCCGCGTGCGCCTGCTGACGCGCCACTATATCCCTGAAGCCCAACTGCAGAACCCGGCCAATAAGAACCGCACTTTGTACCGCCAGTGGGTGAAACAGGGCTGGTTACGCACCACGCCGGGGGATTGCATCGACTATGACCGCATCCGTGATGATGTGCTGGCCGACGCTGAGCGCTTCAACATCGAGCTGGTGGGCTTCGATACCTGGAACGCCACGCAGATCCGTACCCAGCTTCAAGGGGCTGGCCTCGATGTGGAGCCGTTCCCGCAAACCTATGTGAAATTCAGCCCGGTGGCGAAATCGGCGGAGGTGTTCGTGAACCGTAAGGTGATCGAGCACAACGGCGATCCGGTGCTGGCCTGGGCGATGGCTAACGTGGTGATGGAAACCGACGCCAACGCCAATATCAAGCCGAACAAGAAGAAGGCCGCCAACAAGATAGATCCGGCGGTCGCCTTCCTGATGAGCTTTGGCACCTATCAGCTACAGCATGAAGAATTTGCCTTCGACATGAGCGAAGAACAACAGCAGCGCCTTGCGGCGTTCAACGGTATTTAACAGGAGATCATTATGAACACACTTGATAACCAGAAAAGAACGATCAGGCTCTACGGCCCGTTGCGCCAGTTTGTGAAAGACAACCAGAAAGGCATCATTGAAATGTGTGTAAAAACGCCAGGGGAAGGGGTTAAGGCGTTATGTACTGTATTGCCTGGGTTTGAAAAATTCATGCTGACCAGCAAGGCCAAAGGGCTAACCTTTGCCATATTCAACGGCAAACGGAACATTGGCAAAGATGAGTTGGATTTTAACGGCACTGACGAGATCAGGATCGTGCCGGTCATTATTGGCAGCAAACAGGCCGGAGTGTTTCAGACCATTCTTGGTGCTGTGCTGGTTGGGGCCGCCGCCATCATGTCGGGAGGGTTAGGAGCCGCATTTGCAGTTAAAGGGCTTGCAGGGGCGATGGCAATGACGGGAACCGCTATGGCGCTGGGTGGTGTCGTTCAAATGCTGTCACCCATGCAAGGCGGCTTAGCAATGCGAGAGAGCCCTGACAATAAACCGTCTTACGCCTTCGGCGGGCCGGTAAACACCATCGCCCAGGGCAACCCTGTGCCGATTCTCTACGGCAAGCGCCGGATCGGTGGCGCAATTATTTCTGCTGGGATTTACGCAGAAGATCAGCAGTAGTGATTCAATTTTGGGGCTAGTGGTGCTCTCTAGCCCTTTGAAATTTAGGTGGAATGCTTAGTAATCACAAAGGCTTTCTGCCGAAAACCACTATTGGAAGTAGAGCCATTCCCTTTTCAGTGAGGCTCCAAAGATACCCATTTTTCCCAGCTCTTTTTTCTACTAATTTCTGTTGCTGTAACCAGTTCAGCTCTTCCAATACTACGTCTCTAGGATAATTTGCCTCTTCAGCAATCCCACTTGGGTAGCGTGCATTATATTCGGTATTAAGAAGGGCGCTCATGATAGCTTCACGCGCTTTTGTAATATCGGAGGCTAGAGTTTTGAGCTCTTCTGTATTGTTAGTTTGTTCTGAGATAACAGCCTCTTGAGCTCTCCGTTCTCTCGTTTTTGCTTCAAAGCCAGCGCCTTTGAATGACTCCAGTTTATCAATGTTACTGAAAGCTAAACCAATCGCCCCAGCAACAATGGCAAGCGCCATTTCCGCAGGGCGCCCAAGTAATGCCATAAGCGAACTTAGGCCGAAAAGAACCAAGACAGATAAGTTTTCAAGGTTAGAAAAAATAGCGCCCAGGGTTGAAAGGTGCTTCCCTCTAGCTTTTTGCTTTCCATTGATCGTGTTCATTCTAGTCTCAATTGAAGTCTTAAAATCGGGCTCTATTCTATCAGACCAAGTGCTTTTATGAGTGTACTGGTTTGTTATTGTTCATCATCATGTGTAGTCTATGGTGTAGTCATTTAAAAGAAAAAGGCGCTTAACCGAATGAGGAAAAGCGCCTTTTATCAATACGTTAACTGATTAGTATCAGTTCATGCCGTATTTTTTCAATTTCTTGCGCAACGTACCGCGGTTGATACCCATCATCAGTGCTGCACGGGTTTGGTTGCCACGGGTGTATTGCATCACCATGTCCAACAATGGCTGTTCAACTTCAGCCAATACCAGCTCATACAGGTCACTAACATCTTGACCATTCAGTTGAGCAAAATAGTTCTTCAGTGCTTGCTTAACCGAGTCACGCAGAGGCTTTTGAGTCACTTGGTCCTGTGAGTTCACGGTTGAAACGGTCAGTACGTCAGAATTTACGCGTTGTTCGAACATAGTTCTGTCAGCTCTTTTTTTTACGCTAGATTTTCGAAATATGCCTCCAACGCCTCCAGCTGTTCGCTGGCATCCTCTATGGCGTTGAATGTGCGCCGAAACTGGTCATTTGGGGCATGCTCCTGGAGATACCAGGATACGTGCTTACGAGCAATCCGGAATCCTTTGCCTTGGCCATAAAAACCGTGCAGTTCCCGAATGTGCTCTATCAACAAGCGCTTCACTTCGCCAAGTGGCATCGGTGGCAGCAGCTCCCCTGTGTCCAGATAATGCTGGATTTCCCGGAAGATCCAGGGTCTCCCCTGAGCAGCGCGGCCTATCATCAGGGCATCGGCCCCAGTGTAGTCAAGCACTGCTCTGGCTTTATGCGGGTCAGTAATGTCGCCATTCGCGATAATCGGAATGGAAACACTCTGCTTAACTGCCCGAATGCTGTTGTATTCCGCGTTGCCGTTGAACAGGCAAGCACGGGTTCGGCCATGAATCGTCAAGGCCTGTATACCGCAGTTTTCGGCCAGTTGGGCAATCTCTACACAGTTACGGTGTTCTGGTGCCCAGCCGGTACGGATCTTAAGCGTAACCGGCACATCCACGGCGTTAACCACCGCGTGGAGGATCTGCTTAACCAGATCCGGGTACTGCAATAACGCAGACCCTGCAAGCTTCCGGTTCACTTTCTTGGCCGGGCAACCCATATTGATGTCGATGATCTGTGCGCCGCTGGCCACATTAATGCGCGCCGCAGCAGCCATATCATCAGGATCACATCCGGCGATCTGCACGGAACGGATCCCTGGTTCATCACTATGTACCATACGCAGACGTGACTTATCCGTGCGCCACACCTCCGGATTGGAGGAGAGCATCTCGGATACAGCCATCCCAGCTCCCATTGCATGACACAAGGTTCTGAATGGGCGATCGGTGATCCCGGCCATCGGGGCCGCAATCAGGCAATTTGTTAACTGGTGGTTTCCAATGCGCATAGACAAAGACTGACCATACTGTGTCCGCAAGGGCGCGTATATTACGCATTTTTTCGTCGAGATGAAAGGCCAAACTTTGACCAATGTGCTGCTATTTATCAACGAAAACGCGGCTCACAGCGGTTTATATAAATATTGTATTTATTTAACAACAGCTTGACGTATTACGCTTAATTTCCGAGCAATGAAATATTCCTGTCACAACAGGATTTTATCTTTAAATGATGCGAATTTGAGCATGCAACATCAGGTGTACAGCAGAATTATCAGGGTAAAGCTTTGACAAGACGTGAAAAATAATGACAGAAAACATCGTCACTGAATCGTTTTAGCGGCCCACCGCCCCCCAGAGGAGACAGCGGTGAGCATACCTTAGACATTAATCGACGATAACGCGGCCATTGAGCGGCTGTACCGGGCGATTATTGGCATGGTGGACAACCGAACGGAATTGACCGATCTGCTCGGCAGAAGCGTTCACCGGGTGATCCAGAACCATCCAGGTTACGCCTTCAGAGCAAGGTGGTGTAGTCAGTGAACCGCTGAAGCGGTAGAAGTTGAACTGCTTAGGCAACAGGGCCTGAATATCAACCGGTTTGGTCAGGACTGCAGTCTGATCAACCTGAGTTGGCATTTGCTGCCAGGCTTGTGCCAGTTGCGGGTTGGCTTTACCTTCCTGGAACATCAGCGCCAATACCGCCAAAGCACCGTCTTTGTCTTTATAGACGAAATGGGCCTCCAGCGGGAACTGCTTGCCGTCGATCTCGTTTTCGCTCGGTGCATGGAAGTGGAACTGCTGCAGCGTAAAGGTATCGTTATCCAAACGCAGGGTATTACCTTCGCTAACGTTAACCTGAATGGTATGGCCGTTATTGATGATTTGCTGTTTACCCGGCTGGAAAGCTAAATCAAGCTTACCGTGATGCGTTTTCAGTGCACCTTGGATATTGACCGGTGACTGGTTCTTGCCGGTTTCACACAGTGAAAAATCAGGGGAGAGTTTGCCCCAATGTGCCGGATCTTCCTGACCTTCGTAACTCCAATGCTGGTGTTGCTCTGCCGCACCGATTGAGAAGCTGGCTGCCAGCATGACTGCCAGTAGTAATTTTCCTTTCATCTTCCACCTCTATTACAACTAAAACGTGAATAGTTTTTGGCGTGCATCACATTAGATAGCTGATAGCCTTTGCCAAGTTTAGGAGGATACGCCCGGCATTCCCGAGGATAAATCAGTGTTTTCTGAGGGAAAGATGGAAAACCACCGGAAGTAATTAAATTTCTGGTGGTTTTTTTTGAGAGGAAAAATGTAACTATTTACGTTGGCCTGTGATGCGGCACCATTCTTCGCGTTCGGCAACCGGATCGAGCGTGAATTTGTCTGCATAAGCTTCAGCAACGCTCTGGGCTTGAGTCGCCAGAACGCCAGAGAGGCCAAGGTAGCCACCGGTTTTTGGCAGGCAGCCGATGAGCGGGGCCAGTTCACGCAGTGGGCCTGCCAGAATATTGGCAACCACCACGTCAGCCAGCAGATCGGCGGGCTGATCTTTCGGCAGATACAGCTCCAAACGTTCTGAAACGCCGTTACGCTGCGCGTTGTCGCGGCTGGCCTGAATAGCTTGGGGATCGATATCAATACCGATAGCGCGCGTTGCACCGAGTTTCAAAGCGGCAATCGCCAGAATGCCGGAGCCACAGCCGAAGTCGATGAGGGTTTTGCCCGCCAGATCCAGTCCGTCGAGCCATTGCAGGCAGAGCGCGGTGGTGGGGTGAGTCCCTGTGCCGAACGCCAGGCCCGGATCGAGCATCACGTTAACCGCATTCGGATCCGGCACGTCGCGCCAGCTTGGGCAGATCCACAGCCGCTCGCCGAAACGCATCGGGTGGAAGTTATCCATCCATTCGCGTTCCCAATCTTTATCTTCCAACTGCTCGATTTTATGGCGGAAACCGGCACCCAGCAGTGGATGCTGTTCCAGCATGGCAACCACATCAGCCATATCGGTCTCGGCATCGTACAGGCCAATCACATCGGTATCGCCCCACAGCAGGGTTTCGCCCGGCAAAGGTTCAAATACCGGGTTGTCGTGGGTGTCCTGAAAGGTCACCGATACCGCGCCGCTTTCAACCAGCGCATCGCTCAGGTTTTCGGCCTGCTTGCCGGTGGTGTTCAGTTTTAGTTGGATCCAAGGCATAACAATTCTCTTCAAGAGGGTAATGATAACGCCAGCCGACGCTTTTCGCCGCACAGGTTACCGATATAAAACGCCGTCAGGCTGAGCAGCAGCGCAGGCACAATCGGGTGCAGCCCTGCCAGTTGCAGCTTGAAGCTGGCCAATAGCGTATAGCATAACGCACCCGTGACCATTGAGCTAAGCGCTCCCTGCGCGTTGGCACGCTCCCAGTACAGGCCCAACACCAGCGGCCAGAGGAATACTGCTTCCAATCCGCCGAAGGCCAGCAGGTTCAGCCAGATAATCATTTCCGGTGGCCGCCAGGCGGCCAATAACACCAGTAACCCCAGGATCAGGGTGGTCAGGCTGGAGAAGCGTTTGATCATCTTCTCATTGTGTACTTGCTGTGGCCGCACGCCCAGATAAAGATCTTTGATAATGGTCGCGGAGGATTGCAGCAATTGCGCATTGATGGTCGACATGATCGCCGCCATCGGCGCGGCCAGGAAGATCCCGGCGGCGTAAGGTGGCAGCACGGTGATCATCAGCGTCGGGATCACCTGATCGGGGATCTTCAGATCGGGGATCACCGCACGGCCCAAAGCTCCCGCCAGATGCATACCGAACATCAGCACTGCCACCACGATGGTGCCGAGGATGATCCCGCGATGCACTGCTTTGCTGTCTTTGTAGGAAATGCAGCGCACGGTGGTGTGCGGCAGGCCGATTACGCCGAAGCACACCAGGATCCAGAACGAAGCCATAAACGGCAGGCTGAGGATCTGCTCACCGCCCTGCGGTGTCACTAAGGCCGGATCGATCTGCTGCAATTTATCTACTGCACTGTGTAAGCCGCCCGCCGCGTGGATCACCGCCACCAGCAGCAATACGGTGCCGAGCAGCATGACCAACCCTTGCATCGCGTCGTTAAGCACGCTGGCACGGAACCCGCCGAACGCGGTGTACAGCGCAATGCTGACGCCAAAAATCAGCAGGCCGGTATCGTAGGGGATGCCCGCTGCCGTTTCCAACAAACGCGCACCGCCGATAAACTGCACCGTCATGGCCCCGAGAAAGGCCACCAGCAGGCTGAGACTGGCCAGCCAGACCAATAGGCGGCTCTGGTAGCGGGCGAACAGCATGTCGTTCAGGGTGATGGCATTGTAGCGCCGCGCCAGAATAGCGAATTTTTTGCCCAGTACCCCGAGCGAGAGCCACACAGCGGGCAGTTGGATCATTGCCAGCAGCACCCAGCCGAGGCCGTATTTATAGGCTGCACCGGGCCCGCCGATAAACGAACTGGCGCTGATATAGGTGGCGGTGAGCGTCATTGCCAGCACAAAGCCACCCATTGAGCGGTTGCCGAGGAAATATTCACTGAGGAAGTTGCCGGTCTGGCGGCGGCTGTAGGCATAAATCGACAGGCCGAAAACCAACAGCAGGTAGGCAATCAGCGGCAAGATCACTTCAATTTGCATCGCTATCCTCCAGGGGAATATCGCGGAATACGCCGCGCACCATCAGCCAGCACAGGCCGATAAACAACAGCGGCACCAGCAGGCACGCCATTTCGAACCAATGTGGCAAGCCGGTGATGCCCGTGGCGCTATCCGGCAAGTAGGCCGCCAACGACCACGCCAGCAGGTAGAGTAGCGTCAGACCCAGTGCCCAGCGCGCCTCGCGATGAGCTTGAACAAAGCGTTGTTCCATCCGTGCCTCCAAGGGTTTACGGTGATGGATTGGCAAAGGAGAGGATTTTACGACAAGATCGGCGTTTGCCCAGCGTTAAGTTGGCTGCCGCCGTAAAGAAAAAGGCCGATGAATCATCGGCCTTGGTCGGAAAATGTACAACTGATGAGCTTAGGTCTCTTGCAGGCCCAGCTTCTTTTCCAGATAGTGGATATTGGTGCCACCGTGCTGGAAGTTCTCGTCGTTCATGATCTTTTGCTGTAGTTCAACGTTGGTTTTGATGCCATCGATGATCAGTTCAGCCAGTGCGTTTTTCATACGGGCAATGGCCACGTCACGGCTTTCACCGTAAGTGATCAACTTACCGATCATGGAGTCATAGTACGGCGGCACGGTATAACCGGCGTAGATATGAGATTCCCAACGTACGCCGAAACCGCCCGGCGCATGGAAACGGGTGATCTTGCCTGGGCTTGGCAGGAAGGTGTTCGGATCTTCAGCATTGATGCGGCATTCCACCGCATGGCCGTGGATCTTCACTTCATCCTGTTTGATCGACAATGGCTGACCGGCAGCGATACGCAGCTGTTCTTTGATCAGATCCACACCGGTGATCATTTCGGTTACCGGGTGTTCTACCTGAATACGGGTGTTCATTTCGATGAAATAGAACTCGCCGTTTTCGTACAGGAACTCAAAGGTGCCTGCACCACGGTAGCCGATCTCCACACAGGCTTTCGAGCAGCGTTCGCCGATGTAACGGCGCAGTTCCGGGGTGATCCCTGGCGCTGGTGCTTCTTCAACCACTTTCTGGTGGCGGCGCTGCATTGAGCAGTCACGCTCAGCCAAGTAGATGGCATTGCCCTGGCCGTCTGCCAACACCTGAATCTCGATGTGGCGCGGGTTTTCCAGGTATTTTTCCATATAGACCATGTCGTTGTTGAAAGCCGCTTTGGCTTCCGCTTTGGTCATGGTAATGGATTGTTCAAGATCTTTGTCGTGGCGCACCACGCGCATACCGCGACCGCCGCCGCCGCCAGAGGCCTTGATGATCACCGGGTAACCGATGCGCTTGGCGAAGGCACGGTTTTTATCCATGTCGTCGGTCAGTGGGCCATCAGAGCCTGGTACGCAAGGCACGCCAGCCTTTTTCATCGCGTTAATGGCGGAAACCTTGTCGCCCATCAGGCGGATGGTGTCAGCACGCGGGCCGATGAAGATAAAGCCGGAACGTTCGACCTGCTCGGCAAAGTCGGCGTTCTCGGACAGGAAGCCGTAACCTGGGTGGATCGCCACTGCGCCGGTGATTTCCGCTGCAGAGATGATGGCCGGGATGTTCAGGTAGCTTTTAACCGAAGGCGCAGGGCCTATACACACGGTCTCGTCAGCCAGCAGTACGTGTTTCAGATCGCGATCGGCGGCAGAGTGAACGGCCACGGTCTTGATACCCAACTCTTTACAGGCACGCAGAATACGCAACGCAATCTCGCCACGGTTAGCGATAACAATTTTATCAAGCATGATGCGCCTCGTTATTCGATGACGACCAATGGCTCGTCATATTCAACCGGCTGGCCGTTTTCTACCAGAATGGCTTTCACCACGCCTGACTTGTCAGCTTCGATTTGGTTCATCATTTTCATGGCTTCAACGATGCACAGGGTGTCGCCAACTTTCACTTGCTGGCCCACTTCCACAAAGGCTTTCGCGTCTGGGCTTGGCGTGCGGTAGAAAGTCCCAACCATTGGGGAACGAACAATGTGGCCACTCATGGCCGCAGGTGCTGCTGGGGTTTCTGCGGCAACAGGGGCAACGGCAGTTGCCTGAGCGGGTTGCTGCTGGGCTGGCATGGCGTACTGTTGCATCATTGGGTAAGCCTGCACCGGTGCGGCACGGCTGATGCGAACTGACTCTTCGCCTTCAGAGATTTCCAGTTCAGAAATGCCTGACTCTTCAACCAGTTCGATCAGTTTCTTGATTTTACGAATATCCATGAGTGTGATTCCGACTCTTTTTTGCGTAGCAATTAGTTGGATTTTGACAAACGGCGAACCGCTGCCTGTAAAGCAAATGTGTAGCCATCCGCGCCAAGACCGCAAATCACACCTACCGCAACGTCAGAGAGGTAAGAGTGATGGCGGAAAGGCTCGCGGGCATGCACGTTAGACAGGTGGATCTCGATAAACGGGATCTGCACCGCCAACAGTGCATCACGCAGCGCCACGCTGGTATGCGTGAACGCGGCAGGGTTAATCAGAATAAAATCCGTATTACCGCGTGCCTGATGAATGCGATCGATTAACGCATGTTCAGCGTTGGATTGCAGATGGCTCAGGGTAATATTTAGCGCATGCGCCTGGTTTTCCAACCCGTTAACAATCTCTGCCAACGTCGTGCTGCCGTACTTCTCTGGCTCACGCGTCCCCAGTAGATTCAGATTGGGGCCGTTCAAAAGCAAAATGTGAAACTTATCCGCCATTGTGCTGCTATCTCCGGCAATAAAACCATCATTGAAGAAAATAACCCGATGTCACCGATTTGTCACCTGCCAGACGACGATTTCATGCCATCTGCAGGTACAAGGGCGGGCATTATAACGATATCGTGGCAATTCGCAGCTAAATACTGGTCTTATCAGCGAAGATATTCAACCCTGAATTGACAAAGTGATAACCCTATTATCGGATTATGAGGGATAGAACACAGAAAAGTTCCCTGCCAGAAGAGGGGATTTTCACCGTCAATCGAACCCATTCCGGCAGGATTTAGCGCCACCCGCTACGAAATTTTCTGTAACGCAGGGCCAGTAACAGCAGTGCCAGCAGAGCATAAATGAAGGGCTGCGGCGAAAAGACTTTTACCGACCAAAGATAGTGAATGGGTGCCAAGATGGTCACCAGATAGACGCAGTTGTGCAACTTTTGCCATTTTGCCCCCAACTTGCGTTGGGCCCAGAGGGTGGAGGTGGCCGCCAGTGCGAACAGCAGCAGCCAACTGACGATGCCGAGTGTCAGATACGGGCGGGTGAGCAGTTCGCGGCCCAACAGGTGGATATTGCTCAATCCCAATTCAAGCAGCGAATAGCTGAGTAAATGTAATGTGGCCCAGGCAAAACACCACAACCCCAGCATACGGCGGCAGCGGATCAGCATCGGCTGGCGCGCATAGCGGGCAAGAGGCGTGACGCATAAGGTAGCCAGCAGTAATTTGAGCGCCATTCTGCCGGTAAAATGCTGGATATCTTTCGCCGGATCGGCACTGAACCCGCCTTGATTGACCGCCAGAATCAGCCACAGGAACGGCAGAAAAGCCGCTAAAGTGATCGCCACTTTCAGCCAGCGAATATGCGTTGGGGTTAATCGCACCTAGAAATTCTCCCGTAAATCCAGACCGCGATACAGCGAAGCCACCTGATCGGCATAGCCATTGAACAGCAGTGTCGGTTGGCGCTGAACATCCAGAATGCCACCGGCACCGATGAAACGCTCGGTAGCTTGTGACCAGCGTGGATGATCGACATGCGGGTTGACGTTGGCGTAAAAGCCGTATTCATTGGGGGCGGACAGATTCCAGGTAGTTGGTGGCTGTTCGCGTGTCAGGCTGATTTGCACAATCGATTTGATGCCCTTGAAGCCGTACTTCCATGGGGTGATCAGCCGCAGCGGTGCGCCGTTCTGCGGTGGCAGCGTTTTGCCATAGACACCGACGGTCAGCAAGGCCAGCGGATGCATGGCTTCGTCGAGCCGCAATCCTTCGACATACGGATATTGCAGGCCGCCGCCGATAAAGCGATCTTTCTGGCCGGGCATCTGCTCAGGATCGTACAGGGTTTTAAAGGCAACATAGCGGGCGTTACTGTTGGGCTCCGCCAGCTTAAGCAGTTTGCCCAGCTCAAAACCGATCCAGGGCACCACCATCGACCAGGCTTCTACGCAGCGCATGCGATAAATACGTTGTTCGAGTGGGAAACGCTTCATCAGATCGTCAATATCGAGCGTGATCGGTTTACTGACTTCGCCGTCGATCTGCACTTTCCAGCCTTCGGTTTTCAGAGCGCCCGCGTTAGCCGCAGGATCGGCCTTATCCAGACCAAATTCGTAAAAGTTGTTGTAGCCGGTGACTTTCTCTTCCGGCGTCAGGGGCAGGTTAGCCTGCCAGATCTCCGGCTTGCTGAACTCCAGTGCTCTGCCGGGGGGCGCTTTGGGCCGATCATTATCTTTAAACCATGACAGCAAATCGGCCTGTGCCTGGGTGGGCAAAGCCAGAGACGCGGCGGTGATCCCCAGCGCCTGGAGGACTTTGCGCCGCTCATAAAACACGCTCTCCGGCGTGACATCGGCTTCGGTGAGTGTTCTTTTTTTGTTCATTATTTGTTCTCCGCAGGTAACGGCCTAAGCATGGCGTGAAAGCTAGCCTAATGCGAGAGGTAGGATGTAAAAATGAATGGCAAGAGGAATCAGGGGACTTTCCCTCTTCTGCAGGAAGAGGGAATAACTTACTGCTATTTCAGCGGATTTTCACCAGAGTACGGCCAGTCACCTGATTGTTCATCAGTGCAGCGGCAGTAGCAGGCACCTGTTCGAGCAGGATCTGCTGCGTCGCTTGTTGGTAGAAGCTTTCCGGCAGAATACTGGCCAAGCGCTCCCAGGCGGCTTGGCGGCGCGGGAAGGGGGTCTGCACCGAATCGATCCCTTGCAGGCGCACATTGCGCAGAATAAAAGGCATGACCGTGGTGGGCAACTGGTAGCCACCCGCCAGCCCGCAGGCGGCAACCGTGCCGTTGTAATTCATCTGCGCTAAAACGCGGGCCAGCAATTTGTCGCCCACCGTATCGATTGCTCCGGCCCACAGCTGTTTTTCTAACGGGCGTGGTGTTTCGATATAATCGCTGCGCGGCAAGACTTCGGTGGCTCCGAGCGATTTCAGATAGCCGGTATTGTTATCGCGGCCACTGATCGCCGTCACGCGATAACCTAGCGCAGCAAGCAGGGCTATCGCCGTGCTGCCGACGCCGCCGCTGGCACCGGTAACCAGAATGTTGCCGTCTGCGGGTTTTATCCCGCCTTCTTCCAACGCCATCACGCAGAGCATAGCGGTAAAACCTGCCGTACCGAGAATCATCGCTTTGCGTTCATCCAGCCCCGCAGGCAGTGGAACCAACCAGTCGCCGGAGACTTGAGCCTGCTCAGCCAACCCGCCCCAGTGATTTTCACCAACCCCCCAGCCGGTGAGCACCACGCTCTGGCCCGCTTTAAATCGTTGATCTCTACTGCTGTGCACGCGGCCAGCGAAATCGATACCGGGCACCATCGGAAAATTGCGGATAATCTTTCCTTTTCCGGTGATCGCCAGTGCATCTTTGTAATTGAGGCTGGACCAATTAATGTCGACCGTCACATCGCCCGCAGGCAGCCGATTGGCGTCGATATTTTTGACCTGCGCCAGAGTTTGGTCGCCTTGTTGTTCCAATAACAGTGCTCGCATGTCACCCTTTCCTTTTATTTCATACTTGATATGAATGTTTGAATCGGTTTAGTTTGACTATATGCATAATAAGAATGTGTGTCCTGATGAAGGACAAAAAAATAGCGCTTAATAGTTTTCTTCGTCAGCTATGCTTGATAGGTTGGTAACGGTAACTTGATGCCAGGTAAGGAAAAAAAACACTTTTTAAATGCGTTGAAATCAAGTTGCTGTGTTGCATTTATACCCAAAATAATTCGAGTTGCTTGTAGGCGGCAACCGAATGAATCCCCAGGAGCTTACTTGAGTAAGTGACTGGGGTGAGTGAGGGCAGCCAACACCCAAGCAACTTGAAGTATGACGGGTATATTCGAGCAGATACGGGGCCTTTATCTATTAAAGGATGATCTTTCGTTTAACTATTGTGGACAAAGCTCGAGGATGAGATTTACTACTAAGCTCTCTGCATTGATCACCCTGCTCGTTGCCTTGGCCATGTTTCTGATGTTGATGGGGTGTTCTTACAGTTTCTTTTACGTGACTCAAGAACGTCTTGAACGTCGTTTCGACGCATTAGCGACGTCTCTCGATCAGGCGATGTTGCATGATGTTCCTCAAGCTCAAGATCACTGGTTGCCACTGGTGATGCGGCCACTCGGCATTATTGCCATCAGTGTTGATGCCGGAAAAAGCAACCTTTTTTCCTACCGGCTTTCAACAATAAAAATGCCCTGGGAGTCGCTCAATGGTTATCGGCAGACTTCGCTGATGATGATGCATCACCCTGGAACCATGCTAAACATCACGTATATCGATCCTCTCGCCAGCGATATCCGTTCATTGCAATCTACGGCGGCGGTCACCCTTTCTATTATCCTCATGATCGTGATCCTCTTGATCAGCCTGCGCTGGTTGCGTGAACAGACCGAAGGTGAAGATCGTCTTGAACGCCGTGCCCGGCGTATTCTTAATGGCGAGCGGGAAGAAGTGCTCAAAGGAGACATGCGCGAGTGGCCCGCCAGCGTCAGCGGGGCGCTCGATCGTCTGCTGGCGGATCTGGCCGAAGCGCGCGAAGAACGCAACCGAGTTGATACTCTGATTCGCGCTTTTGCCGCACAGGATGCGAAAACCGGCCTTAATAACCGTCTGTTTTTTGATAATCAACTGACGACGCAATTAGAAGAAGGGGGAGCGCACGGTATTGTCATGATGGTGCGGCTGCCTGATTTCGATACGCTGCGTGAAATTCACGGTAATGCAGCGGTACAGGAACTGATGTATTCGCTGGTGAACCTGCTGTCTACTTTTGTCATGCGTTACCACGATGCATTGCTGGCCCGTTATTTCCACAGCGACTTCACCGTATTGCTACCGCACCGCACTTTGAAAGAAGCCGACGGTATTGCGGCACAACTGATTAATGCTATCGATTCTTTACCTTCAACAACGCTGGTCGACCGTGAGGCATTCCTGCATATTGGCATTGTTGCCTATCGTAGCGGGCAAACCCCCGAACAAATTATTGATAACGCCGAGCAAGCTACGCGCAACGCTGCGTTACAAGGGGAAAATAGTTGGTACATTTACGATAGCGATGTACCGGAGAAAGGGCGCGGTAACGTCAAATGGCGTACCTTGCTCGAACAGGTATTGGCGCGCGGCGGGCCGGGGCTGTATCTGCAACCGGTGATCACCATAGATGGAGAAGTGCACCACCGTAAGGTGATTAGCCGGATCCATGATGGTGTGCAAGAGTTGCTGCCCGCAGAGTATTTACCGCTGATCAAGCAGTTTGGGCTGGCAGAAAGCTATGATCGCCAGCATATGAGTCGGATAATTCCGTTATTGGCCCTGTGGCCTGAAGAGACGCTGGCGTTCCCGTTGTGTGTCGATTCATTATTACAGCGCAGTTTTCAGCGTTGGGCTCGTGATATCCTGCTACAGTGTGAAAAAAGTTGCCGCCGACGAATTCTGATTGAACTTGCTGAGGCAGAAGTGTGTCAACATATCGATCGTTTGCGTCCGGTGCTACGATTATTCTCCGGTTTGGGCTGCCGTTTGGTGGTTTCTCAGGCCGGATTAACCGTAGTCAGTACCGCCTATATCAAGTCATTGCCGGTGGAGATCGTTAAGCTGCACCCAGGTTTGGTGAGAAGTATTGAGCGGCGTGATGAGAACCAACTGTTTGTACAGAGCCTGACCGGCGCCTGTGAGGGCACTAATACGAAGGTTTTTGCCGTTGGCGTGCGTACACGCAATGAATGGCAGACGCTGAAAGAGTGTGGAGTCCTTGGTGGGCAGGGCGATTTTTTTGCATCACTTGAGCCGATCGATGTCAGTCGTAAAAAATATTCGCGTCGTTATCGTGTTTAACCTGATGACCGGGCAAAAATTAACGTAGAATGGCCCGTCTTTTCCTGTGGGCGTCAATAGGTGCTTATCACCCATGACAATCAGGAAAAATGTTAAATTTTATGAGCTGTGTTACGCCGCCTGGTACGTTGATTTGGTGGGAAACTGTGCCCTGATTGAGGGATTTCAGCTTTCGTTCGTTTTCCGTGCATTCGGCTATAGACATCACAGACTATATTTTCACCGAAGCAGAACATTCTTGCGCCTTGTCGCTGCTTCGTGTGGTTGGTAAAGTAGGCGGATTTTATTTTCCGCCCCCAGCTTGCAGGATTATCCTTTCGTTATGTTTAAGAAATTTCGTGGCATGTTTTCTAATGACTTGTCCATCGACTTGGGTACCGCCAATACCCTAATTTATGTTAAAGGACAAGGCATTGTATTGAATGAACCGTCGGTGGTTGCCATTCGCCAGGATCGTGCCGGTTCACCTAAGAGCGTTGCGGCCGTGGGCCATGATGCCAAGCAGATGCTGGGGCGTACGCCTGGCAATATCGCTGCTATCCGTCCAATGAAAGATGGCGTTATTGCCGACTTCTTTGTGACGGAAAAAATGCTGCAGCATTTTATCAAACAGGTTCATAGCAACAGCTTTATGCGCCCAAGCCCGCGCGTGCTGGTGTGCGTTCCCGTGGGTGCAACCCAGGTGGAACGCCGTGCGATCCGCGAGTCTGCCCAAGGGGCTGGTGCGCGTGAAGTGTTCCTGATTGAAGAACCTATGGCTGCGGCGATCGGTGCTGGCCTGCCGGTATCGGAAGCAACCGGTTCCATGGTGGTCGATATTGGTGGTGGTACGACTGAAGTCGCGGTTATCTCGCTGAACGGCGTGGTGTACTCTTCTTCCGTGCGCATCGGCGGCGATCGTTTCGACGAAGCCATCATTAATTATGTGCGCCGTAACTACGGTTCACTGATCGGTGAAGCCACCGCAGAACGCATCAAACACGGTATTGGCTCGGCCTACCCGGATGATGAGGTGCGTGAGATTGAAGTTCGTGGCCGTAACCTGGCCGAAGGTGTGCCGCGTGGCTTTACCATGAACTCCAATGAAATCCTTGAAGCCTTGCAGGAGCCGTTGACCGGTATCGTCAGCGCGGTGATGGTTGCGCTGGAACAGTGCCCGCCAGAACTGGCTTCTGACATCTCTGAACGCGGTATGGTGTTGACCGGCGGTGGTGCGCTGCTGCGTAACCTGGATCGCCTGCTGATGGAAGAAACCGGTATTCCGGTGGTCGTCGCAGAAGATCCGCTGACCTGTGTGGCACGCGGTGGTGGCAAGGCGTTGGAAATGATCGACATGCATGGCGGCGATTTGTTCAGCGAAGAATAGTCAGCCCCAGATCGGTGGGATCGTATCGGATGACGGTAACCGCATGACGTCGGATACGGTCCCCCTTTCTGTTGTCGAGGAACTCGCATAATTTATGAAGCCCATTTTTAGCAGGGGGCCTTCCCTGCAACTACGACTTTTTCTGGCAGTGATCGCGGCTATTACCCTGATCGTTGCCGACAGCCGGCTTGGTACGTTCGCTAAAATACGAAACTACATGGATACCGCCGTCAGTCCTTTTTATTTTTTGGCCAATGGGCCGCGTAAAGTTTTGGACAGCGTTTCGGAAACGCTGGCTACCCACCAACAGCTCGAACTTGAAAACCGTGCTCTGCGGCAGGAACTGCTGCTGAAAAACAGCGATATTCTTCTTCTTGGTCAATTCAAGCAGGAAAATGCCCGTTTGCGAGAACTGCTGGGTTCACCGCTGCGCCAGGACGAACACAAAATGGTCACGCAGGTGATGTCGACCGGTTCTGATCCGTACAGCGATCAGGTGGTGATCGACAAAGGCTCGGATAACGGCGTTTATGAAGGCCAACCGGTGATCAGCGATAAAGGTGTGGTAGGCCAAGTGGTGGCGGTGGCTAAAATGACCAGCCGCGTGTTGCTGATTTGCGATGCCTCTCATGCGTTGCCGATCCAGGTGTTGCGTAACGATATCCGAGTGATTGCCGCAGGCAGCGGTTGTACTGACGATCTGCAACTTGAACATTTGCCGGGTAATACCGATATTCGCGTTGGTGATGTGTTAGTGACATCCGGCCTGGGGGGCCGTTTCCCTGAAGGTTATCCGGTGGCGGTGGTTTCCTCGGTGAAAGTGGATAACCAGCGGGCCTATACGGTGATTCAGGCGCGGCCAACGGCTGGCTTGCAACGTTTGCGTTATCTGTTGCTGCTGTGGGGGGCCGATCGCAATGGGACATTGCCGCTGCCGCCAGAGGAGGTTCATCGCGTTGCGAATGAACGCCTGATGCAGATGATGCCGCAAGTGCTGCCACCCGCAGATGCCATGGGCCCGCCAGCCCCAGCAGCCACCGGCACCGCCGTGCCACCTGCCGCTACGGGCACCCCGAACGGCTCTGGAGCAACCAGATGAACCGATACCGCAGCAACGGGCGTTGGATAATCTGGCTGTCATTTCTTGTGGCTCTGGTGCTGCAGATTATGCCGTGGCCAGAGCAAATCTACATGTTCCGGCCCTCTTGGTTGCTGCTGATCCTCACCTACTGGGTGATGGCGTTACCGCACCGGGTCAACGTCGGCACAGGTTTTGTGCTGGGGTTGATCATGGATCTGATCCTCGGTTCAACCCTTGGCGTGCGGGCGTTGGCGATGGGGATCATTGCCTATCTGGTGGCATTTAAATTCCAACTGTTCCGCAATATGGCCCTGTGGCAACAGGCACTAATCGTTATTCTGCTGTCGTTGGCGATGGATGTCGTGGTGTTCTGGGCGGAGTTTTTAGTGATTAACGTCTCTTTCCGCCCCGAAGTCTTCTGGAGTAGTGTGGTGAACGGCGTGCTCTGGCCGTGGTTATTCCTGCTGATGCGCAAGATCCGCCGCCAGTTTGCCGTACAATAACCAGCATGTGCCCAATGAATCTCCCGTTGCAGTTTGAAAGATGAGAAATATATCCATGGTTTCGCTTTATCTGGCATCCGGTTCCCCACGTCGACACGAATTGCTGACCTTGCTAGGCGTTCCGTTTGAAATTCTTCTGACGCACACCGAAGAGCAATGCCGCAGCGGCGAAGGCGCTGAAGATTATGTCTGCCGTCTGGCGCAGGAAAAGGCCACGGCGGGAGTCGCCCTGGCAACGCAGGATTGGCCGGTGTTGGGTGCGGATACGATAGTGGTGCTGGATGGCAAGATACTGGAAAAACCGCGTGACAAAGCGGATGCTGAACAGATGCTGGCAGCGTTGTCCGGTCAACGGCATCAGGTGATGACCGCTGTGGCGCTTGCCGATCGGCATCAGGTGTTGCACCAGTTGGTACTGACGGACGTAATATTTCGTAGCCTGTCGTCACAGGATATTCAAGACTATATCGCCACGGGCGAACCGATGGACAAAGCGGGTGCCTATGGCATTCAAGGAAAGGGTGGTTGTTTCGTCAGGTCGATAACGGGCAGTTATCACGCGGTAATGGGTTTACCACTGGTCGAGACACATGAGCTGCTCAGCCATTTTGTCTCATTACGAGATGCAAGAACCGGTTAATTGCAGGCGCAGGCATGGCCATCGGTTCTGAGGAGAAAACATGACAGCTGAGCTACTGGTTAATATCACACCGTCAGAAACGCGGGTGGCTTATATCGACGGTGGTATTCTGCAAGAGATCCACATCGAACGCGAAGCCAAACGCGGTATCGTTGGTAATATCTATAAAGGGCGCGTCAGCCGCGTGTTGCCGGGGATGCAGGCCGCTTTTGTTGATATTGGCCTGGATAAAGCGGCCTTCCTGCATGCTTCCGATATCATGCCGCATACCGAATGTGTTGCTGGTGATGAGCAAAAAAACTTCAATGTGCGCGATATTGCCGAACTGGTGCGCCAGGGGCAGGATCTGATGGTGCAGGTGGTAAAAGACCCACTGGGCACTAAAGGTGCACGCCTCACCACCGATATCACCTTACCTTCGCGCTATCTGGTATTTATGCCCGGTGCCGCCCATGTGGGGGTTTCCCAACGTATCGAAAGCGAAGCCGAGCGCGAGCGCCTGAAACGCGCCGTGGTGGGGTATTGCGACGATCTGGGCGGTTTCATCATTCGCACTGCGGCGGAAGGGATCGGTGAAGAAGAGCTGGCGCAGGATGCCGCTTTCCTTAAACGTTTGTGGACCAAGGTCATGGAGCGTAAAAAACGCAACCAGACCAAATACAAACTCTACGGTGAGCTGGCTCTGGCGCAGCGTATTTTACGTGATTTCGCGGGTGCCGCGCTGGATCGGATCCGCGTCGATTCGCGCCTGACGCACGATCAACTGGTGGAGTTCACCAGCGAATATATTCCCGATATCACCAACAAGCTGGAGCTGTACGCTGGCAACCAGCCGATTTTCGATCTCTACGACGTGGAAAACGAGATCCAGCGGGCGCTGGAGCGCAAGGTGGAGCTGAAATCCGGTGGCTACCTGATTATCGATCAAACCGAGGCCATGACCACCGTCGACATCAACACCGGTGCTTTTGTCGGTCACCGTAATCTTGATGAAACCATTTTCAATACCAATATCGAGGCGACGCAGGCGATTGCTCGTCAGCTGCGGTTGCGCAATCTGGGCGGTATCATCATCATTGATTTCATTGACATGAATAATGAAGATCACCGCCGCCGCGTATTGCACTCGCTGGAGCAGGCACTGAGTAAAGATCGTGTTAAAACCACGATCAACGGTTTTTCTCAGCTAGGATTAGTGGAGATGACGCGTAAACGCACGCGTGAAAGCATTGAGCATGTGCTGTGTAACGATTGCCCAACCTGCAATGGTCGCGGAACGGTGAAAACGGTGGAAACCGTCTGTTATGAGATCATGCGCGAGATTGTGCGGGTACATCATGCTTACGATTCCGATCGTTTCCTGGTTTACGCGTCAGCGGCGGTCGGGGAAGCGCTGAAAGGTGAAGAGTCGCATGCGCTGGCAGAAGTGGAGATCTTCGTCGGTAAGCAGGTCAAAGTACAAATCGAACCGCTGTATAGCCAGGAACAGTTTGACGTTGTCATGATGTGATCGTCTCTCCGCCCTGTTTGTACAGTGGGCAGCATGAGCGGCGTTGAACTCCGCCAGCCCCCGTTTTTCAGCGGGCTGTGGAGGGGCAACAGTTAAGAAATTCCCGTTGCCAGGCAGCGGATGCAAGGAGAAATGCGTGAGGCGACTGCCCGGGATCCTGTTAGCAACAGGCGCCATTTTGATTGTGATTGTGGCGTTGCTGATCAGCGGGTTGCGCCTGATCCTGCCTGAACTGAACAACTATCGCCCGCAGCTGCTGGAGAAAGTGCAAGCGATCTCCGGCATTGCTGTTGAGGCTGATTTTGTGCAAGGCAGTTGGGAAACGTTTGGGCCAACGTTGGACATCCGTAATATTCACCTGACGTTGCCAAAAAGTACCCTGCAGATTGAGCGGGTGACGCTGGCGCTGGACGTGTGGCAATCCCTGTTGCGCTGGCGTTGGCAGTTCCGCGATCTCACTTTCTACCAATTACAGTTCGATCTCAATGCCACGCTCGGCGGCGAGGGCAATAACGGTAACACCCTGGCCCCCAACCAGGTCAGCGATCTGTTTCTTTATCAACTGGATCATTTTGATCTGCGCGAAAGCCGCGTTTCTTTCCTCACGCCGTCAGGATCGCGCGCCGAATTCCACATCCCACAGCTTACCTGGCTGAACAGCCTTAACCGCCATCGCGCCGAGGGGCAGATTAGCCTATCGACCCTGAATGGGCAGCATGGTGTGGTGCAGCTACGCCTGGATTTGCGCGACGAACAGGGGCTACTGAATACCGGCATGATCTACATGCAGGCCGATGATATCGACATGAAACCCTGGTTTAGCCGCTGGTTGAAGACCAATACCGGTTTGGAGAGCGCCGATTTCAGCCTGGCAGCCTGGTTGCAGATTGAGAATGGCGCAATTTACAGCAGCAATGTCTTGTTTAAACAGGGGGTTGCCCATTGGTCGGTAGCGGATGCACCTCATCAGTTGAATGTGGATAATCTGGCGCTGGCGTTAACGCGCGAGGGCAATGGCTGGCAGGTAAACGTACCGCAACTGAATCTGAAAACCGACGGCCAAGCCTGGCCTCCAGGCACATTGGCAGCGCTGTGGCTGCCAGAAAATAACCAGTTTCTCGGGCCAAATCAGAGTGAAGAGCTGCGGATTCGGGCGACAGGTCTGCAGCTTGAGCGGCTAGGAGCGCTGCTGCCGACTTTCTCCTTCCTCAGCCCGGACGTGCTGGATCGTTGGAAAGATTTGCAACCGCAGGGCAAGCTCCAGGCGCTGGCGCTGGATATCCCGTTGAAACAGATGGATAAAACTCGCTTTCAGGCGCTCTGGCAGGATCTGAGCTGGCAACACTGGAAACTGCTGCCGGGGATGAATCACTTCACGGGCGCGTTATCAGGCAGCGTGGAACATGGCCGTTTGACGCTGAATTTGCGTAATAGCACCTTGCCTTATGGCGATATGTTCCGTGCACCGCTGGAAATCAGCCATGCGCAGGGAGCATTAACCTGGCAACGTAATGATCAGGGCTGGAAGTTAGCCGGTAACGATTTGGACGTGAAAGCGAAATCGCTGTGGATTAACGGTGACTTCCGCTATCAGCAACCGGCCAAGGGTGATCCCTGGCTGGATATTCTCGCCGGTATTCGCCTTTATGATGGTGCAGATGCCTGGCGCTATTTCCCAGAACCCTTGATGGGCAAACATCTGGTGGATTACCTCAGTGGTGCCATTCAGGGGGGACAGGTGAATAATGCTTCCCTGATTTATGCTGGTAATCCGCATCATTTCCCGTACAAGCAAAATGACGGCCAGTTCCAGGTTTATGTGCCACTGCGCCATGCCACTTTTGAATTTCAACCCAAATGGCCCGCGTTGGAGGATTTGGCGATCGATCTTGATTTCGTCAATGACGGTTTGTGGATGAACGCCCCGCATACTCGCTTGGGCAAGGTGGATGGCCGGAACGTTACCGCCATCATCCCGGATTATCAGAAGCAAAAGCTGTTCGTTGATGCGGATATCGCCGGGGCTGGGGAGGAGATACAGGCCTATTTCCAACAGACGCCGCTGGATCACTCGATAGGTGCGGCATTGGATGAATTGCAGGTTGGGGGCAATGTAAGTGGGCGCTTACACCTCGATATTCCTTTGGACGGGGAATTGGTGACCGCCAAGGGGGAAGTGACGCTGCGCAACAATTCGCTGCTGGTGAAACCGCTGGCCAGCCAACTGGAGAATATGAGCGGTAAATTCCGTTTTAATAACGGCAACTTGGATAGCGACACTCTGGCGGCTAACTGGTTCGGCCAACCGTTGGCTATCAACTTCACCACCCAGGAACTGCCGCAGGATTATAAGGTGAATGTGGCGCTGAAAGGCGACTGGCAACCGGCCAAGCTGGAAGGTATGCCGCCTGAGGTGGCTCAAGCCCTTAAAGGTAACGTTCCGTGGCAAGGCGCTGTTGATATCCATCTGCCACATAAAGGCGAACCCAGCTATGCCGTGGAAGTGAATGCTGAACTGAAAAAAGTAAGCAGTCACTTACCAGCACCGCTCGATAAAGCGGCGGGAACCGCTCTGCCTACGAGCGTGAAGGTTAAAGGCGGCCTGGGGGGTTTTATCCTCAATGGCAATCTAGGCCAGCAAAACCACTTCAGCAGCGAATGGCTGCTGGCCGAGCAGCAGGTGGCGCTGGCGCGTGCTGCCTGGAAAACCGCGAGCAGTGCCGTGCCAGATCTGCCAAAAGAGCCTTCGTTGATGTTGGATCTGCCCGCTTTGGATGGGGAACAATGGCTGGCGCTGTTGGCCCCCGCGCTCAAACAGGGCGGCGAGGCGGGTAAAGCGGGCAATTTCAGTTTCCCCACTCAGGTTACGTTAAAGACGCCGCAGCTTCTGCTGGGTGGGCAGGCGTGGAATAACCTTCAACTGAATGTGGGCAAACCGCTTGGTGGCATGAGCCAGATCACTGCCAAGGGGAATGAAATTGAGGGTAGCCTGAAGATACCGCAACATGGCCCTTGGCGGCTGGATCTCGGCTTTCTTTATTACAACCCGCAATTTGCTGACGATAAAAATACCCCAGGCACGGCTAACCCGCTGGCGACAGACAAGATTTCGTTCCAGGACTGGCCTGCGGCCATGCTGCGCTGTGAGTCATGCTGGGTGCTGGGGCAGAAACTGGGCCAAGTCGAAGCCGACATTAAGCATGACGGTGATTCTCTGGTGCTGACCCACGGCCTGGTGGATACCGGCCAAGGCCGCATGACGGTGACTGGTTTGTGGAAACAGAACAGCCATGAAGAACGCAGCGCGCTGAAAGGCAGGCTATTGGGCAGCAAGACCGATCAGACCGCCAGCTTCTTTGGCGTCACGATCCCGCTGAAAGACGCACCTTATACGATTGATTTTGATCTGTACTGGCACGGCCAGCCGTGGAAACCGCAGATCGAGACGCTGAATGGGGCTATAACGGTCGATCTGGGTAAAGGTGAAATTGATAACGTCGGTGGCCGGGCTGGCCAGCTCTTGCGGTTAGTGAGTTTTGATGCGCTGTTGCGTAAGTTGCAGTTTGATTTCAGAGATACTTTTGGTAATGGTTTCTACTTTGACTCCATACGCGGCAATATCACGGCGAAAGATGGCATAATGCACACAAACAATTTATTCATTGATGGCTTGGCGGCGGATGTTGCCATGAGTGGCCAGATTGATCTGGTACGCCGCCAGATTGACATGCAGGCGGTGGTTGCGCCGGAGCTTTCCGCCACGGTGGGTGTCGCCACCGCATTTGTGATTAACCCGATCGTCGGTGCAGCGGTGTTTGCTGCTTCCAAAGTGTTGGGGCCGTTGTGGAGTAAGATCTCGTTTATTCGCTATGACATCAGCGGTAGCCTGGATCAGCCAAGTATCAATGAGGTGTTGCGTAAGCCAAGAGAGGATAAGGCGCCATGAAAAATGCTAACGTTGCGTTGCTACAACTGTGCAGTGGTGACCAGGTGCGGGATAACCTGGCGCAGATTGAACAGCAAATCAAGCAGCTGAATGCCGGGGTCAAGCTGGTCATGACGCCGGAGAATGCGTTGTTGTTTGCCAACTCGGCGGCCTATCGGGAACATGCAGAACCGCAGGGTGACGGGCCGCTGCAACAAGCGGTGCGTGAAATGGCTCGCCGTTACGGCATCTGGTTGCTGATGGGCTCTATGCCGCTGATCAGCCGGGAAGATCCGCAGCGCATTACCACCAGCAGCCTGTTATTTGACGATCAGGGCGAGATCCGTGCCCGTTACGACAAAATGCATATGTTTGATGTTGATATTAACGATATGCATGCACATTATCGCGAATCGGATACTTATCAGCATGGCCAGCAGTTGACGGTGGTCGATACCCCCGTTGGGCGCTTGGGGATGACGATCTGCTACGATTTACGTTTCCCCGGGTTGTATCAGGCCCTGCGTGCGCAGGGGGCGGAGCTTATTTCGGTGCCTGCGGCATTTACCCGTCTTACCGGTGAAGCGCACTGGGAAATTCTGCTGCGTGCACGGGCGATCGAGAACCAATGCGTGATTCTGGCCCCGGCTCAGGTTGGTCGCCACGGCACCACGCGCCGCACCTGGGGCCATTCCATGGCGGTTGACGGTTGGGGTAATGTGTTGGGAGAGAACGCTGATAGAGTCTCTGCACTTAAGGTGCGAGTGGACATTGGCGCATTGAAAACCATTCGTACCCAGATGCCGGTGATGCAGCACAACCGATTCCAACCTTCGCTGATTGCGCCGGTTGACCCTTTCTCCTCACATCAAGAGTGAAAAAACTATGAGCCTGACGTTTGTCAGTGAGCAATTACTCGCTGTAAATAAGCTGAGTCACCAAGACCTGTTTACTGTACTGGGTCAACTGGCCGAACGCCGCCTCGACTATGCCGACCTCTATTTTCAGTCCAGCTACCATGAGAGCTGGGTGATTGAAGACGGCATTATCAAAGAGGGTTCTTACAATATCGATCAGGGCGTAGGCGTGCGTGCCGTCAGCGGTGAGAAAACCGGTTTTGCCTATGCAGACCAGATCACCCTGAATGCCCTGAACCAAAGTGCTCAGGCGGCACGCAGCATTGTGCGTGAAAGCGGCAACGGCAAAGTTCAGACGTTGGGTGAGATCCACCACCAAGCGCTGTATCCATTATTCGATCCGCTGCAAAGTTTGCCGCGCGAAGAGAAAATCGCTTTGCTGCACCGGGTGGATCAAGTGGCGCGTGCCGCAGACAAGCGCGTACAGGAAGTGACGGCCAGTATCACCGGGGTATATGAACAGATACTGGTGGCGGCGACCGATGGCACTTTGGCAGCGGATGTCCGCCCGCTGGTGCGTTTTTCTGTCAGCGTGCTGGTGGAAGAAGATGGCAAGCGCGAGCGCGGTGCCAGCGGCGGCGGTGGCCGTTTCGGTTATGACTATTTCCTGGAAAGCGTCGAGGGTGAAGTGCGCGCCGATGCATTTGCCAAAGAAGCGGTGCGTATGGCGTTAATCAATCTCTCTGCCATTGCCGCCCCTGCTGGCACTATGCCGGTCGTCTTGGGGGCTGGCTGGCCGGGTGTGCTGCTGCACGAAGCGGTCGGCCACGGGCTAGAGGGTGACTTTAACCGCCGTGGTACATCGGTATTCAGCGGCCAGATGGGCCAGTTGGTGGCTTCTGAGCTTTGTACCGTGGTGGATGATGGCACGCTGCAGGGCCGCCGTGGTTCACTGGCGATCGACGATGAAGGGGTGCCGGGGCAGTACAACGTACTGATCGAAAACGGCATTCTGAAAGGTTACATGCAGGATAAACTCAACGCGCGCCTGATGGGCGTTGCACCTACCGGTAATGGTCGCCGTGAGTCTTACGCTCATCTGCCGATGCCGCGCATGACCAACACCTACATGCTGGCGGGGAAATCAACGCCGGAAGACATTATTGCCAGCGTGGAATACGGCCTGTATGCGCCGAATTTTGGCGGTGGCCAAGTGGATATCACTTCGGGTAAGTTCGTGTTTTCTACCTCTGAAGCCTACCTGATCGAAAATGGTCGCATCACCAAGCCGGTAAAAGGCGCCACGCTGATCGGCTCCGGTATCGAAGCCATGCAGCAAATCTCTATGGTTGGTAACGATCTGGCGCTGGATAAAGGCGTCGGTGTGTGCGGTAAAGAAGGGCAAAGCCTGCCGGTTGGTGTCGGCCAGCCAACGCTGAAACTGGATTCATTGACGGTTGGCGGCACGGCGTAATGCAATTCAAGCACTAAGACGTATAGGGGCGAAAGCCCCTCAGACGGCTGACAAAGCCAGTTATTAGGGGGAGCGTGCCGAAGGGGTCGTAACGGCGTAAGCCGTCGGAGCGCCCCTCGGTACGCTAGACCCGGGTATCTCGGGCTAAAAGGCCACTTTGTCATCAAGCTCAGGGGCGAAAGCCCCTTTTTTTGTGCTGAGCGAAAAAAATTTCAGATGAGTATAATTTGCTAGAGTTACTTTTTTGAAAAATTAAATAAAATATTTAAGGAATATCCTGGTTTTTTATACTAAGAGAGTTGAGAATAAACTTAATTTTCTCCCCTTATCTGCTGCTCAAAGCCAAGCTGGGTGCTTGTTGAGCTCGGTTGGCTTGGTTAGAATACGTCCGAATCATTAAAGTGACTTATCTGAATGGACTCAGTAGCAACGGATCGCAGTAATATACCCCTGTGTTTTTCCTGTTCTCTTGGCTTGTGTATCAACATGCTGTGCCAATCTTCCCTTTCGGTGTCGCTGTGAGCAACTAACTTGCTTCTGGCAGTTTCTTTATTCAAATAAATCAATTTATTAGGCGCATTTTTGTGGGCTCGATTTGTGTGCCCAGAAATATGCGGATAGTTTTATCAAAAATGCAGTGAATTGTTTTTACTGAAATTTATCAAGGGATAAGATGAATCACCATTACAGCAACTCTGTGGCATTATTCTTCAAGGCCAGCCTTTTCTGCCTGGTTGCACAACCTGTAGCGCTGGTATCAGCCAATATGCTCTCACCTGCTGCACCGCAAAACGCCGCCGCGATTGATGCCCAAGAGCACAGCCGCCAGCAGGAAAGAGAGCGGGTTTTACAACAGCAGAATACCCCGCAAACCGATGTGCGTCTCACTCGGCCAACGGCGTCATTGCCTGATTACCCAGCCGATGAATCACCCTGTTTCCCGATTAATACTTTTACGCTGGTAGGGGACGAAGCCAGTCGTTTCCAATGGGCGCTGGACGCTGCCAATGGCGCGAAAGGCCGTTGCTTAGGTTCGCAAGGGATCCTGCTGGTGATCAACAAAGTCCAGAATGCCATTCTGGAGCAAGGGTACGTCACCACGCGCGTGATGGCGCAAGAGCAGGATCTCACCAAAGGCGTCTTTACGCTCACACTCCAACCCGGCCGTATTGCCAACATCCATTTTGCCGAGCCTGTGTCTTACCGCGCCAGAGCGTGGAATGCGGTGCCAGCCCGTTCAGGGGATATCCTCAACCTACGCGCTATTGAGCAGGCTTTGGAGAACTTTAAGCGTGTTCCCAACGTTGAGGCGGATATCAAGATCGTCCCGGGCGCTAAAGAAGCCACCAGCGACCTGCTGATTGCCTGGAAAGAGAGCCGCCCGTTCCATCTCAGCGTCGGGCTGGATGACAGCGGCTCTGACAGCACCGGCAAGTACCAGGGCTCAACCACCCTGTCGATCGATGCCCCTTTTGCCCAGAACGACCTGTTTTATGTCAACCTGGGCAGAAGTCTGTTCCGCGATGGGCCGTATGACAGCCGCTCCAATACGGTCAACTACAGCATTCCTGTGGGCTATTGGAACTTCTCCGCCAACTATAACGATTACAACTATCACCAGAATATCGCCAATGCCAACGAGATCCTCAGCTACAGCGGCAAAAGCGAAAACGCGCAATTCACCGTCTCCCGTTTGCTGTTCCGCAATCAGAGTCACAAAACCACGCTGAATCTGCGCGGTTACCGTCGTCACTCAACCAACGCCGTCGGCGATATTGAGCTTACGCAGCAGGAACGGCGTGCAACCGGCTGGGAACTTGGGCTGAACCAACACAGCTATCTTGGCGATGCCACGCTGGATGCCAACCTCAATTGGCGGCGTGGGATCGGCGCGTTTGGCGCACTGCCGGTACCGGAAGAAGAAACTAACACCGGCAGGTCGCGCCCAAGCCTGATGACCGGTGACATCAGCTTGAACCAGCCTTTCGAATGGGTGGGGCAATCCTGGCGTTACAACACCAGCTTGCGTGGGCAATGGAGCAATCAGCCGCTGATCCCACAGGATCGGCTGTCGATTGGTGGGCGTTACACCGTACGCGGGTTTGATGGCGAGCAGAGTTTATCCGGTGAAAAAGGCCTGATCTGGCGCAATGAGCTGGCCTGGAAGGTGTTGGCGAGCGGTCATGAGCTGTATTGGGGCGTGGACTATGGTCGCGTGGCTGGCCCAGGCGCGCGTGATTTGGCCGGGCAGCAGTTAACGGGCAGCGCAGTGGGCTTGCGGGGCACGGTGTGGCAGCGCTTCAGCTACGACCTGTTTGCCGGTGTCCCGATCGACAAACCGGAAAGCTTCCACACCTCGGGTGTGACCACCGGTTTCAGCATCAATCTGCAGATCTAGCGGCCACCGTCCAGAACAACGCATAAGACGCCTTTTAACTGATTTTATTAGAGAATTCGCTCCATGAACAAACATTGCTACCGTATCATTTTCAGCCGTACTCAAGGTGAGTTGAGAGTGGTATCAGAACTGGCCCGCAGTTGCAGCACCCAACCAGGGCAAAGCCGCAGCTCCGGGGGCAGTCGCCTGTGGGTCACGCTGCGTCCTGCCATGTGGTTGATGGGTCTGGCTCTGTTTGCCGACCCGGTATGGGCTAATGGCATTGTGGCTGACGGCCAATTGGCACCCGCGCAACGCCCGGAAGTGATCAACACCCAGAATGGGCTACCGCAGGTCAATATCAATGCGCCCAATCAGGCCGGGGTGTCGCATAACCAGTACCAGCAGTTTGACGTCGGCCAACAAGGGGCGATCCTCAATAACTCGGCGGTGATGACGTCTACCCAACTGGCAGGTTACATCCAGGGGAACGCCAAGCTTGATCCGAATGCGGCTCCGGCCAAAGTCATCATCAATGAAGTCAACAGCAATAACCCGAGCCAGCTACGCGGTTTTCTGGAAGTCGCCGGCGGCAAGGCACAGGTGGTCGTGGCTAACCCGTCGGGCATCCTCTGCGACGGCTGTGGCACCATCAACGCTGGGCGGATGACCCTGACCACCGGTAAACCGCAATTGAACGCGGATGGCAGTGTGGCAGGCTACCGGGTTGAGCGTGGGGTGATCCAGGTTCAGGGCGGCGGTCTGAATGGCGACGCGCGCCACGATACCGAATACGTCGATATTCTGGCACGTGCGGTGCAGGTGAATGCCGGGGTTCGGGCGAAAGCAGGCGTTTCTGTGGTGGCGGGGCGCAACCAGATCGGTGCAGAGGGCACAGCGATTACCGCTCTGCCGGGCACGGACGGCAACGCGCCGGAGCTGGCGATCGACATGGGCCAGATGGGCGGTATGTACAGCGGCCAGATCAGCATGATCGGCACCGAGGCCGGGGTGGGCGTGCGCAATCAGGGTGGGCACCTGCAGGCGGACAAGACCCTGGTGGTGAGCAGCGAAGGTAAACTGATCTGGCAGGCGGCTGGCACGGAGGAGCCTCACACCCAGGCCGGGGGCGACATCACGCTCACCGCCAAAGACAGCGTTGAACATCAGGGTAAACTTTACAGCGGTGGTCAACTGAGCGTGCAAAGCCGCCAGGGTGGGATCACGCAATCCGGCACGATGGCAGCGGCGGGCAACGTCACGCTGCAGGCCGCACAGGCGATCCACAGCAGTGGACATCTGCTGGCGGGCAGCGATGCCAACAGCACGCTGGTTCGCCCGGCAGATTTAACACTCGAAAGCCAGTCGGCCATTCGTGCCAGCGGCAGCCTGATGAGCCAGAAAAAGGTGAGCGTGACCGGCAGCAAGGTGGATCTCAGCCAGAGCCGTCTGGCGGCAGAACAGGCTTCGTTAACAGCGTTTGCCGGGGATGTTGCCTTACAACAGTCACAAGTGGATAGCCAGCAATTCACCGTCAACAGCCAAGGCAACCTTGACTCACAGCAGGCACAAATCCGTGCAGGCAACTGGCAAATCACCGCCGACAGCCTGTTCAATCAGGCGGGTGTCTGGTCACAGGTCGGGGCCGGTGAAAGCCGTTTCGCCCTGAGCGGTGCGCTGGATAACACCGATGGCAGTATTGAAACCCAGCAGCTCAGCCTGAACAGCGCCAGCCTCAATAACCTGCGTGGTCGGCTGGTGGCGCTGGATGGCACGGCACAGCACTGGCGTGTGAGTGGTCTGTTGTCCAACCAGGCCGGGGTATTGGGCAGTAACGGCAGCTTGCAGCTGGATTTGGGTGCATTGGATAACCAGCAGGGGATGCTGCAAAGCCAGTCACACCTGGTAATTACCACACAGCAAGGGGCGGACAACCGTCAGGGCAAGGTATTGTCTGGTGGCAACCTGGCCCTGAGCAGCCAGGGAGCGGTCAATAACAGTGTCGGTGAGATCCATGGTCAGAACCTGCAACTGTCGACCCAGGCGCTGAATAACGCGCAAGGCCAGGTCGTCAGCCAAACAGGATTACGCCTTGATGCCCGCCAGTCGCTGAATAATCAGCAAGGACTGATAGAAGCAGGTGAGGCACTGGATGTCAGCACCGCAGGAAACTGGGACAACCGCAAAGGCACCGCGTTGGGGGCAAAACAGGCCAAGGTGACGGCAGGCAGCCTGGATAACGCGGCAGGCAAGCTGCAATCGGGCGGTGAGTTAACGCTCAACACCACCGGCAATGTCAATAACCAGGCGGGCACCCTGACGGCGCAACAGAACCTCTATTGGCAAGGGGGGGCGCTCAGCCTGTTTAACAATGATGAAGGCAAGCTGTTAAGCGGCGGTGCGCTGTCGCTGAATGGCGGGCAGTTGAACAACCGTCAGCAAGGGCTGATACAAAGCCAGCAGGCGCTGACAGTGGATCTTACCGGAGCATGGGATAACCAGGGCGGGAAGCTGGCCAGCGGTGGCAGCAGCGTGCTGCGCGCACTCAGCCTGATCAACACGCAGGGTGAAATCCAGGCATTAGATAGCCTGGACATGCAGTTCACCCGCGCACTGGATAACCGCAGCGGTAACATCATCAGCCAGCGAGCACAGCGCTTGCAGGCCGAAAATATCTTGAATAGCCAAGGATGGATCGGCAGCTTGGGCACGCTGACGGCGATCGGCCAAAGCTTCGATAACCAACTGGGTGAAGTGGTTAGTCAGCAAGAGGCTGATTTGACCGTCACCACCTGGAATAACCAGTACGGCACGTTGCAGTCCGCCGCCAATCTGGTGTTGCGCACGGCGCAAGACATCGCCAATCAGGGTGGGAAAATCAGTGCGCAAGCGCGCCTCTGGCTACAAGGGTTGACCGATGCCACACCTGCCGGAGTGTTATACAACGCGGGTGGGCAACTGCTGGCGGGTGAGCAGTTGTGGATCCGGGCTCAGGGTATCGATAACCAGCAAAATGGCCTGCTCTATAGCCAGAAGCAACTGCAATTAACGCTGAATGACCGGTTGGATAACCGTCAAGGCAAAGTGCAAAGTGGTGAAGGGACACAGATCAACGCCGCACAACTGCTGAACACCCAAGGGGTGATTGACAGCCAGCAGCAACTGGATCTGCAGCTTGCTGGCGTATTGGACAATACCCGGGGCACGCTGCGTGCCAATCAGGCCCAATACATCTCGGCTGAACGTGTACTGAACGCGCAAGGTGTGATCAGCAGCCTGGGGAGCCTCCAGCTTACCACCCAGCAGTTTGACAACGCCGCCGGTATGGCGATCAGCCAAGGTGCGGGCGATTATCACTTCAGCACGCTCGACAACCAACAGGGTAAAATCCACAGCGGTGGCGCACTCACGTTGAGCGGCAGCAGCGTGAACAATCAGGCTGGTCAATGGGTCTCCAGCCAGGCATTGACGTTCAATGGCGAAAGCGTGGATAACAGCCGCCAGGGGATCATCAGTAGCCAAGGGGCATTGAGCGTGACCGCCCAGCAGGTGAGCAACCGCGAGGGTGGCCTGCTGATTGGCACCACACAGACCGACGTCAACGCCCGCACGCTGGATAACACCGCCGGGCGGATACAAAGTGCGGGAACCCTGACGCTGTCACAGTTGGATTCGTTGGATAACCGCCAAGGCACTCTGTTAGCCAATAACGCGCTGGCTATCAGCGGCGGGGCGCTGTCGTTGTTTAACCAGGGCGGTAACATCCAGAGTGGCGGGACATTAACCGTTTTGACCCAATGGCTGGATAACCTGGCAGGTACTCTGCTCAGCCAGCAGGCGTTGCAGCTCAGTGTTCAGCAGGATTACACCCACCGCGCCGGGGACACCCTCAGCAGTAACAGTTCGGTGACCTTCAGTGTGGCTGGCGTGTTGACCAACCTGGCAGATTGGTTGCTGCCGGGCGACCTGACGTTGAGCAGCGCGCATGTAAACAACCTGGCCAGTCTGGTGGCTAACCAGCTGCAACTGACCACCGGGGCACTGACCAACCAGGGGCGTATCGAAGCCGACACGCTGACCATTAACGCCGACAGCCTGGATAACCAGACCACGCTGATGGCGGATAATCTGCTGGTGAATAGCCGGATTATTGATAACCATGGCCGCGCCGCCCTGATTGCCGCCACGGAAAACATCAGCCTGATGAGCGGTGAGCGGTTAACCAACCGGGATGGCGCACTGATTTACAGCGCAGGGACGTTACAGCTTACCAGTGGCGATCTGATTGAAAACCGCGCCAGTAATATTGAGGCGGAAGGGGATCTGACCCTGACGGCAAAACGCTTCGACAACCTGCGTGAAGGGCTGGAGATTGCGCGTGAGGCGGAAACCAGCGAGTACAGTTGGCACCGTTATAACTACTACTGGCGTTCTTATGGTGAGGATGTCACTACCGATGTCAGCGCGATAGCACCGACCACCCAACAGTTGACCTTTCGTGATGATGCGGCTGCCGCAAGCAACCCATATGGTACCTTACTGAATATTGACGCAGCCAATAAACGTGCTGAAGTGCAGGTAAAAGACGATAAGGGGCAACTGATCAGCCTGTGGGTGAACTACCTGGCCCTTGTTCCGAATGCTGATGGCAGCTATGCCATGACATTTTATGAAACACGTGGCTGGTATCAACGTACCACCATCCCTACTCCCTATCAAAACGCTTTCCATTGGGAACACGACTGGGTGGAGGTTATGACGTGGGATTCTGAAAAGCATATTGATATTGGGGTCGCGCCATTTGTTGCTGACTACAGTAACCTCCGTGAGCGCACGGCGACGGGTAAGGTAACCAGCGACAAGCTGATCTCTGCCGGTATTGGGGCGACCTTGCTCTCCGGCGGCAATATGGCTTTGCATATTGGTGAGCAACTGCTGAATGATGCCAGCACCATCAGTTCCAATGGGAACCTGACGATTGACGGCACCGCCAACATTATCAACCGGGGTTACTCGGTGAACGAGCGGCGTCAGGAGTTTATTGTCGATCACTACGACAGAGCGGAAACTCACTGGTATCCGACCTTCAATCTGGATGAAACCACCGCGCTGACGACCATTGATGGGGTGATCAGCGGTTACGGCAACGTCACTATTGGCGGTGCGCATCTGGAAAACACCACGGTTAACCAGGCACAAATCAGCGCTGTTGAGGCGGCACAGAATGCCGCCGCTGCCGAGCGCGCGGAATGGGAACGCAACCCGTTGGCGGTCAGCGTTGACGGTGGTGACTGGCAGGCTGCTGACACCGGTTTAGCCGCAGGCACTCGGCCACTAACGCCGGGGGAACTGGCGTTAACCGACAAACAGCATGTAGCCAGCGTGGCGACCCACATTCCCGATAATGGTCTGTTCCGCCAGCAAACGGCGGCCAATAGCCCGTTCCTGGTGGTGACTGACCCGCGTTTTACCAACAAAAACAATTTCCTGAGCAGTGACTATCTGCTGCAGCGCGTGGGTTATGACCCGAGCCAGGTGCACAAACGCCTGGGGGACGGTTATTACGAGCAACGGGTGGTGCGTGAGCAGTTGCTGATGTTGACGGGTCGCCCATCGTTGAAAGGTGACGATGCGATGGCGCAGTACCAGGCGCTCATGAACAGCGGCATCAAGGCAGCGGAAGATTTCCACCTGGTGCCCGGTGTGGCGCTCACGCCATCACAAATCGCCGCCTTGCAGCAGGATATCGTCTGGCTGGTGAGTGAAACGGTTGAAACTGCCGAAGGGCCGCAGACCGTTTGGGTGCCGAAAGTCTATCTGGCGAACAGCACCCTCCGTGTGACGGGGGATGGTGCGGTGATTGCCGGGGGGAACCTGCAACTCTCCACTGGCAGCCTCAGCAATGCGGGCAACCTGTTTGCCGACAAGGCCATGAGCATCGATACCGGCGCATTCCTGCACCAGGGCGGCGAACTCCGTGCAGACACAATCAATGTGCAGGCCGACAGCATCAGCCTGAGCACCAATCTGCAGGATGCCTTGCGCCAGGCGAGCATGAGTGCGCGTGAACTCAGCCTGAACGGCGGTGACATCAGCCTGCAAGGTGCGAAGCTTAGCGCCACCGAAAACCTCAGCCTGAGTGCCAGCAACAGCATTAACATCGGCACGGCGCGCAGCAGCACCACAGCAGACGTGAGCGTGATTTCCGGATCCTTGGGCAACCGCGATCGTGCCGGGATGGAAGAGGCCGGGGAGCGCAGAGCGCAGGTCAGTGGTGAATGGCAGCAGGCGTTGGGCAGCAGCCTGACGGCGGGCAGCAACCTCAGCCTGAAAGCGGGCCAGGACATCACACTGCAAGGCAGCCAGGCCAGCGCGGGGGGGAAAGCGCAGGTTCAGGCCGGTGGCAATGTCTCGTTACTGGCGGATACCACCACCAATAGCACCCATCTTGAAGCGAACAGCCGCACCTCGACAGTGAGCAACAGCCGCCAAGCCGACACGTTGCATACCAGCGGATTAAGCGGCGACAACGGCGTCACTATCCTGTCGGGCGGTAACTTTGTGGCCGAAGGGGCACAGGTGGAGAGTGCGTCGGGCGGCATCGGCCTGAGCGCACAGCAGGTCACCATCAAAGAAGCGCGCCAGCAGGTGAGCGACAGCGACAGCGGACAGAGCAAGGTGGGTAAATCGCAAAACCAGCGGCAAAGCGATATCAGCAGTGACACCGGCCACGGCAGCCTGTTCAGTGCCAAAGAAGGGGTAACGGTTATCGCCGAGCAGGGCGACATTCTGCTGCAAGGCAGCACGGTGCAGAGTGAGCAAGGGCGAATTGGGCTGAAGGCGGCTGGTGATATCTCGCTGAATGCCAGCCAGGACGAGCAGCATCTGATGATACAGGGCAGCAACAGTAGCAAAGGGTTCCTGAGCGGCAAGCAGAGTGCCTATCAACAGGAAACCCATAGCAGTACGGCCAACGGCAGCCTGCTGAGTGGCCAGGAGGTTATTCTGCAGAGTGGTAAAGATATCAACGTGATGGGTAGCCATGTTGTGGCCACCGACGATATCTCACTGACGGCGAAGAATAACATCACGGTGGGTACGGTGGAGGAACATACCGAGAGCCGTACGGCGAGCGAGAGCAAGAAATCCGGCTTCTCCGGCACCGGCGGGATAGGTTTCAGTTACGGGTCGCAAAGCCTGAAGACCACCGATACCGAAAATAGCGTTAACCACGCAGGTAGCACGCTAGGCAGCACCCAGGGGAATGTCACCCTGAATGCGGGCAATAATCTGACGGTGCAAGGTTCCGACGTGCTGGCGGGGAAAGATATCAGCCTGACGGGTAAGGAAGTGAACATTCTGGCGGTGGAGAACCAGAGTACCCAGAGTCACACCGTTGAGCAGAAACAGAGCGGGTTGACGTTGGCGCTGTCGGGCACGGTGGGCAGTGCGTTAAATACGGCAGTGACGACCGCCAACGAGGCCACCAAGGAGACCGATGGTCGTTTGGCGGCGTTGCAAGGCATGAAAGCGGCGCTGAGCGGTGTGCAGGCGGCGCAAGGCAGTGTGCTGGCTTCAGAAAATGCTGCAGATCAGAATGCCATTGGGGTGAGCCTGTCCTATGGCAGCCAGTCATCAAAATCTGAACAGACGGCCCGCCAGACGCAGAGCCAGGGCAGCACGTTGACGGCGGGGAATAATCTCACCATCCAAGCCACCGAGTCCGATATCAATGTTCAGGGGAGCCAACTGCAGGCCGGGAAGGATATCACTCTGAATGCCGCCCGGGACGTGAACCTGGTGTCGGCCGAGAACAGCTCCCAGCTTGAGGGTAAAAACGAGAGTAAAGGGGGGAGCGTTGGTGTCAGTATCGGGGCTGGCCAGGGCGGTTGGGGTATCAGCGTGTCGGCCAGTGCCAATAAAGGCAAGGGCAGTGAGACAGGTAATGGGGTGACGCATACCGAAACCACGCTCAACGCCGGTAACAACCTGAACATCACCAGCGGGCGGGACACTACGTTGACCGGGGCGCAGGTGAGTGGCGACAAGGTGACGATGGATGTTGGCCGTAACCTGACGTTGACCAGTGAACAGGACAGCGACAACTACGATGCGAAGCAGCAGAATAGCAGCGCCGGTGCCAGCTTCACGTTCGGCTCGATGACGGGGTCGGGCAGTGTAAACCTGAGCCGTGACAAAATGCACAGCAACTATGACAGCGTGCAGGAGCAGACCGGGGTGTACGCAGGTAAGGGCGGCTTTGATATCACGGTGGGTGAACATACGCAGTTGAATGGTGCGGTCATTGGTTCGACAGCCACGGCAGACAAGAATAGACTGGATACAGGCACGCTGGGTTTTGGGAATATCGAGAACCAAGCGGATTACCAGGTTGAACACCAGAGCGTGGGGATCAGCAGTGGTGGCCCTATCGGCGGACAGTTTGCGGGGAATATGGCCAACGGCCTGTTGACCGGGCTGAATAGCAGCGGCAGCGCCAGTTCCACCACGAAGTCGGCAGTCTCTGAGGGCACTATCACCATCCGTGACAAAGACAAGCAGACCCAGAACGTTGAGGATCTCAGTCGCGATGTAGAGCATGCAAATCAGACGTTAAGCCCGATTTTCGACAAGGAAAAAGAGCAGAACCGGCTGAAGGAAGCGCAACTGCTGGGAGAAATCGGCAGTCAGGCGGCAGATATCGCGCGGACGCAGGGGCAGATAGAAGCCACCCGAGCGGCGAACGAGAAGATGCAGAACATCAAGCCAGAAGACCGAGTAGCAGCCGAGAAGCAGTGGCGGAGCGAGCACCCCGGTCAGGAGCCAGAGGCAAAGGATATCAACAACCAGATCTACCAGACGGCGTATAACAAGGCGTTTAATGAGTCAGATTTTGGGACAGGGGGTAAAGTCCAGCGAGCGATACAGGCGGCAACGGCGGCGGTGCAGGGTCTGGCGGGTGGCAATCTGGCGCAAGCATTGACGGGCGGGGCGGCTCCGTATCTTGCGGAGGTGATTAAGAAAAATACCGGGGATAATCAGGCTGCGAACGCGATGGCGCACGCGGTGCTGGGTGCGGTTACTGCCTATGCCAGTGGCAACAATGCATTGGCAGGTGCAGCGGGTGCGGCAACGGCAGAGTTGATGGCTCCGGTGATTATCGCCTCAATGGGATGGGATAAGGATAAACTGACCGAAGAGCAGAAGCAGACGGTCAGTACGTTGAGTACGCTGGCGGCAGGGTTGGTGGGTGGCTTGGCAGGTGACAGCACAGGCAGTGTGTTTGCAGGCGCGCAGACCGGTAAGAATGCGGTGGAGAATAACTATCTCAACGCCAGCGATAAGATCCGCCAACAGCAACTGGAAACCAAACTGGCCAATGGCACGATTACCGACAGTGAAGTGAAAGATCTGGCTAACCTGACACAAAAGGATCTTACCAGTGACGCGAATCTGAAGGATGCCTGTGCTAATGGAGCCAGTGCGGGATGTATCCATGAACTGAAGCTGGCACAGGCAGCTAAAGAAAGCTATCAGGGTTATGCGGAATACCAGACCTATTACGACTTACGCGACCAGTTCCCCGAGGAAATGGCGAAATTCGGTGATTTAATTGGGGACTACTCGCGTGATCTGCTCAAGCTGGTAGATCAGGGTTATACGCCTGAACAGGCCAAGGCCAAGATGTCTCAGGATGCGGCCTACTCTGCAAAATATCAGCAAGCTTTGGAGGATGTTCCCGGCTGGGCCAAGATAGCGATCACCATCCAGGATACGGTGGGAATAGTTTACGGTGCCAAGGCAGCGGGTGTCAGTCTGGAAAAATTGGCTGCGAATGGGGCAACTAGCGCAACCAAGAGTACAGGCCAAGGAACAACGGGGTCTTTAACAGGTTCACAAACTAAATTACCCCCTAATGCAACACCTGAGAATATACGTTCTTTGGTAAGAGAAAATGAAAGTGCAAAAATACTCTCGGAGAATGGTTTTCACGTTGAACAAAACCCAGTCACATCGGGAATAAAGAACCCTGATTATAAAATTAATGGTGAAATTTTCGATAACTATGCTCCAAGCTCTGGAAATATTAGAAATATATGGAGAGAAGTAGAGAAAAAGGTAGAAAAAGGGCAAACAAATAGTGTTGTTATTAACCTAGCGGATACAAAGGCAAGCGTTAGTGATCTACAGAAACAATTTAGTGATTGGCCTGTTAAAGGATTGAACAAAATTATTGTTATAGATCAATCGGGTAAACCGATAAGAATCAAGTAGGAGAATGGGATGGCAATTGATATCACATGTTATACCAAGTTAGGTGTTGAGTCATTGCAGCCTAAACTAGATGTAATTAAGTTAAATTATGGTTATTTATTTGAGCAGTCATATCTTATGTATGCTGCTGATGAAGTGTTAACTCGTGAACAGTTAAAATTTATTGAGGATCGAGTTGAAAAATATAAAAAGGAAACAGATCTACTAATAGCGGAAGAGTTTGGCCTTGAAGAACCTAAGTCATATTTTATGATATCAGTCAATGATAAATCATTCCCTGAGTTGAACACTTCTGAAGTAGCAGACATGCTCAGGAAAGAGCTAGGGGAGGAAAATATTATTGTGCTTTTAAATGGTGAAGATCTAATCTAAATCTTGTGATAAATCCCGGCTAACTGGCCGGGATTTTTACATCTAAGCCTTGAAAACATCCACTTCCCGCCGCTGCAACCGGAGCACACCGGGCGCAGCGGTCACTTCCAGTTGTTCAGCGCTGGCAATGCCGAACTCGGTGAGCCAGTTGCCGCCGATAATCACCTCGCCATTCTCTCGCACCCAATCCGCCCCCAAATCCTGCCGCTGTTGACTGGCTTCGCACAGCGCTTCCCAGGTGGCGTCGTCGGTGACGACAGTGATCCAGAGTGTGTGATGCTGGAGCGTCAGTTGTAACGGCGTACCGGTGGTAAATCCTAATACGGCCAACGCGCCGCCTGCCAGTGTCAGTTCCGGTATCGGTTCAGGGGTAAAGGTGATGTTCATGCGTTCCCCTCCGTGGTGGGCGCGGTGCGGATAATCAGTTGGCCGTGTTCGGCGGTAATGCTCACCGGTTGGCCCTGGGTGAAGCCTAATGCTTCCAGCCAGCGGCCCTTGATGGTCAGTTGTGGCAGCGGGTTCGGCCTGCCGCCGTTGGTGCGGTAACCCACAATGCTCTTACGCGCTTGGGGTGCGGCGGGTTGTGACGTAGAATCTGCTCTAGCCATGGTAACTACTCCTGTTAGTTGCGGTGGTGAGCGGAAATGAGGTGTTGGTAGCACCTCATTTTCGCGATAAATAGATTTTACCCTGTCATTTCCTACCTTTATGCATGAGTATCATCGCATCTAAAACGTGATTTACTGAGCGTAATTCTTCATCATCTAATTGCTTAATGGCTTCAAACCTCAGTTTCATCTCGTCAGTCGGTTCACGTTCTTTATCTTCAAAGATGAGCCAGTCCGTAGAAACACTAAACACGATTGCTACACGTTTGAGGATATCTAACGAAGGATTAGCCTCTTCGGACTCATAACGGCGGATCTGAGTTAAATGAATGCCAATTTTTTCAGCCATTTGGCTCTGGCTCAGTCCATGCAGTTTTCGCAATTGCAGAATGCGGGTAGAGAATCCCATCCAAAACCTGCCTTAAGTATTAAGCCAAGCTTTGCATTATACGCTTTGGTTCTAGATGGAGTTATGTTTTGTTCTTATCAGAGCATATTTTAAGTTCTTAATAGGTTTATTTCAATGTTCTTTTAGGATTTAATTAATCAATTAACAGGATTAGTTAATCTTTATTTATTTAATATATAAATGATTATTTTTTGGCTGACGTACCTCATTATTTCAATAAACCATCTATGTCACTTTCGGCTCACATTGCTATGATGTACGGCGTGCAGGCAGGATGCTATGGCTGGCCAATAGCCCGTTCCTGGTGGTGACTGACCCGCGTTTTACCAACAAAAACAATTTCCTGAGCAGTGACTATCTGCTGCAGCGCGTGGGTTATGACCCGAGCCAGGTGCACAAACGCCTGGGGGACGGTTACTACGAGCAACGGGTGGTGCGTGAGCAGTTGCTGATGTTGACGGGACGCCCATCGTTGAAAGGTGACGATGCGATGGCGCAGTACCAGGCGCTCATGAACAGCGGCATCAAGGCAGCGGAAGATTTCCACCTGGTGCCCGGTGTGGCGCTCACGCCATCACAAATCGCCGCCTTGCAGCAGGATATCGTCTGGCTGGTGAGTGAAACGGTTGAAACTGCCGAAGGGCCGCAGACTGTTTGGGTGCCGAAAGTCTATCTGGCGAACAGCACCCTCCGTGTGACGGGGGATGGTGCGGTGATTGCTGGGGGGAACCTGCAACTCTCCACTGGCAGCCTCAGCAATGCGGGCAACCTGTTTGCCGACAAGGCCATGAGCATCGATACCGGCGCATTCCTGCACCAGGGGGGCGAACTCCGTGCAGACACAATCAATGTGCAGGCCGACAGCATCAGCCTGAGCACCAATCTGCAGGATGCCTTGCGCCAGGCGAGCATGAGTGCACGTGAACTCAGCCTGAGCGGCGGTGATATCAGCCTGCAAGGTGCGAAGCTTAGCGCCACCGACAACCTCAGCCTGAGTGCCAGCAACAGCATTAACATCGGCACGGCGCGCAGCAGCACCACAGCAGACGTGAGCGTGATTTCCGGGTCCTTGGGCAACCGTAATAGTGCCGGGATGGAAGAGGCCGGGGAGCGCAGAGCGCAGGTCAGTGGTGAATGGCAGCAGGCGTTGGGCAGCAGCCTGACGGCGGGCGGCAACCTCAGCCTGAAAGCGGGCCAGGACATCACACTGCAAGGCAGCCAGGCCAGCGCGGGGGGGAAAGCGCAGGTTCAGGCCGGTGGCAATGTCTCGTTACTGGCGGATACCACTACCAACAGCACCCATCTTGAAGCGAACAGCCGCACCTCGACGGTGAGCAACAGCCGCCAAGCCGACACGCTGCATACCAGCGGATTAAGCGGCGACAACGGCGTCACTATCCTGTCGGGCGGTAACTTTGTGGCCGAAGGGGCACAGGTGGAGAGTGCGTCGGGCGGCATCGGCCTGAGCGCACAGCAGGTCACCATCAAAGAAGCGCGCCAGCAGGTGAGCGACAGCGACAGCGGACAGAGCAAGGTGGGTAAATCGCAAAACCAGCGGCAAAGCGATATCAGCAGTGACACCGGCCACGGCAGACTGTTCAGTGCTAAAGAAGGGGTAACGGTTATCGCCGAGCAGGGCGACATTCTGCTGCAAGGCAGCACGGTGCAGAGTGAGCAAGGGCGAATTGGGCTGAAGGCGGCTGGTGATATCTCGCTGAATGCCAGCCAGGACGAGCAGCATCTGATGATACAGGGCAGCAACAGTAGCAAAGGGTTCCTGAGCGGCAAGCAGAGTGCCTATCAACAGGAAACCCATAGCAGTACGGCCAACGGCAGCCTGCTGAGTGGCCAGGAGGTTATTCTGCAGAGTGGTAAAGATATCAACGTGATGGGTAGCCATGTTGTGGCCACCGACGATATCTCACTGACGGCGAAGAATAACATCACGGTGGGTACGGTGGAGGAACATACCGAGAGCCGTACGGCGAGCGAGAGCAAGAAATCCGGCTTCTCCGGCACCGGCGGGATAGGTTTCAGTTACGGGTCGCAAAGCCTGAAGACCACCGATACCGAAAATAGCGTTAACCACGCAGGTAGTACGCTAGGCAGCACCCAGGGGAATGTCACCCTGAATGCGGGTAATAATCTGACGGTGCAAGGTTCCGACGTGCTGGCAGGGAAAGATATCAGCCTGACGGGTAAGGAAGTGAACATTCTGGCGGTGGAGAACCAGAGTACCCAGAGTCACACCGTTGAGCAGAAACAGAGCGGGTTGACGTTGGCGCTGTCGGGCACGGTGGGCAGTGCGTTAAATACGGCAGTGACGACCGCCAACGAGGCCACCAAGGAGACCGATGGTCGTTTGGCGGCGTTGCAAGGCATGAAAGCGGCGCTGAGCGGTGTGCAGGCGGCGCAAGGCAGCGTGCTGGCTTCAGAAAATGCTGCAGATCAGAATGCCATTGGGGTGAGCCTGTCCTATGGCAGCCAGTCATCAAAATCTGAACAGACGGCCCGCCAGACGCAGAGCCAGGGCAGCACGTTGACGGCGGGGAATAATCTCACCATCCAAGCCACCGAGTCCGATATCAATGTTCAGGGGAGCCAACTGCAGGCCGGGAAGGATATCACCCTGAATGCCGCTCGGGACGTGAACCTGGTGTCGGCCGAGAACAGTTCCCAGCTTGAGGGTAAAAACGAGAGTAAAGGGGGGAGCGTTGGTGTCAGTATCGGGGCTGGCCAGGGCGGTTGGGGTATCAGCGTGTCGGCCAGTGCCAATAAAGGCAAGGGCAGTGAGACAGGTAATGGGGTGACGCATACTGAAACCACGCTCAACGCCGGTAACAACCTGAACATCACCAGCGGGCGGGACACTACGTTGACCGGGGCGCAGGTGAGTGGCGACAAGGTGACGATGGATGTGGGCCGTAACCTGACGTTGACCAGTGAACAGGACAGCGACAACTACGATGCGAAGCAGCAGAATAGCAGCGCCGGTGCCAGCTTCACGTTCGGCTCGATGACGGGGTCGGGCAGTGTAAACCTGAGCCGTGACAAAATGCACAGCAACTATGACAGCGTGCAGGAGCAGACCGGGGTGTTCGCAGGTAAGGGTGGCTTTGATATCACGGTGGGTGAACATACGCAGTTGAATGGTGCGGTCATTGGTTCGACAGCCACGGCAGACAAGAATAGACTGGATACAGGCACGCTGGGTTTTGGGAATATCGAGAACCAAGCGGATTACCAGGTTGAACACCAGAGCGTGGGTATCAGCTCGGGCGGTAGCATTGGTGGGCAGTTTGCGGGGAATATGGCCAACGGCCTATTGACCGGTGTGAACGGCAGTGGCAGCGCCAGTTCGACGACGCAGTCGGCGGTGAGTGAAGGCACGATTACTATCCGTGACAAAGACAAGCAGACCCAGAACGTCGGGGAGCTGAGCCGTGATGTAGAGAATGCGAATCCGGGTCTGGACAAAATCTTCGACAAGGAGAAGGAGCAGAACCGGCTGCGTGAAGCGCAGATGATAGGGGAGATTGGGAGTCAGGTCGGTGATATCGTGCGTACGCAGGGGCAGATAGAAGCCACCCGCGCGGCGAACGAGAAGATGCGGAACGTAACGCCGAAAGATCGTGAAACAGCCGAAGCGCAGTGGCGGAAAGATCATCCCGGTCAGGAACCGAAGGCCGAGGATATCAGTAACCAAATCTACCAGACGGCGTATAACCAGGCGTTTAACGAGTCTGGTTTTGGAACAGGGGGGAAAGTCCAGCGCGCGGTACAGGCCGCAACGGCGGCGGTGCAAGGTCTGGCAGGTGGTGACCTGACGAAAGCGCTGGCGGGAGCCAGTGCACCTTATATCACCAATATCATTGCCGATAGTCTGCGGGATGATCCTGCTGCACGCACCCTGGCTCATGCTGCGGTGAACGCTGCTCTCGCGGCTGCCCAAGGCAATAATGCGTTGGTGGGTGCAGGGGGAGCGGTCACCGGTGAACTGATGGGCATGATTGCAGTCAATGCCTATGGGAAGCCCGTGAGTGAATTGAGCGAGACAGAAAAGCAAACAGTCTCTGCGCTGGCGACGTTGGCAGCAGGTCTGGCCGGTGGGTTGCTCGGTAACAGTACCGGAGATATGATTGCGGGTGCCCAGACCGGGCAGATGGTTGTGGAGAATAACTTCCTCAGCGTGCAGAAAGCCGAAACACTGAATAAATCCATCGAAGACCAGAAAGCGGGCAAGAACTTACTTGAAGCGTCACAGAATATTGTCAGGCTGACGAATGAAGACCGGGCTAGCAATCTGTTACTGCAACAGTATCAAACGGGTCAACCACTGACAGAAGGTCAGAAGCAAGAGCTAGCTGGATTACTTAACCAATATGGCTATGAACTTCAGTCTATGTACGGGTATACCCCACAGCAAGCCGCAGACGCTATTCAGTCACTGGTTGCAGGCAAAGCGTTTGTCGCCTCGACAGGAAATATCGAAGCGTATAACGAGGCGCTGAGTTATCTGAAAGGGTACAGCGCACAATCCGGTCAGGCTGCATTAGGAACTGATGCTTTACTCGCTTTACCGGGTGCTCCGGGGATAATTGCTCGTTCAACTCTGGCAGCAGGTGGCGGTTATCAAACCGGTACTGGGATCGGTCAGGTAGTTGATGGTAACTATGGAGAAGGTGCCCTGAATATAGGCCTCGGAACGGCTGCTATCTTTGGTGGTGTGGCAGGGAATAGTGTTATAGGTAAGACTGATGGTGCGATAGTGTCACCGGGAAACAGTAATATATGGCAAACCGGTACAATTGGTAATGTAATTACAAAGTCTGAAGGTGTATTAACGGGGCCAGTTACCAAGATAGAATCAGGGATGACGAAGGAGAATATCCGTTCCCTCAATCGGGAAAATGAGAGTGCTCAAATCCTTTCACAGTCAGGGTTTTACGTAGAGCAGAATCCTTCTGTAGCTGGAAATAAAAATCCAGATTACCGGATTAATGGTGAGATTTTTGATAACTATGCCCCTAGATCTAATAGCGTGCGAAATATCTACAGCGAAGTTAAAACTAAAATAGACAAAGGCCAGACATCTAATGTTGTGATCAATATGTCTGATACTAAAGTTAGCATTCCAGAACTTCAAAAACAGCTAACGCAGTGGCCAATAATGGGGCTGGATAAAGTCATCATTATTGATAAAACCGGTAATGCTATTAGGGTGAAGTGAGGGTGGTATGTCTATAGGGTTAACATGTTTTACTAAGCTGACTTTTACTGAGTTGCAACATAAGTTGAACGAATTTTCGGCAAAATATCCAGATGTATTTCCCGCGCATTACTATCTATCTACTGCGGGTATACCACATCCAATCCAAAAGGAGGTATCTAATGAATTCGGGTTGGATCCGCTATCTTATTGTTATATATCAGTAAATGATAAGTCTCTTAAAATATCGACAGATGAAATGGCTGACATGGTTAGGGAAGCTCTAGGGGCGGACAATGTCATCGTGCTTTTAAATGGCGAAGATTTAATCTAGATATTGTGATGAAACCCGGCCAACTGGCCGGGATTTTTTGCTTTTTACGCTTTGAAAACATCCACTTCTCGCCGTTGCAACCGGAGCACACCGGGCGCGGCGGTCACTTCCAGTTGTTCAGCACTGGTAATGCTGGACTCGGTGAGCCAGTCGCCGCCGATAATCACCTCGCCGTTCTCCTGCACCCAATCCGCCCCTACGCGTCAGGATCACTTCCGGGGCTGCGTGGTGATACCGGTGATCGGCAGAGCCGAGTCGGCGAACGTTGCCAGCCGTGGCCAGGTGCTGCAACTGTATGGCCGTCTTACCCAGCCGGATTACAAGATTATCAAGGGTAATCCCAAACACCTGTAAGGAAGTGAACATTCTGGCGGCGGAGAACCAGAGTACCCAGAGTCACACCGTTGAGCAGAAACAGAGCGGGTTGACGTTGGCGCTGTCGGGCACGGTGGGCAGTGCGTTAAATACGGCAGTGACGACCGCCAACGAGGCCACCAAGGAGACCGATGGTCGTTTGGCGGCGTTGCAAGGCATGAAAGCGGCACTGAGCGGTGTGCAGGCGGCGCAAGGCAGCGTGCTGGCATCGGAAAATGCTGCAGATCAGAATGCCATTGGGGTGAGCCTTTCGTATGGCAGCCAGTCATCAAAATCTGAACAGACGGCCCGCCAGACGCAGAGCCAGGGCAGCACGTTGACGGCGGGGAATAATCTCACCATCCAAGCCACCGAGTCCGATATCAATGTTCAGGGGAGCCAACTGCAGGCCGGGAAGGATATCACCCTGAATGCCGCACGGGACGTGAACCTGGTGTCTGCCGAGAACAGTTCCCAGCTTGAGGGTAAAAACGAGAGTAAAGGGGGGAGCGTTGGTGTCAGTATCGGGGCTGGCCAGGGCGGTTGGGGTATCAGCGTGTCGGCCAGTGCCAATAAAGGCAAGGGCAGTGAGACAGGTAATGGGGTGACGCATACTGAAACCACGCTCAACGCCGGTAACAACCTGAACATCACCAGCGGGCGGGACACTACGTTGACCGGGGCGCAGGTGAGTGGCGACAAGGTGACGATGGATGTTGGCCGTAACCTGACGTTGACCAGTGAACAGGACAGCGACAACTACGATGCGAAGCAGCAGAATAGCAGCGCCGGTGCCAGCTTCACGTTCGGCTCGATGACGGGGTCGGGCAGTGTAAACCTGAGCCGTGACAAAATGCACAGCAACTATGACAGCGTGCAGGAGCAGACCGGGGTGTTCGCAGGTAAGGGTGGCTTTGATATCACGGTGGGTGAACATACGCAGTTGAATGGTGCGGTCATTGGTTCGACAGCCACGGCAGACAAGAATAGACTGGATACAGGCACGCTGGTTTTTGGGAATATCGAGAACCAAGCGGATTATCAGGTTGAACACCAGAGCGTGGGTATCAGCTCGGGCGGTAGCATTGGTGGACAGTTTGCGGGGAATATGGCGAATGGCCTATTGACCGGTGTAAACGGCAGCGGCAGCGCCAGTTCGACGACGCAGTCGGCGGTGAGTGAAGGCACCATCACCCTCCGTGACAAAGACAAGCAGACCCAGAACGTTGAGGATCTCAGTCGCGATGTAGAGCATGCAAATCAGACGTTAAGCCCGATTTTCGACAAGGAAAAAGAGCAGAACCGGCTGAAGGAAGCGCAACTGCTGGGAGAAATCGGCAGTCAGGCGGCAGATATCGCGCGGACGCAGGGGCAGATAGAAGCCACCCGAGCGGCGAACGAGAAGATGCAGAACATCAAGCCAGAAGACCGAGTAGCAGCCGAGAAGCAGTGGCGGAGCGAGCACCCCGGTCAGGAGCCAGAGGCAAAGGATATCAACAACCAGATCTACCAGACGGCGTATAACAAGGCGTTTAATGAGTCAGATTTTGGGACGGGGGGTAAAGTCCAGCGAGCGATACAGGCGGCAACGGCGGCGGTGCAGGGTCTGGCGGGTGGCAATCTGGCGCAAGCATTGACGGGCGGGGCGGCTCCGTATCTTGCGGAGGTGATTAAGAAAAATACCGGGGATAATCAGGCTGCGAACGCGATGGCGCACGCGGTGCTGGGTGCGGTTACTGCCTATGCCAGTGGCAACAATGCATTGGCAGGTGCAGCGGGTGCGGCAACGGCAGAGTTGATGGCTCCGGTGATTATCGCCTCAATGGGATGGGATAAGGATAAACTGACCGAAGAGCAGAAGCAGACGGTCAGTACGTTGAGTACGCTGGCGGCAGGGTTGGTGGGTGGCTTGGCAGGTGACAGCACAGGCAGTGTGTTTGCAGGCGCGCAGACCGGTAAGAATGCGGTGGAGAATAATTTCCTGGGAGCCACATCTTCAGACAAACTTGATAAAGCCGTAGAGAAAATTATGCAGGGTGATAAATCACTTGCTGCTGCAAATGACCTGCTCACGCTGGCAAATGCGGATAAACGTAGTGATGCTCTGGTCTCCAAATTCACCAAAGACCCTTCACAAATGAGCAGCACAGAGCGTGCCGAGCTGGCGGGTTATTTACGTGTTTATGCTTCAGAGATGGAAAAAACCTATGGTTCGGCGGTGGCACAGGAACTGGTGAAAGGTATGCTGTCAGAGCAGGACTATATAAAACGTAACCCTGACTCAGAAGCAATGGCAAAGGCTCAGGTGATTATGAACACGTGGGGCTACCATAAATCGAATGCCAGCATAGGAGACTCTGCGCTGATTTTTGGCAGCAGTGTGCTGGGTACCACGATAAAAGGTATGGCAGCTAATGCGGCAATCGGTGTTGGTGTAAATGCAGGTGTTCAGCTCAGTGGAAAAGATCCGTTCAGCTATGTTGATGCGATAATGGCTGGAGTGACAGCGGCAGCTACGACTGGGAAAGGAATTGTAGCCTCAACACCTATTAATATGGGAGGGGCTGCAATTGGTAGCAGTATTAAGGGGGAAGATCCTGCTAATTCTGCTATTGCTGCTGGAGTGGGTTCTGTATTGGGAGGGGCCGCGGGGAAAATAGCTACAGAGCAGTTGAAACCTGCAATTAAAGAAGGAAGTGCAGAAATAATTGGAGCAGTAACAGGTGGTACTGTGGGTGAGATTACAGGAAAAAATGTACAAGACTCTTTGAATAATGCAGGTGATAAAAATGGGGAAAATTAATATTAAGGATTTGTTTTTATTGATTTTTTATTGTGTCTGCATTCTGTGTTTTGCTGTAGTGCTCGGCTATGTGATAGCTGCTGTTATTGTTTATTTTAAGATAGGTATATTTAATCTTGATTGGGAAATAATTATTCCTGAGACCGTAAGGAAAGGAAGTATTGGTGGAGTAATTCTTGGTTTCGGTATCTGGATTAAAGGTAAGTTAAATGAAAGAAAAAATAAGAATCAATGAATAAAACTAATCCCAGCCAAACGGCTGGGATTTTTTTGCTTGTCAGTCAGATATTAATGTGGAGAATAACTTCCTCAGTACGACATCCTCAACGAAACGTGATGAGTTGGCAGAGAAAGTGCTGCAAGGTGATAAATCACTGGAAACAGCGAAGAAGTATTTAGAGTTTGAAAATACGGATCAGCGCAGTGATGCACTAGTAGCTAAATTTAATAACTCTCCTGGAGAAATGAGTGATACCGAGCGCGCAGAGCTGGCAAGTTATCTGAGGATATATGCAGCCGAAATGCAGGCTCAATATGGTGATGAGGTAGCAAAAGAACGGGTTACTGCAATGTTGACCGGACAAAACTATTTGAAATCATCACCTAATAGTAAGGCAATGGAGCAAGCTCAAACCATCATGAATACCTGGGGCTACCATAAATCTAATGCGAGTATTGGTGATCCTGTGGTTCTGTATGGTCTGGGGCCGCTGGGGAACTCAATCAAGGCTGGGATGCTAGGCAATGCGGCGATAGGTGTTGGTGTTAATACAGCCGTTCAACTTGGAGGTAAAGATCCGTTTAACTACGTTGATGCGATACTTGCCGGTGTTACCGCCGCAGCCACTACAGGGAAAGGCATAGGTGTATCTGCTGGCATCAATATGGGCAGTGCTGCTCTGGGTAGTGCTGTAAAAGGTGAGGACCCGACTAATTCGACAATTGGCGCAGGAGTTGGTTCTGTTGTTGGTAGTGTCGGAGGAACGATAATAAAAGGTTCAACCTCAACGGTTGCTAAAGAAAGTATATCTGACCTGTCAGGTGCAGTAGGGGGAAGTTATATCAGTGAAAAAACCGGAAACTTGGTAAAAAATACACTTGAGGAAATAGATAAAAACAATGTTAAAAAATGACTTTTTTCGGCTAGTTGGTCTTGTACTAATGTGTCTTGTTTTATTTTTTTTCTTTGATGCCGCTTCTGTACTGCTCGCGTCGTTGTTGGTTTATTTTAAAATAGGAGTTTTTTTATTTAACTGGAAAGATATTTTTTCCTCATTTTTGCAGGCAGGGTACATAGGAGGGGGTGTCTTGGGGATGGCTATTTGGATTAAAATCAAGATACAAGAACACCAAGTTAGGAAAAAAAACAATAGATCCAATTAGCTTCACTTTTATAAAGTGGTTAACGATAGCCTGATGAATCCCGGCCAGGCTGGCCGGGATTCTTATATGTATTATTCTTATATCTAAGCCCTAAAAACCCCCAATTCCCATCACTGCAACCGGATTACTCCGGGCGCAGTAGTGACTTCCATTTCCACGCTTCCCGTTTATGAAGATAATGTTGTTCGCGTTCTGAGAGTACTGTACACCTCCCGGAAAATAGCTGGATATCACAGCAAAAGCTAGCGTGCTCCCTGTGTTTAGTTAATGACATATGGGGAAATAGTAAAAAAGACATTATAATTACTGTTTTTATTTATAAGGTAAATTAATTATGGATAAGAGATTTGAAGTGACAGTGTCGAGCGGGCGCTTTAAAAAATTAAGGACATTAAATAGACGAAAAAATTACTTCATGAAAAAAGTAAGATTAGGTGCCAAATTATATCTTGCAAAGATAATATGGGATAAATATAAGAAAAGCACACTGGATTTAAAATCCATAAAAACAGTCCTGCTGTTGCGCAATGAAGGTACTATCGGTGATATGATAGTTTTTTCTCCTCTTGTAAAGAGTTTACATGCATCTGGTTATGTTGTTGATATATTGCTAACTAAGTCGAGTAGTGTCGTCATGGAGCATAATCCATATGTCAGAAAAATCTATGAAGCAGATGATGCCAGTACAGAGGTTTATCTTAAGAGTTTTAATCATACCGTACCTGAGTCAACAATTAAAAAATTAGCAAAAAATAATTATGATCTGCTTATTGATCCATCTTTATTTGATACTCCAGTACATAGAATGCGGCTTTTACGGGAAATAAATCCTAAATCAGCGCTTGCTTTTAATAAAAGAAAATATTTCAATCATTATAGCAATTCCCTTAGTTTTTTTGAAAGAGATAAAAAGCATGTTACTCATGCTGCCTCATTGATCTCTGATTTTATGACAAATAATTCAATAATAGATAACACCTATGACTTACACATCCCTGATGCTATTTTTGATGAGGTGAAGTCCTTACTTAATACATTTGAAGGTAAGAAAAAAGTCATTATTAATGTGTTTACAGGAAGCAAGGAGCGTAATTTTTCACAAGAACAACTGTCAGAGATTATCGATAATCTCAATCAGGCTCATGATGATATTAAAATCATTCTTCTTGATCATCGCAATGAGATAAAGATTTCATTACCAGAAAATGTAATGACTAATCCATTCAAAACCCTGCATCATGTAATGGCGTTGATTCATGAGTCCGACCTTGTTATATCTCCTGATACCTCCATTGTCCATATTTCGGCTGCATTTAAAAAGCCGCTCATTTCAGTGTATAAAAACGTGGTTGACAACAATGATTTATGGGCGCCGGGTTATGATAATGCCAGTCAAATCATAGTTAATAACAGAGCAATATCTCATGTAGCACAAGTTCCTGAGCTTATCAGCCAAGAATTAAAAAGAAGGAACATTCTTGGGTAAGGTCAGTACTCTCTTTAAAGAGTTGTTCCACACTGGCAACCTATCAAAAGATCTACTGAGTTGAGATTAGCACCGCCCCCACTGCGGGCGGGTTCGGCGTAGTATACGAGCCGGACAACCGCCTGCATTGCAGGGAGCGCTGCTATATTCTCTAACGCTTACACCGTCGCGGTGCTCTGATCCGCGCTATTAACGGTGACGTCAACCAGCGTTGGGGGTTGCAGGCCCACCAGTTCTGGTTCCGGTGCCGATAGCTGCGGTGTGCCCGCTTTGCCAGATTTTACACCCAGATTGTAAACCACGGCGGCAACCCCGGCAGGATCACGTGCCGTGGGGCCAAAGTTGGAATGGCGCACATTGATATCTTTAATAATGCAGTTCTCCCCAGGCGCATTGCTTGCAGCGGCCAAGTCGGGCGGATAGATATTGATAAATATCGGTGCGTTGGATGGCCCGCATTGGAAATCACTGACAAAAATATCGCGCATCTCATAATTGCGTGTTCCCCCGGTATTTTGCTGGGGGCTGGCGTAGCCGTTGTAGTTACCATCCAGCAGGAGCGCACCGTAAAGGTTATTCGCGGTTGAAGTCCCCGCAGGTACGTTGATATTACGCATATAGATATTGCGGATATAACCACCGATGCCACTATTACTTTTCAGGCGCAGTGCAGCATATAAATTGGTGCTGCTCATGGTGATGTTTTGCGCGTAAACGTTATATACGCCACCAGAAATTTCACTGCCTAATGTTACGCCGCCATGCCCTTCGGCCATTTTGCAATTTTGGATAACGATATTGTAAGAAGGGCGTGGGCCACCCGTACCGTCTGGCGAGAAGTTGAAACCATCTCCGCCACGGCCAGACTTGATGGCAATGCAGTCGTCACCTGTATTAAAAGTGCAACCGTCGATCAGCACGCCTGAACAGCAGACCGGATCGCAGCCGTCGTTGTTGGTGCCCAGGCTTTCAACTGTCACCCCGCGCACCGTCACATTGGTGCACAACACCGGAGCCACTATCCACATGGGCGAGCGTGTGAAGGTGACGCCTTCGATCAATATGCTCTCGCATTCCCAGAATCCGACAAAGTTGGGCCGCAAAAAGCTCATCTTACCGGTGTCGGCATTGGGGCCAAAAGTGGGTGTATAGCCCAGTACCCGCTCGCTCCAAGGTTGGTAGCTTTGCTCGTCAGCACTGTTTTTCAGCGCATCACTTTCGGCTGCCTGATTGCCAGAAATAATCGGGTTAGCGTTGCTAGGGTCGTTACCATACGTGGTAGACCCTTTCCACGGCCACCACGTGGTGGTGCTGGCCTGGCCGTCAAATGTCCCTAAGCCGGTGACCGCAATATTGTTAGCTTGGTAAGCATACAAAAAAGGCGAGTAGTTATAGCAGGGATTAGCCTCGAAATGCGTCAGCACGGTGGGGTAGAACGCTGGGTCAGTACCAAACAGCACAACAGTATCGGCACTCTCAAGATACAGGTTAACGTTGGAGAGCAGTGTGATAGGGCCGTTTACCAACCAGGTCCCGGATGGCACGACAACACGGCCACCACCGGCATCATGGCAAGCCTGAATGGCTGTTGTGAAAGCACTTAAACAATCATCGCTACCTCCAGAGATAGCGCCGTAGGCCGTGATCGAAAAGTCTTGTGCGGGGAAAACCGGTAGGCGAATGTCTTTAATAATCTTCTGTACTGCGGCATCATCCCAATAGGGATCGGCAGGGACAGGGGGCTTATTATCTGCGTTATATGTTATAGATTTACTGCTCCAATCATTACAGGCTGAAAGTATAAACGGTGATAATACGGTTGATAATACAAAGGTCCTGCGTTTCATGAAAACTCCCTTTGAAAAAAGATATATCCTTCATGGATTCAAGATACAACACCCTATTGAGATCGGGTTGTGTATCTGTAACGCTAATTATTTGTGAAATAATCAGGCGTATTCTCAGACCCTGGTAATGTTATACCCGTCATACTTCAAGTTGCTTGGGTGTTGGCTGCCCTTACTCACCCCAGTCACTTACTTGAGTAAGCTCCTGGGGATGATGAGCCTCAAAGAGGCTCACCCTGCGGGCCAGCGCAGGCGCTGTTCAAATGGGTCGTAGACCCATTTGTCGTTCGGTTGCCGCGTTACTCGGCCCAACTCGAATTATTTTGGGTATAAATAAATGTGCCCCGAAATTATTCAGGGCACATATTATAATTTTAGCCTTCTAATTCCAGCACGGGTTTACGCTTCAGAATAACGCGTAACACGAAGTAGTAGACAATGCCCACGGCCAACCAGCTCAGGCCAAGGACTTTAGCTTCAATATCCATTTCGTACAGCACAAAGCCGATGATTGCCAAACCAACCAGCGGGAAAAGCAGGTGCTTCACCCAGGCGGTGGATTTCTGGCGGATGATGTAGTGGTTAATCACCGACAGGTGCAGGATCAAAAAGCCCATCAGCGCGCCGAAGTTCACCAGGCGGCTCAGGTTGTCGATGCTGCCGTTGAAGTACAGACCGGAACCGAGAGAAATCACCGCGACCAGCAGGGTGCTGACGTAAGGGGTTTTGAAACGAGGGTGAACCTTCGCCAGGATTTTCGGCAACTGACGGTCACGCCCCATGGCAAACAGAATGCGCGAAATCGCCGCCTGGGCTACCAGGGCGTTAGCGATCCCCCAAGAGAGCGCGGTGGCCCAGATGGTGGCCTGCTTCAGCCAGGTTCCACCGGCCAGATTGGCGGTGTCGTAAAACGCGGTATCCAGGTTTTTGAAATTGTGCCCTGCGGCCAGATCGGCGGCGATCCAGGTTTGCAGAATAAACAGCGATCCAACCAGCAGCAGAGCAAACAGCGAAGCTTTACCCACCGCATCGGCTCCGCCTTTGCTCTCTTCAGACAGTGTCGAGATACCGTCAAAGCCCAGGAACGACAGCACGGCGATCGACACCGCCCCCATCACCAGCGGCAAACTGAACTTCTCGGCGTTGTAGAGCGGGTTCAAGGTTAAGCCGCCTGAGCCTTCGCCGGAATACAGAGCAATCAGCCCCATCACCACGAAAATGGTCAGGATCACGATCTCCGTCACCAGAATGTAGCGGTTGGCTTTGGCGGTGAACTGAATACCGATCAGGTTGATCACACTGTTAATGGCGATAAACGTCACGATCCACACCCAGGCAGGCACACCCGGCAGAATCGGGCCAAGAGCTGCGGCGCTGACGATATACAGCAGCGAAGGAACCAGAATGTAATCCAGCAGGATCAGCCAACCAGCGAAGAAGCCGACGGTTTCGTGGATACCGCGCTGTGCGTAGGCATACACCGAACCAGATACCGGGAACGCACGCGACATCGACCAGTAGCTCATGGCGGTGAAGAACATCGCCACCATACCGATCAGGTAGGCCAAGGCAACCATACCTTGTGAGCCTTCCCAAACGTAACCAAAAACGCCAAACGGTGCGATCGGCACCATAAAGATCATGCCGTAAATCACCAGATCTTTCAGGGTGAGGGTACGGTGCAGTTCCTGCTTATAGCCAAATTGTTCAACAGACATGACTTTGGCCCCTTAATCCAACTGAATGTTTAGCTGTGCGGCAACGCTGCGTGGCAGCGCGAAGCGGCAGGTTTTCAGCGGATCAACCACTTGGCAGATTTGCAGATCGCCGGTAATGCTCATCAGGTTGATGGCGTCGGCCAGCGTGACGGCGCTGTGGTTGGCGACAAAGTGCGCCATGTTGCGGGTAGCCAGTTGGGCGGCCTCGTCGAGCGTTTTAGCAGAAGCCAGCGTGTAGAGTGCGTCAGCGGTGCTCATCATTGGCGTGGGCAGTGGGCGGTTTTTCACCACGGTCAGATTCACCACCACTTCACCGGGGATCTCCAACCCGCATACGGAGACTTCGCCGTCGCCCATGGCGGCATGCAGATCGCCGAGTGCAAACAGTGCGCCTTTCACGTTAACCGGCAGCCACAGCGTGCAGCCTTCGGTAATGATCTTGCAATCCATGTTGCCGCCGTGCGCATCCGGTGTGCCGCAAGGCACGGCGTCACCTGCCGGTGCCACGCCAATCACGCCAATCATTGGTTTGAGTGGCCAACGCACGCCGCCTGGCAGCAGCGCAAAGCCCTCTTCCAACGGCACGGTGCGGATCTGCGGCTGTTGCAGTTCATCGCCGATCACGCCCAGGCCCGGTGCGGTGACCATCACCGCCTGATGGCTGCGTGGCGTAATGCGCTTGATCTCTACCCGCAGTACATCGCCTGGCTGTGCATCCTGCACATAGACCGGCCCGGTGGCTGGGTTGATGCGGTTCCAATCCAGTTCGGTAAATGCGGCCTGTTCAGAGGCGATCTGATCTTCGAAACAGTCGCAGGTTTCAAAGCAGACGTCGCTGCCGCTGGTAATTTTTGCCACAGGGGCATTATCACGCGACATGGCATAAACCACGTGCGTGCGAGGAATTGTTTCCATGGTGATTCCTGTCTAAAAAAGTTGTCTGAATTTTTCTTATGGGGGGAATTGCAATCTGCCGAAGACAGCATCAATTACCTTGCCTGAATTAATTAATCACACCCAACGGGGCGGTGGCAAGTGCAGCAAAAACCTGTTATCTGGGGGTTTAGATGAATATTCCGTATATAAAAAATATTCTGGTTATTTTTGTTGCCTTGGTGGTGTATGGCCTGATAACCGCTTTGCCATTCATCGAATGGCCAGCAGGTAAAATATCTATCAACGGTATCCCTGATAAACCGCCGCCACGCGTTTAAAGTATTCCGTCAGGTAATTAATGCACACCTGTACCTTCAGCGGCAGTTTGTCCTTTTTGGTGTACAGGGCGTACACCGGGCGGGGTTCTGAGTGATAACGCTTGAACAGGATTTCGATCTCGCCGCGCTTGATCTCTTCGATCACCCACATCAGGGGAACGTAGGCGATGCCAGCCCCGGCGTTCAGCCAGCGGATCATGGTTTGTGAATCGTTGGTCACGAAGCGCCCCTGCGGGGCAATGCGCGTACTGATGCCTTCTGGTGCCATCAGTTCAAATTCGCTGTCTGGCCGCACGCTGTATTCCAGCCAGGAAAAATTTGCCATATCGCTGGGCTTTTGTGGTGTGCCGTGCTGGCTGAGGTAACTTTTGGCGGCGCAAACCACCATCGGCATGGAACCCAACAGTTTGGAGAACAGACTGGAGTCTTGCAATGTACCAGTGCGGATCACCAGATCCAAACCATCGGTAATCAGGTCGGGAGCGGGGATGCCGGTAACCAGATTCACGGTTAAGCCGGGGTATTCTTGCAACATTTCGGCAGTCATGTTGGCCAGCACGTTTTGCGCGATGGTGGAGGAACTGCCGATGCGCAAGGTGCCGGTTGGCGTATTGTTCAGTGCATAAAGCTGTTCATGCACTTCGGTCACTTCCTGCAGCATCCGGCGGCAGCCTTGATAATAGATTTTGCCCGCTTCGGTGAGGCCGATGCTGCGTGTGCTGCGGTTAAGCAGCTTCACCTGCAGCTCATTTTCCAGCTTGGACACCGTTTGGCTGATGGAAGAAACGCTCATCGCGAGCTGGCTCGCTGCTGCAGTAAACGACCCACATTCAACCACTTTGGCGAACACCGACATCCGTTTTAGTCTTTCCATTGTTCACTCTGGCTTAAAAGTGATTTAGATCACATATTGTAGATGAGTTTATCGTAAGCAGGCTAATATACACCCATCGGGTGTATCTTCTGAGCGCTTGAGCGTGCTCAGCAATGCTGTTCGCCATGCGTTCCCTTTCATGAGTCTATGTCCGCAGTTTAACCCCTTTTCAGGTTTGTGGCCTGACAACCGTCCAGGCGTGACTTTTGGCGTCCTTTAGCCAAAATGTAAATGGGATGTGAAATCAGCAGGGTGCGATTTCCCGGTGCAGTAAACAATTAAGGAAAATGTGATGAGTTTGCTTCCGGTTATGGTCATTTTTGGGCTGTCGTTCCCGCCGGTTTTTTTTGAACTGTTGGCGTCGCTGGTGCTGTTTTTTATTATGCGTCGCTTGCTGCTGCCGACCGGGATTTACGATTTTGTCTGGCATCCGGCGTTGTTCAATACCGCGCTGTATTGCTGCCTGTTTTATCTGGTTTCATGTTTTTTTGTTTGAGGTGGCTGTGAAAACTTTTTCAATACAAATAACCCGAATTGCCGTCACGCTGATCGTTGTGGTGCTGGCCGCCATCGCGGTGTTCAAGTCCTGGGCGTTTTACACCGAATCCCCGTGGACGCGGGACGCCAAATTTGCTGCCGATGTAGTGGCGATCGCGCCAGACGTCAGTGGCCTGTTGACCGAGATACCGGTCACGGACAACCAGTTGGTGAATAAGGGCCAGATCCTGTTCGTGATCGATCGGCCACGTTACCAACAGGCATTGGCACAGGCTAATGCGGATGTGGCCTATTACCAGGCACTGGCTGAAGAGAAAAAACGCGAGGCAGGCCGCAGGACGCGCTTAGGCATTCAGGCGATGTCGCAGGAAGAGATCGACCAGTCGAGCAACTCATTACAAACCGTGCAGCATCAGCTGGCCAAAGCGATCGCCGCCCGCGATCTGGCGCAATTGGATCTCGATCGTACTACGGTACGAGCGCCCGCTGATGGCTGGGTGACCAACCTGAATGTGCACGTTGGGGAATTTATCACCCGTGGTTCCACCGCCGTGGCGCTGGTGAAGAAAGACACGTTCTACATTATGGCGTATCTGGAAGAAACCAAACTCAACGGCCTGCTGCAGGGCGATAGGGTAGAAATCACCCCGCTGGGCAGTAACCGTATTATGCATGGCACCGTCGACAGCTTGGCGGCGGCGGTGAACAACAGCAGCAGCACCGTTAACAGCAAAGGGCTGGCAGCGATCGACAGCAATCTGGAGTGGGTGCGCTTGGCGCAGCGCGTACCGGTGAAAATCAGGCTGGATGAGCAGGATCAGCAACACCCTTACCCGGCGGGAACCACCGCCACCGTAGTGATCACCGGTAAGAGCGATCGCAACGAAAACGGCTCACCCTTTATCCGGCTGATGCATCGGTTACGCGAGTTTGGCTGATGAATAGCCCAACGTTTATTCGGCTGAGATTTGCCTGCAAGCTCAGTTTCGCGATTGTCTTCGCGCTGTTTGTCGGTTTTCATCTTAACCTCGAAACCCCGCGCTGGTCGGTGCTGACGGCGGCGATCGTGGTGGCAGGGCCTGCTTTTGCCGCCGGGGGCGAGCCGTTCTCGGGGGCGATTCGCTACCGCGCCTGGCTGCGTATTATCGGTACTTTTATCGGCTGCTTTGTTGGTTTGGTGATCATCATACTTTGCGCGCGAGCGCCCGTGGTGATGCTGATGCTGTGCTGCATCTGGCTCGGGGTGTGTACCTGGATTTCGTCGCTGGTTAAAGTCGAAAACTCCTATGCTTGGGGCTTGGCGGGCTATACGGCGTTGATTATCGTTGTCACCTCCGCCAGCGGCCCCTCTGCGCTGTTGCAAGCACCGCAGTTCGCCCTGGAACGCTGTAGCGAGATTGTGCTGGGTATTCTCAGCGCCGTGTTGGCCGATCTGCTGTTTTCACCGCGCTCGATCAAACAGGATATCGATCGCGCGGTGGATCAACTGTTGGTGAGGCAATACCGGCTGATGCAGATGTGCATCAGCAATGCAGAAAAAGAAGACATCGATCGGGCCTGGGGCGATCTGGTCAAAAGCACCACCGCCTTGAACGGCATGCGCGCCAATCTGATGTTGGAGTCTTCCCGCTGGCAGCGGGTAAACCGCCGTGTGCGCGTCTTGCATACCCTTTCACTGACGCTGATAACTCAGGCTTGTGAAACCTACCTGATCCTGTTGAATCACCCCGAGGCCGTGCAGGAAAACATTCGCGAACTGCTGATGATGCCCGCAGAAACACCGCAGGAAGTGCATCAGAACCTGAAACGGGTGCGTCAGGTGTTAGCCACCAGTCTGACCCATGAAACCTTGCTCACCGTCAGCACTTGGGTGGGCACCGCGACGCGCTACCTGCTGGTGGCGAAAGGTGTGCACACCAACAGCGGCATCAGTGCGGTTGAAAACGAAATCTTGGCGGGTGAGGTTGAGGTAAAAAAACCGTCAGCGGAAGGCCATCATGCGTTGATCAACGGCCTGCGTGCGTGGGCAGCTACCTCTATTGGTTGCCTGTTCTGGCTGTGGACGGGTTGGACTTCTGGCAGTGGTTGCATGGTGATGATCGCCATCGTAACCGCCTTGGCGATGCGCACACCGAACCCGAAAATGATGGCGTTCGATTTTCTGTTGGGGGTGCTGATGGCCCTGCCGATGGGGGCGCTGTTCTATATGTTTATCTTGCCCCAGACCCAACAAAGCATGTTCCTGCTGTGCCTGAGCTTGGGTGCACTGGCATTTTTCATCGGTATTGAGGTGCAAAAGCGCCGCTTGGGATCGCTGGGTACGCTGTCGAGTACCATCAATATTATCGTGCTGAGCAACCCGATGCATTTCTCGATCACGACGTTTATCGACAGCGCGATCGGCCAGATCATCGGCTGTTTTGTGGCGATGATTGTGCTTTCCCTGATCCGAGACACTTCGCGCGAACGTACCGGCCTCACGCTGATGAACCAACTGGTCAGCAGCGCGGTTTCTGCATTAACCACCCAGGCAGCGCGGCGGCGCGAAAATCATCTGCCAGCGCTGTATCAGCGTTTGAACCAGTTGCTGATGATGTTCCCCAACGATATCGCCAAATACCGTTTGGGGCTTAATCTGATCATTGCTCACCAGCGTATGCAGCAGACTGAGATCCCGGCCAAGGAAGAACTGTCGTTGTTTCATCAGCAAATTCGCAAGACGGCTGACCATGTGGTTTCAGCCAAAAGCGCAAGAAAGCGGGCGTATTATTACGATCGTCTGCTGAAAGAGATGCACGAATACCAGCAGAAACTGGTGGATAACCAGGCGCCAATCAGCGTAACCGGGCCGGTAAAACGTCTGGCGGACATGCTGCATCGTTATCGACACGCTTTAATTGACTAGATCGCTTTGCCCTGAAAATCTGCAGGTAAAAACGTTACAATGAGCCATCTTTGATTCATCATTCTTTGCTATAAATTTATACTCGTCATACTTCAAGTTGCTTGGGTGTTGGCTGCCCTTGTTCACCCCAGTCACTTACTTGAGTAAGCTCCTGGGGCTTCACTCGGTTGCCGCCTACAAGCAACTCGAATTATTTTGGGTATAGCCATCATGGGGAATTCTCCTCATTCAGGGAAAATATGAATAAACGTACCCTTGTGGCGATGCTGATCGCCTTGGTGGTCGCCGGGTTTAGCGCATTGCACGGCAATACCGAACGGGCGATCGCTCCGTTACCGGCGGCCCCTGCTGCGGTGGCGAGTATCGATCAACTGACCGAGCCAAAGCGCGTTGCCCGTTATCTGCAACAGCATCAACGGTTGCCGGATTATTACCTCACTAAAAAGCAGGCGCGTGATCGGGGCTGGGAGGTGAGTGAAGGTAATCTGTGCCAGGTATTGCCGGGTAAAGCGATTGGTGGCGATCGTTTCTCTAACCGCGAAGGGCGTTTACCGATGGCAAAAACCCGGGTATGGCGCGAGGCGGATATCAATTATCGATGTGGCCGACGCGGTGCCGATCGCTTGCTGTATTCCAGCGATGGCCTGATTTTTATTACGCGTGACCATTATAAGAACTTCATACGGATGGAGTGAAATGATGGTGAAAATAGAGTTCGATTTTAACCAGATACCCGATCTACCGGCGTTTTATCAGCAATTTGCTGACAAGTTCGCGCTGAGTGAAGAGTTTGGCTCCAATCTGGATGCTCTGTGGGACGTGGTGACCGGCGGCATCAGCCTGCCGGTCGAGATTGAATTTACCAATCTCAATGCCCGGGGCAAACGCCGTTTTGGTGCCATTATTCTGCTGTTTGAAGAAGCAGAGGAAGAGCTGGATGGGAGCCTGCGCTTCAATCTCCGTGAGGCAGGCGCTGCAGCAACGCATCACCGGAGATGAACCGGGTTCATCCCACAGTGATGCTGCTGGCGATCACTGTTGCGCCTCAGCCAGATCGCGCAAGTACTGGAAGATTTGGCGGAAAGATTTTGGCGGCTTGTTAGCGGCCTTCTCTTTTTGCGCGTTACGCACCAGCGCGCGCAACTGCTGACGATCGGCTTCTGGATACAGATCCAGCACGGTCGGGATCGCATCATCACCTTCTTCCACCAGGCGATCGCGCAGCGCTTCCAGCTTGTGGAACAGTGAAACCTGTTGGTTATGGCGGTTCTTCAGCTTATCGAGCGCGGTCTGGATCGGCTCAACGTCACGGGCGCGCAGCAGTTTGCCGATCAGTTGGATCTGGCGGCGGCGGCCTTCTTTTTTGATCTTTTGTGCCAGTTCGATAGCGGCACGCAGATCTTCATCCAGCGGAATACGTTCCAGCGCGTTTTTACCCAGTTCGACCAGCTCGGTCCCCAGGTCTTTCAGCGCTTCGGCATCCCGTTTAATTTCACTTTTACTGACCCAGATGATCTCGTCATCGTCCTCATTTTCGTTCTCAGGGACGTCGTCGAGCCAGTCTTCAGGCTGTTTGTTCATGGTAGGCTCCGTTAAAAAGAGGCTAATCCTAACAGGTTGCTGGCTGTGTACCCAAAATAATTCGAGTTGCAGCCAACGCACATGCGGCTCGAAGTATGAAGGGTATATGCGAAATTCCACGCAGTTCCTGTTAGACTCAAAAACAGATTCGGCTGTATTCAGCGTTGCTGTGGCGAATGCGGTCTGGAATTATTTTGGCGCGTTGTAGCGCGCAAAACCACGCCGATACGGCACTTTTCTCAGCGATTTTCTGATTAATTATGGCAGATTGATGAAAGTAGTCACTCAAGTTGCAGAACAGCGCAAGGCGCTGGAACAAGCCGTTTCACAGGCTTTGGAACTGGCGCGTGCCGGTTCCGATGCGGCAGAAGTTGCCGTAACCAAAACGACCGGTATCAGCGTGAGCACCCGCTTTGGTGAAGTGGAGAACGTTGAGTTCAACAGCGACGGCGCGTTGGGCATTACCGTTTACTATCAGCAGCGTAAGGGCAGCGCCTCTTCGACCGATCTCAGCCCGGATGCCATTTCCCGCACCGTGCAGGCGGCGCTGGATATTGCCCGCTATACCTCGCCCGATCCCCACGCTGGCCCAGCGGAAAAAGATCTGCTGGCATTTACCGCACCGGATCTCGATCTGTTCCATCCAACCGAACTGGACGCCGAGCGTGGCATTGAGCTGGCGGCACGTGCTGAGCAGACGGCGTTGGCGGCAGATAAGCGCATCACCAACACCGAAGGCGGCAGTTTTAACAGTCATTATGGCGTTAAGGTGTTCGGTAACAGCCACGGCATGCTGCAAAGTTATTGTTCCAGCCGCCATTCGCTTTCCAGCTGTGTGATAGCGGAACATGATGGCGATATGGAGCGTGATTACGCCTATACCATTGGCCGTGCGATTGAAGATATGGCCAGCCCGGAGTGGGTTGGCCAGGAATGTGCCCGCCGTGTGCTGGCACGCCTGGCACCGCGCAAGCTTGCCACCATGAAGGCGCCAGTGTTATTCGCTTCTGAAGTGGCAACCGGGCTGTTTGGTCATCTGGTGGGGGCCATCAGCGGCAGCAGCGTTTACCGTAAGTCCACTTTTTTGCTGGATTCATTGGGTAAACAAATCCTGCCGGAATGGCTGACTGTCGAAGAACATCCACACCTGCTGAAAGGTCTCGCCTCTACGCCGTTCGACAGTGAAGGGGTGCGTACCGCGCGCCGCGACATCGTTAAAGACGGCGTACTGCAAACCTGGCTGCTGACCAGCTATGCCGCGCGCAAGTTGGGCATGCACAGCACCGGGCATGCGGGCGGCATCCACAACTGGCGCATTGCCGGGCAGGGTAATGATTTTGCCGCAATGCTTAAGCAATTGGGAACCGGCCTGCTGGTGACTGAATTGATGGGGCAGGGCGTCAGCGGTCTCACTGGCGACTATTCGCGCGGCGCGTCCGGTTTTTGGGTCGAAAACGGTGAGATCCAGTATCCGGTCAGCGAGATCACCATTGCCGGTAATTTGAAGGATATGCTGCGCAATATTGTCAGCGTCGGCAGCGATATCGAGACTCGCAGCAATATCCAATGCGGCTCCGTGCTGCTGCCGGAAATGAAGATTGCGGGTCAGTAATCACGCTTGAGGGCAGGCGTTCTGCCTGCCCTCTTTCCCGAATTATAAGTTTCGTTTTTGCTATTCAGTGTCTATGTTATTTATCGGTTAAATAAAACCACAACTGGAAGGTGAGCATGAAAAAAACATTAAAAGTATTGCTGGCATTGACGCTGTTGGGAGCCAGTTCAACGCTGATGGCGGTCGATCTGGAAACCGAGATGGGCACGTTGGCGAGCAATTACAAAGTGGTGCTGAAAACTGACTCTGTCGATACGTTCAAGCAGAGTCTGGAAAAGATGCGTGCAGCGGCGGTCATCGCAGAGCAAGGCACACCATCGAAGCTGAAAGGTAAGGCACCTGACAGCGCCGAGATGAAAGATTTCCGTCACGGCATGAAGACATTGATCGCACAGATCGACCAGTCATTGGCGTTGGCGAATCAGGGCAAACTGGAAGAAGCGCGCAAAATCGCGCAGGAATTCAAGCAAACCCGCGACACCAATCATAAGAAGTTCCGCTAACAGCACGTTGTGGGCGGTGTTTCAGCCGCCCGTTCATCCCCGCCGCCTTCCTTCATAAGCCATTAGCGGTGATATTCACCTGCGGCTTCTGGCTGATACAGCAGTTCCAGTACTTCAATCTGCGCTTCTTCACCATTCGGCAACTGCCAGTTGATCTGTTTGCCAATGTACATGCCCAGCAGTGCTGCGCCCAGCGGTGCCATCACCGAGAGCTGCTCGTTGCTGTCTTTGAGCGATGCCGGATACACCAACGTGCGGATATGCTCTTCTCCGGTGTGCAGATCGCGGAAGCGCACGCGGCTGTTCATGGTGACGACATTTGCCGGAATTTGTGATGGCGGTACGATGTCTGCGCGATCCAGTTCGTCATTCAGCGCGGCGGCGACGTCAGTGTTGGCAAAGGCAGGCTGTGCCAGCAGTGAATCCAGGCGTTCCGCATCCAGCTCATTAATGGTAATGGTTGGTTTGGTCATTCCACTCTCCAGTCAAATCAAAAGGCGCCCTTTCTGCGCCCATAAATTCGGAAAAACAACACAAAGCAACACCCCCGCGCCGTTGGGAGCGGGGGTGTAAGAAATCTCGACTTGTCCTACTGATAGTAGGCGCTTAAGCGCTGAAAAGGAAGAGATCGCGATCACGAAGTTTTTTGCCGCGTTTTTGCCCACTGTAAACGCGGCGTTGCGTCAGGCCATTGGCAAGAGCCACGATTTGCGAAATGGATCCCCCACTGTCACTCAATTTCCAGTTTGAACTGGAAAAAAACAGGCTACACAGGCAATGCCCTTAAGGTTAGGGTAAAGGCATCCGATAAAGTGGGTTATACCCGTCAGTTATTAGATGATGCACTTTACAACGTAAGTATTAATGTCTGAAACCTGGGGTGACTGAAAAGTGAATGAAGGAACTGCTTCGGTAAATGAAATAGAACAGGCAGATATCAGCAGAGCGGCAACCATCACCACGCAGGTGCTGGCAGATATCACGGCAATGTTGAGCGCAAAGGATATTTTTACCAATGCTGTGCAACAGCAAATGCTGGAGTCACATATTCGCGCCATGGTATTGCGCTCGATAACCGGTGAACCTTTGCCGGAAGTGGATAAATCCCTGTTTGACGAAATTTCTGCCGAGTCGATGCAAATGGCAGAACAGGTAGTGGATAAATTTGCCACATTGCCAATTGAAGAGGCTTACTTACTTTCCGTGCATTTTGAAGTAGCTAAAGATAATAACCAATAGGTTTGATGGAATTACATTCAATCAGGAGAACATACCATGGGTCAAATTACCGTAGTGATTGGCGATCGTTTGGGTAAAGGCCAGAAAGTCGGCCAAGGCATTGAAAATGCAGGCGCGAAAGCGATCGTTATTCCAGGCGTAGCGGCAGATATGAAGCTGGGTGACGTGATGAAAGCGGAAAGCGCACAGTTGGGCATTTCCTTCTGCGGCAGCGGCGGGGCCGGTGCCATTACTGCACAAACCAAGCATGGCTATAAAGCCAAATACGGTATGCGTTCGGTAGAGGAAGGTGTAACCGCCATTAACGAAGGCTACAACGTATTAGGCTTTGGCTTTATGGATAAAGAGGAGTTGGGCCAGCGACTGGTAGAAGCCTATATCAAAAAATATGGCAACGCGTAATGAAAGAACAATACACCACCTCGGTAACCGTGGAAGGTAAAGGCGACAGCAAAGCGAAAGCCTTTGCTTCCGCTTTGGCGAATGTACAGGGGGCAATATTAAAGTCCACCAGTAATATTCTGCTGCGCATTGAGCCACAAGACGTCAACGTATTAAAAGCGGAAGAGAAAATCACTAAAGAGAAATTTCTGTTTTTCTTTCTGCCGCGTGAAAGAAAGAGTTATGCCGTCTCTTTGGAAATAACCGTAAACGTGACGATCATCAATACCGAAAAAGTGGTTTTTACCACCAAATAAAACGTTATACCCAAAATCATCCAACGATGGGATATAGCATAAAAAGGGGATGTTAATGTTCTTAATCATCTTATTTAAGTCGATTATTATCGGCGGGCTGGTAGGTGTCGGCGTTGGTGCCGGTGCCGCACGCATGTTCCATGCCCCGACGACACAGGGTATGGGTGCTTTCCGCACCTTGGGCGAACTGAATTCCTGCGAAGGGGATCCGGCTTCTCACTTCTCATTCGGTCTGGGCTTCTTCTTTAACGCCTGGGCGTCTTCCGTGGCGGCGGGGGCTTTCACGCAGGACGTTGATCACCGCATTATCCCCAACTGGGGGGCAGCGGCCTTGATGATCAAGAACCGCAACGTGGCTGAAACGCTGCACGATCCGAAAAAAATGGCGATCGCTTGCGGCATCATCGGCATCCTGGTGGTGACTTTCCTCAATACTACCGCGTCGGCAGTGCCTGCGGCCTTGCAGGTGACGGCGATCAAGGTATTGGTCCCGGCAGCTAACCTGCTGGTGAACACCGTGATGCCGGTGATCTTCTGGCTGGCGGCCATTGAAGCCGGTAAACGTTCCGGGTTCTGGGGCACCATCTTCGGCGGTTTGGCGCAACTGATTATGGGCAACGCGGTGCCTGGGCTGGTTCTGGGGATCCTGATCGGTAAAGGCGTAGAAGAGAGCGGCTGGAACAAAGTCACCAAGATCATGATGGCGGTGATTGTGCTGCTGTTCGTGCTGAGCGGCTTCTTCCGTGGCTTTGATATGAAACTTCTGGAGTCCTTCAGCCTTGGCGTGCCTGGCTGGCTGGATGCCATTCATAACACCCTGAGCGGTAAATAAGGCGCTGAATGATGGAAACACAAACTCAAAAAGGCTTCTGGTACGCCGACTGGTCATTCCCGATTTTTGTCGGCCTGCTCTCGTCCGGCGTATTTGCCGGTACACATATGTATTACCTGTACGGCATTGGCGCGTTTAACGAAGTGGCGTTTGTCTCTATGTTGCGTGCCGGGATGGATACCGGGGTGTATGGCGCAGTGGCGGCGTTTGGGGCCAGCTTCCTGTTTGCCCGCATCATCGAAGGGTCGCTGGTGGGGATCCTGGATATCGGTGGGGCGATCCAGACCGGTGTCGGCCTTGGTGTTCCGGCGCTGTTGCTGGGGGCCGGGATCGTCTTCCCGGTGGCTAACTTTGCCGCAGCGCTGGTGACTGGCCTGGTAGTGGGGCTGGCGATTGGTTACCTGATTATTCTGGCGCGTAAATTCACCATCAACCAGAGCGACTCCACCTACGGCGCCGACGTGATGATGGGGGCCGGTAACTCCTCCGGGCGTTTCCTTGGGCCGTTGATCATCCTGTCTGCCATGGCTGCTTCGATTCCGATCGGGGTGGGCTCCCTGATCGGGGCATTGCTGTTCTATATCTGGGGCAAGCCGATTACCGGCGGTGCGATCCTTGGGGCGATGATCTTGGGGGCGATTTTCCCGGTAGCCATTGCTTAATCAAGAGTTCACCCCGAGGAGAAACCTCGGGGTGAAAGGGAGTCGTGAAGTATGTATGACCTAATTATCCGCCGCGCCAGACTGGTGGACGGCACCTTGGCCGATGTGGCCGTTCAAGGCGGTAAAATTGCCGCCGTGGGGCAGGTGCCAGCAGACGCCTGTGCACATCAGCAGCGCGATCTGGCGGGGAATTATTACCTGAGCGCCGGTTGGATCGACTCGCACGTACACTGCTACCCCTCTTCGCCGATCTACCATGACGAACCGGATCGGGTTGGCGTTGCCAGCGGTGTCACCTCGGTGGTGGATGCGGGCAGCACTGGCACGGATGATATTGATGAGTTCTACGCCCTGACGCGCAGTAGCAAAACCAACGTTTTTGCCTTCCTGAATATCTCGCGCATCGGTCTGTTGCGGCAGAACGAGCTGGCGGAGATGGCGGATATCAATAAACAGGCCATCAGAAACGCCATTGATGACAAACCGGGTTTTATTATCGGCATCAAGGCGCGTATGAGCAGCAGCGTGGTGGGCCAGAACGGCACCAGACCGTTGGTGCTGGCGAAAGAGATCCAGCAGGAAAACCAGCAACTGCCGCTGATGGTGCATATCGGTAACAACCCGCCGGATCTGGATGAAATTGCCGATCTGCTGACTCAGGGCGACATTATTACCCACTGCTATAACGGCAAGCCGAACCGCATCCTGACCCCCGCCGGTACGCTGCGTGAGTCGATCCAGCGTGCGTTAAAGCGCGGGGTGTTGCTGGATGTGGGCCACGGTACGGCCAGCTTTAGCTTTGAGGTGGCCAGACAGGCGATTGCGCTGGGCATTTTGCCGCACACCATCAGTTCCGACATCTATTGCCGTAACCGCATCAGCGGGCCGGTCTTCAGCCTGGCGGCGGTGATGTCCAAATTCTTTACCGTCGGGCTCTCACTCGCGCAGGTGATTGATTGCGTCACGGCAAACGCCGCTGCGGCGCTGCGCCTGACCACCAAAGGGCGCTTGCAGCCGGGACTCGATGCCGATTTGACCATTTTTGAGCTTCGCACCGCGCCACAGGTATTTGCTGATTCCGCAGGGGAATCGGTCAATGGCGAACAATTGCTGGTGCCACTGGCCGCCGTGGTGGCCGGGGAACTCCTATTAACCGATGAAGGGAAAGCCGCCGATGTCTTCAGTCTATGAAAAATATAATTTAAAACAGGTGATCAATACTTCCGGTCGCATGACCATTCTTGGCGTTTCCACGCCGCGCCAGGAGGTGATTGATGCCGTGGATTACGGCCTGAATCATTACTTTGAAATCAAGGATCTGGTGAACAAGACCGGCGCCTATATTGCCGAACTGCTGAACGTGGAAGATGCGGTGATCGTTTCCTGCGCTTCTGCCGGTATCGCTCAATCGGTGGCGGCGGTGATCGTCAAAGATGACGCCAACCTGCTGGTCAACCTGCATTCGGCAGCGGTGAAGGAACCGCGTGAGATCGTGTTGCCACGGGGCCATAACGTTAACTTTGGTGCGCCGGTTGACACCATGATCGCCCTCGGCGGTGGCAAAGTGGTGGAAGCAGGCTACGCCAACGAGTGCTCCCCTGAACAGATTGAAGCCTGCATCACGCCGCAAACGGCGGCGATCATGTACGTTAAATCCCACCATTGCGTGCAGAAAAGCATTCTCTCCGTTGAACAGGCGGCGGTGGTGGCACGCAAGCACAACTTGCCGTTGATCGTCGATGCCGCAGCTGAAGAAGATCTGATGTGTTACTACCAGATGGGCGCTGATCTGGTGATCTACAGCGGTGCCAAGGCGATCGAAGGGCCAACCAGTGGCTTGGTGATCGGCAAGAAACAGTACGTTGCCTGGGTGAAGCAGCAGTCCAACGGCATTGGCCGCGCGATGAAGGTCGGCAAAGAGGGCATTCTGGGCCTGACGCAGGCGATCGAAAGCTATTTGCGGCTGGAGAAAACCAGCGGTGCGCAAATGGTAGAACGCATGACGCCATTTATCACTCATCTCAATACTCTGAACGGCGTCAGTGCCAAAACCGTGTGGGATAGCGCAGGGCGTGATATTGCCAGGGCTGAAATCACGTTTGATGAAGCGGTGTTGGGTATGTCAACCGTCGACATCGTGCAGCGGCTCAAAACCGGCGACATCGCCATCTATTTCCGGGGCTATAAAGCTAACGAAGGCAAGATCGAAGTGGATGTGCGCAGCGTCAACGAGCAGCAGTTGATGACCGTTTTCACCTGTATTAAAAATCTGTTTACGGAGCAACAAGCATGAAGCTGAAGCCGAATTATTATAAAGATCGTGTGTGCCTGAACGTGTTGGCCGGTTCGAAAGATAACGCGCAAGAAATCTATGACGCGGCCCAGGGGCATGTGCTGGTGGGGGTGCTTTCCAAAAATTACCCGGACGTAGACAGCGCAGTCACCGATATGGCGCGTTATGCTCGCCTGATCGAGAACGCGCTTTCCGTTGGGTTGGGCGCAGGCGATCCGAAACAGTCAAATATGGTCAGCCAGATTGCCAAACAGGTGCAGCCGCAGCATGTGAACCAGGTGTTTACCGGCGTTGGTGCCAGCCGTGCGCTGCTGGGGCAAAGCGAAACCGTGGTCAACGGCCTGGTATCCCCGACTGGCCGGGTGGGTTGGGTGAAAATCTCCACCGGGCCGCTGAGTGCGCAGGCACCAGACGGTATCGTACCGGTTGAAACCGCGATCGCCCTGCTGAAAGACATGGGGGGCAGCTCCATCAAGTATTTCCCGATGGGGGGCCTGAAGCATAAAGACGAGTTCCAGTCTGTGGCGCGCGCCTGTGCTGAGCATGATTTCTTGCTGGAACCGACCGGCGGCATCGACCTGGAAAACTACGAAGCCATTATGGAGATCGCGTTGGCTGCCGGGGTAAAGCAGGTGATCCCGCATATTTACAGCTCCATCATTGATTCTGCCAGCGGCAATACCCGTCCACAGGATGTGAAAACCCTGTTGGCGATGACCAAGAAGCTGGTGGGTTAACACCTAACGTGTAGAGAGTGGGTACGGAACGGTAGTGAGGTGCAGGAGTTGATTTGTGGCACGTTCAGCCCCTTTTTCCTGTGGGAGAGGGGGGAGGAACAGGAGCTAACGTCTTTTCTAATCGGTTAAAAGGATAACTATGCGAAACTCTTTACGAATCACAACGCTATCCCTGGCACTGTTGGCGGTTGTCAGTCCGGCGCTGCAGGCTGAGAAGATCATGAAATCCCCATCGTCACAGTTTGCCTATATCGGCACCTACAATCCTAACGGAGAGGGCGTTTACCGGGTACGGGTGGATGCAACAAGCGGTGCGCTGAGTGACAGAACGCTGGTGAGCAATCTGCCGAATCCGGCACAACTGGTGGTCGATGCCAAAGGACAGACGCTGTATGTGGCCAGCGAAGTGGCAAATTTTAACGGTACCCAGCATGGTGGTATTGTCGCGTATCGCATCAACCCGCAAGACGGCAGCCTGACGCAGCTTAATCAGGTTGATTCGCAAGGCGCAGGGCCGGTTTACCTTTCCCTGTTACCTGACGGGCGGCACTTGCTGGTGGCGAACTATATCAGCGGCAGCGTGGCGGCCTTTCCGATCGATGCTGAGGGTAAGCTAGGAGCTGCCAGTTCGGTGCAACAGAGTGCTGGCCCGGCAGGTGCGGTAGAGGGCAGTTTTGCTATCAGCGATCACAACGGCCCGCATGCACATATGATTGCCAGCGATCCGAGCGGTAAATTTGTGTTTTCTACCGATCTGGGGTTGGATCGCATCTACCAGTGGCGTTTTGACAATGGCAGCGGCAAGCTGACACCGAACGATCCGCCATGGATTAGTGCTTCTTCCGCCGGAGCCGGGCCGCGCCACTTTGTGTTCCATCCAGACGGCAAAACGGTGTTGTTGATCAATGAAGAGGCTTCGACGCTGACCCGTTATCGTTTCGACAGCCAGAACGGCACGCTAAAGCAGCTCCAGGTTATTTCAAGCCTACCCGCTGATTACCGGGGCACCAGCTTTGCCGCTGGGCTGGCGCTGAGTGCCGAGGGGAAAAACCTGTACGTTGCCAACCGCTTGCATAACAGCATTGCGCAGTTCAGCGTAGGGGATAATGGCGTACTGCAACCGGTCGCAGAGGTGTGGACGCATGGGGATTATCCACGCACCCTGACTCTGGATCCGAGTGGCCGCTACCTGTACGCGTTGAATCAGCGCAGCGATAACATCACCCGTTTCAGCGTGGACCAGCAGAGCGGTAAACTCAGCTTTGTTGCTGGTTATATGCCGGTGGGCAGCCCTTCACAAATGGTGTTTATGCCATAACCCGTGGCCCGTCCGACGCGATCGGGCGGGCACATTAATAACGGAAAGAGCATGGTACGATTCCCCTACCCACGTTTGGCTTATCTGTTTGATGCTTTGCAGTCTGAGACTTTGCCTCAGGAAGAACTGGCGAAGCGTTTTGCCGTGTCTACCCGAACCGTGCGTGCGGATATCACTGCCCTGAATGACATCCTGGAAAAATACGGTGCGCGGTTTGTGCATAACCGGGGGGCGGGTTATCGCCTGCAGGTGGAGGACGCGGCGCTGTTCAGCGCCTTACAGCATCAGGAACGCAGAAAACAGGCCACCCCGCGCAGTGGGCAGGAACGGGTGCATTACCTGTTGATTCGCTTTTTGACCTCAGCCTTTTCTCTGAAGCTGGAAGATTTAGCTGACGAATGGTTTGTCAGCCGTGGCACGTTGCAAAACGACATGGCTGAGGTGAGGGAGCGTTTGGCGCACTATCAGTTAACCATTGAAACCAAACCGCGTTATGGCATGAAACTGTTTGGTTCAGAAATGGCGATCCGAGCCTGCCTGACCGATCTGCTGTTTCAACTGCATCTTGCCGACCCAGAAAATCCGCTGCTGAACAATGAGATCCTCCAGCAGCCGCAGGTGGCGAGCTTGGCTGGGCTGCTGCATCCGTTGTTGTCGCAGTATGCTATCCGGCTAACGGATGAAGGCGAGCAATACCTGATTTTCTATTGCGCGGTTGCGTTGCAGCGCATTATCGACGGTTATCCGCTGCCGGAGTTTGAGGTTGAAGACGGTGATGATTCAGTGCGCAAGGTTTCCAGCCGTTTGGCAAGCGAACTGCGTACATCGGCAGGTAAAGAGATCTCGGTAGCGGAAGAAGCCTATTTGCGGGTGAATATTGCCGCCCGGCGGGTACAGGAAATTCAGCCGACGGAAATCAATGCTGATGATGAAGATGCGCTGGTGGATTACATTCTGTCTTACATCAATACCCACTATAACTACAATCTGCAGGGCGACAAACAGCTACGTGCCGATCTGCTCACCCATATCAAGACCATGATTACGCGGGTGAAATACCAGATTACGATCCCGAATCCCCTGCTGGCTAACATCAAGCAGCATTACCCGATGGCTTACGATGTGACGCTGGCGGCGGTATCCAGTTGGGGGAAATACACCCCTTATACTCTGAGTGAGAATGAAATCGGCTACCTGGTGCTGCATATCGGCGTCGGCCTGGAGCGCCACTACAATATCGGTTATGAACGCCATCCGCAGGTGATGCTGGTGTGTGATACCGGCAATTCGACGGTGCGGATGATTCAGGCGCAGATTGCCCGCAAGTACCCGCAACTGGTGATGACGCGCATTGTTTCGCTGCGGGATTACGAGATCCTCAGCCAGATCGAAGAAGATTTCGTGATTTCCAACGCGCGTATCAGCGAGAAAAACAAGCCGGTGGTGGTGATGTCCCCCTTCCCGACTGAATATCAGCTCGAACAGTTGGGCAAGCTGGTGCTGGTGGATCGCACCAAGCCGTATATGTTGGAGAAATTCTTCGACGCCAATCATTTCATGATCGTCAACGAACCGCTGACGCAGGAACAACTGTTTAAAAAAGTCTGCACTCAGTTGGAGCAGGAAGATTATGTAGGCAGCGATTTTTACCCTTCGGTGGTTGAGCGTGAAGCGATCGTTTCCACCTTGCTGGGCGAGGGCATTGCCTTGCCGCACTCGCTGGGGTTGCTGGCGAAAAAAACCGTGGTCGTGACGCTATTGGCCCCGCAGGGCATAGCCTGGGGAGAAGGGGAGATCGCCCATGTGATCTTCCTGCTGGCGATCAGTAAAAGCGATTACGAAGAAGCGATGGCGATTTACGATCTGTTCGTCACCTTTGTGCGTGAACGTTCGATGAGCCGCCTGCTGAGCAGCGATAATTTCGACAGCTTCAAGGCGCTGGCGCTCGACTGCCTGAGCCGGATCTAGGCACCCCAGCCACCTGTTTGCACAAGCATCCTGGGGAGCTTTCCGCTTATGTTATGACTGGCTATTGATGGCCGCTACGCCCAGCCAGACCCCCAACAGAGTATCCGCGCCGGAGAAATAGCCGGTTTCTAACAGTTCACCGATCGCGGCCGGTAATTCATCGTGCCACAGCAAAGCCCGAGCCAGCCGCTGTAAGTGGGTAGAGAAAATGCCCTTTTCGGCGAACTGAAGATAGTGAGCACTTACCAGGGTGGTTAACTCGCCCAACGGCTGGCTGGCAGCAAAGAACGCGGGTAAACGGGCAATATCCACACGGCTATCAAGATGGGCGCTCAAGAGCATGCCGAGCACGGTATCGTCATTGCTTGGTGTCAGCCCTGGCCCTTTGCCCAGCACCGAACTCCAGTCAACGGCTTGCCCTTGCAGCCAGGCGACAAACTGCTGTTGCATCTCGTGGATCTCGGTACATAACGGCTGTCTGACAAGCAAAGCCAGGCGGCCAAACAAACCGGTATGGATCGGTTCATCGGCCAAGAGGGTGGCCAACGGTGAAAGCGGGATCTCATCGCGCAGGTTTAAGCGCAGATCCAGACGGTTATCCTGACGATGGATACAGATGTCTGCCAATTCGATACCCGCAGGCGAGAGCTGGCCGGGTTCTTCTCCCAATAGGCGGTCAAAGATCTTATCAAAATCACCACTGGCTATTTCCCAGCCCATTGGGCTGATCCCGCGTCCTTCGCGGTGGAGCGTCAACAGCCGCTCGCTTTGTGAGAGGAAATTGATGGCATGGTTGAAACGCCCCACACAACGTAGCGGGCCGTAATCCTGTGTGGCATGGTGGCTGACGGTTAACGCGGTAATTTCCATTAGAGATCCTCCTGTGCCTGGGGGGTGCCCAGGCACACACCTGATTTACGCGTTGATTCCCAGTTTTTCTGCCAAGGCTTCGATGGCTTTCTCAAAACAACCCAGTGGAGCGCGGACGGTGCCAGCCCCAATCTGGCCAATCCCGGCTTCCCGGTGAGCGATCCCGGTGTTGATTAATGGCGTGATGCCTGTTTCCACCACCCGCCGGGCATCCAACCCCAGGCAGGCCCCTTGGAAATCCCAGGTTGGGATCTGCAGCATCATGTTGTGTTCCAGATAAATCTCTGTCATTTCATCCGAGATATCGGTGGCGGCATTCATCCCGCCAGCAGCACCGACAAAGCGGGTGACGCCGGGCGCGGCCACCATCGCTGCCCCACCAATACCAAAGGTTTCTGTAATGGCGCTGTCGCCGATATCCGGGTTGGCATCGGCCTGGCTATAGCCGGAGAAGAACAAGCCTTCTGGCGTATTGACCGGCGCGGTAAACCATTGCTCGCCCATTCCGCTGATTTTGATGCCAAAGTTTTTGCCATTGCGGGTCATGACCGTCACGATCGTGCCCTGTTTGATCTCCGCCCCGGCATCCATTGCGGCCTTGCAGTAGGCCATTGCCAGGTTCAGGAAAAACTGATCGGTGATGCTGAGGAATTGCATGACTTTGGCCAGCTCGTTTTTATCCTGCTCCAGCAGGCTGATCTTGGGAGCCAGTTGGCGCATCAACAGTGCCGAGGCGGCAATATTGCGCTGGTGGAATTCATCCCCCATGGTGATGGCCTGTGCCATCACGGCGGTGAGATCGAGCCCCCCTTCGAAAGTGCTTAGCACTGCTTTCAGCACCGGAGCCAACGAGTCACGCATCCAGCGCAAACGCTCCTGCACATCTGGCCCATAGGCACCAAAGCGCATGACTTTGCCGATACCTTCGTTCATGTTGCAGTAGGCATGGTTACCATGAACGCTGTTTTTCACCACAATTAACGGCATATTCGCCGACGTTATGCCCCCCATCGGCCCGACCGCGCTAACGTTGTGGCAAGGGATAAATTCGATTTCGCCCTGTTCCAGCAAAGCCAGTGCCTGCTGTTCGTTGTCGGCCCATTGCTCAAACAGACAGGCTCCGATACAGGCCCCGCGAACCGGACCGCTCATTTCCTGCCAGGTAACCGGTGGCCCGGCATGCAGCAGCTTTCTGCCCTGAGCCAACTGGGGGATAAGTTTTTTGGCTAAATCAACATCTTGCCAATGTGGGCGTGCTTCGCGGATCCTGGCAATAACGGCAGCATTTGCTTGTTCAATAGATGCGTACATATCAATCCCTTACTTTAAATTTTTCAGTATGTTAGCCAATCGTTGATTGCCACCGGCAACCGGAGCCCATTGGTAGTGGACCACTGAAATATCATTGGTTTGCAGATCATCAGCAAAGCTGCGCAAACCCGCGTTAATCACGGAAACGCCGTCCAGCATTGCGGGGGCTGATGCGGTTACGCCAACCAGCGGGGGAGCAATGAGCTGGCTGGCCAGCAGCGTTGCTTCCGGCAGCGAGTTCATGACGGCAATACCTGCTGCACTGAGGGTGGCAATCTGTTTGGAGCGCTGCTGTGGATCCTGTTCAGTGCCGGTCACCGTGGCAATAACGGCCAGCGGCTGCGCCGCACCGCGCTTTTCACGCAGGCGTTTAACCTCATCAGCCAGCGAACTGGCGGGATCTTCCTGCGCGCCGTAGCCGATCACCACATCCAACAGCAACACGCCAACCTGTGGTTGTTGGGCAAGACGGGCAATTTCCTGATTGCGGGTAGAAGGGTCGATCATCGGGTGGGGCTTACCCTGAGTATAAAAATCATCCCCCAGATCGATAATGCGGTGCCCCTCGGTGTTGAGCATTGAGCCCTGTTGATGCTGGCGGTCGGCTTCAAGGCCTAACTCAGCAGCCAGCAGCATGGCGCATTCTGCTGCCAGCGTACCGCCAGCATACAAACCGCAAATCTTGCCGCCGCACACTGCGGGTTGTTGCGCCGCCATTTGCTGGATATGTGCCAACATTGCGGCAAGGCGGGCTGCCTCATCCAGCGTGCTGGCAAAAGTGATATTGCCCTCTTGCCTCACCGGGTTTTGCGCGCCAAGGAACAGCGCGACTACCGGTTTGCCGAGGGTTTTCATTTCTGCAATGACCTGCTTGCGCACGGTTTCTGCCGGGGGTTTGGAGACAAACGCCAGCACTTGGCTCTGTGGATCTGCTGCCAGCATGCGCAGTGCGCTGATGGCGCTGATTCCCCCCACGGCAGCCGTTAAGTCACGCCCGCCCAAGCCGATCGCGTGAGAAACGCCTTGCCTGGCCAGAGTAATTTGCGATATCAGTTCCTGGATCCCGGTTCCTGAAGCGCCAATGACGCCAATCATCCCTTTGGGAGCCAGATTGGCAAAGGCCAGCGGCGCTCCGGCGATATTGGCCGTGCCGCAGTCAGGCCCCATCACGATCAGGCCTTTGCTGCGCGCCTTGGTTTTTAACGCGACTTCCTGCTCAACGCTGACGTTATCGGAAAACATCATTACGTTGCAGCCATCATCCAGTGCTTGCTCGGCCAGCTCGGCGGCATATTCACCGGCAATCGAGATCAGCACCATATTGGCATCAGGCAGTTTCTGCCGCGCCATGCGCCAACTACGTGCTTTGAGCAGGCGTTTACCGCCCTGTTGCCCTTGAGCAAGCGCTTTCAGCGCCGCGTCTAACGCCTCACTGATTTGTTCAGTGATTGTGCCGTCGGCAACTGCTGTTTTGATCGCTACGCAAATGTCATTCGGGGTGGCCTCGCTGAATTGCGGGTGCCAGAAGCCGGTCGCTTCAAGCAAGGATTTATTGGCCGGGGTCCCCATCATGACCGAGATTTCTTCAACATTCGGTGATTCACTGAGTTTACGGGAAATGAGCATCAGGCTGACCGAGTCCTGAAAGCTCCCTTTTTTTATAAAAGCATGGATCATAGTGATATCCTTAAAACAGCATGTGAACTTCGCAAGCATTAATCATGAGCGGTAACCACAGGTATTTGGGGTATAGTTATTCGTTTCGTCTTCTTGTTTGCCAAGCTACAAATAAAACACTGCATTGAAGGTGAGTATCATCACACTTTATTTATTGTGAGATAAAATCATTAAATATTGCTTCAATTAATAAAGAAAATAATAAGATTGCACAACTTTGTTAGAAAAGTTTTAATAATGCCAAACCCATTCAATAAAAATTTAAGTCAATAAAGTAATATCCACCTGGATCACATTATTTTCTGCTGAGCTTTATACATTACCCTCCAGAGGTGGTTTTAATATACCCGTCATACTTCAAGTTGCTTGGGTGTTGGCTGCCCTCATTCACCCCAGTCACTTACTTGAGTAAGCTCCTGGGGATTCACTCGGTTGCCGCCTACAAGCAACTTGAATTATTTTGGGTATAAACCGTAGTAACAAAAGGACTGTCTATGAAAGTCTCTAAACAGCAATTGCATCAACTCATTCAAAATAAAATTCATGCTGCTGGTCTGAGCGAACAGCATGCAGGCATTGTCGCCGACGTTTTGGTTCACGCCGATGCCCGGGGCATCCATTCTCATGGCGCTGTGCGCGTGGAGTATTACTCTGAGCGCATCAGCAAGGGGGGAACCAACAATAATCCCCACTTTACGTTTGAAAAAACCGGTCCGTGCAGTGCTATTTTTGATGGAGATAACGGCGCCGGGCATGTTGCTGCCAAGCTGAGTATGGATCACGCGATCGAAATGGCTAAGGAAAATGGCGTTGCGGTGGTGGGTGTGCGCCGTATTGGCCACAGCGGCGCGCTGTCTTACTTTGTTCAGCAGGCCGCCCGTGCAGGCATGATCGGGATCTCTCTCTGCCAATCGGATCCGATGGTGGTTCCTTATGGCGGTGCGGAAGTGTATTACGGCACCAACCCGATCGCTTTCTCTGCGCCAGCGGAAGGTGATGACATCGTGACCTTTGATATGGCGACCACCGTGCAGGCATGGGGTAAAGTGCTGGATGCCCGTTCGCGCAACGCACCCATTCCAGATACCTGGGCCGTTGACAGTGAAGGTAAACATACCACCGATCCTTTTGCCGTGAGCGGGCTGTTGCCGATTGCCGGGCCAAAAGGCTATGGCCTGATGATGATGGTTGATATTCTGTCTGGCGTCTTGCTTGGGCTACCGTTTGGTAAACACGTCAGCTCGATGTATCACGATCTGAGCGCTGGCCGGGAATTGGGCCAACTGCATATCGTGCTCAACCCAGGTAATTTCACCAGTGCCAGCACCTTCCGTAAGCACGTCAGCCAGGTAATGAAAGAATTAAATGAAATCAAACCCGCTCCTGGTGTGGAAAAAGTGCTCTATCCTGGGCAAGGCAGCCATATGCGAGAAATACAGAACGAGAAGAATGGCATCGAAATTGTCGATGAAATTTATCAATATCTGATTTCCGATGATATTTACCAGCGTTCATACGATCATAAAGATCCCTTTGCCAGTTAATTCAGCAGATCATTAAAAAGGGCGTTTGAAATATCAGCGCCCTGCCTACCCCAAATAATTCGAGTTGCTGAAAATTGAAAGTGGACAGATAAAGATGAGAAATTTCCAACAAGCAATTAGCGAAACCTCTGGTTGGTTATCAAAAATAGGTGCAGATCCTGGCGGTGGCATGACGCGGCTATTATATACCCAAGAGTGGATCGATGCTCAACGTGCGCTTAAACAGGCATTTGAACGTGCGGGATTAGTGGCTTCTTATGACGCAATTGGTAACCTGTCCGGGCGCTTGCTGGGAAATAAATATCCCGACCAGGTGATCCTTTCCGGTTCCCATATTGATACCGTGGTAAACGGTGGCAATCTTGATGGGCAGTTTGGTATCGAAGCGGCTTATTTGGCGATTAAGTACCTTAAAGAGACCTATGGCACACCATTGCGGACTCTGGAGGTTATCTCCCTGGCTGAAGAAGAGGGCAGCCGATTTCCTTATGTGTTCTGGGGGAGCAAAAACGTTATTGGTACGGCAAACAGCGAAGAGGTTAAATCGATTTGCGACACGGCAGGCGTTAACTTTGTCGATGCGATGCATGACGCAGGTTTTGATTTCCCGGCGCCACATCAGCCGCCGCGCACAGATATTGCGGCCTTTGTTGAACTGCATATTGAGCAGGGCAAGGTGTTGGAAACCGAAGGGAAAACCATTGGTGTCGTGACCGATATCGTTGGCCAACGCCGCTATAATGTTACGTTGCTCGGTGAGGCTAACCATGCTGGCAGCACGCCGATGAGTTACCGCAAAGACACGATTCATGCTTTTAGCCGCATCTGTTGTGAGTCGATCGCTAAAGCACAGGCGGAAGGCGATCCGTTGGTATTGACCTTCGGCAAGGTTGAGCCGAAACCCAACGTTGTCAATGTGGTGCCAGGTTGTACGCATTTCACCATTGACTGCCGCCATACCGATCAGCCAACGTTGTTGCGCTTTACGCAGCAGTTGGAGGCCGACATTCAGCGTATTTGTGCGAAAATGGGCGTCATTTCTCAGATTGACTTGTGGATGGATGAGGCTCCTATCCCGATGGACCGGCGGTTGGTGCAAGATATCACCCATCTTTGCGAAACCGAGCGCCTCAGCTACCGCCTGATGCACAGCGGTGCAGGCCATGATGCGCAAATCTTCGCGCCACGGGTACCGACGGTGATGATATTTGTCCCCAGCGTTGCCGGTATCAGCCACAACCCAGCCGAAAAAACCGCCATCGGCGATCTGGCCGTAGGGGTCAATATTCTGGCTCACACTCTTTATCGATTGGCTTATCAGGAATAGGTAGCCAGAGGGCATCAACCTGTTCCTGCACGTTAAACACGTGGGAACAGATTTATTAATCAGGAGAATCAACGTGGGTTATTTCAACAATCAAATTGGCTATCCAACCGATATTTTATCATCTCGCTCAGTGATCAAACGCAACAACTATGCGCTTATTCCGGTAGAAGGCTTGGTACGCAATATCGTTCCGGGCTTTGAAAACTGCGATATCACTATTTTATCGACACCCAAACTGGGTGCCAGCTTTGTCGATTATCTGGTTACTCTGCACGCAGACGGTCGAAATCAGCAGGGGTTTGGTGGTGAAAACATTGAAACCTTTGTTTATGTGATCGACGGGAAAATTAACGCATCGGCTAATGAAACCTCTTATGCGCTGACCAGCGGCGGTTATCTTTATTGCCCGGCGGGGGTGACTTTGCGCTTGGCCAATGACAATGCAGGCAAGCCAAGCCAGCTATTCCTGTATAAACGCGCCTATAACCGCATTGCAGGTTATGAAGCTCATGTCGTTTGCGACAATGTGAAAAACCTCGAAAAGATCCACTACGAAGGTATGAGTGATGTGATCCTGCAGGACTTACTGCCGAAAGATCTTGGTTTTGATATGAATATGCACATTCTCTCTTTCGAACCTGGTGCCAGCCACGGTTACATTGAAACTCATGTTCAGGAACATGGTGCTTATATATTGAGTGGGAACGGTGTTTATAATTTGGACAATGAGTGGATCCCGGTGAAGAAGGGCGATTATATCTTTATGGCGGCCTATGTGCCTCAAGCTGGTTATGCAGTAGGTAAAGAGCGCTTCAGCTATATCTATTCAAAGGATTGTAACCGCGACGTTGAGATTTGATTTGGTTCAATTCGGTCGATGCCATTGGTATCGACCGACATTCTCCAACCAATTACTTCACCGTATCAAGCATGCGCCAGAGCACCACTTTATAAACCTGCTGCAGTGCCCCATCAAATTCCTGTTGCCTGCCATTACTGATAATCCTGATTCAACGTTAACAGCAGATCCGCTTCTTCTTGCGTACATTGATCCAGCCCTGCGCCGCTCTGTTCATTTTGCGAATACGCCGGGCAGTAGTTTCTTGTTTAACATACATGCTCCTGTTTATGATAAATGAACGGTTAGGTTTGTAATAATGGGAAAAATAAAGTCATCTTATTTCAGCCGATCCCAAGGTAAGATGTTTTCCAGTAACACTGACAGCATGACACCAATCAATAAACCATTACTCAGCAAGGGTCTGATCATCACGGGAACGCTGTGTAAAAAGCTAGCCGGAATGCTCATAAAGAATATCCCGAAAAATAAAGGGAACGCCAGACGGTAGATATTCTTTGGGCTCAAAGTAATCTGATTGAAAAAGAAGAAGGCTGAATAGAGCAACGGTAAATATGAGACCAGCATTACGGCACTGCTGATGGTTAACGGGATCGCGCAAAAAAAACGGGCTAACGCTGGCACTGCAGCGATCAACAGGAACAGTAGGCTACCTATTATGAACGATTGTCTGCTGCTGTCCTGCGTTTGGGTAATCAGGCCAATAGAAGAGACAAAGGGGGAAAATGGCACCACCCCTAATGGGGCCGAAAAACAGGTCAATAAACCGGAAGCGAAAAAACTGCGGCGGTAAAGCGCTTTGCTGGCCGGTTGATCACCATAAAACGCATCAGTACCGCGTATCGCCCCAAAACTGTTGGAAATATTAATCAGCCCGGCCAAGAGCGCACTGACAATAATGCCTGGCCGCAGATCTTGCGGTTGCCCAAGTGGGAAGAGCAGCCATTCATGGCTATCGATGCTCAACGCGTCGGGTTTGAATATCAGGCTATAGGCTACCCAGCCCACCACGGCCCCGATCAATAAAGCATATTTACCGATCGCGCGCGGCAAGAAAATAATGGTCACGACGATCAGCAGCATGATCGCAACTGCCAGAGAGAACGTCTGGTAGTTAATGATCACTGGCCCATTGTAGGCACCAAAAGGTAGCCCAAACATGCCTTTCATGAAGATCGCCACCAATTGGGCTCCCAGCAGGAACATAAACGTCCCCATAACGGCGGGGCGAAATAATGCTGCCAGCCGATGCCCAAGCCCGGTCACGCCAATCACAATGGTTAAAATACCTGACAGGAAAATCCCCACGGCCAGGCTACCGCCGATCACCGGCAGCGGCGTCCCGTTGGCCGATTCTGCCAGCGTCAGGGTTAATATTGTTACCCACCAGAGGCCGGTTGGCCCTTCCATAATGGCGCGCCGATGGCCGCCTATGACCTGGAACAGGCAGGCAATGGCGGTCGCCAGAAAGGTATATTGGGTAATACAGAAAGCCACACGGGGTGACAGATGAAATGCCGACTGCAAGGTGGGCGGAACCACCACCGTGTTGCAGAATATAAAGAAAAACCATTGAAAACCTGACAACAAGTGGCCTCGCCACCACGGGGTTCCACTCATGGTTACACCATCCTTCTCACTACACAAAGACAATCGCGTTCACCAGAAGATGAACGCGACATTAACGGTACTTATTGCTGGTGCTTCAGCACAAATCTGCCCGTAGGGCGTGCGCCAAAGCCGGTCTTGATATCGTAAATGACCTCACCGCGCAGAATGGTTTTTGCCACGCGTGCGTTGATTTTCCGCCCAACATACGGGCTGACTTTATGGCGATACTCGAGAGCGTCTGTGGTTAATACATAGCTGCTGTTTGGTTGAATGAATACCAGGTCTGCATCCTGACCAATAGCGATGCGCCCTTTATGTTTCAGACCAAATATATCGGCGGCGTTGGTGGACATTAATTTAGAGAAGTCAGGCAGCGACATCCCTCTTTTTTGTACCGCTTCATCAAACATGATATCGACGCAGTTTTGTATCCCAGCGATCCCGCCCCAGGCTTGCATGACATTGCCCGCTTTCATATCCGGTGGGCAAGGGGAGTGATCGGAAACCAGGCAGTCAATCTCACCATTAAACAGTTTGTCCCACATTCCCTGCTGATTTTTTGCATCACGAATCGGCGGTGAACATTTGGCTAATGTGCCAATTTCTTCAAACTGATCGGTATCCAGCACAAAGTAGTGCGGGCAGGATTCACAGGTGACCTGTTGCCCTTCCTGGCGTGCCCGGGTGACTTCTGCCACCCCTTCCGGGCTGCTGATATGGCAAATGTGCAGGCGGCAACCGGCGATTTTTGCCAGATACAGCACGCGGCGGATCGCTTCAACTTCGGTGAAGACGGGCCGTGACGCGACATAATCGTGGGCGGTGACGCGCCCAGCTTCTTTGGCTTCTTTACCCAACTCATCGCAAATCAGGGCATTTTCTGCGTGAACGGCCACCAGTTGGTCGAGCTTGGAGAGGATCTGCAATCCTCGGAAGTATTCAAAATCATTCACATCGCGGAAGTCATTGCTGACGCTGCGATCGCCACAGGTGGCGACAAAACATTTATAAGCCACCACGCCAGCTTTATCGAGTTCCTGCAGCCGATCCAGATTGTAGGAAACCAGGCCGCCGAATTGTGCAGCATCAATGGTGAGTTTGCCTTCTGCCGCAAAAAACTTCATTTCTATGGTGGCTTTGTCGACGGTGGCGGGCAACTGGTTCAGCGGCATTTCAATCATGGTAGTGATGCCGCCTTTTGCGGCTGCGCGCGTACCTGTTTCATAACCTTCCCAATGGGTGCGGCCTGGTTCGGACATATGCGCATGGGCGTCGATCATACCTGGTGCCACGACCATACCGGTGGCATCGATCTCTGTTTTAGCCCCCGACAGGCCATGACCGATGGCGGCGATTTTGCCCTCTTTTATGGCAACGTCTGTAATGATGGCTTGATGTTCAAGAACAACCGTGCCGTTTTTTATAATTGTATCGAATGACATAGTAACTCTCCTTTGTGAAATAAATTTATTGCGATTTAATATCTATACCCAAAATAATTCGAGTCAAAATCCAAGCAACTTGAAGTATGATGGGGATATATATTTCTACTTCGTTATGATATCCACATCAGGTATATTCTTGCCGCTTGCAGCGACCTTGCTTTTAATTAATGCATACAAACAGAAGGCACTAATAACGCCGACAAACCAGGAAACCCGGGACAAGGGCTCCAGGATGCTGATAAACTTGCCCCCCAGAGAAAGTACCACCGCGACTAAAGTCACAATAAAGGCTACGCTGTTAAAACCATTTTCGTAATATTTATAGTTGCCTGGTTCTGTGTATAAGGTGTCCAGATTAATGTCACTGCGTATCACAATAAAGTAGTGCGCCATCATTACCCCAATAACCGGCCCCAGAATCCCACCAATCACATCAAGAAACAGATAAATACTTTCCTGATTCTCCATTAATTTCCAGGGGCAGATGATGAGGCTGATAATACTGGCGATGACGACCCCATTTTTATAGGTCAGCTTCTTGGGGGCAATCGCCGCGATCTGGTAACCTGCCGGAATAATATTACCGGTTGCGTTGGTTGAAATCGTGGTCATCAAGATAACCAATACCGCAAACACCGAAGCAAAAACGCTATCCCATTTTTGTACGATATCCAACACGTTCCACGTATCAACCCCGTAATGGATGCTGGCTCCGGCTAAAATACAAACGCTGGCAACGGCAAAGAGCAAGTAGGCCACCACCAAGCCCAACGTTTGCCCGACAGCCTGTTGCTGGAAGCTTTTGGCATATTGGGTGAAATCGGATGCGCTGACCGCAGGTGCGGCCCAAACTGCCACTACCGCATTGATCACAACCAGAAACATAAAGCCGCTATTGCTGGTGATATCCGTATTTGCGGGGACATAGGCAATAATATTGCTCAACCCGGCGAGTGAGATGGCCCAGATCGCCATGCCACCAAATACGACGTAAATACAAGGGTTAAGGATCGCGGTGAATTTATTGAGAATGCTCCCGCCGCCTAAACCGATAGCCACGTTAACCGCCCAGAAAATCAGGAAAGCGATCAACCCCGGCAGGCTGATCCCCAGCAGGCTGAAATCGCCGCCTAACGTCAGGAACTCCGGCCACAGTTTGCCGAGTAGGATTAGAAAAGCCAGCGAACCGGCATAGCACTGCAGGCCAAACCACATGATAGCGGCCACACAGCCTCTGAGGATCCCCGGCAATAACGCTCCACGAACGCCATAAGATGCCCGCAGGAGCATGGCGAAAGGAATGCCGTATTTTGACCCTGCCGCACCGTTCATCACCATGACAAAAGCGATAACAAAAGCACTGAGGATAATCGCCGCCATAATACTGACGGTAGAAAGGCCCAGAATAAAAAAGCCCCCCACGGCAACATAGTTGGGGACGTTATGCACAGAACCCATCCAGAGAGTAAAATAGTTAATTGCTTTCCAGGTTTTCTTGTCCGTCTCTTTCGGGAGAAGATCTTCATGATAGCCACGCTGTTGGTATTTCTCTCGCTGCTTGCTGCTGATAGATTCCATGACAAGTCCTTCTTATTTTTAATAAGAAAATCGATTAAGTGAGTTTTTCTATCATTTACCTAAAATAGCCCACTGACATTTTTAGAAGCAGGTAGCACCTGAAAGCCATTCACAGCCTTGAGCATTAATAATTTAACTTGATAGAGAAAATACCAATATGTGCAGTAGTGTGAGCCAATTAAAAAAATAATATGCCAGGTGGCCTGCGATATATCGGGATCTATACCCTGTATACTTCAGGTTGCTTGGGTGTTCTGTTATCTACCAGCAACTAGAGTTATGCAGAGTAGAGATCCCACGCTTTAGCCAGATATTTTATGGTTGCCCATGATCTCCAACGCCTGAACTAAAGCGGAATGGTCCAGATCTTTGGCGCCGTTGGCAGCACAAAGGTTAAACAATTCCTGGCAAGAGGCCGTATTGGGCAAACTGAGGGCCAGAGACTTCGCTCCTTGCAGCGCAAGGTTGAGATCTTTTTGATGCAAAGAGATACGGAAGCCGGGTTCAAACGCCCGCTTGATCATCCGCTCGCCATGCACCTCCAGAATGCGCGAAGAAGCAAAACCGCCCATCAGTGCTTCACGCACCCGCGCCGGATCGGCACCGGCTTTGGAAGCAAAGATCAGGGCTTCAGAGACCGCCTCAATGGTCAGCGCCACAATAATCTGGTTGGCAACTTTACAGGTCTGGCCGTCGCCATTGCCGCCAACTAGCGTGATGTTTTTGCCCATCAGCGCCAGTAAAGGCTTCACGCGCCCGAATATGGCTTCGTCACCGCCGACCATGATAGTCAATGAGCCCTGTTTAGCCCCTACTTCGCCACCAGAAACCGGTGCGTCGAGGTAATCGGCACCCAGTTGGTTGATCCGTTTGGCAAATGTTTTGGTCGCCAAAGGTGAAATAGAACTCATGTCCACCAGGATTTTGTTTTTAAGCGCGGCTTCAGCGCAGCCATTGGCAGCAAATAACACTTCTTCAACCTGTGGCGTATCCGGCACCATAATGAAGATAATATCTGCCTGCTCGGCCACCTGTTTGGGGGTGGCGCAAGCTATTGCACCTTTTGCCAGCAATTCAGGGGGAACCTGGCTCAGCGTATTGGCATATAACTGGTGGCCACCCGCCATTAACTTTTCTGCCATCGGGGTGCCCATGATCCCTAAACCGATAAAGCCTACTTTCATGATATTTCCCTCAATGTTGATATTTCTTTATCCACGACATCCCGGCAACCGTCGTGGTGGCGGGCTTATATTCACAGCCGATCCAACCGCTATAGCCCATGTTGTCCAAGGCGCTAAACAGATAGTCATAGTTGATTTCACCGGTGCCGGGCTCGTGCCGCCCTGGATTGTCGGCAACCTGGATATGCGCTATTTGCTTGAGCAGTTTCTGCATGGTTTGGGTGAGTTCACCCTCCATACGTTGCATGTGGTAAATATCGTATTGAATAAACAGATTAGGGCTATCAACCCAATCCATCAGCTCTAATGCCTGGGTTGTCGTTTGCAAATAGAACGCTGGCATGTCGTATTTATTGATTGGCTCAACCAAGAAGCGAATATTCGCTTTCGCCAACTCCTTGGCCGCATAGCCCAAATTAGCCACCACAATTTCATCGGTTTTATGCCGCGCAACGGTGTTATCCGGGTTGCCAATCAGGCAATTGATTTGCGCACATCCTAAGCCCTGGGCATATTCAATCGCTAAACCTACGCCATCGCGAAACTCGGATTCGCGCCCAGGCAAACAGGCGATGCCCCGCTCACCTGCTGCCCAATTCCCCGCAGGCAGGTTCTGCAATACCTGAGTTAATTGATTTTCCTCCAGAGCATTTTTCAATGTCTGTAACGGATAATCGTAAGGGAACATATATTCTATCGCCGCGAACCCTTGTTCTTTGGCACAGCGAAAACGCTGCAAAAAGTCCACTTCGTTGAATAACATTGATAAATTAGCTGAAAACTTCGGCATAATTGTTCCCCTAACGATAATTGAAATAACTGACTGCGGTCGGGGCGTCTTCTGGTGACTCGGCAACAGGTTCAAATTCATTAACGTTGTCCAATTCTGTCCCCATTGAGATGTTGGTCACCCGTTCGAGAATAATCTCCACCACGACTGGAACCTGATGCAGACGCATGAGTTCTTGGGCCTGTTGGAACGCCGGGCCAATATCTTCCGGCTTAAACACCCGGAGAGCCTTGCATCCCAAGCCTTCAACCACTTTGACGTGATCAACACCGTACTCACCAATTTCTGAGTTATTGATGTTTTCAAAAGAGAGCTGAACGCAGTAGTCCATGTCAAAACCGCGTTGTGATTGGCGGATCAACCCCAGATAGGCGTTATTCACCAGCACATGGATATAAGGCAGCTTGAATTGCGCCCCTACCGCCAGTTCTTCGATCATAAACTGGAAGTCATAGTCACCGGACAGCGCAATGACTTTGCGTTGCGGATCAGCCGCACACACGCCAAGGGCCGAAGGAATGGTCCAGCCTAATGGGCCCGCCTGACCCGCGTTGATCCAGTGACGTGGTTTGAAAACATGCAGCAACTGGGCAGCAGCAATCTGCGAAAGCCCAATGGTGGTGACATAGCAGGCGTCACGGCCAAACGCCCGATTCATCTCCTCATAAACACGCTGCGGTTTGACCGGCACGTTGTCGAAATGGGTTTTGCGTAACAGGGTTTGTTTGCGCTTGAGGCAGGTTGCTGCCCAGGATGACCAGTTTGGCAAACTGCCTTGATCGGCCCGCTCACGCGCTCTGTCCAGCAACATCTGCAAGGCCGTTCTGGCATCTGAAACGATGCCAAGATCCGGGCAAATCACGCGGCCAATCTGGGTTGGTGCAATATCGATATGGATGATTTTGCGGCCTGCGACGTATTTATCCACTGACCCCGTGTGGCGGTTGGCCCAACGGTTACCGATGCCCAATAACAGGTCTGAATCCAGCAGGTTGGCGTTACCATAACGGTGTGAGGTTTGCAGCCCAGCCATGCCTGCCATTAAGGAATGATCGTCCGGAATGCAGCCCCATCCCATCAGCGTTGGGATCACCGGCACGCCGCACGTCTCTGCCAACTGTTGCAGCAAATCGGCAGCATCGGCGTTGTGGATGCCACCACCGGCAATGATCAGCGGTTTCTGTGCTGCACACAGCATGTCCAGGGCTTTGTCGATCTGCGCCTGAGTGGCGGCTGGCTTGTCGGCACCCAAAGATGAGTAGGTTTCTGGATCAAATTCGATCTCGGCCATTTGCACATCGTAAGGCAGATCGACCAGCACCGGGCCGGGGCGGCCTGAGCGCATCAGGTAAAACGCCTGTTGCAAGACGCGGGGAACCAGTGCAGGTTCCAGCACCGTCGTGGCCATCTTTGTGACGGGCTTCGCGATGGATTCGATATCAACCGCCTGGAAGTCCTCTTTATGCAGGCGTGCGCGCGGTGCCTGGCCGGTGATACAGAGAATGGGGATCGAATCGGCAGAGGCGGAATAAAGCGCAGTAATCATATCCGTCCCGGCAGGCCCGGAAGTACCGAGGCACACGCCAATGTTACCGGGTTTGGCACGGGTATACCCTTCTGCCATGTGAGAAGCGCCTTCAACATGGCGAGCCAGATAATGTTTGATGCCCCCATGTTGGCGCATGGCGTTATAGAATGGGTTGATCGCAGCGCCTGGCACGCCAAATGCGGTCGTTACGCCTTCTTTTTCCAGTACATACATTGCCGCATCTACCGCTCGCATTTTAGCCATCTGATACTCTCCTAATATTGGAAAATTTTTCCAAAATAAAAATGACTTCAAAAAAACCCGCTAGGTGGATAAACGCGGGGATCTCAGCCTGTAGGCGCTGCTGCGACTACAGGTCTTGCTTTAAAGGTTCTCTCTTTTACTGCGCGAATCGCCCAGGGCGGCGCTAATGTCGCTGGCCGCATCACGTACCAGTTCGCCCAACTCCTCAAAACGCTCGCTGCTCACGCGCGAACTTGGCCCTGAAATGGAGATCGCGGCAATCACGTTATTGTTACGGTCAAAAATCGCCGAGGCCAGGCAGTTCAAACCCAACGCATGCTCTTCGTCATCAATGGTGTAACCCTGTGACAGCGAGCGGGCGAGATCTTTCTGCAACAAATTCAAACTGGTCAGTGTTTTCGGGGTGAAGGAATGCAACCCTGAACGCACCACCAGATCCAGCATTTCTTCTTCCGCCAACGGGTAGAGCAACGCTTTACCCGCACCTGAAGCATGCAGAGGCAAGCGGCTGCCCAGTGGGGCACACATGCGTACCATCGCCTGACATTCACACTGGCGGATCAGCACAGCATCAACATTATTCCTGATTGCCAGGTTGGCCGTTTCGCCAGACAGGAGCATCAAGCGCCGCATATAAGGGCCTGCCACGGAGACCACATCTCTGTCGTTCATGTAGGTCGAACCAACAGTGAACGATTGTATGCCGATATGCCACCAGCCCAGTTGTGGATCCTGGAAAACAAACTCGGATTTCTCTAATACTTTCAATGTCCTGAATGTTGTCGACAGCGGTAAAGCCAACTGCTCGGATAACACGGAAACAGAGGAGCTACCACCGGCATTCGCCAGAAACTGCAGGATTTCCAGCCCACGCTCCAATGCTTGCGCGCCTTTTTTCACCCCCGATTCTGTCGTTGGTCTTCCTTTTCTGCGTAATTCGTTCATTCAGGCTTCCTTCATTTAGCTCAAGGTTTGGCTTTCTACCCGCTATAATAAACAGCCTGTACAGTTGGGGACAGCGCTATCCAAGGATAACTCGGCAAGGCTCTGGTAATTGGCTGACAACGCAGTTGTCTGCACCCCCACGATCGATGGTGAAAAAGTCGGTAACCTGACCAAAGGCAAACAAAGGGTGATGCCAGACGTTGCGATGATAATTCACCCCTTGCCGACCATTGGTGATAAACGCGCGCAACGTGTTAACCGGGATTTCATCACCTTTTCCCGCTTCGGCGACAATCACCACGAAACGCTCGCCATTCATCGGGATAAAAGCCTGTGAAGACAGGGGATGCTTTTCCAGCACTGAAAACTGCATCGGCATATCACAAGGTTCTGAGCGGTTGATGCTGGCCAGTACCCGATGACCATCAGAGACTTCGATTTTGGCAAGATCATGATATCGCGCCGTTTTCCCATCATTGATATGGAAAAATGACGATCCTTCGGTTTGCAGCACATCACCATAAGGGGCAAAGGCTTCTGGTGTGAGCTCAACGGCAATTAAATCCATCTGTTTCTCCAACATTATTTCCGGAACAACATGACAAACTGACTGATACCCACACTTTAAACAGGTCATCTGGAATTTAAAAGTTAAATTTGGAAAATTTTTCCACAATATGATCGCTCGCACAATTGGCGGTTTAAGTCATTTAAAATCAGTAAGTTAAAATATAATAAAGTCGGTGTCGGTTATTTAACAAAATAGTTACTTAGTCATTTTCTAACGCTGAACGCGGGCAAAGTGTGATCGGAGTCATGCTGTACCGTTTTATGACTAACCCGTAAAAGGTAAGAGCCGTAAATTATTCCGTATGGCACAAGAAATGTGGTAGTACTTTGTGAGGAATCATCATGCTGGACCAGGAAACCATTCGTTCGTTTATCAAAGTGGCAGAATGTCAGAGCTTTTCACGCGCTGCCGAATTACTGCACAAAACTACCGCCACCATCAGCTATCGCATCAAAGCATTGGAAGAAAGTATTGGGACCTTGCTGTTTATTCGCACGACCCGCAGTGTCAATCTGACCCCGGCCGGTGAATATCTGCTGGAACGCTGTAGTCAGTGGCATAACTGGCTCGTTTCTATGCCCGATGAGCTGCGGCAAATCAACGATGGGGTGGAACACCAGGTTAATATTGTGTTCAATAACCTGCTCTATAACCCGGTGACCGTTGCCCAATTACTGGCTTATCTGCAGTTACGCTACCCGTTTACCCAGTTCCATATTTCGCGTCAGGTCTATATGGGGGTATGGGATGCTCTGTTGAATGAGGATTGCCATCTGGCTATTGGAGCGACGGGTAATGAATCGTTGGAAAATACCATTAACGTATTGCCACTAGGCAAAATTAACTGGGTATTTGTCGTCGCACCGCATCACCCGCTCGCTAATGTGCCTGAACCGTTGCTCGAGGATCGGTTGCGACTTTATCCGGCAATTAACGTTGAAGATACCGCCCGCCATCTGGCTAAACGCATTGCCTGGCTACTCGCTGGTCAGCATGAAATTAAGGTGCCGGATCTGCATACCAAACTGGAATGCCATTTACGCGGGGTGGGGATCGGTTTTCTGCCGCATACGCTGTGTCAGCCTTATCTGGAGAGTGGGGAACTGGTACAGAAAAAGACCAAGCACCCGCGCCATCCATCAACCCTGTCACTGGCATGGTCAAGCCAGCGGAGTGGCGAGGTGGTAAAAAGCATCATTGCGTTATTCCAGGCCAGTGACCCGCTGATCGCAGGTTTTACGCTCCCCTTGGATTAACCCTGTGCTTTGCCAGCACGATCGGTTGCCTAAGCGGGAATTAAAACACTCCTCTCACGCAGGGAGAGGAGGCTGACGGTTGTTTACTCTTTCTTCTTGCCAAAGATCTTGATCAACGCACCGACGATCAGGCCAACCGCAATGCCGGTTAAAATCCAGTCGATAATACTCATGTCTTTGCTCCCGCTATTTTATTGATCTGATTATATAATCATTCAATCGGGAACGCTCCTTCGATCAGCCATCGCCGCTGTTGTTGCGAATAGTTGACCCAGGCGTTTTTGCTGTTGGACTTCTCCAGAACGATGGTCAGTTCATCGTGGCTGAGTGGTAAATCGTTCTGCCAGAATGGCACGATAGCGTTGCGGGTGATGAAATCGATCAAGAAATGCGCCGGGCTGCCCTGTTCTGTCGGGAACAGGCGGTACGCGAGTTCTGCCATTAATGCACGTTGTTGTGGGTGCTCACTTTCATTAAGCAATTCCAGAAAGGGCAACAACAGGCAACCGCATATTTGGCCGTGGTGGTAGTTACGCAGCGCCCCAATCTCACCCGCAATGCCGTGGATCACCCCGAGCCCAGCCGTACTCAGCGTCAAACCCCCAAGGTAGGAAGCCTGCATAATCGCTTCCCGCGCTTCATCACTGTGTTTCAACATCGGCCAAGCGCTGAGGAAATGCTGGATACCCGCCAGCGACAGAGTGCGTGACAGGCTGCTGGCCGTTTTGGACAGATAAGATTCAAGCAAATGTGTGAAAGCGTCGAGGGCGCAATAGGCCAGCACATCGTCTGGGGCTCCTTCCAACAGGGCGGGATCGAGGATCGCCACTTGAGGGACAAAGTTGTGGTGGCGCAATGAGGCTTTCACTTTGGCAAACCGGGTGTCGGTGAGCACAGCGTTTTGCGTTGCCTCGCTGCCTGTCCCGGCGGTGGTAGGAACGGCGATCACCGGCAGCGTCGCACCGCTGATTGGGCTATCACCGACTTTTTCCATATAGCGCAGCGTTGGCAGTGGGTGTTCGACGATCGCAGCAAAGGCTTTGGCGGCATCCAGCACGCTGCCACCACCAATCGCTACCACCCTTTTTACCTTGCCCCGCCAGCGGGCCACCCAGACATCAATCTCCTGTGGCGAAGCCTCATGGCTAACAATTTCACTGCCAACCAACAGCGGCGTCAGCGTATCTGCCAGTGACGAGTAAACGGAACCGGCCAGAAATGAACGGCAGGTGAACAGCAACGTCGTTTGGGGCTCGGCCCGCAGCAACGGGAGCAGTTGCTGAATACTCCCCTTGCCGAAATAGGTCTGTCGGTTAGCAATGATCTGGCTGGTTGTCATGTTCTCTCCTTAGACTCAGGTTTATCTGAAAATCACAGCTTAATTCAGCCGTTAACAGTGAACTAACGCTTTTTCATGTGCTAACTCTTAATTGTTAATATGTTAAATGTCACCCTGGGTCATGTGAATCAAACTTGTGATTTGTTTAACATGTAAACAGTCCCGGCCTTGCATTCTTGCCGGTTGAATGCTTTTTATAGGTGAGAGGCCACAGTCTGGCATTTGGCGTTGGAATAAACTGATTATTAATTTATTAATAATTTGGGGGCGGGGATGGGAATTCAGATCGAAAGGCTGTCAGCGGTGATCGACGCGGTGGCGACCCGCCAGTTCTATCCCAACTTGCTGGCCTATCTGGAAGGCTTTTTTGCTTTTGACAATGCGATTGTCTATGCCTTCGAGCGTGGTCAGGTACCGCGTTGCCTGATGAAGGCGGAAAAAGAAAACAGCGATGCGGTAAACCAGATTTATCAGCAAGGGGCCTACCTTGAAGATCCTTTTTACCGGGCGCTGAATGAAGGCGTGCATGGCAGCGTGTTTACCCTGCGCCAGTTAGCTCCCTGTGGTTTTTATCAGACGGATTATTACCGCAATTTCTACCGCAAAACCGGCTGGCACGATGAAGCTGGCGTATTGCTACAGTTGGCCCCAGAACGTGGTTTGGGGGTGTTTTTCGGCTCTGTGCGCCAAACGGTAGGCGTGCGCGCTCCCCGTCTGGCGGATTTACACGGGGCGTTGACGCTGGTGAAAAGCGTAGCGCGGCTGCACAGCGAAGTGGTACCCGCCAATCCACCGGTTTCCCCAGCTCCGCTGGCTGATAGCGCCGCTCAGGCGCGTTACGTTCTGACGCCGCGTGAGCGCGAGATTGTCGATCTGATCCTCAGCGGTAATGGCTCGCAGCAGATTGCCGAACGGCTGTTTATCAGCCTTGGAACGGTGAAAAATCACCGTAAAAATATCTATGGCAAACTGAAGATTGGTTCTCAGGCCGAACTGTTCAATCTGTTTCTTACCGCTCCTTTGCGGCGCACCGCATAATGTTAAAATTCTGTTGCAAATGTCCCTAAAGGGACATAGTCGCCTGTACTTGCCCTCCTGATAATTCAGGTTAGGAAATGAGTCAACGGGAGTGTAGCAATGAGTAATGAAATCGAATCGTTAACCTACTATGCGGCGACCAAGAAATACGATCTGCGCTTCCCGACGCTGGAAGAGGATCTGGACGTTGATGTGGTGATCATCGGCGGGGGCTTTTCCGGCATTAATACTGCGCTGGAGCTGGCAGAAAAAGGCATTACTAACATTGCCATTCTTGAAGGCCGTTATCTGGGTTACGGCGGTACTGGCCGCAACGGCGGGCAGGTGATGGCCGGGATCGGCCACGATCTGGAAAAGATCAAACGCCACGTTGGCCCGGCAGGGTTGGAGACTATCTTTAAGATCAGCAACCTGGGTGCCGGGATCATCCGCGAACGGATCAAAAAATACGACATTAATGCGGATTTCTGTTTTGGTTACGGTTATCTGGGCAGCAATGCGCGGCAAGAGAAAACCCTGCGTAGCTGGCTGAAAGAGTTCAAAGCGGTTTCACCGGATGAGGAGATCGAATTTTATACCGGCTCAGAGGTGAAGCAGGTGGTGGGCTCCGATGCCTATACCTGTGCGCTGAAACACATGGGGGGCGGCCACGTTCATTCGCTCAACCTGCTGCTGGGTGAAGCCAAAGCGCTGGCGGATTACGGCGTCAAAATCTTCGAAAACAGCAGCGTGCTAAACGTGGAATACGGTTCGCGGATCACCGTGCGCACAGCGATGGGGTCGGTGCGGGCGAATAAGATGCTCTGGGCCTGCAATGGTTTCCTGAACGGTATGGAACCTTTTATCTACCAAAAAACCATTAATACCTACGCTTTCCAACTGGCCACCGAGCCTTTATCTGACGATCTTATCCGCCAGATCAGCCCGATCCGCGGTGCTTACAGCGATATCCGACCGGTTATCGATTATTACCGCGTGACCAACGAGAACCGGCTGCTGTTTGGCAGCGCCACCCGCCTGATCGAATACATTCCGTCAGACCTGAAGGCCTGGAACCGTAACCTGATGCTGAAGGTGTTCCCGTATCTGAAAGACGTGAAGATCGATCTGGCCTGGGGCGGGCCGCTGTGCTGCAGTGCCAACCTGTTCCCGCAGATCGGCACGTTGCCACAGCATGACAATGTGTTCTATGTGCAGGGCTATTCCGGCTTTGGTGTGACGCCGAGCCATATCGTTTGCAAAGTGCTGGCAGAAGGGATGAGTGAGGGATCCGATCGTTACGATCTGATGAGCTCGATCCCGCACGTCAATATTTTCGGCAAGGACAAGCTGCGCCGGGTGATGACCACCGCTGGCAAAGTCTGGCACCAGACCTCGGGCTACTGGAAGGGCCGCCGTTAATTCTGTTGCCAACCATCATTAATTTTAAAAGGAAAAACCATGAAACCACTCCTGCTCAAACAAGCATTACCAGAACTGCTGCAAATCGGCAGCGTCAGCAATCTGGGCGCCACGGTTGTTGCCGGTGAACCCAACGTCGGCGTAGCGATGATCTTTGGTGAACCGTCGGACAACCTGAACTGTGGCGTCTTTAGCTGCACGCGCGGGGCGTTCGTGATGGAGTATCCGTTTAATGAACATGCCACGGTGTGGGAAGGCACGGCGACGCTGACCAATGAAAATACCGGTGAGGCGGTGCACTATCAGGCCGGTGATTCCTGGTTTGTAGAAAAAGGCACTCCGGTACGCTGGGAAATCACTTCCGATCGCTTTGTGAAGCACTATCTGGCGATTGTTGAGGGCTAACACGTAAAGAGGGGAATGCGATGACGGATATTACGTTGCTGCCGCAGGTGACGGCATTTCTTGGCCGTGAGCATGGTCATTACATTAATGGCCAGTCACTGAGCGGAACAGGAAAAGAGCAGTTTGCGGTCGTTAACCCGGCAACCGGGCAAGCCATTGCGCAGGTCATTGAAGGCGGGCAGAGAGAAGTAGAGGCCGCAATGCAGGCGGCATTTGCCGCTTTTCACTGCAGTTGGGCGCAGGTTTCACCCATGGAGCGCGGCAACTGCCTGACGCGTCTGGCTGACTTGCTGCAGGCAAACCGTGAAGAACTGGCGCAGTTGGAAAGCCTGTGTTCCGGCAAAACCATTCAATTGGCACGTGGCTTGGAAATCGACATGGCCGCGCAGTTCCTGCGCTACTTTGCAGGTTGGTCGAGCAAGATCAGCGGGGAAACGCTCAACGTCTCATTGCCCTCTTTCCGGGGGGAACAATATACCGCTTTCACCCGGCGCGAGCCCTTGGGTGTCGTGGTCGGGATCATCCCATGGAATTTCTCGATCATGATCGCCATCTGGAAGCTGGCTGCGGCGCTGACCTGCGGCTGTACGGTGGTGCTGAAACCCAGTGAATATACGCCGCTGACCATGCTGCGGGTCGCTGAGCTGGCGAAAGAGGCGGGGATCCCGGACGGGGCGCTTAATGTGATCAACGGTTCTGGTGCGCGTTTGGGCCCGGCGCTGATTGCTCATCCTCATTGCGCCAAAGTGTCGTTTACTGGCTCAGTCCCGACAGGCATTGCCGTGGGTAAATCCGCGATGGAGCAGGGGATTGTGCGCACCACGCTGGAGTTGGGGGGTAAAAATGGCGCGGCGTTTCTGGCCGATGTTTCTGTCGACAAGATGGTCGACGGTATTATCGAAGCCGGTTACCTGAATCAGGGGCAGATCTGCGCGGCGGCTGAGCGTTTCTATCTGCCCGCCAGCCATATTGATGCAGTGTTGGAGAAGTTGGCACAGCGTTTGGGGGCGATGAAGGTCGGGTCATCACTGGATGAAACTACCGAAGTGGGGCCATTAGCCAACGAGGCGCATTATCGCAAGGTACTTGGCCTGTTCGATAAGGCGCGTGCTGAAGGCAGCCAGATTGTCTGTGGCGGCCATGCGCTTGCTGGCCCCGGTTTCTTTGTGGCACCGACGGCGATCCGCGCTAACGGGCCCAATGATCTGTTGATGCGTGAGGAAACCTTCGGCCCGGTGGGCACGTTCCTGGCCTATAACGATGAAGAACAGTTGGTCGCGATGATGAACGATTCGCCTTATGGGCTGGCCGCCAGTCTATGGACCAACGATCTCAGCAAGGCAATGCGCATGATCCCACGGATCGAAGCCGGAACAGTGTGGATCAATATGCACACTTTCCTCGATCCGGCATTGCCGTTCGGTGGGATGAAATCGTCGGGGGTTGGGCGGGAATTTGGTAGCGCGTTTATCGAACATTATACCGAGCTGAAATCGGTGATGATGAGGTACTGAGTATACCCGCCGTGTTTCAAGCCGCAAAAATCTTGGCTGCGCAAGTGACCGGGGAATTAATCTTCATCAAAGCCGGAATTAAACAGTTCGATCACCGCCGCCAGGGCCTGCTGTTCTTCCGGCCCGGTGGCTTCAATTTCGATCTGGCGGCCTTGGGCGGAATCCAGCATCAGTAGGGCTATCACGCTGCTGGCTTCCGCTTCGGTGCCGCTGTCGTTGCGCAGCAGCACTTCAGCGTCAAAACTCTGCACCAGTTCAAACAGTTTCATCGCTGGCCGGGCATGCATGCCCAGCCGGTTCTTGATTTCTACCGTTTGCTTGACCGTCATTATTTGCGTTTTTCCAGCGTGCGGTGGCGTGACTGCACGTTCTTGCCGCGTGAGCGGAAATAATCAGCCAGCTGTTCTGCGACATACACCGAGCGGTGTTTACCGCCGGTACAGCCGATAGCCACGGTCAGGTAACTACGGTTGTTGGTTTCCAGCATCGGTAACCACAGTTCCAGATAGCTGCGCGTCTGGTAAATGAAGTTATGCACTTCGGTGTGACGATCGAGGAACGAGGCCACCGGTCTATCCAGGCCGGTCATTGGGCGCAACTTCGGATCCCAGTGTGGGTTTGGCAGAAAACGCACGTCGAACACGTAATCGGCATCAATAGGAATACCATGCTTGAAGCCGAAGGATTCGAACACCATGGTCAGCTCACGCTCGCGTTTACCCAGCAAGCGGGTACGCAACATTTCAGCCAGTTCGTGCACCGACATTTCTGAGGTGTCGATGATCAGATCGGCGCGTGAACGCAAGGGTTCGAGCAAATCGCTCTCTTCATCAATCGCGCTTTCCAGCGACAGATTTTTGGCAGAAAGAGGATGCAGGCGGCGAGTATCGCTGTAGCGGCGGATCAGGGTATTGCGATCGGCGTCGAGGAACAGCAACTGCGGTGAAAAGCTTTCCGGCAACTGAGTCATTGCGTGTTCAAACACTTCCGGCGATTCTGGCATGTTACGCACGTCAATGCTGACCGCTGCGGAGGTATTACGCTCAGCCAGCGTTTGTGCAAGCTGCGGCAGCAGAACCACCGGCAGGTTATCAACGCAGTAAAAACCCATATCTTCCAGCGCCCGTAGGGCGACAGACTTCCCTGAACCGGAACGGCCGCTGACAATCATCAGCACCATGTGGCAACTCCCCTGGCATCTCAATGGCGTTTATCGCCACCGTTAGGATCTTTTATTATCCAGGCCGGAGCCTGGATGATTCTCAGTAAAACAGTAGCGTTTTCATGGCTGAAAGTCACGCCAGGTAACGGTTATTCGGTGATAATCTGGTAGAGCTCTTCGTCTGTCTGTGCTGCACGCAGGCGGCGGCAGACAGTTTTGTCCGCCAGCCGTTTGGCGACCAGTGACAAAGTATGTAAATGCGTTTTGCATTGATCGGCTGGCACCAGCAGGGCGAACAGCAGGTCAACCGGTTGATTGTCGATGGCGTCAAAGGCGATGGGTTGTTCCAGACGGATAAACACGCCAACGGCTCGCAGGGTGTCTTCTTCCAGCTTGCCATGAGGGATGGCGATACCGTTGCCGATACCGGTACTGCCCATACGTTCGCGGGTGAGAACGGCGTCAAACACCACCTGCGGAGGCAGGTTGAGCTGATTGGCGGCCAATTCGCTGATAATTTCCAACGCCCGTTTCTTGCTGGTGCAGTGTACCGCGCTTTTGGTGCACTCGATGTTTAATACCGAGCTTAATTGCATTATTTCGTTGTTCATCTCATCTTCACTTAAAAAACCGCATCAAGCGCTAGGCTTGGATATCTGAAACCCGGTGAATAAAACAGCCGAGGTTGCAAACTACCTGTACCGATTACGCTCAATGAATCGGTTTTTTTCGCCGGTTTAACCCTGATGGCCGCTCGGCGCGCCCCGTTCAGGGTGACACGCCGATGCTTGCCTGGTAGCCAATGACTACAATTTGGGCCGCTGCCGCAGGCGGCAACTGCCCGAACGTCAGTGATGTTTTAGTTTGTCTTTATGTTTGTTCAATTGGCGTGCCAGTTTGTCGATCAGGCAGTCAATTGCGGCATACATATCTTCTTTTTCCGAAGTGGCGTGCAACTCGCCTCCATTCACGTGCACCGTTGCTTCCGCAATCTGTTGCACTTTTTCCACACTGAGAACGACATACACCTGATTAATGCGATCAAAATATTGCTCAAGTTTGGCGAACTTACTGTTCACAAACTCACGCATTGGTTCAGTGATTTCGATGTGGTGTCCGGTAATGTTGAGCTGCATAATGTCTTCCTTCTCTAGTGAGGTCAAATCAACTGTTTGCGCTGATTTGACGGCGGGATGGACAAAGACTCTCGGTACTTGGCAACGGTACGGCGTGCCACCATGATCCCCTGATCGGAAAGCATTGTGGCCAGCTTGCTGTCGCTAAGCGGTTTAGCGGGATTTTCCGCCGCAATCAATTTCTTCACCAACGCCCGGATCGCCGTCGAGGAGGCTTCGCCGCCGCTGTCGGTGTTCACATGGCTGGAGAAGAAATATTTCAATTCAAAAATGCCGCGCGGGCTGTGCAGAAACTTCTGCGTGGTCACGCGCGAGATGGTTGATTCGTGCATCTCCACGGCCTGGGCGATATCGGCCAGTACCATGGGTTTCATAAACTCTTCCCCCAGCTCAAAGAAGGCCTCCTGCTGCTCGACAATGCAGCGGCTCACCTTGAGCAGAGTCTCGTTACGGCTTTCGAGGCTTTTAATCAGCCATTTCGCTTCCTGCAGATTGCTGCGGATAAACTGACCATCCGCCTCGTTGCGCACGCTATTGCCAAGCGCCGCATACTGCTGGTTGATCTTCAGCCGTGGGATGCTGTCAGTATTCAGCTCCACCTGCCAGGTATCCTGTACCTTACGCACCAGCACATCCGGGATCACATACTCTGATTCACCGGTATTGATCGACTGCCCAGGGCGCGGATCGAGCGACTGGATCAGCACCATCGCTTCTTTCAGTGTATCTTCTTTTAAGCGGGTTGTTCGCATCAGGCTGCGAAAGTCGTGATTGGCCAGCAGATCCAGATGATTACTAATGATTAATTGTGCTTCGGCGAGATAAGGCGTGTTCTTGGCATATTGAGAAAGCTGGATCAGCAAACAATCGCGCAGATCGCGCGCCGCCACGCCGATCGGATCGAAGCGCTGTACGCGTTTCAAAACCGCTTCGACTTCGTCCAGGGTGACATTGTCGTCGCCGATGCTTTCCAGAATGTCTTCCAGCGGCACGGTGAGATAACCGGTATCATCAACGGCGTCGATGATCGAGGTGGCAATGGCGGCATCGGTATCAGAAAACGGCGTTAAATCCACCTGCCACATCAGATAATCCTGCAGCGTTTGGGTGGTTTCTCCCTGATAGACCGGCAACTCGTCATCGCTGTAATCGATGCTGCTACCGGAGGGAGTACCTGCCGTGTAGATCTCATCCCAGGTGGCATCCAGCGGCAGTTCTTCCGGTAGATCCTGCTGCTCCAGCGCTTCGCGGGTATCCAGCTCTTCGGTGTCGAGACGTTCCGCAGTCTCTATTTCGTCGTACGGGTCAGTCTGATCAAGCAAAGGGTTGCTCTCTAACGCCAACTGGATCTCCTGCTGAAGTTCAAGCGTAGACAGCTGCAACAAGCGTATCGCCTGCTGTAGCTGGGGAGTCATCGCCAATTGTTGGCTGAGCCTGAGTTGCAAACCTTGCTTCATAATCTTCGGTTGACTTCCGTTAGCCAGAACTTAGAGGCGGAACTCTTCGCCCAGATAAACGCGTTTGACTTGCTCATCAGCCAGAATAGCATCTGGTGTGCCGTGGGCAATCAATTTGCCCTGGCTGACGATGTAGGCGCGTTCACACACGTCCAGCGTTTCGCGCACGTTATGGTCAGTGATCAGCACGCCTAAGCCGCTGTCGCGCAGGTGTTCGATAATTTTTTTGATATCGATAACGGAAATCGGGTCAACCCCGGCAAAGGGTTCATCCAGCAGGATGAATTTCGGGTTGGCGGCCAGCGCTCGGGCAATTTCCACCCGGCGGCGTTCACCACCGGAAAGTGACTGGCCCAGGTTATTGCGCAGGTGCGAAATGTGAAACTCTTCCATCAGCTCTACCGCGCGGTCGGCGCGCTGTTCGCTGGTGAGGTCGTGACGGATTTCCAGCACTGCCATCAGGTTGTCGTAAACGCTCAAACGGCGGAAAATCGAGGCTTCCTGAGGAAGGTAGCCAATTCCACGGCGCGCACGCGCATGTAATGGCAGGATACTGATGTCTTCTTCATCGATGGCGATGCGCCCGGCGTCACGCTGAACGATGCCCACCACCATATAAAAAGTCGTGGTTTTACCGGCCCCGTTTGGGCCCAACAGGCCGACGATCTCACCAGATTTCACTTTTAGGCTGACGTCTTCAACGACTTTGCGGCCTTTATAGGCTTTCGCCAGATGTTCTGCGATAAGTGTTGCCATAAGTGATTAGTTACTCTTCTTTTGCGCGCTTTTGTCTTGCAACTGTGATGGCACCAATACGGTGGTCACACGGTTGCCTTTATCGCTGAACGCCTGCATTTGCTGCTGCTGCACCAGATAGGTGATGCGATCGCCTTGTACGTTGCTGTCGAGCTGTTCCAGGTAGGCATTGCCGGTGAGCGTGACCAGTTGGGTGGCAACGTCGTAACGGACTTTCTGCGCATGGCCTTTCACCGGTTTGCCGTTATCCTGCATCTGATAGAAGGTGACCGGGGTGCCGAAGGCTTCAATGTAGGTTTTGTTCTGATCGCCACCAGGGCGAGTCACGACCACTTTATCGGCCTTGATCTCAATCGTGCCCTGCTTGATGACCACTTCATCGGTAAACGTGCTGACGTTGCTCTGCATATCCAGCGACTGCTTCAGTGAATTGATATTCACTGGCTGATCGGCGTCGGATTTCAACGCCAGAACCGGGGTGCTGGCGGTCAAAACGAGGCTGGCGATCAATAGATTACGGAGTTGTTTTTTGGTTCTGAATTTCATAGTTGGTCTTGACCTTATCAATCAGCTCAGCGGTTTTGTCCCGCAGATTCCCACGCATTTTCATGCCATTAGAGGTAAAGTTGGTCCCGAACAGGGTGACTTCATCATCGGAAGAGATATCCTGTGTGACCAGATTAACCCAAGCATTATCTGTTTTAATTTTCTCTAGCTGCGAGGTGGTGGTCAGGCTGTTCACCTCAACGTGGCCGTACAGATACAGCATACGATCTTTGGTCAGTTTGGCGCGATCGGCGCGTACTGACCAGATAGCCACAGCGTTCTGATCAAACAGTGTCATCACCGGTTTAGTGAACCAGCTCAGTTCCTCGGCGGTAAAATACTGTACCTCTTCAGCCACCAGTTTATAGTTCAGCTTACCGGTTGGGCTATAGACCACGGTCACCGTATGCTGGCTCTGGTAGGTCGGATCCTGCTGATTGAGCGGGACTGGGTTATCATCGCCGCTGAAATCGGCCAGATTCCAGCCGATCAGTGCCAGTGCAATCACCGCCAGCATCAGAGTGACCCAAAGCTTGGTTTTACTCATATCGACAGCCCTTTGGCCTCTTCCAGCTTGTTCTGAGCCAAAAGAATCATGTCACACAGTTCACGCACGGCACCGCGCCCCCCGGCAATCCGGGTAACGTAATGCGCTCGCGGCGTCAGCAACGGATGCGCATCTGCTACTGCTACCGCCAAGCCCACCTCGGCCATCACCGGCCAGTCGATCAGATCATCGCCGATATAGGCGACTTCATCAGGGACTAACGACAGTTTATCCAACAGTTCACGGAAGGCCAAAAGCTTATCGGATTGCCCTTGATACAGATGGGTGATATCCAGCGTTTTTGCACGATCTTCCAACAGCTTGGCCGATCGGCCAGTGATGATAGCCACTTCAATGCCCGAGGTTTTCAGGCAGCGGATGCCATAACCGTCACGCACATTGAAGGCTTTCAGCTCTTCACCCTGGTTACCCATGTAGATCAGGCCGTCTGACAGTACGCCGTCGACATCACAAATCAGCAGGCGGATCTTCCCGGCTCGTGCCATGACGCTTTCAGTGATCGGCCCGTAGCAGGTTTCGACCATACTCATTGACTTCTTCCTTTCATTAGACAACGCCAGCGCGCAGCATGTCATGCATATGTACCACACCCAGCAACTGGTCGCCATCGGCAACCAGTACGGCGGTGATATGGCGTTGCTGCATCAGGTTGAGCGCATCGACCGCCAGCATATTCGGGCGTACCCGGATGCCGCCCAGCGTCATCACATCGGCAATTTTAGCGTTATTGAGATCGATACCCATGTCAAACACCCGGCGTAAGTCACCGTCGGTAAAGATCCCGGCGATCTTCATCAGATCGTTACAGATGACGGTCATGCCCAGATTTTTGCGGGTGATTTCCAGCAAGGCGTCGCGCAGAGAAGCCTCGGCGCTCACCTGCGGGATCTCATCACCGCTGTGCATGATATCGCTGACGCGCAGCAGCAGGCGGCGGCCCAGTGCCCCACCTGGGTGCGACAGCGCAAAATCTTCTGGCGTAAAGCCACGTGCTTTCAGCAGTGCCACCGCCAGAGCATCACCCATCACTAATGTGGCTGTGGTGCTGGTGGTGGGAGCCAGGCCAAGCGGGCAGGCTTCTTGCGGCACCTTAATACACAGATGCACTTCTGCGGCCTTAGCCATTGAGCTTTCCGGGTTGTTGGTCAGGCAAATCAACGGGATCTGCTGGCGTTTCAACACCGGAATCAACGCCAGAATCTCATTGGACTCACCCGAGTTGGAGATAGCCAGCACGATGTCCTGCGCCGAGACCATCCCCAGATCGCCATGGCTGGCTTCTGCCGGGTGCACAAAGAATGACGGGGTGCCCGTGCTGGCAAAGGTGGCGGCAATCTTGCAGCCAATGTGGCCGGATTTGCCCATGCCCATTACCACCACTTTGCCGCAGCAGGCGGCGATCATTTCGCAGGCGCGGGTAAAATCGGCATTGATATACTGATCAAGCTGGGCCAGGCCATCGCGCTCGATCTGGAGCACTTCTCTGCCTGCCTGCTGAAAATCAAAGCCCGGTTGCCACTGAATGTTCGACATACTTATTCCCATCACTTAGCCAAAAAACGCACTGAAAGGGTGAAAGAACAGCACCGCAAGATACGCAATAAACCCACATAATAACAGAGCCCCTGCCAGATGGCCGATGCGATGTTTGCGCCCCAAACACAAGGCACTGAGCAGGATGCTGGCTGCCAGCATCACCCAGTAATCACGCTGGAAAGCGGCGGGATCGATACTGCCCGGCGACAGCAGGGCGGGGACGCCCAGCACAATCACCAGATTAAAAATATTGGAGCCGATGATATTACCAATCGCCATATCATCTTCACCCTTTAGTGCTCCGGCGATGGTAGTGGCCAGTTCTGGCAGGCTGGTGCCGATAGCGATGATCGTCAGGCCAACCACCAATTCGCTGAGGGCGAAGTAATGGGCTATCACCGTGGCGTTATCGATGATCATTTTTGAAGAGAGCGGCAGGATGATAAATGCCAGCACCAGCCACAAGATGGCGACGGTGTTGCTGCTGTCCTGCGGCAGTTCGGCGAGCTGTTCCATAGTCAGGCTGTCATTGCCCTCGCGCTGGGCCTGCCGGGCGATTTTCAGCATCAGCAGAATAAACCCGGCAGCGGCGGCCAGCAATACTATGCCATCCAGCCTGCTGAGGGAGTTGTCCATCAGCACAAAACCACATAAAAGAGTGACGGCCAACATCAGCGGCAGTTCGCGCCGCAGGATGTCAGAACGGACCACCAAAGGGTGGATTAGGGCGGCCACCCCGAGGATCAATAAAATATTAGCAATGTTGGATCCCAAAACGTTGCCAACCGCCATGTCGGTCTGCCCGTTCAGTGCAGCGGTGACCGAAACAATCAGCTCTGGCAAGGACGTGCCAATGCCGACGATGGTCATCCCGATAATCAGCGGGGGAACGCCCAAAGAGCGGCTAATCACCGCAGCACCATAAACTAATCGATCTGCCCCATACACCAGTAAAAATAAACCAACGATTAACAATACTATCGCGAGAAACATGCAGGGTCCTTTATTGGGTATAATCCCCCGGTTTTTCAGGTTGTCGTGTTGTTGGTTTTGCACGTTCATCCTCAATGATTGAGGCACCGACTCACCGCCTGGCTACAACTTGAAATCCATTGGGTATCACCCCGGTTCGTTGGTAAAGCCGAAATTCGGCCATCTTGCTTGCCCAGCGTTGTGCAACTGCAGCAACGGATTTTCCCGGTTAAAAGTCAAACAGTTTCATTTTTTTGCGTTATCTCTTAATTTTGACTGGCTGAAGCTTAAAAGTAAAACCAATGGCATCATTGGTAGCGAAATGGCAGTAAGTTTTTGTAAAGATGAGACGCGCTGCGTCTGTTGCTTTAACATCACGGATAGATTTAAGGCCTGCGTAATCGCCTTAATTGCGGTGGCCCTTAGCAAGAATGCTCGGTAAAGGATCAATAAATATGCACCAGAAGGCAGATAATCTGGTCGAAGTGCGCGGTATGAGCTTTTCTCGCGGCGATCGGCTGATATTTGAAGATATTAATCTGACGGTCCCCCGTGGCAAAGTAACGGCGATCATGGGGCCATCAGGGATTGGTAAAACCACACTGTTGCGCCTGATCGGCGGGCAACTGTCACCCGATCGCGGTGAGATCTGGTTTGATGGTGACAACATTCCGGCACTGTCACGCCATCAACTTTATGAATCGCGCAAGAAGATGAGCATGCTGTTTCAATCGGGTGCGCTGTTCACCGATCTGACGGTATTTGAAAACGTGGCTTTCCCGCTGCGTGAGCACAGCCGCTTGCCGGAACCCATCTTGCGCAGCACGGTGCTGATGAAGCTCGAAGCCGTGGGGTTGCGCGGTGCGGCCAATCTGATGCCCAATGAACTCTCCGGTGGTATGGCGCGGCGTGCCGCACTGGCGCGAGCCATTGCGCTGGATCCGGAGTTGATCATGTTCGACGAGCCTTTCGTCGGCCAGGATCCCATCACTATGGGCGTGTTGGTGAAGCTGATTGACGAACTGAACCATGCGCTGGGCATTACTTGCATCGTGGTTTCACATGATGTGCCAGAGGTATTGAGCATTGCTGATTACGCCTATATCGTGGCGGATCACCATGTGATTGCCGAAGGCACGACACCGCAGTTGCAGAGCAATCCTGATGCGCGCGTGCGTCAGTTTCTGGATGGTATTGCCGATGGGCCGGTACCGTTCCGCTATCCGGCCAGTGATTACCAGACTGAGCTTCTAAGGAATGGGAGTAATTAACCTCATGTTTTTACAGGCGTTAGCGTCGTTAGGGCGCCGAGGTATCAATACCAGTGCGGCTTTTGGGCGCGCCGGGCTGATGCTGTTTCATGCGCTGGTTGGGCAGCCGGAACCGCGTAAGCAGTGGCCGTTGCTGCTCAAGCAGCTTTACAGCGTGGGTGTGCAATCTCTATTGATCATCATGGTTTCCGGTGTGTTTATCGGCATGGTGCTGGGGCTGCAAGGTTATCTGGTACTGACGACCTATAGCGCAGAGGCCAGCTTGGGTATGATGGTGGCACTGTCGCTGCTGCGTGAGCTGGGGCCGGTTGTGACCGCCTTGCTGTTTGCTGGCCGCGCAGGCTCGGCATTGACCGCTGAAATTGGCCTGATGAAAGCCACGGAGCAAATCTCCAGCCTGGAAATGATGGCGGTTGACCCGCTGCGGCGCATTGTGGCCCCGCGTTTCTGGGCAGGCTTGATCAGCATGCCGCTGCTGACGATCATCTTTGTTGCCGTCGGCATTTGGGGCGGCTCGGTGGTAGGGGTGGATTGGAAAGGCATCGACAGCGGCTTCTTCTGGTCTGCCATGCAGGGCGCGGTTGAATGGCGCAAGGATTTACTTAACTGCCTGATCAAGAGCGTGGTATTTGCCATAACCGTAACCTGGATTGCGATCTTCAACGGCTATGATGCAGTGCCGACTTCTGAAGGGATTAGCCGGGCAACGACAAGGACCGTGGTACATTCGTCACTGGCGGTGTTGGGATTGGATTTTGTGCTGACTGCACTGATGTTTGGGAATTAATTCGATGCAAACGAAGAAGAGTGAAATCTGGGTTGGGGCATTCATGCTGATTGCACTGTGTGCCATCGTCTTCCTCTGCCTGCAGGTGGCAAATATTAAATCGATCGGTAATGAACCGACTTACCGTATCTATGCCACCTTCGATAATATCGGTGGCTTGAAAGCGCGTTCCCCGGTGAAGATCGGTGGGGTAGTGATTGGCCGGGTGGCCGAGATCTCACTCGATGCGAAAACTTACACACCGCGGGTGGCGCTGGATATTCAGGATAAATACAACCAGATCCCGGACACCAGCTCGCTGGCGATCCGTACCTCTGGCCTGTTGGGTGAGCAGTATCTGGCGTTGAACGTTGGTTTTGAAGATCCTGATATGGGCACCACCATTCTGAAAGATGGCGGAACCATTCAGGACACCAAATCAGCGATGGTTCTGGAAGATCTGATCGGTCAGTTCCTGTACAAGAGTGGCGGCCAGGACAGTGCGGAAAAACCGGCTGTAGCACCAGACGCTGTTCCACAACCTGCCACAAGTCATTAATAGAGGAAGCCTGCATGTTTAAACGTTTACTGATGGTTGCGCTGCTGGTGGTTGCTCCGCTGGCTTCTGCGGTTGATCAGACCAATCCTTATAGCCTGATGCAGGATGCTGCGGATAAAACCTTCGCACGTCTGAAAGCCGAACAACCGAAAATCAAACAGGATCCCGACTATTTGCGCACTATCGTGCATGAAGAGCTGATGCCGTTTGTGCAGGTGAAATACGCCGGTGCGCTGGTATTGGGCCGTTACTATAAAGAGGCCACTCCTGCGCAGCGTGAAGCTTATTTCAGCGCTTTCCAGGCGTATCTGGAGCAGGCTTACGGCCAGGCACTGGCAATGTATAACGGCCAGACTTACCAGATCGAACCGGCGCAGCCTGTAGGGGATGCCGATATTGTCGCTATTCGTGTGACGATCATTGATAACGGTAACCGCCCGCCCGTGCGCCTGGATTTCCAATGGCGGAAAAACAGCAAGACCGGCTATTGGCAGGCGTATGACATGATCGCCGAAGGCGTCAGTATGATCACCACCAAGCAGAACGAGTGGGCGTCTACTCTGCGCACCAAAGGGGTGGATGGTCTGACTCAACAATTGCTGGTTGCCGCCAAGCAGCCGATCACGCTGGATAAGAAAAACTGATGGCCGAGGCATTAAGCTGGGAATCACAACAGCACACCCTCATTTTGCGCGGTGAACTGACCCGTGAAACGCTGCTGCCGTTGTGGCAACAGCGTGAGGCGTTGATGGCGGATAAAGCTATCGTTGATGTTGCATCGTTGCAGCGTGTTGATTCTTCCGGTTTGGCATTGCTGCTGCATTTGCGTGAACAACAGCGCCAACATGGCGTCGAGTTAAAAATTTCCGGCATGACAGAACGGTTGCAAACGTTGATTGCGCTTTACAATTTGCAGACGATAATGCCTGCTGATCCCACTGATTAATCACGTTTTCAGCGGCTGACAAGAAGCTCAGGGCCCGGTATTCCACCGGGCCCTGAGCTTTTAGTACTGCAAATTGCCTGTTGATTTGAATGGCACAGGAGAGGGCGTTACAACAACGCCGTCTCGGTGATGACCCGCTTGGCGCCGATGTAGTGGCTTTGCCAAAAGTTATCCGTCAATTTGCTGATACGGACATTAGCCCCGGTACGTGGCGACTCAATAAACTGCCCATCCCCCAAGTACACCCCGACGTGATCCGGTACGTCCTTTTTAATGCGGAAAAACACCAAATCCCCTTTGCGCAGTTCACCTTGTTTGATGTGCCGCAATTTTTTGCTTTGATACATCTGGTTGGTCGTGCGCGGCAGTTTTTCGTTCAGGTGCTGATTATAAACGTAATAAACCAGGCCGCTGCAATCAAACCCCTGTGATGGCGTTTGCCCGCCCCACACATAAGGAATGCCGATCTGGGATTTCAGCTTTTGGATCACGGTATGAATAGCGACCTCCACGCGAGGATTACCCAGATCGCCCATTAACTCTTCCGTTGCCAACGTTGGCATACGATCTGAACCGCCGATATAGCCTGGCTTCCAGCGCCCATGCATGGCCAGTTGTTCACGGTTCTGCAAACGCTGCTCCTGTTTCACCAGCGCTTCACGACGCGCCTGTTCCGGCGTCAGTGGGACAACGGCAAGGCGGCCTTTCGACTTAGCCAGCAGCTTCGCACGATTTTGCATACGTTCAAGGGCTTCTTTATTCTGCGGTTGCGTCGCATTCGATCCAGGCTTTTCCGCCGTTTTCTTTTTTGCTGGCGCTGCACTGGCCCCAAGGGAGATCAGTAACAACAGCGGCAGAATAAAAAAGCCAGTCATGCACCGACGAAGCCCTGCCGTAACCGGCAAGAAAGGTGCAGACAGCGTGCAAAAGATCACAAACAAAACAAGGTTTCCTACAATTTCCAAAACAAAACGATTACTCAGCGATATCAGGCGACAGCCGGGCAATTTTGTCCGCTAAAGGTTTAACCACTTTTTCTCCATTCACTCCAAAGAATTGATAGAGCGACTCGCTGGCAGCATGGGTTAACACCATGATCTCAATACGACGGTTAGAAGAACTGAGCGGATCCTCAGCATCCAGCAACATCTGGTCGGCCATTCCGCTTACCTGCAAAATTTTCGCCTGATCCAAGCCCCCTTGCGTCAGCACCTGACGGGCTTGCATGGCGCGCTCGCCGGAGAGATTCCAGTTGTTGTAATGCTCCTGATCGCGAAAACGGGTGGCGTCAGTGTGGCCGGTAATAATAATTTTGTTGTCGATGGTGTCTAATGCCGAGGCAAACTCACTCAACAGCCGTTTAAAGAACGGCGTCAGCACCGCGCTGCTGCGTTGGAACATTTCGCGTTTCTGATCGTCTTGGATCAAGATACGCAACCCCTGCGGCACTATCTCAATTTTCAGGTTGGACTGTGCATCGTAGGCCGAGGTGATCTGCATGATAATCCGGGCCAGGTTTTCAATTTCTGCCTCAGAACGCTTATTAACATCTTCAATGCTTTCTGCGATCGCCGCGACATTGGTCAGCACAGGCACTTGGCTGATCTCCATGACCGGTGCTTTTTGTTCGATATCCTGTTTGGCTGCCAGCACGTTCAGCGAGCCATTGGCGCCTTCCGGTTGAACCATTGGTGTGATAGACGCGCCGTCAAAAATCGTCTGCCCATTGAGCAGCATCACCACTTCTTTACGCTCTTCCTCGGTCACCGCGCCCATGATCCAAAGCACCATAAACAGCGCCATCATCGCCAGGGTGAAGTCAGCAAAAGCGACTTTCCAGGCACCACCGTGGATCGCATCATGGCCTTTACGCGATGAGCGTTTGATGATGGTGGTATGTCCTTTTGCTGAATTACGCATCAGATTCACTCGTCAGTTGATTTACCCAGCCATCCAGAGTGGCGAAAGTCGGTTTAGAGTCCAGCGGCAGCATTTTGCGCCCGGCGTCTACTGCCAGCAGAGTCGGCTTGCCCGCCACTTGATTGACCAGCACGGTACGCACGCACTCCAGCACCGCCATTTGCTTCTTGGTGCGCTGTTCCATGGCGTTAGACACTGGATCCATCAGGCAGTAACAGAAGAATACCCCCAGGAAGGTCCCTACCAGGGCTGCGGCGACTTTCACACCAATCACTGCGATCGACCCATCGATTGACTGCATGGTGATAATGATGCCGAGTACCGCTGCACAGATACCAAAGCCGGGCATGGCTTCTGCGGTGCGCTGCAAAGAGCGTGAAGGCTGTAGCAATTCTTCTTCCATCGCTACCAGTTCCTGCTCCAGGATCCCTTCCAGTTCGTGCTCGTTGATTTTCCCCATCGCCATCAGACGGAAGTTATCGGCGATAAAGGTCACCAGCGCTTTATCACGCAGAATTAACGGATACTTTTGAAACAGTGGGCTGCTCTCAGGCACTTCGATATGGGCGTCCAGCATTTTCAGGCCGCCGTTCTGTACCAATTCCAGCAGTTCGTGCAGCAGCATCAGAAGCTGTTGCTGATAGACTTCGGTGTACTCGTTTTTACGCATCACACCGCGGAACTGGCGATACATTTCACGCAGTACTGCTTTCGGGTTGGCTAATACCATGGCTCCCATACCGGCGCCGAGAATAATAATGATCTCTCCGGGCTGCCAAAAAGAAGCCAAACGGCCGCCTGACATAATAAAACCGCCAACAACACAGGCGAAAATAATGACTAATCCTAATAACTTTTGCATGAGGCTTCACTCTTAAAAAAACTTTGAATCTTTTGTGTAATGACTTTATTAAGTTGGCAGATCCTTGCCTCGGTTAAATCCAGTACCAGCGCGATCTCTTTCAAGCTCATTTCATGCTGGTAATACAGCGTCAAAATCAATTGCTCACGCTGTTCAAGGGTGGCCAGTGCGCTGCGTAAGGTGCGACTGTTAATAATCCCTTCTTCCAACGGGCGGCTGTCCAAGGCGCCCGTGTGAGTATCGCTGCTGAGCAGCTCATCCAAACTTTCCATTGCTTTAGCGCAATCCAACAACAAGTACTCCTGATATTCCTCGGCCGTGATAGACAGTTTGCTGGCCAAATCCTCAAAACTGGGTTCCCTACCCAATTCACGCGCTAATTCCCGGATCGCGTCATTAATTTTGTGGTTCTTTTGTCGCAAACGGCGCGGGCGCCAATCCAACTGCCGTAATTCATCCAATATGGCACCGCGGATCCGCCGGGCTGCGTAAGCGGCAAACTGCTCATCCGGATGCCCATAACGGCGCAGCGAAGAGAGCAAGCCCATCAGCGCAATCTGCTCCATATCCTCTTGGTCCATAACGCTGCTACTCTGATAAGAGAGTTGCTTTACGATACGGCGCACCAGCGGTAAATAGGCCTTCACATAACGTGATTCGTCAGCTGGGGTCAGCGCATCGCTGGCAATAAAATCCATCATTTCTATCAATCGCTTTAGCTACTTATTGAAAAATCATCTTGCTGATAATCACGTCATTGAACGGCATCTCGATCCCAAGCGTCTTAAAACGCGCCGTATAGGCCGCCATTAGGCGCTCGCGCAGTTCATTAACACTCAGCGCACGCGCATCGCTGTATTCAAGCTCAGAAAACAGGCTGACTGTGGCGCCGCGGATTGCTGGGGACATCTCTTCAATGCGCTTGATTTTGGCGTTTTCGTGGGTCACCAGTGCCAGTTCCAGCAGCAGGTAGTGTTCCTGCCTACCGCTGTTTTTCATCGTCAACACCACATTCTTTAATTCAAAAAAAGCGACCGGTTGCTCTTTTGTGGACTTGAAAAGGGAGCTTGATTTGCCCGCTTTTTCTTTATCTCCACTCAATAAATGGGTGCCGTACACCGTTGCGGCGGCGGTCAACAGTGCTGTTGCCAGCACTAAAACCAGACTCAGGGAAATCGTTTTTATATTCATCGTCTTCTCAAATGGTCAATAACACGGATTCATCTTGGTGCAGGCGTGAGTCCTGTGAATCACTGGCGAACTCGGCTTCTGGCAAAATCGCTGTTGAAGCCTCCTGCTGCTGTTCTCTCTTCTGCTGCTGCCCCGCTTGCGAGGAAATCTGAACATTCACCTGCACAAAGTTCTGTTCGGTCAAACTCTGGCGTAATTCATGGCTCATCTGAGTCAGCGCGCGATAAACCTCGCCTTGGCCTGCATTGATATGAACCTTGATGTTGCTGTTCTCTATCTGCAGGGAAATATCTATCTTGCCCATGTTGGGGGGATCCAAACGGATGGTGGCGTGTTGGATCTGATTTTTAACCTGCATCTGTAACCGCTCACCCAGAGCTGATTGCAGCTGCTGTGACCAACGCTCCTGCTCGCCTTCCAGTTTCAGCGTCGTGGCTTGCCCAGCGTGGAGCGGGTTGCTATTGCTGACGTTTTTGGCGCTGTGGTTGGTCGCTTCACCAATGGCTGGCGTATTTGCCGCAGGCATGGTTCCTTCTACGGGCGTCAGTGCCGCAGGTTGTGGCAGCGGGGTGAGCCCTTTCACGGCAGCCAACACCGATTGTGGCGTGTTCACGTCAACCTGCGCATCGGGCTGAGGTTGCGCTGCCGCCGCAGTAGGCTGAGGCATCCCGATTTGTGCCGCTGACGATGGACGAACATCGCCATTCAAGCGCTGGCTTAGCAGGACATCACTGCCCGGCAGAGCAGGGCTGTCTTCTGAAACCGCCGCTTTTGCCGCCAGTTGGCTTGCCATCAACAGCATATCCAACAGCTGTTGCGGGTTAGCGGCAGGATCGATCACCGCTGTGCTGTCGTTTTGCTCGGAAACGTCCTGAGACTGCGCCATGGCATCGTCAGAAGCCGTCTGTGACAGCTCTTCCTGGCCCGCCGCCGCCAGCAACGTATTGGTCACATCCATCAGCGCGCTGTTGAATGCGTTTACTGCCGCATCTGCCGTTGCTTCAGGTGTGGCTACCGATGGTGCTGCCTGTAATGGCGCAATGTCGGTACTGAGCATTGAAGAACTCCCCAGTTCCGTTGCTGCCGTTGGTGCAGTCATACTCATCATTAACCAATATCCTCATCATTCATAAACACAGCGTAAGCAAGCGCACCCTCTTGATTACGGCGGCGCAGCATCATTTCTCGTTCCAGGATCTCGCTCTGCCGACGGCAGTGTTCGTTCACTTCCTGGTGTACCTGCTTCAGTGTTCTCAGGGCTTCGCGCTGCGTGTTGCTTAATGGTTTACCTGCCAGCGCACTTAACAGTGAGGCGATCTGCTGATCGACTTTCAGGACGTTTGCCCAATTACTTTCGCTGGCAGATACTTCCAAAGCGCGCGTCAAAAAGTGAATGACCTGTACATCATCCATTCTGTTTCCCCATGCGCTGCCAACCATCTTGCAGGTTGCCGAGGATGCCTTCGACTTCATCGATAAACTCCACCGACATCTTGTGGCTGGCGCTGTACAGACGGTAAACGCAATAGTCGTAAAGATTGGCCATGCTCAGCGCCAGTTCACCGCCTTTGTCGTAATCCAGGGCGCTGGTCAAGGCATTGAGGATGTCGATGCACTTGTTGATGCTTTTCACCTTGCGCTCATAACGCCGGGCGGCGATATGGCTTTTGGCGCGTACCAGTTCATCCATCAGGCCATTAAACAGCATCAATACCAGTTGATGTGGTGTGGCTGCCGCCGCCTGAATAGTCAGATCTGACTGTTGATAGTGGCCCAGGCTTTCCTGCTCATTTGAATACATAAAAATGTGTCTCCGTTAAACTAAACCAAACATACTCATTGTGTTGTTCATCTGCGTCATCACCGATTGCAGTTGGGTAAACTGCCGCAGATACCGGTTGTAAGATGTCTCGTAACGCGCCGAGATCTTGTCCGTTCTGCCGTCAACTTCAGCCTGTTGGCGGTCAAGCGTTTCCTGACGCCCCTTCAGCATGCCGGTTGACGAGTTGAGGTATTTATCCAAAGACTGATCGACCTTTTTCAACAGCCCGTCATTACCGTTGAACAACGCATTCAAACCGTTAGGATCGTCAGTCAGTGCTTTATCTAATTTGCTGCTGTCAATCTTCAGCTTGCCTTCACGATCGGCAGTAATGCCGTATTGCGTGATGCTTTTCTCGCCAAACTCGGTGCGCAGCATGGCGTTCAATTCACGCTCCAGCGAGGCGATCGCCGAATCCCCTGCGAACGCTCCACGCTCTTTACCCCCACTGCCGCTGGCCGTCAGCGTATCCAGCGAAGATTTCAGGGCATTAAAGGCATCCACAAAGCTCTGCACCTGCTCTTTGGTTGACGACGTATCGGTGCCTACCTGAATACGCAGCGGTGTCTCACCTTCTTTCTGCGCTTGCGTCAGTTCGATTTTGACGCCGTCGATCAGCTTATCCAGGGTATTGGAGCTGCTGGTGTACTCTTTAGGGCTATCACCCAGACGGAAAATAGCGTCTGCGGCTTTGGAAATAGTGTCCTGATTGGCCGTATCAAACAGCCCGGCGCTGGTGCCGTCCATTTTGCTGGTATCGAGCGACACCTGATTGGCTGCACCGGTCTCATCGCTGCTGAACATCATGCTGACGTTACCGTCGGTGCGGATCAGAGAGACCGTCACGCCTGGGTTTTCTTTCGACGAATTCACCGCACCAGCAAAATCCGCCATGCTGTTAAGCCCGTCCATCTCGACATCGACAGATTTGCCATTGATGGTGATGCTCATGGTGCCAGTGGCGTTTTTGATCGCGTCATCATTCAGGTTGTCGTAAGAGACTTGATGTGCGGAAGCCAGCTGTTTGACAAACAGGTTATACGTCCCTTTTTGCGCCGTTGAACTGGCGGTCACCGTTGCCACGCCGTCCGTACTGGTGGTGGCGCTATTTTGCAGCATGCCATTGTCGGTCTTGTTTAAGGCGGTCAGCGCAGTGCGAAAATCGTTTAATGAGGTCCGCAAGGTATTCAGGGCGGTTTGCTGCGCCTTAAGATTCAGCGTTTGCTTTTGCAACGCTGTTTTCATCGAAAGGACATCGTAGCTGGCCAATTGAGAGGCCAGCGTTTGTGGATCAAGACTGGTAAGGTCGGACATTATTTTTCTCCAAATTTATTAGCGGCCGTGATACTGCGCTGTGCTTTTATAAAGCAACATGCGTGCCAACTATTTATTAAAATAAAATCAATCAGTTGAATATTAGGGGGAAAGGGAATTTCCGCTTTTGGCGGAAATCAGGAAGGAAATGTTCAAGCAAAAAAAAAGCACCGCCATACAAAGGATGGTGGTGCTTTTCTGAACTCATGTACTCGTTACGCTGCGCGTTGCAGAGTGGTTGCCCCAGTCACAGAGTGTTCTGTGCTGTCAAAGAGCCCCTGGCTCGCCGCTTTTCTGCCACACACAGACGCTGGAAGAGTCAATCAACTCAATTAGCCCAGCAGAGACATCACCATCCCAGACATGCTGTTAGATTGCTTGAGCATGGACATGCTGGTCTGTGACAGCATCTGGTTACGGGTCATGGAAGAGGCTTCTTTCGCGAAGTCTGCATCCTGGATGTTACCCAGCGCCAGTTCGGTGTTGTCTTTCATGTTGGCCAGGTTGGCCGCTGTGTGACCCAAACGGTTAATGTTGGCACCCAGGCTTGAGCGCAACGTACCGACGTCACCCAGTGCGGTTTCGAGCCCGTCGATCACATCGCTAAATGCCGCGCCATCTTTCAGCGTAAACGCACCCACATCACCCATTGAGGTGCCAACTGCGGTCATTTCGGTACGCAGATCCACACTCATCACTTCAGCAGAGCTGGCACCAATCTGGAAGTTCATGGCACCGCCAGCCAACTTACCGCCTTCCAGCAGTTTCTCACCGGCAAACTTGGTGTTGCCCATGATGTTTTTCAGTTCTGAGTTCAGTTGCTGGAACTCAGAATCCAGCGCGTCACGATCTTTTGTCGAGTTGGTGTCGTTCGCTGCCTGCGTTGCCAGATCTTTCATGCGGTACATGATGTTGCTCACTTCATCAAACGCACCTTCAGCCGTTTGCAGCATGGCGTTGGCATCGGCGATGTTGCGTTGGGCAACGGCCATGCCGTTGGTTTGCCCTTGCAGACGAGAAGCGATTTGCAGACCCGCAGCATCATCAGCCGCAGAGTTGATACGCTTGCCGGTACCCAGACGCTCCATAGAGGTTGAGAGCATGCTGTTTGCTTTGTTCAGCGAGTTAGTAGAAGCCATTGAAGAGGCGTTGGTGAAAATAGATAAGCTCATGTAAAAATTTCCTAGTCAGTCAAAGTGTCAACCCAGTGGCTGTTTATAAAGGCACTCAATAATCAAATTAATTGCCTGGCAGAAACATCCTCAGGGTTCTATTTTTTAAACGAAAACATCAGCGAGCGCCTGGCGGGCGTATAACTCGCCAAGGCACCGCAATTTCTTCAGGTTAAGCGGCAGGCACCTAACCTCTGGTGTGATATGCCAGGGTTTAGCCCAGCAGAGACATCACCATCCCAGACATGCTGTTAGATTGCTTGAGCATGGACATGCTGGTCTGTGACAGCATCTGGTTACGGGTCATGGAAGAGGCTTCTTTCGCGAAGTCTGCGTCCTGGATGTTACCCAGCGCCAGTTCGGTGTTGTCTTTCATGTTGGCCAGGTTGGCCGCTGTGTGACCCAAACGGTTAATGTTGGCACCCAGGCTTGAGCGCAGCGTACCGACGTCACCCAGTGCAGTTTCGAGCCCGTCAATCACGTCGTTAAACGCAGCGCCATCTTTCAGATCAAGCCCAGCGATAGTGGTCATTGACGTGCCAACCGCGGTCATATCGGTACTCAGATCCACACTCATCACTTCAGCAGAGCTGGAACCAATCTGGAAGTTCATGGCGCCGCCAGCCAACTTACCGCCTTCCAGCAGCTTCTCACCGGCAAACTTGGTGTTGCCCATGATGTTTTTCAGTTCTGAGTTCAGTTGCTGGAACTCAGAATCCAGCGCATCACGATCTTTTGTCGAGTTGGTGTCGTTCGCTGCTTGCGTTGCCAGATCTTTCATGCGGTACATGATGTTGCTCACTTCATCAAACGCACCTTCCGCCGTTTGCAGCATGGCGTTGGCATCGGCGATGTTGCGCTGGGCAACGGCCATGCCGTTGGTTTGCCCTTGCAGACGAGAAGCGATTTGCAGACCCGCAGCATCATCAGCCGCAGAGTTGATACGCTTGCCAGTACCCAGACGCTCCATAGAGGTTGAGAGCATGCTGTTTGCTTTGTTCAGCGAGTTAGTAGAAGCCATTGAAGAGGCATTGGTGAAGATGGATAAGCTCATTAGTTTTATCTCCTTAAGAACCTGCCAATCAGGTTCATTACTGTTGTGATGAAATAAAACGACACAACAAAATCAGAAATTAAGCCGCAGATAAAAAAATGAGCAAAATTTTTTATTCTTTTGCCGCAGTGGATTTTTTTTATAAATAAAATCAATGAATTAAAAATATATTATTTAATCCATTTTTATCACCGCACTCCGAAAAAAAACGGGTTTTACGCATAAAACACCAAGAAAATGCCATGTTCCGGTTGGAAAAAAAGCTAACGCCTAAGCTAAGCAGCACACGTCCGGGCTTTTTTTCAAAAACCTGCTTCAGTATATGTATACCCAAGTCACTTCGAGATGCAGTGCAAGCTATTGCAACACGGTAGGAAAAGCGCGTGAACGACATAGCCATGATCAAAACAGAGTACGCTTCGGTAAATAATTGGCTGATTGATTCCCCTTCTGGCTCAATTATCCATGTCATTACCGGTGAAAAAAAACGCCTTGGTGAATACCAGCTAAAAATGCTGGAAGTGCTGTTTGAAAACCGCGGTGTCATATTGAGCCGCGAGGAACTGACGGCCTTGGTGTGGGAAGGGCGGGTGATCGGTAATAACAGCCTGCCCAATGCGATCCATGCTTTGCGCATCGCTCTCGAAGACAACGGAAAACAGCAAAGGATCATCAAAACGATCCCCAAAAAAGGGTATCTGTTAGAGGCTGAATATTGCCGCTATTTTGAAGAAAATGTGCAAGAAGATCGGGAAAACGATCAGGAAAATGAGCATGAGCGAAGCGAAGAAACGATGACTGCGGAAAAAACTGCCGCAGACCGCTTCCAGGAAAACGACCACAGTACCGTTCCCCCCTCTGCTGAAGCTAGCCTCTCTATAGCATGTGCGGAGCCTGAGCACTGTTTTCCTGTACCCACAAGCGTCACTTCTGACACCAGGAGTGTCGTCTGGCGTAAGAGGTTTGTACTCCTCGTCCTGGTTTTTATCTGTGTTGCCTGTTGGTGGTATTTTTCCATACCGCGGGCAAATCAGCTCAGGGTGGTGGAAGTGGAAAATGGGGTCTATAGCAACATCCAACTGCATGAAGTCTGGCAAACCAGAGAGATGCAACAGCGTACAGGCACGTTGCGCAATACGTTGAGAAACACATTCAACAACCTGAATCAGCAATTAAGAATCAGCTCTTCTCGCATGCAGGTCTATTACAGCGCCACCGATCTCACGCTCAATTATACGCTCTACATCACCAACTCATGCAATCAGCGCCAGCTTTCTATGGCGATCAGGCAATGGCGCAGCGAACCACAGCAGCTCAATACGCTAGTCTTGCGTGAAACCCGGAGGATTATTAATGAAATGGCAACCTGTCCTGCTCCTTAAATGGGGGGGCGGCCTGCTGGCTGCCGCGGCAATCGTGGGGGCCGTGGCCCATTTTAGCAAAGGTGTCGAGCTCACTCGTCCAACCTCGTTTGACAGCGATCTGCAGATTGGGCTTTACGATCTCCAACTGCACCGCAAAGAGATTTACGACGTTCATGCCAGAACCATCGATAACTCGCTGAATCTCACCATCACCAGCCCGGATGATAAGCGCTTTATTGTCCGCGGGATCATTCAACGACAGGGCTGGCGTAACGGGCAACGTTTTTATTCGTATGCTCCCACTTTTTACGCGTCCCCACACCGGGGATTAATGATTGATGAGATGATCGATCTGCTGAAGTACGGTGGGTTTGTGGTAAAGCCCAACGAGCCTAATGGCAGCTCCCTTATTATCAGCAATAGAGGCATGATATTTTTGCACAATTTTCAATAAGGAAGCGATGCGTTTGACGGCTCAGGTCAGCCGTGTAAAAGCGCGGAGTCCTGGGGATTTTGACGATCGTGGCGCTGCTGGCAAGCAGCAACGCCCGGTCTGGTAGAAGTGCGGAAGAGGGGTTCTGTTAACCCAAAAGATTCTTCACCGTAGCCAAACGGATATTGGCCTGTGCGCCTAAGGCTCGTGATAAATCAGCATAGTTTGCCGCGCTGTTTTCCAGCACGTTGCCTAAGGCCTGGGCTGTGTCCTGTGCCTGCTGCGGCGTGTAGGGGGTAGCCATATCATTGATACGCGCCACAACGCGTTCCTGATGCATACGCAGTTTGCCGCGCTGAGTGGTGATGCGCTCTAACGCATTTTGCATCTGGAGGGTCGTGTCGCGCGGATTATCGGACCGAGCGGCAATACGCGCCAACCCTTCATCCTGAGCTTGTTCAGGTTGTGCCGCCAGCAGCGTAAAAGAGTCGGCAGGGAAATTACGCCCTTCGCCACGCACGCTCAGATGCTGGCTTACCCGCCCCCAGCGCGATTCATCGACGCTGAAAATCACCTGCCCAACGCTGTCCTGCCGGGCATGGATCCCCATGCGGCCAAGGCCGACGTTCAACTGAGCCAGCACCTGACGCGGGGAGCCCTCTTCAGGCAGCACCACGGCGGTTAATTCGCGCTTGTTGCCCCCTAAGGCAAAAATCAGTGTCTCGCCCTGCGGGTTTTCGATCAATTGCTCGCTGATCGCCAGGCCAAAGTTCACCTGGGTCTTTTTCTCTAGAGTGACGTTAAAATGCCGGTCCACCGTGCCGCCAGAAAGCTCGGTACGTTGATCCAACAGGCGTTGTAATTTGACGGTTTTCGCGGTTTTATCCCCACGTAGCCCCGTGTGCCGCAATTGCAGCAGTTGGCTTTCCGTTTCTGCCAAATAATTATCGGCTTGCTGTACGGCGGTAATTTGCCTATTAAGCTGCACGTTGTAGCGTAAAGGCCGCGTTGAGATCAGCGCAGCTTCAGGAAAAGGATTACGAGCCTCAGGGGTTTTAACAATTTTACGTTGTTGAACCGACTGAGGTGCCTCCAGCCTGCCGCCCGTTAACGCGGCAGACGTGGAAGATGGAATAGTTTTTAAACCGACTTGCATAACCGTTACATCACATTAAAGAGCGAGAGTTGGCTAATCATATTGTAAGCTTTATTGGTGATCTGCACCGAATTGATATAAAGCTGCAAATTGACACTGGTTGTTGCCCAGTCAGCATCAGCAAGTTCACTCGCCACTTGACTATTGGCGGAACTCACGTCGGTATGGGCGTTATCCAGCAGGGTTAAACGATTCTGACGTCCACCCAGATCGGTGAATATGGCAGCTACGTTATCTCGCGTATTATTGACAGATTCCAGCATCGTGGTGATGTCGCTCTGGTAATCACTAATGGCGGCATTGGGATCTTGCATCTTTTCACTCAGCGCTTTGAGTTGGTTGAGCATCTCCAGTTGATCGCCTCCTTGAGAGAAGGCCTGCGCCAAGTGGGTATTTTCGGTTAAATTTACACCATTTGCAACCGTTGTTTCACGCGTACCGTCATTACCGGCGTAAATATACTGCTGGCTGGTTTCATCCCATTGAACTGGCTTGGTATCTGTTTTCGTACCAGAGAACAGATAGCTGCCATTCTCATTTTGCGTATTCATCACCGCAACCAGCGTTTCCAGCATCGACTCCAACTCTTTGCCGTATCCAGCCATATCTGTCTGGCTGTGCGTATCGTTGGCGGCAGACAGTAACTTGTCGTTAAGCGCCAAAAGCTGGTTATTGACCGCGCTGACATGTGATTCCTGGATCGCCAACCGGCCACTGACGCTGGTGATATTACTTTGGTACTGCGTAATCGCAGACTGCTCGCGGTTGATCTGCACCAGACGGCTGGCTGCAACCGGATCGTCAGAAGGGACATTAACACGCTTCTGAGTGGCCATCTGCTCCATCAACTTACTGATACGTGTACCATTCTGGTTCAGTTGTGCGAGCATGGCGTTAGAATTATAAAGACTACTGACACGCATGAATTATTTCCTCATCGTTATACCCGTCATACTTCGTGTTGCTGGTAGCTTATAAACAACGCGAATTATTCGGGGTGTAACCATCAAAACAGGTTAAGTAAATCACTGAAAATCTGATCGCCTGTAGCGATCACTTTCAGGTTGGCTTGGTAGGCGTGCATATACACTTGCAGGTTAATGGCCTCTTCGTCGTTATTCACGCCGCTCAGGTTGTCACGCTGAATCTGCGCCTGTTGGAAGATGGCGGTAGCCGCTTCCAGTTCAGTCTGGTTTTCACGGCTGGCAATACCGATCCCAGAAATAATCGACGCGGCCCCTTCATTCAGGCTCATGTCACCCATACCCGATATCGGGCTTTTCTTGTTCTTCAGATCCACCAGCGCCAGCAGATTATCGCCATTGCCTGCCTCACCGGGCTGGCTTGACAGCGCCAGCTCTTCCGGCTTGAGGTTGTTGACCTGCAACATACCGCCAGGATTGCTGGGATCGAACACAAACAGAGGTTTGCCTGGGTTACCATTGAGATCAAACCCTTGTTCCAGTTGGCTGTTAAACATGTCAGCCAGCGTCTGAGCCATCCCTTGGATCGAGTCCTGCATATTTTTAAGCGGACCGCTTTCATAATCGTGCAGCGCCCCTAACTGCCCCCCCATTGAGGGGTTCAGGGAAAATTCACTGTTACCAAACTGCAGATTGATAGACGTGCTGCCGTCGCTGTTTTTACCCACCGCCAATTGCCCGGAGGTATTGCCGCTCACCAGCGGTTGCCCGCCTTTCAGGGCTACTGTGTAACGCCCGGCGTGATCTTCACTGATCTTCACGTCGGCAAAACCGCTTAACTGTTTGACCAACTCATCACGCTGATCGCGTAATGCGCTGGCATTGCCCCCAGACGCTTCCATCTCGGAGATCTTCTGGTTGTAGCTGGCGATATTGCTGCTCAGGACGTTGATGTTTTCAACCGAGGCCTCACGCTGGGCAGCGATCGAGGTTTTCTGGCTGTTGATAAAGTCGTTGGTGTTATTAAAACGCATCGCCAGCGAGTTCGCCTGGTTAAGCGCCTGTTGACGTAATGCCGGTGACTCGGGTTGCGTCGTCATGGCGCTTAATGAAGCAAAAAACTCATCAAGCCCGCTACCCAAACTGGTGGATTCATTACCCACCACTTTTTCCAAAGCGCCCAGGTACTGCTGCCCGGCGTTGTAATAGCTCGCTTTGCCATTGGTATGCCAAACTTGCCCCACCAGGTACTGATCGGAAACCCGCCGGATGCTGTCGACCTGTACACCATTACCTGCCGCCAGGCCGACTTGTCCCATCGGGCCGATGGAGCTTTGCTGCACCACCTGGCGGCTATAGCCCGGCGTCAAGGTGTTAGCGATGTTCATAGAGGTCACATTCATTCCCATACGGGCGGCCTGTAAACCACTAAACGCGATATTCGTGATACTCATAGGTTACTCCTCCCTTCTGCTCATCACGGGGATGACAGGAGGGGTTAATTCTTGTGGCTGCTGCTGTAGAGCGACACTTTTCTGGTCAATCTTAAGCTCACCCTGTGTTGCAGGTGCCAGTTGAGCCATGATCATCTCGGCAATGCCGCTGCTGCGCTGCGAAGCAAGCTCTGTCGCCATCCTGTCATCATAAAAATCGCGCATCATGCGCTGCTGCTTGCTGTTAAAGGGATCGCCCTCGTTCACCATGGCGTCAGACGCTTTACGCATCTGATGCATGACGGAACGCAGAAACATAGCTTCAAACTGCTCTGCAGCCTGTTCGAGGGTCTGGGGTTTGACTTGCCCGCCAAAATCTCCGGGCAACACTGCTTGTTGACGATTGATAGCATTGATCACGGCCTGGCTCCTTAGATCACGACCAATTCGGCATCCAGCGCGCCTGCTTCGTGCAGCGCCTGCAAAATAGCCATGGTATCGTCAGGGGCGGCCCCTAGACTGTTAATGGTGCTGACAATACTGCGCAGGTTGGTACCGGTTGGAACCGTCACCATTTGCCCACGACCGCGATTAACGCTGACGCTGCTTTCCGGCGTTGCTACCGTTTGCCCGCGGCTAAAGGCCGGAGGCTGGCTCACATTGGTGCTCTCGTTGATAGTGACCGTCAGATTGCCATGAGAAACCGCAGCTGAACGCACCACCACACCCTCACCGATCACCACTGTTCCAGTACGGGCATTGAACACCACACGTGGACGCTGTTTACCGACATTGATCTGCACATCTTCCAGCATCGACATAAAGGCGACGCGGGCACCGGCACCTTGCGGTGCTTTTACTACCACGTTGGTGGAGTTCTGTGCCGTGGCGGTATTGGCGCCGAAGGCGTTATTGAGCGCGACGGCAATATTGTTGGCCGTTTTAAAGCTAGGGCGCTTGAGGTTCAGTGTTACCTGATCGTTTTCCTGAAAATCGCTTGGGATCTCACGCTCGATCGAGGCTCCGTTGGGCACTCTGCCCACCGTCGGGGTATTGATGGTCACGCTGGAGCCACTATTCCCCTCCGCTTTGATCCCCCCAACGACCACGTTGCCTTGTGCCAGAGCGTAGACTTCGCCGTCTGCACCGCGCAGTTGGGTCAGCAACAGCGTTCCGCCGCGCAAACTTTTGGCGTCACCGATGGAAGAGACGGTCACGTCAATGGTCTGCCCACGGGCATAACCGGGTGGCAAGGTCGCGCTGATCGCTACGGCAGCCACGTTTTTAACTTTAGGGTCAATTTTCGCTGGCATCTGCACGCCAAACTGGCGCAGCATGTTGGTCACCGACTGACTGGTGAACTTCACCTGGTTTTTGTCGCCGCTGCCGTCGAGCCCGACGACTAGGCTGTAACCGACCAGTTGGTTACCGCGTACTCCTTGAATATCAACCAGATCGCCCAGCGTTTCCGCCCAGCTCACCGCGCTCCAAAGAAGTGAAAAGAAAATAATAAAATAATGACGCATGACAGCTCCTGTTAGATCGGGAATACGGGGTGGTTAAAGATACGGGTCAGCCAGCCTGCGGTATTGGCATCGCTCAATGCCCCACGCCCAGCATAAGAAATTCGTGCATTGGCAATGCGTTGCGATGACACTGAGTTATCACGCTCCACATCGTCGGCACGTACCAGCCCCGTCACGCGCATATACTCATCGCCCTGATTGAGCGTGAGCCACTTCTCCCCACGAACTGCCAACACGCCGTTTGGCAACACCTTGTACACCGCAACCGTAATCGAACCACGCAGGCTGTTTTGCTGCTGTGATACCGCGTTGCCGCTAAAATTACGGTCGGCATCCACAGAACCACTCAACTGATCTACCGAACGGCCAAAAGCTTCTGGTACACCGATGGAAACATTGTTCTTTTTGCCGAAATTGGTACGTGCCTGTTTGCTGGCCTGGGTAGACTCATCAAGACGCACAGTCAGGATATCCCCCACCCGGTAAGCGCGGCGATCTTGCAGCAGCGACCAGTTGTAGGCTCCGTTATAAAGGCCACCACCGCTGACCTGGCTGGCAGGCGCAAGAATATCTTCCGGTGGTGCGTAGGCCTCATCGTCTTTTTTGACTAACAGAGGCGAGCTGCCGCATCCGGTCAATACCAAGGCCAATAAACTCATAACACATATCTTTTTCATTACGTTCTTCACTTCTTCCACTCAACCATTACATGGTCTGAGTAATAAACTTCAACATATCATCGGCCGCAGAGACCATTTTGGCGTTCATTTCATAGGCGCGCTGGATGGTGATCATATCGACCATTTCTTCAACAACCTGGACGTTCGAACCTTCCAATGCCCCTTGTTCCAACTGGCCAAAAGCTTCTTCGCCGGGAACCCCTTCCACTGCTGCGCCACTGGCCGCAGTTTCACGGTACATATTGCCCCCGACGGCTTCCAAACCGGCCGGATTGACGAAATTCACCAGGGTAATCTGGCCCAGTTCCACCAGATCTGTCTCACCACCGACGCTCGCCATTACCGTGCCGTCTTTGGCAATCTGGATCTCTTTGGTCTGCTCAGGCAATTCAATTTGCGGGATCAATGGCAGACCTTGCGCGGTAACGATGATGCCGTCCGCATTCTTCTGCAGGTTACCGGCGCGGGTGTAGCCAATATCGCCATCCGGCATTTCCACCTGGAAAAAGCCCTGGCCAGCGATCGCGACGTCAAGGTTTTGCCCGGTATTCTGTACGTTGCCGACGGAGAACTCTTTCTGCGTACCGACAATTTTCACACCGCTACCAAACTGCACGCCGGTCGGCGCCATGTTGTTCTGATCCAACTGGCTGCCTGGTGCGCGCTGGTTCTGGTAAAACAGATCGGAGAACATCACTCGATCACGTTTAAAACCGGTGGTATTAACGTTCGCCAGGTTGTTTGAGATGGCACTCATTTTAGCGTCTTGCGCCGCAAGGCCGGTTTTGCTAATCCATAACGCTGAATTCATTACTGTTATCCTACTTTCTTTAAGTCATTAACTGCCGCGTAGCAGGCGATTGCCCGCATTGGCCAGGTCTTCTGCTGATTTCATCATTTTGATCTGGGCTTCGAACTGGCGGTTCAGCGCAATACTGGCCACCATCTCGTTGATGGCCGATACGTTTGAACCTTCCAGATGCCTTGCCGCCACCGTGATTTCTTCCGCACGCGGATTGGTGGTTGCCTGTGTGATCAGAAAACCATTTTCGTTTTTTTGCAGTTCCTGGGCCGCAATATCCACCAGCTTGATGCGATCAACATCGATAGGAGCGGCAACGCCGCCACCCTCAGGAATAATGGTGATCACCCCATCATCAGCGATGGTGATCTGTGAATAGGGCGGCAGAATGATGGGACCATTGTCACCTTCTACCGGCAGACCCTCGATCGTCAGTTCGCCATCGGCCCCAATATCCATCTGCCCGTTACGGGTGTAGACCTCACGGTTACCGCTGGTGAGAGCGATAAGGCCATTGCCTTTGATCGCCACATCCAGATCGCGCCCGGTCGATTTAGCCACGCCCGGTGCCATATTGATGCCACCGTTGCCGGAGCTGACCAGAAAGCGTGAGGAGAACCCCGCACCGGTCACTTGCTGCGTCATGGCCGTTTCCAAATCATGGCGGAAACCTTGCGTATTGACGTTTGCCAGGTTGTTAGCGTGGATCTGCTGCTGAATCAGAGTGCGATTTGCGCCGCTGGTGGCGGTAAAAAGTAAGTGATCCATTAGACCGCCTGGAACAGTGCCGACATCATGCTGTCATTGGTGCTGATCACTTTGGTATTGGCCTGATAATTGCGTTGTGCCGTCATCAAACCGACCAGTTCAGCGGTCAGATCCACGTTGGAGGATTCCAACGCCCCTGCGGTCAGTGAACCCAACAGCCCAGTGCCGGGTGCACCGGTCAGCGGAGCGCCTGAACTGGCGGTTTGCGTCCAGAGCGTGCCGCTTTCTGAACTCAGGCCATTCGGGTTGGCAAAGTTAGCCAGGATCAGTTGCCCTTGCAGCAGACGCTCGCCGTTAGAAAAGGTGGCGTACACTGAGCCATCGGCATCAATCTGCTGACCAATTTTCTGGCCTGAAGCGTAACCGTTGCCCTGGTTTTTGCTGACGGTGAAGTCTGCGCCGTATTGGCTGGTGCCCGAATAGCTAAGGTCGATAGCCAAAGGCTCAGCGCCTGCAATATTCATCGACAGATTGACCGAACCGTTCGGGGTTTTCAGGATCCCTTGCTCGGAAAACTCCATGGTCTGGCTTGCCGGGCTGTCGAGTGGCTCACCATCCATGTAGTAGTAAGCTTCCCAGGTGTTTTCACCGGTCTTGACAAAGTACTGGTTGAGCGTGTGCTCGCGGCCCAGTGAGTCATATACCTGAGTGGCATAGGTGTTGTTGTAAGAATTGCTGTCTTTAGGATCAAAAGGGGTGGTTTCTGGAACCTGAGCATTGGCATCCATGTTGGCGGTAAAGTTCAGGTTGCTGGTGGCTTTTGCCGGGATCGAACCGCTGCTGATGCTAAGGTTGCCCACGGTGCCCACTTGCAGCGCGCCGTTGGCATCGACCGGATACCCTTGCAGAGCCATTCCCTGGTTGTTGACCAGGTTACCGCTGTTGTCGGTACCGAAATAACCCGCACGGGTATAGGCCATGCCGCCTGCGTTGTCGCGTACGACAAAGAAGCCGTTGCCAGAGATCGCCAAATCCATACCGTTGCCGGTCGCGGTGATGTTGCCACCTTTGGTGATGCTTTGGGTCACACCGCTCACCCCGACGCCCAGTGCCCGGTTTTGAGCATACAGTGACGAAAACTCGGCACGGCCAGACTTAAAACCCACGGTGCCAGAGTTGGCAATGTTATGAGAAATGGAGTTCAACTGTTCGTTGATGGCATTCAAACCCGTGGTGGCAATACTAAAACTCATAAAATCAATTCCTAATGCTATTAAAAGTAAAAAATGATGTGCGCTTAAGCGTTCTTGTCAGAACCCGTGCGACCAAACTGCGTAATGTTGTGGTAAGGGAGCTCACCGACGCCTGGGATATTGAGCATGGTGGAACTGCCATCCAGCGGAATGCGCACACCGCTCACGGTGCCCCCCAGCTCAATCGGCACTTTGCTCTCTTCGGTATCGGTCACTACGCTCAGGCTGTATTTGCCTTCGCTCAGCCCCAGTTTTGCCGGATCGATAGTGAAATCCACCTGGCCGGTGTCCTGAGCGCCCAATTCAATCTTGTGTTCAACGCCCGCAGAATCTTTCACGATCACCGTCACCACATTGGCAGGGTGTTCCAGGGTCAAACGCCCATCAACCACCGTCTTACCGTCGCTGTTGAGGGTTTCGCTCTGTACCATCACCTTCTGCCCAACCAGGTTACCGGTTGACAGGGTTTGCAGGTTGTCCATCAGGACGGCGTTATTGGCCATCAGTTGCGACATATATTCCATCGACTGCACCTGGGTCAGCTGAGCCAACTGGCTGACATACTCGGTGCCGTCAGTCGGGTTAAGCGGATCCTGGTTTTGGATCTGCGCGACCAGCAGCTTCATGAACATGTCATTGAGCCCGGGCATTCCCCCATTATTCGCTACGCCCTGATCGCTGCCGTAGGCGCTTTGGCTTTGTGGCGTGTTATTGACGTTCATTAAGCTTCTCCAAGTCTCAGCAGGCTTTGCTGCATACTTTTAACGCTATTAAGGACATCAACGTTGGTTTCAAAGTTACGCGATGCTGCCATCATGTCGGCCATCTCTTCGACGACATTGACGTCGGGGTAGAAGACATAACCTTTCTCATCGGCCAGGGGGTGATGGGGTTCATAGCGCTGTACGGCGCCACCGGTTTCCACCACGTCCATCACCTGCACTCTGGCACCCGTGAGGCTGTTGTTGCCCATCAACTCATCGTTCTGATAAACCGCTGCAAAAACGGGGCGGCGGGCTTTGTACACACTTTCTTCACTCAATGCGGGGGATTCCGCGTTTGCCATGTTGCTGGCAATGGTGTTCAAACGAATGGTCTGCGCACTCATGGCAGAACCGGAAACACGATAGATATTGTCAAACGACATAAGGGTCATTACCTGGTTAAATTACTTACCTTCGATGGCCTTTTTCAGGCCACCAAACTTCATGTTTAAAAACGCCAGGCTCATCTGATAATCCTGCATATTTTTGGAAAACTCAGTCTGCTCGACATCCAGTGCAACGGTGTTGCCATCGAGAGAAGCCTGATAGGGCACACGATATTTCTGCTGTACTGAGGTGCTGGTTGAAAAATGTCCTTTTGATCGTTGCATCTCAGCAGCAAAGTCAATATCTTTAGCTTGGAAGTTCGGGGTATTGACATTAGCCAGATTGGCTGATAGCAACTCAGCTCGTGAAAGCCGGAGCGACACCGCTTGGGGATGAACGCTTAATGCCTTGTCAAAAGAAATACTCACTACCTTCTACCTCTTGATTTAAATAACCTGCCAAATATTTGCTATGCTGTTCTATATAGCAACAACCGTGCCAGAGTTTTAACATCATGAATATCAAAGATTTTGTAAAATCGTCTAGCGCCAAACGGAAATATGTTTTCCCCTTTATGCCGCGCAATTTCCGCTTCATTGCCGCCTGGGGGCTGTTTATTCTGACGCCTTCCCTGCTGGCCGCCCCCAGCAGTGCCGACACCGCACGCAAGCAGATCCATGCCAGCGTTGTTGCCAGCGCAACCGCAGCAGTCAAGCAGGAAGGGAAGTCACGTAACTGGCCGGAATATCAGGTGAAAATGAACGTTTTCATTCCGGCAGAAGCCACCCAATACGCTGCTTGCAGCCATCCGCCGACCATTTCAATGCCTGGGGGCGATCGCATCGATCTCAACCGGATGCGTTTTGACGTGCGCTGCGACGACAGCGGGGGGTGGAATGTGGCAGTGACGGTTAAACCGGATATCTACCTGCCGGTCGTGATTGCCAAGACGAGCCTGCCGCGTGGCCATGTCATCACGCCGTCGGACGTGAAAATCAAAAAGCACAACATCAGCAATAACCGTGGCGGTTTTGTCACCAACCCAGATGAGATCATGGGGCTGACCGTGAAGCGCAATTTGCGTGAACTACAGCCCATCAGCCTGACGCAGTTGGAAGGGCCGGTGCTGGTCGAACGTGGGCAAAGTGTGGTGATGATCGCCAGCCACAACGGGATTGAAGCGCGCACTATGGGCGTTGCCATGAAAAAAGGCCGCAAAGGCGAAGTGATCAAGGTTAAAAACAGCAGCAGCGGGCGTGAAGTGAGCGCCATTGTCGATGGGATTGGCGTGGTGCGCATGGTCTTTGCACCCGGTGACTAGGCTGTGTTCCGTCAATGTCCGTAGTGCTGCCGCAGACCCAAAACTATTTTCAATTCGCATTAAAGTTATGCCTTCATTGGGTCGCTCATTTATAGGCAAGGAAGTAGGAAAAAATATTTCCTCTCAGTAGAAAGCCCATATGGGCACGATCGGAGAGCAGCAATGAAAGTTCCACCCAGTACTTATAACGTCGCTCTAGCGGCGACTAACACAACAAATGTAACAAGGAAAGTTGAAGCTCAAATGACGGAAGAGTTGATGGTTAAACCAAGCAGCGCCATTGATCCTGCTCTCGGCGAAGCGCAAAGCCAGTTGTCCAGGCTGCCCGACGTCGACACAGAACGCATCGCAGAAATGAAAGATGCCATCAAGGCAGGAAAGCTCAACATCGATCTGGATGAGCTGACCAGTGCAATACAGCAATATTACCAGAGGTAGCAATGAGCAATAACAGCCAGCGTGTCAAACTCCTGATCAACGACATGATCAGCGATCATCACGCTTATTCAGAACTTAACCAGTTGCTTGAACAGCAGCGCCAACTGATCATCGGCCGCAAGGCAGCAGAGTTGGACACGCTGAACGACCGCCTGATCGAGATCTACCAACAACTGTCGAAGAGTGCCCAGCAGCGTTACAGGCTTCTTCAGCAATTGGGGGTTTCTGCTGGCCCGCAAGGGATCCAGGCACTGCTTGCCCGTCTCCCGGCACCACACCAGGGCAAAGTGAGTGCGCTGTGGAAAGATCTGGAGCAGCAGACCGTACATTGCAAGCGCATCAACGAAGGCAACGGCGCGTTGCTCGGTATGCAGCATGACATTCTGCAAAACCTGATCAACAGCGGCGAACCTGAAAACTGGTTGTATCAGCAGGCTTGATATCACCGGCGTAATGCCGGTGATATTCTCCTCTTGCTTCTCTCCCGCTCTTCATTCTCTCTTGGGTATATTCCAGACATCGACCACATGCTGGTATTACTCGGGGATTAAATGCGTAAACTCGATCACAAGCCAGATAATCTCACCGCTCCCCTTGTAGCGGTACGGGTCGAACTCCTTGGGTACACCGGGACGGTGGGAAAGAGATGGCAGCGGATGGTATTCAGAATAACTGGAGAGTGGGGCAGGGTGTAAGGTAAGACGTGAGTCATGCGCCAGTTATCATAACTATAACTGGCGCGGAAAGTGCGGCCCTTATGCAGCATGTAGCCTATGCAGCCTTGAAATATCAACAGCCTGCTGAGCCTGCCAGAGATCATAATCGACTTGCATGCCCATCCAAACCTGCGCAGAACTACCAACAACTGCGGAAAGCCGTAACGCCATTTCAGGGGACATATCTGACTGACCGGTGATCAAGCGCTGTACTGTTGACGGCGCAACGCCTAATTCTTTAGCGAGTGCCCTGGCGCTCAGATTAAGCGCTTCCATAGTCTCTTTTACCAGTCGCCCCGGATGGGGCGGATTATGCATCATAGCCATCAGTGATAATCCTCATAATTGACCACATAAACATCACTATACTACTTTTGATGCACCTCAAGCGGCTAAGCTGTGTTATTGCTCCGCCAGTCGCTGACGCAGCCAACATTGGGCAGAAATGGCGTCGGTATTTTTTTGTTCGCTGCGTTGACGATCGAGCGCCTGCGCGCGTTTGTGCCCGTCAAGCACCAGCTCCAGGCTTTTTTCTCGCTTGGCTTCCGCCAACAGCGCACCCTGCAGTTTTTTCGCTTCCGTCTTGGCCAGCGCCTGCTCCTGTTTTTGCCAGTCAATCACCCGCTGAATATTACGTTTGTAACCTGAGTGGTTGCTCATCAGCACCGGATTGTACTCTGACGAATCCTGTACGCCAGCCGCCAGGCTGGTGAGGGTGGATATATTACTTTCATAACGTTGGCAGCGCTGGCGCTGGGATGCCAGCTGTAGCTGCAAATCCTGCACCGAGCGCTGGCGCAACAGACGCAGTTGCTCCAGTGTGGGAATAAATTGACTCATACGCTTACCCCGCTTGTGCTAATAACGTCAGGTTTTCTATGGTGTTATCGAGCAACGCGGCATCCCGTACTTCTTGCTGCAAAAATTGATTGATCGCCGGAGCCAGCTTCACGGCCCGATCTGCCGTTGCGTCAGCGCCCGCCACATATCCCCCAAGAGGGATCAACGGTTTGATGCTTTGATACTCGCCATACAACTGTTTGATGGTACGTGCTGCCAATTGATGTTCACGTTTCGTCACCTGGCTCATACAGCGGCTGATGGATTGACTGATATCGATCGCCGGATAATGTCCGGCCTCCGCTAAATGGCGCGAAAGCACAATATGACCATCCAACACCGCACGGGCACAGTCGACGATCGGATCCTGCTGATCGTCACCTTCTGCCAATACCGTATAGATGGCCGTCATGGTCCCGCTGGCATCGCTGTTGCCCGCGCTTTCCACCAAGCGTGGGATCATGCTGAACGCCGAAGGCGGATAGCCTTTGGTTGCCGGCGGCTCCCCGAGCGACAGCGCGATTTCACGCTGGGCCATGGCATAACGGGTCAGGGAATCCACCAGGAGCAGCACATCTTTTCCTTTGTCACGATAATAGCTGGCAATGGTATGACACAGCTCGGTGGCTTTAATCCGCATCAGCGGTGACTCATCGGCAGGGGCTGCGACAATCACCGACTTAGCCAACCCTTCGGCCTGTAAGGCATTATCGATAAATTCTTTCACTTCGCGCCCACGCTCGCCGATCAGCCCAACCACCACCACTTCGGCTTTGGTATAACGGGTTATCATGCCGAGCAGGACGCTTTTCCCCACGCCGCTACCGGCCATCAGCCCGACGCGTTGGCCTTTGCCGATGGTCAGTAAGCCGTTAATCGCACGAACCCCGACATCCAGGGGCTCTTCCACCGGCTGACGCGTCAGCGGATGCACTTGCGCACACTGTAGCGGCAGCGTGGTGTCGCCGCCGAGCTTGCCCTTATCATCAATGGGTTCCCCTAAACCGTTCACCACGCGCCCCAGCCAGCGATCGCCGATCTGCACGCCCTCTTGCTTGGCGGCAGGGAACACGCGCGCACCAGCAATCAGCCCGGTAGGATGTTTAAACGGCATCAACCAGGTCATATCGCGATCGAACCCCACCACCTGGGCGTCAATCATTTCATTGTCGACGCTTTCCACCTGGCACAGTTGGCCAACCGCCAGGCGGCAGCCAACACACTCGAGCAAAATGCCTTTTACCCGTACCAGACGGCCCGCCACGCGTGCCAGATTGATATTCTCAATTGAGCGTAACGCCTGTTCAAACTCGATATCACTCATCTTTGGTTTCCGGTAAAAGGGTATCTTTCAGTACCTCGAGACACTGTTCCAAGCGGTGCTGACAGCCAATGTCCATTTCACTGGTATCGGTGACAACGCGGCACTCGCCGGGAGCCAGATCGGGATCGGCCATCAGGCCCCACTGTTGGGCACGCTGGGGATCGGCATCGCTGATGCGGCGGAATTCGTCGCTGTTAAGCTGAACGCGGATCTGCTCAGGCTGCTGTGGCAAACTGCTTAACGCCTCTTCCACTAACGCCAGCAACTGCGTCGGCTGTAGCGCTAGCTCGCAGCGGATCACCTGGCGGGTGACTTTCTCTACCAGTTGCAGCAGTTCTTCACGGCGGCGCTGTTCGTAGTGGGCCAGATACTGGTTTAGCTCCTGCGCCACGTCTTCCAGCGGTTTAGCTGCTTCGTCAAACTGTTGTTTGGCTTGCAGCTTGCCCTCGTTGTTCCCTTTGCGCAGCCCCTCGTCATGGCCGAGGCGCACGCCTTCCTGATACCCTTCCTGCTTGCCTTCCTCCATCCCTTGGGCGAACCCACGGTTTAAACCATCCTGGAAACCTTGCATCAATTGCTGCTGATAAGCGGCCGGATCGCGTATTTCCAGCGAGTCGCTGGCCGTGTGCGCCCAATGGCGGCGCAGTGGCGGGAACTTGTGCAGCCGTGGCTTGATCACCGCTTGTCGGCGCGTCGTGAGCGCCGAAAGCGAGGTATCCTGTAACTTTTTGAACATGCTTTACTCCATGGTCTGTTCAGCAAACAGCTGAACCTGCAGTTCGCCTTCTTCTGCCAATTGCCGAACTGTACCCATAATCTCTTTACGCACCTGCTCAATGCGGCTGACCGGTACCGGCCCCAGACGTGAGGCGGTACTTTGCAGCAGTTGCACCTGGCGCTTCGGCATGACGTTGAAAATCGCCTGACGCAGCACAGGTTCGGTGCCTTTGAGTGCCACCGCCCATTCTTCTATCGCCACCTCTTCCAGCAGACGCTGCAAGGTCTCTTCGCTTTGGCGGCTGAGGATAAAGAATTCGTACATTTTATCTTTCAGCTCATCCATCACTTCTTCGTCACGCTGGCGGAGTTGATCCAGCAGTTGCTGCTGGTTGTCCGGGATACGGTTAACAATGTTAGCCGCGTGCTTGATCCCCATCACTTTAGAGCCGTGCTCGGAGAGGACGGCCACACCGCGATCGATCAGGCGATCCAGTTCATCAATGACATCACGGTTCACATCATCAAGTTTGGCAATACGGTACAGAATTTCATCCTGGCGATCTGCGGGTAGCTGGCTCAGCACGCTGGCAGCCACATCCGGCGGCAAAAATGCCAGGAAAACCGCTTGCAGCTGCAAGTGTTCCTGATCGATCAGTGCCGCCAGTTGCGGGGTATCCACCCACTGCAGGCGCGCCATGCGGTAACGGATTTCGTCGCCGTAGATACCGTTGATCACGCTGCTGGCAATCTCCCCACCCAGGGCTTTTTCCAGAATACTGCGCAGATAGGTGCGCGATGCGCCGTTGATGCCGCTTTGTTCGCGATAATCCTGAAAAAAGTTGTTCATCGCCTGGCGTGCCTGGGGGACTTTCACCCCGTGCAAACGCGCCATGGTTTCGCTTAGCAGTAAGACCTCTTCGCGGCTCAGCTTCTGCATCACTTGTGCAGCGGCATCTTCGCCGACGCTGAGCAGGAGGATCGCCGCCTGTTCGATACGTGGGCGACCGCTGTTGGTACTACTATTACTGTTGTGTGCTGTTGCTTCGCTCATTACTGTTAATCCACTGTTTTAATACTTCAGCTACGCGTTCTGTCTCGCTTTGGGCAAGCATCTGCAGGTATTCCACTTTGGTCTCCAGACCGGAGCTTTGCGGTGGCAAATTGTCTTCGTTCTGGAACGAGGCACTCGGTAAGCCCGGCGTCAATGTCCCTTCACGTTTTGCTGTATCGGTTTCCAGCAAGGCGGTATCGATGCTCGGTTCCGGCAGTTCCGCCACCTCGCTTGACTGCCGCTGGGTGACCCGCAGCATCAGCGGACGTACGCCAAACAGCAACGTCAACAGCGCCAGCAGACCAATGCCCCCCATCTGCCCCCAATATTGAATCGCAGGGTCCTGCCACCAGTTCAACACCGGTACTTCAACAGGCGCTGGGCGGGTAAATGCCATCAGATCCAGCGTCAGTGAATCACCGCGCTCTTTATCAATACCTGCCGCTTCTTCCACCAGCCGGGTCAGGCTGGCGATCTTCTCTGGCGTAATGTCGGCCAGTGCCGGAGCGGTTTGATCCAGGGCTACTGCGACACGCATTTTCTCCAGTTGAAAACCGGGGTAGCGGGTATGGCGAATTTCGCGATCGTAGGCGTATTTACGCTGCTCCTGATTACGGTTGCTCAGCGAGCGGGGATCGGTGGTTTGCGCCGTGTTGCCTGCCTGCCCAGCTTGGGCTGGCGGGGTAGCCGGGCGATTGCTCAAGGAGCCAGGGATACCGATCGCCATTTCATTGGTCATATTCTCCTGGCTGATGTTTTCGTCAGTAATACGCCCCTCTTTACCCAAGCGTTCCTGCGTCTCCTCCACGCTGCTCATATTGACCTGCGGAGCCGCGCTGATGCGGAAATGATTCGCACCGACCAGAGAGGTCAACAGTACGGATACGTTCTTTTCGGTATCGGCTTTCAGACGCTGGGTGACATCGTTACCCTGCCGGATCCCCATCAGGTTGTTGTTTTGGATGTTTTCAGACAGAAGATTGCCGTTCTGATCCACCACCCGCACATTGCTGCTCTTCATGCCCGGCACGCTGCCTGACACCAGTTGCACAATGGCGGCGACCTGCGGATCGTCAAGCTGTTTGCCCGCCCGCAGTTGTACGATCACCGATGCGCTGCTTTCCGGTTTGTTGCTCATCACAAAAGAGCTGGCTTCACTCAGCCCCAGATGCACGCGGGCGGAATCCACGGGATCCAGCCCCATGATGCTTTTTGACAGCTCACCTTCCAGGCTGCGCTTATAACGCACGTTCTGCACAAATTGGCTGCTGCCGAGCAACTCTTCTTTATCCATCAGTTCGTAGCCTTCCGGCAGCACGGCACTGATACCTTTTGCGGCTAACGCCATCCGTGCGCGCGCCAGTTTGCTTTCTGGCACCAGAATCTGACCGCTGTCTGGATTGACACGATAGCTGATGTTTTCGGTACCTAGCGCTTCAACCACTTGCGCGGTTGGCAACTTCTCATTGGCGCCGTACAAGGCAACGTAACCGGGTTCGGAACGCCACAGTGACGTGACAATGGCTCCGGTCAGCACCAGTACGGCACCACCTATCAGCCATTTATTTCTGTTGTTGCCACCCGTAGATAACAGAGCGGCAAATTGAGTTTTGATTTTATCTAGCACGGTAATAACCTTAGAGCGCCATGTTCATCACTTCATCCAGAGCCGTGGTGAGCTTATTGCGCACCTGCACCATTGCCGAAAACGCCACGCTGGCTTTTTGGCTTTCGATCATAGCGCCGGTCAAGTCGTCGCTTTGGCCGGTATCAATGGCCATTTGTCGTTCACTGGCGGAATGCTGTAGTTTGTTGACATTATCGATAGCCTGCTCCATTACCTTGCCAAAAGAGGTAGGAGGGGTGACCGTAGTCACCAGGCCGCTTGGGCTTTGAGTAAAATCTGCCGAAGGAGCAATCGCTCCGTTAGTTGCACTGGCGGCCGCGTGTTGCATACGGTTTAACAGTTGCTGTTGTGTGGCGGATATGCCCAAACCGGAAATTTTTTCCATGCTTTAATACCTCTGAAATTTAGGAGTAACACTCAACATCGATCCCTTCTTCACGCATGGAAGCCAAGCGATAGCGTAAGGCTCGTGGCGTGATACCTAAGAAGTCGGCAGTTTTAGATTTGCTGCCCTTGTGCTGGCGCAGCAGTTCAACAATGTACTGATACTCAGCCATACGGCCGTGTAACTTCACTTGGCGAATGGCATCCACGCCCCCGTTGGCCTCACTGGCTACCAAGGCGGCTGGCTGAGGTTCACCCAACATGTCAGCCACAGACAGTACCGGCGCTACAGGGACTGACGGCGTCAGCCCCAGATCGTTGGCCGTAATTTCGCCACCGTTGCTCAAGATCAGGCCGCGCTGGATAACGTTTTCCAGTTCACGCACATTGCCGGGCCACTCATAGTCCAGCAGCGCACGCTTGGCGTCGTTGGTCAGCATGGCGTCTCCCTGATGGAGAGACTGATACTTTTCGACAAAGCGCTGTGCCAGCGGGACGATATCCTGTGGACGCTCACGCAATGGCATAATATGGATTGGCACCACCGAAATACGGTAAAACAAATCCTGACGGAAATTGCCTTCGGCGATCTCAGCCTGCAAATCTTTATTTGTTGCGGCCACCAAACGAATATTTAACGGGATCCGCTTGTGGCTGCCTAAACGCTCGACTTCCTGCTCTTGCAATACGCGCAGTAATTTGGCTTGCAATGCCATAGGCATATCGCCGATTTCATCAAGCAGCAAGGTTCCGCCGTTGGCCATTTCAAATTTACCCGGTACGCTGTTAACTGCGCCGGTAAACGCGCCTTTTTCGTAGCCAAATAACACGGCTTCGAGCATGTTTTCAGGAATAGCCGCACAGTTGACACCCACATAAGGGCCATCATTACTGGCTGCGTTCTCGTGAATATATTTTGCAATACATTCTTTACCTGTGCCGGTTTCCCCTGTGATCAATACAGGGACAGTAAACTTAGCCACACGTCTGGCTAGAGTAAATACACCAACACTTGAAGCTGAGTTGGCAATAAAACCGTGCTTATTACTTGGAATTTGTTCCATAGAGACACTCATGACTTATCACCGATTATCGCTTCACCAATAAGTAGACGATTTGCAAGTTCAATGCACCGATTATCACAACATATATGACGGGCATCGGCCATGCTCGGCTAGAGGATATTGGTCAAGCTTAAGTTAATTTCCCAGCACGTCTATGTAGAGCGTGTGGGGCTTTGTTGAGGCGAGTATATCTATAAATTGGTATATATCTATTTTTTTAGGGATATTAAAATATTAATTTAATAAAATCATATAGTTAACAAAAAATATTAATTTAATATTATTTATTTAAATAATGAATTAATAAAGGGGTGTCTATTGATAAAAGGCTGGGAATTAGGTCTAATCTTACTACTTAAATAAGAGCTGAGAGTGGTGGTGCATATGAAAAGTGGCAGGGTGTCATGAAGTGCCACAGTCATATACAGCGACCTTTCTCACTCACAACTTAAGTCGTAACGTAAATTTTTTTTGGTGTGTAACGCAGTCTAATGTCGGGACGTGTTACCGATATCGATTGATAACAGGGTTATACGGAAAAATTATGCAGTCTGTACCACAACGCATTAGGATCCATCACCACGAGCAATTGCCCGACCTGGTGAAACTGGATGTGAAAAAACTCGGGCGCCCATGGCATAAACTTCCCAAGATAATGAACGACAGGTTCAATATTCTTGATGCCAAGCTGAGCATTTATTTCCTGAAGAAATTTCGTGTCAACGTAGCATTAAAAAGCATGACGTTTGCCGCGGACAGGATCCATCGGGATATCCAAACCTATTCCACACCTTATGGGAATCTGGCTTTTGATATTGACCGTATTTTGCTGCTGGATATTCTGCATGATTATTACGGCTTAAGTAAAGACGGTAATCAGATTGTGCCGAACATCAGCTCGCCGATCACTAAAACGGAGGAGCGACTAAAAAATAAGTTAGGCCATGAACTCACACTTTTGATCATCAATAAAGAAACATTTGGTGAAGATCTGGAGTTGAAAAATGATTATTCAACGCTGATCAACCAATGGTCATGGTGTATTACCTTCACGCTGGAAGGTTACGACAAGGGCAATTTTACCATTTTGCTCGATCAGCCCCATGTCGACCGGATGTTGAGCATGTTGCGCTCGCCCGACGGCGAACCGTCGCAGGAGCAGGAGCAGATCAGCTCCGCACAAATTGAACGGCTGTTCTACAACCTGCCGCTCAAGTTACAGGGGCAAGTCGCCAGCCTCAACCTGACGGTAGCACAACTGGCGGATATCGAAGCGGGTGACATCATCCCGATTGCTTTGAACGAACCGGTACCGGTGTTTATCGGTAACGAACAAATCTATAGCGCCATGATCGCTGAAGAGCGCGGCAAGCTATTCCTGAGTGAATTTAACGATAAAACCATCGAGAAAAATTATGAGTGATTTACAGCAAGAACAAGACCTGGGGCTGGATTTGGACGGCCTGAACTTTAACGACCTCGACGGTGAAGAGACGGTTGAAGGCAATATCCGTATGGATATCCAGCCAGAAGCCCAGCGCGATCCGTCGGTTGAGCAGCTACGCAAGATGTCTTTGCTGAGCCGCATTCCCGTGACGTTAACGCTGGAAGTGGCTTCGGTGGACATTTCGCTGGCTGAACTGATGACGGTCAACAACGATTCGGTGATTGAACTGGACAAGCTCGCCAGCGAGCCGCTGGACATCAAGGTCAACGGTATCCTGTTCGGCAAAGCGGAAGTCGTGGTTTTGAACGACAAATATGGCCTGCGCATCATTGAATTCAACAACAAAGAACTGGGTGAACTGACACGATGAGCCAACTGTTACGCCAAGGTGGTCTGTCGTTGCTGCTGATGCTGGGGCTGAGTTTCTCGCCCCTGCTGTTCGCAGCCAACGGGGACATTACGCTGTTCAGCACCACAAATAGCGCAACCGGGCAGGATTACAACGTCAAGATAGAGATCTTGATCCTGATGACCCTGCTTGGTCTGCTGCCGATTATGCTGCTGATGATGACCTGTTTTACCCGCTTTATCATCGTGCTGGCGATTTTGCGCCAGGCGTTAGGGTTGCAGCAGAGTCCACCCAACAAGATCCTGACCGGCATCGCCCTCGCCTTGACGTTACTGGTGATGCGCCCGGTGTGGACCACGGTCTATGACGAAGCGATCGTGCCGTTTCAGAATGATGAAATCACGATGCAACAGGCGTTAGCCAAGGCAGAAGTCCCCATCAAGAAGTACATGTTGGCGCAGACTAACAATAAAGCGATGTCACAAATGATGGACATTGCTGGCGTCCAGGGGGATTCACGTGAGCAGGATTTGACGGTTGTGACCCCGGCTTACCTGCTGAGTGAACTGAAAACGGCCTTCCAGATCGGCTTTATGATTTACATTCCGTTTTTGGTGATCGACCTGATTGTCGCCAGTGTCTTGATGGCGATGGGGATGATGATGCTTTCGCCACTGATCGTCTCATTACCGTTCAAACTGATGCTGTTTGTCCTGTGCGACGGTTGGACGCTGATTGTCGGCACTTTGACCTCTAGCGTACAGGGGCTTTAGCGATGATGAACATGGATACCGCCGGGGACATTATGACCTCCGGCATTCAACTGGTGCTGCTGATCTCGGCTGTCGCCATCGTTCCCAGCCTGTTGGTGGGGTTGTGCGTCAGTATTTTTCAGGCCACGACCCAGATTAACGAACAAACGCTGAGTTTTTTACCCCGCCTGGTCATGACTTTGGTCATACTGATCTTTGGGGGCAAATGGATGCTCACCAAATTGGTGGACTTCACGGTTGGCATTTTTCACCAGGCCGCAAGCCTGGTAGGGTAAAACCACGATGGGTATCGACATTCATGCTCTGCTAGGCCCACTGATGGCGCTGCTGCTGCCCTTTTTTCGCATCCTGGCATTTTTACATTTCTGCCCGGTATTCGATAACAAGGCGATTTCACGACGCATCAAGATCGCCGCCGCCATGACGTTGACGGTGCTCATCACCCCGATGTTAAGCAACAACGTGGTGCTGACTGAACTCATCTCAATGCGCAGCATTATCCTGATCGGTGAGCAACTGCTGTGGGGCGCGCTGTTTGGCATGGCGATGCAACTGGTGTTTGTCGCCTTGCAGGCCGCAGGGAATATTGTTTCGATGAATATGGGGCTGGGTATGGCGATGATGAACGACCCGACCAGCGGCGGCTCCACCACGGTGATTTCGCAGATCATTTTTGTGTTCTGCGCCCTACTGTTTTTTATCATGGACGGCCACTTATTGCTGGTGACCATTCTGTTTAAAGGCTTCAGCTATTGGCCGATTGGCCAGGCGATCAACCAACCCACGCTGATGATGCTGGTGCAGAGCCTGGGGTGGATTATGGCTTCGGCAACGCTGATCGCGCTGCCAACCACCTTTGTGATGCTGATCGTACAAGGCGGTTTCGGTTTGCTGAACCGCGTCTCGCCGACGCTGAACCTGTTTTCACTGGGTTTTCCCATCAGCATGCTGTTCGGTCTGCTGTGCGTCACGCTGATTATCACCCACATTCCAGAGCATTATCTCAATCTGACCAATGAGATCCTTAACCAGCTTGATTCAATAAGGACGCATTAATGTCCAGCTCAAGTGCAGACAAAAGCGAAAAACCTACCCCCGGAAAATTACGCAAAGCGCGTGAAAAAGGCGATATCCCACGCTCGAAAGATCTCACCATGGCGGTGGGTCTGGTGGCGTCATTCGCCACCATCGGGGCGTTTATGCCCTATTATAAGACGCTGATCGGCGAATCCTTTCTTTCCGTCGGCATGATGGCCGGGAAACTCGATGACAGCGGGGCCATGAGCCAGTTCATGCTGCTTAATGTGATGCTGATTATCAAAACGATCGCCACCCTGGTGCCGATCCCGCTTGCCTGTATGATCGCGAGCCTGATCCCCGGTGGCTGGATTTTCACCCCCAAAAAAGTGATGCCGGATTTCAAGAAAATCAATCCCATCAGCGGATTGAAGCGGATGTTTTCTTCCAGCCACTATGTCGACGTCGCCAAAATGTTGGCGAAATGTACCATCATTCTTATTGTGCTCTATGTGATGGTCCAGAGTTCGTTAAACAGTTTGCTCTATTTGCAGCAGCTATATTTAAACAAGGCCGTTGATTCCGGCTTTGGTATTTTCCGTCATGTGATTGGCTGCTTTGTGTCAGTCATCGTGATTTTCGCGGTGTTGGACGTGCCGCTCAGCAAATTTATGTTCACCAAAAAAATGCGCATGACCAAGCAGGAAGTAAAAGAAGAACATAAAAATAACGACGGTAATCCACAGATTAAAGGCCGAGTGCGTCAGTTACAGCGACAGATGGCCATGGGGCAGATCAATAAGGTGGTGCCTTCTGCTGACGTGATTATCACCAACCCCACGCACTATGCCGTGGCGCTGAAATACGATCCGCAAAAGGCGGCGGCACCTTATATCGTCGCTAAAGGGGTGGACGAGGTGGCACTCTACATTCGTGAAATCGGTAAAAAGAATAACGTAGAAGTCGTCGAATTCCCTCCGTTGGCACGTGCGGTCTATTACAGCACGCGCGTCAATCAGCAGATCCCGGCGCAACTTTTCCGGGCCATTGCGCACGTACTGACCTACGTGATGCAAGTGAAGTCGTGGCGTTCAGGCAAGACAGAACAGAAGCCGCACCTGAACAAGCAAATTGATATTCCAAAAGAGGTATTGCAAGCCAATGGCGAACAGTAATTTTATGCGGAGGTTGAACGCGCTCAAGCAGATGCACGTTGGCGTACCGGTGTTGCTGTTAAGCGTTCTCGCGATGGTGATATTGCCGCTGTCACCGCTGGTGTTGGATGTGTTGTTCACATTCAACATCGTGTTGGCGGTGATTGTGCTGCTGGTGGCGGTCGGCAGCAAACGCGTGCTGGATTTTTCAATATTTCCGACCATCCTGCTGCTCACGACATTGATGCGCCTGACCCTCAACGTGGCGTCAACCCGTGTGGTACTGCTGCACGGTCATGAGGGCGAAGGGGCGGCCGGTAAGGTCATTGAAGCCTTCGGCCAGGTGGTGATCGGCGGTAACTTTGTCGTGGGCTTTGTGGTGTTCGTCATTTTGATGATCATCAACTTTGTGGTGGTGACCAAAGGGGCTGAGCGTATTTCCGAAGTGTCGGCGCGCTTTACTCTGGATGCGTTGCCCGGCAAACAGATGGCGATCGACGCCGATCTGAATGCCGGTATCATCAACCAGCAACAGGCTAAAGCCCGACGTAAAGAAGTTGCCAGTGAAGCTGACTTCTACGGTGCGATGGACGGTGCCTCCAAGTTTGTGCGTGGTGACGCCGTCGCCGGGATCATGGTGTTGATTATCAACATCATCGGTGGGATCAGCATCGGGATCTTCAAATACAATCTCGATGCCAGCCAGGCGTTCCAACAATATGTGCTGCTGACCATCGGTGACGGCCTGGTTGCGCAGATCCCCTCTCTGCTGTTGGCTACCGCAGCGGCGATCATCGTTACGCGCGTTAGCGACGGTGAAGACGTCAGTGACGAAATCAAAACTCAGTTGCTGGCCAAGCCGAATATTCTCTATACCGCCGCCTTTGTGATGTTTGTGCTGGCGATCGTCCCCGGCATGCCTCACATTGCGTTTCTGGTCTTTACCGGGTTGCTGCTGTTTGCTGGTTGGCGGCAGAGCAAGGTTGTGCATACTGCTGAGCCGGAAACCGACATGGAGGCGATTACCGAGGCCATAAGCGGTGACAACGAACCCACCGTCAGTTGGGAGAGTATTCCACAGGTAGAACCCATCGGGCTGAACCTGGGCTATAAGCTGGTGACGCTGGTAGACAACGCCAAAGGCAGCCCGTTGTCGCAACGTATTCGCGGAGCGCGCCAAGTGATCTCGGAAACCTGCGGCGTACTGCTGCCGGAGATCCGTATCCGCGAAAATTTTCGTTTAAAACCGGCGCAGTACGCCATTCATATCAACGGTATTCGTGTTGCGCTAGGCGAGGTACATGCCGAAAAACTGATGGCGATCCCTGGCACCGAACTGTATGGGGAGATTGATGGGGTGCTGGATACCGATCCTGCCTATGGCATGGCTGTGGTCTGGATCGATCCTGAGCAAAAAGCGCGTGCCTTGAATCTGGGCTACCAGGTGGTGGATTGCGCCAGCGTGGTGGCGACGCACGTTAACAAAGTCGCCCGTCAATATCTGCCGGAACTGTTTAACTATGATGACATCACTCACCTGCATGCCCGCTTGGCGCAACGCGCGCCAAAGCTGGCTGAAGATCTGAATAACGCCCTCAACTACAGCCTGTTGCTGCGCATTTATCGCCAGTTGCTGCTTGAACAGGTGTCTTTGAAAGACATTGTCACCATCAGTTCGACGTTGGTGGAAAGTGCTGCAGTCACCAAAGATCCTCTACTGCTGGCTGCCGATGTGCGCTACGCGCTGCGCCGCTCCATCGTCAATGCCATCAATGGCGATCGCGGTTCTCTTTCTGCTTTTACCGTGGACAGCGAGCTGGAAAATATGCTGCTCAACGCCCTCAACCAGAGCCAGCAGGCGGGTAAAGTGGCGTTGGATAACTTCCCGGTTGACCCCAACATTCTACAGCAGTTGCAGAACACTATGCCGATGATTTACGAGCAGATGAAAGCCAAAGGCCTACCGCCGCTGCTGCTGGTAACGCCGCAACTGCGCCCGCTGCTTTCACGCTATGGTCGATTGTTTGCCCCAGGGCTGAACGTGCTGTCATATAACGAGATCCCTGATGACAGCAACTTGAGTGTGGTCGGTTCGCTCAGTTAAAGCGTCGGGTTGCCGTGCTGGCAACCCGGCTTCACGCTAATGGCCCAGATAGCGCACGCGCCAGTTCACCAGCGTGCGTGGCATCTGGCTCTGATCATCGCCTTGTGAACTGAAATAGTGCATCTGCAACTTGCCGCTGTTATCGGGAGCAATGCGCCCGGCCCACATCGTACCATCGGGCCGATGCATGATGATCGCTACCCGCCGGTTGGCCGCCCCGCGCACCCACATGGAAATCACCTGGGCACCAATATTGTCGAGATCGTCTTCGTAGATGAACACGTTAGCCGTGTTGACAAAGTTCTGATAATCATCCCCCACCATGTTTCTGAATTTCCGATCAATTTCTTTGGTTGGGAAGATACCGATCGACAGCAGGCTGGGGGGAGGGCGCGGATCGCTTTTGGCCTGCTGGTAGCGCCCATCCAGGAATACCCCAATAGGCAAGGAAATATTGCACCCCCAATCGGCATTGCTAAATACCTGTAGAGAGCCATTTTTTCTGGGGATCATCAGCAGTTTACAACTATTGGTATCTTCAATCCTTTCAACAAAAGCCACCCCATTGATAATCCGCGCTTCAGCGGTGAATTCATCATTATTCATCCCTGCCCAGGCACGAATATCCACTGCCACACTCCAATGGGCTGCGCGGCTAAAGCGGATGGTGTTGCCGCTCATATTGGGGGCTTCGATGTTCCACCACAGCCCCTGCCAGTTGAAGGCCAGATCGGCATCAACGATTTGGCTGATGCCTTTGTAATAAGCCTGTTCAATGCAGTTATCCGACGTGCATTCACGTAGCGACTCACGCCAATTGAGATATGTCTGGCGGACTTTTAGCGGATCCCCTTCGGTCAGCATCAGCAGATAAATCTCCATCATGGTGCGATCTAACCATTGGAGGACGCTATTATGACAAATGGTATTTTCTAACGGCGTGGAAGCACGCTGGCAATTGACTGCCTGGCTCTCTGGACTGTACAGCCCCAAGCCAGCAAGAATAAAACAGAGAAAAACAATGTTTTTACGCATGAGATAAGCAGTATATCGGCAGAGTATTAAATTACTCTTAGCAGTTCCGCGCCATTTTGCAATCTTTCCCTCTAGCTATTACCCGTGATTATCAAGATTTCCTGATGTATACCCTTCATACTTCAAGTTGCTTGGGTGTTGGCTGCGTTACTCGGCCCATACTGGGCCTCAGCCCTTCGGGGCCGTTCATTTTGAGATCGGCTTTTTCTTTAGTTTAAGAAACCGTCGGATTCCACTAAGATACGAGGCTGAGAATGATCCTTTTAATACAGAACTGGATACTATGGAAAATAGCGAAATTAAAGACGTGCTGATGCGAGAGTTGGCACTGGATGAAGTCCATGTTACCGGTGATGGTAGCCACTTTCAGGTGATCGCGGTAGGTGAACTGTTCGCTTCCCTGAGCCGTGTCAAAAAACAGCAGACAGTCTATGCACCGCTGATGGAATATATCGCGGATAACCGCATTCATGCGCTGTCGATCAAAGCATTCACACCAGAAGAGTGGCAGCGAGACCGCAAGCTCAACGGACTTTAAGGCTGTTTGCCTTGTCAGGCAGGCAGCTCAGAACAAATAACAGAGAATATAGTTAAATGGATAAATTTCGTGTGCAGGGTCCGAGCCGCCTCAGCGGTGAAGTGACCATTTCCGGGGCGAAAAATGCCGCCCTGCCGATCCTGTTTGCCGCATTGTTAGCCGAAGAACCCGTCGAGCTGCAAAATGTCCCGAAGCTGAAGGACATTGATACCACCATTAAATTGCTCAGCCAGTTGGGCACCAAGATCGAGCGTAATGGTTCGGTGTTTGTGGATGCCAGCGCGGTGAACGAGTTCTGTGCCCCATACGAACTGGTGAAAACCATGCGTGCATCTATCTGGGCCTTGGGGCCATTGGTCGCGCGTTTTGGCCGTGGCCAGGTGTCGCTGCCTGGCGGTTGTGCCATCGGTGCCCGCCCGGTGGATCTGCACATTACCGGCCTGGAACAACTGGGTGCGGAAATCAAACTGGAAGAGGGCTACGTTAAAGCCTCTGTAGACGGGCGTTTGAAAGGCGCGAATATCGTAATGGATAAGGTCAGCGTAGGCGCGACCGTGACCATCATGAGTGCGGCAACCTTGGCGACCGGTATCACCACCATTGAGAACGCAGCACGTGAGCCGGAAATTGTCGATACCGCCAATTTCCTCAACACGCTGGGCGCCAAAATCAGCGGAGCAGGCACCGACCGCATCACTATTGAAGGCGTCGAGCGTTTAGGCGGTGGTGTTTATCGTGTGCTGCCAGACCGTATCGAAACCGGCACTTTCCTGGTGGCGGCGGCGGTTTCCGGCGGTAAAGTCCTGTGCCGCAATACGCGCCCGGATACGCTGGATGCGGTGTTAGCCAAGTTGCGTGAAGCCGGAGCCGATATTGAAGTGGGAACCGACTGGATCAGCCTGGATATGCATGGCAAACGCCCGAAAGCGGTGACCGTGCGGACTGCGCCACACCCTGGCTTCCCTACCGATATGCAGGCGCAGTTCAGCCTGCTCAATCTGGTGGCAGAAGGCACGGGTGTGATCACCGAAACCATCTTTGAAAACCGTTTCATGCACGTTCCTGAGCTGATTCGTATGGGCGCGCATGCGGAGATCGAGAGTAATACCGTGATTTGCCACGGTGTCGAGCAGCTTTCCGGTGCGCAGGTGATGGCAACGGATCTACGCGCTTCCGCCTGCCTGGTGCTGGCGGGCTGTATTGCCGAAGGCGTGACGATGGTTGACCGTATCTATCATATCGATCGCGGTTACGAAGGCATCGAACATAAACTGCGGGCGCTGGGTGCTAATATCGAGCGAGTGAAAGAAGCATAAGCCAGATGTGGTTTGCCGTAGTCATCAGAGCCCGGGAAACCGGGCTGAGGTTGATGACAAAGTGGCTTTTTAACCCGAGATACCCGGGTCTAGCGCACCGAGGGGCGCTCCGGCGGCTTACGCCGCTACGACCCCTTCGGCACGCTCCCCCTAATAACAGGCTTTGTCAGCAGTCTGAGCCCGGGAAACCGGGCTTTTTAGCTATTATCTTCCGGGAATTCACCCACCGTCATCTTTAACGTCAGGCGTTTACCTTCACGCAAGACCACGACCGGAATTTCCGTACCTGGGCGAATTTCCGCCACCTGATCCATGGTTTCCAGTACGGCTACTGCCGGTTTGTTATCCACGTTGATAATGATGTCGTTGATGTGAAAACCCGCGCTGGCCGCTGGCCCATTAGGCGATATTTCTGTCACGATAATGCCTTGCAGGCGATCAATACCGGTGTTGGAAGTGCGTACAGGGATAATCTCTTTCCCCTGAATGCCGAAATAGCCACGGATCACACGGCCATCACGGATCAGTTTGTCCATAATCTTGGTTGCCAGTGCGGTGGGGATGGCGAACCCCAAACCTTCGGGTGTTTCCCCATCGGTCACTTTGTCATAGGTGAGCGTATTGATGCCCATCAGTTCACCCAATGAGTTAACCAATGCACCGCCGGAGTTACCACGGTTGATGGAGGCATCGGTTTGCAGAAAGGTTTGTCGCCCGGTCGTGCTCAGGCTGATACGGCCAGTGGCGCTGATAATTCCTTGCGTCACGGTCTGCCCCAGGTTGTAGGGGTTGCCGATTGCCAACACCACATCGCCAATATGCGCCGGGCGTTGGTTATTAATGGGGATCACCGGCAAATTACCGGGATCGATTTTCAGCACGGCTAAATCGGTCAGGCTGTCGGAACCTACCAGCAGTGCTTCATAACGTCGGCCATCCTGCAGCACCACGGTGATCAACTGAGCATCTTTGATCACATGGCGATTGGTAATGATATAGCCGCGATCGTTCATGATCACACCAGAGCCTAGTGAGAGTACGTTGGTGGTGCCACTGATATTGCGGTTATAGATATTCACCACCGCAGGTGCTGCGCGGCGTACGCCGATGTTGTAACTGGCGGGGGCTTCGTTACTGCTGTTATCCGGTTTGCTTGCGAAAATATTATTGGAGGAGCGCAGCACGGGCAAGGCAACCAACAGCAGGCCGGCGACAATCAAACCAATAATGACGGAACGCAAAAGCTTAGCAAACATGGAGTTTTAACATGCAAAATGAAGGATAAATGGAGGATAGCATGAGTTAACCGGGTGCAGTATACCCTTATTATTTGAAGTCGCAGACAACTCCAACTATTTGGGGCAATAAGTTACCACACCCGGTTTTGCAGCAAATTAACGCATTAACAGATAAATATTTTCATTACCGCGCATAATGCTCAGCGCCGTAACGGCGGGTTTGGTTTCGAGCAGTTTGCGTAACGCCGTGATGTCTTCGATCCGTACCCGATTGATGCCGATGATCACATCCCCTTTCTGCAGGCCAATCTGGGCCGCCGGAGTGCCTTTTTCGACGTTCTCAATTTTCACCCCTTTCTCACCGCTTGGCAGAGCACCGTTGCTGAGAGAAGCACCTTGCAGTGAAGGAGAGAGCGTCTCGGCGTTGGTAGAGGCGCTTTCGCTGTTTTCCAGGGTGACTGAAACCTCCATCGGCTTGCCTTCACGCAGCAGTCCCACCTTGATGGTAGTGCCTGGTGCGGTAGTACCGACTTTGGCACGCAGTTCAGCGAAACTGCCGATCGGCTTACCTTCAATAGAAACCAGAATGTCACCGGCTTTGATGCCCGCTTTGGCGGCGGCAGATTTTGGTAGCACTTCACTGACGAAAGCACCGCGTTGCACATCGGTATTAAAGGCTTTCCCCATATCGGCGGTCATTTCGCTGCCCTTGATGCCCAGCAGGCCGCGTTTGACTTCGCCAAACTCAATCAGTTGTTTGCTCAGGCTCTGCGCCATATTGCTCGGGATGGCAAAACCGATACCGATATTACCCCCGCCCGGGGCCAGAATTGCCGTGTTGACGCCGATCAGTTCACCATTGAGGTTAACCAGCGCACCGCCGGAGTTGCCACGGTTGATGGAGGCATCGGTCTGGATGAAGTTTTCCAACCCTTCCAGGCTCAGGCCGCTGCGGCCCAAGGCGGAGATAATGCCTGAGGTGGCCGTCTGGCCGAGGCCAAACGGGTTACCGACCGCGACGGCAAAATCACCCACGCGCAGTTGGTCAGAATCGGCCATTTTTACCGCAGTCAGGTTTTTGGCACCGCTGACCTGCAGCAGGGCAATGTCAGACTGCTCGTCGCGGCCCAGCAGTTTGGCTTCGTATTCGCGGCCATCATTTAACTGAATGCTGATTTTGTCGGCATTATTGATGACGTGGTTATTGGTCAGGATATAGCCTTTTTCCGCATCAATAATCACACCGGAGCCCAACCCTTCAAAAGGACGTGAGCTTTCCTTCTGTGAAGGCATGTTCGGGCCGAAGAAGAACTTAAACTGCTCGGGTAATTGTTGGCGTTGTACCTGAGTGCCTTCCACACGCACGCTCACCACGGCGGGCAGGACTTTTTCCAGCATAGGTGCCAGGCTTGGCAATGGTTGCCCTTGAACGGCAACGGGCATGACTGCGTTGGCTACCGGAACAGAAGTGAGCGTCAGGCTGATGCTTATTGCTAACGCACTAAGAATTAATGATTTTTTCTTCATTGATAAGAACTCTCTTAATACCTGCCGGTGAAATTATGGTGATAAAGCAAGAACGATACCCATGTAAGACTGTGAATTTGCGTGAAAAGTTCACTTCATCGTCAGTAGCTAGGATAGCTCAGATGCGGGGGATCAGGCGTGGAAAAAATCAGCAAACCCGTGGGATGCCTCACGGGTTTGCATAAGAGAAATTAATCGCGGCGTGGGGTGGTGCCACGCAACAGGCCGGATGCCCCTTCGGAGTAGTCACGCGGCATTTCGACTGGGGCCTGATCGTTATCGGCCTCCACTTCGGTCAAACGATAGCGGAACGGGTTGTCTTGGAGCGGCAGATCCGGCAGCAGGTTATTGGAGCTTTTCGCCATATGCTGGTAGAGCTGGCGATAGTCACGAGCCATGTTATCCAACAGTTCGGCACTGCGGGCAAAGTGTCCAACCAGCTCTTGGCGGTATTCCTCAAGGTCGGTTTTGCTTTTATCCAACTCGTTTTGCAAGGCTTGTTGCTGACGCAATTTACTGTTACCAAAACGCATCGCCACCGCACCAATCACGATACCGACGGCCAAACCTATTAGCGCATACTCCCAGGTCATGATGACTCCTATTTTGACTTCGTTGTTCCGTAGGGATTTTTCACTTAATAATGTCCACTATAACCGTTAACCTTGTCAGAGTGGAATCCTGATAAGCCATTACCGAATGCTTGCAGGGTTTTTCTCTGGCCGTAGCGCAGGTAAATGTGGCGAACTGGGTGCGAAGCAGCAGCGAAACGCCGCGAAAATTTGCTAAATAAATTCTCAGAGTTCTTAGGGATCTTCGAATAAATGCAGGCACAGTCACCGTTATCACGCTACCAGCAGGCGCTGGATGCGGGGGAATATCAGGCCGATGCGGTTCAGCGTCAGGCTGTTGCGCAGTTGGATCAGATCTATCAGGCGTTGTTGCAGGCACCTGCTCAGGGGGCAACAGCGGGGGGATTACGCGGCAAGCTCAGCCGATTGTGGGGCAAAAGCAACACAACACCAAGCCAGCGCCCGGTGCAGGGATTGTATATGTGGGGCGGGGTCGGCCGTGGCAAGACCTGGCTGATGGACCTGTTTTTCCACAGTTTGCCGGGTGAACGCAAACTACGGCTGCATTTCCACCGTTTTATGCTGCGGGTACACGAAGAACTGACAGAATTACAGGGGCATGAAAATCCGCTGGAGATCGTGGCCGATGGTTTTAAGGCACAGACAGATGTGCTGTGTTTTGATGAGTTTTTTGTTTCGGATATCACCGACGCCATGCTGTTGGCAACGCTGCTGCAGGCGCTGTTTGCACGTGGGATTACTTTAGTCGCCACGTCCAACATTCTGCCGGATCACCTCTATCACAATGGCCTGCAGCGGGCGCGGTTCCTGCCAGCCATTGCACTGATCAAGGAATATTGTGATGTGATGAATGTCGATGCGGGTATTGATTATCGCCTGCGCACGCTGACACAGGCTCATCTCTATCTGACACCGCTCACTGTACAAACCCAGAGCACAATAGAGCAGATCTTTCTGAAGCTGGCGGGCAGAGAGGGGGAAGACGCGCCGGTATTGCAAATCAATCATCGGCCATTACCGACGATCCGTGCGGTGGAAGGGGTGCTGGCGGTGGATTTCCACACGCTGTGCGAGGAGGCACGCAGCCAGTTGGACTATATTGCGCTGTCGCGTCTGTATCACAGCGTGATGTTGCACAACGTGCGTGTCATGGGGCCGCTGAAAGAGAATACCGCACGCCGCTTTTTGGCCCTGGTGGATGAATTCTATGAGCGCCACGTCAAACTGGTGATAACCGCAGAAGTCTCCATGTTTGAGATTTATCAGGGCGAGCGGCTGAAGTTTGAATTCCAGCGCTGTTTGTCAAGGTTGCAGGAGATGCAGAGTGAAGAGTATCTGAAACTGCCTCATTTGCCATAAATCGCTGTTCGCCCCAAAAACTGTTCGATCTTTGTGGGCGACTTCTCTATAATCCTGCGACCCCACGTTACAACAAAGTTTTTTTTCCCAAAAACTTTATAGTGCCGGCAATGGCTATTCGAAGGGGTAGGTTTGCTGGACTTGATGGTCGTGTGAGCCTCAACTGTTTTCGAGCGTTTGGGTGTTCACCAACGTGTAACTAATTATTGGGTAAGCTTTTAATGAAAACTTTTACAGCTAAACCAGAAACCGTAAAACGCGACTGGTACGTTGTTGATGCAGACGGTAAAACTTTAGGCCGTCTTGCTACTGAACTGGCTCGTCGTCTGCGCGGCAAGCATAAAGCGGAATATACTCCGCACGTTGATACCGGTGACTACATCATCGTTCTGAACGCAGAAAAAGTTGCTGTAACCGGCAACAAGCGTAATGACAAGATGTACTACCACCACACCGGCCACATCGGTGGTATCAAAGAAGCGACCTTTGAAGAGATGATTGCCCGCCGTCCTGAGCGTGTGATTGAAATCGCGGTTAAAGGCATGCTGCCGAAGGGCCCGCTGGGTCGTGCAATGTTCCGTAAGCTGAAAGTTTACGCGGGCACTGAGCACAATCACGCGGCACAGCAACCGCAAGTTCTTGACATCTAATCGGGATTATAGGCAATGGCTGAAAATCAATACTACGGCACTGGTCGCCGCAAAAGCTCCGCCGCTCGCGTCTTTATCAAGCCGGGCAACGGTAATATCATTATTAACCAGCGCAGCCTGGAACAGTACTTCGGTCGCGAAACTGCCCGCATGGTAGTTCGTCAGCCGCTGGAACTGATCGACATGGTTGGTAAATTTGACCTGTACATCACCGTTAAAGGTGGTGGTATCTCTGGTCAAGCTGGTGCTATCCGTCACGGTATCACCCGTGCACTGATGGAATATGATGAGACTCTGCGTGGCGAACTGCGTAAAGCAGGCTTCGTTACTCGTGATGCTCGTCAGGTTGAACGTAAGAAAGTCGGTCTGCGTAAAGCACGTCGTCGTCCGCAGTTCTCCAAGCGTTAATTCCTGCTGCTTCGGCAGTACGATATACGCGAAAAACCCGGTGCCTCACCGGGTTTTTTTATGCCTGAAATACCTTGAAACTTCATGAAAATCTGCGGCCTGCTTGACAATTCAACATGAAATCGCCGCATAGTCCCCACAAAACAGTCAAAATCTGGTAGACTACCACCCACTTTTGCGCCTGTTCGCTGTGCAGTTGCTGTCAGTCTACCTCCGAGACCTGTTTTCTCGACCCAAGGTTGATCTGCAAGCTGCTGGCTTGCGGTCAAGATTATTCAGGATAGCAGCCTGAGAGGCCCAGTTGATTTCAAGTTGTCTGACAATTTGAAGGATGAAGGGAAGTTGGCTATTCGCAGTATTTTCTAGATAAAACTTGGAGGTTTTCATGGCTGTCGCTGCCAACAAACGTTCGGTAATGACGCTGTTTTCTGGCCCGACCGACATCTTTAGCCATCAAGTACGCATCGTACTGGCGGAGAAAGGTGTCAGCGTCGAGATCGAGCAGGTTGAACCGGATAACCTGCCACAGGATCTGATTGACCTCAATCCTTACCAAACGGTACCTACGCTGGTCGATCGCGAACTGACGCTGTACGAATCCCGTATTATCATGGAATACTTGGATGAACGTTTTCCACACCCACCGTTGATGCCGGTTTACCCGGTTGCTCGTGGCGAAAGCCGCCTGATGATGCTGCGTATCGAGAAAAACTGGTACTCGCTGATGTACAAAATCGAGCAGAACAACGGCCAGGAAGCAGAATCGGCACGTCGTCAACTGCGCGAAGAACTGCTGGCGATCGCCCCGATCTTCGGCCAAGCGCCGTATTTCATGAGCGAAGAGTTCAGCTTGGTGGATTGCTACCTGGCACCGTTGCTGTGGCGTTTGCCACAACTGGGTATTGAATTGAGTGGTGCCGGTTCCAAAGAGCTGAAAGGCTACATGACCCGCGTGTTCGAGCGTGATGCATTTCTGGCCTCCCTGACCGAAGCCGAGCGCGAAATGCGCCTGCAGACTCGGGGCTAAGCGTTATGGATACGTCTCAGATGACCCCGCGCCGCCCTTATCTGCTGCGGGCATTCTATGACTGGCTGTTGGATAACCAGCTCACCCCGCATCTGGTGGTGGACGTGATGCGCCCTGATGTCCAGGTGCCAATGGAGTTTGCCCGCGATGGCCAGATTGTGCTGAACATCGCGCCGCGCGCCGTGGGTAACCTGCAGTTGGGGGATAAAGACGTGAGTTTCAACGCCCGTTTTGGCGGTGTGCCACGTCAGGTACTGGTGCCAATGGCTGCGGTGCTGGCGATTTACGCACGTGAAAACGGCGCTGGGACCATGTTCGAGCCTGAAGCCGCCTATGAAGAAGGGGCTTTCGAAGATCTGGATAACCAAACCAGTGCTTCAGAGAATCTGATGTCAGTGATTGACGGCGATCGTCAGGAGCATGACCCAGAGGATGAACCGCCGCAGCCGCCACGCGGTGGCCGCCCGGCGTTGCGCGTCGTGAAGTAATCAGTAACCGGCAGGATAAAAAGGTACAGCATGCTGTGCCTTTTTTGTTGCCCAGAGCTTGGGCGCTCAGCAAAAAATAAAGGGCCAGCATGCTGGCCCCTTGGGATCACGCAGAGGGGTTAATTACACTTCCAGATAGCTCATGATGCCTTCTGCGGCTTTACGCCCTTCGGCAATCGCGGTCACTACCAGATCGGAACCGCGCACTGCATCGCCACCGGCGAAGATTTTCGGGTTGCTGGTCTGGAAAGCGTTATCGATATCTTCCGAAGCCACAATCCGGCCCTGTTTGTCGAGCTGCACATCATGCGCTGCCAACCAGTCCATTTGGTGTGGGCGGAAACCGAACGCCATCACCACCGCATCGGCATCAAGTACGTGCTCAGAGCCTGCGACCTGCTCGGCAACCTGACGGCCATTAGCATCCGGGGCACCCAACTGAGTACGCACCATCTTCACGCCTGCCACACGGCCCGCGCCGTTCAGTTCAATGCTCAGTGGTTGCAGATTGAATTTGAACTCTACCCCTTCCTCACGCGCATTCTTCACTTCGCGTTTAGAACCCGGCATGTTGGCTTCGTCACGGCGGTAGGCACAGGTGACCTGAGTCGCACCTTGGCGGATGGCGCTGCGCACGCAGTCCATCGCGGTATCACCGCCGCCAAGCACCACCACGCGTTTACCTTCCATGCTGATATAAGGTTCGTGCTGCGCCGCTTCATAGCCCATCAGTTGCTTGGTATTGGCAATCAGGAATGGCAGGGCATCATAGACGCCCGGTGCTTCTTCGTTCGCCAACCCGCCGCGCATCGACTGATAAGTACCCACACCAAGGAACACCGCATCGTATTCGCTTAACAGCGTCTCCATGGTGATATCTTTACCGATTTCGGTATTGAGCTGGAACTCGATGCCCATCTCGCTGAAGATCTCACGGCGTTTGATCATCACCTCTTTTTCCAGCTTGAAGGCCGGAATACCGAAGGTCAGCAGGCCGCCGATCTCGGGATGGCGATCGAAAACCACCGCTTTTACCCCGTTACGGGTCAGCACATCGGCGCAGGCTAAACCCGCCGGGCCAGCGCCGATCACCGCCACGCGCTTACCGGTGGGCTGCACGTGCGACATATCCGGTTTCCAGCCCATCTCGATGGCTTTATCATTGATATAGCGCTCGATATTGCCGATGGTGACCGCCCCGAACTCGTCATTCAGGGTGCAGGAACCTTCACACAGGCGATCTTGCGGGCAAACGCGGCCACAGACTTCCGGCAGGCTGTTGGTCTGGTGCGCCAGGTCGGCAGCTTCCATAATACGGCCTTCGTTCGCCAGCTTCAGCCAGTTGGGAATGTAGTTATGCACCGGGCATTTCCATTCGCAATATGGGTTGCCGCAAGACAGGCAGCGATCGGCCTGCGCTTTCGCCTGGGTTTCCGAAAACGGCTCGTAAATCTCGACAAACTCAATTTTACGGATCTTCAGCGGTTTCTTTGGCGGATCAACACGCTGCAGGTCGATAAATTGATAAACATTCTGACTCATTGCATGACCTCTTACTGTGCCTGAACCCGCAGCTCGGCGGCGCTTCGACTACGGTGACCCAACAACGCTTTGACATCGCTGGACTTCGGCTTAACCAGAGCAAACTTAGGTGCCCATTCCGGCCAGTTAGCCAGGATCTCTTCGGCACGCGACGAACCGGTGGCCTGCACGTGCTCGGTAATCAGACCGCGCAAGTGTTCTTCATGGATCGCCAGTTGGTCGACGTCTAGCACTTCCACCAGCTCTGGGTTGACGCGCTTACGGAACTCGCCGTCTTCATCCAGCACATAAGCGAACCCACCGGTCATGCCTGCACCAAAGTTGATACCGGTTTTGCCCAGCACACAGACGATACCGCCGGTCATGTATTCACAACCGTTATCGCCAATCCCTTCGACCACGGTGATGGCCCCGGAGTTACGCACCGCGAAACGCTCACCTGCGCGGCCAGCAGCGAACAGCTTGCCACCGGTTGCACCATACAGGCAGGTGTTACCGACGATGCTGGCTTCATGGCTGCGGAAGGCTGAGCCCACTGGCGGGCGCACGGCAATGCGGCCACCGGCCATGCCTTTACCCACGTAGTCGTTGGCATCACCGGTTAAGGTCAGCTCAACCCCACCCGCATTCCAGACGCCGAAGCTCTGGCCAGCGGTGCCGGAGAAGTGCGCCTTGATTGGATCGGCAGCCATACCTTGGTCGCCGTGCAGGTTCGCAATCGCCCCCGACAAGGTGGCACCGACGGAACGATCGGTGTTGCGGATATCGAAGTAGAACGTTTTGCTTTGCTTCGCTTCCACATGAGGCAGCGCCTGCGCCAGCAGATGCTTATTCAGCAAGCCCTGATCGAACGGCGGGTTGCTGCTTTCAGTACAATGCAGCGCTTTACCCGCATGTGGCGTGGCGGTTTTCAGCAACGGCGACAGATCCAGCTTGTTCTGCTTGGCAGAGATCCCATCCAGCTCGGTCAGGAACTCGGTACGGCCAATCAGATCGACCAACTGGCCGACGCCCAGCTCTGCCATGATCTCGCGGGTTTCGCGCGCGATAAACTGGAAGTAGTTGACCACGCGCTCCGGCAGACCGTGGTAGTGATCGCGGCGCAGCTTTTCGTCTTGGGTAGCAACACCGGTAGCACAGTTATTGAGATGGCAGATACGCAGGTATTTACAACCCAGCGCCACCATTGGGCCAGTACCGAAACCGAAGCTTTCTGCCCCCAAGATGGCGGCTTTAACAATATCGACGCCGGTTTTCAGGCCACCATCCACCTGCAGGCGGATTTTGTGGCGCAGGCCGTTGGCCACCAGCGCCTGCTGGGTTTCCACCAGGCCCAGCTCCCACGGGCACCCGGCGTATTTCACCGAGGACAGCGGGCTGGCACCGGTGCCGCCATCATAACCGGCAATGGTGATCAGGTCGGCATAGGCTTTCGCCACGCCGGTAGCAATGGTGCCTACACCCGGCTCGGAAACCAGCTTCACCGAAATCATCGCCTGCGGATTCACCTGTTTCAGGTCAAAGATCAGTTGGGCCAAATCTTCGATCGAATAAATATCGTGGTGCGGCGGTGGGGAAATCAGAGTCACACCCGGCACTGAATAACGCAGCTTGGCGATATATGGCGTGACTTTATCCCCCGGCAACTGACCCCCTTCGCCTGGCTTGGCCCCTTGGGCAACCTTAATCTGGATCACATCGGCATTCACCAGATAAGCAGGCGTCACACCGAAACGGCCAGAGGCTACCTGCTTGATACGGGACACTTTGTGGGTGCCATAACGTACCGGATCTTCACCGCCTTCGCCGGAGTTGGAGAAACCGCCGAGGCTGTTCATGGCGATCGCCAGCGACTCATGCGCTTCAGGGCTCAGCGCCCCGATGGACATGGCTGCGGTATCGAAGCGTTTGAACAGTGACTCCGCCGGTTCAACCTGATCGACCGGGATCGGCGTCCCCTGCGGTTTGATCGCCAGCAGATCGCGCAGCGTGGCGACTGGGCGCTCGTTTACCAGCTTGGCATAAGCCTGGTAATCGCTGTATTCACCGCTGTGTACCGCTTTCTGCAGCGAGTTCACCACGTCCGGGTTGTAGGCATGATATTCGCCACCGTGGACAAACTTCAGCAGCCCGCCCTGTTCCAGCGGTTTGCGTTTCAGCCACGCACGCTTATTCAGATTTTGCAGATCCTGTTGGAAGTCGCTGAAGCTGGCACCGCCGATGCGGCTGACCACGCCCTGGAAGCACAAATTGGACAGATCACGGTGCAGGCCGACGGCTTCAAACAGTTTCGAACAACGGTAAGAGGCGATGGTCGAAATGCCCATTTTGGACATGATCTTGTACAGCCCTTTATTGATACCGTTGCGGTAGTTCAGCATCACTTCGCGGTATTTCTTGTCGATCGCCTGGCTGTCCACCAGTTTGGCCAGCGTTTCGTAGGCCAGATACGGATAGATGGCGGTGGCACCAAAGCCCAGCAGCACGGCAAAGTGGTGCGGATCGCGCGCGCTGGCGGTTTCAACGATGATGTTGGCGTCGCAGCGCAGGTTTTTTTCCACCAGACGGCTCTGGATCGCCCCCACGGCCATCGGGGCCGGAACCGGCAGGCGCTGGCTGCTGATGGCGCGATCGGACAACACCAGCAGCACCGCACCGTCACGGACTTTACGCTCCGCTTCGTCGCACAGGGCGCGAACCTTCTGCTCCAGATCCTGCTCGGCGGGCTCGAAGGTCAGATCCAGCGTATCGGCGCGATAATATTCGCCTTCCAGCGTGGTGAGCTGTTTGAAATCCGAGTACAGCAGGATCGGTGATTTAAAGCTCAGGCGATGTGCCTGGCCTTCGGCTTCGCAGAACACGTTCATTTCACGGCCAATGCTGGTGGCCAATGACATTACGTGCGCTTCACGCAGCGGATCGATCGGCGGGTTGGTCACCTGCGCAAACTGCTGACGGAAATAGTCATAAATGATCCGTGGGCGGCTGGAGAGCACGGCAAACGGTGTGTCGTCCCCCATCGAACCGGTCGCTTCCTGGCCGATTTCACCCAGCACGCGGATCACCTGATCCAGTTCTTCGCTGCTGTAGCCGAACTGTTTCTGGTAGGTTTCGAGCGTGGCGTCATCCAGTTCACGTTTACCCACCTGATCGTCCGGCAACTCTTCAAACGGCACCAGACGCTTAACGTTTTTCTCCATCCACTCCTGATAGGGATGGCGGCTTTTCAGATCGTCATCGGTTTCGGCGGAGTGCAGGATCTTGCCGCTGCGGGTATCGATCACCATCAGCTCACCCGGCCCAACGCGGCCTTTTTCTACCACTTCATCCGGCTGATAATCCCAGATGCCCACTTCAGAAGCGCAGGTAATCAACTTGTCTTTGGTGATCACGTAGCGCGCCGGGCGCAGGCCGTTACGGTCCAGGTTACAGGCGGCATAGCGGCCATCAGACATCACGATACCTGCCGGGCCGTCCCACGGCTCCATGTGCATCGAGTTGAAGTCGAAGAAGGCGCGCAGATCGGTGTCCATATCCGGGTTGTTCTGCCAGGCTGGTGGCACCAGCAGGCGCATGGCGCGGATCAGATCCATCCCGCCCGCCAGCAGCAGCTCCAGCATGTTATCCAATGAACTGGAGTCGGAACCGGTTTCGTTAACGAAAGGCGCGGCAGTTTGTAAATCCGGGATCAGCGGCGTCTGGAATTTATAGGTACGGGCGCGTGCCCACTGGCGGTTACCGGTGATGGTGTTGATCTCACCGTTGTGCGCCAGATAACGAAACGGTTGCGCCAATGGCCAGCGCGGCACGGTATTGGTGGAGAAGCGCTGATGGAACAGGCAGATGGCGGATTCCAAACGCAGATCCGCCAGATCCAGATAGAAACGTGGCAGATCCGCAGGCATACACAGGCCTTTGTAGATCGTCACCAGGTTGGAGAAACTGCACACATAGAAGCTGTCATCCTGGACGCGCTTCTCGATACGGCGGCGTGCCACAAACAGGCGGCGTTCCATATCGCGCGGACGCCAGCCTGCAGGGGCGTTGACGAAAATCTGTTCAATACGCGGCAGGGAGGAGAGGGCGATTTCACCCAGCACATCCGGGTTGGTGGGAACTTCACGCCAGCCGACAATCGACAGTGTTTCGTTCTGCAGTTCTTCTTCCACAATGCGGCGGCTGGCGCGGGCTTCCTCTTCGTCGGTACTGAGGAACATCATGCCAACCGCATAGTTTTTGGCTAAACGCCAGCCGCGCTCTTCCGCCACCATGCGGAAAAAGCGATCGGGCTTTTGCAATAACAGGCCACAGCCGTCGCCAGTCTTGCCGTCAGCAAGGATTGCACCACGGTGTTGCATGCGGGCCAGTGCGTGAATGGCGGTGCGCACTACCTTGTGGCTAGGTTCGCCTTCTATGTGGGCGATCAGGCCGAAACCACAGTTGTCCCTTTCTTGGGATTTGTCGTACAACATATCAGTGAACCTCCCCAGGCTCTGCGTGACTCTCACAACCACCCACAAGGGGCTTCCTGGTTTCAGGCGGAAGTCCGAACGGCGCGCTGAAGTGTGCCGAACTGCTTTTCCGCCCTCCATCAATGGCCTCTCGTGACGGTTTTCACAAGTGGTAAATGACTTGTTTTAAGAGGGAGTCTTAAAATACTGCATAAATATGACGAGACGTTTGCCCGTCCAGAAAGCTTCCAGCGGACTTCCAACTTATACGAGAAAGAATACGCAGGTCAAATATGGGCCTAAGAAGGTTTTAGGGTGGATAAAATGCGTTTATTTTTTTGAAAAATAAGCTTTTTTAGACGTTTATTTCATTGTGATGGGGCAAAGGCAGGACTAGGAAAGTGTGAGCTGTCTCACTGTAGTGCAAGGCTTGGATCTCTGCACCATGCTGGTGAGAATGTTAATTTTAGATTTTTATGCCATAAAAATAATATTTATTGTTGGTTATGACTGTTTTTCATTGCTTTGTAACAAAAAGGCTAATAACGCTGTGCAGATTAGAAAAATTCATCGTAGTAGGGATGATTTTATTTGCAGTAATAATGAATAGTTATGCCTAGGGTAGCCTTTGGGAGAAAAGCGTTGATCTCTGTCATCGCAGGAAAAGCCACCTTTAGATTAGCATCACGGGCTTTGAACACAGAGAAACTCCAAGATTATGCAGTTGCCGCAATTAGTCAATATGTTTGGCAGCGATCTTCAGCGCCGCTATGGTGAGAAGATCCACAAACTCACGCTGCATGGCGGTTTTAGCTGCCCGAATCGCGACGGTACGCTTGGCCGTGGCGGCTGCACTTTCTGCAATGTCGCCTCATTTGCCGACGAGCAGATGCAGCAGCAGAGCATTGCCGAACAACTGGCCGTGCAGGCGCGCAAGGTCAACCGGGCTAAACGTTATCTGGCCTACTTTCAGGCCTATACCAGTACTTATGCAGAAGTGGAACTGCTGGCCAAGATGTATCAGCAGGCACTGTTGCAGGCAGAAATGGTCGGGATTTGCGTGGGGACTCGACCGGACTGTGTACCCGATGCTGCGCTTGATCTGCTGGCAGATTATTGTGAACAGGGGTTTGAAGTCTGGTTGGAACTAGGGCTGCAAACGGCGCACGATAAAACGCTGAGACGTATCAACCGTGGCCATAATTTCTCCTGTTATCAGCAGACCGCACGGCGGGCGCGTGAACGCGGCCTGAAGGTCTGTAGCCATCTGATCGTTGGCCTGCCGGGGGAAACTCAGGCCGATCATCTGGCAACCTTGCAAGCGGTGGTGGACAGCGGGATAGACGGTATCAAGCTGCACCCATTGCATATCGTCACAGGCAGCATTATGGCGCGAGCCTGGCAGGCGGGCCGTTTGCCGGTGCTGGCGTTGGATGATTACGCCGCCAGCGCTGGTGAAATGATCCGCCATACGCCGAAAGAGATTGTCTATCACCGTATTTCCGCTAGTGCGCGTCGGCCAACGCTGCTGGCACCATTATGGTGCGAAAACCGCTGGAATGGCATGCAGGCGGTGGGGAGTTACCTGCAATGCCATGGTGGCCAGGGCAGCCAGTTGGGGGCGGAGCAGAGGTATCAGGCAGCGTTATAACTGCAGGCTACCCGTTGTTCTGGCACGATCTGGGCCAGCAGAATGGCGGTCAAGTAGCTGTCCATGGCATGCCCGCTCGGGTAAGAACCGCCTTCTGGTGGTGACAGCAGCGAGAGAAAATAGTCCTAAGGCTTCGGTATCCGTGTTTGAACGGAGGGGCTCCGCACACGGTATTTCATTCATATATTAATGAACGGTCAATCTCAAGAGGGTAAACAGTGGGGTGAATCACAAATAACTCTTTTAATAACAATTGATTAGTTATTAAGTGTTAGAGGTTTGACTGACGCATCTTCGCTGCGGAAACACTGTGCTGGCAGCGTGACAAATGCCGTTATTTTCCATTAGCTCGACATCACTCCCAGACGCAGGGGAAAAGTTTACGGTATGATTTAACTGATTATGTTTGATGGGAATGGCTCATGAAGCAACTCCGGGTGTTAGCCCAGTACTACGTTGATTTGATGGTAAAGCTTGGTCTGGTGCGCTTTTCGCTGTTGCTGGCTTCTGCGCTGGTGCTGCTGGCGATGGTGGTGCAGATGGCGGTCACCATGCTGCTGAGTGGTCAGGTAGAGCGCATTGATGTGGTGCGCTCGATCTTCTTTGGCCTGTTGATCACACCCTGGGCGGTTTACTTCCTTTCGGTGGTGGTCGAGCAACTGGAAGAGTCACGCCAGCGCCTGGCACGGCTGGTGGATAAGCTCGAAGAGATGCGCAACCGCGATCTCGCCCTGAACCAGCAGATGAAAGAGAACATTACCCAGCTTAATCAGGAAATTGCCGAGCGCATCAAGGCGGAAGAAGGCCGCCAGCAGGTAATGGATAAGCTGACCGAAGAAATGGAACAGCGTGAGCGGGCGCAGGTGGAGCTTGGCCAGCAATCCGTGCTGTTACGCTCTTTTCTCGACGCTTCACCCGATTTGGTTTACTACCGGAACGAAGACAAAGAGTTCTCTGGTTGTAACCGGGCGATGGAACTGCTGACCGGCAAGAGCGAAAAGCAGCTGATCGGCCTGACGCCGTTTGATGTGTATAGCCCGGATGTCGCCGAGAAAGTCATCGAAACTGATGAAAAAGTGTTCCGCCATAACGTTTCGCTCACTTACGAACAGTGGCTGGTGTACCCGGATGGGCGTAAAGCCTGTTTTGAGTTGCGCAAAGTGCCGTTTTACGATCGCGTGGGCAAACGACACGGGCTGATGGGGTTTGGCCGCGATATAACCGAGCGTAAACGCTACCAGGACGCGTTAGAGAATGCCAGCAGGGATAAGACCACCTTTATCTCAACGATCAGCCACGAGCTGCGTACGCCGCTTAATGGCATTGTTGGCCTGAGCCGCATCCTGCTCGATACCGAACTTAATGACGAACAACTCAATTATCTGAAAACCATTCACGTCAGTGCCATTACCCTAGGCAATATTTTCAATGACATCATAGAGATGGATAAACTCGAGCGGCGCAAAGTGCAGTTGGACAACCAGCCGATCGATTTCACCGGCTTTCTGGCCGACCTGGAAAACCTCGCTGGCCTGCTGGCGCAGCCCAAAGGGTTGCAGTTTGTGATGGAACCGCAGCTCCCCTTGCCGCAGAAAGTCATCACCGATGGCACGCGTCTGCGCCAGATCCTGTGGAACCTGATCGGCAATGCGGTGAAATTCACTCCTCAGGGCCGGATTGTGGTGCGAGTGCGGCATGAAGATCATGAGCGAATGACTTTCGAAGTGGAAGATTCCGGCCTGGGTATTCCGCAGGATGAGCAGGATAAGATCTTCGCCATGTATTACCAGGTGAAAGACCAGAACGGTGGGCGGCCTGCGACCGGAACGGGTATTGGTCTGGCGGTTTCCAAGCGGTTGGCGCAAAGCATGGGTGGTGATATTACCGTGCAAAGCGTACAGGGGCACGGTTCTTGCTTCACGTTGACTATCTCGGCCCCGGCGGTGCAAGAGGTGGTGAACCAGGCCGAGCAAGAAGAAGAGTTGCCATTGCCGGCACTGCACATTCTGCTGGTGGAAGATATTGAACTGAACGTGATCGTTGCCCGTTCGGTACTGGAGAAACTGGGTAACAGTGTGGAAGTGGCAATGAACGGCTATGATGCGCTGGCGATGTTTGACCCGGACGAGTTCGACCTGGTGCTGCTGGACATTCAGTTGCCGGATATGACCGGGCTGGATATCGCTCGTGAGCTGCGCAGCCGTTATAGCGGGCAGGCGTTGCCGCCGTTGATTGCTTTGACGGCTAATGTATTGAAAGACAAGAAAGAGTATCTTGATGCGGGCATGGACGATGTGTTGAGTAAACCTTTGTCGGTACCGGCTTTGACCCAGATGATCAAACATTACTGGGATCTTCAACCCTCACATACCACAAAAAAAACGGAGCAAAAGGCGATGCAGATTAATGAATCCTTGCTGGATACCGCAATGCTGGAGCAGTACATGGAACTGGTGGGGCCACAGTTGATTTATCAGAGCCTGGATATGTTCGAACAGGTGATGCCGGGTTATCTGGCGCTGCTGGATTCTAATATGACCGCACGTGACCAGAAAGGGATCACCGAAGAAGGCCACAAGATTAAGGGCGCAGCGGGTTCCGTCGGGCTGAAGCATCTGCAGCAACTGGCGCAGCAGATTCAGACTCCGACCTTACCGGCATGGTGGGATAACGTGCAGGATTGGGTGGATGAACTCAAACTGGAATGGCGTAACGATGTGGCAATGCTGCGTGCCTGGGTGGAGAACGTTGAAAAAAAATGACCCCGACCTAGGCCGGGGTGCGCGAATATTGCGCCAACACCAGGGAAATCGTGAACCTGCGTATTGGTTTTCAATGTTCAGGTAAAGCAGGTTGAGGAAAATTCGTATACATCATACAGCGAACAACATAGCAAATGTAAGCGCTCTTGTTAGAAGATTCATTAAAATGTGTGATGTAGTTATTGTTTGTTGGCTTTGGGTACTCATCCATTGGTCGTCCTGATTGGGAGAATATCGATGAAACAGGTAGGCGTAGTACTGAGTGGCTGTGGTGTTTATGACGGTGCGGAGATCCATGAAGCGGTGTTGACATTACTGGCATTGGATCGTGCTGGTGCTCAGGCGGTATGCTTTGCACCAGACGAAGAACAACTGCATGTTATTAATCACTTATCTGGTGACACCTTACCCGAAAGACGTAACGTTTTAATCGAATCGGCGCGCATTGCACGTGGGAAAATTCTGCCTCTTTCCCAGGCCGATGCCAGCCAGTTGGACGCTCTGATCGTACCCGGTGGATTTGGTGTGGCGAAGAATCTTAGCAGCTTTGCTGAGGAGGGGGCCGAATGCATCGTTAATACCGATTTTGCTGCGATTACGCAAAAAATGCATAAGGCGCATAAACCAATTGGTTTTATGTGTATCGCACCCACCCTGTTACCCAAGATTCTGGGCCAGCAAATCCGGCTGACCATTGGTAACGATCCCGATCTCGGTGAGGTGATTGACGCCATGGGAGGAGAGCCGGTGATTTGCCCGGTGGATGATATTGTGGTCGATATTGAGCACAAAGTGGTCACGACACCGGCCTACATGTTGGCTCAGTCGATCGGTGAGGCGGCGCGCGGAATTGATAAGCTGGTGTCACGGGTGTTGGATTTAGCTGAATGAGCAGATTTGCGGCTAAGCTGGTGATTCCCCGGTTGTGGTATTGGCTTAAACGCGCATTGTTGGCAGTGGTGGGGTTCTGGCTGGCGGGAATGATCCTGTTTGCTTTCCTGCCGGTGCCTTTTTCTGCCGTGATGGTGGAGCGGCAAATCAGTGCCTGGTTGAGCGGTGATTTCAGCTATGTGGCTCATTCTGACTGGGTGCCGATGGATGAGATCTCGCCGAATATGGTGCTGGCGGTGATGGCCGCAGAGGATCAGAAATTCCCCGATCATTGGGGTTTTGACGTGGCGGCCATCCAGAAAGCGCTTAGCCACAATGAGCGGCGTCCGACGCGGATTCGTGGTGCTTCTACGCTGTCTCAGCAGATGGTGAAAAACCTGTTTCTGTGGGATGGCCGCAGTTGGGTGCGCAAAGGGCTTGAGGCCGGGCTGACGGCGGGCGTTGAACTGGTATGGACCAAACGCCGTATTTTGACGGTGTACCTCAATATTGTCGAATTCGGCGAGGGTATTTTTGGGGTGGAAGCCGCCGCTCAGCGTTTTTTCAACAAACCGGCCAAGCGGTTGACGGCATCTGAAGCTGCCTTGCTGGCGGCGGTTTTGCCGAATCCTCATAGGTTTAAGGTGAAAGCCCCTTCAGGATACGTGATTCAGCGCAAGCAGTGGATCCTGCGTCAGATGCAGCAGTTGGGTGGGGCGGAGTTTCTAAAAGAGAATGAGCTTGATTGAGACAGCCTGAATGTATGCGCCTCTGCTTTGCGGACGACAGATTGAGATGGTGCTTCCTCCCGTGGAGTTGTCTCTTGTTCACATTTTGAGGTTTATTGTGGGATGGGTGTTTATTTCGGTCGTTATACCTTTTGTGTTTACTCAGTAACGCGGGTGAACACGACCGAGTTGGGGGCTCAAGAGCCAGCCCCCAACACCCCGGCCCTTGCCATATCAGGCGGTGGGCTGCGCCCACTTCCCTCACTCCGACACCGCGCATCACGGCCGGCTACGACAGTCGTCCCTGACTGTCTCGCCTGAACGCGCCGTCCGTGGCGCGTTCGCCTATGCGCGGTGTCTCCGTTCGGCGCCTTCAATGGCCTCAACACCCGTGCTCATCTCACCGACAATAATGTCTAATCTATTGTTATCAATATCCCTGTAAAGGGTGTACGGCGAAGGAGTCCGCGTAGCGGGCAGGCCATGTTAAGCGTGGGCGGGGTGCAGGGCCCCGCCTTGGGCCCTGCAATTGCCGTTCACAGTGGGGTCATGGGATTGCATGCTGTTTACGGCAATTCCCATTACACCTGACTGGCAGAGACAAGCACGATGTGTATAAGAGACAGCACTGGGAGAGGGCCGGGGTGAGGGTATCTACCCCGGCGTTCGAGTTTACTTAACGTAGGTAAATGCCGTGGTGACGTGCTTGACACCGCTAATCTGGCTGGCGATTTGAGCTGCGGATTGCCCTTCTTTTTGCGTTACCAGGCCCAGTAAGAACACTTCACCATTCTCGGTCGTCACTTTCACGTTCGAGGATTTGACCGTATCGGTGGTCAGGAGCTGTGAGCGGACTTTGGTGGTGATCCACGTGTCGACCGATGCCGTGCCCAGGCTGACAGGCGTGCCCTGGCGGATTTCGTTATACACTTCTGTAGCACCCTCTACGCCGAGTGCGATCTGCTTGGCGCGGCTGGCAAGCTCGCGATTGGGGGCCTGACCGGTGAGCAGCACCTTGCCTTGATAAGCGGTGGCGACAACCCGGGCTTCTTTTTTCAGTTGCTGATCTTTGCTCAGGGCATTTTCAACCCGAGCTTCCAGGGTTCCGTCATCAACCTGTGTTCCTACGGAACGTGGATCGGTGGCAGTTTTGGTGGCTACGGCGGCACTGCCGACCACGACAGCACCCACACAGCCTTGTAACAGCAGGGCGCTGAACAGTACTGCTAATGTTGTTTTCAGCTTCATCTCAGTTCCTTTAATCGTCCTGGTGGGGGAACAATGTATTATCAATCAGGTCACATAGGCAATTTACGGTAAACATATGCATTTCCTGAATACGAGCGCTACGGTGGGAGGGGATACGGATCTCAACATCCTGCTGGCCGAGTAAACCTGCCAATTCCCCACCGTCGTGGCCCGTGAGTGCCACAATGGTCATATCGCGCGTCACTGCCGCTTCAACCGCTTTCACAATATCACGGCTGTTACCACGGGTGGAAATCGCCAGCAAGACGTCTCCGGTATGGCCCAGCGCCCGCACCTGTTTGGCATAGACCTCATCATGCAGACGATCGTTGCCGATCGCGGTCAGCACCACGTTATCGGCATTCAGCGCGATAGCGGGCAGGCTGGGGCGCTCGGTTTCAAACCGGTTGATCATGCTGGCGGCAAAATGCTGAGCATTGGCAGCGGAAGTCCCGTTGCCGCAGCACAGGATCTTGTTACCGTTTAATAATGATTGGACCAGGGTCAGCGCGGCGCGGGATATTGCGTCAGGTAGGGCTTCCGCCGCCGCAATCTGGGTTTGGATACTCTCGGTAAAACAGACTTTGATTCTATCCAGCACGTTGTTTTAATCCATTTAGTCAAAGACCGGCTTGCGCCGGTATACCCATCACACTTCAAGCCGCAGGCGTGTGGCTTTTCCCTCTCGGGGCCAGCATAGGTGCTGTGCAAAAACGCATCGCGTCTTTGTCCTGCTGCTCGAATTATTTAGGGTACAAACCATAATTAATCCGCATTGAAGGCATTCGGTATCCATTCTATCTGGCTACCGGTGATCGCAAAAACATCAAAACGGCAAGATGATGTGTCAAAACTGGCTCCGCGCCCCGCCAGCCAAACGGCGGCGGCGTGCAGCAACCGCTGTTGCTTGTGGTAAGTGATGCTGGCAGCCGCATCACCAAAGGTGGCACTGCGCCGGTAGCGCACCTCAACGAACACCCAGGTTTGACCATCGCGCATGATGAGATCCAGCTCACCACCACGCACCGCCACGTTGGCGGCGGTGAAGGTCAGCCCAGCGCGTTCCAGATAGCGGCGGGCCTGTATTTCGTAGCCCGCCCCTTTGGCGCGTTGGCTCAGGAGGCCGGAACGACCATGCCCTGGCGGTATTGCAACCAAGTCAGTTTCCTGGCGATCACACAGTGAGGGGAAGAGCTCAGCACACCGCTGGCACCAGATACCTGGAACCCCGGTAACTGGCGCATTTCAGCAAAGTGATTGCTCAATGTCCAGGCATCCATTCCCATGGCATACAGGCGTACCAGAGAATAGTCGTTACGGAACTGGGTGCTGACCTGCTGCTGCAACTGTGGATTCACCCCGGCCAGTAAAGGAATGTCACTGAACTGCAAGCCTTCCATTTCCAGACGGAAGTCTGGGCCAGCACCCGCCTGGTAGCTGCGTGAACTGGCGAACATGGCTGGCTTGCTGCGGGAATTGGTGGTCATGTCGATCATCGGTTTGATCAGCGTTAACTGATCTTGTGTGGCAATGATGTACACCGCATCAATACCTCCGCCGCTGGCGGCGGGGACTTCGCTTGGCTGAGCCGGAATGGTCAGGCCCGCGATAGTCACCGACTCTGGCGCTGATGCGGCGACCGATACCGGCGTACCGCTCATACGGATACCACCGCTGTTGACCATCTGGCGCAACTCAGTCGTAGAACCGATGTTTTGTTGCAAGACGGTTTGACCGCCCTGTTTCTGCCACTCTTCGGCAAAGGCTTTGGCAATGCGATCGCCAAGCGCACCGCGTGGGATCAGCAGCAACGGCAGGCGTTTCTGCTGGGCCCAGATATGGCGTGCTGCATCACGGGCTTCATCTTCTGGTGAGAGCGCAAAATAACAGATGTTCGGGCTGTCTTGCGGCTGTTCCGGCTGGTTGAGGGCCAGTACGTTCAGTGGGGTTGGCGTGCTGGCAAGCTGATCAACATCGGCTTTCAGCAATGGGCCAACCACCAGTGTGGCACCATCCTGCTGGGCTTGGGCAAGCAGGGCAGGCAATGGCTGGCTGGAGGTATCGTACACCTTCACCTGCGTATTGGCGGAAGGCGTTGGCAGGGCTGGCGTGGTTGCTGGCGCTACCGGTTGTGCGATGGCGGCATCCGTAGCAGGCGCAGAAGGGCTCACGGCCCCATCGGCGTTGGCTACCGCAGCCGCATTTTGATCCAGACCATTGCCCGGCGGTGGTGTTTGAACCGGCGCGCTAAGCGTGATGCCACTTTGTGCGGCGGCAAAACCTTGCTGGATAGCATCGGCAAACACCTTAGCCTGACCATTGAGCGGCAACAGGAGTGCGATGCCTGAGGTCGAGGCCTGGCTGAAATTCAGCACCTGGGTTAATTGCGTTGGCAAGCTTTTGGCCGCTGGGTTTTGCGGGTAGCGGTTCTGCCAATCTTTAATGCCTGCTTTCAGCAGTGCTGGATCCTGCTTGTTTTCCTGATAAACCCGCAACAGATCCAGCCAGCCCTGCAGCACGTTTTCGTTGGCGTTGATCACCAGGCTGTTCATATCTGCGGGCTTGAGGCCAAGCAGCGCCTGCCAGGTTTTATCCAGGTTCTCCTGCCGCGCATTGGCAGGCAACAGCGGTTCCTGAGCAATATAGGCACGAATCAGCGGCAGTGAGGCTTGGCCCTGATTGGCGGCAATCTGTGCCTGATACAGACGCACGAGCTGATTCTGTGAAAGCAGGCTGCTGTCGATGCTGTTCAGCGAATTGCGTGCAGCATCGTAACTTTTGTTGTTCACCTGCAATTCTGCGAGCAATAACTGGCGTTCCACCAAGCGTTGGTTGTTCATATCTTGCGGCAGAGTGTCCAACTGCGCCGCCGCCTGCGGCAATTTGCCCTCGCGGATTAATGCGCGAATAGCAAGTAATTGCCAGTCAGCCTTGTTATCATCGCTACTTTGCTGCAGTTGTTGCAGATAGTAATCAGAGTTGGCGCTCGCTTCATCTTGTATATTTATGGGCGGAGTTTGTGGCGCCTGGCTCGGGCAACCTGCCAAGAGCAGGGCTGCCAGTACAGCAGGGAGTAAACGCCCTGCTTTGGTACGAATGAATGTTGAGGAAAGCATACTGTATCCAGTGATGTTTTTTTCAAGATGCTCAATATTAAATCGGCAATCCGGATGAAACAATGAATCAACAGCAACAATCAGCCATTTCTGCCTCAACGCTGTACGTGGTGCCTACCCCCATTGGTAACCTGGGAGATATCACTCATCGGGCACTCGAAGTACTGAAAAGCGTCGATCTGATTGCGGCGGAAGATACGCGCCATACCGGGTTGCTGCTGCAACACTTTGCCATTAGCGCGCGGTTGTTTGCGCTGCACGACCATAACGAACAGCAGAAGGCGGACCAATTGCTGGCGAAACTGCAGGAAGGCCAGAGCATAGCATTGGTTTCCGACGCTGGCACGCCATTGATCAACGACCCGGGTTATCACCTGGTGCGCCGATGCCGTGAAGCCGGGATCCGTGTTGTGCCGTTGCCGGGGGCCTGTGCCGCCACCACGGCGCTGTGCGCTGCGGGGGTAGCTTCCGATCGCTTCTGTTACGAAGGATTCCTGCCTGCGAAAACCAAAGGCCGTAAGGATACTCTGCTGGCGCTGGCAGAGGAACCGCGCACGCTGATTTTCTATGAATCAACCCACCGTTTATTGGAAAGCCTGCAGGATATGGTCACCGTATGGGGGCCGGAGCGCTATGTGGTGCTGGCCCGTGAGTTGACCAAAACCTGGGAGTCGATCCATGGCGCGCCAGTGGGGGAACTGCTGGCTTGGGTGCTGGAGGATGAAGTTCGTCGTCGTGGAGAAATGGTGCTGATTGTCGAAGGGCACAAGGCGCAGGAGGACGCACTACCTGCAGAGGCGCTGCGCACGCTGGCGTTGTTGCAAAAAGAGTTGCCGCTGAAAAAAGCGGCGGCGCTGGCGGCAGACATCCACGGCGTGAAGAAAAATGCGCTGTATAAACATGCGCTGGAACATCAGGCCGAGTAAAGCTGTTGACCTGTTGCGGCCACGACGCTACTATCCGCGCCGGAGTTGACCAGACAGTCGCCGCTTCATTGCCGTCCTCTTCGGGGGAGACAGATGGAGGGGAGGAAAGTCCGGGCTCCATAGGGCAGGGTGCCAGGTAACGCCTGGGGGGCGCAAGCCTACGACTAGTGCAACAGAGAGCAAACCGCCGATGGCCCGCGCAAGCGGGATCAGGTAAGGGTGAAAGGGTGCGGTAAGAGCGCACCGCGCGGCTGGCAACAGTCCGTGGCACGGTAAACTCCACCCGGAGCAAGGCCAAATAGGGGTTCGCATGGTACGGCCCGTACTGAACCCGGGTAGGCTGCTTGAGCCAGTGAGCGATTGCTGGCCTAGAGGAATGACTGTCCACGACAGAACCCGGCTTACCGGTCAACTCCCTCTACAACAGATAACCCCGTGTAGCTTGAGCTGCGCGGGGTTTTTCTTTTAAACCGGTAAATCAATCAGCAAAGCACGTAACGGCGATTCTGCCCGCAGGGTAAGGCGATGTTCCTCGTGGATAAACGCACCGTCTCCGCAGGTCAGTTTTTGGCTGTCATGATGTTCACCGTTGGCTGAAAGCGTGCCGTGGATCGATTGCAGGTAAGCGCGTGGCCCGTTCAGCGCCAGCGTTTGCTGCTCACCAGCTTGTAAATTCAGATGATGGATCCACACCTGTTGCCGCAGTTGCAGGCTGCCTTGCGCGCCATCGGGCGAAGCCAGCAATTGGTATGGCTGTGAGGGCAGATGCAAACGTTGTATCCGATCGTTGTTGCGCTCTGGGCAGGCATCTAACCACAGTTGCATTCGGGTGAGCGGTGTTGTGTTGCTGATATTCTGTTCGCTGTAACTGAGCCCGGCCTGAGTCGCGAACAGGAGTGCTTCTCCGGCAGCAGCGCGCACGGTGTGACCATCGCTGTCGCGGTATTCGGCTTCCCCTTGCAGGATCAGATTCAGAATATCAACGTTAGGGTAAGTGCGTGGTTGGAATGAAGCACCGGGTGCCAGCACTTCCTGATTCAACACGCGCAATGAGGCATAACCCATCAGCTTCGGATCAAAGTAATGCCCAAAGGAAAAGGTATAGCGAGCCTGCAGCCAACCAAAGTCAGCTTGCCCGCATTGTTGTGCTGTTCTGCATGTAATCATGGCAATCGGCTCTTTAAATATTCATAACTCAAATGGTAAGCATCTGGACGCCGGATTGTTAGCCAGTTAATCTGGTCGGCATATTCAAATTTCCTGAAAGAGAGATCCGATGGCCAGAGATCGTGCATTAACGCTGGAAGCACTGAGGGTAATGGATGCGATTGACCGCCGTGGCAGCTTTGCCGCCGCTGCCGATGAACTGGGGCGAGTGCCTTCAGCACTCAGCTATACCATGCAAAAACTGGAAGAAGAACTGGATGTGGTGTTGTTCGATCGTTCAGGGCATCGCACTAAGTTTACCAACGTCGGGCGGATGTTGCTGGAGCGCGGGCGTGTGTTGCTCGAAGCGGCGGATAAATTGACCACCGACGCAGAAGCGTTGGCGCGCGGTTGGGAAACCCATCTGACCATTGTGAGTGAGGCGTTGTCACCAGCGGCTAAATTGTTCCCACTGATCGACAAACTGGCGCTGAAGGCCAATACCCAGGTCTCGATCTTTACTGAGGTGCTGGCCGGTGCCTGGGAACGCCTGGAGCAGGGGCGTGCTGACATTGTTATCGCGCCGGATATGCACTTCCGTGCCTCATCAGAAATCAACACCCGCAAATTATACAAAGTGATGAGCGTTTATGTGGCGGCACCGGATCATCCGATCCATCAAGAGCCGGAGCCGTTGTCAGAAACCACGCGGGTGAAATATCGTGGTATTGCGGTGGCCGATACCGCGCGTGAACGGCCAGTGCTGACTGTGCAACTGCTGGATAAGCAGCCGCGTCTGACGGTCAGTACGATTGAAGATAAACGCCGCGCTTTGCTGGCGGGTTTGGGGGTAGCGACCCTGCCGTACACCATGGTGGAAAAAGACATTGAAGCAGGGCGCTTGCGCGTGGTGGGGCCGGAATACAGCCGTGAAGTTGAAATTATCATGGCATGGCGGCGCGACAGCATGGGCGAGGCTAAATCCTGGTTCCTGCGTGAGATCCCACGCCTGTTTGCCCGGCAGGACAATCAGTAACCACGCCAGTGGGCGGGGTTAAATGTTAACCAAAGTGCCGATCGCGCCCGTGCGGCGCATTCAGATCTTGCGCGGGCCCGACAGAAATAATGCCATGCGGGTTGATGGTGGCGTGGCTGCGGTAATAGTGATGGCGGATATGTGCCAGGTTAACTGTTTCCGCGATGCCCGGCATCTGATAGATATCGCGCAGAAGGCCATACAGATTAGGGTAATCGCTGATGCGGTACCGATCGCATTTGAAATGGGTGACATACACCGGATCGAAGCGCACCAGCGTAGTCCACAGGCGCAAATCCGCTTCGGTCAGGCGCTCGCCAGCCAGAAAGCGCTGTTGCCCCAGAATCTGCTCCAGCCGCTCCAAGGCAACAAACACCCCGTTTACGGCTTCATCATAAGCCTCTTGGCGGGTGGCAAAGCCCGCTTTGTAGACCCCGTTATTTACGCTGTCATAAATCCAGCCGTTCAGCTCGTCGATCTCGGTGCGTAATTCAACGGGATAATAATCACCTGCGCGCGCGCCCACGGCATCGAATGCACTGTTAAACATGCGGATGATGTCGGCAGATTCATTGCTGACGAGGGTGTTTTGCTGTTTATCCCACAGTACGGGGACGGTGACACGCCCGCTGTAGTGCGGATCGGCTCGCAGATAAAGCTGATAGAGAAAGTCGTTATGATGCAGAGTGTCGCCCGTGGTGGCAGGAAAGTCTTTCCCAAAGGTCCAACCGTTTTCCCGCATCAGTGGATGAACAACGGAAACCGGAATGATCTGCTCCAGACCTTTCAGCTTGCGCATCAGCAGGGTGCGGTGTGCCCAAGGGCAGGCGAGGGAAACATAAAGATGGTAACGATTTTGCTCGGCTTTGAATCCCCCGTTCCCCTGTTCGCCGACCTTACCGTCTGCCGTAACCCAGTTACGGAACTGAGAGGTTGAACGCTTGAAACGACCGCCGGTAGAGGTGGTGTCATACCAAGTGTCTTGCCAAACGCCATCAACGAGCTGGCCCATGATGATCCTCTTCATTTGCTGTATGAGAAAAGCCAAAGGCCCAGCAGAGTTCTGGGCCTTTGGAGAGAGTTCAGCTTACCATTTTTTGTTCAGAATACGGTCGATGCTGAAGGCGCCGGGGCCTGCGACGGCCAGCACGATGTAGCCACCAGCAATAGTCAGGTTTTTCATGAACATCAGTTGGTTGACACCTTCGGCAAAGTTAGTATGGAATAACAGTGCGGTCAGAATGGTGAAACCGGCGGTGAACAGTGCCACGGTGCGGGTCAGGAAGCCGAACAGAATCGCCAGACCGCCGCCAAGCTCCAGCAGAATGGTCAATGGCAGTAGAAAACCAGGTACACCCATTGCTTGCATGTATTGTTGGGTGCCAGCATAGGCATCACCCATTTTGCCGTAGCCTGCCACGATAAACAGGATTGGCATCAAAATACGTGCAACCAGCAAGCCTGCATCTTCTAATTTTTTCATCATTAACTCCAAAAGTCATTTTGTTCGCCAATCTAGGCATCTGTTCGGCCAGACAGCGTTATGCTGACGATGGCCTGTTGATGAAATTAATAGTAGACGAGAATGATTGCTGTTGTTAGCAAGTAAATCTGTCAGATTTTTTCAAAAAAATTGAATTTCTCGACCATCATTAAAATACAATGAATCAGGACGTTGCCATGCCTTTGGTCGCCAACGCGTAAAATTTGTGCAGAATCCGCGCTTTTACCCTGGGATAGTTGAACGAGTGGTGAAGGGTTTACTTGGCGGGGAAGGCTTTCCGGAGCAAACGAACCGTGCTCCAAACGCCCAACGCACGGCGTGACCAACGGATAAATTTGCCGGGATGGCGGATGCCGTACAGAGCAACCATGCTGGAAGCAATAGCCACGTATTTACGCAGGCTGGCCAGCGTTTGCCAGCCTTGATCGAGATATTCGGTCTTGTCCAACCAGAGAGCTTTATTCGCTGCCAGATCCTGGCGCTGTTGCTGGATCTGCTGAATCAACTGCTGTTTTTTCCATTCACGGTACTGGCGGCGATTCATTATTCCCCTCCAGCGCGGAGCGATCCAGTTTCAGTTGCCTGCGTGACGCGCTTAACAGTGTCGAACGGCGAGCCTTAGCCAGGGTCCAGATAACCCCCACAATCGCCAGAAACAGTAAGATGGCGGTGGTGGTGCCTAGTGCGATCAGGCGATAAACAGGGTCAATGGCCCAAAAAATCAGCAATAACAGGCTCATCAGACCAAAAGCGGTGAATAGCAGGGTGATCCCCGCCATTAACAGTAACTGAACGAGGTTGGCTTTCTCCTCTTCCAGTTCGATAACGGCCAGGCGCACGCGCGTTTCCACCATGTTGACCAGAATGGTGAGGATGCGCTGGCCGATATCCAGAAGCCCTTTAGCGGGCCCCTGGGTGCGAGTTTTCGGTTGTTCGCTCATCATCAACGGCGCGCAAGCAGAACGCCTAACACAATGCCTACCGCAGCACCAATACCGACACCGGTCCACGGGTTTTCACGCACATAATCGTCTGCCTGGCAGGCCATCTGTTTGGTTTGATGAGCCAGTTTATCGCCCGCATCACTCAGGCGAGCGCGAGTATCTTTCAGCGTGTTTTCTGCTTTGGTGCGTAGTTTATCCAGCTCAGCTTTAGATTTATCGGTAGAAGAGTTCAGCACTTCTTCCAACGTATCGGCCAGCGACTTCAGTTCAGCGCGTAAGTTTTCTGCATTTGAATCTTGTGCCATTTCGATAACTCCTTAACGTCGACAGACCTCCAACATAGCGGATTTATTCGTTGGAGCAAAGGGCTTATGTCTGGTTGATATCACTGACCTATAACGTGAAAGGCTGCAAAAATCCCGCCATAGCTGGGCTCTTATCGATAAATCCGCTGGTGTAAAAAAATTATTCCGCCTGAGCTGCCTTCAGCTCGGCTTGTGCTTCGGCCAGTTTTTGCTGCTTTTTGGCAACTTTTTCCGCTTTGCCTGTTTGCCGAGCAGCTTGCAGTTCTTGCTCACGCTCGGTGACTTTTCTTTTTTTATCAGCAATTTTCTGTTGGCGATCTGCTGCCAATCCGGTGTCTGTACAATGGGTTTGCACTTCGCTTAACGCTTTTTCCAAGCCCTGTACGCGGTAAGTGTTACCGTATCGCTTGGCGTAATCAATCTGCGTTTGAATCGCCTGTGCTTTTTGAGCACAACTGCTGTTATTAGTGGCCGAAGAGAGAGCCGAATAGGCCAGAAGGGGAATTGCCAGTAAGAGAGCGTGACGTATTTTCATGACATTCAATTCCTTATTGGGAGGGGCTTCCTGCCGCCAGTGGCTATATAAATAGCCGATAATCCTCAGTGAGGATCGGCAGAGATGGCGGGTTAATCAACCCAATAGAATAACCCTTTTAGTAGCAGAGAATTATCCTAAATTGAACGGGGCGCGAGCAAACTTGTGCACCCAATGGCTGGGTGCTGGGGATTCGCTTAGCGCTATGATATAGCCGGGGGGAAGAATGGTTTGCAAGGTTTCACGCGCCAACAATTGTTGCTCATGGGAATCCAGACGGATCACCAAACCGTTGCCATCGGGGGTAATGCTTTTGATGCGGATACCGCGTTCATCCAGACGCTGATAGACATAAAAACCGTCTGGCAACGACTGGCCCTGATCGGGGGCATGAATACGCAGTTCGCTTTCCGTGCGTACCATATAGGGCGCGAGTGCCGTGACCAAGGCCAGCAAAACCAGTGCGCTGACCAAGGTGTATTGCCAACGTGGACGCTTGGCGTTCACACGCCCTTTCCCTGACCTGGATTGCCTGAACGCTTCTTGCGCCACAGTACCACCAGTGAACCGATCAGCCCGACGACCAGCAATACCAGCGGCAGCATCATCAGGCCAAACATCAGTTGATCTTCATACTTGCGGAACATCGGGGTTTTACCCAGAGCGAAGCCGACGGAGACCAGGATCAAAACCCACAGTAGGCCGCTGATCCAGTTGAAGACCTGGAAGCGGGTATTGCTCAGGCCGGACAGGCCAGCGATGGTTGGCAACAGGGTTCGTACGAAAGCCAGGAAACGCCCGATCAGCAGCGCCGATAGCCCGTGGCGGTGGAACAGTTGGTGTGCTCGCTGGTGATAGTGAGCGGGCAGGTGTGAAAGCCAACTCTGCACCGTTCGCGTATTCCCCAGCCATCGGCCCTGGATGTAACTGACCCAGCACCCCAGGCTGGCGGCGGTAGTCAGGATAAAAATTGTTACCGGGAAATTCATGGTGCCTTTTGCGACCAGAACACCCACCAGGATCAGCAGGCTGTCACCCGGCAGGAAGGCTGCGGGCAACAGACCATTTTCCAGAAATAAAATCATGAACAGCAGGACATAGAGCGTCCAGACCAGCGAAGGGTTAGCCAGCGTTTCGAAGTCTTGCTGCCATAAGGCGTCCAACAATTGCTTAATGATATCCATCCGGTGTTCCTAAAACGTCATTGTTTGCTTTATTCAGCGCTGGGGCGCGGTGAGCGGAAACCCAGTGTGCTGATAGTGATGAAACGGTGTTGCTTTATTCGTTAGTTCTAATGGATGCGACACCGGGTCATAAGTGATAAGTCACTGAACCACGGTAAAGAATATTGCTATCTTTCCAGCCACTGATTCTGCTTTGCTGCTGGGAGGAGTGCAGGGCCCAGTTGATTTGCGCAAGCCAGTTCGGTGCAGGTGAGTCTGCCTGCCGCTGAGGCTTGGTATTACTGTCTGCGCCCGTCGCTAAAGTATAGGTTGGAACTTGCTGTGCGGGAGAAAGCAATGAGCTGGAGAAGGGCTGAACCCGTGGCAATAACAGCAGCAATTTGCCAGGGGCTTTACGACGTAGCTCCGCCCGAGAGGGGGAAACCGGGTCGTCAGGAGAAAGCTGTGGCCTATCAGAAAATGCCAGAGAAACTAACGCTTTGGCTGTGGTTTGTTCTGCATAGAGATTTTCGCCGGAAACCGAGCTGGCCCAGCAAAAAAGAGCAATAAGCATGGCAAACAACCAGCGCATGTATTCGCGTTCCGCCCCCAAGCCAGTAGGTAAAAAAGTGGTCTAATTCTACCAAAATAGCATGATTGGCAACAGGGAAATCTGCATCACGATCAGTGAAATGTCGTGTAGCAGGCACCAGGAGCGGCATCGATTCAGCCGATTTTACATTACCTGACAATACCTGCCGTTTGGTGAGCCGCTATTTGTTGCCAGCGGCAACGTTTTCCAGATGGACTACCGGGTTCTCTGCAAACAGGTAGCGATCGGCATTGTATTCAAAATCGTCGGTGGTGGCGTTGAACAGCATCTGCTTGGTATTTTCCAGGTGCTGCCACATTGCCAGCTTGGCGGCGTGGGGATCTTTGCGGATCAACGCCTTGAGGATCTCGTCGTGATCGTCACACCAACTGGCGATTGAGCGAGCGTCAATATGCTCATGCAGTTTGATCCAGTAAGGGTTGCTCACCCTCTGCACCCACATTTTTTCGACAATCGTTGCCATCGCGGTGTTTTGGGTGGCCAACGCCACCTGAACGTGGAATTTGAGATCCCAATCAGAGTCGCGGAAGCGATCCTCTTTGCGTGCCTGTTCCTGGATCTCCATCAGGTTAACGATATCCTGTTTGGTCACCTGAGTGGCGGCGAATTCGGCGATGTTGCTTTCGATGAGCTGGCGCGCCTGCAGCAGCTCAAAAGGCCCAGCGGTGGCAAATTCGAGGCTATCGCCCGGTATCACCAGGTTTTTCTGCTGGTTGGAGATGACGTGGATCCCAGAGCCTTTGCGTACTTCGACATAGCCTTCAACTTCCAGCATGATAATCGCTTCGCGCACTACGGTGCGGCTGACGTTCATTTCTTCAGCGATATAGCGCTCCGCTGGCAGCTTATCACCCACCGGATAGACCCCGCTTTCAACGCGTTGTTTGAGCTCGGCGGCCAATTGCTGATAAAGGCGTCTGGTTTCAGTGAATTCCATAGTGAATACTCTGTGGTAGGAAGGCTCGGTGCCATAGTACTTGTTATACCACTTATCCACTATTGCTGCCAGTAGCGCACTGGTGGAAAACCCGGCACAAGGCCGGGTTGCTGAGGTTAACTGTTGGCGTTTGCTGTTTGTAAAGGGGTTGGTGGGGGTTCGACTGCGGGTCGGTTTTGCAGTACGGTCCAAATCACAATTGCCCCGAGAATATCGAACACCGACAGCGCAGCAAATAACGGGCTGAAGCCCAGAGTATCTGCCAGAGCGCCCACGACCAGAGCGAACATGGTACTTGCCGTCCAGGCAGCCATGCCGGTCAGGCCGTTAGCGGTGGCCACCTCGTTACGGCCAAACACGTCTGAGGAAAGAGTAATCAGCGCACCAGACAGCGACTGGTGGGCAAAACCGCCGACGCACAACAGAGCGATAGCGGCATATGGGCTGGTGAATAAACCGATCATCCCCGGGCCAATCATCAGTACCGCGCCCATAGTCACCACCAGTTTGCGTGACACGATCAGGTTCACTTTAAAATGTTTCTGGAAGAACGGCGGCAAGTAGCCCCCCACGATGCAGCCGAGATCGGCAAACAGCATCGGCATCCAGGCGAACATGGCAATTTCTTTCAGGTTAAAGCCGTAAGCTTTGAACATGAACAGCGGGATCCAGGCGTTGAAGGTCCCCCAGGCCGGTTCAGCCAAAAAGCGTGGCAGTGCGATGCCCCAGAACTGCCGGTTACGCACGATCTGCCAGGCAGACATTTTTTTGGCATTACTGGTTTGGTGCTGGGCTTCTTGCCCATCGAGAATATAAGTACGCTCTTCACTGCTGAGTTTTTTCTGGTCTTTCGGGTGTTTATAGAAAATCAGCCAGCAGATGGCCCAGATCAGGCTCAGTATCCCGACGATGATGAACGCCAGCTCCCAACTGTGGGCGACAATCGCCCACACCACCAAAGGCGGAGCAAGCATGCCACCGATGGAGGAACCGACGTTAAAGTAACCCACGGCGATCGAGCGCTCTTTGGCAGGAAACCACTCACTGGTGGCTTTCAGGCCCGCAGGGATCATGGCGGCTTCAGCCATCCCTACTGCACCACGGGCCATGGCCAGGCCGCCCCAGCTATTAGCCAGAGCGGTGCCCATACAGAACAAGGCCCACAGAATGGCAAACATCGCATAACCGATCTTGGTGCCGAGCACATCCAGTATGTAACCGGCGACGGGTTGCATGACGGTATAACAGGCGGAATAAGCGGCAACAATATAGGAATATTGCTGGGTGGTGATATGCAGCGTGCCTTCCAGTGTGGGGGCCGCGACAGCCATTGCGTTACGGGTCAGATAACCGAGTACGGTACCGATGGTCACCAAACCGATCATGTACCAGCGTAACCCTTTAATTTTACGCATCCAAAACTTCTCCCAATCTTGAAATTTCTGCCACCGGTAAACCCGTGGCGTTTCATGTGGTGATTCCCTTTCATTCGTGTTTGCCAGTCTTCCTGTCACCGGCATCCCCCCTGCACAAGCCATAGTGAACTGTTGAAAAAGAGTGCGGGGTGATGAGACAATAACTTGTCATACAGGTTTGAAAGTTGAGTGATATCACAAAAGCTGAGAATCAATTGGGCAATAATAGATTGCAAATTGTTACACCAGTTCGGTGAGGTTTTGTCGATAAAATGTGCTCAAGGCGACGCTTTTACGGGTACTGCAGGCGAAAAATGACTGGACGCTGGATTAAATTGGTGTGATAACTTTTCCGAATTAACCGCAAGGCTAGCCAAGAAACAAGGTGAGGAACCCGATATGGCCACGTTTTTGAGCGATGATTTTTTGTTGGACAGTGAATTTGCCCGCCGCCTCTATCATGATTACGCTGCAGATCAGCCAATTTTCGATTATCACTGCCATCTGCCACCACAGCAGATTGCCGAAAATTACCGTTTCCAAAACATGTATGATATTTGGCTGAAGGGCGATCACTATAAATGGCGGGCAATGCGCACCAACGGGGTAGCTGAGCGCCTGTGTACTGGCGATGCCTCCGATCGTGAAAAGTTTGATGCCTGGGCCGCGACGGTGCCGCATACCATTGGTAACCCCCTCTATCACTGGACGCACCTGGAATTGCGTCGCCCGTTTGGTATTACCGGCAAACTGCTATCACCGAGCACAGCAGACGAGATTTGGCAGCGTGGTAACCAATTGCTGGCACAAGATGCATTCAGCGCGCGTGGCATCATGAAACAGATGAACGTGAAGATGGTGGGGACTACCGATGATCCGATCGACGATCTGCGCCACCATAAAGCGATTGCCGCTGATGGCAGTTTTGATATCAAAGTGTTGCCAAGCTGGCGGCCAGATAAAGCCTTTAATATTGAAGCGCCAGGGTTCAATGACTATCTGCAACAGTTGGAAGCCGCCGCAGATACCTCGATCACGCGTTTCAGCGATCTGCGCGACGCGCTGAAAAAACGTCTGGATTACTTTGCGGCGCACGGCTGCAAGGTTTCCGATCACGCGCTGGATGTGGTGGTTTACGGTGAAGCCGATGAAGCCACGCTGGACAGTATTCTGGCGCAGCGGTTGAGTGGCAAGATGCCAACCCCGCAGCAGAGCGCACAGTTCAAAACCGCCGTGCTGCTGTTCCTGGCCAGCGAATACCAGCGCCGTGAGTGGGTACAGCAATATCACATCGGTGCGTTGCGTAATAACAACAGCCGGATGTTTGCCACTATTGGCCCGGATATCGGTTTTGACTCAATTAATGATCAACCGATGGCTGAACCTTTGTCGCGCTTGCTGGATGCGCAGGCGAAGCAGGGCAATCTGCCAAAAACCATCCTTTACTGCCTTAACCCGCGTGATAACGAAGTGCTTGGCACCATGATCGGCAACTTCCAGGGTGAAGGCTTGGCGGGCAAGATGCAGTTCGGCTCCGGCTGGTGGTTTAACGATCAGAAAGACGGCATGCAGCGCCAGATGACCCAACTGGCTCAGCTTGGGCTGCTCAGCCGTTTTGTCGGCATGCTGACCGACAGCCGCAGTTTCCTGTCTTACACGCGCCACGAATACTTCCGTCGCATCTTGTGCCAGATGATTGGCCGCTGGGTGGCAGACGGCGAAGCTCCGGCGGATATCGTATTGCTAGGCGAAATGGTGAAAAACATCTGTTTCGATAATGCCAAGCAATATTTTGCTATCGAATTGGCATAGGTTGGTGTATGCAACGCATCATAAAAATTCATTCAAAAGACAATGTGGCGGTGGCGCTGTGTGATTTGGCTGCCGGAGAGACGCAAACGCTGGGCGAACGCGTTATTACGCTGGCGCAGGACGTCGCGCGTGGGCATAAGTTTGCTCTTGAACCGATTGCCGTAGGCGAGATGATCGTCAAATACGGTTTACCAATCGGTCATGCGTTGGTGGCGATTGCGCCGGGTGAGCATATTCATTCGCAAAATGCCAAAACCAACCTGAGCGATCTCGACAGCTACCAGTATCAACCGGAATTCCAAACTTTACCGGCGCAGGCAGCGGATCGCGCGGTGCAGATCTATCGGCGCAGCAATGGCGAGGTGGGGATCCGCAACGAACTGTGGATCATCCCCACGGTCGGTTGTGTCAACGGCATTGCTCGCCAGATCCAGCAACGCTTTTTGAAGGAAACCGGCGAAGCGCAGGGGATCGATGGCGTCCATCTGTTCAGCCACCCGTTTGGCTGTTCGCAGCTTGGTCAGGATCATGAAAATACCCGTACCATGCTGCAAAATATGGTGCGTCACCCGAATGCCGGTGCGGTGCTGGTTATCGGTTTAGGGTGCGAGAACAACCAGGTAGACGCATTCCGCACCACGCTTGGCGAATTTGATGAGCAGCGGGTGCACTTTATGGTTTGCCAGCAGCAGGATGATGAGGTTGAGGCCGGGCTGGAGCATTTACATCAGTTGTACCAGATCATGCGCGACGATCGCCGTCAGCCGGGCAAGCTCAGCGAACTGAAGTTTGGCCTGGAGTGCGGCGGTTCCGATGGTTTATCCGGTATTACGGCCAACCCGTTGCTGGGGTGTTTCTCGGATTATGTGATCGCCAACGGCGGCACCACGGTATTGACGGAAGTGCCGGAAATGTTTGGTGCTGAACGCATTCTGATGAGCCGCTGCCGTGACGAAAGCACCTTCGAAAAAACCGTCAGTATGGTCAATGACTTCAAGCAGTACTTTATCGCCCACGATCAGCCGATCTACGAAAACCCATCGCCGGGTAACAAAGCGGGCGGCATCACCACATTGGAGGAGAAATCACTCGGTTGTACCCAAAAAGCCGGGCAGAGCCAGGTGGTGGACGTGTTGAAATACGGCGAACGCCTGCGTCAGCCGGGGCTAAACCTGCTGAGTGCGCCGGGCAACGATGCCGTTGCCACCAGTGCTTTGGCCGGTGCCGGTTGCCATATGGTGTTGTTCAGCACCGGGCGCGGCACGCCATACGGGGGTTTTGTGCCAACGGTTAAACTGGCTACCAACTCAGAGTTGGCGGCTAAAAAACCGCACTGGATCGATTTCGATGCCGGGCAACTGATCCACGGTGTGCCGATGGATAAAATGTTGGGGCAGTTTGTCGATCTGATTGTCGCGATTGCCGATGGCAAACCGGCGCGTAACGAAGTTAATGACTTCCGCGAACTGGCGATCTTTAAAAGCGGAGTGACATTGTAAAGCCTGACGGGCGGGAGTAGCATAAAACGGCGTTTTAATTCCAGCGTTTGCTATTTCCGCCCCAGGATCCCTCATGACGTTTTATTGGTTTGCTCAGGCCGTTGGCGTATTGGCCTTTTTAGTGGGTATCACCAGCTTTTTCAATCGCAACGATCAGCGCTTTAAACTGCAATTATCGGCTTACAGCCTGATTATCGGCGTGCATTTCTTCCTGATGGGGGCCAGCGCTGCGGGCAGTAGTGCGCTGTTAGGGGCGTGCCGTAACCTGATCTCCATGCGTACTCGCAGCTTATGGATGATGTGGTTTTTCATTATCCTGACGCCGATCATTGGCTTGTCCCATTTCAAGCACTGGATCGAACTGTTGCCCATTTTGGGGACGACAGCCAGTACCTGGGCTCTGTTTCGCACCCGTGGCCTGACGATTCGCTGTGTGATGTGGTGCTCAACCGCGTGTTGGGTGACGCACAATATCTGGCTAGGCTCGATTGGTGGCTCGCTGATTGAAGGCAGCTTCCTGCTGATGAATGGCTTCAACATCATCCGTTTTCGCCGCCTGCAACTACGTGGTATCGATCCTTTTGCTGCAGAAAAAAAGGCGCCCAATGGGCGCCTGGCTGACGATCGTTAACTACCGGCGGTTCTTCAGCGGATCTTTATCGGCCAACCGCTGGTCTTCTGCCTGACAGGCGGCTGCGGTAAACAGCACGTCGGTGGAAGAGTTCAGCGCGGTTTCTGCCGAATCCTGCAAGACGCCAATGATAAAGCCCACGGCGACCACTTGCATCGCGACATCGTTCGGGATGCCGAACATGTTACAGGCCAGTGGGATCAGCAACAGCGAACCGCCTGCCACCCCGGAAGCACCACAGGCACAGATGGCCGCTACCACGCTCAACAGCAGAGCGGTTGGTACGTCTACTGGGATCCCCAGCGTATGCACTGCAGCCAGGGTCAGCACGGTGATGGTGATCGCGGCACCGGCCATGTTGATGGTGGCACCCAGCGGGATAGAAACCGAATAGGTATCTTCGTTCAGATTCAGCTTTTTGCTGAGCTCCATGTTAACCGGAATGTTAGCGGCGGAGCTGCGGGTAAAGAAGGCGGTGACGCCGCTTTCACGCAGGCAGGTAAACACCAATGGATACGGATTACGACGGATCTTCCAGTAAACGATCAGCGGGTTAAGCACTAACGCGACCAGCAGCATACAGCCAATCAGCACCACCAGCAGTTGGGCATAACCCCACAGTGCGCTAAAGCCGGTTTCCGCCAGCGTAGAGGCCACCAGGCCAAAAATCCCCAAGGGCGCACAGCGGATCACGGCGCGCACTACTAAGGTGATGGCGTGTGACATATCGGTGATCAGTGTTTTGGTGGTTTCAGAGGCATGGCGCAGTGCTAGGCCCAGACCAACCGCCCAGGTCAGAATGCCGATGTAGTTGGCATTGATCAATGCATTGAACGGGTTGGCGACCACGCTCATCAGCAGATTTTTCAGCACCTCAACGATACCCCCCGGCGGGTTGATATCGGTATTCCCCACGGCCAGAGCCAGCGTTGAGGGGAAGATAAAACTGATTAAAACGGCGGTCAGTGCGGCCGCAAAAGTACCGATCAGATAGAGGAACAGAATCGGGCGAATATTGGTTTTCTGGCCCTGTTTGTGATTGGCGATAGAGGCCATCACCAGCACCAGTACCAAGACCGGGGCAACGGCTTTCAGTGCGCCGACGAACAGCGAACCAAGTAGGCCAATAGCGGCGGCACTGGCTGGCGAAACCAGGGCGACCACGATACCGGCGACCAAACCGACCATTATTTGTTTAACCAGGCTGCCCTGAGTGATGCGTACTAATAGTTTATTCATGATGCTCTTGCGTTTCCGCTCCCCTGAAATGTGATTTACAGATGATTGCGCCTCGGTAGGAACTTTTAGTTTTATCTGTAACTAGGTGTGTTTGCCCGAGCAGTATTCAGTAAATGATAGGGGTTGAAAAGAGGGGATGCTGAAATTCCGTGTGTGGAGTAATCGTTTATAACATTCTATTTACATTTATGTGATCGCAATAACATTTGGCCTTATACGCTTATTGCCAGACAATCACGGGGCGACTCGCGCCCCGGATAACAGATTATGGTGTGTTTCTCGATTTCATATCGTTACGGTGGTTGACCCAGATGTTGATCAACAGCGTCAGCAGCAGAATACCGGCCACCGTGCCCAGAGAAATGGCGATCGGGATATGGTAGAAATCGACGATCAGCATTTTAATACCGATAAATACCAGAATCACCGACAGGCCATATTTCAGCATCGAGAAGCGTTCCGCCACGTTAGCCAGCAGGAAGTACATGGCACGCAACCCCATGATGGCAAAAAGGTTAGAGGTCAGGACGATAAACGGATCGGTGGTCACGGCGAAGATCGCAGGGATGCTGTCAACGGCGAAAATCACGTCGCTCAATTCCACCAGGATCAGCACCAACAACAGCGGCGTAGCGAACAGTATGCCGTTGCGGCGCACGAAAAAGCGCTCGCCTTCCAGATTATCCGTCATACGCAGGTGGCTACGCAGCCACTTCACCAGCGGTTTGTCACCGATGGCGGCATCATCTTCCTTCGCCAGCGCCATCTTGATACCGGTGAACAGCAGGAAAGCGCCAAACAGATACAGCAACCAGGCGAATTGTGTAATCAGCCAGCTACCAGCAAAAATCATGATGGTACGCAGGATGATAGCGCCAAGTACGCCGAAGATCAGGACACGGCGTTGTAAATGAGCCGGGACGGCAAAATAGCTGAACAGCATCAGCCAAACGAAGACGTTATCAACCGCCAGCGCTTTCTCAATCAGGTAACCGGTCAGGAAGGCCAGAGCTTGCGTGTCTGCCACGGCGCGCCCGGCGGTCTCGTTCAGGTAGTACCAGAAACCGGCGTTAAACAGCAGTGCCAGGCTCACCCACACCAAAGACCAGCAGGCGGCCTGCTTCAGCGTCATGGTTTGTGCGCCTTTGCGGCCTTGCAACAGTAAATCAATCACCAGCATAACGACGATAATGGCGGCGAAACTGGCCCATAGCCAGGGAGTACCAACGGTATTCAACATCGGGGATATCCTTTAGAAACAAAAACGGCCAACGTCGGAAGACGCTAGCCGCTCTGTGAACGCTGCAAGCAAACCTCGCCTTCCGGCAAGGTCTCACTTACAACGTTGATGAAGGTTATGACACCTTGGACATCAGGTTGCCCGGTAACCGGATGCTTGCGCATCGTAATGACGATTAACCGGCAATGAAGTTACTCCCCTTTGCGTGGCAAAAAATAATGCAAAACCTGCGGGGGGTCAATGTTTAAAAATCGTTACCCAGCATTTAAGCGCTGCGCGCCGAGGCTGACGACAAAACCTTGCAACAGCATCTGGCTGAATGGGGTATTGCTAACCTGTTGTTGTTTAACAAGGTAAGTCTGTTGATTGGCGGGATCCCGCTCGCTGAGCCAGCTCAGATAGCGCTGCATGGCCGTGCCGTCAAATTCCGGGTGGAATTGGGTGGTTAACGCGTGATCGCCATAGCTCAGGATCTGGCAAGCATCCTGCTGCGAACGTGCCAGCACGTCGGCACCGGGTGGTGGCGTCAGCACCGATTGTGAATGGATCAGATTCGCTTTGAAACGCGGCGGCAATGCGGCAAGGCGCTTATCGTTGCTGGCGGCGGGCAGCAGTTCGATCTCCAATGTACCGACCTCCATCCCCTGCGGGTGATAGCCGACTTCTCCTCCTAACGCATAAGCCAGCAACTGATGGCCGTAACAGACGCCAAAAATCGGCAGCCTGATCTGCATCGCCTGTCGCAGCCACGCCGCTGCTTGCTCACTCCACGGCAGTTGTTCCGTCACCATTGCTGGTGAACCGGTGATCACCACGCCGCAGTAGTTTTCTGGCGGCAACAGGGGCTCACCGGCAGGAAGATGAACGGTCTGCACGCGATCGGCAGCGATATTCCCTTGTTGCAGGAACATCTGGTCAAAGTTGGCCAGTTCACGGCGAACGGCTTCCGGCGCATCGCCGGTTTGCATCAACAGTAACGGTTTCATCTCATTCATCATCCGCCGGGAAGACCACACCGGTTTGACGACGGATTTCGGTCAGCAAACGGGCGAGAGTTAATGAGTTTGCTAAACCGGGGTGTTCGATCTGCCGTTTTTCCACCAGTTCGACAAAGGCTTCCGCCTCATACAGCATGGTATTGATGTGCTGTGGTTGGGTCAGGTCCTGCTGGCTGGCACCGCGCGGTGTCAGCACCACTTTCTGATATTCGGAGATCTTCTCGATCACCAATGTGCCGTCTTCCCCCTGGATCTCGCTGGGAATGTTCGAGTTGCTGACTTTGGAGTGCGTAATGGTTACGTCAAAATCACCGTAGTTCAGGCAGACGGTGCCGTGAGCATCGACCCCGGTATCCAGTAGCGACGCAGTGGCCAGCACCGTTTGCGGAGCACCGAACAACGCCACCGCGTTGGCAACGCAGTAATAGCCAATATCCATGATCGAACCGTTGGAGAATTGCGGATTAAAGGTATTAGGGTTTTCACCGGCCAGATAACGTGGGTAGCGGGAAGAGTATTGGCAAAAGTTGAGGAGAGCCTTACGCAGCCTGCCTATTTTCGGCAATGCCTGTTGCAGCACCCGGAAGTTCGGCAAATAGGCGCTTTTAAATGCTTCAAACAGCACTACCTGATTTTCGCGCGCGCAGGCCACCAGCTTTTCCACTTGCTGCAGATTGGACGCCAGCGGTTTTTCGCAGATCACATGTTTTTTATGGCTGAGGAACAGCAGTGATTGCGGGTAATGCAACGCGTTAGGGCTGGCGATATACACCGCGTCGATCGCATCGGATTGTGCCAGTTCTTCGAGAGAATCGAAAAAATGTTCGACAGGGTAGTTGGCCCCAAATGCTCGCGCCTGTTCGAGGCTGCGTGAATAAATGGCGGTCAGCTTCATGTTGCCGCTCTCATGAGCTGCATCGATAAAACTTTCCGTAATCCAGTTGGTGCCAACGACAGCAAAACGAATCATAGGTAACTCCGGTTCCCGCAAACAAGTGGCTTAGGGAACCAGATTAACACGCCATAAATGGAAGGCGAATGATTGTGTTAGCCGTACAGCGCACCAAATAATGACAGATGTGTGAGGTACAACCGGGTATCAAATTCCAGTTGGTGATAACTGGGTTCCATATGGCAACACAGGCTGTAGAACGCTTTGTTATGGTCTTTCTCTTTCAGGTGCGCCAACTCATGCACCACAATCATCCGTAGAAAAGCTTCTGGCGAGTTTTTGAACACTGTCGCTACACGGATCTCCGCTTTGGCCTTCAGCTTACCGCCCTGCACGCGAGAAATGGCGGTATGCATACCCAGCGCATGTTTCATCACCTGAATTTTGCCGTCGTAGGCCACTTTGCTCAACGGTTGGGCATTGCGCAGATGCTGGTTTTTCAGATCGACGGTAAACTGATAGAGCGACTTGTCGGTGGTGTAGTCGTGCACCTGCGGGTAGCGTTGCAATAACACTTCGCCCAGCCGTTGCTGCTGGATCAACTGCTGCACCTGCGCTTGCAGATGTTCGGGATAGCCTTGCAGGTAGGTCAACTCAGACATGCTGTTCAGAATTCAGTGGCGAAACGGGGCCTATATTGTATGACGTTTTTCCGCGCAAATCCCGCAAAGGGCAATTAATCCCAAAAAACATTTTACTGATGCGCGTTTTTAGGGGATAAACGGCTCAAATTTTATCAGTCAGGAGGGGCAATGAGCCAACTCGATCTGGGAACACAGCAACTTGAGCTGGAGCGTTATCCCCAACAAGAAGAATCCACCCAACTACAGGCGTGGGAAGCTGCGGATGAATATCTGCTGCAACAGCTTGAAAATATCGCCGTGGGCGAGCGCCCTGTGCTGATTTTCAACGATAATTTCGGCGCGCTGGCCTGCGCTTTGCATGCTCATAAGCCTTACAGCATCACTGACTCTTACATGAGCCAACTGGCAACCCGCCATAATCTACGGCTGAATGAACTGGATGTTGAACAGGTGACGCAGCTGGACAGCCTGGCGGAACTGCCTGCCAACCCGGCGGTGGTGCTGATTCGGGTGCCGAAAGCGCTGGCCTTGCTGGAGCAGCAACTGCGGGCGCTGCGCAGCGTGGTGGCTGCCGACACGCTGATTATCGCCGGTGCCAAAGCCCGTGACGTGCATACGTCGACCATGCAGGTGTTTGAGCGCGTGCTCGGCCCGACCCGCACCAGCCTGGCCTGGAAAAAGGCGCGCCTGATTTATTGCCAGGTGAGCGACATCGTGCCTCCAACTGCTCCGGAAACCACCAACTGGCTGCTAGATGGTACAGAGTGGCTGATCCACAATCACGCCAACGTATTTTCACGCGGCAGCCTGGACATTGGTGCGCGCCTGTTCCTCGAGCATTTGCCGCAGGATCTGGGCGGCCATATCGTCGATCTTGGCTGTGGCAACGGCATTATCGGTATGCAAGCGCTGGTGCAAAACCCAGAAGCGCAGATGACTTTTGTCGATGAGTCTTATATGGCGGTGGCGTCCAGCGAGCTGAACGTAGCGCACAACCTGCCGCAGGAGATGGATCGCTGCCAGTTTGAAGTGAACAACTCACTGGCGGGTATTGAGCGTGAAAGTTTGCAGGCCGTGTTGTGTAACCCCCCGTTCCACCAGCAGCATGCGATCACCGATCATACGGCCTGGCAGATGTTCTGCGATGCCAAGCGTTGCCTGCAAGTCGGGGGTGAACTGCGCATCGTTGGCAACCGCCACCTGGATTATTACCAGAAGTTGAAGCGCCTGTTTGGTAACTGCACCACCTTGGCGTCTAACCAGAAGTTCGTGATCCTCAAAGCGGTCAAGTCTGGCGCACGGCGTTAATGTGTGCGGGCGCAGTGTTACGCTGCGCCCCAGTTTTACAGCGCCATCGCCAGCCGTGTGCCCTGATCGATAGCGCGGCGTGCATCCAGCTCAGCGGCCACGTCGGCACCGCCAATCAAATGCACGGTTTTCCCCATTGCCAACAGCGGTTGTTGCAATTCACGGCGCGGTTCCTGCCCGGCGCAAATCACAATGGTATCCACCTCCAGGCAGCTTTTCTGATCGGCGCGCACGATGTGTAAGCCTCGATCATCAATGCGCTGATAGCTGACGCCGTTCAGCATCTTCACACCGCGCATTAACAGGCTGGTGCGATGGATCCAACCGGTAGTTTTGCCCAGCCCTTCACCCACTTTGCTGCTTTTACGCTGCAACAGGAAGATCTTGCGTGGGGCTGGTGGCACCAGCGGCCCTTGGGCGCTCAAGCCCCCTCGCTGGTTAAGCAGTGCATCAATTCCCCATTCGCGGTTAAATGCCTGCCGATCCAGACTGCTGGAGAGATCGTGCTGGCTGAGGTATTCGGCGGTATCAAAACCGATCCCGCCAGCGCCAACGATCGCCACCCGTTGGCCGACCGGTTTTTTGTCACGCAAAACATCAAGATAACTCAGCACGTTGGCCTGCTCGATGCCGGGAATCGCTGGCAGGCGTGGCACGATGCCGCAGGCGAGGATCACTTCATCGAAATCGGCCAAATCCTCTGCTTGCACCTGATGCCCCAGGTTCAGCGTCACTTCGCGCAGCGCTAACTGGCGGCGGAAGTAGCGTAGGGTTTCGTGAAACTCTTCTTTGCCGGGGATCTGTTTAGCGATGTTGAATTGCCCACCAATCTCATCGGCAGCGTCAAACAGCGTTACCTGATGCCCACGGCTGGCAGCGGTGGTGGCGAATGCCAGCCCGGCAGGGCCTGCACCGACCACCGCCAGCCGTTTGGGTTTTTCTGCCGGAATCAGCGGCATTTCGGTTTCGCGGCAAGCTCGGGGGTTCACCAGGCAAGAGGTGAGTTTGCCTTCGAAAATCTGATCCAGGCAGGCCTGATTGCAGCCGATACAGGTGTTGATCTCATCGGCACGGCCTTCTGCCGCTTTTTGCACAAAAGCCGCATCGGCCAGGAACGGGCGCGCCATAGAAACCATATCGGCGCAGCCTTCGGCCAACACCTGCTCCGCGACTGCCGGATCGTTGATGCGGTTGGTGGCGATCAACGGGATCGTCACTTTGCCCATCAGCTTGTGCGTCACCCAGGTGAACCCGGCGCGCGGCACCATAGTGGCGATGGTCGGGATACGTGCTTCATGCCAGCCAATGCCGGTATTGATCAGTGTGGCACCGGCCTGTTCGATCGCCATGGCGAGCTGTTCGATCTCCTGCCAGCTTGAGCCTTCTTCCACCAGATCGAGCATGGAAAGACGGTAGATCAGAATAAATTCTGGGCCGACCGCTTGCCGCACGGCACGCACGGTTTCTACGGCGAAACGCATACGGTTGCTGAAACTGCCGCCCCATTGATCGCTGCGCTGATTGGTACGCGCCACCAGAAACTGGTTAATCAAGTAACCTTCGGAACCCATCACCTCAACGCCGTCATAACCCGCCTGTTGCGCCAGCGCGGCACAGTGGGCGAAGTCGGCAATGGTCTGTGCGATTTCTGCGCTCGTCAGCGCTGTTGGGGTGAACGGGCTAATCGGCGCTTGTAAGGCGGAAGGAGCTACCGGTTGTGGCTGATAGCTGTAACGCCCGGCGTGCAGAATCTGCAGCGCGATTTTGCCGCCTGCCTGATGCACCGCATCGGTGATGATCCGATGATGCGCGATCTGCTTTGGTTGATTCAAGATCGCAGCACCGTGCTGTACCACTCCTTTTTCATTGGGTGCGATACCGCCAGTGACAATCAGGGCGACCCCCGCTGCCGCGCGTTCGGCATAAAATGCCGCCAGGCGCTCCGGGCCATTCGGTAATTCTTCCAGGCCAGTGTGCATCGAACCCATCAGCACCCGGTTTTTCAGGGTGGTGAAGCCGAGATCCAGCGGCGCCAGCAGGTGGGGGTATGCGCTCATTGCAGTCTCCAATGTAGTTATATACCCGTCATACTTCAAGTTGCTTGGGTGTTGGCTGCCTTCACTCACCCCAGTCACTTACCTGAGTAAGCTCCTGGGGCTTCGTTCCGTTGCCGCCTACAAGCAACTCGAATTATTTTGGGTATAGTTATAGGTGTTACCGAGTGGTCGGACGAGATAAATCTAGCCGTTGTCGGCGGCGTTGGGAATTAAGGATGCGCTGAATGTGATGAATATCATGAATCGTGAGTTGCAACGTGTATGAAAAATCAGCTAGCATTTGCGTGCTGTATACCCGTTAGCCGTTTAGGGAATACATTTTCAGCCTCTTTCTATCTGCGGAGCCATTAGCGAAGATGAATAACCACACCTGTTGATATCTTGTCCCATGTCGTGCATGTCAGTGCCGAATGGGGGGTTTTGATTTCATTCAGGAGTGTTTATGGCTCACTTTGCGCAGTCTCCTTACCTCGTTTTACATCAATTAACCTGTCAGTTTGCTAATGGCGAAATCTTGTTTGGTCCGCTTAACCAAACTCTGGAACAGCAGCACTATGGGCTAGTGGGGCGCAATGGCGTAGGGAAAACCCGTTTGCTACGCCTGATTGCGGGTTTGGATAAACCCGCTGCTGGGCATGTTGAAACTCACGCTTCTTTCGCCTATGTCGCACAGCAACCGCACATCACTCAACAGATGACTCTGGCGCAAATGCTGGGTTATGGGGAGATTTTTGCCGCACAGGCACGCCTCGAGCAGGGATGCCCGCAGCATGATGATATTGATTGTCTGGAAGGTCAGTGGGATCTGGCCGAACGCCTGAAAATAGCGTTTGCCAGTGCAGGGTTACCCGCTTTTGACCCGCAACGGCCAGCCAGTGGCCTGAGCGGTGGTGAGCGTATGCGTGCAGCTTTGTGTGGTGCATTGCTGACAGGGGCGGATTTCCTGTTGCTGGATGAACCCACCAATCATCTCGACGTTAACGGGCGTGAATGGTTGTATCAACAGATTGCGCAGTGGCCTGGAGGCCTGTTGATAGCCAGCCACGATAGGCAATTATTGGCACGGATGCAGCGAATTGTTGAACTTAACCCGGATGCACTGCGCAGCTACGGTGGCAATTATCATGATTACCATCAGCAGCGGGAGCAGGAGCAGCAAGCGGCGCGTAATCAACTGGAACATAGGGTACTGGAAAGGCGACGGGCCCGCATCCGTCTGCAGAAAGAGCATGATAATTACCAACGCCGTTCCGCCCAGGCGCTGAGATCTGTGAACACCCGGAACGTTGCCTCTTTTGAGAAAGCGGCCATCAAAGGCGCGGCCCGCGACATCATGGGGACAATACGGAAACAGCATCAGGGGCAAAAGAGTTCGTTGGATAACGCCGTGCGTGAGGCTCGGGATAGGGTGGCAGAAGATAACCCGGTGATGCTGACTTTGCCAGGCAGTACAGTGGCGGCAGGTAAGCAGGTGTTAGTCTTGGAGCAACTGCAACTGCCTTTCATCTCTATGCCGTTACTCAACTGGCGGATGGATGGCCCAATGCGTGTCGCTATCACTGGCCCGAATGGCTGTGGAAAATCTACCTTACTGAAAGTGATCATCGGGCAGTTACCCGCCGTTAGTGGTCATTGCCACTGTTCAGTAGTGCCAGCTTATCTCGATCAAAATCTCTCTTTACTCGATCTGACGCGTTCGGTCGTCGATCACCTTGGTATACAGGATACTCCACTGGCTGAGGGGGTTCTGCGTAGCCAACTGGCGAATCTGCAATTGAGTGCCGAGCGGATTATGTTGCCATTATCGGTACTGAGTGGCGGAGAACGCCTGAAGGCGGCATTGGCCTGTGTGCTATGGCGTCGTGAGCCTGCGCAATTATTGTTGCTGGATGAACCGACCAACCACGTGGATCTGGCTTCAGCTCAGGCGATTGAGGTCGCGTTGGCGGCATTCCCCGGTGCGATGCTGGTGGTATCACACGATGAGGATTTCCTGCAGGCATTGAAACTGACTCATCGGTTGTATTGGCAGAATGGGAACTGGCACTTTCAAGCGATATAGCCGGGCCAAGGATTTCAGTTTTCCCCGGACTCAGATCTATACTTAGGATCGTTTTGTACGATTTTGAGAGCTTTGATATGACACCAGTGGCAAAAACTGCCGACGTAATTTATTACAACGGCATTATTTTCACGGCGGATGCGGCAAACCAGGTTTGCAGCGCGTTGGCAGTAGGGCAGGGATACGTGCTGGCTGTCGGGGATAATGAGCAAGTGCTGGCGCTTGCAACACCGACAACCGAGCGTATCGATCTGCATGGCAAAATGATGATGCCGGGCCTGATCGACAGCCATATGCATCCGTTCTGGGGCGGTAAGCAGCTGAAAGGCTGCAGTTTGCATTATGCGGCGCTGACGGTGGAACAGACCTTGCAGCATATCCAGGCACACCTGGACAAATACCCGGCTCATGATGATAACGAATGGCTGACGGTGCGCGCTTGGCAGCGTCAGGCCATGGTACCGGTCGGGGCTGACATGAGCCGTGCGGTGCTGGATACGCTGAATACCCGCCGCCCGGTGGCGTTATTCTCCAACGATTGTCATACGTTGGCGGCCAACAGCCGTGCGCTGCAAATGCTGGGGATTGATGAAAATACCCCAGTACCGCCAGATGGCAAAATAGCCCGCGGTGCCAACGGCCAACTGACGGGGATCCTGGAAGATGCGCCCGCGATGCGTGCCTTCGACAGCATTCCTTCTGGCACCGCTGAGCAGAACGTGCAGATTGCCGCTCACGTGCAGCAGGTGTTGCACTCTCAAGGCGTTACCACTGTGATGGATACCCGTGTGTTTGCTGAACAGCTTGCGGCCTTTGCCGCGCTGCGCGAGCGCGGTGATCTGACGCTGCGCGTTCTCGGGGCGAAAGAAGTGACGCCAGACAGCGTGCAGGGGCCAGAGGATGCCGCCCGGGCGGTGCAGGAGGTGGTCGCCTTCGCCAAGCAGTGGGGCGATAAAGAGTGGACGCCGCAGGCCGGTATTGCGGTTGATCACTTGAAGCTGTTTGTGGATGGCGTGTTGCAACCGCCGACCATGACCGCCGCGCTGTTGCGGCCGTATCGTGAACACCACGGTGAAATGCCAGGTGAACGCTATGGCGATCTCTACTTCACCACGCCAGTGCTGAACGCGCTGATGGTGGAGTGTGGCCGCGCTGGCCTGCATCCGCACACCCATACGGTGGGGGATGGGGCGATCGAACAGGTGCTGGACGCGGTTGAACTGATGCGTGCCGCCTGCCCTGGCAAGGACATTCGCCCTGGCTTGGCACACAACGAATTGGTGGCAGCACATCAGTACGCACGTTTTGCCGAGTTGGGCGCGACGGCGGTGCTGTCATTCCAGTGGGCTGGTTTACCCGGCGTGCTGATTGATGAAGAGCGTGAAATGCTGGGTGAGGAACGTTTCCCTCACTTGGAACCGGCGGCACGTTTTCTGGACGCAGGAGCGCGCGTGGCTTACGGCAGTGACTGGCCGATCGATCGGTTGGACGAATGGTATAACCTGCAGGTCGGTATGACCCGCCGCGCGTGGGATAGCGAAGGCAACCCTGCTGGGCCGCGTCTGGATAACGATCGCAACCTGACGCTGATCGAAACGCTGCGTGCAGCGACCATTGATGCGGCCTATATGATTGCCAAAGAGCAATACATCGGTTCGCTGGAAGTGGGCAAATTCGCTGATGCGATCGTGCTGCAGCAAAACCTGTTTGAGCAACCGGCAGAGAAGCTGTACCAGACCCGTATTGAACGGACGCTAGTGGGTGGCCGAGTGGTCTACCAGGCGTAAATGTGACCGGGCGGGAACGGGCATTGAGCCATTCCCGCCCGATTAAAAAGTAGAAAGCTGATTGTTAACTTCCCCGGCGCCTTGTCTTGTGCCAGTATTCGTTTCCTTAATTTTACGCAGCTTAAAAAACGCTGATTAACGATGCAGTTTTGTATCAGGAGATGATACGGTAATGCCGCAAAATATTCGGTTGCAACGAGTTCTTAAAACCCCTGCCTTGGTTGCGTTCGGCCTCGCCTATATGGTGCCGCTGGGCGTATTTACCACCTATGGTCAGGTTACCGTTTTAAGTCAGGGCCACTTGCCCATCGCTTATCTGGTGACCATCGTCACCATTCTGTTTACCGCTTTGAGCTATTGCCGGATGACCAACGCCATGCCGTTGGCCGGGTCGGCCTACTCTTATGTTCAGCGCAGTTTTGGCGGTAAAACCGGTTTCCTGGTCGGTTGGGCGCAGATCCTCGATTATCTGTTCCTGCCCATGCTTAACTATCTGGTTTTAGGTATTTTCTTGCACGAGGCGTTTCCGTCGATCCCTGCTTACGTGTTTATTCTGACTTCCATCGTTAGCGTCAGCTTGTTGAATATTCTCGGGGTACGCTTGCTGAACTCCGTGAACTTCACGCTGATCGCTCTGCAGATGGTGTTTATCGTGCTGTTTATTGCCTTGTCATTCAGCGGGGCCGATCTCAGCCCAGAGGCGCTGATGAAGCCATTGCTGGTGGATGCCGGTGATTTTTCTGGCCTGATCGCCGGTGCTGCGGTGCTGTGCCTGGCGTTTCTGGGGTTTGATGCCATTGCCACCATGGCCGAGGAAGCCGCCGACGCCAAACGCACGCTGCCGCGCGCTATTCTGATCACCGTGATCAGTGCCGGGGCGATTTTTGTCGCTGTTTCTTACGCTGCTCATCTGGCGTATCCAGACTGGAAGGCGCTGATCCCTTATCAGGATACTGCCAGCCTGATTATCTCCGAGCACGTTGGCGGGAAGTGGATGTACAACTTCTTTATGGCCACTTACCTCACCGGGGTTTACGCCTCGTCGATGACGGCGCAAACCGGCGTATCCCGGATCTTTTACGCCATGGGGCGCGAAGGGGTGTTGCCGCGCAGAGTATTCTTCCATCTCCACGCCCGTTTCCATACGCCGTGGCGTGCGATTGTGTTTGTCGCCATCATCTCCCTGCTGGCGCTGTGGATGGATCTCAGCATGGTGGTTTCGATGATCAGCTTTGGTGCTTTGGGGGCGTTCACCTTCGTCAACCTCAGCGTGATCAAACACTTCCTGGTGAATGAAAAACGCCGTGGCTTGGGGGCGATGCTCAAATACGGCCTGCTGCCGCTGATCGGTTTTGCCATGTGCGTCTGGCTGTGGTTCAACCTGGATCCAGAAGCGTTGAAAGTCGGTTTTATCTGGCTGCTGGCCGGTTTCCTTTATCTGCTGTGGCTGACTAAAGGGATGCGCCAGGATCCCCCGGCGGTTGCCCATGACGATATTTCTCACCTGATAGATTGAGTCGTTCAGGCTTTTCAAAGGCGATCCATGGGGTCGCCTTTGTCTTTTTAACGTCCATCAGTATAAATACACTCCAGCAGCACGCTGAACGCTGCGGCCATCTGTTCTTCCGGCACGCAGGCAAACCCCATCAGCAGGCCGCGCCGGGTGCTGGATTGCATGTAATAACGCGACAGCGCGCGCACCAAGACCCCGCGCGCGCTGGCTGCGGCGGCAATGGCTACATCGTCGGCATTGTTGGGCAGATTGAGGATCAGGTGCAGCCCGGCATTGCTATTAAACTCACTCAAGGCCTGTTTACCCAAGTGTTGCTCAATCAGCGCGGTAAGAAACGTGCGGCGTTTGGCATACAATAAACGCATACGGCGGATGTGGGCCGTGTAGTGCCCTTCCTGAATAAACTGTGCCAGCGCCGCCTGGATCAACAGATGCCCACCGCGATACAGCTCGGCATGGGCGATTTTGAACTCTTTCATTAGCGGTTTTGGCAGCACCATATAGCCCAGGCGCAGGGCGGGATACAGCGTTTTGCTGAAGGTGCCGATATAAATCACTGGCGCATCGGCCTCTAACCCTTGCAGCGCCGGGATCGGCTGCCCCGAGAAGCGGAATTCGCTGTCATAGTCATCTTCCACAATCCAGCTACCGGCATAGCGTGCCAACGCCAGCAGCCGCTGCCGCCGTGCCAAACTCATCACGGAACCCAGCGGATATTGATGCGAAGGGGTGACAAAAATCAGCCGTGGCGCACTCGTGGTTTGCTCTGCTGGCACCATACCTGCTTCATCCACTTCACACGGGCAAATATTGACGTCGTTCATCCGCAGAATATTGCGTATGCCCCAATAGCCCGGTTCTTCGATCCAGGCATTGTCGCCAGGGTTGCACAGCATTCGGGTCACCAGATCGATGGCCTGATGAATGCCCTCGGTAATCAGGATCTGTTCCGGTGAACAGCGCACCGAGCGTGCCACACGCAGATAATCCACCAACGCATGTTGCAGTTCCGGGCTGCCACCCTGATTGCTGTAGGTCAAACGTTGCGGAGTGGGGCGGCGGCTGATGCGCGCCTGGATCTTACTGAAAATCTGATGTGGAAAGGCATTGACGTCGGGCACGCCGGGGATAAACGCGCCCCACTGCTTCGGGCTGGCGCTGGCGTGGTGCAGCAAAGTGGCCCCACGTTTTGACAGCTCAACGCGCCGTTGTTCGCCGTTATCGTTAACCGGCTGGCTGGTCGTGGAGAGATAGCTGTCCGGCACGGTTTCTGCGACGAAGGTTCCACTTCCCTGACGCGAAAGCACATATCCTTCAGCCAGCAGTTGTTCGTAAACCGTTAACACCGTGTTGCGGGATAAACTGAGTTCCTGAGCCAGATCGCGCGACGCCGGTAAGCGGCTGGAAGGGGGCAGGCTGCCGTCCAGAATGCTGGTGCGGATCGCATTGTAAAGCCGTTTATGCAGCTTATCACCGGGCTGCTCGCCGAGGCGTTGCAGCAACAGGTCACCACTTAATGAGCGCAATTGGATCCCTCAATTAAACGTAACTGGCACTAGATTATAGGGCCACATCCTGGGTAAATAAACCTCATTGTTTCGCAGTTGTGAACAGAATTGACAACAGACACTGTCCGGAGAACACCAGATGAAAAACGCAGAACTGAATCAACGCCGTTTAGCCGCCACTCCACGTGGGATTGGTGTGATGTGTGGTTTTTACGCAGAGCGCGCTGAGAATGCCACTTTGTGGGATGTAGAAGGCAATGAGGTGATCGATTTCGCTGCGGGTATTGCCGTGCTCAATACCGGCCATCGCCATCCGAAGGTAGTGGCTGCCATAGAAAAACAGCTCCAGGCTTTCACCCATACTGCTTACCAGATTGTGCCGTATGAAAGCTATGTCACGCTGGCGGAGCGCATCAACCAGTGTGCGCCGATCGAAGGGGCCTGTAAAACCGCTTTCTTCACCACGGGCGCAGAAGCGGTGGAAAACGCGGTGAAAATTGCCCGCGCCTATACCGGTCGCCCAGGCTTGATCACCTTCGGCGGCGGCTTCCATGGCCGTACTTACATGACCATGGCGCTGACCGGCAAAGTGGCTCCTTACAAACTGGGTTTTGGCCCGTTCCCCGGTTCGGTGTTCCACGGCCAGTATCCGAATGCGCTGCATGGCGTCAGCACCGAAGACGCGATGAACAGCCTGGAGCGTATTTTTAAAGCCGATATCGACCCGAAACAGGTGGCAGCGATTGTGCTGGAGCCGGTGCAGGGCGAGGGCGGCTTCAATATTGCGCCGCCGGAATTTATGCAGGCGTTACGCACATTGTGCGATCAGAACGGCATCTTGCTGATTGCGGATGAAGTGCAAACTGGCTTTGCCCGCACGGGCAAGCTGTTCGCCATGGACCACTACGCGGTGAAACCAGACCTGATCACGATGGCGAAAAGCCTGGCGGGGGGGATGCCGCTGTCGGCAGTGGCTGGCCGTGCCGAAGTGATGGACGCCCCCGCACCGGGCGGGCTTGGTGGCACCTATGCGGGTAACCCGCTGGCGGTGGCCGCCGCACTGGCAGTGCTGGAGGTGATCGAAGAAGAGCAACTGTGCCAGCGCTCACAGCGTTTGGGGCAAGACTTGGTCGAAGTACTGCAACAGGCGCGTAAACATTGCCCGGCGATTGCCGATATCCGTGCCAAGGGTTCGATGGTGGCGGTGGAGTTCAACGATCCGGCTACGGGCAAACCATCACCGGAGTTTACCCGTCAGGTGCAGCAAAAAGCCCAGGAAGAAGGCTTGCTGCTGCTCAGCTGTGGCGTATATGGCAACGTGATTCGTTTCCTCTATCCATTGACCATCCCTGATGCCCAGTTTAGCCAGGCGCTGGCGATCCTTGCGCGTGCGCTGGCCCAATAAGGAGCGAGAACGATGAAATTACATAATCCCGAATTACTGCGCAGCCAATGTTTGATCAACGGTGAATGGTGTGATGCGCGCAGCGGCAAGCGTGAAGCGGTGATCAACCCGGCCACTGGGGCCGAATTGGCCACGGTTCCGTTGGTCAGCGCGGAAGAAACCCAACAGGCGATCGCTGCCGCACAGCAGGCGCAAATCGGCTGGAAGCAACTGACGGCCAAACAACGTTCAGCGTTGCTGCTGGCTTGGGCCGATAAAGTGATGGCGGCGCAGGAAGATCTGGCGCAACTGATGACCGCTGAACAGGGTAAATCGCTGGCTGAAGCGCGTGGTGAGGTGGCCTATGCCGCCTCGTTTATCACCTGGTTTGCTGAAGAGGCCAAACGTGTCGATGGTGCCGTACTACAGGCACCGCTGGCGTCGCAACGGCTGGTGGTGGTGAAACAGCCGATCGGCGTTTGCGCGGCGATTACCCCGTGGAACTTCCCGGCGGCGATGATCACCCGCAAGGCTGCACCGGCTCTGGCGGCGGGCTGCACCATGATCGTCAAACCGGCTGAGCAGACGCCGCTGACCGCGCTGGCGCTGGCTAAACTGGCACAGGACGCCGGGATCCCGGCAGGCGTGTTGCAGGTGATTACTGGCGAACCTGCACAGGTTGGCAAAGTGCTGTGCGACAGCCCGGTGGTGCGCAAACTGAGCTTCACCGGTTCCACCGAAGTGGGGCGCATTCTGATGGCGCAGTGCGCGCCGACGATCAAAAAGCTGTCGTTAGAACTGGGCGGTAACGCACCGGTTATCGTGTTCGATGATGCCAATCTGGATGCCGCTGTGGCGGGCATTATGGCGTCGAAGTTCCGCAACAGCGGCCAGACCTGCGTGTGCGCCAACCGGATCTACGTGCAGGACGGCATTTATGATCGTTTGGTGGACAAACTGGTCGCCGCAGTGGAGCAACTGAAAGTGGGTGATGGCTCGCAGGACGGCACCACGCAGGGGCCGCTGATCGATCAGGGCGCAGTGGAGAAAGTGCAAAGCCACATTGATGATGCGCTGATCAAAGGGGCACAGATTGCTACCGGCGGGCAGCCACACGCGTTGGGCCGGACTTTCTTCCAGCCGACGGTGATCACCGGGGTGACACAGCAAATGCGTTTTGCCAAAGAAGAGACCTTCGGCCCGGTGGCACCGTTATTCCGTTTCCATGACGAAGCAGAGGCTATCGCCATGGCTAATGATACTGAATTTGGCCTGGCGGCTTATCTGTTCACTCAGAACGCGGCACGCCAGTGGCGGGTACCGGAAGCTTTGGAGTACGGCATGGTGGGGATCAATACCGGGTTGATTTCCAACGAAGTCGGACCATTTGGTGGCGTCAAGCAGTCTGGGCTTGGGCGTGAAGGATCGCGCTACGGCATTGAAGAATATCTGGAGCTGAAATACCTGTGTATCGATGTGAGCTGTTAACCCCCTGGACTTCAACACTTCCCGGTGGCGTGGGCTGCCGGGATGCAAAGGATGAACTATGCCTTCTGAAAACATCGCTATTTCTCCGGCGGTTGCCGCCGGGGAGCGGGTATCTGCACCCGCCAAATCACTGAGTTTCCTCGAAGGGGTCGCCATGATCGTGGGGACCAACATCGGCGCTGGCGTGCTCTCCATCGCCTACGCCTCCAGCAAGGCAGGCTATTTACCTCTGTTATTCTGGCTGGTGCTGGTCGGTTGCCTGACTACCATCACCATGCTTTATGTGGCTGAATCGACTCTGCGTACCCGGGCGCATCTGCAACTGAGCGGGCTGGCCCGGCGTTATGTTGGCAGCTTTGGCTCCTGGCTGATGTTTGCTTCAGTCTGTGTCAACAGCGTTGGTGCACTCACCGCCTACATGACCGGCAGCGGTAAATTGCTGCAATCCCTGCTCGGTATTTCCCCGGCCCTCGGTAGCCTGCTGTTTTTTATCCCGGCGGCGCTGGTGTTGTATCTGGGCCTGAAAGCCATTGGCCGTGGCGAGAAATTTATCAGTATCGGCATGGTGGTGATGATTGCCATGCTGGTGGCCGCGACGCTGTTAAAAGAAACCACCCAAATGCGCAATCTGCTGGACGGTGACTGGCGTTTTATGGTGCCGGTGTTCAGCGTGGTGGTGTTCTGTTTTTCTGCACAATACATCGTGCCCGAGATGGCGCGTGGTTTCGCGGACAAGCCAGCACAACTGCCAAAAGCGATCATCGTCGGTATGGCGATCACCTTCCTGTTGCTGGCAGCGGTGCCGATGTCGGTGATTGCTCTTAGCGGGCTGAATAATATTTCTGATGTTGCCACCATTTCCTGGGGCCAGGCGTTGGGGCAATGGGCCTTCTTCTCTGCCAACATCTTTGCACTGTGCGCGATGCTGACTTCTTACTGGGGATTGGGCGGCAGTTTCCTGACTAATATCTTCGACAAGTTCCGGTTGGGGGACGATGAGCAACCTTTCCGTCGCTTTGGCGTACTGCTGCTGGTAGTGCTTCCGCCGTTTGCTTTGGCCTACAGCGGCCTGGTTTCTTTCGTTAATGCGCTGTATTTCGCTGGGGTATTCAGCGGTGTGATCCTGTCGATCATGCCGATGCTGATCTTGCGACGCGCGCGTCAATCTGGCGATCAGGCACCGCTCTGGCAGTGCAACTGGATCACTCATCCGATTCTGCAAGTGAGTATTGTACTGCTGTATATGGGCGGTGCGGTGTATGCCGTTGCTTCGCTCTTGGGCTATTTACCTGCCGGGTGGTGACGTTTTCCTGAAAGTGATGTTGTGTTTCTCAGTGTGAGAACGGCGGCGCTGTGGCCGCCGATTTTTAACTCCGCATTTTTTCCGGCAGCGCCAGCCAAGCCTGCACCGCAGGGCGTTGCCATTGCCGCTGTGCGTAACGACGCAGATTCTCCGGAACTTCGTCACCGTGCATCACCAACCGATTAAGCATTAGAGCTAAGTCGGTATCAGCGATGCACCACTCGCCAAACAGATGATCCTGGCCGTGGCTCAGCAACTTTCCCGCTGCAGCGATCAGCTTCTGTGCGGCCTGTTGGGCTGCCGCACTCAATGGGGCGAATTTACCCTGGTTGAAAATGACTTCTGTCGGGCGTTCTGCACGCAGTGGCAGCAAATCGCTGCGCAACCAGGCCTGAACTTCACGCGCTTTGGCACGCTGTTTGGCATCCTGCGGGTAGACCGGATGAGCAGGGTGGATCTCTTCCAGATACTCATCAATGGCGGAAGATTCGGAAAGATGAAAATTATCGATTACCAGCGTAGGTACCCGGTGGGTCAACGACAGGGCGCCGTAGGCTTGGCCCTGGTTTTCGCCCTGTGACAAATCTACCGGTTTGAGGGTGAACGGAATTCCCTTTTCGGTCAGAGTAATAAATACCGACATGGCGTAAGGGCTGACAAAGTTTGCATCGGTGTAAAGCACGGCTGTTGACGGATTCATTGGTGTTCCTGATGAGTTAAGAGGAACCGAAATCATTGGCGAAAAAGCAAACCAAATCAAGGCACCGTGCTGATGATAAAAAATAATGAGGCATTAGGTTGGTTAATGAAGGCTAGGAATCACTGACTAGCACGATGCCTAGCCGATCGATTAAACCGACAATCTGCTGGCTATCCAGTTGCGCGCCTTCCAGGTCAACCTGACGGAGATCCAGTTCACCCAGCTCGGAACCAGTAAGATCGCAATGATTGAACGTGGCGGACCGCCAGTCGAAATGGTTGAATTCACCGCCGGAAAGGTCTGATCCGATAAAGCTGGCACCGAGCACGTTGGCACCGTTCCAGCGGTTTTCCCACAGTTCACATTTTTCCAGCACCACCTTGGAGAAGTTGGTGTAACTCAGATTGCTTTTGGTGATAAAAGCGCTGCAAAAGTAGCTGCGTTGCGAAATCATGTTCATAAAGTTGGCACCGCGAAAATCGGCCCCTTGTACTTTGCACTCGCGGATCTCCAAGCCTAACGCGCTGGTATTCCTGAAATCCGCCAGGGAGAGATCGCAGCTTTTGAAGCTGGCATCTTTCAGCACTGCCCGGTTGAAGGAGCAACCGAGTTGGGTAGCTTCGTCATAGAACAGGCAGCCGACAAACTGGGTATCCGTCAGATCGGCACCGGAGAAATCACAGTTAAGGAACTTGCCATTGGTGATGGTCGCACCGCGAAATCGATCGCGTTCGATCCGCGTGGATTGCAGGACTATCGGTTGCATTTTATCACCTGTTTTTTTATACAGTTTTTAGGATAGTACCTGAGGTGGGTGATGAAAGGAAATAACTTCCTTTCTCTGCAATCATCCCGCTGTAATTTGAAATACTTCGGATATCCCTTGCAGTGCAAGCGCTTATAAATCATGATTGAAACGTTGTTTCACTTCTACTCTTCAGGCCAATTTTGAACTTACACGCGGCACTGCGCCAGAGCGTGACCCATACGCGCTGGTATGCCAAACGAAAAAGCTATCGGGTGCTCTTCTGGCGTGAGATTACCCCGTTGGCTCTGCCGATCTTTTTAGAAAATACCTGCGTATTGCTGATGGGGGTGCTGAGTACCTTCCTGGTCAGTTGGCTCGGTAAAGAGTCGATGGCGGGGGTTGGCCTGGCAGACAGCTTCAACATGGTGGTGATGGCCTTTTTCGCCGCAGTCGATCTGGGGACCACGGTGGTGGTGGCCTTTAGCCTCGGTACGCGAGATCGCAAGCGGGCAAGGGCTGCGGCGCGCCAGTCGTTGGTGTTGATGACCGCAGTGGCGTTATTACTGGCGGTAGCGATCCACCTGGCGGGTGAGCATATTATTAATGTGATTGCCGGTGCCGCCACGCCCGAGGTTAAAGCGCTAGCGCTTTCCTATCTGCAAACCACGGTGTGGAGCTACCCGGCGGCGGCGATTGCGCTGATTGGCAGCGGGGCGCTGCGTGGGGCGGGGAATACCAAGATCCCGCTGCTGATTAATGTCGGTATGAATATCCTCAATATTCTGATCAGCAGTACGCTGATTTATGGCCTGTTTAGCTGGAATGGGCTGGGCTTTGTCGGTGCGGGTCTGGGGCTGACCATTTCCCGCTATCTCGGCGCTATCGGCATTATTTATGTGTTGATGATTGGCCTGAACCCGGCACTGCGTATTTCATTGAAGAGTTATTTCACCCCGCTGAACAGCAATATCCTGCGTGATGTGCTGGGGATTGGTATCCCCGCCAGTATCGAGTCGGTGCTGTTCAACTGTGGAAAGTTGCTGACGCAGATGTTTGTTGCCGGTATGGGGACCAACGTGATCGCCGGTAACTTTATTGCCTTTTCTATTGCCGGGCTGATTAACCTGCCGGGGAGCGCTTTGGGCTCGGCGTCGACCATTATTGTCGGCAAGCGTCTGGGTAAAGGGCAAATAGCTCAGGCCGAGAAGCAACTGCGCTATGTCTTCTGGCTGGCAACCATCGGCTTGACGATGCTAGCCTGGGGAACCGCGCCGTTCGCCGGGCTGTTTGCCTCTTTATATACCCAGGAAGAGGATGTTAAAGAGGTAGTGAAAATCTTGATCTGGCTGAACGCGGCGTTTATGCCGATCTGGGCGGCGTCTTGGGTGCTGCCCGCCGGGTTGAAAGGTGCGCGTGATGCCCGTTTTACCATGTGGGTCTCAATGTTAGGCATGTGGGGTTGCCGCGTGGTGGCCGGTTATACCTTGGGCGTGCTGCTAGGGATGGGGGTGATCGGGGTGTGGCTGGGGATGTTCAGTGATTGGGCGGTACGCGGAGCGTTCTTCTATTGGCGTATGGCCAGCGGGCACTGGCTGTGGAAGTATCCGCGTATCAAGAAAACCCCACTGGCCATAACCGAGCATAAAAAACTGGCTGAGTAATCAAACTGTTCTAATGCAGGTGAATCACACCTGCATTAAAGAGACCTAGGCCACTTCCGGGATTTGCTCGTCGATGCTGACAAACAGGCGTGCATAGGGGGTTTCGCCGAGCACCTGAAAAACGTGGAATTTCTGCTCCAGCAGTAAGATGCCAAAAACTTGTAAATCACCCAGCACCCTGACCTCCAGCGGTGCCAGTTGTGAACCCTGTTTACAGAAAACCTCGTCAAGATGGTTCATTTCGAGCATCAACGCGTTGATGCCATTCACTCGGGCAGGCACTTCGCCCGTTCTCCACTCTTCTGGCGTCAGGACGTAGTAGCGCCAGCCTGCATTTTTCAGAGCTTCGATAATATAGGTCAGCCGGTGTAAATCGGGCTGCTGATTGATCGGGTCCACCCAGGAAAAATACAAATACTGTATGCGTTCATAGAGCCTGCTGTGCATACCTAATTGACGGCCACGGGCGATCAGCCAGGCTATTTCGGGAGCAACTTGTTTGGTAAAGCGTTTTTGTTTTTGTGCCGTGAGCAGCCAGCGCAGCAAAAACAAATGCCCGTCTAAAAAAGAGGTCACCTTCCCATCCTGTTCCGCCAGCTTCATCGCGATCTGAGCACAAAAAGCAAAATGGGCTAATTCCCTGTTTTTATTATCGATATCAGTCATGGCAAATACCGTAGAAGAACTAACTAGATTTGGGATTGATCCCTAACCTCTGGTTTTTATTGGGGAAAGTTTTCGGGAAGCCACATTGTGCTTCCCGAAAAAGTGATTATTTCTGTGCCGTTAATTCGGTCAGTTTTTCCTGCGGTACTTTTTGCCCCAACGGGTTATTGCCCCAGCATTGTTCATACTTCCAGCCGGTCAACTCTTCGATAATGGCTCGGTGAGCCGGAGAGATATCCGCCATGGCTCCCCCGGCTTTAATCCGCGCAATCTCTTCCAGCAGCACCATGTGGCTCTTTCTGTCCAGCTTCATTTGCGTGGTGTAGAAAATCGCGACCAGTGCCAGTGCGATTACGCCAATTGCGAAGACCCCGACAATCGCCTGCACCGCCGTTTCTGGCTGTACTGGCTGCCCAGAGACAAAGCCAAACTTGCTGAGCGTCCAGCCCATGGCGAACACGATGATAGAACGCACCATTTTCCCGGCGAATGTCATTGCGCCAGCATACAGCCCTTCACGGCGACGCCCGGTAAGGACTTCATCCACGTCAGCCAGGAAGGTATAAACGGTCCAAGGGATGTAGTAGATCCCCCCGGTGCTCAGGCCAAAAACGGCAGTAATGGCAAACAGGACGATCACCGTGGCGGTATCGGACCAACCGGTAAAGTAGAGCGCTGCGTAAGCAATAACGCTGACAATGACCACCTGCAAGGCAATGCGGAATGGCCGGGCAAAGCCCATTTTCACGCAGATACCAATAAAGAAGGCGGTTGAGACCAGTTGCATGACCGAACTGAAGCTATTGAGTTGTGAAACCAGCACGGCACTTTGGCGCAGGCCGAAGATGATGAAATAGGTAAATGAAGAAGCAAACAGCCATTCCGCGCCGAAGCCAAACAGATACATGCCCAAATGCTTGCGGAAAATACGCAAACGGAAGGTGGAGATCATATCAATACACAGCTTTTTCAGCGCTTGCCCCAGGCTGCTGGTGGTCTCTTTTACCACTTCACTGGCCGGGCGCTCCCATGAGGAGACATACAGGGCAATCATGGCAACACACATGATTGCACCGTAGGCGATACCGGTATAAAGGAACGGCGTTGGGGAGTCTTTACCGTAGATGGCGATAAACTGGCCAGGAATAAAAGCGGCCATAAAGTTAGCGATTTTACCAAAGATAGCTTTTGAGCCGGTCAGCTTGGAGCGCTTGGCAAAATCGGTGGTCATTTCTGTTGCCAGGGTTTCGTAAGGCACCATGATTGAGGTGTAGATTAATTCAAACAGGGCGTAGGTGAGTAAGTAGTACCAGAAGCCAAACCCGCTCATCCACAGCAACGGATAGAACAGCACCAGCGGGATCCCGATGAGGATAAAGAACCGGCGGCGACCAAACAGCCGGCCAAGCCGCGTATTGTAAAAGTTATCCGTAATGTAGCCCATGATCGGGTTACTGATGGCATCAAGAATGCTGGCCAGCGAGAAGATAGCTGCGGCTTCTACGACAGAAAGGCCACAAAAGGTCGTATAGAAGTACATTAACCAGGCACCGCTGATCGCTAATGCTCCGCTTCCCAATAAGTTCGCACTGCCGTATGCGACCGTATGCCTGACTGTTATCTGCTTTTCCATGTATCCGCCGTATATAAAACACTGTTTCAATTTATATGACACGTTGTTTCTTTATATTACTGTTGGGGGGTGAGAAACGAGATGGAGATCACACAACAACGTTTTGCGCAGAAAGGGTACAGGTTGGAGAATTTTGCTATCTGAGTGTATTATTTTTGTTAAATTGATTTAAAATCAATTAATTGAGATTTTTTGCTCAACTTGAGAAAAAATGTGTTCGGTGAGCCGAATTGGCGAAATCGCATTTTTTTTGTGATTTTTGTCACAAAAATATTGAAATGGTGTTTTGAAAAGAGTAAATTCAGTTTTGTGACATGGGTCACACTAAAAAACACCAAGAACCAATGAGGAAACGACCATGAAAACCATGCTGGCTATCTCTAAATTTTTTGAAAAACTCGACGAAGCTTACTCTGATTTGTGCAAGCGGATTGGCTCAATTGTATTACCTTTCTGATCTAAGCCATCCAAGGCCTTACCCGCTAAGAACATAGGCGCTTACTCTATCCTCGCCATAAGTAGGATAGGATTACGGCAATCTGACGTTGATCATCGGATGGTGAGTTGTCATTAATCACGTCGTTTGCCATAGCGCCTGCTCTATTTCTTTTACACTCCTCGCAACCTCATCCTTCAGATTTTAATCTGAAAAACGGCCTGATATTTTTCACCTCACCCGATATCACCACGGTATTTATCGTTTAAAAAATAATAGACTTGAATCTTGCCGCATTACTGGCGGTATAGAGCACCGTATGACGAATATTTCTGTGCCCGAGATAGTCTTGAATCAAACGTGTATCCATCCCCTGTTCCGCTAATGCATAACCACACGAGTGGCGCAACATATGTGGAGTGACTACCACGCTGATACCCGCCGACTCACCATAGCTTTTAACCGCTTTGTAGAAACGTTGGCGCGAAATTCGTGTTCCGTGACGCGAAAGAAAAAGCCATGCGCTGTCGGCATTTAAATAGGCCGAACGTTGTTGCAACCAGGCTTTGAGCAGGATAATTTCAGTGTCATGCAACGGGTGCTGCACTGAAAAACCATTTTTTAGTCTGCTGACGTGGACAGTTTTGTTTACTAAATCAATATCCGAGAGCTGCAGATTGGTTAGTTCACTCACCCGGAATCCATGGATATAGCACATCAAAATCATGCACTGATCGCGATAATAATTATTTCCGCGCGTAACATTGGCTAATAAACGCTCCACTTCATTCTTGTTTAAGTATTTTCTGGTTCTCACCACTTTTCCTGCTATGACTTGCCGCTGATTTGATACCGATATCCTACTGGCTTTATGTGTTCTTAGATGGTGAGTTTGGTTACTCTTTAGTTGTGTTTTGACGCTCTCTTGTTGCCTTTTGTAGCCGATCTTTCTAAATGTAAATTTACTGTTGATAATGGCAGGGGACTTCAACCACGAAACAGGCTCCACCCAGTTCCGAGGTTCTCACGTAGACTTTGCCGCGATGCAGCGCAACGATTTTGTAGACGATCGTCAAACCCAAGCCGAAACCGGTGTTATTCGCTTTTTGATCCCCTTTGCCTCTATAAAATGGGGTGAAAATTTTATCATAATCCTCAAGGGAAATGCCTTTGCCGTTATCTTCCACAGAAAAAGTGAGTATCTCTTCAGTACGGCTTACGCTGATCTGAATGGTATCGTTGGTGTGTTTTTTGGCATTACTGAGGAGATTGTTCAACACATGTGTCATCAGATTTAAGTCCATAAAGACCCAACCTAGATCGTTATTGTATTTTTTTATAAATGTAATCTTTTCGCTGTCTGTAATGAATAAATCTATTTTTTCATCGAACCAGGTTGAGATATATTGTTTCTGTGGCGAAATGATCTTATTGTAGTCCTCAAGGCTGGCATAATTGAGTGCAGTTTCAATGAGTGATTCTACATGGCTAATTTCATTATAGATATTATCTATGATAGATTCTTTTTTAACATTATTGTTTGACTCAAAATAGTTATGAAGATGAAATCTTATTCTAGCGATAGGGGTACGCAACTCATGTGCCATGGTGTTGGTCATGGATTTACGCATCACAGCGGCTTCTTGGATTTTATCTACCATATCGTTCAAGGCGGTGGCAATAGGGTTGAAAATATCTGATGACGTGTTATCTACTCTGGTCTTAAACTTTCCTGCACTCAAAAGCATCGCTTTCTCGCGTATTTTCACGACATCATGCCAAATTGGTGTCAGCCAGATATAAGAAAAGATAGCGATGAGTAAAGCTGCTGCGGATAATTCAATAATGAGTGCGTTTTTTTCAAACGTGTTTTCATTGTTGATGGTGGCATTGGTATGCGGACTATTTTCATTAACAATGATAACAACATCAGTACCGAAGATTTTTTTTAGGGCTATATTGCCTTGAGTGAAAATAATGCTTCCTTGTGTTGCTCTCTTGTATTGCTCCGGTGTAAGCGATTCATGCAGATTATTCCACTTGCCTAAACTGGCAGTATAAATGGATAACTGATTAAATTGTTCTAATTTTTTGGTAAAACTATCATCACTTTCTCGTGAGAGATATTTTGTTTCTAATAAATTTATCATGTCACGGATGACTTGGTAAGTTGCTCGGTTTTTAAGGTAATCGGCAGTCTGAACTCTGATAAGGTCTACAATGCCGTAGGTAGTAAAAACGGCAAGTAAGAAAAAAATGTAAAACTTTAAGAAGATTATGAGCCTGGTCCAGTTTTTCATTTTTATTCACCAAGGTTGCTCTAGGCTTGCCAGCCATCACGGTTAAGAAGATATCCCTTTCCCCTGATAGTTTTTATTTTTTTAGGATGTTCGGTGTTATCGTCAAGCTTTCTGCGCAAGCGGGATATATGGATATCTATAGTGCGATCAAGCCCATCGAAATCAATGCCTTTCAGTGCCATTAACAGCTGATCGCGTGTGAGAACCTGACCTGCATTTTTAGCCAGTAGCAGGAGCAGATCGAATTCTGCGGTGGTCATGGGAATTTCCTGCTGGTACAGAAAGACAGTTCGAGAGTTTGGGGTGATAACCAAATGCCCGAGTTCCAGCGCAGGATTAACCGAATCCTTATTTTCTACCTCAGTGGGTTTATTCGCTCGGCGTAGCTGGGTCCTGATCCTGGCCAGCAACACTCTAGGCTCAACGGGTTTGATAATATAGTCATCAGCCCCAAGTTCTAACCCCAGGATCTGATCAAGATTTTCCCCCAAAGCCGTTAACATCATAATCGGGCCATGATAGAACTCTCTGATCTCTTTGCAAATATCCATACCACTTTTGCCAGGTAGCATGACATCCAACAAGACCAGATGGGGATGATGCCGTTGGATGTGAGGAACGGCAGCCTCACCGTTATCGATAACGGTGACGTTGAACATATGGTTCCGTAAAAAATCGGAAATCAATGTTGCCAAGGGGCGATCATCTTCAACCAACACGATAGTTTTTCGTTCACTCATAAATTTATCACTCAATTAGGTGGATGGAAAAACGTTATCCATTAATGAAGAATCGACAATTACGCTTACCTGAAGGAGCGTAAACTCCCTTGTAAGTATGTATGCAGTTTGGTGTTAGTGATAGGAAAAGTACTTAATTAGCACTTTATTCTGGTGGTTTGGCCGCTACATTATATTTGCATCGATGGTGTAGGACCATGGAGGATAACGGCTCGGTTTTATTACCCCAGATGGGCTGGCGGCAAACGCGGTACCCTATGGAGTAACCTATGCTGGCCATTGAAGGTTCAATGGCCAGGATGCAGAGGGGGCTTATTGATAAACGATCGTGAACTGAGCGCTCGCGTTGGCAATACCGGCAGTGATCGTATTGGAAATGGCTTTGTAACGCGCTACGAAGTTGAGATTATTCACTGAGCCTACACCGGTTTCCAGGGTGTAAGGTTGGGAGTTCTCAAACAGACGAACCACTTGCTGGCTGGCGTCTGACAGTTCGATAGCAACACCTTGAGCGGCATCAACAGCAGGGGTCAACGCCAGCACGCTGTTGTCGCCAGTTACGCTGGTACCATCAAACTTCACCACGGCGCTGGTGGCTGCCGCAGGGCAATCCTTCAACACCAGTTGAAATTGAGTGGGTGCCGCTTTGCTACCGATGCCGCTAAATGCGCTAGAGGCAACTTTACCCAGAGTCACCGTCAGGTTCTGTGAGTTGGTATCAACCGTGCAGGCTACATCGGTCACTTCGCCCACGAAATTAATGGTACCGTCAGCAGCAAATACGGCTGGGGTGGCAACAATCAAAGAAAACAGTGCAGCGTTAACGATGTTCTTTTTCATAAAATCTCTACTTAATCCATATTTTTTGGCATTACTGAATGCCTGTTTTGTGTAATGTAATTCAATGTATTTTTGCTGTTAAGCACTGGTATTGAATTATCGGTTTTACCACCAAAGACTATTGAGCATTATGCTTAATAGGGTGGTTTCATTTATTACTGGTTAACTCCAGTCTTTAAATGATATACCCGTCATACTTCAAGTTGCTTGGGTATAGGTGTAGCTTACGGTAATTATTAACCGCTTGATGGGCAGTTTGGTTATCTCTGTGTTGTTATTTGTACAACCTATGACAAAGTGTAAATACGCATTTTCAAGGTTGTTGGTAGAATTGGCCTTATTGTCTTCTGTTAGAGGGGAATACAACAATGCTCACTCCGAACATTGCCAGATAGCCCCGAAATACCGAGATAACCGGGTGGCTATCTCGGTAGATGTTGTTAATTAATTATAGGTAAACGAAGCCACCACAGAGGCATTAATGGTGCCTGGCATCACAGTACCGTTTGAGTAAGCCCGGGTTTTCAGGTCGAAAGTGGCGCTTTTTGATGCACCACTCACCATAGTAAAGGTTGTTTTGCCATTACCGAGGTTATTGCCACTGTTAGCACCCACCAGCTCAACGGTCAGGTTGGATGCCGTTCCCTGATTCTTATAACGGGTCGCGTCTGTAGCGTCTGGCGTACCGGCGAAAGCCGCAGTGACCTTGGTGGTTGATACTGGGCAACCCGTCAGTGTAATGCTGAAAGGTTGCCAGGCACCAAAGGCTCCCGCTGTTGCCAGAGAACTAGCCTGAATATCACCCAGGTCGATATTGATAACGGAGTTGCTGGCATTGACCACGCAGGGTGAGGCGACAACGTTCCCCGTAATATTGATGGTGCTGGTATCGGCTGCATTAGCCATGATGCTGTGTGCGGCCAAGAACGCCAAACTACAGTATCCCAATTTCACTGATTTTTTCATTTAACAATCCTGATGTTGACCGCTGATTAGGTATTTCTGAACGACAGAATGCCGTACCTGTTTAATAGAGATATCGCAGGTTATTTACGGGTAAGTGGAATTAACCTGTACTACGCCGGATTCACTCATTTCATTGATGCTTAATAAATGGCTACTATTTATTGATAGGTGACGTTCAGCGTGGCGGTCGTATTGGCTTTACCCGGCATGACCGTGGCTAAGGTCTGATAATAGCGAGCCTGAAAGCTGAAAGTTTCAATTCCGCCTATTGAGGTTTTCAACAGCAGATTATCGCCAATCTTCATCGGGGTGTTGTTATAAAGGATCTGTGCCCCCACTCCCTTGGCGACGTCGGCATTGCCTGCGCCGCTGAGCGCTAATACGCTGGTATTTGCCGTATCGGTATTCTGGGTGCCGGACATCGAGACATTGACTCGGGTATTGGCGTCACAATTCAGGCCCAGATTGAAGCTCGTGGTGGCCAGGGTGCTGTTCACGCCAGTGAACAGGGCCGCCTGCACATTCCCCAAAGGCACGTTAACGCTGGGAGTCTGTAAAGAACAGGCTACTGGAGTGACGGTGGAGGTGCCGATATTAAAGTTTGTGTAATACTGCGGGCTACCCGAGATAGAGATTTTCGCCACATTACCTGGGGTAATGCTGCCCCCTTGTACCCCGGTGGCGCTGGTTTTCACCAGCTGCGCGATGATCCCCGGTGCTGGGACAGAGACATACGTTTGTCCATTATAAGCTAGTGTTGTAGGGAAGGCGGTGCCGCCAGAAATGGCGATTTTTAGCCCCACGCCAGCCAGATTGGTTTGGTAGACGCCATTAACGCCAGAGAGCGTGGTAAACTTTGTCAGATCCAGGTTGATCGCCCATGCAGTGGTACAGCCAAATAACGTCACGCCCCCGGCGATCGCCCCGGAAGAGGCTGAAGCCAATACCGTACCGACGGGCGTATCGCGTTGCACAATCACATTGCCGAAATTGAACGTGCCGGTTTGTGCCGAAACTGCATCGCCAAAGTTACAAGCGGCCTGCACCAAGCTGGAAACCAACAGTGCCGCCAGCGCAAATACGGCTTTTCCTAGAGAAAGTAATCTCACAATTTTTCCTTGCAGATAAAGTCTGTTAGCTATGCACAGATCTACCGTTATTGCCTGCATGACGATAGTTAAGGGGCCACCTGGCGCTGGCGGTTTATCTGTGAGCAGAGATTGAATGACCCGTTATCCTTGGGCGAGCTATTCTGTGTCGATTCGTTTACTGATAAGTAATTGAGAACTGCGCGCTGGCGTTGGCGATACCGGCGGTAATCGTGTCAGAAACCGCTTTATAGCGTGCGACAAAGCTCAGGTTGGTAACGGAGCCGATGCCGGTTTCCAGAGCGTATGGTTGGGAATTTTCAAACAGGTTAACCACTTGCTGGCTGGCGTCTGACAGTTCGATAGCAACACCTTGAGCGGCATCAACAGCAGGGGTCAACGCCAGCACGCTGTTGTCGCTGGCACCGCTGGTGCCGTCAAACTGCACCGTGGCGCTAGTGGCTGCCGCAGGGCAATCTTTCAGCACCAGTTGGAATTGAGTGGGGGCTGCCTTGCTGCCGATGCCGTTAAATGCGCTGGAAGCGACTTTACCCAGGGTAACGGTCAGGTTCTGCGAATTGGTGTCAATAGTGCAAGCGACGTCGGTAATTTCACCCTCGAAATTAATGGTGCCGTCAGCAGCAAATACGGCTGGCGTCGCAACAATCAAAGAGAACAGTGCAGCGTTAATGATATTCTTTTTCATAAATCTCTATTTAATCCTTATGTTCGGCATTATTTAAATGCCATTTTCATATAATGGAATTCAATGACCTTGTGCTGAGGTGCATTATCATTGAATGATTTTTACCGCTCGCTGTACGCGATGATATCCGGCTCGCGCTGCGGTAATTTCATTTAAGGCTGATAGCTCTCGCCATAAAATGATGAGGCTACTTTACGTTTATTACGGATCCCTTGATGGGGACTTTGGTTATCTCAGTGTTGTTATTTGTACAACTTATAACAAAGTGTAAATCCCTTGCTGATCGCCAGCGCCCCCCATATTGGCAAAACCTATCTACCTCTCATTTGAACGATGGCGAAATAGATTGAACCAACGGGGCGGTGCTACAGGCACTGACCATTCACGAGCGGCAACCCGGTGTTTTGTTTGCTGCGTGCTGGCAAACGGTAATTCACTTGGCACTGTTGTGTGTTGCCTTTGCCCCATTGCACTTGCAGCGTGCCTTTTTCGGCCAGACCCGTTAAGTAAACTTCACCGCCGTCGCCAACGATGCTGCTGTTTTCCCCCGTGCTGGCAAGTTCGGTGACCGTGGCACCAAATGGCACCGGATTACCGTTGGCACGCATCATTGTCATCATGACCCGTTGGCCGATGCGTGGTTGATAATCGGCGACCACCACGGCTCCGCGCGTTGGCGTCACCGTTTTTGACGTCAGTTCCATTTCAACGTCATCTGGCAGAGTAGCGGTATCCAGCCCGAGTGCATTGTTACGGTAAGGCGTGACGTAAGGCACCACGGCATAGCCACGCCAGTCGGTTTTCACCCCGATGTTATTGGCCACGCCAACCCCTTTGGCACCAGGTGCTTTCACCAACGCTACGGTTTCCCCCAGCGGTTGTGATAGGGTGACGCCATTTTCATGCACCAGAATGCCGCCCTGAACGCCATAGTTAAATTGCTGCTGTTGGTTGCCGTAGTTGTAGCCTGTATTGAGTTGACCACTGTTGCCCCGGTAACTGGCCGACAGGTTGCCGCTGCTGCCGTTTTGCTGGTTGTAACTCTGCGCTACCGCCCAGTTCAGGTTGTTCTGTTCCAGCGCGGTGCCGTTAAGCCCCAGGCTGTGGCTGACCCGGCCCTGGGTGCCGTTATTCACGCCGTAAGTGGCCCAGGTATTATTGAGCCATCCGGACAGCGGAATGTTAACGTTCAAGGCCAACAGACGATCGCTGCCGCTGTTACCGAGGGCGTTTTTGCTGTGGCTGTAGTTGATGCCATAGCTGATACCACGCCAGCTATTGTTGTAACCCACGCCGGTTGATTGGGTTTTCTGCCCATTCCAGTAACCTTCATCCACCATGCTCAGCGACAGAGAACCCGCCTGTGGGCCAAGGTTCTGGTTAACCGTCAGTTCCATCCGGCTGCGTTTATGCTGCTGGTTGTCGAATGACTGCGTGCTTGTCGGGTTAGAGCTATCCAGCGTTTCCTGTAGCGTATAGAACCCTTTGGTGGAGTAGCGATACCCCGCCAGGCTGACGTTGGTACCCGTATCGGCGAAGCTCTTGCCGTAACGCAGGCGTAAAGATTGGCCGCTGCTGCTGGGCTCGTTCGCCAATGTGGCACGAGCCTGGGTAACATCGGCAGAGAAAGCGCCGAATGTTCCCATATTTTTGCCAAGCCCCAGCGCGAGAGCGTTATAACGGGGAGCCGCCTGCACGCCGCCGTACGCTGTGATCCCCCAAGGCAAACCGTAAATGACGCTGCCCTGAGCAAAGGGGGTTTCATCGATATGGCTATCAGCCGGGCGGTAACGTCCACCGGCGAGGTTGTATTTCATCTGTCCTTCACGCTGCAATACCGGTACGGAAGCAAAAGGCACCACCAGACGTTGTTCGCTGCCATCGGCTTCGGTAATGGTGACGTTCAGATCGCCACTACCCGCAGTGGGATAAAGATCGCTGATCTCAAATGCTCCGGCAGGCACATGGCTCTGGTAAATCACGTAGCCATTCTGGCGGATCGTCACCTGGGCATTGGTTCGGGCAATACCACGCACCACCGGCGAATAGCCGCGCAGGCTTTCCGGCAACATCTCTTCGTCCGACATCAACTGGCCGCCGCGCATTGGCACGCTGTCAAAGATTTCGCTGGAAGAGTTGGTGTCGCCCAAGGTCAGCTGGCTCTTTAAAAACGCGATATCACGTTGCAGGTAGGTATTGATGGATTGCCAATGCCCTTGCTGCTGGCGATCCTGCTGACCATTTTCCTGGTTCCAGACGGAATAGTTGCGCAGGCGCCAAGGGCCTACGTTCAGGCCGCTGCGCAGGTTCAGGTAGTAACTGTTGCTGGCCACGGCATTATCACCGATGCGAGCGTTGGAACCGCTGAAATTGTAGTTGACCAATAGCGCCGTCACGCCGTGCTGCCACTGATCCGGTGTCACATAACCACGGGCTTCGCTTTTCAGCGCTGCTTGGGGAATGCTCAAGTTCAACTGTTGATTGCTGAAGCGAAACTCGCTATAGGCATTGGGGATGGCAGCCGCCAAATCAACGCATTTGTTGTCTTCCGTCAGCGTGCTGAACGCAGCGACATTCACCCCAAGTGCTGCCAGGTCACTGGTACTGAGGCAAGGATGCAGGCCGCTCTTGCCGGTATCATCCTGGCGCTGGACAAATTCCACTTCACGGGAATTGATCATCTGGCCATTCAATAAGATGTCCACGCGATAGACCCCAGGAGCCTGAGAGTCGCCGTCTTCAAAAACTGACAGGTCGGCCCCGGCTTGTGCCGGGTTATCGATCTGCAGCAGTTCTGGATTAAAATATTCACGGGCCTGAGCAACGTGCAAATCGGCTACCATTAAACCGATGAGAAAAGCCAGTGGTAATAATTTGAAGTTCTGCATCTTTCTTACATCTCTGTTCACGGGGCAAACCTTAATTGTTCGTGGTTACCTGCGTTACAGGGAAAACTGGAAGGCATCGCTGGTGCCACCATAGTCATTGATGATCTTCCAACTGACGGTGTTACCGGCTGCTCCTGTGGGCAACGTATAATTCACCGTGGCATTCGGTGCCACCATGGTCACTTCTGGCAACTCTTTACCGCCGAGGGTGATAGAAAAGAAGCTCAGGTAATAGGGCGAGTGGTTGATTGCCTGCAATGTATTACCGTTACGCTGCCATTTGAGGTTTTTTGCGGCATCGTTCAACGAGCCGCTGATGCCTGCTGGGCGATAAATCAGCTTGATGCGGGTCTTGACCGCGATCTGTAGCGTGTTATCCACCTTTTCAGCAGAAGGAATGGACTTAACGTTCAGCCAGAACAGGGATTCTTTATCTTCTGGCAAGTTCCCGCCAGCACGGACGATGCGCAGCATGTTGTCTTGCCCACCGTTCAACCTGAACAAGGGGGGAGTGATGACAAAGGGGACCTTGGTTTGCCCATTATCTTGGGTTTCAACCCAGGATTGCATCAGATAGGCCGTTTTATCCGGGTTTTTTACGCTGAGTGCGGCTTCTTTTTTGCCACCATCATAGATCACCCGGGTTCCGCCAACGATTACACCTGCAGAGGCGTTCAGTGAGGCCAGTAATAACCCGCCGAGCAATGCTTTATGCCATAATTTCATAGTGGAATTTCCTGTATTCTGGGGACAAAAAAGTAAAAAATTAACGGCAGCTTTATCATTTCGTACAGGCTCTATCACTTGACGTTTAGGTTTCATGTAATACAGCGACTCCACAACCGTTATTCAACGAGACGCTATATTGCCTGACTCGTATCTGCAGTGATGGTAACTTTGGTTATGCTGGTGTTATGTTTTGTACACACTATTTCTAATTGTAAAAATGCGGGTTCATCGTGAGCTAACCGCTTGCTTTATTGCATCATTGTCATTATTTATATTTTCTATTTTTTTATGACAGAGTAGATCAGAAACACTCGAAATCCCTGACGGGTATTTCACCATCCTGATAGTTAAGCAGACGGTTGCCTAATGATGTTTTGACGAAAGCAACCAGGTCAGTATTACCTTTCATCCCGAGTTTCCGCATCGCATTACGTTTGTGACAACTGATGGTTTTTACGCTTCGCTTCGTGAGGTCAGCGATTTTTTTCTGCGTAACGCCACGTAAGAAATAGTTCAAAACAATAAGCTCAGAATCTGTTAGAAATGGATGTGTTGATCTGACTTTGTTGTTTAACACTTTGTTAATATATGGACTGAAAACACGGATGTTTTCGAGTGCTTGCATCATGAACCCTGACATTTCACAGAGATGTTCTTTTTTAGAGATCAGCGCATGTATGTTAATGTTGTAGAGAAGTTTTAACTCTGCTTTATTTTTAATTTTTGTCAAAATAACAATCTTTACGTCAGGTAAGGTTTTTTTTATCCAATGGATAAAGTCAATGACCTGAAGTAATGCTTTGTCTGCCCTAAAGGGTTCGATCACAATAAATTGTATGTCTTCGTTAATCAGGTTTTTTTTAAACTCGGCTAAGTTATTTGAGTGATAAAGAACATAGTCTAGCGACATGCAGGACAATAAATACTCAAAGCCGATTGTTGACATCGTACATTCATCGATTAATGCGATTCGAAGTGCAGTGTTGTTTTCCAAACATGCCCCTTTCGTTTTTAACACAAGTTCGCTATGAAATTTATTTAAAATTAAAAAGGCCGCTCTCTGATGACGACCTTGGTTTATAGGGTTCACCTTGAGTGGCTAACTCAGTTTATTGATAAACAATGGTAAACTGAGCGCTAGCGTTAGCGATACCGGCAGTCACGTTGTTGTCGATAGCTTTATAACGCGCAACGAAGTCCAGATTATTATTAGAACCAGTCCCCGTCACCAATGTGTAAGGTTGTGAGCTTTCGAACAGCTTGACCACTTGCTGAGTGGCGTCAGACAACTGAATGGCAACGCCTTTAGCGGTGTCTGCACCAGAGGTTAAAGCGAGCATGCTGTTGTCGCCAGCAACGTTGGTGCCATCGAATTTAACGACAGCTTTGCTTGCTCCTACTGGGCAATCTTTCAGGATCAGTTGGAATTTGGTTGGTGCCGCAGTAGAACCTGTACCGGTAAAAGCGGAAGAGGAGACTTTGCCCAGTGTGACGGTCAGGTTCTGAGAATTGGTATCTACCACACATGCAGCATCAGTCACTTCCCCGACAAAGTTAATTGTCCCATCTGCTGCCATTACGGCTGGGGCAGACATAGCGGAAAATAAAAATGCGGCAGTAATAATTTTGTGGTTCATGAAGTAATCCTTTTAATTAACGAATTAAAATTTCATGCATGGGCATTGGAAGGGCCATTGCATTCTATTTATCCCTTGATTAACATCTTGGTTAGAAAGGCTCACTAATGCGTAATGAGTTTTTCTTGAGGTAGTCATTTTGGGCTATTTTGTATACCTTGGGTTTTTTAACCTTAAGTGAAATGATTTAGCCCATTTAAAATGGATTTAATTTCTTTTTTTATGGCTTTTCCAGCATTATGTACTGATTAACTTTGATGCGTCAATTTATCAGTCACAGGGGTTTTGATGGGGTTATTGTGATAATTGTGTGGATCTGCGTGGGGGAATTGTCACTATTTATATGATTTTAAATATTTTTTCAAAGAGTAATGATGCAGATCACAGCAGAGTTGACACGGAGGAATTGCGGATACTACTATAGGCTCCAGTTTAGCCCAAAATGATCACCTGGTAATTTTTGCTTACAAATTACCAAATGTCTAAAAATCGCCTCGAGTTACTTGCCGTATATAACACCGTATGGCGAATGTTCCTGTGACCTAAATAATCTTGAATTAATCGCGTATCAATTCCTTTGTCCGCTAGAGCATAGCCACAAGCATGGCGTAACATATGTGGGTGGGGCATAACTGACAGTGATGAATCACGCCCATATTTGCGCATCATCTTGTAGATCTGTTGGCGGGAAAGGCGGTTACCCTGGCGTGAAAGAAACAGCCACTCACTATCGCTGCCATTATAATTCAATCGTTTATTTAACCATTGCTGTAGTGGTTTTATCTCCATGTCATACAGTGGATGTATGGTGGAAAATCCATTCTTTAATCGGTTAATCATGATGGTTCTCCCCTCCATATCGATATCGGAGAGACGTAACGCGTTGAGTTCACTGACACGGCAGCCGTGTAAAAAACACATCCAGATTAGGCAACAGTCTCTGTCAGCATGTGCGCCCTGTGCAACCGCGCTAATTAATCTTTTTACCTCTGATAGTGTTAAATATTTCCGACTTTTCATCATATCCTCTCTGTCGTCATAAAATTAACTAGGGATAACCTGTCTATTGGTACTGGCTGCCTTACTCAGCCTGCCTCGAGCCCTGATCCTGCTCCATAAAGAATATTGTTGTAAAAGTATCACGCCTGAGCCTGAATTTAATCGCAGCGCATGTGCAATATCGTACCGGCCTGTTAATAGGTTAGACCTTTTTTTTATTTTTGTATAAGGAGGATTCTGGTTTGCGAAGCTAATTCAGTGATTATAAGACTCTGGCTAATAAAATCCTGTTTCTAATATTTCAGGTTATTTATCAGCAGTGTTGGCAGGGTTAAAATAATATGAGGTTTATACCCGTTATACTTCAAGTTGCTTGGGTGTTGGCTGTATTAACAAATCGATTAAAGACCGATTTGAACAGCGCAAGCGCTGTTCAAACAGGAATACTGAAACTATGCCCAGCGTTTAATCACAATCGAGGTGTTGATGCCGCCGAAGGCGAAATTGTTGCTTTGCAGAAATTCACAATCAATGTGGCGGGCTGCTCCCATGATGTAATCCAGTGCGCCGCATTGTTCGTCTGGATTGTGCAGGTTGAGCGTCGGGGCAAACCAGCCTTCGCGCATCATCTGCAGGCTCATCCAGGCTTCTAGCGCACCACAGGCACCCAACGTGTGGCCGAAGTAACTCTTCAGTGATGAAATCGGCACATTTTCGCCGTAGATCGCCGCCGTAGCCTGGCTTTCTGCGATATCTCCCCTGTCGGTGGCGGTGCCGTGGGCAGAAATATAGCCGATATCACGCGGGCTTAAACCGGCCATCTGGAGCGATTGCTCCATGCAAATCTGCATGGTTTCGCGTTGCGGCTGTGTGATGTGTGCGGCATCGCAGTTGGTGGCAAAACCTATCACCTCGCCGTAGATCGTCGCGCCGCGCGCTTTGGCGTGCTCCAACTCTTCGAGGACCAGCGTACCTGCGCCTTCACCAATCACCAGTCCATCACGCTGTTGGTCAAACGGCGAAGGCGTCGTATGGGGTTCATCATTACGCTGGCTGGTCGCAAACAGCGTATCGAACACGGCGGCTTCGGAAGGGCATAACTCTTCTGCACCCCCGGCAACCATTACCGTTTGATAACCGTGACGAATGGCTTCCCAGGCATAACCAATCGCCTGGCTCCCCGAGGTACAAGCGCTGGAAGTGGGGATCACCCGCCCGCGCAAGCCAAAGAACAAACCGGTATTAACCGCCGTGGTGTGCGGCATCATCTGCACGTAGGTGGTGCCGGTAATATTATTGGTGTGCTTCTCGGTCAACATGGTAGCGAATTCGCTTACCGGGCCAGTGCTGCCGGTGGATGAACCATAAGCAATGCCGGTCTGGCCGTTGGTCAGCACCGGATCGTCAATCAGCCCGGCCTGTTCCAGCGCCAACTCGGTTGCGCGGGTCGACATCAGTGACACCCGGCCCATAGAGCGGATCCGCTTGCGGGTATAGTGCTCCGGCAGCACAAAATCATCGATAGGGGCACCGAGCAGCGTGTGCAGGCCCGCATAGATTTGCCATTCTGGCATTTTACGCACGGCGTTTTTATAGGCCAGTAACCTGCTGGAGACCGCCTGCCAGTTCTCACCAAAAGCGGTAACGCCGCCCATACCTGTAATTACGACGCGACGTGTCATAACATCCCCCCGTTGATGGAGATCACCTGACGCGTCACGTAACCTGCAATATCTGACATCAAATAGCTTGCCAGCCCGGCAACTTCTTCTGCCTGGCCCATACGCTTCATCGGGATCATGGCCATCGCTTCTTGCCGTGCGGCTTCTTCCATTTCGAGCATGGCAGTGTCAATTAACCCCGGAGCAATACAGTTAACGGTGATTTTGCGCTTGGCCAGTTCGATCGCCAGCGCTTTGGTGGCACCAATAATGCCCGCTTTAGCCGCGCTGTAGTTGACCTGCCCACGGTTGCCCATCAGGCCAGAAACGGAAGAAAGTGTAATAATGCGGCCACCTTTGCGCGTGGCAATCATTGGCATGACGCACGGTTGGATCACGTTATAAAAGCTGTCGAGATTGGTGTGGATCACCGCATCCCAATCGTCATCGCTTAATGCGGGGAAGGCGGCATCACGGGCGATACCGGCGTTGCTGACGATGCCATACCACGGCCCGTGTTCGGCCATGTCCTGCTCGAGCACTTCCCGGCATTGCTGGCGGTTGCCTACGTCAAAGCAGAGCAGGCGGCTTTGCCCGCCCGCCGCGATGATCGCATCACGTGTTTCCTGGGCACCGGCCTCATCCCGATGGTAGTGAACACCGACCACAAAGCCATCAGCCGCTAACTGGCAGGCAATGGCGCGTCCGATACCCTTACTGGCGCCAGTGATCAGAACTGAACGACTCATGCTGTATATCCCTGATTAAAAAGTAACGTTAATTCTTCCGGTGCGGGCTGAAAGGTGTTTACGCGGCCAGTGGCCAGCGTGTCATTCCCTACGCGGATAGCGCAGTCAAAACTACCGAAACGTTGATCCTGCATCAGTAGCTTGACCTGAATATCCAGAGTCGCGCCTGCGGGCAGGCTGCCAGCGGCGCAGATTAACTCTCTGGCCCCGAGAACCATACCGAGGGCGATGCTTGGCTGGCCCTGCTGCTGACGATGCCAACCCGACCAGACGCCGATGGTTTGCGCCATCAATTCCAGCGCATACCAACCCGGCAGGTTGCCCTGAGCGTCGATAAAGGGGGCCAAGACACCGTCTGGCGTGACCGTGACGCGGCAATGCGCCTCTTCATCGGCGACGCTTACTACGTCTGCCAGCAGCAGCATAGGCGCGTCGTGCGGCAGATAGCTTGCTGGCGGTAAATAATGACTCATGCAATTCTCCCCAGCAGGATGCTGGCGTTATTACCGCCAAAGGCGAAAGAGTTGGACAAAATCACCGGGCGCTCCAGCGGCGCGGCGGCTTGCAGCACGCCGCAGGCGGGTAATGCCGGATCCAGCGGCGAGCGGCTGAAATCCTGCGGCGGCAATGGCAGATGCTGTTGCAGGATCAACGCGCTGATCGCCGCCTCGGTGATGCCAGCGGCACCCAGCGTATGCCCGGTCAGGTGTTTGGTGGAGCTGCAAGGGACACTTTCACCGAACAGTTCCTGCACCACTTTGGCTTCAATCTGATCGTTGAGTAACGTGGCGGTGCCGTGCAGGTTAATGTAGCCCACCTCTGCGGGTTTTAACCCGGCCTCAGTTAACGCCTGCTGAATGGCGCGGATGGCCCCTGCGCCCTGCGGATGCGGGGCTGAAATATGGTGGGCATCGCTGGATTCCCCCACCCCTAACAGCGCGATGGGCTGTGGTTCGCGGGTCAACACCATCAGTGCCGCGCCCTCGCCAATGGTGATGCCGCAGCGATCGCGGCTGAATGGCTGGCACTGCGTGGTGGAAAGAGACTCCAGGCTATGAAAGCCGTTGATCGGCATGCGGCTTAAGGTATCGGCTCCACCGACGATCGCGATATCTGCCAATCCTGCTTCAATCAGCCTGCGCCCGCTGATGATGGCACGTGCGCTGGAAGAGCAAGCGGTGGAAAGGGTAAATGCCGGGCCATTCAGCCCCAGCCAGTGGCTAAGAAAGCGTGACGGATCGCCCAATTCCTGCTGTGCGTATTGCCAACTTGGGCTCGGTTCACCATGGAGCCGGTGTTCAACGTGGCGATCGCCCTCATCCAGCCCGGAAGTGCTGGTACCCAGCACCACGGCGATGCGATCGCGGCCAACGCGAAGAATCGCTTCATCCACCACCGGCTGAATTTGCGCCAGTGCGGCCAGTAATAGCTGGTTATTACGGCTGCGGTGGGCAGCAAAGTGGTCAGGGATGGCGGGGAGTTCACCTTCCACCCCGCCTAACATCGCCTGCGGTGGGTTTTGCAACCAGCCGGTGCGGTTACGCATACCGGGTGCGATACCTCGCTGCAAGTTGGCCGCGATCTCCTGAGCTGACTGGCCCAGCGCGTTAATCATGCCGACGGCAGAAATGTAGATCATCTCAGTCACCCAGATATTGAATGGTGATGTGGTATTTAAAGACGTGCTGCTGGATGCTGATCGGTTCACGTTTACCTTTACGTTGCAGATAAACAATCTCGGTGATCAGTTTGCCGCTGGCATTACGCAGCTCACGTTTATCGCCCTGATCGATCAGCGTCCAACCCTGTGGTAACTGGCTCTGCCAGGCGCTGATTGGCCAATGGCTGAGCATCACGTCGGCCAACACCTGGCTGGCGGGCGGGAGCTGTGGCACTACGATCGATTGCTCGGAATGGATACCTTGCTGATCATAGGTGACCAGAAACAGGCGGATGCCGACAGAAGAAAGCCCGGCCAAGGTTATTTTATTGGCATCGGCATTCAGCATCACCAGCAAGGATTGCGTTTGCCCATTGAAGCTGCCGGTCAGCAACTGCTGGGAATTGACCGCCGGGGTGATACCCGGTGCTGGCAGCGTGACGCGCACGCCAGGTTCAAGCCAGGCCTGCGGTGCGCTTGCCTCTGTAGAGTGTGGCGAGCGGCTGCAGCCGGTGAGCAACAGCACGCCGAGCAGGGTGGCGGCGTGCCAAAAATGCGGTTTTATCATCTCTTTCTCTCTTTACGGCTTGGCATGGCCAGTGGGGAAAGCAGGAAAGCGGTAAAGATGCCGCTCACCAGCACAATCCCGAAACTGCTGATCGCCTGTGTGGCACTAAACACCAGCATGCCCAGTGTGAGTAATGTGGTCATCATCGCCAGCGTGATCGCCAGCAATGAGGTCAGGGGCGTGCCGCGTGGATTGCTGAAAAACAGCGTGTAATTGATACCAATACCCAGCACTAACACTAGCGCCAGTAGCGAGAACAGGTTCACCGCATGGCCGCTGAAGGATAAAGCCGCCAGCCCGCAACTGAGCGAGAGCAACGACGGCACCAGGCTGATAAGCCCTTTACGCCAGCCGAGACGCAGCACTGCGCCACAGGCAATCACGGCCAGTGCCACTATCAGCAGGCCGGTGAGTACTGCGCGATAAAGGGCGAATAGCGCGTTGAAAGTGTTTTTGCGATCGACCCACGCCACACCCGACTGTTGGGCCGCCAGTGCGTTCAGCGCAGCGCTGTCCGTAACGTCTTCAACCGGCACTAGCACGCCGCTTTCACCGTTGGGCAACGTTAGCCACATCAGGCGCCAGCCTTCGCTGGCCGGGCTGACGAGCCAGTCTTCCACGGTCACCGGCATCGCTTGCAGATTTGGGGCGACCGCCGTGAGCCCTGCGCCTTGCAGCACGCGGATTGTGGCAGGGGCAGCCTGTTGCAGCAGGGTAAGATCCTGCTGCTGGCGCGCCAGAGAATTGAGTGGGATTGAACGAAAGCCGTGTAGAGTTCCTGCTTGGCGCGCCTGTTCCAGCGCTGGGGTGAATGCCTCCAGCCGTTCCAGCGTTTGCTGCGGCGTGCTGCTATAAACCACAAACCATTTCTGATCGACGCTTTGCCCGGTCAGGTGGGTAATGGTTTTTTCCTGCGCCAGAATGCCCTGCGGCAGCGCCTGCAATTGGGCAATATCATCATCGACGTGCAGCGTCGCGATCCCCGCCAGCGAGATAACGGCCAGCGCAGTGGGCAAACCCAGTGACAGCTTTTTGTCACGCCGCCAGGCTGCCAGCCAACGTAACAGCAACACCATAGCGGGAATGGGCCGCACCGGTAACTTACGGCATAACCAAGGGTGCCAGAAGATCACCGTCAGGCAAGAGGCACTCAGCCCGGCAGCGGCAAACACTGCCATTTGCCGGATCCCTGGGAACGGCGCGAGCATCATAATCAGATAGGCTGCGACGGTGGTCAGCAGGGCCAGCAACAGCGCCTGATGCACTTTATGCAGGCTCTGCCACGGCGTCACTTCGCCGCCATGCACCATGCGTTCGGTGAGATAATAGAGCGTGTAGTCGGCAGAGATGCCGATGATGCTCATGCTCATCACCAGCGTCATCAGGTGCAGTTCGCCGAACAGCAACAAGGTGGTGACCGTTCCGGCCAGCGCGCCGATGCCAACCGAGAGCAGGCACAGCAACAGCGGGCGCAGCGAGCGGAACACCGCTACAATCAGCATTATCACGCCAAGAATGGTGGCCACGCCCAGCGTAGAGATATCCTGCTTCGCCTGTTGGCTGGCATGCTCGCTATAAAACACGGTGCCGCGTGAGAGAAGCTGTGCCTGCGGATAATGCGCTGTCAGTTGCTGCTCCAGCGCGCTCAGCGTGGTGACGACCTGATGGGTTTGCTGCATATCGAACGACGATCCGGCCAGTTCACCGTGCAGTAAATACCAATAGTTGCCCTGTTCGTCCTGGGTGACCAACCAGCCATCCATCAAGCGCAGGCGCTGGCCGTTTTGTGCCAACGCCAACTGCGAACCCCGCATCAGCATCAGCGGATCGTTCTGCAGTTCTTTGCCGTTCACGCCGGAAAACGCCGAATAGAGCTGTGAGAGGATCCACTGTGCTTGGGCTTCGCCGCCGTTTTGCAGGCGCGCCCGCGTGGCATGATCGATCAGGCCATTGCGATGCTGATAGAAGAAAGCCCCCCAAGCCTGCTGGTTTGCAGCATCCATCGGGCCTTTGACTTCGCCCAAGGTGTTGGACTGCTGCAGGAGCCTGAGCCAGTATTGCGCCACAGCCGGATCGGGCTGTTTGCCGGGGCTGACCAGCCACACCAACTGTTTGTCCAGGCGTTGCATAAAGCCGTCATTCAACGCAGGTGGGATGCTGCCCAATGCCTGCTTGGGTAACATTGCCAGTACGCTGCTGTTGATCCGCGCCTGCGGCAACAGGCTCAACAGCAGGCCGAGTAACACCAGGCATACTGCCCCCCAGATCAGCGCCGGGCGTTTGGCGTTAGTGAGTGGCAAAACGTTGGCGTTCATCGTCGGTCAAGGCTGTGGGCGTGAGTCGGTGTTGAGAAAAGGTAATCGTGGTGCGATCGCCTTGCTTATCGTTCAATTGGATGGTTTCCAGATAGTGTTGCCCGGCCAGCTCAAGGGTGGCAAAGATTTTATCCAGCGGGGTAGTGATGGGGGTCAGGTTTAATGCCCAACGGCCTTCGCCTTTATCTTGGAAATCAATGCGGAAGTTCTGCTCCAGCACGTTGCGATCGGCCTGGAACAGCGCGCGCAACAGATGGTTGAACTGGAACATCTGCGGGTTATTCTGGGCGGTAATCACCTGCGGTGCCTGGCCGTTAATGATCTGCACCATGCGTGAGTCGTCCAGCATCAGCGTCATCGCAAACGGTGTTGTCTGATCCCACAGCAATCCCTGTTCGCGGGCGATCAGCATTTCCCCCTGCGAACGCAGGGGCTGCGGCAGGTCTTTAATGCTGCGGATCTGCTCAAAGTGAGCACGCACTACCGGTTGCTGGGTAAAGCGCTGCTGTAACTCATCCAGCGTGATGGCGCTGGCAAACGGGCTGAGCAGCAGGAGCAGTAAAGGCATCAGTCTCATGGCGTCACTCCCATACGTTCAAACAGAATGTCAGGGCAGACGAAGCACATCTCACCGCTCTTTTCTTCGACCGCCACCTGAATGGTGTAACCGGTGGTGGTGCGTTTACCGCTGGCGGCATCAAAAATCTGATAGGCAATGCGCAAGCGGTTTTCATACTCTTCCAGCGTGGCACGCACGCGGATGCGTTGCTCAAAAGTCAGCACGCTGCGGTATTTCACCCTGGTATCGACCACCGGCCAGACGTAGCCAGAGGCTTTCATCTGCCGATAACCGTAGTCGAACTGGTTCAGCAGCGCCTCGCGGGCGATTTCAAAGTAGCGGAAGTAGTTGCCGTGCCACACCACCGCCATCATATCGACATCGTGGAAAGGAACGGTGAGTTCTACTTCGGCAGTAAAGCGGGGATCGTTCAGCACCTTTACTCCTTATCTGAATGTGGATCAGGCAGTTGCCAGAAATCGAAAAAGTTAAACCAGTCGAGCGGCGATTCCAGCGCATAATGCTCGAGGCGTTCGGCATAGCGATCGACCGCCTGCTGCAACGCTGCCTGGCGATCGGCGCGCGGTAACAGCAGCGGATCGGCGAAAGGTTCACAGTGAAAATGCAGCTTCCCCTGCTGGCGCAGGGCGTAAATCAGTAACACCGGGCAGCGCAAGACCGAAGCCAGAATAAACGGGCCTTGTGGGAAGGGTGCTGGCTGGCCCATAAAACGGCTCCAGATCACGCGCCAGTCGCCGCCGCGTTGCCTGTTCACCGCCACACGATCGCCGACGATCGCCACCCACTCGCCGCGATCCAGCTTCTCTTTCAGCAGCATCGCGGTATCCGGGCCGATATTGCTTACCGGGATCAGGTTCAACCCGGCCTGCGGGGCCATCTCGGCCATAATCTGTTTAAAGCGTTGGGCGTTGTCGCTGAATACCAAGGCGTTGATGGTCTTGCTGCCTTGCAGTTGCGCCAGTGCGCGGCAGGCTTCGACATCACCCAAGTGTGAAGCCAGCAGCAACTTGCCGGTTGCAGAGGCAAGATCCAGCGTGGCTTCGGCCCCGGGAGCAAATACCACATCGCGCCCCAGTTGCAGTTCACCGCGCCAACTGGCGATTTTATCCAGCATGGCATGACCAAAACGCAGGAAATGCTGATAACTGGTGCAGTTGGCAGGGATTGGGCGTGAACGTGCGGTTAATTCGCTGCGTACCCGCTGGATCCAGCTCTGCGATGCACGGCGCGCGCTATGCGCACTGAGCCAGTAGGCGGCCACCACCGGGTAGAGCAGCAGCGCGAAGGCTTTGCGGCCCAGCAAGCGCCAAACGGCCAGCATGATGCGCATCCCCCATAATCCTTTCACCTCTTTCTGCTGTGCCCAGTGCAAACTGGAGCGGCGAAACAGCAGGGAAGGAATGCGCGGCAGCATGCCGAAGAACAGGCGGGTGTGCATCAGCGAGATGCGGCAGTTGTCTTTTAGCGCGTCAAAGTGCGACAGGCCATCTTGCGGGTAGGTGACGCGGGTAGGCACAAAATAACTGCCGTTGCCCTGCCAATAGAGGCGCACCATCACTTCGGTGTCGAAGTCCATGCGTTTACCGAGCGTGGTCTTTTGCGCCAACCGCAGGGTGGGGGCAATCGGGTAAACGCGAAAGCCACACATGCTGTCTTTTAGCTGGAAAGAGAGGGTCTCGATCCACACCCAGAAGTGGGTGATCCAGCGGCCATAAAGGCGTGAACGCGGGATGGAGTTGTCATAAATCGGTTGCCCGGAAATCAAGGCCTCGGGGTGCTGCTGTGCCAGCCCAAGCAACTGGGGGATATCTTCAATGGTATGTTGGCCGTCGGCGTCAACCTGCACCGCGTGAGTAAAGCCCCGGCGTGCAGCCTCTTGCAGCCCGTAAATCACTGCGGCACCTTTGCCTGCGTTGTGCGCAAGGCGTACCAAGGTGAGATCGCGGTGGTTGGCTGTCAGGTGTTCAAGCTGCTGACGCGTGGTTTCGTCACTGCCGTCGTCCACGATCAGGCAGGGTAAGCCAAAGGGCTGCAAGCGTGCGATCACGCGTGCCATCATGGCACCGTGGTTGTAGCAGGGGATCACCACACAAGGGTTGAAAGCGGCAGTTAACGACATAGCCGGATCTTCCCGCTGCTGGCGGTATGTTTGGTTTCACCGTCATGGCGCTGATAGCTGAAGGTTAAGATCTGCCGCTCTTCCTGCCAGTTCAGCGCCAGCGTAACGATGTTCCCCGGCAATAACGGTGCCTGAAATTTGACGTTTGGCATGCTGTGGAACTGAAAACCCGGTGCCAGCAGCGTCGTGGCGTAATGCATCACCCAGTCTAACTGTGCTACGCCCGGTAATAGCGGTTGCGCGGCAAAGTGGCCGTTGAACCAGAAGAGGGCCGGATCGAGCCGCAGGACGATTTCGGCCTGCTGTGGCTGCGCCTGATGGCGTTCGATTTCATGAGGTTGCATGAAATAACTCCTGTAATTGCGCATAGACACGCTTATTCATGCTGTTCACCGGGATCTCATCGACCACGCGCCAGTAGCGCGGCACGGTGACCGGTTCCATTTGCGGCAGCAGTGCACGACGCCACGCCAGTTCCTGCGCAGTGCCGCCACTTTGTTGCCATTGCTGCCGTGTGTGCTCATCAAGCACCAGCAGGGCACCAATGCTTTGACGGCCCGCGTGGGTGACCGACAGAGCGGCGGCTTCGCGCACGCCTTCCAGCTCTAACAGGCGCTGTTCGATTTCGCCCAGCGAGATGCGTTTTTCTTCAATTTTGACGACCCGATCGCGGCGGCCTTGCAGGCGGAAGCGCCCGTCAGCGTCAAATTGCAAAATGTCATCGAGCAACAGGCCGTTTGCCTGGTGAATCAGTGGTGAAATAGCGCGGAACGCGTCGCCTTCGGCGGTGATATTCACCCCTGGGAAGGGCTGCCAGGCAATGTCTTCCTGTTGGCGATGGCACCAGGCCAGAATCCCGGTTTCTGTGCTGCCATAAATTTCGTCAGGCCAAACGCCTAACCAATCGGCGGTTGGAGCCACATGCTCCCACGGCAGCATGCCACCGGCTGAAAGCACCATGGCTACCGGCGGTGGCGTGAGCTGGTGATCCAGACGTTTCAGAAACGCCGGGCTACTGATAAAGGCATAGCGATGCTCATGGCTCAACGCGGCCAGTTGTTCGGTGTAGTAAAGCATCGCGGCGTGCAGCGGCAACCCTAATGCCATCGGCAAAAAGATGCGGAAGGTCAGGCCATACAGATGCTGTGGGACGACAGAGGCCACTACGCGGCAGCCTGCGAGCCGTGCAGCAAAACGCTCGGCGAGTAATGAAGCTTCGCGATCAAGGCAGGCGATCGGTTTCATTACGCGGCGTGGTTGCCCGGTAGAACCCGAGGTAAACAGCTCGACGTAGCGGGTTTGAGCAATGTCCGGCAGCGGTTCATGGTGCTCAGCGCTTTGAGAGGCGGACTGGATCACGAGAGTGACACCGCTCCATGCCAGCGGGCGATCTGACAGCACGCCGTTAAACAGTGCCTGCTGTTCTTCCAACAGCGAAACCCGGCTATGCCCAGGAATCACCGGCGTTTTGCCCGCATGCAGCGCTGCCAGCAACGCGACGATAAACAGATAGCTGTTTTCGAAGCACAGCGCCCAACGTTCGCCGCTCTGCTGTTGCAAGGCTTTTACCTGCATGGCAACGTCATAGCGTAGTTGCCCCAGCGTCCAGGTCTGTTCGCCAAGCCAGGCGATCGGCGTGTCGTTCGGGCGAGGCGCGCTGAGCCATTGCGCCAGCGGGAGCGGTTGACTCATGCTGCTGCCTGTTTTATCACTCGGCGACGCACCAACCATTCGCCCGCCATCAATATTCCCATCAGCAGATAGGCCATCACGCCATTCCACGCCGTCCATAACCACATATCACCATACAGAGCGGTAAAAAGTGCGATCGCACCGTTCAGAATAAAAAACACACACCAGACTTGCGTCACCTTGCGGGTATAACGCACACCAGCCGGGGGCAGATCCGGTTCGCGCAGCCGAGCAAGGCGCTCGACCAGCGGCATTGCACTCCACAGTGATCCGCCGAATGCCACGAGCATCACCAGATTCACCATCACCGGGTAAAACAGCAACAGCTGGTGCGTTTTCAACAGGTAGCTCGCTATGCATAAGCTGATACCCGCCAACGCAACGCCCTGCACCACCAAACGCATCGGGCCAGACGTTTTGCGCACCTGGCGCACGCGCAAGAGCAGCAACAGTGCCATCAACGGCAACAGCCAATGCAGGCCGTTGTGCGCCAGACCAAACCAGATCAGGAATGGCCAAGCCAGCAGCATCAGCGCCGTGAGCAGTTGCACACCTAACCGTGAACGGGAACCACGCATGGGGGTTATTCTTCTCGCAGCAGGTTTTCTACGGCATCAACCACATCCTGCACGGTACGCACAGATTTGAAGGTTTCCGGTTTGATTTTCTTACCGGTTCTCTTCTGCAGATGCACGATCACATCGACGGCGTCGATGCTGTCCAGTTCCAGATCTTCATACAGACGAGCCTCGGGTTTGATGTCTGCAGGATCGATCTCAAACAGTTTGCTCAGAATCGCGGAAACTTCCTGATAAATAGCATGTTGTTCGGTCATAGCGGATATCTCAGGCACGTTGAGCGTGGATGAAAGCGGCCAGCGTTGCCACGGAGTAGAAATGCTGGCGCATTTCTTCACTCTCGGCGGAAAGCATGACGCCATATTGGTTTTTCACCATCAGGCCCAGTTCGAGAGCATCGATGGAATCTAACCCCAGACCCTCGCCAAACAGAGCCGCCTCGGTGTCGATATCGTCGGCGGACAGTTCATCCAGATTCAGCGTATTGATGATGAGGTTTTTAATTTCAAGGTAGAGCGCTTGCATTATTCATTCCTGACAAAGGGGGTAAACCTGGTGATAACAGATGCAAAAGATGCCGATTGAGCTGCCTTGCGGCCAACGCCGGTTCTTGCGATTTCGCATCAAAAAAGTGTTTTATCTGCACCCGCTCGTGCACCACCACCTGAAACAGGGGTTTTCTCGGCGGGATGTCATACCATCTGCTCTGTTTATCCAGCAGATGCTCGCTGCAGTGGATGCGTACAACACGCAAATCACTGCCGCAGCGTACGGCAATATTGGCGGCGCCACGTTGCAGCACCATCTCTTCACCCTGGCGCGTGCGCGTGCCTTCGGGAAAGATCAGGATCGTGTCACCTTGTGCCAGGCGCTGTTGGCTGGCGGGCAGTAACTCATCGGCCTGGCTATTGATCAGGTAACCCGCCGCGCGGATCACGCCGCCAACAAAGGGGTTACGCAATAAGGCGCTTTTCACCAGACAGTCCGTTTCGGGCATCACCGACGCCAGCAGCACGTAATCAATCAGCGTCGGGTGATTCGCCACTACCAGACAACCGCGCTCTTGGCGCAAAAGCTCAAGACCATCAATGCGATAGTCGAGCACGCCCAGCGTTTTGGCCACCGCAAGAAAAAAACGAAAGCTGGCGGCAATGCTGCGCCGGGCCAGGCTACGGCGTTTGGCTCCGTTGCGATACAGCACCAACAGCAGGTTAAACCACACCAGCGACAGCAGCAGGCCACCGATGCCGAACAGGGCAAAGCACCCGCCGGTCATCACCAAGCGCCAAGCCCAGTTGATGCGCGCATACAGGCCGCTCACGTTCGGCTCCAGTGCCACATCAACCTCTCGCCAGAGATCGTGAACGTTGGCGCACCGTTTAAGTAATGCCGTAAAAATTGCAGGCTTTGCGGCAGTTTGGGTTCTTCACCCGGGTTGCCAGCCTGACTGGCGCATTGCAAACACTCACCAGCCTCAAACACCAGTGCCACCGCATGGGCCCAGGTCGGCATCTTCTCCGGCAGGTCAGAGTGATAAAACGCGGGTAGCATGCCGTCAAAATCCACCATCAGTACCCGCTGGTAACCGGCTTGTAGCAGGCACAGCACTTCGCACAACCCTTGCTGGAAGGTATCAATACCGGCAGAAAGCGAAGAGGAAACCACCGGCTGCTGCGCCGCGATGGTCAAATGGCCTACCGCAGAGTTGTGCACGGACATGGTGAAATCGGTGGGCGAGACCGGTTGCTCGGTCGCCATCGCTTCCAGAATGCGGTAATTGCGCTCAAGCTCACCGTGGCGGCTGGTATACAGCACCGCATCGATCTGATGGCGGCGCAGCATCGCCAGCCCGCACTCCACCGCCAACCGGCTGCCGGAAGCCAGGCGACGCGCGGTCATCATAGGGAGTTCGGTCAGCTTGGCCTGTGGCGCTGCAGGTTCGATAGCCCCGTTGCCCTGTGACCATTGGAACCATTGCGCAGCATCACTCAACCCCGGTGCTCTGGCCTGCCAGTCGATAAGATTTAAGGCAAATTTCATCGGCGCGCATCCGCAGCAAGTGGGCGACTCTGCCAAGGTTGCAGAATGAGTGTGCAGCGCAAATGCTGCCGTGGGCTTAGTGTTTTTGACATATCAGTAAGGTATGCCCGACCCCAAGGTTATCGAAGCGCTTTTCTACCTGGAAACCGGCCATTTCAAGATAACGATAAAACTTCTCAACGCTATAAAAACGGCTATTGCCGTTCGCCATGCAGGTAAAGTAAAGCGATGAAGCATTCAGGCTGAACGAGGCGGCTTCAAATTTTTGCGCATCCCAGAACAGTTCCATGATGCACAGGTGTGCGCCCGGCTTCATCACGCTGCCGACCTTTTTCAACATGGTCACGATCTGTTCGGGCGAGAAGCAGTCAAGGAACTGGCTCATCCACCAGATATCAGCCTCGCCGGGTAGTGGTGAGTCGCTGAGCATATCGACCGCATGGAAACCGATGCGATGTGAGAATCCCGCTTGTTCAATATTCTCGCGCGCTAACGCAATTTGCTGCGGCAGGTCTAACAGGGTAATGCTGACGCGCTCATCATACTGGCAGCAACGGAGCGCCCATTTCCCGGTATTACCGCCAACGTCGTATATCATCTTGGGCTGGTTGGCAAAGATATGCGGCAGGGCGGCGTTAAAGGCCCCATCTGAATAGTAATGGTCAAAAGCGAACCAACTTTCACGTGCTGCCTGGGGTAATTGCGAGAGTGCAGGATAGATGGTTGGCCATTCGCCAAACACTTTCAAACCGGTGGGTTTACCTTCCTTTAGCGCCTGCTCTAAAGAAAACAGCCCCTGATAACAGACATCCTGGGTGAAATCCATATTCACCCGCGTCATGGTATCGTGGAGCAGAAAATGCCCAACTTTGGCAATGAAGTAACATCCGTCTTTGTGGGTAACGATACGTCCGCTTAATCCCATATCCAGCAAAACGCTAACGGCATATTCATTCACGTTGCTGTTGGCGGTGATCTCTTCAAGGGAAGCGCCACACTTTCCTTGTTTATCCAGATAAGCCAGTACGCCAGTGTTGCGCAGACAAAGTGCGGTCTGAAACAGCATTGGCGCAAAAGCAATACGCTGTGCCTCAGTAATGGCATCGAGTGCACTGAGCGTGTCCTGTTCGTACATGTGTTAAACAACCTCTTAAACCGGGTACTGATGGTGTTATTGGGCCGTACTCGGCCCAATTTTAATCAAGGCTAAAGATTACAGCCCGGCACCTGCTGACAGGTTCAACTGAATATCTTTATCGAGATTGAGTACCCAACGGTTGTAACTCTTATGAATCTTGCCACCGGAGGATTGCAGATTGAGGCTGTTGGCGTAGTTGATGGAATAGCTGGTGGCGGAATACGTGACACGAATTTCAGCCACGTGATCGCGCGTCTGCAAGCGGCCATTAATCACGCCTGGGCCTGCTTCGGTCATAATCCATTGGCGTTGAACGCCTGCTTTCAGAATCGCGGTTCTTACCTGGGCGTCGGTATGGCCCGCGCTAACGGTAGTGTTGACCTGTGCGATCGGTGCGGTGCGCGAGCAGCCAGCCAAAGAGCCAACGATAGCGAGAGCGACAAACCACTTGGCAGTTCTTTTCATAATACAATCTCCGTTTGTTCAAAGTGTACGTTCCAATTAAAATAACCAATAAAATCAACGGATTTAATTATTTATAATTACCGTCTATTATCTTCTATCATTTTAAAAGAAGTGATTATTATTCATACTCATCGTGGCTGGTCACGCGGTTAACGGGCTCTGGCTTGCCTGTCGCATACCCTCCGCCTTCCTGCAACTCGAATTATTTTGGGTATAACAGTTTAAAGTGGCTAAAATCGCGCGAGTGCGAGTAAATACCAGCAATTAAAGCGAGTTTGTATACCCAAAATAATTCGAGTTGCTTGTAGGCGGCAACTGAATGAAGCCCCAGGAGCTTACTCAAGTAAGTGACTGGGGTGAGTGAAGGCAGCCAACACCCAAGCAACTTGAAGTATGACGGGTATATATCAAAAAATGCTTCCTGAAAAATATGGTTACATGCTTTCCCCCATTCCGTCAACAGCGGCAACAATAAACAGTTTGCCCCAGGAACGGTATATCCTGCTGCTCAATCAGTAATAGATTGATAAGGGTTAAAATTTATCCAGGTGCTAAGTTTTTTTGCAAAACCTTTAGGTTGAAATAGCCATGAAGCCATATCAACGGGTATAGAGAAATATCCTAGGATATAGATTATGACGAGGTGAATAAGATAAGTCAGAGATTCTCAGACTTCAGTCCAGAATGCCAAGTGTTATTAAAATGAGAATAGCAACGTTAAAAAGTAAGACTAATCCGCAAATATGGTTAAAAAAAAACCATTGCATCCTGTTGCATCCAGCAATGCTAAGCCTATCACATGCGCTGAAAAATAAGATTATTTGTTGTTCGACTCAAACTCTAGAGGTGGGTATACTGCCGCAATAATCAGAGCTTGTAGGTTTAAAGTTATTTCATATTTGCAATCATAATAATATGACCTGCAAGTTACTATTAGAGTAATGATTTTGGCTTTTTGTTGATTAATCTATTGGCGCAAGCTATTCGAGCACTGCGTTATATTTTATGCCTGCTGTGGAACGGCCATAATGACTGTTGATAACAAGAATGTGACATCTGTGGCAAAACAAAGCCGCAGCAAATATGGATTTTGGGCAGTGGCTATTATTCTGGTGATTTCTGCTGCTGTCTGGGGTGTTCAGCGATTTTTAATATTACCGCATCAGGTTTCTCCTCCTAAAGAACTGGTCTGGCAGAATGATTTACAGATAGATCTCCGCCACCCTGATGTACTCATCGAAAGCGAATCTTTGAGCCGGTTGCCCAAGGATCTGCTGGCGATCCCGTTTCTGCGCGACACTCTGACTGAGGATCTGGTTTTTTATTACCAAAACAATGCCGATCGTCTGGGCATTGTCGGTAGCCTGCGGCGGATTATCTTCGAGCATGAGTTAACGTTGCGCGATAATCTGCTGGAAACGCTCCTCGACCAACCGGCCAATATTGCGCTTTGGCATGATGAACGCGGCAGGCTCGATCATTTTATGGCGGTGATTAAGCTGAGTGGATTAGCGCGCATGCTGGAGCCTTTGGCCAAGGTGGCGGCAGATGATACTCAACTGGAACTGATGGATTTTGCCCCGTTCAAAGTCGGCAATGAGACGGTCTCGGTTTATCACCTGCGCTATGGTGGTAATAAATCGCTGTTGTTTGCCAGCCACGGCGACAATCTGTTGCTGTTTTCTGATATTGCCATGCTGTATGACCAGCAGGCTCCTTCACAGGACTCCTCGCAGGTCGCCAGCGCGTTGTTGAGTGGTGGCACGCCCTGGCCGGAAAGTTTTGGCCTGAAAGCGCGTGATGCCGCCAGCGATAACGCTGCTGACAAGGCTAAAATGCCCCACCGTATTGCAGTCAGCGCCAACTATCTCGGCTTCGGTTATCAGCGCTTTATCCCGGCGTTTGCCGGTATCCGTTTTGAGATGCAGCCGCAAGGCTGGGCGAGCTATCTGGCGCTGAACGAGCAGTCAGCGGCGGGTAATGCCACCTTTGATTTCAGCCCGGTCTGGAAAACCATGCCGATGGGGGCGAGTTTCTGTGTGGCGCTGCCAGTTTCGCAAAGCGTACCGGAATACCTGCTGCAACGGGTCGACGCTATCAGCGATAACGCCAACTCTGCTGAGCAGGCTGATGCCTCGTCGCTCGCCATGAGCGGGATCAGCGGTTTGTGCTGGTATCCTGATTCGCATCTTTATACGCCGCTGTTTGTCAGCCGATTAGAAAGCGCGGCAGATGCGCAGCTCGATAAAAAGCTCGCTGCACTGTTTGAGACGGTCATCGGTGCCAGAGAGAAACAGCCGGTTCCGGTAGTGGCGAGCACCAGGAATCAGGCCCTTCTGTGGCAGCGCGAGGTGAGTTCCCGCTACGGTCAGTACCCGAGCAGTGAATCTGCGGTGCAGCAAAGCCTGGCGGGTAGCCGGTTCTTCCGGGTTAGTTTGGCGCGCCATGAGCAGACCTTGCTGTTTTCACTGGATGATAAGCTGGTGAACAAAGCCTTACAGACGCTGGATAAAAACTTCCCACCGATCGCCGATGTATTGCCGCAGCAGGCGGTGGTGCCGGTTTATATGGCTCCAGAAGCCTTATCTGGGCTGTTTAAACAGGAAGTGTTCGCCAGCCTGCCGAAGAACCTCGAGCCTATCTTCCATAACGCCGCTCAAACCCTGCTGTTACCCAAGTTGGCCGCTTTGGCCGGGCAGCAGAGTTATGCCTTGGTACTGCCTGCGAATACTGAAGTGGGGGCGGTCTGGCAATGGCTGCCACTGAAATGGCAGGGGCTATGAAGTTAACAGTGGTAAGGCTACGCGCGTTGTTCCTGCTGGGCATAACGCTGCTTTTCACCTGGCGGGCACAGGCTGAAACCCCGGTTGCGCCGCTTAATCCCGAGCAATCCAGTGTGTTTCGCGCCTGGTTTGTGCGCATTGCTGAAGAACAGTTGAATCAGGGGCCCAGTGCGCGCTGGTATCAGCAGGACTGTGCCGGGCTGGTGCGGTTTGCCGCTAACGAATCGCTGAAAGTTCATGACAGCAAATGGCTGCGCGCGAACGGTTTATCCAATCGCTATCTGCCGCCAGAGTTGACCATCACCCCACAGCAACGCCAGTTTGCCCAGCGCTGGCAGCAGGGGGGCGGCCAGCAAGGCCCTTATGTGGATGCAATCAAGCTGATTCAGTTCAATAGCCAACTGCTGGGCCGCAATCTGCATCAGGCACAACCCGGCGATCTGCTGTTTTTTGATCAAGGCGATGAGCAGCATTTGATGATCTGGATGGGGCGTTATATTGCCTACCACACCGGAACAACCACCCCGACGGATAACGGAATGCGTGCGGTGAGCATGCAGCAATTGATGAAATGGAAGGATACCCGATGGATACCCGACGAATCGAACCCCAACTTCATTGGCATTTATCGCTTGGGCTTCCTGTCACGATGAAAAAATTACTCCGCCATTTTCTGCTCTGCTTGGGGCTATGGTTGCCGATGGCTTATGCACAGGCTGAAGATAGCCTGCCAGCGAGTGATTACTCGATCCCTAAACAATCCTTTTTCCTGCTTTCGGACAGCAGTTTTGCCAGTGATGAAGTGGCAAAAGTGCGCCTGGAAGCCCCGGGGCGCGACTATCGTCGTTTTGAGGTGGAACAATACGGTGGGGTGGATATCCGGCTGTATCGGATCGAGAAACCGATGGAGTTCCTGAAGAAACAGAAGAACTTGCATCGCATCATGCTGGAAGGCCAGTACCAAGGCGAAGGCTTGTCCAACACTCTGTCGTATCTGTGGGATAACTGGTACGGCAAATCGCGCCGCGTGATGCAGCGAGCCTTCTCCTTTGATACCCGGCAGGAAGTGACCAACGCGTTGCCGGAGCTGAAAATCGGCGAAGCTCTGGCTGAGCCGAGCAAATTCGTGGTTCAACCCCAGTTTGCCCCGCTGAAAAACTTGCCGCTGATTAGCCAATTCCGTTACCCGTTGTGGGATGCATTGCCGATCCAACCGCCAGAACAGGTCAAAATGGAAGGGTCATCCAGCCGCTTTATTGAACCATTGCCGGGTAACGTCTATATCCCATTGGGCAAGTTGAAGCCGGGGTTATATCTGGTCGAAGCCTTGATTGGCAGCTACCGCGCCACTACGGTGGTGTTTGTGGCCAATACCGTGGCATTAAGCAAAATTTCTGGCAATGAACTGCTGGTATGGACAGCTAACCGCCATGATGGTCAAGCGGTGGGCGGCAGCCAGATCCTGTGGAGCGATGGGTTGGGCATTTTGAACAGCGGCCAGACGGACAGCAATGGCCTGCTGAATCTGCGCCATATTGCGCCGGAGCGCTCCTATCTGTTGGGCGAAGACCGTGAAGGCGGGGTGTTTGTCTCAGAGAACTTTTATTACGACAGCGAGATTTACGACACCAAGCTGTATGCCTTTACCGATCGCCCATTGTACCGCCCTGGTGATTGGGTCGAGGTTAAACTGCTGGGGCGTGAATTCAAGAACGCGCTGGATTCTGTGGCGATCAAGCCTGCACCTGTGAGCCTGACCGTGCTGGATGCCAATGGGACGGAATTACAGACGCTCAACCTGCAGATCGATGGCAAATCGGGGGCGCAGGGGCGTTTCCAACTGCCAGAGAATGCAGTAGCAGGGGGATATGAACTCCGTACTACCTATAACAATCAGGTCTATAGCAGTTCATTCCGCGTTGCCAGCTATCTCAAACCACATTTTGAAATCTCACTGGCGATGGCGAAAACTGATTTTCGCACCAACGAGCCGGTAACCGGTGACATCGTGCTGCTCTACCCCGATGGCAAGCCTGTAGCCAATGCGCGGCTGGATCTTAGCTTGTATAGCCAGCAACTCTCGATGGTGAGCAACGATCTGCAATATCAGGGTAAATTTCCGGTTGCGCTGAAAACGGCACAACTGACTACCGATGATAAAGGCCATGCCAAGCTGGATCTGCCAGCGGTAGATAAGCCGAGCCGCTATCTGCTGACCATTTTTGCCAGCGATGGCGCGGCTTATCGGGTCAAAACCACCCGCGAGATCCTGATCGAGCGTGGGGCATCCCGCTATGAGATCGCGGCGCCAAGGCGTTTCAGCCAGGTTGGCGAAGAAGTCGCGTTCAGCTTCCGTAATGTGCAAGGTAACGACACCGCTCCGGCCAGCTATGAATGGCTGCGGTTGGAAGATCGCCAACTTGTAACTGCACCGCTCCAGGCAGCGGATCGGCCTTTCACCATTGCTTTTGAACAACCGGGTACTTACACCGTGACCCTGAGAAGTGAGCAGGGCATGATCCTGGGGGCGACCAGCCATACGGTCAGCGGTCCAGGTGAAAAAGCCGTACCAGGCAGCGTCGAGATCGTGATGGATAAAGGCCAATATCAGGTGGGTGAAGTTGCTCAGGCGTTGATCACTTTCCCGGAGCCGGTTGACCATGCGTTGCTGACGCTTGAACGCGATAAGGTAGAAAAGGTTGCGCTGCTTGCCAGCGGTGCCGAATGGGTCAAACTGCAGCGCTTGAGCGAGACGCAGTATCTTGCGCATATCACCGTGCAGGAGAATTTTGCGCCTAACCTCACTTTCTCGGTTTTGTACAGCAAAGGCGGGCAATACAGCTTCCAGAATGCCGGTATTAAAGTCTCGATGCCCAGCATTGATATTGGTATCAAGACCGATAAAGCGGTTTACCAGCCGGGTGATGTGGTGACAGTGGCGCTGGATACCCAGTTTGCCGGTAAACCGGTGGCAGCTCACCTCACCGTGAGCGTGGTTGATGAAATGATCTATGCGTTGCAGCCAGAGATCGCCCCGACTATCGACCAGTTCTTCTATCATCCACGGCGCAATAATGTGCGCACCAGCGCCAGTTTGTCGTTTATCGCCTACGATTTGGCGTTGCCGGGCTCGCTCACTGCGCCTGGGCGCGCCAACCGTAGCGATCGCAGTGTTAAGGTGTTGGAACGTCCGCGCCGTGAGGATGTGGATACGGCGGCCTGGCAGCCGGATATTGTTACCGATGCCAACGGCAAAGCCTCTTTCAGCTTCAGCATGCCGGATTCTCTGACCCGTTGGCGGATCACCGTACGTGCCCAGAATCCGCAGGGGCAGGTGGGGCAGAAACAGGGCTTTACCCGTTCGGAAAAACCGCTGTATCTGAAATGGAGTGGGGCGACGCAGTTCCGCCAAGGGGATCGCCCGCAGCCAGGGTTGTTTATCTTTAGCCAAAACAAGCAATCGGCACCGGTAGAACTGCGCACGCGCTATGGCGATCAGAGCCTGACTCAGTCGATCACCCTGCATGAAGGGGTGAACTATGTCAGCCAACCGGTAGAGGCGATGCATTCCGGGCGCTGGCTCTCCGAAGTGGTGAGAAACGGCAAGGTGTTGGACACCTTGAGCGTTGACCTGAAAGTCATCGAAGATCACTGGTCGGTGCCGCAGCAGCGGGATATCCGGCTGCACGGTGGCAGCAATAACCTGAATCTACCCGCCGGGGCCTATGACGTTCGGTTGCGCATCAATGGCGATGCGCAATCGCTGTTCCGCAGTAGCCTGGACGATCTGCTCAATGAGCCTTTCGGTGGTGTGATCAATACCGCTAGCCGCTTGTTGCCGCTGAGCTTGGCCTACAACATGCTGGCCAAAGAGGATACGCAACGGGGCAATACCTTGCGGCAGATCATGCAGAATAACCGCCAGCGCCTGATGCAGATGGCAGGGCCGGGGGCCAAGTTCACCTGGTGGGGCGAGGAGGGGGATCCTGATGCTTTCCTGACCGCTTATGCCTACTACGCGGATTGGTACGCCAGCCAGGCGCTAGGCGTGGCGATTCCGGCAGAACATTGGCAGCGGTTGCTGGATGTGTATGCGCAGCAGGCGGACGAAATGCCGATGCTGCATCGTGCTCTGTTGCTGTCATTTGCGCAGGAGATGCATTTGCCGGTGACCAGTCTGCTACAGGGGCTGGCGGAGTCGCTGCCGAATGCGACAGCGGTGGAAGGCAATGCGCTGGCAGAAACCGACAGCCTGGTCATGGCGGCTCCCAATTCCAAATTGGGGTTGGCGGTGGCTCGGGTGCTGACCTATTCGCTGTTACAGCAAACCCCAGGTTACCGGTTGCAGGAGCAGGAATTGCAGGCGTTAAAACAAAGCCAGCAGTTTATTGCCTATAGCCAGCATCCGTTTGCTTATGCAGCGATCTGGCGTACCAGCGGTGCAGATGCTGAGCAGGTCGCTTGGTTTTTACCACAATTGCTACCGTCGCAGCCCGGCCCAGAGCGCGCGTTAGCCTTGGCTTGGTTGTATGGTTCGTTGGGCACTGCCGCACCGCCGGTTGAGTTCAACCCGGGAGCGGACTGGTTAGCGTTACAGGGGACTCTCGGTGAGCGCTACTGGCAATGGGGAGGTAAAGAGCCTGTGCCACCGCTGGAACTACCGGCTGACTTGGCTCAACCCATTGATATTTCTGTCAACTTCAGCCTGCCGTTGAGCGCCGCTGGTATCGAACAGGCAAAACAGCCGCTGCCGGTTGGCATCAGCCATCGCTTACTGAAGTTGGTGCCTGGTGATAAAGCCTTTGAGTTTACGGTACTCCCGGTTGCGCCAAATGAAGCGCTTGCCAGCGATGCGCTGTATCTGGATGAAGTGACGTTAACCAATAAAAGCGATAGGCCGCAGCGTTATATGCTGCTTGAAGTGCCATTGCCACCGGGTGCAGACGTTGAACGTACCACCTGGGGGATTACGGTATCAGGGTTGAGCGGTAAGAATGGCATACCGTTGGAAAAAGCGCGTAATGAAATGGGCCAACTCTCCTATATAGTGCCGGTTGATGAACTGGTAGAAAGCAAAGTCTACCGGCATCTGATCCGTTTCTCACAGAAAGGGGAGTTCCTGTTGCCACCAATCCGTTACTCGCGGATGTATGCGCCGCAAGAGGCCGCAACGGAAAACAGTAACGGCCGCCTGAAGACCGTGACGGTAAAATAATTGATGTGGCGCTGGTGGTGGCTGATGTTGCCTGCGGTTGCATTGGCGGCTGAGCCGCAGATGCAACTGGCACTGCGGCAGGGGCAGGAAAATCAACTGCTGATCCTGAATCAGGAGCGGCAGCTTGCTCAACAGCCGTTGCCAAGCACGCTCACGACCCCGTTGGGCAGTATCTGGAAGCTGTTAGTGTATGCCTATTTAGTGGATACCCAGCAGCAGGAGCCAGATTATACCTGCAACGGCAGCCAGCCGCAGGAAGAGGTTTACTGCTGCGACGTGGGGCAGAAAGTAGCGCGCGATCGGGCTTTGGTGCAGTCGTGCAGCCTCTATTTTAGCCCCCAGCGCCTGCAACTGGATCCACAATTGTGGGCCAGCTACTGGCAACGACAACAGAGCCCCGGTTGGTTGCAGGATTTAGCTCAACTACAGCCTGCTAAACGAGTTCCGGTTGCTGAACTGCTGGGGGTTTTGGCTACGCTGCCTGGTCAGCAACAGGCGCGTAATGTGCTGTTGGAGGTGTTGCTGCCTGCTGAGGGCAAGCTGGTGGGGCAATTGGGCAGTCGGTTGCGGATAAAAACCTGGAGTTGGCACGACGAGCAGGATCCCGAACAACGTCAAGGCGGGTTTGCGGGGTGGCTGATGGACGGCACGCCGTTATGGGGGCAAGGCTCAGGGACCAGCAAAACGGTCCTGCAAAATTATGCCGAAGTGCTGAATCTTGTGTTGCCGCAGGCACAACCCGCCGATCCGCTGGGGTGTGTGGTAGTGAGAATGTTTGAGCGTTACCCGATCGTTGCCGTACGCCGTAGCGGTGCGCCAACACCGGTCGAACCGGGTGCGCTGCGTGGGCGCTATCAGGTTGAGTTCAGCAATGGCAATTACCAGACGATCGAAAGCCAGGGCGAACTGTTCTTACGCGCGGATGCTGGCCGCTTGGCCCTGACGGCTCGCCTTGAGCGGGAAGAATATGTCGCTCGGGTATTGCAGCGTGAGGCGGCAGCCCAACCAGTTGAAGCAGCGAAAGCGTTGGCGGTGGCGATCCGTACTTACCTGCTGCAAAACGCAGTGCGCGCTGGGGAATGCCTGACGATCGCTGACAGCAGCGCCGGCCAGCGTGTCGCCCCGGAGCCTGCTACGGCGGCGGCGCGAGAAGTTGCTGCCTGGAGCGCCGATTTGGTATTGGCCGGTGCGCCAGTGACTTACCATCTCGATCAGGCAGGTAGTAATCGTTTGTCGTGGCAACAGGCGGTGTCTCAGGCCCAACAAGGGATGCGCTATGATGCGATTCTGGCCCACGCTTACCCACGTGCCAACTTGGGGCGCTGGGATAAACCAGAAGCGGTATGTCAGGCAATGCCGGAAGCCGAAACATGGTTAGCAGGCCAACAGAAACGCTGGCGTGAAGCCTTAGACGCTCAGCCGGGTTACGCACCTGTGGGGCAGTTCACCGTATGCCGGTTACTTTCCGGTAAGCCCCATGTTGATCGCATGTACAGCCGTATCTATGTTCGGGATCTCTATTCACTGCAAGACCGGCTGGATTTGACTCATGAGTATTTACACTTGGCGTTTGCCGCCCACCCACGGGGGCAGGATGAAGAGTTTGTTGAGCAGCTTGCTCGCCATCTTCTGCTGGACTAGGGCAAGAGTTTTACTAAAGGATTTAGGGTCATTCTATGATTATTAATCGGTTGTGTTGTATAGGTTCGTCATTGCTCATGGTTGTGGCTACCTCAGTATTTGCTGAACAGCGCGTTGAGATTGATACACCGCTTGCCGGGTGGCATAGCACTTCTGGCGAGGGGGCTGAGTTTTCGCAACAGGTTAACTATCCGGCATCGTCGGTTAACTCTTCGGCTACTCAGGCGGCACAGGCGCTGATCAGTGGCCAAATTAAAGATTTCCCCAAACCGGCTAGCCAGGCCAAACAGGAGCCGGGGCGGCTGATTGTGAATGGTGTCAGCATGCCGCTGAAAATTCAGGAAGATGGCAGTTTTAACCGGCCATATATCTTCCCGCAGGGCAGCAACGGGGTTGAAGTACGCAGCCCTGACCGGGCAGCCAAGCATCGAACACAGTTTTATGCGCAAAGAGGTAACGGAGCGATACCAGCTCGTTTGCGCTTGGTGCTTTCATGGGATACGGATAATACCGATCTCGATCTGCATGTGATAACTCCCGACGGTGGGCATGCCTGGTATGGTGGCCGACAGTTGGCCAATGGCGGTGCGCTGGATGTTGACGTGACTACCGGTTATGGCCCGGAAATATTTTCCTCACCAACCCCTCAAAACGGCCAGTATCTGGTTTACGTAAACTATTATGGTGGCAGGGGGGAAGAGATCCTGACCACGGCACAACTTACGATTGTGACTGAAGAAGGTACTACCGACGAGAAGCAGGAAACCGTGGTTGTGCCAATGCGTAACCCCGGTGAATTGACGTTGGTAAAAAAATTCAGTTACTCAGGGTATTAGGTTGACCGAAGAGGCATGAGAGTAGTATGCACCACGGGTGTCTATTTTCATGTTTATGGTGGAGGTTGGACTAAAATATACTAGTTAAATCAATTTGTTATATTGATTAAATTTAAAAAATCACATTATGCCAACGCTTTAAATCCTTGATTTTTGGGACTCGAAGCGGGACAGAGTTGGCGGTTAAGATACCCATAACTGACCATAGCATGGGCCTCTAAACTTCAAGCACGCTTAATGCGGTTTGGCGGAAACAAGTATAAGCCTCTTCCCACGAAACATGGGTTTCACCGAACACCATTGGCGTAACGAACTGCTGATAGCGTTCCTTATAAACAGGATTGCTCGCAAGTTCTTCCAACCCCATTTTCAGTTCTTCAACAGGCGACTCGCAGAATTCAGGATACTGAGCACCATAACGTTCAATATCCTGCTCAATGCATTCCTGCACGAAGTGCTTTAAAATGGGAACGTCAGCACCTTTTTCTCTGACAATACAAAAATTGTCGTAGATATGACGCACCAGTGACTCATCCACTGCACGTTCCACATTACGCATACTTGCAGCCGTTCTGCGCATTATTGAAATCAGCTTTTCAACCTGCGTGCTGGCGATAGTTGCGCAGGGAAAAGCCTTCACTACTTCACCCTTCTTTGTAAGATCCATTACCAATGAACGGTTTTCCACAGCCTCAAGCAAATCCGTTTCCATCAGTTCTAGTTTAATAAATGGCCTTAAGCAGGGAATTTGTGCATATTCCTGTGGGTAGCGCACCGAAATTTCATTATAACGATATTCATCACGAGTAAGCTTTGGATACGCTTCATCCATGCGAAACGTTCCTGAGGCTGTCATTGTTTCGAGAATGGTCTGAATAATACCCCTGCGAATATTTTTACGCTGGCCTCTGGAAGATTGCTGGGAAAAACCGGCGACAGGGACGAGCTTTATGTCCACATCTTCCGACATCCTGTTCAAAGAGATACCCGCTTTTGACAATGCTGTACCACCGGAAAAAACTAGCTGATGCGTGTTAAAGTGCAGAGGCTGGAGCAATCGCAATAACTCAACGATGTAATAATCTTTTTCTACAATTGCAACTGATTCAATGCCCAGAGCATCGGCAACGTCCGGGAATAGCTTTGTTAAATCATCCATTTAGTTTGCTATTCCCTACTGACAATGCTCTCTTAAAACGTGGTGAGGTTTTGATTTCCAGTGATGCAGGGATCTGGGTGGATTTACCGCTATTATAGGCGTTTGTTGCTCCTACCAAGCGGTAATCCACTTTCAGACGTTCCAACGCCTCAATCACTACTGCAGCAGAACCTCCGGGAGCAGCAGGCATCAACTTACCAGTAATCGCATTTTGCCGCGCTTTGGTATAGACGCCATAACCTACTTTCAACAGTTGCCCTTCCTTCACCAGTTCACGCAGTGCTCTACCAATTTGATCGTAGCCAGCAAGATCTTTGAAATCGTCACGAGTGAAAACATAACGCTTTGAGCGTTTCAGTCGTGACTGAATACGATCTTTTGTGGTCATGCTATCCTCCTTTGGTCGTTTCTTAATCATAGCAAACATACGACATTTTTAATAGCAAACATACGACAACCAACCCCGATTTTCTCGCGTATGCCAAACACGTAAGATGTAGAGCGCGTTAACTCTGAGTTCGTAGTGCATTTCACAGTTACCGACGATCAGACGATGCACTTTCCGTGGTTCATACCTTGCCAGTGCTGGCCACATCAGCCAGGCCTTCCAGGATCATTTGATGGCAATGCTCTTCCTGCTCAATGATCGCAGCCAAGGCCTGTTTGACGATCCAGCCACGGGAACGATCATAGTTAGCAGCCAGTTCGTCGATCTTCTCTGCCATTTCAATAGGAACATGAGCAGTAATGACGCGTGTTGGTGATTGTGCCATGACGAGAAATCCTTATGATTAAAACTGAGTCATAGTAAATCAAAGGTGGGGAGGTAGCGCTGAGATCGGGCAATTATTACCAATTCAGCCCCCTGTCTCTCTAACCGGCTCCAGCCCGCATTGATACCTGGGAGTATTTATAGCTCAGTCATTGCGCGTATCCCCTGTTCTTTGTTCATACATAAATAAATTGGTAACACTGCTGTCGGTTTCTGACACTGTAACGATAGATACTCCGCCATGTTATTCACTGCAACCTAAGGACGCTTTAACATGAATGATGCCAAAATTACCCTCTATACCCATCCCATGTCTCGTGGTCGCACGGTGCGCTGGTTACTGGAGGAGTGTGGTGCCTGTTACGACACTGTGGTGCTTGATTACGGCCCTAGCATGAAAACCGCCGAGTATCTGGCTATGAACCCCATGGGTAAGGTGCCAACGCTCACACATGGGGACACGGTGATAACCGAACACGCCGCTATCTGCACCTATTTGGCTGATCTGTTCCCTGAGAAGCAACTTGCACCCGCGCCAGGCAGCCCGGAAAGAGCGGCATACTACCGCTGGCTATTTTTTGCCGCTGGTCCCTTGGAAGCGGCTTTCACGGGTAAGTTGTTCGACCAGTTGGCACCTCCTGATAAATCGTTCGTGGTGGGTTACGGCAACTATGAATTAACAATGAACACCCTGGAGTTTGCTATTAAACAGGGGAGGCCTTACTTGTGCGGTGAGCAATTCAGTGCTGCAGACGCCTATCTGGCGGCCTGTATTCACTGGGGTATGCATTCCGGTGGCATTGAAAAGCGGCCAACCTTCGAACACTACATCGAACCCATCCTCCAACGGCCTGCCTATATACGCGCTGGCGCTATGGATGACGCACTGCTGGCCCAACATCCATTCCCTGGCTAAAGCTGATATTGTACGCTCGCCCGTTACTCCGCCCGAAGGCTTGAGCCAAGTCAATTGCGTTTGGTTTTATCATTCGGGCCAGACAGGGCCTGTGCTGTATGTCGTCAAGTCAGCACTCAATTCGTCATTTACGCCTGACGGTCGGTTAATCACACCGTTTGAATTCAGGATTGCAGGCAACGTGCAGGTTTTCATCGATACCTTGGCGATATGCTCCTCACCGCAAGTGGATCAGAAAAGACGGCGACACTGATGCCCACAGGCACGTATTCATAAAAGAAGAGACGTTATTCAGGCTGCTACAGCCTCAAGCCGAGCTAATCTATTATGGTCACTAAAGCAACGCATTTTGTCTTGGGTTGCTTGCTTTCTGTTCAGTGGCGCGGGATAATCCTCAACATAACTTGATACATTTCTTATTATTTTCGACACCTTCTCAGGGATTATTCATGTTGGCATGCAGGAAGCAGGCGTGGCGCTTTTGTGCGCTCGTGGCAGTGAGTTGTGCAGTCTTTCCGGTTTCAGGCGCGTTTCTCAGCCCCGCCGACCGCGACACCATCCAGCAGCAACAGCGTGACCTGCTGCAGCAAAACCAGCAACAGCGCCAGCAACTGCAACGCAGCATTTCTCCTACGCGCCCAGAAGCCCCGCCCGTTGCGGCTGAGGGTGGCCCCTGTTTCACCATCAATACTGTTCGTCTTGAGGGGGCCACTCACCTGCCCGCCAGCGCGCAGCAAACGCTCACGCACTCTTATCTCCAGCGCTGCCTGAATCTGGCGCAGATACAGACCCTGGTACAACAGGTCTCCGACTGGTATATCGCACGGGGCTACATCACCAGCCGCGCGTTCCTCACCGAGCAGGATCTGTCTGGCGGGGAACTGAAACTTCTCGTTCTTGAAGGCCAACTGGAAAAGATCCAGTTGGATAAACACGATGACCGCATGCTGAAGATGGCGTTCCCTGGCCGGGTGGGCACTATCCTCAACCTCCGTGATCTCGAACAGGGCATGGAGCAGATCAACCGCCTGCGCCAGCAACCGGTCAAGATTGAAATCCTGCCCGGCAGTCAGCCGGGCTATTCGGTGGTGAACCTGACCGCCACGCCGGAATTCCCGGTGATGCTGGGGCTGGGGTTCGATAACAGCGGGCAAAAAAGCACCGGCACCGGGCAGATCAACGGCTCGTTGACCGGCAATAACCTGCTGGGGTTGGCGGACCAGTGGTTTGTCTCCGGCGCACGCAGCAGCGATTTCGCCAACGATCACAATGCCCGCAGCGTGCAGGCCGGTGTCAGCCTGCCTTACGGCTATTGGTTGGCGGATTACAACTACTCTTACAGCGACTACCTGTCGACCATCAACAATCAGGGTTTTGACTGGCAATCCAGCGGTGATAGCCAGACGCACCGCTTCAACCTGTCGCGCGTAGTGTTCCGCAACAGCGAGATAAAAACCGGTCTGGCGCTCGGCCTGACGCACCGCATCAACCGCAACTACCTGAATGACGCTCGGTTGGAAAGCAGCAGCCGCAAGCTCACCAGCGTGTCGCTGGGGGCGACGCACAGCCAGAAGCTGTGGGGCGGCTTTGCCACCTTCAATCCGACCTACAGCCGTGGCGTACCGTGGCTGGGGGCGGAAGACGACAGCGGCAAAAGCGACGATGCACCAAGGGCAGAGTTCGATAAGTATTCACTTTCCAGCAGCTATTACCTGCCGCTGGCGCAGGACTGGACCTACCTCACCAGCGTTTACGGCCAGTGGTCGCCGGATCGGTTGTACGGCAGCGAACGCCTGACTATCGGCGGCGAAAGCTCAGTGCGGGGTTATAAGGAGCAGTATCTGTCTGGGGATAACGGCGGTTACTGGCGTAACGAGGTCAACTGGTCGCCATTCAGCCTGCCATACCTCGGCAACATCACCCTATTGGGTGCGGTGGATGGCGGTTACCTGCGCCACGACTCACAGGATACCTATGCCTCCGGCACGCTGTGGGGCGGCGCGGTGGGGCTTGGCAGCCGCAACCGCTATGTCGGCAGCCAGTTGACCGTCGGTTGGCCGCTGTCGCACCCGAGTTGGCTGGAGCCGGACCGGGTTTCTGTCTATTACCGCATCAGTATTGTTCTTTAATTAATTTCCAGGGAAAGGGTTAACACATGAGTCAGTCAACGGATCGTCCTCTGCATGCCACCCAACGTTGGCTGAGCTATGCCCTGTGTACCCTTTTGGCGTGGCAGCCGGTGTTACCCGCGTTTGCCAACGGCGTGAGCGTCGCCGAAGGCAATACTAAACTCGATCAGGCCGCCAACGGCGTGCCGGTGGTCAATATTGCCACGCCCAATCAGGCCGGGATTTCCCACAATAAATACAACGATTTCAACGTCGGGAAAGAGGGGCTGATCCTCAACAATGGTACCGATCGGCTCACTCAGAGCCAACTCGGCGGCCTGATCCAGAACAACCCTAACCTGCAAGCCGGGAAAGAAGCCCAGGGCATCATCAATGAAGTGGTGACGCCGAACCGCTCACAACTGCAAGGCTACTTGGAAGTGGCGGGCAAGCAGGCCAATGTGATGGTGGCCAACCCCTATGGCATCACCTGCGACGGCTGCGGTTTTATCAACACCCCGAATGCGACATTGACCACCGGCAAACCGGTATTGGGTGCCGATGGCAGTTTGCAGGCGCTGGAAGTGACCCAGGGGGCGATCAGCATTCAGGGCCAAGGGCTGGATGCCAGCCAGAGCGACAAGTTCGCGCTGATTGCCCGTGCCACTGACCTCAACGCACAACTTCATGCCAAAGACGCGGCCATCACGCTGGGTGCCAACCGGGTGGATGCGCAAGGCAATGCCACGCCGATCGCCGGTCAGGGCGAGGTGCCGAAAGTGGCCATCGACACCGGTGCCTTGGGCGGCATGTATGCCAACCGCATTCACCTGGTGTCCAGTGAAACCGGTGTCGGCGTCAACCTCGGCAACCTCAACGCCCGTGATGGGGATATCCGCCTTGATGCCAACGGTAAGCTGACGCTGAATAACGCGCTGGCGCAGGGGAGTTTAACCGTCAATGCGGCCGATATTGCGCTCAGTGGCAGCCATCAGGCCGCTCAAAACGTTGCTTTGAACAGCCAGGGCCAATTGGCACTGAGTAACACCTCGGTGAAAGCTGGTCAGCAGATCGCACTCAACGGCGGTGAACTGGCGCTGGAGCAGACCACGCTCAGCGCGGCGAAAGACCTTCAGTTGAACGCCGCAGGTCAATTGAAAGCGACCAGCAGCAGCCTGATGGCAGGCACTGACGCACAAGGTAACCTGACTACCACCCAACGGCTAACAATAAAAGCCGGTGAACAGCAGTGGCTGAACAGCCAACTCGGCGCGGGGACGGTGATTGCTGAAGCTCAACGCAGCTTGATTTTGGATGGCGGTTCCCAACTGACCGGGTTGAACGGCGTCACGCTGCAAGGCGGCGCAGTGAACCTTGCGGGGCAAGCTAGCTCTGGCGGAGATTTCATCCTGCAGGGCAGCAGCTTGCAAAGCACCAGCGGTAGTGTGCTGAGCGCACAACAGGATATCCAGTTCACTTTCAGCGGTAACGCGGATTGGCAGGGGCAACTCACTGCCGGGCGTGACCTGACGCTGCAGGCCAATAGCTTGAATAACGCAGGCCAACTGGCCGCCAACCGTAACAGTCAGATAACTGCACAGGCGCTGAATAACAGCGGGCTGTTGCAGGCGCAGGGGAGTCAGACGGTTAACGTTGGGCAACTTGACAACAGCGGCCAACTGCAATCGGCGGGCGCGCTGACGCTGAATGCCGACGCGGCCAATAACCGTGGGCTGATTGGCTCACAGCAGCCGTTGACACTGACGGTGCGGGATACTCTGAACGTGAGTGGTTCGCTGTATACCGTAGGGCTGCTGAACGTACAGGCCGGTGAGTTCCTGCTGGCAGGTCGTGCGACCGGAGTTCAGGGTGTCGCTATGATTGGCAACCTGCAGACCACGGCAGGCTCGGCGTTACTGAGCGCCGGGGATATCCGCTTGCAGGGTGACCAATTCCTGCTGAGTGGATTGCTGTCGAGTGATCGCACACTGATGATAACCGGTAAACAACTCACCACGGGTGAGAACGCACAAAGTCAGGCTCAAATCGGCCTGGTCTTGACGGCGACAGAAGGCGCACAGCTTGCCGGGGTGTTTACCACGCTGGGGGATTTGGTTTTCAGCGGTGCGCAGGTTGCAAACCGCGCCGACATGATTGCCCGTACTATCGACTGGCGCAGCGACAACTTAAGCCAGCAAGGCCGTATTCAGGCCGATCAAGGCTTGATGCTAGCGGTCAAACAGCTCAATCAGCAAGGGGCTTTGCAGGCGGGGCAACAGCTTACCTTGCGCGGTGACGCCCTGATTAACAGCGGATTGATCGGTGCGCCGCAGTTGGAGCTGGCGTTTACTCGCAGCCTGGATAACAGCGGTTCGCTGGTGGCAAGCCAAGGGCTGACGCTGGATGTGCCTTCACTGAACAACAGTGGCACCCTGGCAGCGAAGACGCTGACATTAAATACCCAGAGCCTGGACAACCGTGGGCTGATACAGGCCGAAACCTGGGCCGATATTGAGGCGCAAACGCTGACTAACCGCCTGGAGGGACGTTTGCTGGCGGGGGAAACCCTGGCCTTGCACACCGGGCAACTGAGCAATGCAGGCAAACTGCAGGCTACCGACCTGAATGTGGAAACACAAACCTGGAACAACACCGGCAGCGCTTTGGGTATTGACAGCGTGACGGCGAAAGTCACCCAGACTCTCGACAACGGCGGGCAGTTGCTGAGCCAGGGGCCGATTGCGTTGGATACGGCAGCACTGAGCAATAGCGGAAAAATCCTCAGTGAAGGCCAGCTCACGCTCACTGCGCAACAGTTGACCAATCAGGGCGAAGCGCAAGGCAACAGCACGCTGTTGAGCGTCAGCCAACTGACCAACAGCGGCAACCTGATCGGCGTTGAACGGTTGGTATTACAACTGCAACAGGATTTGAATAATGCGACCCGCGGCCAGTTACTGAGTGGCGGTGAACTGACGGTGAATGCGGCGGCAGTGAGCAATGCTGGAGTATGGCAAGGCGAACAGATCCTTCTGGCAGCGCGCCAACTGGACAATACCGGTACGCTACAGGCGAATAAACGCATTCAACTGGATCTGACCGGTTCCCTCCACAGTGGTGTGGGCAGCCAGATTGTGACTAACGGCGAAACGGCGCTTAACGCGCTGGCCTTGGTCAACCAGGGCAACTGGCAAGCGACCATGCTGTCGCTGACAGGTACCTCGCTGCTCAACAGCGGTGTGATTGCCGGAGTCAACCAGCTTAAGACCGAGATGAGCGGTAACATCGGTCAGCAGACTGGCGGGCAGATACTGAGCAATGGCACGGCCACCCTGAAAGCCAGTCAGGTGGATAACCAGGGACATATCCAGGCCGGAACGCTGGCCATAGAGGCGGCAGAGCTCACCAACACCGGACTCCTACTGGGGCAGGCGGCGTTCAGTGCGCAACTGAGCGGTGTGTTCCGTAACCTGGCGGTGGGTGATGTACGCAGCCAGAACGGGCTGCAACTGACGGCGGCAGGGCTGGATAACGCGGGTTCTTTCCAGAGTGCGGGTGGCAGTACGTTAGTGCTGACCGACCCGGTGCTCAATGCGGGCACACTGGTGGTGGGCGGTGCCTTGTCGCTTCACGCCCCCAGCCTGACTAACAGTGGGTGGTTGCAGACGGGCAGCCTTACCTTTAACGGTAATCAACTGGATAACAGCGGTACGCTGATTGCAGCGGGCAATAGCGGGCTGACGCTCACTGTGTTCAACAACCTGGGTATGCTGCAAGGCGAGAGCCTGCAACTGAATACCGGCAGCCTGAACAATACCGGTACGTTGCTGGCAACACGGCAGATGACGGTGCAGGCGCAACAGGTCGATAACGGGCAAAACGCCAAGTTGTTCAGCGCGGGCGATCTGACGCTGGTGAGCGGTGTGCTCAGTCAGTTTGGGCAACTGGTGGCGCTGGGCAATATTGCGGTGACACTGAATGATGCGTTTGCACAACAAGGTACCTTGGCGGCAGGGAATGCGTTAAGCCTGTCCAGTCAAGGTGACATCACGCTGACCGGCACCACACAGGGCCAGAGCCTGGCGATTTACAGTGGTGGGCAATTCACCAACGCCGGTACCGTGCGCGGTGGCAACGGTGACGTGCGGATTGATGCAGCCAGTATCACTCAACATGCCGGTTCCAGCCTGCAATCCGGTGGCCTGGTCCAGTTATTCAGCGGCAGTGTCATCAATAACTATGGCTTTATCGGCACCGCCGGGGATGTGCTGCTGAGTGCAGTGAGCCAACTGTTCAACAGCGGTATGCTGTACAGCGGTGGCAACATGCACCTGCTGGCGGACCGTATCACCAACCAGTACGGCGATATTCTGGCAGGCAACAGCCTGTGGATGCAGCGCGATGCTGTGGGCAATGCCAACAGCGAAATCGTCAATACGTCTGGCACCATCGAAACCGAAAACGGCGATATCACCCTTAACACCGCGCATCTGCTGAATCAGCGTGATGGACTGAAGATCGAGTCTACTTATACCGAATACCTTGCGCCTGAGCAGCTGTATATCGACGTGAAACTGGTTGATATGGATGTCAGCGATCTGGGTTTTTACATGACGGACAGGTGTGTCAGTGACAATGTCTGTTACAACATTTACCGGCTGGCCTTTAAAAAAGCACAGGATGAGAAAACTTTTCTTGTGAGTGAGTCGGGGCTGTCGGTTACTGCCAACGGCGGGGCAGGCCGTATTGCCTCGGGGCGGGATATGCGTATTGAGGCCACGACGCTGGAAAACAATGCCAGTGACATTCTGGCACAGGGCGCAATGGCGCTCTCCGGTAACCTGCTGAATAACACCTCGGCGGTGGCGGGCAAGCAGTCTGTCTATCACGTTTATCGATATCGCATTGAATGTCTTGTTCTGAGCTGTTTAGAGTCTGAGCCGGTTCTTGCCTATGGTTTTTTAGACTTTGGTTACAGGCCTTCCTGGAGAACAGAACCTTTCACTTATGAAGACATCCTGGCTCTGGATTATGATTCAGAGGACAGGATAGCGCGTTATGTCTTGGCTGATGCCCCTATTTATGTCAACAGTCCCGGGGACGCCGTTTATCGCTCTGTGATCCAGGCCGGTGGTGCTATCACCGCAAACTTCGCGCAAGACATCAGCAACACCACGGTTTTTGCCAATGCAGGTGGGTTCAGCCCTACGCTGGCGACGCCTACGCTCGATAGCTTGCAGCAACCGGGCAACGTTGAACGTCCACAAGCACAGGAACTGGCCGGTGACCCAAGCATTGCCGTGGGCACCCCAGCCTGGAAAGACAACCTGCAAAGTGCGCTGAGTACTCTGGGGAACAATGCGGCAGACCTGGCGGACTACCCGTTGCCGAACGGCAGCGATGGCCGTTTCGTGCCGAACCCAGATCCGAACAGCCCGTACCTGATCACCACCAACCCAAAACTGAACGGCCTGGGGCAGCTTGATAACAGCCTGTTTGATTCACTGTACAGTCTACTTGGCCAACAGCCGGGCAGTGCCCCGCAGGAAAACGACAGCCGTTACACCAACGAATCACAGTTTATCGGCTCGGCCTATTTCCTTGACCGCCTGAACCTGCGCCCGGATTACGACTATCGCTTCCTCGGGGATGCCGCTTTCGATACCCGCTATATCAGCAACGCCGTGCTGCACCAGACAGGCCAACGCTATATCAACGGTGTCGGTTCTGATATGGCGCAGATGCAATACCTGATCGACAACGCCGCGCAGGCGCAAACCGGGCTGGGCCTGAAGTTTGGTGTCAGCCTGACGCCGCAGCAGGTCGCTGCATTAGACAAGAGTATCGTCTGGTGGGAGCCGGTGACGGTCAACGGCCAGACGGTACTGGCCCCGAAACTGTATCTGTCGAGCAAGGATACGGTAGTACTGAACGGCAGTGTGATCAGCGGTAACCAGGTGAACCTGAATGCGGGTAGCCTGACCAACAGCGGCAGCACCCTTCAGGGTGGCGAACGCCTGAACGTGAGCAGCCAGGGGGCGATCAACAACCTCAAGGGTGGGCTGCTCGATGCGGCAGGTTCACTGCAACTGAGTGCTATCGGCGATATCAGCAATATCGGTTCTACCATCAGCGGCAACCGGGTGGCATTGGAAAGCCTGGATGGCAGTATCATCAACCAGACGCAGACACGCCAATGGGAAGCGCAAGGTGCAACGGGCGGCGGGTTGTCACAAAGCCTGTCCCTGTCGCACACGGAGGTCGGTGATATCGGCACTATCCGGGCGGGGGACTCGTTGAGCCTGAGTGCCGGAAACAACATCGATATCCTGGGAGCGACAGTGACCTCTGGCGGGACAATGTCCCTGTCGGCGGGTAACGACGTCAACATGCTGGCGAACAGCACCTACGATGCCGACAAGCGTCAGAGTTGGGGGAGTGTAAAAGAGAGCGAGGCGCGCAGCAGCCAGGCCAGCGAAGTCAGCGCCGGTGGGGCGTTGGTGGTGAATGCAGGCCGTGATGTGAATGTGGTTGCCAGCCAGGTGGGCAGCCAGAGTGATGCTACCGTGGTGGCCGGGCGTGATATCAACCTGCAAACACAGGAAGAGAGCACGCGGCAGAAAAACAACAGTGACGAGCAGCGCAGCAACGGTGCGACACGCAGTACGCTGACCAGCGGCGGTGATTTGACGTTGGACGCCGGGCGGGATGTGAATTCGCAGGCGGCCGCGATGGTGGCGGATAACGACGTCAGCCTGAGCGCCGGGCGCGACGTGAACCTCACTGCCCAGCAAACCAGCCAGTACAGCGAAAGCAAAGGCGGTAAACGGCAGCAGGTGGACGAAGCCATTCGCCAGCAAGGCACGGAAATTGCCAGCGGTGGCAACACCACGATCCGCGCCGAACGCGATGCAACCTTGAATGCGGCACAGGTGCAGGCCAGTGGTGACGTGGCGGTGAGTGCCGGGCGGGATATCACGCTCAACAGTGCCACCGAAAGCGATTATCACTTCTTCGAAGAGACCAAAACCAAGGGCGGCTTCCTGTCGAAGACCACCACCCATACGGTGCGGGAAGACTACGCGACGCAGGAAAAGGGCTCGATGCTCAGCGGCAACAACGTGTCGTTGTCGGCCGGTAATGACCTGACGGTGAAAGGCTCTGCGGTGGTCGGTGACGGCAATATTAATCTAAAAGCAGGTAATAACGTCGAGATTGTGGCCGCCACCGAAGAGCAATCGAGCTACCGGCTGGATGAGAAGAAAAAGAGCGGTGTGTTCAGCGGTGGCGGACTGGGCTTTACCATCGGCAGCACCTCATCACGCCATCAGGTGAACGAAGACGGCACCACTCAGAGCCAGAGCGTGAGCACCATCGGGTCGACCGGTGGCGATGTCAACATCGTTGCGGGTGGCAAAGCGCATATCGGCGGTGCGGATGTGATTGCCAACCAGAACCTGTCGGTGACCGGTGACAGCGTACAGATTGACCCTGGTCACGATATCACCCGTCGGGATGAGACCTTTGAGCAGAAGAGCAGTGGCTTGACCATCGCGCTGTCTGGCCCGGTGGGCAGTGCTGTCAACAGTGCGGTCACCACCGCACAACAGGCAAAAAAAGAAACTGATGGGCGCTTGGCCGCCTTGCAAGGGACCAAAGCGGCGCTGTCAGGTGTTCAGGCCGTGCAAGCCGGGCAACTGGTGCAGGCGGAGGGCGGCGATGCGGCGAGTATGGTGGGCGTCAGTGTTTCATTGGGTTCGCAGAAATCGTCCTCTCAGCAACATCAGGAACAGAATACCGTCAGTGGGTCGACACTGACGGCGGGCAATAACCTGACGGTCACTGCCACTGGCCAAGGAAATTCGGCAAACAGCGGCGACCTCCTGATTGCCGGTAGCCAGCTCAAAGCCGGTGGTGATACCACGTTGGATGCGCAACGTGATTTGCTGCTACTGGGTGCAGCCAATACGCAAAAAACTGAAGGCAGCAACAGCAGCAGCGGCGGCAATATTGGCGTCAGCCTGGGCGTGGGTGGCTCGGGCAGTGGCTTGAGTGTGTTTGCCAACGCCAACAAGAGTCAGGGTAATGAGCACGGCGACGGCACCTTCTGGAGCGAAACCCTGGTCGACAGTGGCGGTACGCTGTCGCTGCACAGTGGCCGCGACACGGCACTGGTGGGTGCGCAGGCCAGCGGTGACACGGTGAAGGTGGATGCAGGGCGTAATCTGACGCTGCAAAGCCAGCAGGACAGCGACAACTATGATGCGAAGCAGACCAGCGTCAGTGGCGGTGTCAGCGTGGCGGTGGTGGGCGGCGGTGGCTCGGCCAACCTGAGCATGAGCCGTGACAAACTGCACAGCAACTATGACAGCGTGCAGGAACAGACGGGTATCTACGCGGGTAAGGGCGGCTTTGATATCACGGTGGGTGAGCATACGCAGCTCGACGGTGCAGTGATAGCCAGCACGGCAGACGCGGATAAAAACCGGCTGGATACCGGCACACTGGGCTTTAGCAATATCCATAACCAGGCAGACTTCAAGGCCGAGCATCAGGGCGGTAGCCTGAGCTCTGGTGGCCCGGTGGGCTCTGACCTGCTGAGCAATCTGGGCAGCCTGGCGCTGTCGGGGTTGGGTAACAGTGGGCATGCAGAAGGCACAACGCAGGCCGCAGTCAGTGATGGCACTATCATCATCCGTGACCAGGTTAACCAGAAACAGGATGTGGCGGACCTGAGCCGGGATGTAGAGAATGCCAACGGCAGTATTGCACCGATATTTGACAAAGAGAAAGAACAAAACCGGCTGAAGGCGGCGCAACTCATCGGGGAGATCGGTGCACAGGCGATGGATATCGTCCGGACACAAGGGGATATCAACGGGCTTGAGGAAGCACTAAAACGTCACCCTGAGTTGAAAGGTAATGCTGAAGAGCTACGTAAAACCGATGCCTACAAAGCGGAGATGCAGAAATACGGCACGGGTAGCGACTTGCAGAAAGCAGCACAAGCCGTCACAGCTGCGTTGCAGGGCCTGGCCGGTGGCAATATGGCCGCCGCCATTGCCGGTGGGTTAAGCCCGTATGCAGCAGAGCAAATCAAGAAGTACACCGGGGATAATGATACAGCCAATGTGCTGGCGCATGCTGTGTGGGGCGCGATAGCGGCAGAGATGAGCGGCAACTCTGCGGCGGCTGGCGCTGCGGGTGCAGCAGGTGGCGAACTGGCCGCACGTTATCTGGCGAGTCAGTTGTACCCTGACGTGAAACCCGAAAACCTGAGTGAGGAGCAGAAGCAGAGGATCAGCGCACTGGCGACCTTGGCGGCAGGATTAGCGGGTGGTGTCGTGGGCGACAGCACGGCAAATGCGGTAGCAGGAGGCCAGGCTGGGAAGAACGCGGTGGAGAATAACTACCTCAATGCCAACGATAAGATCCTCAAACAGCAACTGGAAGCCAAACTGGCGAATGGCACGATTACTGATAGTGAAGTAAAAGATCTGGCTAACCTGACACAAAAGGATGTCGTCAGCGATGCAAATCTGAAGAATGCCTGTGCCAGTGGGGCCAGCGCAGGTTGTATCAATGAGATAAAACTGGCGCTGGCTGCTAAAGAAAGCTATCAAGGTTATGCGGAATACCAGACCTATTACGACTTACGCGACCAGTTCCCAGAGGAAATGGCGAAGTTCGGCGATTTAATCGGGGACTACTCGCGTGATCTGCTCAAACTGGTAGACCAGGGTTATACGCCTGAACAGGCCAAGGCCAAGATGGCACAGGATGTTGCCTACGCAGCCAAATATCAGAAAGCCATTGATGAGATACCTGAATGGGCCAAGATAGCAACAACCATCCAGGATACGGTGGGGATGGTTTATGGTGCCAAGGCAGCGGGGGTTAGTCTTGAGAGGTTGGCTACAAATGGGGTTGCGGGCAGCAAAGCACCTGTACTAACAAAGAATACAGATGGAATTTATGAAGTTAAAAGTAATTCTACTCCTTTAGAAGGGCAGCAACGCTTAAATACACCTGATGTAAACGGTAATGGGAAATATAACCCAGCAGAGGCAGCGGCGGCTGCAAGGTTGGAAGGTGTTCTTGGGCCGTTGGAAAGAGCGCCTGATACAGGTGGAAAAACAGCTGATTTTATTATTAGCACCGGGCCTAATGCTGGGAAAACGGTTGACTTTATGTATACGACAAAGAATTTGTCTCAGAAAGAGATTGATGGGATTAACAAATTTTTTGAAAAAAATATGACTACCCCCTTAAAGACGGGAGACATTCCAGGAGGCCAGAAACAAATTCTTGAGCATCTGGAAAAAGCAGACATAGTTCCTGTTGATTTTACAGTGTTAACACCATCAAACCAGAAGGTTTTTATGGACTACATAAAAACTTTACCTAAAAATCAACAAAGTAAAATTATCATTATGAGGTGATTATGGGTTCTTTCGTTAACGTGGGATATAAGCCACCATATAATGACAGCTATCAAGGGAAAGGTCTTACCATAGGCCTTAATAGAACATGGTCTAATGCTTTAGAGGTATTGTTTGACGATGCTTTGCAGGAACGTTATCCAGACATGCATGAAAAGATAATGTTGTATTTACCATTAGATCAAATAACGTTAGCTGAGTTGGAAAAAGAGGAGTTCAATGTGGCTGTAAAAGCTATTCGGGAGTGTATTAACAGCCGAATAGAGCCAACCCAAGGCCAACTCTTCCAGAAGCGAGTATGGGAAGAGGAAATAGAGCCCCTTATTCAGCAAGATGAGCGTTATCAAAAACAAAGTTAAGGTAAGGTAGGAACCCCGGCCAACTGGCCGGGATTTTTGCTTTTATGATTTGAAAACATCGACTTCCCGCCGCTGCAACCGGAGCACGCCAAGCGTAGCGACCACTTCCAGTTGTTCAGCACTGGCTATGTCGGACTCGGTGAGCCAGTCGCCGCCAATGATTATCTCGCCGTTCTCCCGTACCCAATCCACCCCTAAATCCTGCCGCTGTTGGCTGGCTTCGCAAAGTGCTTCCCAGGTGGCATCGTCGGTGACGACAGTGATCCAGAGTGTGTGATGCTGGAGCGTCAGTTGTAACGGCGTACCGGTGGTAAATCCCAATACGGCCAACGCGCCGCTTGCCAGTGTCAGTTCCGGGATCGGTTCAGGGGTAAAAGTGTAGTGGAGCAGTAATACCGGACACCTCAATAGCCTGTTAATTTAATGACAGCTAATTGAGGTAATTGATAATGACTCAACCTAAACTGTAGTGGATCACAAAATCAGGACACCTTCGTAGCCTTTTTCCACTGCTCTTCGTATTCACAGGGTGGTAATCCCCCATTGTGCCGATGGGGACGTACTGTGTTGTAATAACTTTGTATCCATTCACCGATATCTCGTACCGCATGATGGATATCCATATAACCCCCTACAGGCAGCCATTCACTTTTCAGGCTTCGGAACACTCTTTCCATTGGTGAGTTATCCAGGCAGTTACCCCTGCGGCTCATACTCTGCATCACTCCGTTCCTCCACAGTAACTGCCTGTATTTCTTACTCCTGTACTGCCCTCCCTGATCCGAATGAAACAGCAGCCTCTTTTCCCTTGGTCGCGTCTCCAGTGCATTACGCAAGGCTCGACATACCAGCTCGGCATCCGGGGATGACGATATGGCACTGCCCACTATCCGACGGGAGTAAAGGTCAATCACCAGTGCCAGGTAGCACCAGCCACCATTGACTTTGATATAGCTGATATCTCCACTCCACACACGATTGGGCTCCGACGGCTTAAACTGCCTTTTCAGTAAGTCTGGCGATGCCAGTGACGTCTCCCGTTCACCACGGTAACGAGGCTTGCCGGGTTGGCGACTCGCCAGACCACATTCCTGCATCAGCCTGCGGGCCAGCCAGCGCCCCACGTTATAACCCGACTGACGCATCAGCAGACTCAGTGTTCTGCTGCCGGCGGCTCCCCGGCTCTGTTGATGCAATTCCCGCACCTGAGCACGCAGTTGCAGACGTTTTACATCAACCCGCGAATTCAGCGAAGCAGAGTAAACACTGCGCCTTATTTTGAGCAGGCGGCACAATTCGACCACCGACCATTTTGTTTTCAGCCGTGTGATTAACGCAAAGATTTGATGGGGAGCTCGCTCATCAACACGGCTGCCTGCTTTAGTATTTCTTTTTCCATTTCCAGCCGTTTAATCTGCGCTCTGAGCGACTGGATTTCACGTTGCTCTGGTGTCAGTGCAGGATTGTCCGGCGTCACCCCGCTGACTTCTTCTTTGTACTGGCGTATCCATTTACGCAATTGGCCGGGGTCCAGCTCCAGAGCGCGTGCAACCTCGATGGTTGACCGCTGATACTTAACGACCTGCTCAATAGCTTCCAGTTTGAATTCAGGAGAAAAACGGCGTTTGGTCTGTTTAGGTTGAGTCATTATCAATTACCTCAATTAGCTGTCATTAAATTAACAGGCTATTGAGGTGTCCGGTATTACTGCTCCACTACACCCCTCAATCTGTTGTCGGCCTCCGCTTGAAGGGCTTTATGCCCGCCCGGCTGCATCTGGCTGAGCGGGGTCGCACTGCGTTGCTCCTTCCTCGCTCGCTCGCCCGCTTCCGCACCCGCCCTGGTTCTGTGTGGTCATGCAAAATCAACACCCGGCTCTGGCAGGTGTGCGCCAGAGCGCTGTGCTGGCGCTTGCGGAGGCTCGCCGCCCCGCACCTGGCAGGCGCTTCGTCGGCCACAGGCAAGCTGTGGCCTCCTCAGCCCCGCGATGAAAACCCGGAAAAGCGGTAATGGCAGCGGCTGACGCCGCTGCTATGATGTGGGTGCAGTTGCTCTTTAACAGTGCTGGGGAAAGTGTGATACCGGGCGTAAAAGTCGCGTCGGGGCAAAAAGTTGCGAGTGTGAAAAAGCACTGGCGAAATGGGGTTGTAACTGACTGACAGCACAGGGAAAAAGTGGTTGCGGCGGTCAACTTCACGACGGAAGAAGTTGTTGTGGAGAATAACTATCTGAGCAGCACGGAGAAGAGCCGCCAGACATATCTCAACAACAAACAGAACCTGACACCAGAAGAACAGAAAGATAAGGAGGCGTTAAATCGCAAGGATCTGGAAAGTGATCTGGCTGCTTACGCGGCCTGCAGTGGCAAAGGTGGTGACTGTCAGGCAGAAAGAGAGAAAGCGAAGGCCGCGCAAGATACCTACTTCAACCAGACTTACCAGAACCCGAAAGAGGCTCAGGCAGGTTATCAGCAGATAATGAACTTGCTGAACTCTACAGACCCGAATGCGAAGGAAGTGCTCAACGTTCTGGAAGGGTATACGCAGGCGTTTATGTCGTTCGGTTACACAGAGGAAGAAGCCAGAGCGAGAGCAGGAGCCTATGTGGGTTCAATGTACATCGCGGGTGGTGTGAGTGCTGTAGTAGCATCAGGTGCACTGACGAAGCAGTTCGGGAAGGATGTTGCGCTCAACAATAAAGGCTCGGCTTCAGGGACAACAAGTTCACTTGTTAAGAACGCAGATGGGATTTATGAAGTAAAAATAAACTCAACGCCTCTAGAAGGCCATGACCGACTTAATACACCGGATCTGGGGGGCAATGGTAAGCTAAAACCGGCTGAAGCCGCATCTGCAGCACAATTAGAGTCTACTCTCGGTACAATGGAGCGTTATACACCTTCGCCTGGAGTAAAATCAGGAACTTCACCTGATTTTGTGATTACGTCAGGCCCAAATAAAGGTAAAACTGTCGATGCCATGTATACGACTGATAAACTGTCGCAGAAAGAAATAGACGGATTAAATAAGTTTTATGAGAAAAACATGAGTACTGGTAGTGGAAGAGATGTTATCCAAGATCATTTGCAAAAAGCTGACTTTGTGCCTGTTGACTTTAGAGTGCTAACGCCTGCTAACCAAAAAATCTTCATGGATTATATAAAAACACTGCCTAAAGTACAGCAAGACAAAATTATCATTATGAGGTGATGGTATGGGGGCGAGTTTATTTATCGGTTGGAATGATAATGGACAAAGAGAAAGTAATTTTCAAAGAACCGGAGGCTTTGTTAACGGGAGTTATTGGGATGCCTTTGGGGATCTGCTAGATGCTGTTTTTTTGCCCGTGCACCCTAAACTGCATGAGGTGATAAAATCTGAGGAAGGTGAATATCTAAAGTTTTATTCATTTGTTGAGTTAGATAAAGAGGACTTTAACAAAGCAGTTAAATTAATCAGGGACTATCTTGTGAAACAACAAACCCCAACCGAATGGCAAAAGATGGCAGAATTGGTGTGGGAGGAAGTTGCAGAGCCTTATATTATCCAAGATGAACGTTATCAGCCTGATTAATGGGCAAATAAAACCCCAGTTTCAACTGGGGTTCCAACATTTAAGCCCCAAACCGTCCCTCTTCTCGCCGCTGCAACCGTATCACACCGGGTGCAGCGGTCACTTCCAGTTGTTCAGCGCTGGTAATGTCGGACTCTGTGAGCGGTAATGGCAGCGGCTGACGCCGCTGCTATGATGTGGGTGCAGTTGCTCTTTAACAGGTTGGGGAAAATGGCGTGACGGGCGTAAAAGTCGCATCGGGGCAAAAAGTTGCCGGTGTGAGAATGCACTGGCGAAAGGGGTTGTAACTGGCTGACTGCAAAGGGGAAAAGTGGTTGCGGCGGTCAACTTCACGACGGAAGAAGTTGTTGTAGATAATAATTTCCTGAGTCAGGGAAGCCCACAGAAATACACCGATAAGTACAAAGGATGTAACGGAAATGCGGATTGTGAGCAGACTATCCGTAAGGATATGGCGCAGGAGTCAGCAGAGAATATTCAGAAGCTGAAATCATGCTGGGATGCCGGTGACGCAGCCTGTGTTGCAGATACACGAGCAAAGATAGAACTTAGTGATAAAGCGTATACTGAACTGCGCCAACAAGACAACATGGCCGGACGAGCTTATGAAGACTCGGCGAAATGGTATGCTGATATTATTGATCAGTGTGCTGGTAAATGTGATTGGCTAGAAGCATCATTGCTGAAGACCGGAGCTGAAGGGTTAGGTAACTTGGCTTATGGTGCGCTGGGTGCGGGGAGTTTGCCGAGGCCGGGACAAACTTTAAGCGCGAATGATCTTAAGGTTGCCAGCGAAATTAGTAAGGATATAGCATCTGTTGGGAAGCAAACAGACATTGGTTTTGCTGCAAAGCAAACTAAGAAAAGTGCAGGACAAATCGTTGTCAAAAATATAAATCAATCTGAGGCAATTGAAAATTTATCTGCCAATGGTTATATCAAATCAGTTTCGAAAGATGGTTCGGTTACCGTTATGACGAAGGGTGAGAAGGTATATAGATTCTATCCATCTTCAACTGGAGGTGGGATCGCTGGTGCTGAATCTGGTGTACCGTCTGCCTCTGTGTCAGTAAATGGTAAAATCATTTCTAAATTACGTTTCCCAGGAGAGTGATGCCATGACTATCGAGCATGATGATGCAATGACTCGACTTAAAAATGTCGTAAGGCTTGGAGTTAATCTTCCTGCTCACGTTTTTCACAAAAAATTTTCAAGATATTTCTTTTTTGATAATGATATCTGTACATCTGACGATTTGATTAGTGTGACTAAACTAATCATCAGAGAGTCTTTGGGACATGACTTAATTGCGAACGTTTTCGCTAGTTCAGATTTTAAATACTTGGGCGATCTGTATATGAATGAAGATTGGGTCGCTAAAATAGCTTCCTTAAGTACTGAAATGAATAACTCCGGTGATTATGGGGGCCTAATTATTTTAGATCAGGAAAAACAATGGGCAATTTTCCAGAAAACCCCTGTTGATGAGGGCGTGTTAGGGTTCAATAGCAATAAAAAATTAGAGCCCATAAATAATTTAATTTATGATAACTTTGTTGATTGCAAGAACTTTAAAGAATGGCTTGAAGAAAAGACATCACAACATGCTGAATTAGTTAAATGTATGGGGAGAGACTATTTAATGAGCATAATGGAAAACTATAGGGAAGCATAATTGACATATTTCCTACTGTTGACTATTATTAAAAAATCCCGACAACTATAATCGCAGATGTAAAGACCGCGCTATAACAGGGTATTAGATTGCTCTTTAACAACGTCGGAGAAAATGGCGTAACGGGCTGAAAAAATGCGTCTGGGTAAAAGTTTTTCGAGCCCAAATGAACAGGGAGCAATTAAGGTGCGAGATAGGCTAATGGAGCAAAACTTATAAAAATATCGAGCATTAACGAAAGAGGAATTTCTGAATGAATTTAACAAATGATTATCAGAATTTACTCGATGCTATTTTTAATGGTGATAAAGATATAGCTATCTTTGTTGCGGATGGCGCTCATTACTACCTTTTTGATAGTAAAGATAATTATTGCATCGATGTTAGGCCAGAATATAAGGCGTATATAGCTAAAGGATGGATGAAAGAGTCTCTGTATGACGAGGCAGTCAGTTCATTCAGAAATGGAGTTCCTGTATTATCTAAGGATAGCTTTAAAGATTACATAGCCAGAAATGATGTTGCTATTTATACAGTTGACTGGATGAGATCATTCTTCACATTGGGCAGATCTGACGAGCAGCTTGTCAGCTTTTATGATTATGTTGAGCGATTTTTATCTACATTAACAGACCCAGTGTCAGTTGAGTGGGATAGCTGGAGAATGCGGCTACCTAAGTTTTATATCAATTTTGACAAAAAAATTTATCGCAATACTGATTGGGATAGAAGTCATGAAGCGTTCGTACCTTCTGATTGGAACGCTCAAGCAAATAGTGATTTTGGCTTGTTAGTACCAGACAAAGAGCAATACTGGCTTATTAATGGCATGAATTTTTGGAAATTACAGATGTAAATGGTGAAATCCCGGCCTCAGTGCCGGGATTGCTTTATGAGTCAGCCAATATTCATGCGGCCTGGACGTTTTTACCTGACGGTTCAAAACGATTGTCAACAGTACAAACAGGAGCATTCAAGTGATGATGAATCCAAATCAACCAGATCTAAAAGAGCTATTTGATGGATTAAACAGTTATCTAGTGAATGGCTATGTTAGTGAGCTTTCACCTGAAGATCCTGCGAAAGATGCGTTTGATTATCTCAATGCACTTTACTTAATTAATCAGCATGAAGGGCTTGTTTTTTGTAGATTAATTTTGGAATCAGAAACGTTATATAATGATTTTCTAAGAGCGACTTGTTTGTCTTATCTGTTATTGTCTGAAAGTAGTAGGCAGTATGCATTTTCATGTTTACTTGAAAATAGCAAGAATTTATCAATCCCGGTACTCAAAGAGGCTATTTTTTATTTTTACTGTGCCAAAAATGAGACAGAACCTCACCCTTTACCAGATGGGCTTTTTAAAAAATAATGGAAAGATATCAAATGGTTAAATACGATCCTGATGCGAATTTTTATCACCTGTATGAAACGTATAACGATTTTGTTAAGGCTTACTCATTGGATGGTTGATTAGTGACAAGAACTTGGCCAAATTGGTCGTGCTTTTCTTTATTAATCATTTAGATTTCAGTCAATAGTTGCTTTTTCTGTTCGAGAGAAATATTTTCCAACCCATGTATATAGTGAAACAAACAATAGCACCGTAAGCTTAAGAGTTTTACCTAATGGAAAGTATGAGTTCGATACATTGATTCCAGAGAAATCATCTAAATTCTAGCGGGGGGATATGGAGATTATTGGTCATAGTATAGAGGAGTTTAGAACTAGAGCATTCTACATTGATAAATCTCTAGTTTTTCCTTGTATTTTATTATTTATCAAGATAGACAAAGGTGGATGGTTTTCCCTAACAATAGATGAGGGGAAATGTATCGTTTCCTTAGAGGAGTCAGAGCCTAAGAGTATTTCCTTGCACGAGATCACTGACTCTTTCGCTTATCCGATACAAAAAGTTGACATGCTCAATAAGTATGCAGGGAGAAAGTTGAAAAATGTCATGGAATATCGACTAACAAAAAAAGATGATTTATGTATTGGTATATATCTTCAGTTTGACTCTGGTGGCTTAAGTATCATTGAAAATGACGGGGGGCTTTCTTTCTTTGATGGGGTATGTGATGAGATACTAAACGAGTCACAATTGATGAGTTCATATGATAGCCTATGGTGAAACTCATATTGAAGGTGATCCCCCATTTTTAACGGAAGTGATAGTGGCTTCTGTCAGAATTCATGCGGCCTGGACGATTTTTTCAGACGACCTTAATTTATATATGTTATTGATAGAAAAGGAAATTTTATTTTTTGGATACGATCTGGTCAAAGAATGCCACATCTTACGTTTATTTGGAGGGAAAAACCCTCAAGTTTTAGGTGCTGGGATCGTAGAAATACGAGGGGGAAAAATTTATTCTGTAGATAATGCATCAAGTCACTTCAAACCAGGTACAGGTTCCCTCGAGGCCGCAAAAGATGCTTTTGGTAAAATACCTGATAATTACTTCAGCAAGGACTTTAAAGGATACAAACCTTATGGCGAAAACTGAGTTTAAGGGGACTTTTGGGATTTACCCCTGGTTTAATGAGTGTGGAGATACACTCATTAAACCTCAATATCTTGAGGTTGTTAAAAATTTGTCCCCATATGGAAAGGTTTTTTATTGTTCTGAAGAGAGTGATGCTTACATTACATTAAACTATGGTGACTTTTATTTTGAGGTTAAACCAGAGTTATACCAGGTGGTTGACAATCCACTACTAAATATGGGGGGTATTGTACAGGTAGTAACTTCATTACCCCAGAAAACTGGAGTTATTACATCTGTCGAATGGCATAGTGGCAAAGGAGAGCCTCTATATTATCTGACGATTAATGGAAAGAAATCATCGAAGCGATATTTTTCATCAGATTTAGCCAAAGTATAATTAATGACACTTTGGCACAAAATCCGTTAATGGTTTAACGGAAACATCGATTGTAGTGTCTGGTGAGGGTGGGTTTGTCAGAGTTTATGCGATCTGGACGTTTTACCTGACGGTTCAAAACGTTTATCTACAGTACAAACTGGAGCATTTAAATAATGGATGAACTATTAAGTTTTTATAATAAAAAAAGTGCATCTGATTTAATTAAGCACTTGGATAGTTTTCTTGATAACGGGTACTTGGAAGAAAATTCTTTTGAATACCCTAATGATGAAGCCTTTTATTGTCTTTTATCTCTGTCAAGTAAAGATCAGAAATCGTTTAATATTTATAATAAAAAAATATTGGATGACAAAAAATTTTCCAGTGACTACTTGAAATCGACTTGTTTGGAGAGTTTGTATTTTCACGATCAAAGGGAATTTTTTGATTATGTTAATAATAACTTAAGGGGTATGGGGGCGCCCACACTTTCCAAATTCCTAGATATATTGATATTTATCTCAACTGAAGAATCTGTCAGAGAGTTTTTTGTTAATAATCAATACTCAATCAACAAAAAAGTTCAAATGTTAAAAAAAATATCCAGATGAATATAGATTTTATAAGGTGGAAGAAAACTTTTTAAAACTGAAATCGAAGATGGAGTTTTAAATTGTTGAGGGCGTTCTTGGATGTGGTTTGTGGTTAAAAAGTAAACTTCCTGAATTTCAATCATTGAAAATGACGGGGGACTTTCTTTCTTTGATGAGGTATGTGATGAGATACTAAGTGAGTCACAATTGATGAGTCCATATGATAGCCTATGGTGAAACTCATATTGGTAATCACCACGGATCATCCACATTTTATTCTGCATGCTTCCCTACTTATCATTCAGTTGGCGTTATCGATAAGCTTGAATAATAGCGCTCTTACTGACCACTTACTATTTCAATGGCTTGTGATGCAAGGGAATATTGAATCCCGTCACTTTTGCGAGCATGATCGCAACAATATTGTTTACTGGGATAACCGCATGATAACCAGCAAGGCACTGCAAACAGCGATTTCCAACCTGACTGTTTGGCGCAAAGGCGATCAGCGTGCACCACATAAGCCATTGTTACTGTTGTATGTACTTGCACAGTATCAAAAGGGCCATGAGAGAATGTTCAATTATGGTGAAGAAATTCATCAGCCACTGCTGGAGTTGCTCCATAGTTTTGGCCCACAGCGGCGCGAACATTACCCCACCATGCCGTTCTGGCGCTTGCGCAGTGACGGTTTCTGGGAATTACAGAACGCTGAATTTTGCAGCCCGCAGAAAGGTAATAAAGAACCACCGAAGCGCGAAATCATCGAGCATGGCGTGCTGGGTGGTTTTGATGAAGAAAGCTACCAGTTATTACGCAGTAAACCCACGCTGCTAAACAAACTCGCACAGCAAATCCTGAGTGAACATTTCCCCGATAGCATACAAGAATTACTCGCTAACCGTTTAGACTTGCAGCTTAGTGGTACACGCAAAGTACGTGATCCGGCGTTCCGCCAAACCATCCTGCGTGCTTACAACTATCAATGCGCTGTTTGTGGTTATAACCTGCGACACGACAGCACACCCGTTGGCCTTGAAGCAGCACATATCAAATGGAAGCAATACGGCGGCCCTTGTACCGTAACCAACGGCCTGGCGTTATGCTCATTGCACCATTCGGCCTTCGACATGGGAGTGATTGGGTTTGATGACAGCATGAAGCTACTGGTTTCAGAAGGCGTAAACGGTAGCCAAATGGTTGAACGGCTGTTTTGGGATTTCGCAGGACGGGGGATTTTACTGCCAAAAAGTGCAGAACATTATCCACTAGAACAGTTTGTGGAGTGGCACCGGGGGCAGGTGTTTAAAGCATGAATCAAATGATATCCACTTAATGGTTGCGTTTAAGCATTATCCAGTTGCTGTGACGTTGGTCATTGCCCAGGAAGATACGGATAGCTAAGATAAAAAGTTACGGGCTTAAATGTATGGAGAGGCCCGCACAGCGATGGATTAATATTTAATGATGACTAAATCCAATTTTGAGTTCCTGAAGGGCGTCAACGACTTCACCTATGCCATCGCCTGTGCGGCGGAAAATAACTACCCGGATGATCCCAACACCACGCTGGTTAAAATGCGTATGTTTGGCGAGGCGACGGCTAAACATCTTGGCTTGCTGCTGGATATCCCCCACTGTGAGAATCAACACGATCTTCTGCGTGAACTGGGCAAAATTGCCTTCGTTGATGACAACATCCTTTCTGTATTCCACAAATTGCGCCGAATTGGTAACCAGGCTGTACACGAATACCATAACGATCTTGACGACGCCCAGATGTGCCTGCGGCTCGGTTTCCGTTTGGGGATATGGTACTACCGTCTGGTGACCAAAGATTACGACTTCCCAGTTCCAGTTTTTGCTTTACCTGAACACGGAGAGGATCGCTATCACGCCGAAGTCCTGTCGCTCAAACAGCAACTGGAACAACAGACGCAAGAGAAAGCACACAGCCAGACCGAACTGGAAGCGCAGCAGCAGAAGTTAGTCGCGCTCAACGGCTACATTGCTATTCTCGAAAGTAAGCAGCGGGAAACCGATGCACAAACCAAAGCGCGCGTTGCCGCGCTGGAGGCCCAGCTCGCGGTAAAAAACGCCGAGCTAGCGAAACAGACCGAACAGGAACGTAAGGCGTACCATAAAGAGATCACCGATCAGGCCACCAAGCGAACGCTCAACCTTAGCGAAGAAGAGAGCCGCTTTCTGATTGACGCGCAGTTGCGTAAAGCGGGCTGGCAGGCGGACAGTAAAGCGTTGCACTTCGCCAAAGGTGCGCGCCCGGAGCCAGGTGTCAATAAAGCAATTGCCGAGTGGCCAACCGGCAAAGATGAAACGGGTAAGCAGGGTTTTGCAGATTATGTGCTGTTCGTCGGCCTCAAGCTCATCGCGGTGGTTGAAGCGAAACGTAAAAATATCGACGTTCCCGGCAAACTCAATGAGTCGTATCGCTACAGTAAATTCTTCGATAACGCGTTCTTACGCGACACGCTGCTGGAGCACTACGCCCCCGACGAAGTACACGAAGCTGTACCAGCGTATGAAATCAGCTGGCAGGACACCAGCGGCGAACAGTGCTTTAAAATCCCCTTCTGCTACTCCACCAACGGGCGTGAATACCGTGCGGCGATGAAGACCAAAAGCGGCATCTGGTATCGAGACGTTCGATATACCACCAACATGCCGAAAGCGCTGCCGGAGTGGCATCGCCCGGAAGAGTTGCTGGATATGCTAGGCAGCGACCCGCAGAAACAAAATCAGTGGTTTGCCGATAACCCCGGAATGAGCGAGCTGGGCCTGCGCTATTATCAACAAGATGCCGTTCGCGCGGTAGAAAATGCCATCGTTAACGGCCAGCAAGAGATCCTGCTGGCGATGGCTACCGGTACCGGTAAAACACGCACCGCGATCGCCCTGATGTTCCGCTTGATCCAGTCCCAGCGTTTCAAACGCGTCCTGTTCCTGGTTGACCGCCGCTCGCTCGGCGAGCAGGCGCTGGGGGCGTTTGAAGACACGCGTATAAATGGCGACACCTTCAACAGTATTTTTGACATCAAAGGGCTGACGGATAAATTCCCAGAAGACAGCACCAAAATTCACGTCGCCACCGTGCAGTCGCTGGTCAAACGTGCTTTGCAATCGGATGAGCCTATGCCCGTTGCACGTTACGACTGTATCGTCGTCGACGAAGCACACCGTGGCTATATTCTCGATAAAGAGCAGACCGAGGGCGAACTGCAATTCCGCAGCCAGCTTGATTACGTCTCTGCCTACCGCCGTATTCTCGATCATTTCGACGCGGTGAAAATTGCGCTCACAGCAACCCCAGCGAAGCATACCGTTGATATCTTTGGTGAGCCGGTTTACCGCTACACTTATCGTACAGCGGTAATCGACGGTTATCTGATCGATCAGGATCCGCCAATTCAGATCGTTACCCGCAACGCGCAGGATGGTGTTTACCTCTCCAAAGGCGAGCAGGTTGAGCGCATCAGCCCGCAAGGGGAAGTGATTAACGACACCCTGGAAGACGATCAGGATTTTGAGGTCGCCGACTTTAACCGTGGCCTGGTGATCCCGGCGTTTAACCGCGCTGTATGTGGCGAGCTAACCAAATACCTTGACCCTACCGGACAGCAAAAAACGCTGGTGTTCTGCGTCACCAATTCCCATGCCGATATGGTGGTGGAAGAACTGCGTACCGCGTTTAAGGAAAAGTATCCGCAACTGGAGCACGACGCGATCATCAAGATCACTGGTGATGCCGACAAAGACGCGAAGAAAGTGCAAAGCATGATCGTTCGATTCAACAAAGAGCGGTTGCCCAATATCGTGGTCACTGTCGATCTACTGACCACCGGGGTGGATATCCCGTCAATCTGTAATATCGTGTTCCTGCGCAAAGTAAAAAGCCGCATTCTGTATGAGCAGATGAAAGGCCGTGCAACGCGTTTGTGCCCGGCAGTGGCGAAAACCAGCTTTAAGATTTTCGACTGTGTCGATATCTACAGCACGCTGGAGAGCGTCGATACCATGCGTCCGGTGGTGGTGCGTCCGAAGGTGGAACTGCAAACGCTGGTCAACGAAATCACCGACTCTGAAACTTACAAAATCACCGAAGCGGATGGTCGTAGTTTTGCCGAACACAGCCATGAACAACTGGTAGCGAAGCTCCAGCGCATTATCGGCCTGGCAACCTTTAACCGTGACCGCAGCGAAACGATAGATAAGCAGGTGCGCCGTCTGGATGAACTATGCCAAGACTCAGCGGGCGTTAACTTTAACGGCTTCGCCTCGCGCCTGCGGGAAAAAGGGCCGCACTGGAGTGCCGAAGTCTTTAACAAACTGCCTGGTTTTATTGCCCGTCTGGAAAAGCTGAAGATAGACATCAACAATCTGAATGATGCACCGATCTTCCTTGATATTGATGATGAAGTGGTGAGCGCTAAATCGTTGTACGGCGATTATGACAAACCTGAGGATTTCCTTGAGGCCTTTGATGCACTGGTGCAGCGCTCCCCGAACGCGTTGCCTGCATTGCAGGCGGTAATCAATCGCCCACGCGATCTCACCCGTAAAGGGCTGGTGGAACTTCAGGAGTGGTTTGACCGTCAGCACTTTGAGGAGCCTTCCCTACGCAAAGCATGGAAAGAGACGCGTAACGAGGATATCGCTGCGCGTCTGATTGGCCATATTCGCCGTGCGGCAGTAGGCGATGCGCTGAAACCGTTTGAAGAACGCGTCGATCACGCGCTGGAGCGAATTAAGGGCGAAAACGACTGGAACCACGAACAACTTAGCTGGCTTGACCGTTTAGCTATCGCGCTGAAAGAGAAAGTAGTACTCGACGACGATGTGTTCAAAACCGGCAACTTCCACCGTCGCGGCGGGAAAGCGATGCTGCAAAAAACGTTCGACGATAATCTCGACAACCTGCTCGATAAACTCAGTGATTACATCTGGGACGAACTGGCCTGACAGGGTATTATCCCCGGCAATTGCTTCTTCTGCGGCCCCGATAAATGCGGGCCGCTGCTTAATTCACGGAACCCCAAATGAACAATAACGATCTGGTCGCCAAGCTGTGGAAGCTGTGCGATAACCTGCGCGATGGCGGCGTCTCCTATCAAAACTACGTTAACGAACTCGCCTCGCTGCTGTTTCTTAAAATGTGTAAAGAGACCGGGCAGGAAGCGGACTACCTGCCGGCAGGCTACCGCTGGGATGATCTGAAATCCCGCATTGGTCAGGAGCAGTTGCAGTTCTACCGTAACCTGCTGGTGCATCTGGGCGCAGACGAGAAAAAGCTGGTGCAGGCGGTATTCCAGAACGTCAACACCACCATCACTCAACCAAAGCAGTTGACCGAGTTGGTGAGCAATATGGACTCACTGGACTGGTACAACGGCGTGCATGGTAAATCCCGCGACGATTTCGGCGATATGTACGAAGGGCTGTTGCAGAAGAACGCCAACGAAACCAAATCTGGCGCGGGCCAGTACTTCACCCCGCGTCCGCTGATCAAAACTATTATCCATCTGTTGAAACCCCAGCCGCGCGAAGTGGTACAAGACCCGGCAGCGGGCACGGCGGGCTTTTTGATTGAAGCCGACCGCTACGTTAAAGCGCAGACACACGATCTGGATGACCTTGATGGCGATACCCAGGATTTCCAGATCCATCGCGCGTTTATCGGCCTGGAACTGGTGCCCGGCACCCGCCGCTTGGCGCTGATGAACTGCCTGCTGCACGATATTGAAGGCAACCTCGATCACGGCGGCGCTATCCGCTTGGGCAACACGCTGGGCAGCGATGGCGAAAACCTGCCTAAGGCGCATATTGTCGCCACCAACCCGCCGTTTGGCAGTGCGGCGGGCACCAACATTACCCGCACCTTCGTACACCCGACCAGCAACAAACAGCTGTGCTTTATACAGCATATTATCGAAACGCTACACCCTGGCGGTCGTGCGGCGGTAGTGGTGCCGGATAACGTGCTGTTTGATCGAGTTGGATTGGAAATCCGGCGAGATTTAATGGATAAATGTCATCTGCATACCATTCTGCGTCTGCCGACCGGTATCTTTTACGCACAAGGCGTGAAGACCAACGTGCTGTTCTTTACCAAAGGCACCGTCGCCAATCCGAATCAGGATAAGAATTGCACCGACGAGGTATGGGTGTATGACCTGCGTACCAATATGCCAAGCTTCGGCAAGCGCACGCCGTTTACCGATGAGTATTTACAGCCATTCGAGCGCGTTTATGGTGAAGATCCGCGCGGCTTAAGCCCGCGTGAAGAGGGTGAATGGAGCTTTAACGCCGAAGAGACGGAAGTTGCCGATAGCGAAGAGAATAAAAACACCGATCGGCACCTGGCCACCAGCCGCTGGCGCAAGTTCAGCCGCGAATGGATCCGCACGGCAAAATCCGATTCGCTGGATATCTCCTGGCTGAAGGATAAAGACAGCATCGACGCCGACAGCTTACCGGAACCGGATGTGTTAGCGGCAGAAGCGATGGGTGAACTTGTACAGGCGCTGGGTGAACTGGATGCGCTGATGCGTGAACTGGGCGCGAGCGATGAGGCAGATGCGCAGCGTCAGTTGCTGAATGAAGCGTTTGGTGAGGTGAATGGATGAGTGAGGGGAAATTGCCGGAGGGTTGGGTACCGACTCAATTGTCTGCACTAGGTCATATCGTCACAGGGAAAACTCCCAGCACTAAGGAGCCATCAAATTTTGGAGGTGATATTCCTTTTATCAAACCCGGCGATCTTGAACTAGGTGGCAATATCATGACAACCACCGATACTTTGACGGCCAAAGGGCTAGCACTTGTACCAACACTTCCTGCCGATTCAATCGTTGTAACCTGCATTGGAAACTTGGGAAAAGTTGGAGTTACCACTAAAAGATCAGCCTCTAATCAACAAATAAATACATTAATCCCGTCACAAAGACTGAATGTTAAATTTGTTTATTTCCAAATTTTGACATTAAAGGCATGGTTAGAGTCTCAATCAGCGGCTACTACAATTGCTATTGTGAACAAGAGCAAGTTCTCTAAAGCGCCATTTAAACTTCCGTCGATATCAGAGCAAAAAATCATCGCTGAAAAACTCGATACGCTCCTGGCGAAGGTAGGCAGCACCAAAACTCGCCTTGAGCAAATCCCGCTAATCCTGAAACGCTTTCGTCAGGCTGTGTTATCTAATGCCATTAGTGGCAAACTAATTAGGCAAAATTTTGAAAAAAAATTAACCAAACTTAATTCATTCGTATCTATAGATATTGGGAGTGCGTTTAAAAGCTCAGAATTTAGCGATGATGGTATTCCGTTACTACGTGGACAGAATATTGAGCCTGGAGCATTACGTTGGGATGATACTAAAAAATTCCCTATAGACAAACTTAAAAAGCACGCTCATTTATTTATAAATGAAGGGGATGTTATATTAGCAATGGATCGTCCAATAATATCAAGTGGATTAAAAGTTGCTAAAGCAAAAAAAAGTGATCTACCTTGTGTTCTAGTTCAACGAGTTGCCAAATTTAAAGATTTCAAAAACCTAAATCCTGAATATTTATATTTATTGTTGAATGATTTATCTTTCATAAATTATATTAAACCAAATCAAACTGGAAGCGATATTCCGCATATCAGTGGCAAACAAATTTTAAACTTTAATTGTGTTATTCCCCCCCTCCCCGAACAACACGAAATCGTCCGCCGTGTCGAGCAACTGTTCGCCTATGCCGACACCATTGAAAAACAGGTCAATAACGCGCTGTCCCGTGTCAACAACCTGACCCAGTCAATCCTGGCAAAAGCGTTCCGTGGTGAACTCACCGCGCAATGGCGGGCAGAAAACCCGGATTTAATCAGCGGAGAGAACAGCGCCGCCGCGTTGTTGGAAAAAATCAAAGCCGAACGCGCCGCAAACAACAGTAAAAAAGCCGCGCGCAAAAAAGTGTGATGGTTATTTTCGCACGTTGTTGTTGATGTCTGCATTTTTAGCGCTCCCAATAAAATATTGGGAGCGCTAATCGATTAAGACTCCATCACCTCTACCAGCACATCCGTTGCCCAGCTTTCCTCACTATTAAGCACCTTCCCTTCCTGGCAGGCTTGCGCCATTTTGCCGAGCTGAAAGGTCACGTCATCAGCAAAATCAAAATGTCGCCATACCGATGGGAAGTCGATACGCCAGTAGCCCATTCCCTGATCGAAGCGGATCTTCAACGTTTGGCCATCCTCAAAGGTCACCGTCAGTTTACGATGATGTGGAATATGACGCGACGAGCCGAACACCGTTAAGTCTACCGCCCTGCCCATCAACGCAGCAAACCACTGGTCGGCGAAATCCTGAAAATCCGCTTCGCTCATCCAGTCATGGGAAGGCCGGTTACCGCGGCGTTCTTTAGGCTTAAACAGCGTATCAAGCGCCAGTTCTGCGTTATCGGTCAGTAACGGCTTCAGTGGTTTGATTAACGCCCCCAGCAACGCTAGAGCAACTGGGTTTTGCAGATAGCGATCGGTATAGTGAACGCGGGCAATTTTTTTGTTTTTCATCAGAGACTGCGCTTCTTCATGGTCGTTAAACAGCACATCCCAGAAGCGTTGTCCGAACTGCGAAAGCGGGCCATTCAACTGTTTGTGGATCTGAATGTCTTTTACCCGCTCAACAGAGTTTGCTGATTTCCCCGGCAGAACAAACTCGCGCAGCGCTACCGATTTATAACCGAGGCTGCGAACCACCAGTTCGTCATTCAAGTGCCAGCAAGGGCCCGGGATCGTCGCTTGCTGACTGCGTGAGGCCAATGTCATTACCTGATCGGAAAAGGTGATTTGTGCAACAATCGGCAATTCCAGATCCTGTTCGGCATGGCACAACCGCACGCCCAGCACCGTAAACTGTGAAAGCTCATGTGAGAGTTCTGGGTCATCCACGCCAGCAGGGATGACAAGATCAACAGCAACGTTATCTTTTACCCGGTAGTTCTGTATAGCCGCTCGGAACTGGCGGGCATACAAATCCCACTCATTGAGCGGCCCGTTGAGCCACAACGTGAGTTTTTCAGCGCCTTGGTTAATCGCCCGGCGAACCGCATCGCCAATGTTGCCCGGGCAGTAGCGAGCATCCGGTAGCGAGAATGTCTCTTCATCAGGCAAACCAATGTAATACGTGAAGTCATCTCCAAGCCAGGCCAGCGCCACTTTACGATCCAGCGAATCATGATCGTGACGAGTCTGAGAGTCGAGCAGGCATTCACTGCATGCGCTATCACAATGGCGGCAGCCTAACTGCTTCACCATTCCCAGTAGAATAGCCTCAATGTGCAATGGCGCACTGGAGGCAAAACCGGCACCACCGCTGATCACATCGTAAAGCTGTATGGCTAATGCTGATTGCCCATCGTCCAATCTGACCGGACGCACGGCGTAGCCCAGTTCTGCGGCGGAGATGCCCAGAACACCCGCCAGCGCCTGACGCAGCGCAACCGCCAAGGTAATGGCAACAATTCGCCCCTCTTCGGTGTTATCCGGTAAATATTCGCCGTTTTGCGGCCTGCGCAGAACCATCTCAAAGACATCCGTTCGCGCCAACGCACCCAACGTGATGTTCTTCATAAGCGCCGTCGAACCGGGGCAAATAAGCCGCTGATTCTGGCTATCGCGATCCGCTTTTCCTGGACGCGGTGGGTAGTGAGCTTCCATACTTTTCGGTGCATCGTTTGCATTCAGCATCGACCCTGCACGACCACAGCTCAGGCACAATGCATAACCATGCCCGCCTTCTCCAAGGCTTTGCTGGAAAACATGCCCATCAGCGCCAGAAGCCATATATCCCATTATCGGGTTCGGCAGTGGCACGGGCTCTGCTTTAACAAATACCCAGGCAGGGACAACCGGGATAAATTTCATGGTTTCAATATTGTTCGTTACCGGCGCATGCGCATCGGTGACAAACCCGGTAGGCTGTAGCACCCGGCGGCGATTATCCAGGATGATTTTTTCACCACAGGCACTGTTGGTACAACAGAGCACCCCAGAGCTGCTCATCCCCTCTTCATAGCCGATGGTTCCGCATTTGTGACAGCGCCAGGCGCAATCAAGACGCTGTGCTTCATTGGTATCGGCATTAATATTGTGCCAGTGTAGTGAGACACCCGCAGAGCGGAAGACTCGGCCATCAAGAATAATCTCTGCACCTGGTGCATATTCACGGATGGCAACCCCAAGGTTACGGGAGGGAAGTCCTTTATAACGCGACACGTTATCTTCACGATCTTTTTTATCCCGGCTTTTCTGCGATTTTTCGCGAATATAATCTTCCATGGTGAAGTTATCAAACGTCACCACATCTGTCGGGAAGCCGTATCCAGGAAGGAAGGTTCTGGCTGCCAGATCGCGCAGTAAATATTCGCCGCAGTGTCGCTTTTTCTCCAGTTCTATGCGCTTGCGATAAGGCGTTTGCGGCTGCGACTCGCGCTCCTGAGCTACAAGATCGCGATAGACGGAAAGCCACCGCTGTTGTAGGGAGTCGATCGCGTTGATTGTTTTATCACGCAACAGGTCGGGCCTGGCACCATGCAACGCCGTGCCTTTCACCAGCCGCTCTAGCGCTGCGTCGATATCAAGCTCAGGTCGCTCAAGCCAAACTTTAAAACGTTCACATTTTGAATGCCCGTCAGCCTCACCGAAAAACCATAGGCTGTCGAGACTGGTTTTCTCTTTATCCGTTTCGCCAATAACGTGACATAAAAAATCAGACAGCAATAACGCATTGACATGGCGTTGCACCAACCGGACAGAATTCATCGCAACCATCGGTGCCGGGATCATGGTCTCAAACGGCCAGAGTGGGTTGGCAAAAACCTGCTGGTCGTGCGGGTTCCCTTTACACAGCGTATAAGAGATAGCGCGCGATTCGTTACTACGCCCGGCTCGCCCGGCGCGCTGTAAATAGTTGGCCGGATGCGGCGGTACGTTGTTCATCACCACCGCGGTAATGCCGCCAATGTCTACCCCCATTTCCATGGTGGTGGAACAGTTGAGAACATTAAGCTGCCCGTTCTTGAACATCTTTTCGTAGCTTTGCAGGCGTTCTGAAGATTGCTGGGCAGAGTGCTCGGCAGTGCGATAGTAAAAACCACCTTCCACAACACGATCGTTAATATCCGTCCAGACGTTTTCTGAACGTAATTGCGCGATCAATGGTTCCTTACTGACCCAGTCACGTATTTTCGCAAGACCCGCAGCGTAGTCTTCCTGTGAACGATCCAGCTGCCAAATTTCCGGCATGGCGACCTTCTGCGCGACAAAAGCGTCGTATTGCGCCTGGGTGAGATGTTCAAAGGAAATATGAGTGGGCAGATAAGGGGTTAAACCTTTAAAGGCCGTATCCAGAATTTTATTGGTGACCGGACAAATCCAGGCATCGGTGATTAACGAAAAGGTCAGGTGCTCTTTCGGTAAATAGAAACGGTTACCATCAGGCTTCAGTATTGCAAGTGGCCCAGTAAGTTGATTCCATGCTTCTTTCAGCCACGTATTGATTATATCAATAGTCACTGAATTTGCTGTTTTGAAGCCAGCCCCCAACATCAACAACTTCGCTAAACGATGGGAGATATTACCATTACGAATTTGTGGCCAGCGTTTGTTCTGATTATCTTCAGGATCTTTCAATTCCGGGTTACGGACGAATTTCGATGAAAAACGGCTACCAATCCAGTTTTTCAACTCATCATCAAGTTGCATGAAGCTGTTTTCACGAAGGTAAAAATCCAGGGTCACCTTGAGAAAGTCACGCCAATCATCGAGCGTTAGCCCTTTTTCCTGCCAGTGCACCGGAGCCTGATATGTTTTTTCCAGACCTTGATAACCAATCTGGACTAATCCCTGCGTTTCTAGACTATTAGTACGCTTGGGACGACGCATAAACTCACGGAAAAGCAACATTTCAGAAAGCTTCAGCGGGCCGCCGTTTTTATTAAAAACTTCAGGCGTAAGATAGTGGTTATATTTCAGAATGGGGCCACGAATATCGGCTTTCTCTTTAATCTCATTGACCATTTCCGTCCAGGTGCGGGAGATCAGAGTGGTCGCTGCTTTGCCACCGGTCGCAGCCTGAAAGACCTGTTCAAGTTGTTCAGCTTGCACTTCTACCAGTTTCGCTTGTTCAGGCATTCCCCAACTGCGATATTCCTCAGCCTGTTCGCGCGCCTGTTTTGCCAGCGCAGCTAACTTGCCTAGATCTGCATTGGCATTCGGTGATGTGGAAGTCCGAGTGCGTTGATGCCAGCTAAGGATTTCAACCACACTACCACGTAAGCGACTGCGTTCTGCTTCTTGCTGCATGCGCACCGCCATTCGCGCTGTTCCTTGTCGGCTGTCGGTAAAGGTGATGAGTCGGCGGCCTCGCCCAGGTAATGAATCAGGCCCAACGTCCTCTTTTCTTTCTTCACTGACAAAGTCCTGACAATACTCCAGCACCGTTGGCACAATGTTGGCGACATAAAATGGCCCACCAAATAACGCGCGCCGGAACGGTTGTTTTCCGCTCATGCCTCTGTAGCCACAACCACTAGCGCCACAAACCTGCTCAATATCGTTAATCACCAGCGGGATGCTGTCATTGTTAACCACCCCAATACAACGCGTCTGGCGGTCCAGTCTCTGTAGGGTATAACCCGCCTCGCGGGTATTTTCTGCCGCAATAATAAGTGGGGGCTGGAAACGACTCTCTTTCTCAACTTTTTCTTCTGTGGCGTCGCGTTCAACAGGTACTTCATCCTGCAAAGAAAACTCATCGCTACCTTTATTATCCCATTGGATGAGTTTGCTATTTTTGTCCCGCGCCAGAAGATGTGGCTCGTTACATTCATTACAGAACGCCAGTTCGTAAACCGGGCTTCCACAGTCGCAATTTTGTCGTTGGTTCACATACACATAGCCAAAGGGCCAGCCTTTTTCCAGCGGCGTGCCATGCTTTAGCCTGCACTCTTTATCAACACAAGCCCATACTCCCTGGGTAGCACGCTGGAAGATATGCGCCCTGACCTTAAGAAATGCCGGATCCTTTGTATTGGGTTGGGTACCGGAACAAACATCGAGCCAGCGCAGCACATCCTGCTGGCTATAATGCTGTTTGGTCAGTGAGTTGAGCCGCTGCGTCATCTCATCCAGCTTCATTGGATTTGGTTGGCTGACCAGCATCTCACGTAAATAACGAGCTTCAGGTGAATGCGTCAGTGCAGAGAAGCGTTCCGGACTTACGCCTTTAATTTTGTTCCCATGTTTATCTTCTATATCTAAATCAGGAAGTTGCTCAATTTCTTCCCGCGGGTGATAAACATGTTTGCACGGTTCCAGTTCCGGGATCACCCGGCTTCCATCCAGTACGTCAATACGCTCCTGCGGTATGCCGGATAAGTCAGAGAGGAATTTTTTCAGTTGTTTTTCGGCGTCGCTTCCGGCAATGGTTGCAGAGGTTGCTACAAAGCGCACATCATCTGGCGTCACGCCAAACGCCGTCATCACGCGACGTAACTGGAGTGCCAGTTCAGCGGCCTGCGACCCAACATAGGTATGCGCTTCATCCAATACGATCCAGCGTAGTGATTTTTGTGCTTTGGATTGCTGAATAATTGGGGCGTCGATCTGGCGGACCATCATATATTCCAGCATCGTGCCGTTGGTCACCAGAATCGGAGCCGGCTCTTCACGCATCTTTTCGCGCGAGAGCACTTCATTCGGCCTTTTCGCCTGCTCGCTTTTTACCGAGGCGTGTAGATTTTCGGTGTTGCCGTTATAGAGGCAGTATCGGATCCCGGTACCAAAACCACGTGTCCAGGCATCCAGGCGCTCACGCTGTGAATTAATCAGGGCGTTAAGCGGGTAGAGAAAAAGGGCCCTGACACCGACCAGCGGATTGTTGCCGTTTTCATGCAGCTCCCGGTAGAGATCTTCCAGCACAGGGACCATAAAACATTCCGTTTTGCCTGAACCCGTACCACTGGTTACCACCACCGAATGTTTCTGTTCCAGCAAAGCCTGCCAACTGGCTAACTGGTGAGTGAAGGGGCGCCAGTCGGCACCAAAACGGTAGCGACCATTATTCTGATCATCCAATGAATCAACCACTGCTTTACTCAGCAATGCTTTGCCTTCCGTCAGGCTGCGCATGGTGTCGTTTGACTCTTTCCAACCAAACATTTGCTGGAATACTGGGGAAGCAAGGAATGAGCCGGATTGCCCACAGTCGGCACCCATTTGCCGTGCGAGATGCTTACGCAACTGCGGGTTGGTGACCCCCATGATACTCAGCGTTGCTTCAGTTGAACGAGACAACGATTGTTCAATCAGTGACGAAAAATAGCCTGTAGTCATCCCTATTCCTTTTTATTTTTCAGAAACATAACGCAAAAGGCTGCACTGGAAGATGGCCTTAAACCAGCGTGAGTCGAAGTCCCTGACCTGCCTCAGGAAAAACACGGCACCAGGTTTACGGTCAAACACAGTCTCAAAAGAGGTTTTACCGCTGGCAACAGCCGCCGCGAAGACGGGTAACCAAGCCACGGAACAGTGATAATTCGCTTCTGGATAAATGTCGATCACCGGATCTTTTTGTGACATCATCCAGCTATGCAGACGTTTGCAGCCGTACTCTGGCCAGTGATCCTCACTGTGCTCACGTCTAAGATCTAGATACCACTCGTGAACTAAGAACTCTGGAATAGGTGGGGGTAATTGCCCTACGCTTAACCATATCTCAATTTCATCGGCATACGTTGGGAATACGATCCCCAACCGCTGAAACATACTCTTCACTAGTGCCGCTTGGGTTTCTTCCGGTGCACCTTTTTGGCTCAAAAACAATTGAAAACGCCCGGCTGCGGCTTTGATTTCAAGGATGGGGAAGAACTCCCACAAAATGGGGAACTCATTCTCTATGCGGTTCAGATATTCGGTTAACATTTCAAATTTGAAGAGTGACATCGCCAGCGCCTGCGGGTGTTGTACCAGCGCACGCCATACTTCAAAAGTTGCCAGCGGTAGATAGCCAAATTGATCGTACAGGCTACGCATAAACTGCCAGCCTGAATGAGCAGGATCGTTAGCCATCTGATCGAGCACTAGCGTAATGGTATTAATTTCCTCCTGGGGATTAAAAAGTTGGGTCGCTTTCTGCAATGAACGGATGCTACTCCCCTCCGCAGGTAACGAAGGCTCACCACGAATAAAACAAGGACGGAACGCCATTTCCTCACCCATTTTAGGAACAACTAACCATGGCCCGTTTTTGTTTACGATAGAACCTAGCTCATATTCACCTACGGACACACCTTCGCTCATTCTTGATGATAAAGAGGTCGCTTTCCTCTCCGGTTCACTCAATAGCATGATGACTGGGGAAGGTATTTGCCTGGCACGATAATTAGCTGACTGGCTGATGAGAAGTTCTCTTTCGTAATCATAACGCAAACTGTATCTGTAGCGACGGATCTGCCAGCTTATCGCAGAGCCAGCACCTTTGATCCGCATCTCTACAACTTGGTCAATTCCCGTCTCAAGAGACAGCAAATTTTCGATATGCTCTCTCAGACTATATAAATTAAGTTCGACCGGTTGTTCTCCCGCCGTATAACGCCATTCATGCCATGCCTGTAGCCCACTTATAGAGCGCAAATGTAACTCCAGTGAAAAGCGTGTCGGCTCGCCATTTTTACCAAACAAATAGGCTCTGGAGCCAAGTAAATCATGCAGAGTGATATTTTTATCCAGAGGGTTTCCATTGGCATCAAAGACCAGGCAGCCTTTCGCCGGGAAAGGTAGAACAATCTCTACAGGGTCTGCTACCAAATTTGGACGAATCTGCAGAGAAACAAACGCAGGTGGCATTCCTTCTGCTTTGAGTAATATTTCGGTACGTCCCGCCGTGCGTTTACGCGCAACCTCCAGTGTTCTATTTTTTAAGACGGACATACAGGGATGTTGCGTTGAGATAACAATAGAGCCTTCATTGGCTTCCTCTCTTCCATTTATTTCAACAGTAAAATCTGCTGGCAATATCCCAATTTTTCGACGTAGTAGTGTTTCATTGTTAGTATTTCTGACAGAAATATATTGCACTCCCATCATCTCTTGTACCTGGCATTCATCTAACAATATGCCATTCAGGTAACGTTTGAACTGTATATCTTCAATATCCAGATTTTTCGCCGTAACTTTAGGTACACCAAGGAATGTTTCATCAGGATGGCAATTCCAGGTCACCCGGTTACCATAAAAATCAAATCCCCCTAGATTAGATTGCTCTCTCCCGGTGCGTATCCGGTATATTTCATCCCCGGAAATAGTGACTTCCTGGCACCCTTTTACATAGAGTGTTTTGAACCCTAATATTGACACTGTACTCGGAGAAGCTTCGTATCCAGAAAGAGTGGTCTTTTCACGAGGTAAAACAATAAGGACATCGCTGTTACGTACACTACAAGAAGCTTGCCCTTGCAATAACCAGCAGCCCTCATCAGCAACAAAAGTAAGTGGTACCTCGCCAACAGCGATTTCACTATCACCCAGTTTTATTGTACCAACAATCATCCCTCCAGCCCGCGCAACTAAAGATAAACTCGCAGATGGTTCACGTCTGGCAAATCTTGATTCACTTTTACGTAGGCGAACTCTAGCATGCGCATTTTCTAAAGTAGCATAGGCAGGGCCAAGACTAGCAACTTCGTCACCATCTTCATAAATGGCAAGTTCAAAACGCGTAGTTGATGGTGCGCTGATGATTGGGAAAGAAAGTTCTTCGGGCAGCGAAACTATCGCTCGTATTTGATCCGGATAGTTTTCCGACCAATAGAATTGACAAACGGTACGCTTATTTTTTTGTAAGCGGGATTTGGTTTCTACCGAAGCTGTGCATAACAACCCATTGAGAAAGTGGGTGCCTGTTTCATCGTCCAATGGTATTGGGAACTCATCCCGCCATTTAGGATGAACCTTATCAAGCTGCCTGACTGGTTCGGTATGATTACTCAGGTTGTACAACAGGACCAACGAGCTGAGTTTTTCTGCTATATGGCTGATGAGTTCTACAGAAGTGTCTTCACTAAAAACAATGGGTAGTGTTGACTTTTCCAGGACAGTTCTTACCAGAGAAAGTACGGAAAATCCCGCCAGTTGTGCCTGTTCATATTGATTGAGGATCCGGGAGAATAGCGTCTGGAAATGGTTATCCGATTCCTTGAGCAAGCGGAATGGCAGTCCTCCCTCACTGAATAATGTTCCGAGAAAATTACGTCGTTCCGATTCATAAAATCGAATTGGGCGGATCCAATAGCTTTCCATCCCTTTAGGGATAATATGCCTTAGTTCAGTCGCTGTTAATGATATCCCCAATGTTTTATAAATAGGGTCCCATGTCCACCCACAATTTCGCTCATAATCTCTGCGATACCATTCAGAGCAAAAAAGGACAAAACAGGCTGCATAACCTTTATCATCGACATTACTTTGTGATTGACCAACCGCACGAAGTAGCTGTGTTAGATTATTGTATTCATCGTTGGTCGCATGATATTGATATAGTGGTCGACCATCCGGTAGCCTCAATCCTCTACGATTAAGAAAATTACTTAGCCAGGAAGTACATTTTAACCAGGAAATGCATTCTGATTGACCCAAAGCAAACTCCTTGCAGACAAGAGAAAGAAAACCCCAAGATTCTTCAAGATAAAAAAACAAAACAGGTCAGAGTACCCCCATATCAATTTGGCTGCAATAACTAATTGTTTAGATAAGAGCCACGAATAATTTATTATTTTAATAATATCAAATATTGATTGTTCGCATGCTATTAATTTCTTTGGTTTATAGCTACCAATCGAAAGAAAATTTCACTCAAGTAACAAGGGCTATTAAATCAGAATGAACGGAAAAATCCGTTAGCCAGTGCTCAAGTCTAGCGAGTTTTTACCATTGCATCCTGTGCAATCAATATAGTTCCATGTCAGTCATAAAAAAACATCCAACCATCTTTATGGCTAGATGCCTTTCTGCGTATTATTACTTAGAGTGGGGGGTTATAACCAAATGGAATTACTTCAAGGTGTGTAGTTTCGCAAAATCAAACGGACTCACCGCCTTCTCCCTATTTGCATCCAAGAAGTCAGCCCACCACTGCAGCATCAGCTTGCGCTCATCAAGATGCTCAGCCTTATGGATATAAGCAGCGCGAACAGAGTTGCGTTCCATATGGCTCATCTGCCGTTCAACCGCATCCCTCGACCATAACCCTGACTCAATCAACGAACTGCACGCCATTGTCCTGAAGCCATGGCCGCAGACTTCAACCTGTGTGTCATATCCCATCACTCGCAAAGATTTGTTAACCGTGTTTTCACTCATCGGTTTGCGAGGGTTATGATCACCAATAAAGATCAGTTTATGATCGCCACTGAAAGTCTTTATCTGCTCAAGAATCGCCAGAGCCTGACGAGAAAGTGGCACCAGATGCGGAGTTCGCATTTTAGAGCCACGATGCGAGTGTTTTACCCCTTCGATCGGTTCACGCTCAGGGGGAATAGTCCACATGGCGGTTTCAAAATCGATCTCTGACCAACGGGCAAATCGCAGTTCGCTGGAGCGGATAAAAATCAATAGCGTCAACTCTACCGCTAGGCGCGTTAACGGCCTGCCGGTGTAGCTATCAATTCGTTGAAGCAGTTCTGGAGTTCGCTTTAACTCCAAGGCGGGACGATGCTGCCGATTGCTGGATGCAACGGCACCAGCCATTTCCTGAGCGGGGTTGTAGTCAATTAAGCCACTCTGCACGGCATAACGCATTATTGCGGTCGAACGTTGTTGAAGGCGTGATGCCACTTCAAGACGCCCGGATTGTTCAACGACTTTGATCGGGGCTAACAGGTCACGGGTTTTAAGCTCGCTAATATTACGTTTGCCGATAGCGGGGAAGAGGTTATCTTCCAGGCTTTTCAACACGCGCTTGCTGTGTTCTTCCGACCACTTTTTATTGGTAGCATGCCATTCGATAGCAACCTCTTCAAAAGTACGGGCCTCATTCTGCTCGACCTTATCGGTTTTCTTTTTATCGCTTGGATCGATGCCGTTCGCTATTTGCTTGCGGGCTTCATCACGGCGTGCCCTGGCATCCGCAAGGGAGACATCTGGATAGACACCTAAAGCCAGCATCTTTTGCTTCCCGCCAAAGCGGTACTGCAGACGCCAGTACTTAGAGCCATTCGGGTGAACAAGAAGATGCATGCCATTGCCGTCGGTCAGCTTGTACTGCTTCTCTGTCAACAACACCGCCTAATG
>NZ_JQEI01000017.1 GCF_000743355.1 Serratia sp. Ag1
TGTTTAGGTTGAGTCATTATCAATTACCTCAATTGGCTGTCATTAAATTAACAGGCTATTGAGGTGTCCGGGATTACTGGTCCACTACAGGCCCGTCATTCCGTGCTTCTGTCCCGGTTCTATTAACGTTGGTGGGCTATGCCAGTACACGAATTTATCTTTCATTTTACGGTGTGATGGCCTGGTGCCAGCGCCTTCAATGCGCCACCAGTAGCCCTCAGAGCCAACGGATAATGCGCGGGCTTCAGTCAGTGCGCCAGTGGCCCGCCCAATCTCTGTACGCGCGATAAGCCGTGCCCTGCTGGCGGCCACATCGCCGGATTGCATGATCATTTCGTACAGTTGATCGGGCCGTTCACCGTTGATAACGGCCCTGATGGCACGGTCTTGAATATCTTTCACGCGGTCAGCGGCTTCTAACGGTAGCGACTTAATCAGTTGGATTTGCCGGTAAACGATATCGTGCGTAACCTGCCCCACTGGGGTATTACCCACTACATCGCGAAGCCCCTCAGATATCTGGTGCGAAACAGATTGCCACTGGTTCCACTCTTCTCGCTCCACTTGCAGGAACATCTTACGGGCCACCTGTGCGGCCCAATTGTCAATCACCTGCGAGTAATCGATAAGATACCCGGCGACCGTGTCAGCGCTTGCTTGAGAACCATCGTAAGAGCCAGTAACTATCCCGTTTATCTGGCTGACTATCGCCAGTAGGCTTTTCTGGTACTGGATTTCCGAACGGCGGCGGAGCGCTGGTTTCAGATTCATGCTCCGCATACTGCGACTTCGCATTCTCTATGTCCTCGTCAGTGATCGACGCACCAATGCCCGTTACGCCCGCGGTTTCTCTTAAATCGGTCAGCGCGGCAGCAGGAGACATCCCCAATTCACGCACCGCTGTAGCCAGCGCGGTAGTGGTGTTCGTTGCCACCGTTGAACGATCAACGTTGCTCATCTGCCACAGCGGGTTAAATTCAAATGTGAAATCATCCGGCAGCGGCTCGCCAAACTCAGAACGGTGCAACACCTCATAGAGCAGCCGCACCGGCGCCCGTAAATCATTCTCTTGCAGTGCACCGATATCGTCATAGTAGTTCGCCAGGTCAGTGTCGCCGGTTGAGAATCCTTTCGGAGACTGCCGGAATAGCCTCACAAGCGGGATACCAACGGCACCGGCGATATCCTCTTTAAACTCGCTCAATAGGTCGGATAGCCCGGCGAACGAATATGAATGCGTTTCGAAAGTGTCTTCCGCATCAAAGAGAGACATCCCCTCGTTAGTCTGGAACTGGCGCACCATATCCATCTGTTTGATCAGCGCTTCAAAGGGCTTGCCGCCCATCGCGATAATCTCGCGGAGCTTCTTGATCTTCGCGGTGCGCAAATGGGCTTTGTAAGCGAGCTGGGCCGCGCCGACGTTCGTACTGTCGTAAGATGTCAGGCGGTCAAAGATACGCTCAACAACAGACATGCCCCATTCGTTTTCCGTGAGCGCCTGTTGATAAGGTAGTGTGATGCCATCCATACGGATCAGTCGGCTGTGATTAACCGTCCACGGCGGGATACCCTGCGCAGTGGTCACAATGTCGTACACCTCTGGCTTGCCAAGGTCTGGCCCCAGGGTTTTGATGCGGCGTCCAAAGTTTGGATTAATCATCCAGCGGTCAAGCACCGCCAGCCCCTTAAAGCTGCCTTTTCCTACCTTGTCCAGCATCAGTGGTGTAAGCGGTGCCTGCCCCTCGATAAGGATCAATGACACCGCACCACCGTAGAGCCTCGACCATTTAAGCGTGAGGTTAAGACGTTCCCACAGCTTTAGCTCTTCAAACTTGGCCTCTAAAATGCCGCGGCGCTTTGGGTCGATTTCACTGGTGATCCGCGTGCCTTTTTTCGTCATATCATCAGGCTTGGCGTCAACAGCCGCACCAATGATCCACGACGAACGGTAAGCCCATTCAATCAGTTGACGGTTCCGACTGGTGTAGTTGGCCCGGTAGGTAGATGCTGCGTGCTGGTTTGGCTGCTGTAGGCCAACCCTCGCGACAAAGTTATCGTAAGAGTCAGCCGTTGCGACCTTTTGTTTACGTGCCATTACTGACTCCCAAGAATGTTCCAGATATCCATCGCGGTATCCATCGGTGCATAGTTGATCATCGCCGAATCGGCCAGGTTGGGTGATTTAGTCCCATCAGGCTGTTTATCCACCACGATTTTACCCACCCCGTTAATGGAGTAGGTCGGCTGTGAAAGCTCGATGATGAGTTTGTCTTTGTTTTCCATCGTGCTGCTGATGGAAATGATTTCATCTGGGTTATAGGCCATGCCCTCAACCACCGCGCGATAGGTGTTTTGAAACAGTTTGCGTAAGTGCCACCAGCTCTGTGCTTTGGCGTTAGCAAAGAAATCCTTATTCAGGCGTGCGGCCTGGCCGTTATCGCCTCGCACCGCCTCATCCTCCGGATCGAACACCCCGCCACTGCCCCGGAACGGCGTAGCGAGGATCGAGGGGCGACGTGCCTCTTTTCTCAATTCGTTGATGGCTCTTGCATCGCCGCGAACACCTGCGCCTAACCCGTCCTCATCGAAACGGAATTCTTCGAGGTTATCCGCTTCGCAGTAACCGAAAACCTTCTCGACTGACTGGTAGATGTCGCTGCCGACGCCAGACCATTCCCGAACGTTCTCCAACAGGAAGCCATAGCGACTCGAGAAGGAGTTTTTATCCTTCCCTTCATCGGCGACGTCCATCGCCCCCAGGCGTTTGCCCGTTGGCTGTATACCCAGTTTAATGTGTGCATCGACAGCGGCCTGCACCCAATCGGAAGGGATCAGTACGCCCTCGGCGGATGCGCTGTAGTTAAGATCTAGTTCCTGGGCCACCACTACCGGATTATCGATTTTGTCGCATTCCCTCCGATACCAGGCATCATCCTTGCGGGGGTCGCTGCGCCAGTGAAACGTGAATACAGGGATTTTCCCGCTGTGCCGCTTTTGAGCGAACGGGTTAGCCATTCCGTTGACCGATGAGAGATCGATACGACAGCGCGTGGTTTGCGATAATGCGGCATCAATAAGTTGTGGCCGCAGCAGGAATGCTGCCTCATCCACCAGATAGAGCGTGGTTCGGTCGCCGCGCCCGATGTTATCGCCTGCCTCACCCTTGATAACGGCGCCCGTATCGGGGAACTCAACGCGCATATAGGGCGCATGCTTCTTGTCGTTCCAGCTACCGCGAAATTCAACCGGCAACGTCTCAACGAATCGGCGTGCCTTCCAAAACAACGCCTTCGGGTCGCCGGTGCTGTCTACGTACTCCTCTTTACGGGAGCCAAAGCCAATCACCATCTCTTTATTGAACAAACACAGGGAGCAGGCCAAGCCGATCGCCGTCCAGCTCAACCCCATCTCGCGGCTTTTTTCGGTAATGCCGTTTTCCATATTTTTCCGCCGATCCATAATCCAGTGGATCCACTCTTCCTGTTTGGGGAACAGCAGGAACGGGATGGTCACTGGCAGACCGTAGTCAATATTGCGGGGGTCGGTCGTCATACCCCAGTCAATAATGAACTGTGCGGGGTTTTCGCGATAAAACGCCCGGAGAGCAGGCAGCGTTTCAGGATTAGAACGAATGCGCTGTAACCGCTCCATACGCCATTCAAAGACCATCTGATAATCGGGCTTTTTGAAATCGAACGGGAAAGGTAACGGCATAATTTAACCCATCATCTTGCGGTATGCCTCTGCGGCTTCGTCTGGGGTCATGTTGACAGTCTCGGTCTGGATCGGGCCACCGCCCGCGCCGGTAACCTCGGTTTTCTTCGGTGCTTCCCAGCCCTGCATCTCGCCGATCTGCTTGATGGCCCCGCGTGAATCGTGCAGCTTTAACTTGATGCCTTCCTTGCCTGCCGTCAGTTCGGCTATTGCGTCCAAGGCCTCGGGGCTTTGCTTTACCGAATCCTTGAAGCGCCAAACAGCCTGAATAATTTCCTCGCCCGTTTCAGCGTCCACGCCCAGTTTGTGTTCAGAGAACTCCACCAGGTCACGAATGCGTGAACGCCCCATCACAGTTAATCGCTCCAGGGCTTCTGTGCGGGTCATGATGGCTTCGGAAACAGCTTCATGCTGTACGGATTGGAGGAAGGCTAAAACGTCTATATTTGTCGCTATTTGATGCGCAGATTTGCGCATGTTTTCGCCTTTAGCTTTCCCTCCAGCGGCCTTGTAGGCACTGGTTTGTCCCTTACCTTTGATTAGGTGAGTAACGAATCTTTTCTGTAGTGGCGTCAGGGCATCAAAAAGCGCTTTTTGCTCTGACGTCAGCGTCTTTTTCATGTCCATTTAAATATTCCTACTTGGTTATCTTACATTATCGAGCGCCCACGCATAGACGCTCTGTAATGCTATTGCCGCTTATCTTCGATCTCCCTGATTGCGGCTTTGTCAAGATTGCATTGGCCCAGCGCCACGAACAGCATGGCATTTAGCTCCAGGCTATCAACGTATCGGAACGGCATTGGTACTTTCGGTACCGGCGTATCCGCGGTTAATTCAGGGTTTAACTTCGGTGGGCTTACCGGCACGTACTCTATTTTCGAGCAACCGCAAATGCTCAGTGGCAGCAGTAGCGACATCACGAACAGCACACTGATCGTCTTTGACCGCTTCTCGGATATAAACCACTCTCGCCGCGCCTTCATCAGCAAGCTTTTGTTTTTCATCGTGTGTGGCCTTTGATATGTCGTGCATCAATCTGATTGCGGTCAGCGCATTTTTCGTTACCGCCTGGGTGCTATTTAATGACTTCTGAGCCGTGGCATATTGGCCGTGATAGTGAAACGCCAGAGCACCAAGGCAAATAGCCACCAGCAACGTCGCTATAGGCCAATATTTGCTCATGCAGGAAGCTCCACATGCGGCGCATCCAAAAACTTAGCCGGTACATCGCGCGGGTTGCCCGTCCAGGTAATACCGAATCGCAGTGGAACACGCAGCTCTTTGCCAGCCTGGTGCATGGCATCAAGCACTGGTAGCCAACACTTGTAATTATTCCAGTCGCCACCAATGGGGAACAGATCCACCGCGTGGCCGGTTAGATGGCGGCTGTCCATCGTCTTGCTTGCGCCAGTAGCTACCAGTTGCTTTTGCCGTTCCACCGTGCGCTTACCTTCGATCACTGAAAAATCTACGATCGAGATCTCCAGTGCGCGGCGGACAACTTTCACCAACGTTGGGTTTACTCCAACAAGATTGCCCTCGCTGCGCTGCGAAAATTTAAAATTTGTCATGGTTTTATTCCTGGCTGGTGTTGTTCTGGTCTTTCTTTTCGCCTGCTGGTCCTAACCTGGTATTCGCCACACGCAAAACGAACTCTTTGATGGCTGACAGGCCGAACATGCCGATCATGCAGCTAACGGCAATTTCTACTTTCCCAGCAGCAATAGTGGCCATTGAGCCGTTTAGCCATGGAATAGAGTGAACCAAGAAAATAATGACGGGAGCGATTGCCGGGCTAATTGACACCCCAACAATGCCGCATACGACTGCCTCACCGATGCCCGCTCGGACTTTCCCACCGCCCCAGACAACCCGGCGGAATGCCACAATGAACGCAACGAAAAAACCATTAATCGGCGTGGCATAGTTGTAATAGAAGGCTGCAACGGCTGCGAGCCAGCTCGGATCCTTTTCTGGCATTTTCATGACCTCCCCCTGTCGGGGCATCGCCCGATCATCGGGTGGTGGGAATAAAAAAGGCCACGCGTTAGCGCAGCCTTGGCTGGATATGAAAAAACCCGCACGGCGGCGGGTTCTTTAAATGTTTTTTGGTGGTGCGCTGTTGCATACGCTTTGCGCCACCTTAGCACAATATAGTGTGCGGATGTACGGACAGTCAATGCGTACTGCTATTTTTTTCCACCGCTTTATCAAGCCCACGGGAAAGCCCAAAGGTTATTGCACCGATGGCTGATAGGTGATCAATCAGTCTGGCAGGAATTGGCGATCCCATTTTTCTCAGTGCCGGGTCTAACTCTTCGCGCCATATCTGCCAGATAAACCTGAAATGGTCTTCTGCTACTTTCGCGTTATGAGCGTACATCTCGAAATCAAATACCGGCGCTGTGTTACCGATAGCCACTTCGCGATCTAAAATATCCAGCACCCACTTGCGGAATTCTTTGGCTATTTCAGTGCGAGCAAACATAGCGATCAGGTGAGCACCGCGAAGGGAGAAAATACGCACTTTTTTGCGGTAGTTTCCTGAGGTAGTCGATTCGACTACCCGAGACATTCCATCAGTAAATTCATCAGAGTTTTTGTTATAAAGCGCAGTTACCGCATTAGCTGTTGCGTACTTTAGCGCATGGGCAAGTTCTTTGCTGGTTAGCCAGATCTGGTTGTTATGAGTTACTACGTTGAATTTAGTATCACGGAATGCGAGTTGAGCTGTCATGGTAGATAGTCCTCATATTGAGATTTCTATCACCACTACCGAGACCAATCGGTGGGTGGTGAGCTGTGCGGGGTTGGTCTTGCCGGTCTACCGTCCGGTGAGCCTTGCAGCTCCCCCACACAGCCCACCATAAATTGCGAATATGGCTGTGCTTTGCGCATAAAAAAACCGCTAACGCGGCTATGCGTCGATAGATATCCGAGAGACCAATCCCGGCAACCGATTTTGCGGCTGCAATGGGAATATAGCCCCGGATATCATCACGGTCAAGCTGCTTGCTCCAGCAAGCCGTGTATGCGCCCGGCAACATACGCCTCAGCCCTTGCAAGATAAGCGGTGATATAGTCAGGGCGCTTTTTTTGATACCTTGCTATAGCCCGGCATGAGACGTGTTGCTGATAGTACAGGCAGATGATGTTGTAGCCGTCTATGTCGTATCGCTTTAGACTGGCGACAGCTTGATCTACAACCATTCCCTCAAGGTCTGTTAAATATGGTCGGCATTCACTGCTTTCAGTAGACATGTAAGACATTCCCTTATACTCGGTACCAATGCGGGAAATGCTCCAATTTCCCCATGCAGAAAGAAAATCTTTTACGTGTCTCACGATATTTCTCCGATAATTATTTGCCCGATATCGCCCCAGCGCTTGGTAACGCGCACATCCCAAACGGAACAATCCTCGTTATAAATAGCGTCCATCAGTGACTTAAGCAGGTTGTCTGCATCTGGCCGTTGCTGATGCGGCTTACCGGCCATCTCCGCGCGTTTCTTCTTGCTCCAGCTCGGCGGCATGGGCAGCACAAAGGTAACGTGATAGCCGCTTTCCGGCAGCGAAATCCGGTTGTGCCGTATCTCGTCGCAAAACGCGCGATAGCGGAGCACCGGCGGGCGCTTGGCCCACTTGTCTCTAACGGTCATTCGCGGCTTGGGGATCGGGACTATCGCGTAAGTTTTCATGCGTTCTGGGCCTCCATGAGCTGACGGTATTCGCAACGTGGCGGGATGGTCAGGCGTAAGCCGCGCTGATGCGCCCACATGTCGATCTGTTCGAGATAACGGGTCATTTCGCCGGTATCGAGTAATTTTGTTGATTTCACGTAGCGCGTTTCCCCCAGGATGGTGATCGGCTTCGGCGGGCAGTACAGGTCTTTCAAATGCTCGTGAATATCGTCCTGGTTAAACTTGCCTTTCCCGGTACGCGTCAACTGCGCGGCTATTTCGCCGTTCCACTTCCACATAAGCGAGTTTTGGCTTAGTGAGCGCTTCTCCTTCCACTCAACAATGCTGACGCGGTAGCGTTTGCCGGTTGCCAGCATGTCTTTCAGTACCTGCCACAGTTGCGCCTTGGTTGTTTCGTGCAAGCAGAAATCATCCATCACAGATCCCTTTTCGCATAGCGGCGGCCTGTAGCTGCCTGTTGTGGCTTGGCCCGGCATATTTGCGCTGCATGCGCCTGATCGGTAGCCATGAAATGGCCGTTTTTGAACTCCTGGTAAACTGTCCCCTGGATCCCGAACCGGTTTTTCGTGACTATGATTTCAGCGAAAGGCGCTGCCGGGCTGTCTTCTTGATATGCGGCCTCGCGGTACAGCATGATGATGCTGTCTGCGTCCTGTTCAATGCTGCCGCTGTCGCGTAGGTCTGAGTTCGTCGGCCTGCGCTGACCCATAGGACGCTTCTCAACGTCGCGGGAAAGCTGGCTGAGTGCCATCACCGGCGTTTTGAGGTCTTTAGCCATGCGCTTTAGAGAGCCGGATATGTGCGCGATCGCCAAATCGTTACGCTCGGCGCGCGGCTTCTCAATGAGGCCTAAATAGTCAACCAAAATCAGCGAAAGGTTGGGGTGTTCCAACTTGTGCCGTTGAGCGATAGCCAGGATCTGCTCTACCGTGAGTTTGGAAGCATCGACAACCCAGACATGCAGGCCAATAAGGCGCTGAATACCCATGGAAACGCGCGCCCACTCTTCGTCGCCCATGCTTTTTGCGGGATTGCGCAGTACCGATACGGGCATGTTTGAGGCGTTGGCCAACTGACGCTCGATCACTTGGTGCGCACTCATTTCCATGCTGAAGATCAGCACTCCACGCGGCATGTCGGCATCACCAATACGCACTGACGTGGTGGCCACACCTTCAGCAACCTTGAGCGCAAACTCGGTCTTGCCCATGCCTGGGCGCGCCGCCACGACAACCAGGTCAACTGGGTTCATGCCACCGGTTATCTCGTCCAGTTCGGGGATCCCTGTTTTCAGCGTGTCGGACTCTTCACCGTTGAGATTGCGCTGTTCCAGCAGTTCAGCATACGAGCCTAGCAACTCGCTTGTACAAACTGGTCGATGCTCATCGTGCGGTTTCGAGATGGAAAAAATCTTGCTGGCGAATGCCTGTATGCCGTCCAGAGCCATTTCGTGATTATGAGCACCGGTGATCAGCTCATAGCTGGACTCCATCAGCTCTTTGAACTGGCGGATCTGGTAATACTCACCAACCACACGCGCATACCCCTTCAGGTTTGCCACTGATGGGCCGCGGTTACGGGACATGGTTTCCATGATGTCAGCGAAACACCCCTCCCCCATTGCCTCAGCCACCAGCAGGCCGTCGATCATCCCGCGATTATTTGCCTGGCGGGTGATCTCCTTGAACGTGTCACGGTATAACGGCACAGAAAACGCTTCGGGATCCAGGGTGGCAATCACATCAGCTGCGTCAGGGCTAAAGCCGCTCAACAGCAGGCCGCCGATCACGCTGGCTTCGATATCGATATTATTCACAGGGTTCCCTCCCGTACTTTACGCAGCGTTTCAGGCTTCATCAGGTATTCAAAATCGGCATGCCAGCCGGTGCCGTCCGGGCCACCGAAGTAGAACTCGCGGGCATCTTCTAGGAATGCAGAGAAATAGGCCCGGAACCCAGCGGACGTCTTGGTTGCCAAGTGCGTGACCAGTTCCCGGATCGCTATCTCGCGCCCTCGGTCAAGTTCTACCGGTGCCATGCGCCCATTGGTCACGTCGTTGTAGACTTCGATCACAGCTTGGCAGTCGATATCAACGCAGGTCTTCTGCCAGGCTTCAGCGTCGGACAGGTAGCCATCGAAACGGTTAACCCGGCAGATATTCATCGGCTTGGCGATGGTGTTGTCTCTGCGTTTCCAGGTCATCACCACCCAACGAACAACCAACTGCAGGTCTTGCAGCGTGTAGGCGCTGCGCGACTTGGTTTCTGTCAGCAGCACTGCGAAGGGTTCTGCAGAACGGCAAGATCCCTGTGTAAGCTCGTTGTAATACTCCAAGGCCTGTTTTGCTTGTGAGAGAATCTCCTCCGAAAATTCCCCCTTGGGGGCTTTAGGGGGATCTGTTTTTAATGTCTTTTGAATAGTGTCTTTTGTGTTTAGCTGTTTTGGCGAATGGGTATTAGCTGAATTAGCTAATGTTTTATTAGCTGACTTGGCTAATGTTTCGCTGTTTTGGCTAACCTGTTTAATTGGCTTCATATCCCACATGGAAATATGCTTGTTAATGCCAACTTTGGTGCCATTACTAACCAAAAACCCCCTTTCAATCAGTTGTCGCTTAGCTGAACAAACATGCGTGTGATGAATTCCTGTCATCTCGGCTATCTGCGTGTTTGTTATTCTGTCCAGCGGCTTATTGAAGCCGTAAGTTTTCCGCATGATAGCCAGCATGATTTTTAGCTGACGCGCGGTTAAATCAGCCAGTAAAATACTGTCAGTAAGTTCGTTAGCTATGCGCATGAAGCCATTATCGGTATCGGCCACGCGAAGCTCCTCACGCACGACAGGCGCGCGAAATTGAATGATTTCAGCGGTGTTACTCATGGCGTCCTACCTGTTTTTCCCGTTGCAACTTTCGAAACTCTTCCGCGAAACGTTTCTGAACTGAAGGCGGCATAGTGCCGATAGGGTCCGGGCATTGCTGGTAGTCCGTCGGTGTAATTTCCTGTTGTTGCGTTCTACGCTTGTTTTTGCGTATCATGATTAGGAACCTCACAAGTTTTTGTTAAAGCAAGCTTGGCCGAGCTGTTGGCGCAGTTCGGCTTTGTTTTTTCTTAACCGGCTTATCCTTCTTCGGGCATCCTGCCAGCACGAACTGACGCGCACGAAATAAGCAGTCGTCATATGCAGCACCGCGCTTACTGGCCTGTGACATGCGGCGATAATAATCAGCCCCATGAGCTGCCCCCCCTGAGCCAATCCAGGCGGGAACCCCTCGGCTATCAGTTGCTTGTTGATGTTGTCAAAAACGAAAGTATCCCAAGCCATTAATCCCACCCCAGCGGCCCCGGTCGGCTGCGTTCTGCTTTCAAACCGATATCAGCCAATGTCTCTACCGATGCCAGATAAGCGCGTGATACGAGCACAGCCTCCGGCGGTGCCGCCTGGATGCCGAGTATTGCCAGTTCCTTGGCCATTGAAGCGAAATACCCTTCTGCCTTGCGACGGCTCGCGGTAGATTCGCTGATCCCCGTTTTTTCCGCGTAAAACTTCTGCCCCACCGACGCAAGTCGATTGAGTAATAGCCCCTCAATCTCACGCGGGTTGAGAATTGGGGGTTCTAACTTTCGTGCTATTCCATTGTTTTCCATTAATAATTTCCCTGTTATTAAGCGTCAGCATTATGCGGATTGATTTGGTGCTGGAAAAAGTTTTGGTAAATCAGGGCGAATTTGGTATGCCCTGACTTTGCCGCCTGTGGCATCTACGATGCTCTCTACATGCTCCGGAGAAACCTTCGCCTTTCCGTGCAACCACTTGTAAACGGCCTGCTGACTCAAACCGCAGGCCTCTCCAAGTTTTTTTTGAGAACCGACAATGTCAATGGCGGTTTTTATGACTTTGTTCATAACAACCTCCGTGGTAATTAGATTTGAATATAAAACTAAGGTTGTTTTTAGTCAACAACTACATTCGTTTGCTTGCATACAACTTGAGTTGTATGTTTTGGGGATGAACATGACACTTGCAGATCGACTTAAGTCAGCTAGAAAAGAAAAAGGGCTATCACAAAAAGCCCTTGGTGATGCCGTGGGCGTTAGTCAGGCAGCCATTCAAAAAATTGAAGTGGGAAAAGCCAGAGAGACAACCAAATTGACAGATTTGGCCGTGGTACTTGGCGTTCGACCAGAATGGTTATCTGATGGCTCGGAACCAAAGCATCCCCATAACCCAAAATCAACAATTCCGCCAGAGAATAAGTGGGGTACTGTTGACGCTTGGGACAGCAGAACACCGCTTGGAAACGACGAAGTAGAAGTTCCCTTTTTGAGGGATATTGAGTTTGCTTGCGGAGATGGACGCGTGCAGGACGAGGATCACAACGGTTTTAAAATAAGGTTTTCAAAAGCCACGCTGCGACGTGTTGGGGCTAATACAGACGGTTCAGGGGTTATCTGTTTTCCAGCAGCAGGTAACAGTATGGAACCAGTGATTCCAGACGGTGCCACCGTGGCGGTGGATACAAACAATAAAAAAATTGTGGATGGTGAGTTGTACGCCATCAACCAGGATGGCCTTAAGCGCATCAAGCAGCTATACCGGCGTCCGGGCGGCAAGTTAACAATACGCAGTTTTAATCGCGAAGAAAACGATGATGAGGATGCGCTGGAAAGCGAACTGGAAATTGTCGGGTTCGTATTCTGGTATTCCGTTGTGCGCTATCGCAAGTGATGCAGGAATCGGCGTTGGTGTAGAAACTAAGATGAGGCTGGTTTAGCCGAAGTAACCACGTCTTTTCATAATGAAGTAAATCATTACAAGCCAAACCGCATTGGTTAAAGCGACCGCCAGTGCGGCGGTTGAAAGTAGGTCTGAAAAAGTGAACATACTGGATATGTTAACCTCTGATAGTTATAGTAATATTGTTGCAACAATTGCAATGATTGTAGCATTTGTTGCAGTTCCTGCAAGTGGATATCTAAGCTATCACTTTGCAATAAAAGGCGAGAAAAGGAAGGAATTCAACGCTATCGCTGATATTATCAGGGCCAAACTTAGAGAGCAGACACGCATGATAAGCCTTGGGTATTACCCAGGTCATGGTAATAATGTTTCAATTTCTGACGCGGAATTTGAATCTTTCATTGATATGCATGAAAAGAAAAAACATAGTTTTCTCATGCACTTCTGGAGTGAATATCAAGTTGCTCTAGAGGAAAGCGGTCAATTCGATGAGTATAATTTTTTCAAATTCACCGACCCGGAAAGGTTGCAGGCGGCAATAGATAGACTATTACCTATCACTGAAAGACGATAAATAGCCCAGCTCCTGCGCCGGTTTTTTTGTGCCCTACTCTTCCAGCAACTTCACCGCCAGCTCCATCACCTCTAGCTGATCCTCATCCCACTTATCAAACCCCTTGGCTAACTCCGTTCTGATTACGTCAGCGATTGCCACCTTCTTCGTTTCGAATCCAGCCGCGACCATGCCAAAAACCACATCACCCACTATGCGACACATCTCCTGGTAGCGCAGTTGCGCCAACTCCTCAGCATTAATCATACCCACCTCCGTTTGTTTTATGTGCAAATCACTATACCACGAAAAATAAATTCACTTTTAAAACAACCAAATAAAACCAAATTCAAAAATTAAACAACCATTGTTGTTGACTAAAATACAACTAAGGTTTTAAATGAATCCATCGACAGCCACACCGTCACCCAAGACCACCGGGCGCTCTTTAACAATTCGAACTGATACCAGCAGAACGCGACGTTTAGACCCGTACGCACAAATGCGATGTACCCACCGGGGCGATCCGTCGGCGGGGAAGATTAGCCAGGCCCGAGAGGGAGAACCTGCGTGAATCGGCATCACTGGCGCCGTGAACCGCTGTTTCAACCAAGAGGATTCGATCATGTAACAGATAGAGAAGTGATTTTACCGCTGCCCTTGCACTGTCGAGGGCCTCGGCAAGACCACTACAGCCTGGAGGGATGCGGCACTAAATTGGGCTTAAAAGTAAAGGCATCTGACGCCGGGCATCATCCCGGCCCCTCCCATCATAAACCAGTTCATCACAAAGAACCTGCAACGCGGGTGCTTTGTCATGCCACGAATCAGGAGAACCACAATGAAAACTATTCCCAAAATTGACCGGGAACGACTCGGTCAGTTGCTGCCTGGCGCACTGCTAAAGCTTGGCAGCCAAATCGTAACGTTCGACGGCTACCGGGATGATGTCGATTACCAGCTGATCAGACGTGAGATATTTAGAACGACAACGTGAGATAAATAACGAGTTAGAGCGAGTTGTAGTGAGTTCTGGTGAATCGAGATTGTAATTCCTTTGCACCAGTTGAAACAAAATCACCCCATTGAAACCACCCTTCTGAGTAAACTAGAATCAAGCCCGCAACGACAAAACTCTTTCAAAAGGATGGTTTCAATGACAACCCAAAACAATGAGCGCGATACACTAGACTACTCTGAAAACCCGAAAGGCGAAGATATTGTAGCCTCAAAAAGCGACGATACCAACGATAAAACAGATCCTCCGGCACCGCCAGCACCATTAAGTAATCGGTGAAATTACGTCTTTTTACTCGCTTTGATTCTTCGAATATCGACCCTGGCAATCTGCTCTACCGGAACGTAGGTTGCCAAGGCTCCCCATGATGAATCGACTACACCTTCGCACTCTTCCCAACTGTCGCCGCTTATCGGCAGGCGATGCGTAACGTAAAGCGTTATATCTCCCTTATTCCCCAATGTGAACGGCCCGTCAGGCCATGCTTCATAATTACCTGGCCGTCGTGATAACAACCCGGAACCATCCTTCAGGTACACATAAATCTCAGTAACTCTGAATTCCGTATGGCCGAACATGGCCTGCCATGCTGAACTCGTGCTGTCAGACCAGGAAATATCATGGTGGCGCAGGAATTTATACATCCACTTGCGGGCGTATTTGCGCCAGAATGCGCCTGAGCCAGCACCAAAGGCCAGTGCAGAGAACGTGGCCAGATACTGCTGAAAATGACCGACGTACAGGTGAAGCGTCAGGCTGTAGAACAGCGACGCCAGCAGCCCAAAAACCAGCGTGGAAAACGTGACGTCAATGGGCTTGTGATGCTCGTTCAGCCCCATGTTCGCAATAAAATAGCCTATGTAGCCACAAACCAGAGTGACCAGTGTCGCCCAGGGCAAATTCAACAGCGACGCATCAAACATGAGGATTTTCCTTTATAGAGAACTGTGTATGCTGTAAGAATAAAAAAAGCACGGTAAGGGGTCTACCGTGCTTTGAGTAATACAGAGATTTTTGAACGTGCTTTAAAAAGCGTTGTGGGTCGCTATTGGCGACGATTCACTTCTCGTCGTCCGGTTCGTCATCAAATAGCTTACCCTGCATGCGATCCAGTTCCTCTTTCTTCACCCGTTTCACAACGCTGTAAATCCACTGAACCGAAACATGAAACTGGCTGGCCAGTTCCTGGTGGTTGCGGCCATTAAACGCATTAAAGATTTCCCGATCACGGACACCCAGCTTCCAGATCATCCCCATCGGGAAGTAGACGTTTTGCCCGCCCCACACCTGCATCATTCTGTTTGCCACAGCTTCCCCTATCTGTTCTGCCAGCGCCGGGTCAATGTCAATAATCTCACGGATGATCTTGGCGGTATGCTGCGCCAGTTCAACCAGCAGTTCAGGGCCTTTGCTGCGAAACTGATTATCATCACTCATGATGGCTTCCTCACTGCGCGGTGTTGCCACTGTTTGAGTTTCTCAATGGCGCTGCTGGCCTGCTCTGGCTCAAGCCATTGCAGGCTATCAACACCGGTTTCACGCTTGATCCAACGAGCCAGGGCCTGCTCCGAACTGTCACGAACAATCCCCTGATCGGCCATCTCCAGCCACAAGGCCCGGATTTTCTTCGACTGAGGGCTATCATCCAGGGGGTGCTGTGCTCGCGCCTTCTTCGCAGGGCGAACCTTGAAGCCTTTCCCCTTTAGAGATTTAAGTACCTTGGTCAATTGAGGAACGTCCATGTCCCGTGTGGAAGTTTTCCCCGTGAGGGTAAGCAGCATCTGGCTGTAGGTGTCTTTATCCAGCTTGAGTTCGCTACTGGCGATGTGAATAAGCTGGATAAGTTTCGGCTTGGACATAATTCCCTCCTAGTCGATGCGTTTTAGGTAATCGACGAATAACGGCAGGGCCAATGGCCACAGCAAGAAAATGACCGACCAGGCCAGCGCCAACTTGATCCCCCGCCAGCGTCTGAAGCTTCCTGCCAGGCGATGCAATTCGGCAACAGACCAGCCGACATAGCAGAACCAAAAAATGCCGTTGAGGTAAATGACCGGTTCCATCATGCGGCACCGCCAATTTTTAGCTGTTCCTGACCATCCACTGGTTGGTGCAGTTGCACCTGGCGACCTTCCTGATAGCCTGCTCGCCTGGCCTCCACCGCGCCTCTGGCGTTACGAGCTTCGCGCCCGTTCAGTTCCTCTGTATGGGTGTACTTTTTCTCCAGCCAGCGTCGCGTCAGGTCTTCTTCCCGCGCTGTCATGGCCAGCTTTTCAATTTCGTTGAGAACGGCGATGATCCAGCCCTCGGCGAACTTGTCCCCTCTGCTGGTCTTGGTGGTGGTTTTGAGGCGTTTGTTCTGTGTTTTGATAAAGTTTTGACGGGCCTTTATCAACTGACGGCCCAGCACTTCAAAGGTATAGGACGCCAGAACAGCACGGTTTTGAGGGCCGTAAAAGCTGACGCGGGTACTGATGCCAGAAAGCAACAAGGACTGAACAGCAAAGGCATCCCGGATGATGGCAAGCAGGCCCAGCATATAGGCAGGGGGGCGTGAGCCGCCCACAGGCCAGTAGTCGCTGATGCTTTCGCTGATATCACTCAACTCTAGGTCAGACTGGTCGATACCATGGTGCTGCATCAGTTTCTGGGCACGTTGCAGAGCCACCGCCGCTTCGTGTGGATTGCTGGATTTGGACAGGGCATATAGCTTCTTCAGCTTGTCCATGATTTTTTCATTGCTCATAGGTTACCCCCAGGCGCTTAGCCAGGCGCTCCAGCTTTTGCTGTTTATGAAAGTCGATCAGGCTTGCCAGACCGTTATGACGGAACTGTTCAATCATGATCTCAACGTCGGCCATTTCACAGGCCAGACGGCGTTCAAGACCTTGATGGTTCAACAAGCGGTTGGATTCGGCAGCCAGCTCGCTGGCCTCCTCGGCCAGCTTGCATAACTGTTTGTCGTAGCCGAACACCTGCAGGGCCTGCCGGTACAGGGCGAGTTTATCCATTGTGGGTCTCCATAGGGGTGAGGTCGCCGGAAGGAAGCGCTGCTGCGTATTGCTGGCTGCAGTGTGGGCAGACCAGGATCAAGTCGACAATCCACTCGCTGAACTCTGGCGTTTGAACCACATCAGCCTGCTTCAGGTTCAGTTGGGACACAGGCTTTTTGCACTGTTTGCAATGAATAGGCATTACTGGATCTCCTGCTCAAAAGGCGTGATGGAGAAATCTTCTTTATCCTTATTAAAGGTGATGCCCTTAATATCTTTCACTGCATCTTTATCTGCCAAAATAGCGTCTTTATTAATTTCCTCTTTGGTACGAATAAAACGGTCGAGTTTCAGGGTTTTTAACGCTTTCAAGACAACATCGACACCTTTGATAGAGACGGAAATTGGACGCGCACGCCACGACACCTCACCGGTATTGAACTTTACCGTCTTGGTTTTGTTGCCATCAGTAATGGCCTCACGATGCGCTTCACACCAGGTCTGCACACCGTTTTGCAGAGAAGATAGCTGGGCTTTCATGGCCTCAATCTCAGGGGTGTGCTTGTTGGTCAGAATGGCGATGCGGTCATTAATGTCCGTTTCAACACGGGTTAACTCCCGTTGGATATCACCAATCTTTTTAATATCTTCAATAACCTGCTCGCGTGACTGCGGGACATAGGAAGTCGCCGCAGCTTTAAGCCGCGTTTTACCTTTTGCCATTTTTAATTACCTGTATTAAGGGTTAATAAATAAAGAAGGTATTCCGATTAAATTAATTACCGCACCTCCCAGCTAATCCGGCAGTTGCAAAGCTGAATTTGATACCGTTCATATTTGCCGCATTCATCCGTGCCATACGCATACTTGACGGCCTCGCCGTTTTCCTGCCGATGTCGACAATTGGCATCATACTGGACGGTGATGGTGGGCCGGGTATACCCATCCAGTTCAATCCGTTCGACGGTAAACCCCATGGTATTGAGTTGCGTTATTGCCAGGCCGGAAGACGCAAGCTGCATCTGGATCGGCATGTTGTCGCAGGGGATGATCAACCGGCTTCTCATGGCGTCACTCCTTCGAAAACAACTTCTCCCCACCGCCCTGGATGCAATTGGGGGAGTAGCTCTCTGAGATACCACCGGGCCATAAAGGCAGGCTTGGCACGGTAACGGCGTGCCCCACGTCTGTGGGCTAATAATCTGACGTACTGGCGAGGTTTACCGCTAAACTCACAATCGGAGAAATCTTCAACAAAGTGCAGATGAACATGCTTCCCTTTGTGCCTCAGTGTCATTCGGTTTGAACGACGCTGTTTCGCTGCGATAGTACGACTCATGGCGCTTTCCTTTATATGCTGCGAATGATGTTGGCATCCACAATCGGGATGTCGTTTTCTGCTGCCAGATTCATGGCGGCGGTGACCAGATTGCCGATGGCCAGAGGGTAAAGCAGGCTGACGGTCTCGACAGCGCTGTTACCGTTTTTGCGGCGCAGGCTGAGCCGTTCGCGAATGGCCTCTACCGCTGACGGGTTCAGCACTTTGTCCATCTCGACACCGGCGCGGGTAAACTTATGGGCCAGAAACGCATCCAGATGTGCGTCCAGTGGGTCAAGCCTCACCAGTTCGCAACGCTGTACAACCTCGCGAACCTCCTGGCTGCGTTCAGATAACTTCTGCTGCAGCTCAGGTTGGCCAATCAGGATGATGGAAATCAGCTTTTTGAACCCGTCCTCAAGTTCAAAGAAGCGCTTCAGGTGCTTCAGGGTCGGCACTGGCAGGCAGTGGGCTTCTTCAATGATCAGAACGTGGCTATGTCCGACCCTGGCGCTCTCTTTCAAAATGCGGTGCAACTGGCGAAAACGGGCCTCGGGTGCCGATTTCAGGCGCTCCAGCGGGGCGATGGTGCTGAGGATGGCTTCGGCAATACTGGCCGCTTTCAGCGTCTTACCGGTGCGGTCATTGTCTTCCATCGCCAGCACATAGGGTTCAATGACAATAATGGGGGCATGTTCCCGGTTGATGCGGTCAATCAGGTCGCGGCGCAACGTGGATTTGCCTGAGCCTGACTCGCCATGCACTGCAATGAATCCACCGTATTTCGCCGTCTGGTACATGGATTCACGCACGTAGCGGCTTTCCGGCGTCAGAAAAACGTCTTCGGTGCTTTGCATGGCCGCTTCATCAAACGGGTTGCGGAAGATGCCAAAGTGTTTACGGGTGTCAGGAAGCAATACCTGCTTTTTCAGTAACATATTTTCCTCTTTATCGGTCAGGGATGTGTCGGTGATCGTCCTGGTGTCGACTGGCTGCACTGCATCAGCCTGCACCTCGTCAAAACTGCCAGTGGTATCAATACCTTTCTGCGCCAGAAACGCGGTGATGCGCTGGCGAACCGCATCGGCATGCTGCCGTGGCCACTGGTTATGATTCACAATCTGCGCCAGCGCCGCTTCTGATATCCCGACAGCCACGGCCACCGCACTTTGCGTAAGCTGGTGTGCCTGTAGCTGTTGCTTGAATGCCAGCATGACTCCTCCTGGGTTACTTGCTGTTAACCAACCTGACCACCACTTCAGAGGTCAGCGCCATGTATTCAGCGGCCAATGCCTCTACCTGGTCGGCGGGAACGCCATCAGGGAAGCGGGTCGTGATATCGGTATAGAATGTGCTGTTCCAAGTTTTCCCCTGCTGTTTGAACTGCTCACGCAGGGTACGTACCACCTCTACCGGATTTAAAAATTGCTCAATGCGTGGGCCACGCACCTTGGAAGCCTCCCCGCGGACGGGCAGATAGGTCGGCGCGATATCCTCTTCAATATCCTTGAAGGGATTCAGTCGGCCACCGAACGGCAGCGTTCTGGCCTTGAGCGCAGCTTGCGCATCAGCCGCAGAGGTTGTTTCAGTCAGCAGTTGATCCAGCTCTGCCTTGTTACGTTCAAGCAATGTCTGGGGAACTGGGGCAAAAGATTCGCCTATAACGGGTGCATCGATAGGGAAGCCGTTCTCATCCAGCATGATTTCGTCAACCTGATAAAAGCATTCCATGCCGTTGTCATCATGCAGCACGACCCGCGCCACGTTCTCTTTGAGGGGGACGACGGTGATCAGCACCGACTCGCCGACGCAAACTAAATCCTGTTCAACCAGTGGGCGCAGGTTATAGCTTTTGCCTTTGAACGGTACGGACATGTCACCCCGAACCTTGCGGCTTTCGGGAGTGGAAACCGCCAGTTCCCGGCAAACGTCCAGTGGTGGTGCCTTGACCAGATGGCCACGGATACCTGCCAACCACTTGGCGGTGCGGGTTTCACCATGGCGGCTATGGATATTCTTGCGGTTGAACAGCATGCGCCAGGCACGGGCCTTGTCGTTAAGGTCGTCCAGGTCGTTAACCTGCTGGAAGCTGAGACGACCTTCGAACTGTCGCTCAATAATGTCACGCGCCTTTTCTACCGACCCAGTTGCACGGGCATTCCGTGCCTTGTGCGGGATCATCCTGACCCCTAGCGATTTGCACAGGTTGCCCAGCGTGGGGGCTTTTAACGCTGAACCGGGGTCGGTGAACAGGATTTCAGGAACGCCGTGCAAAATGTCCGCGCCTTCACGCTCCTGCATGGCATTGATGAGAACACTGGCGAAGTTGGCTGAGGTTTCGCCACCGAACTGGTATTCGACATAAATCCACCCGCTGGTGTGGTCGGTGATTTCAAACGACCACACGCGGTCTTTGGCGATACGGTCAAGATTGTCAGGCTTGTTTTTGTTGAATTCTGCCTCTGGCATCATGTAGAGATTGGACTGCCCCAGGCGTATAGCCTTGCTGATTTTCTTGGGGTTTTTCAGGTAGAACAACACGCAGATGGAGGCATCCAACTGCCAGACATGATTGGGGTGGCGGCTGACCAGGCGAACATGCGGCGCAGCAATTTTCATCTGGGTAGGGTGAAGGCGATGTTTAAGCAAAGCTCGACGCACGGTGTCTTTATGCACCGGCGTGAACTCACCGGTTGCCTGATCCACCTGACCCGCCTGAACCATGCCATTACGGCGACAATCGTCGGTGGCCTGCTCAATGCTGTAAAGGCGTTTGCTGGTCATGCGTGTTGATCCCTTAATAGCCGCAGCGATCGTTTTGACTTCCGCTTCACTGATGATGCTTTTACCGGCATCACTGCGTTTTTTACGTGGTTTGGTGTAAGCCACGGTTTTTAGCTTCTTCAACAGCGTGGATTTGCTGATTTGCAACTCCTCACAGGCTGCCTGATAGATGGCTTCTTTTGCCCCGTGCGGTGCCATCCGGGCTTCCTTGGCAATCTCTACCAGTCGTTCGTTTAGGATGGCGTTCATGGATTAGCGTTCCTCGCTGGGTTCGGTCAGAAAATCAGGCTTCTTGAAATTCTTATCATCCTCGGTGGGGCCGTTGATCCACTCAGGTTCGGTCTGGACAGGCAGTTCAGGCAAATCGAAACGTGAGCGCAGGCACTGGATTTCACGTTCAATATCCAGCAGCAGACCGGCCATAAAGCCGGTATGGGGCACGCCTCGTGCCAGGGTGTCTTCATCCAGGCGAACAAAGCCGTCCGTGATGCTGCCCATGGTTTTTCTGACCATTTCTTCAGCTAGGTCAGAGAGTTGCCCACGCAGTTCATTGATCTCTGCATCAACGGGGAGGCGTTTGAGTTTTTCCCGCGTTTCTTTCAGCTCGTTGATTTTCTCGTCTTTTTCCGCCACGGTACGGCGTTTGGCGTCTAGGTCTTCACGGGTTTCACGCAGGGCGGCTTTGAGTTCACGACTGGTCATGCGGTCGATATCGTCCAGCGTCATACCAGCGATGGTGCCGCCATCAGCCAGTTCAGCCAGATCCCCATCGTCCTCGGTCATTAACTCGAAGAGTTTGGTTTTGCCCAAATGTGCCAGCGCTGGCACATTTGTTTTCAACGTTGGAGAAAGATATTTAGTTGCGGCCTGCATCATTCTCGCGGCAGTTCTATATGGGAGAGCCAGTTCATTTTCGAGGATATCGATTAGAACTCCGTGAGGTTCTACCTCCTTAATAATTACGAGGCGCTTACCTGCTTCCAGCATGGCTTCAGCACTTTGCGCCATATAGAACCGGGCTTCATGCACTATACGGCTGCGGTCATAAGGTAGCCCGTCACCAAACTGCGCCATGATCTGCTGGCGGTGTTCGGTCATAGCATTCAGGTTAAGTTGCAGGTCTTCTGCCAGAGGCACATCTTCAACAAGCTGTGTGGTAATGGTGTTTTTTGGCCGAGCCATTTCGTCACTCCTTAGTTACGGCTACCAGCAAGCACGCGCTGGTTCATTTCTGCTATGCGGGCCTGTGTAGAGGCCATCTCGTTGGCAAAGGACTGTGCAATCTGCAACAGCATCATGCCGGGGGCATAGCGCCCCGAGTCCAAACGCTGGGCCATGCCTTCGTCGACCAATGTGTTCAGGGTGCGAGTAATGTTTGCCGGTGACTCCCCCAGAGCTTTGGCTAGTTCTCCATTGGAAATCCCGTTGAGTGAATGTCCTTTTAGCGCTTTCATGACGCGCAGAGCACGCTTAATTGATGAGGAGGCGTTGGGCGAAATAGTCATAATCAATGCTTACCCTCTTTTCTACAGATGAAACGCTGTTACACTGATTGCAAGCATGTATCATGCTGCAACGGTGCCGGATTTGAGTCCCAACTTGACGGCAATCTCGTGGGCCTTGCCGTAATTTGCCTTGGCCTGGCCGTTAAGAACGCGATAAACCTCGTTGCGCGTATAGCCGTTTTCTTCAGCCCAGCGAGTGAAGGTCATCCCACGCTGCCGGAAGAGAGCTTTGATTTGGTCTGATGTCATAACTTTTCACCTTTTGGATAACTAAATGGATACTGCTGATACTGAAACTCCCAACAAGCTGCTTTACGAGGGCTTGGAAGGTGTTATGTCTTGTTTGCAGGTACTTGTTATTTGCCTAGGTAAATCAGGGCATTTGGATACTGCTGAATACACGCGTCTTCTTGCAGAGTGGCGATTGCAGGAAGCTCCACCTGAGTCAATAACAGAAGCTTTGATCGACCGGATGTTGGCAATGTTGGTTGATGAACCCGAGGTTCTGTTACGGCGTATGAGCATGCAGCTATTACCGGGAAGTGGTGACGAGCAGCAAACTGATTAAGCTTTCTTCCAGTTGAGTTGATGAGTGTCTTCAGTTGATTTCTGGTCATCGTTGCCTCCTTGGTTGATGCAATGATGTTTGGTTTATATGTGATAGATTATGTGATCAATAAGTCACATAGTCAAGGTTGGATAGTGATTAATAAATCAATATTTGAGCGGCTCAAAGAAGAACGGAAGAAACTTAAGTTGACTCAGGCTACTGCGGCAGCGCTTGCAGGTATTAAGCGTGAGACATGGAGCCGGTATGAATCTGGACTTATATCACCAGGAATGGAAGTTCTCGCTGCATTGGCTTCTGCTGGGGCAAACATTCAATACGTTCTAACAGGAGAGTCATCCGGAGTAACTCTTTCCAGAGATGAAATGGAATTACTTCAGCGCTACCGCCAAGCTCCCATTCAGGTCAAAGGATCAGTGTTATCGGCACTAACAACAGGTTCATCCAAAGAACGAGCAGAGCAGGTAATTCATGGCGATGTTCTTGGGAACGTTATCAAAGGTAATGTGACCATGGGGACAGGGGCGATAATGAATAAAAACACGAAGAGAAAATGAGCGAGCTAAAGCAAACAGTTAACGGAGATGTGGGTAACGTTGTCAGCGGCGATGTGACCATTAATAACTATGCTGGTGATATTTCATCTACTGCACAGCAGCCAATCTCATTGTTACAAAAACGTGACCTACACAAGCTAATGGACGAGTTAGTTGAAGCTGGCGAAAGTAAGCGAGAAATGTGGCTGATGCTCCATACCAAACTCAATACGACGACAGTCAATGAGATGACGGCAGCAGATTATCATTGCGCTGTTGGAATCCTGCAAGAGTGCGCTCGACGGATAAAATACCTTAAGGACTGTAATATTCTGGTTGCTAAAATAATAAGTATTACTGGCCAAGAGTACCGTATTGAAAGGGATAGGTATTGCCTGAAGCGTTTTGGTACGACTCACCTCAAGGGAATGACTAAAGAGCAACTTCAGGAAATATTTGGTTATTTTGATGATCTATTAAATAATTGTGAATACGGTAGAACAGAGCCATTGCAGCAGGGGGCAGCAACAGAGCCAATTAAGGCAACTCTATCAACAAAAACAGCTCTATGGTCTGGGGTTGTCATTACTATTGTGGCAGTTTTTGCTGGTTTCATGGGCATTTCAGACAAGTTACCTTCAGTAAAAGATGATACCCAGAACGAAGCAAAACTATTTGCTGTTGAGACAAGTAACGGTGTTATCAATGCATCAATCCCAGCTTTGCGCAGTATTTTTCCTGGTCTTAATAAATATAAAAATGACTTGATTTCACTATCAACTTACAAGCAAAAATCAGGGTGGCATACCCTTAAATTTACCGTTTCACCGCAGTCTTCCGCTCCTGATGCCTATGCTGTCAAGGGGAAGGTCTGTTACATCAACATCAGCCCTGACGGTGGTTATTCTCGTGTTTTAAGCACTCCATGCAGACTCTTATTATTAGATCAGCACAATGTTCCTGATGAAAAGTACCGCTTTATTTTACGATAAGGATATCCGCATCGATGGAAAAACATTACCCGGTTGATTATGAGAACGGTTTATTCCCGTTTTGTTAGGTGATTTTGGGGAGATTCGCGTCGAAGAGACCGGATCGGTTTGTTTTCCTGAATCAAATGTAAATAACATCATTGAGATAAGGACAGGGTTATGCGCTGCGTATTTTTACCATTGATTTTCATCTTGTCTGGGTGTGGAGATAATGCTGATTCTGATGAAACTTCCCCCCCAGCCAAGGAGCATTCAGTTTTCAACGTTGAAACCGATAACCCGGTTGTAAAACGCGAGTTACCATTTATTCGTCAACAATGTCCAGGCTTAGATAAGTATGCTGCCAATTTCGAAGAGGTCAAAGTATCTGATGACAATTTGCGTCCGGTGACAACAGTCCAGTTCCACATTAAAAGCGAGAATAATATTCCAGGCGGTTACATAGCGTCTGACCATAATTGCTTTTTGTTTATATCAAATGATGCTCACGAGGTGAAAATATCTAAATCAGCCTGCCAGTCAGTTTGTTTAGACAGAATGGATGTTCCTGGTGGGGATTTGAGCGTGAAACTTGACAAAGAACATCTTCCTAAGACTGATGGCAGCAAAGCCCCACGAGCAGGTTGTTTGACAGTTTTTTCACCAGACCCTAAGAATGATTATTGGGTATGTCCGAGACAGGACTAAATATTCTGTGTGTTGACGGCTCGCCGGGTGTTCCACCACCCTGCGGGCCGCTCTTTTTACTTCTGGTGTGCGGGTCACCCTGTTGACGCGATACTGCAACCGCGTCAGGAAAAAGAAGAGATCGCCCAGCGACCGATTGACGCCTACAAGCGTGATAATCATTTTGAGCATGATGCGGTTACGCCTGTAGCCGAAGGTGCGTTTGTTGACACGTGCAATCCTATTAATGAGACCGGTATTGAACCGGATAAGGGCGTGTACTGGTTTTGCGCCAGCGATTTCAATCAGTCTGGCGGTGCATTTTAATCCCATGGCAGGCTTATCCTTTGGTATGATTGAGCCGCCATCCTGGCTTCTTTCCCCCGGTACACACTATTAACGCGGTTTAAAATCCCTTTCACCGTCCATTTGTGATGCTGTCTCCACTTACTCAAGGAGACAGATCATGAAATTCCTCAAAACGCTATTAATCCCCGTTACCACGCTAATTTCCCATGTTAAACAACTGCGCCTCGGCGGCTGGCTGCTTACCGCCGTACTGCTGCTGGTGCTGATCGCCCTAGTGTCACCGCAGCAATTGCCAGTGGTGATTTACAAGCTGTCGCTTATTACCCTCGCCGCCGTGCTGGGTTACTGGCTCGACTGTTCGCTGTTCCCCAAATCACGCCCTGGCCAGTACCTCAAGCACGACCCCGTCCTGATGGCGGAAGGCAAGTACCCAGTCAATCCCGGTGATCAACGCGTCTTTGCTGCCGTGCTGATCCGCCGCGCCCTGATTGTGGCGGCGGTCTGCCTCAGCGTTGCGATGGGGCTGTAGCGATGAACTGGCCTCAAATCACCTGGATTGTGGCCGTCACTCTTGGTCTGGGGATGACGGTCACCCTGCACGGCAAACCGCGCACCGGGAAATACAGTTTCTGGTGGCAACTGTTCGGCGCTGGGGTCACTGCCTGGCTGCTCTGGTGCGGGGGCTTTTTCTCGCAGGCCCAGGCCGCACAGCCGTCACTGGCGGCAATGCAGCACCGCGACACGCTTATTCGTGCGGCCCGCGTGGAATGGGGATTGTCTGCGCCGGTGGCCGACTTCGCCGCACAGCTTCATCAGGAAAGCGGCTGGCGCCATGATGCCGTCTCGCCTGTCGGTGCGCAGGGATTGGCACAGTTTATGCCCGCGACGGCGGACTGGATCAGCCAGGTGATGCCCGCCCTGGCCAAGCGCGAGCCGTTCAACCCCGCCTGGGCCATCCGGGCATTGGTGAGCTATGACCGCTGGCTGTGGCAGCGCATCCGGGCAGACAACACCTGCGAGCGGATGGCCATGACCCTCTCGGCGTATAACGGCGGGTTGGGCTGGGTCATCAAGGACAAGGCGCTGGCGCAACAAAAAGGGTTGACGCCCACGGTATGGTTTACCCAGGTCGAAACCGTCAATGCCGGGCGCAGTGCCGCCGCCTGGCGCGAGAACCGGCAGTACCCGCGCCGCATCCTGCACGACCTGATGCCGCGTTATCTAGTTTGGGGAGGGACAACCTGTGGAGCTTAAATCATTACCCTGGCGCGGCATGCTGATCGCGCTGGGGGTAGCCGTGGTCTTGGGTGGGATTTACCAGAAAGGCTATCTCCATGGCCAGGGTGACGCCACGCTGGCAGGCAACGCTGCGCTGAGTGAACTTCAGGCCACTTTTGACCGTGAAAAGCGCGAGCAGACCGACAGAGATAATGCCGCCCTGCGTGCCTGGCAGGAACGCTACCAGGCACAGGTGCTTGCCGCTCATCAGGCTGAGGTGGGCTATCAGGCCACCCTCGCCAGTCTGCAACAACAGAAACAGCAACTACTGAGGAAAATTGATGATGTTACGCAACGCTGGATTGACGAACAGGGCCAGCCTCATGCTGTGCAGTGCGTGTTTACTCGTGGCTTCGTGCAGCAATACAACGCCGCCTTCGGCGTTGCCGAGTCCGGTGCCCAAAACGGTGCTGCCACCGTTACCGCCCAGCCTGGCCAAGCGCCCGGCCCCGTTCACCCCGCTGACGCCCGATTACGTGATTCCGGCGTCACCCAGCGAGACATTCTCGCCAACATCACTGACAACGGCCCCCAGTGCCAGGCACTGAGTGCCCAGGTTAACGGACTGCTGGATTACATCGAGGGGTTGCAGCAATGAGAGTCGAAGTCGAGTTCTGGGCACTGGTGGGGCTATTGGTCACCTTTATGGGGTTTGTGTTTGGCGTGGCCAAGATGTTTTTCGCCCAGTTGGAAAAGCGCCAGATAGAGCAGTTCTCTTCGCTGGACGCCAGCCTTCGGGAGTTCACCAACAACCTGAACACCCTGGAGCGGGAGTTCCTGGAGTTCAAGGCCGACCTGCCTATCCACTATGTGCGTCGGGAGGACTATGTCCGGGGGCAGACGGTGATCGAAGCCAAGCTGGATGCGGTTTACAACAAATTGGAATTGGTGCAGCAGCACCGTCTTGCTGGAGGTAAAAATGGTTGATATCACCCGTGTGCGCCGTGAGTCACTGCGTTGGAGCTTGCTGGTTGCACTCAATAAAACCCGTCCGTACACCGCGTGCGAAACGCTGTTGCTGGATGTGGCCCGTGCCATCTACCCCGATGCTACCGCGCTGGAGCTGCGTCGCGAGCTGGATTATCTGGCTGACCGCCAGATGCTGGAGCTGAACAAGCAGCCCTCCGGGATGTGGTATGCCGACCTGACCCGTCTGGGTGTCGACCTGGTGGAGTACACCGTGGAGTGTGGCCCTGGTATCGCCCGTCCGACCAAATACTGGAGCGAATGATCATGGGGCGTCGCAGCAGTATCGATATCTTGCCGCAAGAGGTACGTCGCTGGCTGGAGCGTGCCTTGACGGAAAACAACTTTACCGGTTATGCCGATCTGGAAGCCTTGTTGCGTGATAAAGGCTATCTCATCACCCGTGCGTCACTGCAACGCTTTGGCTACAAGATGGAGCAGCAACTGGCGCGGGTGCGTGCGGCCACTGAAGCGGCACGGCTGATGGCGCGTGAAGCCGGAGACGATGCTGATGATCGTTCGGCGGGGCTGATGGCGCTGATCCAGACGGAGATGATGGATATCCTGATGCGGTTGCAGCAGGTGGGGGATGGGGATGATCCTTCAGACCGGGCCAAGTTGCTGGCCACCGCCTCGAAGAACATCGCCACCCTGACCCGCGCCTCTGTCAACCTCAAACGCTTTCAGAGCGAGGTACGTGAGAAAGTCGAAAGTGCGGCCAGCGCGGCCGAGAAAATCGCCCGCAAAGGGGGCTTGTCCGCCGAAGCCGTCCAGGCACTGCGCCGTGAAATCATGGGGATCGCCACATGAGCCAACTGACACCCATGTTACCTGACACCTCCACCCTGGATGTGCCCGTGGTGCTCATGCCTTATCAGCAGCGCTGGGTGGCTGACCCTTCGCCGCTCAAGGTCATTGAGAAAAGCCGCCGCACCGGCATCACCTGGGCCGAGGCGGCAGACAATGTGCTGACCGCCGCTTCGGCAGCATCAGCTGGAGGGATGAACGTCTATTACATTGCCTACAACCAGGACATGACCGTGGAGTATATCCAGGCGTGCGCCATGTGGGCGCGGGCCTTCAACTACGCGGCCAGCGCGATAGAGGAAGGGTTCTGGGAGGAGGAAGAAGACGACAAACATATCAAGACCTACACCATCCGGTTCCCGGATGCGGGGTTTCGGGTGGTCGCGCTGTCCAGTCGGCCCTCCAACCTGCGGGGTCGCCAGGGCATCATCGTCATTGACGAGGCTGCGTTCCATGAGCAGTTGGGTGAACTGCTGAAGGCCGCACTGGCGATGCTGATCTGGGGTGGCAAGGTGCGTGTCATCTCCACCCATAATGGTGTCGAAAACCCGTTCAATGTGTTGCTGAATGATATCCGTGCCGGACGCCGTGACGGCAGCGTGCATCGCATCCCCTTTGAGGAGGCGGTGGCCGAGGGGTTGTTCCGCCGTGTGTGCCTGCGTACCGGGCAGACCTGGTCGGCAGAGGCCGAGCAGGCGTGGATGGCATCGGTGTACAAGTTCTACGGTGCCGGGGCCAGCGAGGAGCTGGATTGTATCCCGGCCCATTCGGGCGGGGCCTGGCTGTCCCGTGCCCTGATTGAACTGCGCATGACCCCTGATACCCCGATTTTGCGCCTCACCTGCCCAGAGGGCTACGAACTCAAGTCCGATGAGGTGCGGTTCAAGGAGACGCAGGACTGGCTGGACGAAAACCTGAAGCCGCTGCTGGCGGCGCTACCTGCAGATGCGCGTTCGTTTCTGGGGCGCGACTTTGGTCGCAGCGGTGACCTGTCGATTGACTATCCGCTGCTGCAGCAAAAGAACCTGGTACGCCGGGTGCCGTTCGTGCTGGAGCTGCGTAACGTGCCGTTCAAACAGCAGGAGCAGATTTCCTGGTTCCTGATGGATGGCCTGCCCAATCTGATGGGCGCGGCGTTTGACGCCGGGGGCAACGGAGCCTATCTGGCGGAGTATGCCATGCAGCGCTACGGGGCCAGTCGGGTACAGCAGATCAAGCTGAACGAAGGCTGGTACCGTGACCATATGCCGCCGGTCAAAGCCGCATTGGAAGACGGCAATCTGGAGGGGCTTCCCCAGGATGAGGATACGCTGAATGACCTGCGGGCGGTGCAGGTGATCAACGGCGTCCCTCGCATCCCAGAGCAACGATCCAAATCCAAAACGGATGGCGGTAAACGTCACGGCGATGCGGCTATTGCCCTGGCGCTGGCCTACTTTGCCAGCCGTGAACTCAACAAGGGGCCGGTGACCGTCAATTCGCGTCGCCGTCGACAGTCTGCCCGCATGCTGGAGGGGTACTGATGGCCAAGGGAATTTACGTTACACCGACACAGTTTGTTTCTTTTGCCGAGTCCAAGCGCGACCTGACCCGCGAGATTGCCAGCCGTGACCGGGCCATGGGCGTCTTCACCGGGTATCTCAGCAGCCTGCCGAACCCCGACCCCATCCTCAAATCACTGGGGCGGGATATCAGCGTGTACCGTGACCTGCGGGCCGAGCCGTTGGTCGGCAGCAGCATTCGCCGCCGCAAGTCTGCCGTCAAAGCGCTGGAGCGTGGGCTGACCGCGAACGGGGCCTCAGACGCGGTAATGGCGTTTCTGACCGACGTCATGAGCCAGTGGGACATTGACCGCATTATCGGTGAGCTGTTGGATGGCCCGCTGTTCGGCTACCAGCCTGCCGAACTGACCTGGGAAAAAGACGGTGGCCATCTGGTGGTCAGCAACATTGTCGGCAAGCCGCCCGAGTGGTTTTCCTTTGATGATGGCAACCAGTTGCGCTTTCGCTCACGCCATGCCGGACTGGCGGGGGAACTGTTGCCACCGCGCAAGTTCGTGGTGGCCGCGCAGGATGCGAGCTATGACAACCCCTATGGGTTTCCTGACCTCTCCATGTGCTTCTGGCCCGTCACCTTCAAAAAGGGCGGCTGGAAATTCTGGATGCGTTTTACCGAGAAGTACGGGAGTCCCTGGGTGATTGGCAAACACCCGCGTGGCACGGCGCAAAGCGAGATTGACCTTATCCTGGATGCGCTGGAAACCATGGTGGAAGACTCTGTGGCCGCTATCCCTGACGATTCTTCCGTAGAGATTCTGGAGGCCGCAGGGAAAGGCGACTCCAGCGGGATTTACAAGGATTTGATCCAGATGGCCCGCAGCGAAATCTCTATCGCCTTGTTGGGGCAAAACCAGACGACAGAAGCCAACAGTAACAGAGCCTCGGCGCAGGCCGGGCTGGAGGTGACCGCCGATATCCGTGACGGGGATGCGTCCCTGGTGGTGAGTACGGTGAATCAGGTGTTGCGCTGGCTGGTTGAACTCAACTTTGGGGATGTGCCGTGCCCGGTGTGGGGCATGTGGGAGCAGGAGAGCGTCGATGAGATCCAGTCCAAGCGGGATTACAATCTTGCGCAGGCCGGTGCCATCTTCACCCCGCAGTATTTTCAGCGGGAATATGGCCTGCAGCCGGGTGACCTTCGGGAGTCTGCGGTGACCACGCCGTTGACCGATGTGGCGTTTGCCGAAGCAGCAGCGGATGCTGACCTGAACGCGCAGGATCAGCTTGACCATGCGCTCGACAGCCTGATGAAAACCGGCAAGCTGGACAAGGTGCTGACCCCCGTGTTGGCCCCCCTGTTCGCTGCCGTTCGCCAGGGCGTCTCCCCCTCTGAGTTGATGGGCCAGTTGGCCGAACTCTACCCGCAGATGGGGGCTGACGACCTGCAGGAACGGTTGGCCCGCGTGCTGTTCGTGGCCAAGGTCTGGGGGCGGCTGCATGCCAACGCTCAGTAATGACGCTTTATCCATGATGTTTGGTCTGCCCCCGGAGCGGGTGATTGGCTACCTGAAGGCCAAGGGGTTCGCCATCTCCTGGGACTGGGAGGAGGTGTGGCAGGAAGCCCATGCCCAGGCGTTCACCGTGGCCAAGCTGACCCGGCTCGATGTGCTGGAAGATGTGCGCCGCGCCCTGGAGCAGGCAGTGGTGGAAGGCAAAACCGGGCAGTGGTTCAAAAAAACGCTGACGCCGGTACTGCAGGCCAAGGGATGGTGGGGGGAAGTCGAGGCCACCGACCCGAACACCGGGGAAACCGTCACCGTCCAGCAGGGCAGTCCGTGGCGGCTGGACACGATTTTTCGCACCAACATGGCCACGCTCTACAGCGCAGGCCGTTGGGCGGAGATGACCGAAAACGCCGCAGACCGGCCCTACTGGATGTATGTGGCCATCCGTGACAGCCACACCCGCAAGAGCCACCTGGCGCTGCATGGTCTGGTGTTCCCCTCGGACGATCCCTTTTGGCGGGCGTTCTACCCGCCGAATGGCTGGCGTTGCCGCTGCAGCGTGATCGCCCTGTCGGCAGCGGACGTTCGTGAGCGCGGCTTGCGTGTCGGGCAGTCCGGGGAGGCGTTGGGCTGGTCGCTAAAATTGGTCTCGGAGAAAACCGGCGAGCTGCAGCCCGTGGCGCAGTACCGGGTGCGCGATGCGGTGCGCAACAGCGAGATTATCGTCAGCCCGGATGTGGGCTGGTCATACAACCCCGGCGAAGGGTATCGCCCCGACCTGGCCAGATACCAGGGCAAACTGGCCGGATTGGCACAACGTGAGTTGGGAGAGAGACCATGAAAGAACTGATGACCGTGACGGTCAACGACAAGGCACTCCGCCAGGCGCTGAAATCCGTGGATGCGGCACTGGCGGACATGACGCCACTGATGCGCCGCCTGGCTGAAACCCTCAAGACGGAAACCGACTTCAACTTTGAGGATGAGGGTCACCCCGCCTGGGAGCCGTCTGTGGCCGCACTGGCCCGAAGTGGCATGACGCTGTCAAAAAGCGGGTTGCTGCGCCGCAGTATCACCACGGCCTATGACAGCAGCAGCGCGGGGGTGGGTACCAACGTTGACTATGCTCGCATTCACCAGTTAGGTGGCAAGGCAGGCCGTAACCTTGCCGTCACGTTGCCCGAACGTCCCTATCTGCCCGTGGATGCTGACGGTAACCTGCAGGCGCGGGTGGAGCAGAAGCTGTTAGACCAGACTCTGTCCTACCTCACTGAGGTGACCCGGCGCTGACAGACGCACGGCGGCGTCAAGGGGCGTTGGTGATACAACGACGCCCCTTTTCCCGTTCAACGCCTTTATAAAGCTTTACAGGGGCGTTGTTTTCCCTTCTGACCACCGATGATCCGACATTATGTTGACCGGGTGTCGAAGTGTGCCTGAAATCGCCCCCGCACATTACTAAACCCGTTTAAAAGTCTTGCCCCCGCCCAGGCGACATACTGCCCCCTGAACTTCCACGGGGGACACATGAACCTACTTCATATCTTCAAGGCCGGTACGCATACCGATATGCATGGCCAAAAGCTGCAGTTTAGCGATGCCGATATCCAGGCGATGGCGGCAGCGTATGATCCGGCGCTGCACGAAGCCCCGATTGTGGTCGGCCACCCGAAAACCGACGACCCGGCTTACGGCTGGGTAAAAAGCCTGGCGGCCACCGGCAAGGACATGCTGGCCGAGCCGCATCAGGTTGACCCGGCGTTTAAAGAACTGGTCGATAACCATCGCTTCAAAAAAATCTCTGCCGCCTTTTACGCCCCGGACTCACCGGGCAACCCTGTTCCCGGCGTCTACTACCTGCGCCATGTGGGTTTTCTGGGTGCCCAGCCGCCCGCCGTCAAGGGCCTCAAGTCTGCCGAGTTCGGTGAGGCCAATGAAGGGGTGGTGGAGTTTGCCGACTGGGGATTCACCACCAGTGCCACCCTGTTCTCGCGCCTGCGTGACTTCATGATTGAACAATTCGGCCTGGAGAAGGCTGATGAGGCGTTGCCACCCTGGCAACTGGAGGCGCTGCGTGAAGCGGCCAATCCCCCAGGGAAACCCCACCCCGCATTTTCTGACCCCGCTGCTCCGGCAGCACCAACTGAAACCCCCACGGAGGAAACACCTGTGGATGAAGAAGAAAAACTGCGCCTTCAGCAGGAGAACGCAGACCTGAAACGTCAGCTTGACGAGCGCAAGCAGGCCGAGTTGAACACCAAACTGGCGGCGACGCACGACGCCAACGTGGCGTTTGCCGACACGCTTATCACAGAGGCCCGTCTGGCCCCTGCCGGTAAGTCGGTGATCGTCGCGCTGCTGGATGCAGTCAGCTAGGGTGACAAGCCGGTGGAGTTTGCCGAAGGCACCACCACCCAACCGCTGGCCGACGCCTTCAAGTCCCTGTTGCAGAGTGCGTCACCGGTCGTGGAGTTCAGTGAAGTGGCCACCGGTGAGCGTCGCCGCAAATCGAGCGACGGTTCGGTGGAGTTCGCCGACGCCGACCCTGACCAACTGGCCCTGCACCAAAAGGCGCTCACCCTGAGCAAGTCCGAAAACATCAGCTACGAAGCAGCCGTCAAACGCTGTCTGTAAGGAGAGTCCATGTCAGATTATTTACGCGGTAAACGGGTCGTTGACCCGGTATTGACCACCGTCGCCCGTGGCTATCGCAACGCTGCGTTTATCGGTGAGCGCCTGTTCCCGGTGGTCGAGATGGAGAAGGAAGGCGCGAAGGTGCCGACCTTTGGTAAGGGTGTGTTTGCGGTGTATGAGACCATCCGTGCGCCGGGGGCGGATAGCAACGTGATGATCCGCGAGAAGACCGGGGCCATGGACATCGTGCTGGACGAGCACGACCTGGCCGCCCCCGTGGACTACCGCGAAGAAGCCGAGTCGATGTTCAACGAAGAGGCCAAGGCGGCTCGTCGTTCGACCAGCGGTATCCAACTGCGTCGCGAGGTGTTTGCCGCCACCCTGGCGCAGGACACCAAGATTTACGCGTCCAACGCGGTGAAAAAGCTGACGTCAACCACGGCCTGGGGAGCGGCCAACAGCAACCCGATCAAGGATGTTGAGGCGGGGATGGATGTGGTGCGGGGCAATATTGGCTTGCGCCCGAACCTCATCACCATGGGGGCCAGCGTGTTCTCGCTGCTGAAATTCCACCCGGCCATTCAGGCGGCGATTGGGGCCAATGAACGCAAGCGCATCACGATTGAAATCCTGAAAGACCTGTTCCAGGTGCAGGACGTGGTGGTGGGTGAATCCCTGGCGCAAAGCAAGGACGGTAAAAGCACCAGTGATTTGTGGCAGGACAACCTGATGTTGCATTACGTCAGTGGCCCACAGAGCGAAACGGACAGCGCCGACGAGAACGAGCCGTCCTTTGGCTACACCTTCCGCCGCAAGGGGATGCCGGTCATTGACAAGTACTCCAGCGCCGGGGGCAAGGTCAGCAACGTGCGCTTCACCGACATCTACAAGGTGGCGGTGGTGGGCAGCGATGCCGGGTACATCATCACCAACATTAAAGGGGCCTGATCATGGTGACTCAGCAAGTGATTTTGACCACTACCCTGGTGGCTGCTGCGGCACTGACCCAGCAGCGCCTGGTGGGCGGTGACGGTAAACCCTGCGCGGCGGGCTTACCGGCGCTCGGGGTAGCCGAGGTGGACGCGCAACCGGGTGACGCGGTGCCCATCAATGTCCTGGGCATCCTCGTTGTCGAGGCAGGGGCCGCACTGACCGCCGGGCAGAGCGTGCAGTCTGACGGCAATGGGTGTGCCATTCCCCTGGTGACCGGTAAATCCCCGGTGGGAATGGCACTGGATGCCGCCGCTGCGGCCGGTGACCTGGTGCGCCTTCTGCGAGGTGTGTGATGCCGTACTGTACGCCCGGTGATATTGAGCGGCTGATCCAGCGCCGCACGCTGATTGAACTCACCAATGACCTGTCGGACATGGCGCTTGATAAGCCGTTGCCGGACACGGTCAATGTGGAGGTGGTCGAGGAAGCGATCCGTTATGCCGACGAACTGATTGATGCCTATCTGCGGGCACGGTACCCGCTGCCGCTGGCGAATACGCCCACGGTGGTCAAGGATTTTGCCGTGAACCTGGTCTGCCATCGGTTGTACCAGCGTCGCCCGGATCAGGACTTGCCGGAGGTCATCAAGGATGCGTACAAGGCCACGGAGAAAGCGCTGATTGCCGTGCGGTCAGGCACCTTGACGCTGGGCGTACAGGAAACCCAGGCCGACCAACCCGAATCCGGCGAGTTCCGGGTTCGGGGGCGTCGTCGCCGTTTTGGCGGCCCGGATGGGCTGCTGGAGAAATACTGATGAATACCCGCAGCGTTATCGAAGCCACCGTAGAGCGGTTGCGCCGGAAGTTACCGGCGCTGCACAGCGACTTTTTCCCGGAGAACCCCGACGCTTTTCGCCTGACGCATTCCTTGGGCGCACTGCTGGTCAGTTATGGCAGCTCCGATTACGGCAATCAGCAGGATATCGGCGCAGTGCTTCAGCCCCAAACCGTCAAGTTCACCGTCACCGTGGTGGTGCGTCAACTCAACGGTAAGGGAGGTGCTGTCGATATCCTGGATTATGTCCGCCAGGCACTGGGGGGCTGGACGCCCCCGAACTGCCGTCGCCGGGTGTGGCTTATCCATGACCGGTTTCTGGGCCAGGTGAACGGGGTGTGGCAGTACGTGCTGACGTTTGCCACGGAGACCGTGTTTATCCAGGACGTCGAGCCGAACGACTTACCGCTCCTGACCGAAGTGAACTACGAGGAAAGCGAATCATGAATTATCTCTATTGCGGCCCGGCCAGCGGTGTGACGCTGGCGGACGGGGCCGAGGTGTTGCTCTGGCCAGGCAAGGCGGTTGCGTTGCCGGAAGACCATGAGTATGTGAAAACCCTGGTGGCGCTGGACTATCTCAAGCCGTTGCCGGACTCCTTTGCAACCGCAGCTACCGGCACGACGGGGGTGAACGATGGCCGCTAACTATCTGCATGGTGCTGAGACCATCGAAGTCGAGCGCGGTGCCCGCCCGGTGAAGGCCGTGAAGTCGGCGGTGATTGGCCTGATTGGCACCGCGCCCATTGGGTCGGTCAATACCGTTACCTTGTGCTTGTCAGAGAAAGATGCGGCGCAGTTCGGTAGCCAACTGCCTGGCTTTACCATCCCCCAGGCGCTGGACGCGATTTATGACCACGGGGCGGGTACCGTGGTGGTGATCAACGTGCTCGACCCGGCGATACACAAAACCAGCGTGCCCACGGAAAGCGTCACGTTTGACAAGGCCACGGGGCGTGCGCGGCTGGCGTTCGGTGCCCTGTTCAATGGGGCAGCAACCTATGGGGATGCCAGTGCGTTGGCTCGCTCGTTTGGGAAAATCCTCACGATCACGCTGACCGGGACAGGCAACACGCATTACGACAAGGATGTTGACTACCGCATCGATGAGGCTACTGGCGAACTGGTGCGCCTGGGGGGCGGGAAACTGGCCCTTGGTGCAACCGTCACCGCCGCCTACACCTATGCCGACCCGAGCAAGGTCACCGCAGCGGATATCATCGGGGCAGTGAATGCGTCGGGCAACCGCACCGGTCTCAAACTGTTGAACGACACTTACAACCTGTTGGGCTTTCTGGCCAAAATCCTGATCGCCCCGGTGTACTGCACCCAGAAGAGCGTTTCCACCGAGCTGATTGCCATGGCGGAGAAACTGGGGGCGATGGCCTATATTGACGCGCCGATCGGCACCACCTTCGCCCAGGTACTGGCGGGACGTGGCCCGGAGGGCACCATCAACTTCAACACCAGCTCTGACCGGGTGCGCCTGTGTTATCCGCATGTGAAAGTCTACGATGCGGCCACCAACACGGAGCGCCTGGAGCCGTTAAGTCAGCGGGCTGCAGGGCTGCGTGCCAAGGTTGACCTGGACAAAGGCTTCTGGTGGTCGTCGTCCAACCAGGAAATCATGGGGATCACAGGGGTGGAACGCTTGCTCTCTGCGATGATTGACGACCCGAGCAGCGAGGTCAATCTGCTCAACGAGCAAGGTATCACCACGGTGTTCAACAGTTACGGCACCGGCATGCGTCTGTGGGGCAACCGTTCGGCTGCCTGGCCCACGGTGTCGCATATGCGCAACTTTGAGAACGTCCGCCGTACCGGTGACATGCTCAACGAATCCTTGCGTTACTTTAGCCAGCAGTTTATGGACAGGCCGATTGACCAGGCGCTGATTGATGCGCTGACCGAGTCGGTGAATGCCTATGGCCGCAAGCTGATTGGTGACGGGGCACTGCTGGGCTTTAGCTGCTGGTTTGATCCGGCCCGGAACGAGGAGACCGAACTGGCCGCCGGTCACCTGTTGCTGAGCTACAAATACACGCCCCCGCCCCCACTGGAGCGCCTGACGTTTGAAACCGAAATCACCTCGGAATACCTGGCCAACCTGAAGGGAGGTAAAAGCTGATGGCAGGAAAAATTGAAATCAACCGTATCACCAACGCCAACATCTATCTGGACGGGGCCAATCTGCTGGGCCGTGCAGAAGAAATCAAGCTGCCGGATATCTCCATGACGATGCAGGAGCACAAGGCATTGGGGATGGTGGGCAAGGTGGAACTCCCGTCCGGCTTCGACAAGATGGAGGGGGAAATCAAGTGGAACAGCTTCTACCGGGATGCGATGCTGTCTGCCGCCAACCCCTACAAGTCGCTGGCCCTGCAGTGCCGCTCCAACGTGCAGCGCTACAGTTCCCAGGGGCTGATTGATGAAATCCCGCTGGTGACGTACCTGACCATCATGTTCAAGAAGAACCCGCTGGGCACCTTCAAGCAGCATGAGAATGCCGAGTTCTCCAGCAGCTTCACCTGCACCTACATCAAGCAGGTGATCGACGGCGAGGAACTGCTGGAGCTGGACTACCTGGCTAACATCTTCCGTGTCGGGGGTGTTGACCAGTTGGCCGATTACCGCAGTAATATTGGGGGCTGACAATGACCGTTGAAATTGAGGACAAAGGCGGGAACTGCGGCTCCATCGGTATGGCTAACGGCACCTGGTTCACGCTTCTGGATATTCCCGGCGTTGACGCGTTGTTCAATACCCAAAAGACCAATGATCCGATTGATTGCACCCGCTCAAAGGCCCGGAAGTTTGCCAACCTGATCGAGGCATGGACACCGCCCGACCACTGGTTTAGCGGGTTGACTAAAGCCGAGGGCAAAGCGATGCTGATTGAGTTCCTGCGCCACTGCAAGGGCTTTCGCACTCGCTGATACCTTGCCCCCAAGGGGCTTAGGCCCCTTTCATTCGCTAACGGCCTTTATTATCCCTCTCCGCTTTATAGCGACATACTCCTGCTATACCTCAAGTCAGAGCGCCCAACAGGAGCACCTCATGTCACAGTCAGAAATGTGTTTTACCCTTAAATTCCCCTACAGTTGTGCCGCAGGCAATAACATCACCGAGTTGCCCTTGCGGCGTCTCAGCGTCAAAGACCTGAAAGCAGCCCGTAAAATCAGCAGTAACGCGGCTGATTGGGATGACATCCTGCTGTCCCGTGCCACCGGTATGCTGCCGGAAGATTTCGACAATATGGATCTGGAAGACTATCTGGAGTTGCAGAAGCGATTTCAGAAAATCACAGGGATGGGTAAGGGATCAGAAGGCGCTAACCCAGGCGCAGGGGCTGCTGGCGAGGTGGTTCCAGTTCCAGCCGAGTGAGATTGACGCGCTGGAGCCGGACGAACTGGAGATGTGGCTGGCGCAGGCGGAGGAGCAAATCAAACGCGAGTACGGCGACAACGCTTGACCAGGGCCACCACGCCCAGCACGACGGCGGCGAGTAGCCACAGGGCGGGCTGCAGTACTGCAGCGGCCAGGGCCATCACCAGACTCAGCAGTACCGCCCCCCCGCCAATCATCAGCACCCACACCAACCCATCCGAGCTGGTTGTCACCGTGTAGATAACCAGCTTGGTCAGCAGGTACAGGTAACCACCGACAAACAGCGTGACGGCAAGGGCCTTGAGCGTGTTCAGTGTGGTTTCCATCTTGCCTTCCTTTATATAGGCATCAGTGTGAAGAGAGTGTAAATCGTGGCCAGTAACTTTTCTATCGGCGTAATGATTGGCGGGCTGATTAACAGCAGCTTCCGCTCTGCCATGAGCGGCACCCGTCGTTCGCTGGAGTCGCTGGGCGAGACCTCGCGCCGCCTGGAAGACAGGCAAAGTGCGTTGAGCCGTGCGGCTGAACGTTATGGCCAGATTGGCTCACGCAGTGCCCTACGCCTCAATACCGACCTGCAGCGCGTGGGGCGAACCCTGGAACAGATTGAACGCCAGCAGAAACGCCTGTCCCGTGCCTTGTAGTGGATCAGTAATACCGGACACCTCAATAGCCTGTTAATTTAATGACAGCCAATTGAGGTAATTGATAATGACTCAACCTAAACAGACCAAACGCCGTTTTTCTCCTGAATTCAAACTGGAAGCTATTGAGCAGGTCGTTAAGTATCAGCGGTCAACCATCGAGGTTGCACGCGCTCTGGAGTTGGACCCCAGCCAATTGCGTAAATGGATACGCCAGTACAAAGAAGAAGTCAGCGGGGTGTCGCCGGACAATCCTGCACTGACACCAGAGCAACGTGAAATCCAGTCGCTCAGAGCGCAGATTAAACGGCTGGAAATGGAAAAAGAAATACTAAAGCAGGCAGCCGTGTTGATGAGCGAGCT